>NZ_JACYUZ010000003.1:0-509818 GCF_014842035.1 Rhizobium sp. CFBP 8752 | reverse complement strand
CTGAAGGCCGCAGGTTCAAATCCTGCCCCCGCAACCAAATCATCATTATCGAAAAACACCCGTAGCGACAAGCTGCGGGTGTTTTGCGTGGGGGTTACCTTACTGCGAGGCTGGAGCGAAGTTTCCACCCGCAACGCGCACTTTTGATCCTATGCGCCGAGCCGTCAGACAATGCTGAGCGCCCTTCATCTTCGAGGCGAGCGTTGTCGGCTCCATGTCCAGGAGTTCGGGGGCCCCTCCTTTCCCGGAGACTTTGCCGCTGCAACGCTGCAGGGCATTGCTGCTATTGTCCAAGTCTTGCCGGCGCATCTGGCTTCCGTGAGGACCGCTCCAGCCGCATCGGATGGTCAAGGGCTGCGCCCTGCTGAGTGCAGGAGCGTCCGGGAGGTTTAAATCCATGCGGCACTGTCGCGCCAAAATGGCGGCCGTTCGTTCACGTTCTGCAGATCGCGGACATTGCCCGGCCAGGCATATCGCTGCAGGTCTGGAGGTTGGCGTTCGACAGCGTCACCTCGCGCCGGTGGGCGACGCTCTGCCGTCCCATAGAACGCTGGGCGATGAGGGGAATGTCTTCCCTCCGGTCCCGCAGAGGCACCGACTCGATTGGGAAGGCCGCCAGAAGGAAATAGAGATCCTCCCGAAACTCACGGTTCTGCAAGGTCCGTTTGAGATCGAGATTGGTGGCTAGGCGAATCCGGAGAATGCGAGATCGGCCTAAAGGCTTATGTTCGCAATGATGCCCCGGCATCAGATGGTCGGCCAGTTCCGCGAGGGCGGCCACGACTTCTTCGTGCTGCCATAATGCGTCGACTGTAGAGGAAGCGACGCAAGATGACAGTTCTGTCATGCCTTGCTAGCAACAGAGAACACGGTCTGGATAAATCCATTTGGGCGTGACGTCGTTGATATAATTGAACGAAATTGTTGCTGCGACGAAAGCTGTTAGGTGCCGCTAATACATTATCTGGGAGATATACACTTCGACTGGACGCCGCCTTCGCCGATGTGGACGTCATTGACTGCATCGTAGCTCAGCCGATACCGGGCGGCGCACCATGTAATATGTCGGACTTCGCTCGGCGACAGCTTGGAGGAATTCGCGGTCGCCGAACCTTGTCCATTCTCGGCATATGCCGAGGCCGAGTTCCCACCGAAAGCTTCTGCGTTCGCCTGGGGCTCGGGGAACTGAAACGCATTGGCAGGGGCCACGAAAGCGGCAAACATGAGACCGCTGAAGGAGACGATGGAGGCGAGCTTGGCGACGTTGCGCATCTGAGAACCGATCTTCTATTCACTTGAAGAACGGATGTTGCGCGATTTTAGTTCCTTTCGTCGGTGCTGCGGGCTTCTCAAGAGAATTTCGGGAACCAGAAAGCGGGATCAGACGGTGGAAATTGAGAAAACAAGTCTCGCTCAGGAAGAACATCCACGAGGTCCTTGGGGCGGTCGAGCCACACTGCCGCGCCCTCGACGACCTTCGATCGTGGTTGCGCCTGCTTGAAGTCGATCACCCGCTTACTGCCCGACGGCGTGATCATCGCGAAATGGTCGTTCACATCCGACTTCCAGCAAACGGGTATTCATCAGACCACTCCCTCCTATCCCAAGACAGGATTAGCGCGCAGGCAGCATGGCTCGGCCGGCATTTCTAATTGTAAGCGCTGAGTCCGCCATGGGTGCGATAAGGCCGCTTGCGATCGCTGAAGCGAGGGCCTCTGTGAATTCGGCACCTTCGAGGCCGTGCTTCTTCGAAAAGTTTTGCACAGCACCGCGTGTCGAAGTCGGTGATACGCCAAACTTGTTATTCTTAAAAGCGTTGACGATTATTTGGTTTGTTTCGTCCAGGGTCATGATCATTCCTATGTGATGCAACGTGCTACCAGCAACCGGATCACCTTCATAGCGCCTAAACCGTCGAGCGTGTCCTTTCGTGCTCAGAGCGAGAGATTGATCGCAGAAGGCGTGTGTATGACATTGGTCTATCGCAAACTCATTTTCCGCCATCCTGCCTTTCCCTCCGTCGGTCAACACCATCTTCCTCAATGTCGCGCGATACGGTCGGGTCAAAACGGCGAATTACCGGTTGCCTCCGTCTGATAGGCTGGGAAGCAATCTCTCGCATCGGCCGATCGTCTAAGAGCTCCTGGCTTTCATGAAATCGATGAATGCCCGAACAGATGCGGCCATGTGAGAGCGTTCGGAGTAGTAGAGATAGAAGCCGGGGAAAAGCTTGCAAGCCGGTTCGAGCACTCGCTTGAGTTCGTTGGTTTTCAAATAGGGTTCCACCAGGTCCTCGATGAGGTAAGCCAGTCCAAGTCCCTCGCGAGCTGCTGAAAGGAGTAGCTCCGTATCGTTGACGGTAACGACGTTCTCGACATCAACATCGAGGACGCCATCTGCACCTTCGAACCGCCATGGGTACAGGGCTCCCGTGCTTTTCCACTTGTAAGTGAGGCAGAGGTGGTCCTTGAGGTCGGCTGGCGCCTGAGGCGGCGGCCGATTAGCAAAATAAGAGGGTGCGCCCACAACCGCCATACGCAGATCGGGCGTGATCCGGACAGCGATCATATCCCGGCTGATTTGCCCTCCAATCCGAACGCCCGCGTCAAAACCTTCCGCAACGACATCCGTGATATCGTTGTCTATCACCAGATCAAGGCGGACCTCAGGATAGGCAAGACGGAACTGGCGCAGTCTTGGCAGAACCGCAATCTGCGCGGCAATGCTCGGCAGATTGACACGAACCACGCCCTTCGGCTCACTCTGGTAGGCTCCGACGGCCGAGACGGCGTCATCCATCCCCATAATCATCGGCTTGATGCGATCGTAGAGCATGCTTCCCGCTTCCGTCAGCCCGACACTGCGGGTGGTTCGATTAAGGAGGCGTATCCCGAGACGGCTCTCTAACGCGCGGACGATGCGGCTCAAAGCAGAAGGCGATATCGCCAGCCGTTTTGCAGCACGGCCGAACGCCCGCTCATCGCAGACTGCGACAAAGGCCTTGAGTTGGGAAAATTCCGCACCGTCCATTATGATCCTCAAAGGCAATACGTCATGCCGAATTGATACCATATTCAACCACAATCGCCATGCTGCATAACTGTGACAGAAGACAGGGTGAACGGACCGATGAACTATCGGGTCGCAGTCGTCTTCCGAAACGAGCGGAGATGCGACGATGAAGCGCTGGGAAATTGACGCGGTTGGCAGGCAGCACCTGAAACTGAACGATGTCGAAGTGCCAAAACCTGGTCCGAAAGAGGTCTTGATAAAAGTGAACGCGGTCGCACTGAATTACCGCGACAAGATGGTTGTCGAGACAGGACGAGGACTTCCTCTCACCTTCCCTTTCACGCCGGGCTCGGACCTCGCCGGAGAAGTCGTCGGTCTCGGACAGGGCGCTTCCCGATTGAGGTTGGGCTCGAACGTCATCTCGACGGCAACGCCGGACTGGATCGACGGTCTGCGCGACGGCACTGCCCGAACGCCCGCCTATCAAACATTAGGTGGCTTTTATCCGGGTGTGCTGGCTGAATACGTCGCGATGCCGGAAGACTGGTTTGTCGTGGCACCTGAGACACTCACCGCCCGGCAGGCTTGCACACTCCCAGTCGCTGGTCTTACGGCCTGGTTTGCGCTCGTCGAGCGGGCGGGCGTTCGAGCTGGCGATACGGTGCTCATCCCGAGCACCGGCGGCGTTGCTCTGTTCGGACTGCAGATCGCAAAAGCTCACGGTGCAAGGGTGATCGTTTGTGGTCGACCTGAAAACGAAGACTACGCGAAGGCCCAGGGCGCGGACCATTTCATCGACGCAAGCACCGACTGGATGGAAACGGTTTACCAGTTGACGTCGGACCGAGGCGTGAACGTCGCCCTGGAGGTTATTGGCGGCAAGCATTTCGGCAAATCCATCCAGGTCACGACGGTGGGTGGTCAAGTCTGTCAGATCGGCGTGCTCGACGGTTGGGACATCAGTTCCGCAGCTATGCCGCTGATGCTCAAGGACATAACAGTTCATGGTATTGGAACTGGGAGCAGGACGGCGCTGGAAAGGTTCGTTAGAGCGATCGATCAGACGCGTATCGTCCCTGTTGTGAACTCCTGCTATTCTCTGCCCGATCTTCCAGCGGCCTTCGACCATTTGGATCGAGGAGCATTTGGGAAAATCGTCATCGACGTAGCCGAATAGAAGATGCCGCAGTCAGCAGTCGGATTACCTGTATCAATGTCTCAAAAACCGATCGTAGCGGCACACCGCTACGATCGCCGGTAGACGCTTCGGGCCGCATGCGGGAATAATCTCCGCGCCCCGCCAATCGGTCATTCGCGACCTTGGACCTAAATCCCGTAACCAGTCGTTCGCTGCGCATTCGATGACAAGCCGCCAATAGCTTTGTGAAACACTTGTCTCAGCATCTGAAACGGGGAGACTACGCTGTCGGATCCAGTGAAGGGTTCAAATCTTGATCCCTCGAGCTGACTGGATTTGTAATGCTGTTTGATTTGCATTTGATTGCTGCTGAATTTCGATGAGTTGGCTGGCATCCCTATCGCTCATGGGCAGTCCGAACAGGTATCCCTTGATCAGACGCGGCTTGAGGGCAGCAAGAACAGCCATCTCCTATTGGGTCTCGACGCTTTCGAGCACGCACCGCAAAATCAGCTTTGAGCATAGGGCAATGATGTCGGCGACGATTTCCCGCGATGTGATGCTATGGGTAGCGAAACTCCGGTTAGGAGCGGTTTGATGTACCAAATGGTCCGACGTTTTCTTAGTTCTTTGTCCCACACAGGCACGTTCATCGCGCTTGTTTTCTTTGCTGCCTCTCTCACTCCAAGTCTCTTGCCTCGGTCTTACCTGGTGCAAGGAGCGCTTTCGGGCGTCTGCGCCGCCGTGGGCTATATGGCGGGCGTGGCAGTGGCTTGGCTTTGGCGCTACCTGGAACTTCCTCGCGCCTCGAGCAGGGAACGACCTCTGAAGGTCGCATTCCTCATCGCTGCCATTGCCATCCTGGGTGTTTTTCTCTGGCACGCGGTCGAATGGCAAAATTCCATTCGCTCACTTTGGGGCATGGATGCGCTCGATAGCGCTGAACCTTTGAAACTGGCGGCCGTTGCCATCCTCGCCTTCGCCGTGCTGCTCTTTACAGGACGTGTCTTTCAGCTTGCGGCTCGCGGTCTTTCGGGGTGGATCAACAGGTACGTTCCTCGACGGGTGGCGAACGCCCTAGGCGTAACACTGGCCGCCCTGTTGTTCTGGACTGCCGGGCAGGGGCTGCTGCTGCGATGGGCGCTGGACGCAACGGATGCCTCGTTCCAGAAAGTGGACGCGCTGATTGACGACGACACTCCTGAACCGACCGACCAGGCGAAAACCGGGAGCGCATCTTCACTGGTGTCGTGGGAGGGCCTTGGACTGCAGGGGCGCCGTTTTGTCAGCTCTGGCCCCACTGCGCCCGACGTCGGCGCGTTCTGGCAGCAGACAGCCGAGGAGCCGATCCGCGCCTATGTCGGGCTCAACAACGGCGATACGGTGGAAGCAAGAGCCGCGCTCGCCCTGAGAGAGCTTCAGCGACAGGGAGGCTTCGATCGATCAATCCTTGTCATTATCGTTCCGACAGGAACCGGTTGGGTCGACCCCGCCGCCATGGACACGCTCGAGTTTCTTCACCGCGGCGATGTGGCCAGCGTCGCGCTCCAATATTCCTATCTTGCAAGCTGGTTATCGTTGATGGTGGAGCCGGACAATGGTCAGGCTGCGGCGAGGGCATTGTTCACCGAAGTCTACAGCCACTGGAAAACGCTTCCGCGTGAACGGCGGCCGAAGCTTTATCTGTATGGCTTGAGCCTCGGTGCGCTCAATTCGCAGCTATCGACGGACATCTATGATGTTGTGGCCGATCCGTTCCAGGGAGCACTTTGGACCGGTCCCCCATTCCGCAGTCAAAGATGGCGCACAATCACAGATAAGCGGCAAGACCTTTCGCCTGCGTGGCTTCCCAGGTTTCGCGATGGTTCCTTGGTGCGCTTTGCGAACCAGGCATCCCCTCCTGTCCAGTTTGATGCGTCCTGGGGACCGATACGGTTTGTCTACTTGCAATATGCCAGTGACCCGATCGTCTTTTTTGAAACTGCTTCGTTGTTCAAGGAGCCGGATTGGATGAAGGGGGAAAGAGGCCCGGATGTCTCGCCGCGGCTCAGGTGGTTTCCCGTGGTGACCATGCTGCAACTGACATTTGACATGGCGATCGGCACAACATCGCCAATGGGGTTTGGCCACGTCTATGCACCGGAGGACTACATCGACAGTTGGATCGCGTTGACCGATCCGCCCAATATGGATCACTCGGTGGTCGAGCAACTCAAGGCGCGGTTTGCCAAGTGACCGATATCGGCGTGATGCAATGATCTCCGTGGGAGGGGACGTCCAGAGGACGAACTGATCTACGCAGCAATGTTCTTGTTCAACTGCCCATCCTTCATGATCACAAGGAAGTTTTTTGCCGGGTCCTCGACCAAGGCGATGTCCGCAATCGGGTCGCCGTCGACCAGCAGTAAGTCGGCGAGTGCGCCTTCCTGAACCACGCCCAGCTTCCCTTCGTAAGGGCTCCGAAGGCCGGAGAGCGCGAGTAGCTGGCCATTGTCCCCCGTCGCCATCTTCAGGATTTCGGCAGGCTTGTACCAGCGGGTGAGTTTTGTGAGTTGTGCACCCTGCCGCGCGGCTGCCTTATCATCGAACAGCGTGTCGGTACCCCAGGCCGTCTTGACCTTGTGCTTCTTGGCAAGCGCGTAGGCGGCGTCGGTGCCGGAAAACATCTGCAGTTGCTTGCGTCTGTTTGGCGACCCCTCGGCAAAGGGCGTTGCGTCCTGATCGTCCAGAAAGGGCTGTAGGCACCACCAGATACCTTTTTCCGCGAGCAGGGCCACCGTCTCGTCGTCGAGCAGGTTGCCATGCTCTATGCACCGAACGCCAGCGGCGACCGCCTGGGCGACTGCTTTTGGCGTATAGGCATGAACCGTCGCGTAGGTCCCCCAGTTCTCCGAAGCGCCGACGCCCGCTTCCATTTCCTCAAGCGTGAACTGCGTCACATCGAGCGGGTCGAACGCGGATGACACGCCTCCACCCGCCATGATCTTGATCTGCGACGCGCCGAGTGCCAGTTGTTCGCGGGCGCGCTTTCGGACCGTGCCGGGATCGTCGGCAATGGCCGAGCCGCCCACACGCTCACTGTAGGTGAAATCGTCCGGCCGCGCGGGGAGGTCGATCGGAAGCCTGAAGTCGCCGTGGCCACCCGTTTGCGAAATGAACGCACCCGATGGCCAGATCCTGGGCCCGGGAACGAGCCCGGCATCGATGCCGCGCTTCAACCCGAAGCAGGGGCCGCCCATATCGCGAATTGTGGTGAACCCCCTCATCAAGGTGTCGTTGGCCGCCTTCACTGCCGCGACATTGATGAAGCCGATATCAGACGTCAGGACGGCCAATTGGGGAACCGTCGCAAACATGATGTGGGTATGCGCGTCGATCATGCCCGGCATCAGCGTTCGCCCGCCGCCCGCTATTCGCGTGACGGAAAGGTCGGCTGGAATCTGGATCGGTGACGGTGAAATCGACGTTATCCGGTTTCCGATCACCAGCACATTGGATGGATTGGACAACGTTTCCGACATACCGTCGAATATGCGCACGTTTTCGAACAACACGGCTTTTGTCGGCGTTGCTTGAGCCCGCACGGCGCTCGGCAGACCCGCCATCCCGAACCCCGCCAGCATCGCAGCGGCGCCGACGAAAAATCCGCGGCGCCGGAGATCGGCATTCATTCGGTGGGTGAGCGTCTGCAATACGGGATCGCAACATTTGCACGGCAGGTCGCTGGTGAGATGATCGTACTTGGTGCCAAACCGAAATCTCATGCTTCCCCCCTCCGCGAGCATCACGACACAAGCATACGCCCGCATTCAGTTTTCCACGAAAAGTCGAAATATGTTACGCGTGAATAACCACTGCTTGCAAGCAAAAACTATAGTGATATCGTGGAAGTACGCACAGGTTCCGATGGGAGAAACCTATGTTTTACAACATCATTCTCGCGGCTGGACTTACGCTCGCATCGTCGCTTCCCGCATCCGCCGAAGATCAGGCGACTGATCTACTTGCTGACCGTGAATGGAGCATCATCGTCAGTCCCTATGTCTGGGCTGCGTCCCTGGATGGCGATGCGTCGCTGGCAGGTTTGGACAGCAATGTCGATATTCCGTTTTCGGATATTTTCAAACACCTCGATCTTGCGGCCATGGGCAATGTCGAAGTGACGAACGGACTTTTCGGCTTCTACTTTGATGGACAGTACGTTCAGACCAGCCAGGACGAGGATCTCGCCGACTTCGAGGTCGGCTTGAAGATCAAGACGACTATTCTGGCAGCCGGCGCTTACTACCGCGTCTACGACCTCGCACTTGGGGGCGACACGGTGTTTGGTGAACCGCGGCATTTCACCGTCGAGCCTACGGTCGGCATCCGTTGGACAAAACTCGAAGCGCATGCTGATGCAGGCTTCACCTCGGCAAACAAGTCTGCGGACTGGCTTGACCCGTTCGTGGGCATGCGTCTGAGCACAGACCTTTCCGACCGGTGGAACCTAGCCGGCGAAGCCGACATTGGCGGGTTCGATATTGGTTCGAAGCTCGCAATAAATGCCCAGGCCTATCTCGGATACCGGACCTACATGTTCAATCATCCAACGATTTTGCGCGTTGGGTATCGTGTGCTTTCGCAAGACTACGAAACGGACGATTTCACCGGAAACAAATTTCGCTGGGACGTTACCCAGCATGGCCCGGTATTGGGCTTTTCCATGCGTTTCTGACGGTGTCTCGATCCCAGTGATCTGCGTCTGAGATCAAGTCAGCGAGGACGTCTGGATGTCCAACAGACAGCGTGCGATCCCGAAATGGACGTGGATAGCGCCAGCGCGGGCATCCGCTTCTGGCGCTGACGGTCCAGCGATGTTCTCGTGGAGCGCTGTTCCGACTTCAACCTCGGCCGTGGTCCTCGGGAGTTAGGCTTCGCTGGTGGCTGCTTTCTGCGAGAGAAGTCCCTATAGCTGATAGTCTTCTCACGGCCCATTCCGTCCGTTCCGGAGCTCAGTCGTTGCCCAACTAAAGAACAACAATGCCTCAAAGTTAGTGAACTCCGGGGTAGCCGGTCCGATTCCGTTCAAGGTGGTCGATTTTACAAGTCACGGTGCACTCGGGCCCCTCAACCAAATCGTCTCAAAACACCCGTAACGATAAGCTGCGGGTGTTTTGAGTTGCAGGACATTCGAACCGCATGAACGACCCTACGCCGTGTCTGCCAAAGACGGGTGGCGGCAGATGGGATCGGTTTTGCTGGGCTTCCCTCAGACAATCCCAAACAACTCTTTCAACGGTGCTTGTGTCGACAGCCTTACGACACGGCCGCAAACGTAGGGGTGCGCCCGCAGGTTTCAGTGCTCAAACGAAGTTGCGAGACCGCCTTTCCTTCCTTGCGGTTGCAGGTTTGCCGTTCGCTGCACTATCGTGAAAGCCGATTGCCTGATGGAGGTTACCATCCAAGGGCGGCGGGCTGCCGAAAGGTTTGCCGCTGACCGACATCCCTCCGAATATGATGACGTTTGGACCCGTAGGCGCTGAGGCCATGACAGGCTGTCAGTGAAACAAAGGAATGACATGTCTGATTTCGATTTCTTTTCCGCGAAGCGCCCGTCGACCCTTTCGACCGGCGCGATGATTGCCACGTCGCATCCGCTCGCCACCGCAGCCGGTCTGGAAGTCCTGCAGGATGGCGGCAATGCTGTCGACGCAGCGATTGCGGCTGTCTCCGTCCAATGCGTCGTCGATCCCCTGATGACCGGTATCGGTGGCGATTGCTTTGCGCTCTACGCACCTGCGGGCGGTGCGGTCAAGGCGCTCAACGGTTCGGGCCGCGCGCCTGCCGCCGCCTCCGTTGCAGCCCTTACAGAGCTCGGCATAAACGGCGAGATTCCCCAGACAAGCCCGCATTCGGTCACCGTCCCGGGTGCCATTTCCGCCTGGTGCCGTCTCCACACCGACCATGGAACTCTACCGCTCGAGCAATTGTTCATGCGCGCGATCGGCTATGCGCGTTCCGGCTTTCCCGTCACGCCTCGTGTCGCGATGGACTGGAAGGGCAATGAAAAAGTCATCGCCGGCGACAGCCACGCCGCTGCGGTGTTTCTGCCTGAAGGCAAGGCGCCCGTTGCAGGCGATGTCATCCGTCAGCCGCTTTTGGCAGACCGCCTCGAGGAGATTGCTGCAGGCGGGGCTGCCGCCTTCTACGAAGGGGAAACGGCGGAAAAGATGGTTGCCCATCTGCGCTCGCTCGGTGGTCTGCACACGCTCGAGGATTTCGAGGCCGGCACGGATGGCGCGAACTGGGTGGATCCGGTCAGCGCCAGCTACAAGGGTTTCGACGTCCACGAGTGCCCGCCGAATGGACAGGGGCTGGCGGCGCTGCTGATCCTGAAGATCGTCGAAGGCTTCGATCTCGCCGCCATGGACGAGGCGGATCGGATCCATGTCCACGCGGAGGCGACCAAGATCGCCTATCATCACCGCGACGCCCTGATCGCAGACCCCGACCATTGCGCGGGCGTTGCCGAACAGCTGTTGTCCGACGAAGTCGTTGCGACGCTCCGCAGCCGTATCGACATGAAGAAGGCACTGCCGCCGGTTCTGTGGGACGAGCCAGAACACAAGGACACGATCTATCTCTGCGTCGTCGATACGCAGGGCAACGCGATTTCCTTTATCAATTCGATCTTCCATCCCTTCGGCTCGACGCGTCTCGACCCGAAGACCGGCGTGCTGTTCCACAGCCGTGGCGCGTCTTTCCGGCTGATCGAGGGGCATCCGAATGCGATCGGCCCGTCGAAGCGCCCGATGCACACGATCATTCCCGGCATGGTGACGCAGGCTGGCAAAACGGTGATGCCGTTTGGCGTGATGGGCGGCCATTACCAGGCAGCGGGTCATGCGGCCTTCCTGTCGGGCGTGATCGACAGAGGTCTCGATTTGCAGGCGGCCATGGACGTGCCGCGCAGTTTCGGCTTCGGCGGCGTGCTGGAACTCGAGCCCACCGTCAGCCCGGCGGTGCGGGCAGATCTTGAAGCGAGGGGCCATGTGCTGAAGATCGTCACCAGCCCGATCGGAGGCAGTCAGGCCATTCGCATCCGCGACGGCCTGCTCGAGGGCGGGTCGGACAGCCGCAAGGACGGCATGGCGCTCGGCTTCTAGCCATGGCGGCGTATTCCGTTACCGTCGTTCAGAAGTGCAAAAAGCCCGCCGAGTGCGGGCTTTTTGTCGTTCTAGCAGACAGAGGAACGCCCTAGCGCCACTGTTTCATTTCCGCGTCCACCAGCGCGCGCCATGCCTGGGAATCGATCAGAACCTGCGGAAACAGGCCCGGGATCTCGAAAAACAGGGCCGAGGGGTGCTCGTCCGAACTCCGTGCAGCGGCGGAGAGAAGCTCGTCGCGGCGCGGATCGTTGCAGTCCTGTAGCCGGCAAACGGCCGCCAGCCACACGCCGACGACATGCGCATAGGCCGCCCCATCCTCGCCCTCGGCGAGAACCTCCGCTGCGGGACCAAAAATCCGCTGCGGGATCTTCTGGCTCGTATCCATCGCGATCTGTGCGCAACGATGCGCGATCGTCGGGTTGGCAAAGCGTTGCAGAAGCTGCTGGATATAGGCCGACAGGTCGATTCCCGGGACCGGGTCAAGCGTCTTGACCACGGTTTTGAGATGTCGCTCGACATCGTCAACATGCCGTTCGACCGTCATCACGTCGCGTGTGCATTCCAGCCCGTCCAGCAGGCCCAGATGCGCAAGCAGCGTATGCGAACCGTTGAGAAGCCGCAGCTTCATTTTTTCATAGGGCTCGACATCGACGGCAAAGAGGGCGCCGGCGGCTTCCCATTGCGGTCGGCCGGAGACGAACTCGTCTTCGATCACCCATTGCAGAAACGGCTCCGTATCGAGCGCCAGTGCGTCTTCGACGCCGAGCAGTCGGGATGCGCGCTGCCGGGTTTCTTCCGTGGCGGCAGGCACGATCCTGTCCACCATGCTCGAGGGAAATGCACCGTTCTCGGCAATCCATTCGGCAAGAGCGGGGTCGCGCCGGTTTGCCATGTCGAGCACCAGCCGCCGCAGGATCTTGCCATTGGACGGAAGATTGTCGCAGCAGAGCACGGTGAAAGGCGCGACATCCAGGTTGCGTCGAAGCGCCAGCCCTTCGACGATGAAACCGATCGGGCCGACCGGCGCCTGCGGGTTTTGAAGATCCGCGGCAACGGAGGGGTGATCGGGATCGAGGCCGCCTGTCGTCGGATGCAGCCCGTAGGCCTTTTCGGAGACGGTGAGTGTGACGATCCGGATGTCGGGGCTGGCGAGATAGGCCAGAACCTGGTCGCGCTGGTCCGCAGCGCAGATCCAGTCGACGGTCGAACCGATCACCTGGGAACGATCGCCCTCGGTGTCGCGCACGGTGATCGAGTAGAGCCCGTCCTGTTCGGCAATCGCTTTGACCGGCTCCGGCGAGCGCAGGTTGACGGCAACGATGCCCCAGGGACCGAACTCCGCCTCGAGCGCCTTTTGGGTGTAGACCGCCTGATGCGCCCGGTGAAAGGCACCGAGCCCGAAATGCACGATCCCGGGGCGAAGTTTCGTGCGGTCGAATGTCGGACCGGTTACGGTTTCAGGCAACACCGTCGCGGATGAAAGTCTCTGCAGGGTCATTCCTTTGCTCCAAATTGCGGATGGCTGAGCGCGCGCTCGATGCCGCGCAGTTCCGCCAGTCCCTTCAGCCGGCCGATGGCCGGATAGCCCGGCTGAGCGCCACGGGTGAGATCGTCTAGGATCTCCTGACCATGGTCCGGCCGCATGGCAATCCTGTGGTCTTCACGTCCTTCGCGATGGCGCCGCTTTTCTTCCTTCAACAGGGCGGCGATGACCGCCACCATGTCGGTACCGCCTTCGAGATGCTCGTCTTCGAAGAAGGAGCAGGGCAACGAGTCCTCATCGCGCGTCACATTGCGCAGATGGACGAAATGGATGCGGTCGGCAAAACGCTCGGCAATCCGGGGGAGATCGTTATCCGCACGTGCGCCGAGCGAGCCGGAGCAGAGCGTCACGCCATTGGCGCGGCTGTCGACTGCTTTGAGCATATGGGCGTAATCGTCTTCGGTCGAAAGAATCCGCGGCAGGCCAAGCAGCGGCCATGGCGGATCGTCCGGATGAGCGCAGATGTTGATCCCCACCTGTTCGGCCACCGGGACGACTTGCGAAAGGAAATCGACGAGGTTCGACTGCAGCTTTTCGCGGTTGATGCCGTGGTAAGTCCTCAGCTTTTCCAGAAGCTGGTCGAGCGAGTAGCCGTCCGCCGAGCCCGGCAGCCCGGCACCGATGTTGCGGCCGAGTGCTGCGATCCTGTCGTCCGCGAGCTCGGAGAAGCGCCTCGCCGCTTTGTCCTGCAGGGCTTCCGGATAATCGGCGGCCGCATCCGGTCGCTTCAGAATATGGATGTCGAAGGCGACGAAATTGGTAAGGTCGAAGCGCATTGCCTTTGCGCCGTGCCGCGTTTCCCAGCGCAGGTCGGTGCGGGTCCAGTCGAGGACCGGCATGAAATTATAGCAGACTGTGCGAATGCCGCTTTGCGAAAGGCGGCGCAGGCTTTCCTGCCAGTTGGCGACATGGGTGCGCCAGTCGCCGGTCTGGGTCTTTATCTCTTCCGAGACAGGCACGCTTTCGACCACATCCCAGTAAAGGCCGCCGGCCTTGATCTCCGCGTGTCGCTTCTCGATCTCGTCGGCCGGCCATACGGCCCCTGTCGGGATGTGATGCAGGGCGCTGACAATGCCCTCCGCGCCGGCCTGCGCCGCATCCCTTACCGAAACCTTGTCGATCGGTCCGAACCACCGCCAGGTATGCTTCATTCTGTTCTTCCCGTTTCATGGTCGAAAAGTGCGATCTGCACCTTACAGGCGACGGAACGGTCCGAAGCCTGTTCAAAGGCGCTCACCGCGTCCTCGAGTGGATAGGTATGCGAAAGGATTGGCCGCACATCGATGGCGCGCCGAGAAATCAGATCCACCGCTTCTGCAAACTCGCGATCGAAGCGCTGCGAACCGCGCCAGTTGATTTCCTTGCCGACCAACATGTTGAGCGGGATCGTGACGTCTCCCGTCACGCCCACCTGAACAAGAGTTCCTCTCGGCTTCAAGGCTGCAAGAGCGGTGCGAAGCGCTGGGCCGGCGGCAGAGCAGTCGAAGGCCACATCGATCGTGCCTTTGCCTTCGAGATAGGGCGAAAGCGCTTCCGCGTTTTCGGCCACGTTGACCGTATCGGTCGCGCCCATGGTGGGAGCCCGGGCAAGCGCTGCATCGGCGAGATCCGTCACGATGATCTCGGCAGCGCCTGCATACCGGGCGGCTGCAACGGTCAGAAGGCCGATCGGTCCAGCGCCGGTCACCAGCACGCGCTTGTTTTTGAGATCGCCGGCCTGGGAGACTGCATGAAGGCAGACTGCGAGCGGTTCCGCGCAGGCGGCTTCCTCAGGCGAAACATCGGCCGACACGGGATGGCACTGGATTGCCGGCACCACGAGATGATCGCGGAACATGCCCTGTTCGTGCGGCAGGCGCATGGCGCTGCCCATGAACCGCATTTCGAGGCAGTGGATCGGCTGCCCAATGCCGCAATAATGGCAATGGCCGCAGGGTTGGGACGGATTGATGGCGACCAGGGTGCCGACGCTGAGACCGGAAACGCCGTCTCCGATCGCTTCGACGAAGCCGGATGCTTCGTGTCCGGAAATGATCGGTTCGCGCACGCGGATCGGGCCGAAGCCGCCGTCCTGGTAATAATGCAGGTCAGAGCCGCAGATGCCGCCCATCGCCATGCGCAGGAGCACTTCACCGGGGCGAGGAGCTTTATAACCCTCGCTCTCGACCTTGAGATCGCGTTTGCCATGCAGGCGGACGACGCGGGTAAGCATGGGGATAGCCTCGTTTCATGCGTTTCGATCGGTCATTCCGCGCCGGTTGCCCGACGCGGAATGTTTGTCGGTATCAGCGGATCAGGCCCATTTCAGTCGGCAGCCACAGCGTGATTGCCGGCACGAATGTGATCAGCACCAGTGCGAGCAGCAGCGGCACCAGCCAGGGCAGGATGGCCATCGTAGTGCGCTCGACGGATAGTTTCGCGACGCGGGACAGGACGAACAGCACCATGCCGAGCGGCGGATGCAAGAGGCCGATCATCAGGTTCAGCGTCATGATCAGACCGAAATGCACCGGATCGATGTCGAACTGAAGCACGATCGGCAGCAGGATCGGCACCAGGATGGTGATCGCGGCGATCGTATCGAGGAAGCAGCCGACGAACAGCATCAACAGGTTGACGAGGATCAGGAACACCCACTTGCTGTCGGTCAGGCTGGTGATCGCCGTCGACAGAAGCTGCGCCGTCTGGCTGACCGTCAAAAGCCATGCAAAGACGGAGGCCGCGGCCACGATGAACAGCACGGAGGCCGTCGTTTCGATCGTGTCGAAGGTTGCCTTGGCAAGCGATTTGAAGGTCATGGTGCGATAGCGCACGAGGCCGAGGAACAGCGACCACAGCACGGCGGCAACGGCTGCCTCCGTCGGCGTGAACCAACCCATCGTCATGCCGCCGATCAGGATGACCGGGGTCATCAGCGCCATGACGGCGGAGAAGTCGAAATACCAGTCGCAGGCGAGAAGCACGACGAGCGCGATCAGGATCGACAGGTTGAGCGACAGTCCCATCAGCGTCAGCAGATAGATACCAAGCGGCACCATCGCCACAACAAGGACTTCCGTCGATGCGCTGAGGATATTCCTCCAGCTGAACGGCGTATCGGAACCCCAGCGTTTCACATAGGCGAAGATGGCAACGGTCAGCATCATCAGCACCGTCATGACGACGCCCGGCACGATGCCGGCCATGAACAGCGCGCCGATCGAAACGTTGGCCATCATCCCGTAGATGACGAAGGGCAGCGATGGCGGAAAGATAGGACCAAGCGTTGCCGATGCCGCGGTGACGCCGACGGCGGCCTCGATCGGATAGCCGTGGTCCTTCATCGCCTTGATCTCGATCGTGCCGATGCCGGCAGCGTCGGCAAGCGCTGTTCCGGACATGCCGGAAAAGATGACCGAACCGATGATGTTGACCTGCGCCAAACCACCTTTCATCCAGCCGACCAGCGCGACTGCGAAAGAGTAGATGCGGCCGGTCACGCCGGCGCTGTTCATCAGGTTGCCGGCCAGAATGAAGAAGGGAACAGCCAGAAGCGGGAAGCTCTCGACACCGGCAATCAGCCGCTGCGCGACGATGATGTCAGGCGCAACATTGTAAAAGACGATGTAGAGGACCGACGAGGTTGCCATGGAGATGGCGACCGGAAGACCCAGCACCATCAGGAGAAGAAACGAACCGATAAGCAGCAGCATGAAATCAATCCTCGGCGTTCTGGAATTCTTCGGGGCGCTCGAGCACCGAATAACCGCGGCGCATGTTGGCGACGAAAACCTGGATGGAGCGCAGCAGCATCAGCACGAAGGCAACCAGCACGCTGTAGAAGACGATGTTGCGGGGCAGGTTTACGGTGACCATCTCCTCGCCCTCGACGATTTCCATGTACCGCCACATCAGCCATGATCCGTAGGCAAAGAAACCGACCCGGATAATGTCGACCAACGTCGCCATGATGCGCGTCACATGCGGCGGAAGGTAGTGATAGAGAACGTCCACCTGAATGTGGCGCGACATGCGCACGCACATGACGGCACCGAGGAAAACCACGCCGATCAGGCAATTGACGGCGATTTCCTCTGTCCAGGCATAGCTGTCGTTGAGGACGTAACGGGTAAAGAACTGCAGGAAGACGCAGCCCGTCATCACCCAGAACAGGGCAAGCGTGACCCAGTCCTCGAAGGCATAGATTTTAAGGTCCACATCGACGGGCGCTTCGTCGAATGTATGGGCAAGCTCCTCAGGGGTCACCTGAGTGTGGATTTCCGGGGATGTCGACATGGATCCGATCCAGTTTCACGAAGGGAAGGCGCGGCTCTTGCGAGCCGCGCGAACGTTGGCGTGATCCGCGTTACTTGATGGCGCGGATGGCTTCCCAATCGGATTTCGCGTAGCCGAACTCTTCGAAGGTCACCTTCTCGAGCACCGTCTTTTCGAAGTCGGCCTTGTCGACTTCAACAACGTTGAGGCCGCGCTTCTTGAAGTCCTCGACGAGCGCCTTTTCGCGTTCCTCAATGATCTTGGTGGTGCGGGTGGCGGCTTCCTGCGTCACTTCCGTGAAGATTTTCTTGTCTTCGTCCGACAGGCTTGCCCAGCGGCTCTTGGAAATGACCGTGTTGAGATGGTCGACGATGTGACCGGACAGAACGATGTTCTTCTGGACTTCAAAGAACTTCTTCGCCTCGATCGTGGTCAGCGGATTTTCCTGGGCGTCGACCGTGCCGTTCTGCAGGGCGAGATAGACTTCCGCAAAGGCGATCGGCGTGGTGTTGGCGCCGCAGGCCCGTGGCATGGCAAGGTAGGCCGGAACGTCCGGAACGCGCATCTTGACGCCCTTCAGGTCGGCGCATTTTTCGATCGGCTTGTTGGATGTCGTATGGCGCGTGCCGTAGTAGCTGACGGCGGTGATCACGTTGCCGGTCTTGTCTTCATACCCCTTGGAGAGACGCTTGAAGACGTCGCTCTTCACATAGGCGATTAGGTGCGCCGGATCGCGAAAGATGTACGGGAAGTAGGTCACGCCGATCGGCTTGTAATCGCGGGCCGCGAAGCTGGAGCCGGAAATGATCATGTCGACCGTTCCGAGCTTCAGACCCTGGTTGATGTCGGCTTCCTTGCCCAGCTGCGAAGCGGGAAACACATCGATCTTGTAGCGACCTTCGGTGCGCTTGGCGATTTCGCCCGCAGCCCATACGGATTCCGTATGGAACGGCTCCGAGGTCTCATAGACATGCGCCCACTTGAGCGCTGTCTGCGCCTGTGCGCCGATTGCCGACGCCATGACGACGGCGGCGGCACCTAAAATAGTGGTAAACTTCAACATAACTTTCTCCTCCCGAATTGAAATCTCAAACTATCGTCTCGATCCGCCGCCTCCTCGCGGTCGGATCAGTCGTTCCTCGTCGGCTCCTCTCCGAAGCTTTCCGAGAATCTCTTCTGCGACAGCGTCAAATGCTGCCGCATGGCCTCGCGCGCATCGGCGGGGTTGCCCGCAGCAAGCGCGTCGCGAATGATCTTGTGTTCTTCGAGTGCTGCCTTCCAGGTGTGCGGGCCTTCGAAATAGCTGGCCAGCTTGGTGAAATACGGCGACAGCCGCTTGTCGTAGATCAGGCCGGTAAAGCGGTTGAGCGCCGAATTGCCGATCATGTCCGCAATCGCCGTATGAAACGCCCGGTCCAGCGCCAGCGCCTGGTGCGAATCGTCGAGCGAACCCTCCATCTCCGCAAGGATCGAATTGAGCTTGGCGATGCTCTCGCTGTCGACCTTGCGGGCTGCCTCTTCGGCAATAGCGCTCTCGATCAGGCAGCGCGCCTGCAGGATTTCAAAAGGACCATCGCTGTCATCGGCGGCAAGGATTTCCGGCTGCCGGTTTGATCTGGCGCTCACATAGACGCCGGATCCCATGCGGATCTGGATCAGACCCTCGACTTCGAGCACGATCAGGGCTTCGCGAATGGTGGGGCGGGACACGCCAAGGCGCTCGGCAAGCTCACGCTCGGCCGGCAGCCGCTCACCTGGCCGGACTTCTCCGGCTTCGATCAGCGTACGAAGCTGTTCCGCGGCCTGCCTGTAAAGGCGGCGCGGCTCAAGGGCGACGAACATGGTGTCCTCCACGCATCCTCCCGACGCGCAATGCGGTCAGATTGTCTTACCAATTTTGGGAAGTCAAGTGCCATCAACCTGTGACTGTGCCGGCATCTCCAAAACCGGCAGTTGCGCCCCGTAGCGACCCGCAAGAACTCCGAAAGCGGCGTGTGTCGCCGGATCGAGCGTGACGCCGGATGCTTGTCGATCCGCCGCAACCACCCATTCCCGGTCGCCCGGCGCCATGACTCGGCAGTCGGCGCGGGCCGGCGAACTGCGCAGCACATCCAGATAGCGTGTCATGCCCGCATCGAACGTCTCCCGATCGCCGAACGCCTCCGGCAGGATCGCAAAGACAAAGGCTCCGAGACCACGAGGCGTCGAAAAATCGGGACCGCCCATCGGGGCGAGGTCGAAACTCAGGCTCATGCCGGTCACGACAGCGCTGAGGATTTCCGCAAGCCCGGCAAGACCCGCGCCCTTGAAGCCGAATTCGCCGCCGAGCGGCGCCAGCATGTCGGCCTTGTCCGCATCGAGCGTGTCGATGCCCGAAACATCTGACGCGACCGACTGCGGCAGGGTCGTGCCCATGCTGCGGTAGAGCAGAACGCGGTTATAGGGAATGGCGCTGGTTGCCATGTCCAGCAACCACGGATCCTGCCCTTCCACCGGCACGCCGACGGCAATCGGGTTGGTGCCGTGGAAGCGCGATGCGCCCTCATGCAGGCGCACGAAACTGTCGGAATTGCAAAAGGTGAAGCCGATCACGCCCTGGCGGGCCGCCTCCAGCGCATAGGCGCCGGCCGGGCCGAAATGCGAACTGTTGCGGATCGCCACAGCGCCGATGCCGAACTGACGGGCGAGCGCGATCGCTCGGTCCATCGCCGTATAGGTCGCGAGTGCGCCATGCGCGTGATCCGCGTCAAGCGTTTCCACCGCCCCGAAACCGCCAGCGGGCTTTAGCTTCGGCACCTTGTTGAGGCGCCCGCCTTCAAGCGCAGTCACGTAATGGTCGAGAAGACGCACCCCGTGGCTATCCACGCCATGGCGGGTTCCGTGCATCATCGCCCGCGTTGCAGCGTCTGCCGTCGCAGCGTCGGCGCCGCATCCCAGAAGAACCTCGCGGCAGAAGCGATCGAGCTCCACAAGCGAAACGCACGCTCTGTCATTCCCAGTCGGCATGTCAGGACATCCTCCACAATGTCTTTTGTCTACACTAGACATCCGATTTGGAAGATGCAATCCATGCACGGCGATTTCGATCGATTGCGTTTCATGTCCTGGAGACCCGAATGGCTGGCCCGTCCCCGAGGCTTCATCAACGTGTGTGCGAGATACTGGCATCCGAGATCGCCTCCGGTGCGCTGTCTGCCGGCACGTATCTGACCGAAACCAGCCTTGCCGACCGCTTCGGCATCAGCCGGGCGCCAGCGCGCCATGCCTTGGGCGAGCTTGAACTGCGAGGCCTGATGCAGCGCGTCCCGGGCAGGGGATACCAGATCCTGTCCTCGGAAAGCGGCGCCGCGCCCGTCGCGCCCTCGGACCATCCTGCCGGCTCCGACGAGAAGATCCATTTCCTGTCGAGCTGGGAACTGATCTACCGCCAGATCGAGATCGAGATCGTTTCCCGCACCTCGCTTGCCAGCTGGCGTATCAACGAAGCAGCGCTTGCCGCAGCCCACGGTGTCAGCCGAACCGTAGCACGGGACGTGATGGCAAGGCTGCAGCAACGCGGCGTGGTGCTGAAGGACGATGCCGGCCGCTGGCTGGCGCCGGGCCTGACGCCTGTCCATATCGGCCAGCTCTACGAGCTGCGCTGGGTGCTGGAACCGCTGGCACTCGCGCAGGCATTTCCGCATTTGCCCGATGGCTACGTGACCGGATGCATCGAGTTCGTCGAGCAGGCGATCGCCGCCGCCGAGACGGTCACCGGCGACATGCTCGACCGCGTCGAACATCAGCTGCATTCGGAGCTTCTCGGATATTGCGACAACCGCGCGCTGATGCAGGCAATCAGCCTGCCGCAGGCGATCCTCGTCGCCCACCATTTTCTCTATCAGCCGAAGGCCACCGGCTATGACGGCGAGCCATTCCTGCTGGAGCATCTCGACGTGCTTTCGCCGCTCGCTTCCGGCGATATCGGCGCCGCATGCGATGCGCTGGAGAGGCATTTGCGGATCTCACGCGACCGCGCAATCGCCCGCATTGGGGCTGCCGCATCGCGAAACATCGCCTTGCCTGACCTGCCTTATCTGGAGCGGCAGGGGCACGTCAAAACAGACTGATGTCTACCACCGGGAGGAGGAGCCCAAGAATGAAGATCAAATCCGTACAGCCATTCATCCTGCATCTGCCGCTGACCTCGGACTCGATTTCCGACAGCACCCACAGCATCACCCATTGGGGTGTCGTCGGCACCGTGATCGAAACCACCGACGGGCTGAAGGGCTACGGCTTTACCGGCACCCATGCCCATCTGGCCTCCGACCGGCTTATCACGTCCTGTATAAGGGATTGCTACGCGCCGCTGCTGATCGGCGAGGATGCCAACGAACATCAGCGTCTTTGGACCAAACTCGCACGCTATCCGTCCCTGCAATGGGTCGGCCGTGCGGGGATCACCCATCTGGCGCTGGCCGCCGTCGACGTCGCGCTCTGGGATCTCAAGGCGAAGAAGGCAGGCGTGCCGCTCTGGAGCCTGCTCGGTGGCGCAAGAACCGATCGTCTCGAGGCGTATAATACCGATATCGGCTGGCTGTCGTTTTCGCTGGAGGACCTGCTGGCCGGGTCGGCGCGCGCCGTGGAGGAAGAAGGCTTCACCCGGATCAAGCTCAAGGTCGGCCATGACGATCCCAATATCGATGTGCGCCGCCTGGAAGCGGTGCGCAAGCGGCTGGGCCCAGACGTGCGGATCGCCATCGATGGCAATGGCAAATGGGATCTTCCCACTTGCCAGCGGTTTTGCGAGCGGGCCCGCGATCTCGATATCTACTGGTTCGAGGAGCCGCTCTGGTACGACGATATTGCCGGACATGCGGCCCTTGCGAGAAGCAGCACGATCCCGATCGCGCTTGGCGAGCAGCTCTATACCGTTGATGCGTTCCGGGCGTTCATATCAGCCGGTGCCGTGTCCTACGTCCAGCCTGACGTCACGCGTCTCGGTGGCGTCACCGAATATATCCAGGTTGCGGATCTGGCACTGGCCCACCGGTTGCCGGTCGTACCGCATGCAGGCGAGATGAGCCAGGTTCACGTCCATCTCAGCTACTGGCATCCCGCGTCGACCATTCTCGAATACATTCCCTGGATCAAGGATCACTTCGAGGAACCGTCCAATGTCGATGCCGGCATTTACCGCCGGCCGCAGCAGCCAGGCGCCAGCACGACGGTGCTGAAGGAAAGCTTCGAGCGATACGGCAAGAGCCTCGGCTAGATGCAGAAAGGCCGCCGGCGTCAATCGCCAGCGGCCTTATCTAGTTGATCGTCGACAGCAGCGAATACGGTCGATCTCAGATCTCGAAGATATTCTCGAACGATTCCGGAAAGTTCTGCCGCGCCAGCTTTTCGTTGATGACAAGCATCGCCTCATAGGAAAGCGGATCAAACGTTTTGTCGGCCGGCAGCACTTCGCGCCCGAACAGAAGGCTCAGACGCGCGGCATCGAGATTGCCGCGCTCGAAGGGTTCGGTGCCGAAGTGATGCCATAGCGCATGCAGAAATGCCCCGTCGATCTTGTGCTCTTTCGTGCCGGGACGAGCCCTGCGCGGCAGAGCCTTGATCGGCGTCACGCCTTTCGGATTGGCCCGGCGGATGGTGAACTGCACCCCCGTGCTTGGCATCCCGCCCGGAAAGCCTCGGTGTTTTGTCATTTCAGGCAGGTTTGCCATGTTCGTATCCTCAAGTCCTATGCGGCTGATCGGCTTTTAGCCGATCTTGTCTTGTGTCTTCGTATCGAAATCCGAAGCGTCGTGGCGCTCATGCAGCTGCTCGGATGGCTCGCCGGATGTCCGGTTGACCATGCGGCCGCGCTTGACGCCAGGCCGTGCGAAAACCTCCGCCGTCCAGCGCTGCAGGTTCTCATAGCTCTTTACCTCAAGAAAATCACCTGCATCGCCGTAAACCTGGCCAAGCGCCAGCGTGCCGTACCAGGGGAAAATCGCCATGTCCGCAATCGTATACTCGTCGCCCGCCATATAACGGTTGTCGCCAAGATGCCGGTCAAGCACGTCAAGCTGGCGTTTCGTCTCCATCGCATAGCGGTCGATCGCGTATTTGATCTTGATCGGCGCATAGGCGTAGAAATGCCCGAAGCCGCCGCCGAGGAACGGTGCCGAACCCATCTGCCAGAACAGCCAGTTCATGGTTTCCGTGCGGGTGCGCAAATCCGTCGGCAGGAAGGCGCCGAACTTCTCCGCCAGATAGACGAGGATCGAGGCCGATTCGAACACGCGCAGCGGCTTGCCGCCGTCCTTTGGCGCATGGTCGCAAAGCGCGGGGATTTTCGAGTTCGGATTGATGTCGACAAAGCCGGATCCGAACTGATCGCCCTTGCCGATATTGATCATCCAGGCGTCATACTCGGCCTGTGTGTGACCGGCTGCCAGAAGCTCTTCCAGCATGATCGTCACCTTGACGCCGTTTGGCGTGCCCAGCGAATAGAGCTGCAGCGGATGCCTTCCGACCGGCAGTTCCTTGTCCTGCGTCGGGCCGGCGATCGGGCGGTTGATACTGGCGAACTGGCCGCCATTGCCCTTTTCCCAGGTCCAGATCTTCGGCGGCTCGTAGCCGGCAGGAAAATTGTCGGCAGGAGTTTTCTCGGTCATCAGGGCGGTCCTTCCTGAAAAATTGCTCTTAAAATACGAACGATGCCTGCGATATAGGAAAAACGAGAAGAGATTTCCCGTTTTATAGCGCCATCGTATCGCGTTTCTTGGTGCTGGTCAGGATCTCTCTATGCTGCACCATCGTGTTCCGAACGAGCGGCAATGGTTAACCACGTACACGCAACTCCGCGATCGGTTCTTGTTCAGTTAACCGTTGCACCGGCACTGTCCAGCTATTCGAGGACACCCGTGCCTGCTTCAGGCGGAGACGTGTCCCACAACAAACAGGGCGAACGGTTTTTCCAGCGACGAACTCAACGTTGCGGCGAAGCTGGAAAAGGTGGTGGACATGGCAGTCAGAGCGGTCGTATCGATAGAAGAGGGTGTTTCCGCAGACGCCTCGGCGTTTGCCGCGCGGCTGGACGCTGCCCGTTCGCGCCTTGAGGAACGCTTCACCGAAGGCGGACGAGCGCTTCTCTCTATTCTCGACGTTCTCAACCGCTTGGTCGCCTCGCTCGATCAGGCCGAGAGCTCGCTCGACGAAGAAACGGCGAACGCATCCCTGTCCGAGCTCACCCAGACGGTCGCGCGGCTTTCGCAGCTGAGCGAAAACGAGAAAGGCCGACAGGTCCAGTTCGTCCTCATTTCCGACGCCCAGGGGCACCTGAAGGGCCATGCCGAGGACATGCAGGAAACCCTCCGCTATCTGCGCACCTTTGCAGTTACTGCAAAGATCACCGGCGCCGGAATTGCCGACTTTGCAGGATTTGCCGAGGAAATCCTGCAAAGGATTCAGGACGGCACCCGTCAGGTCAATGATTTCTCGGACAAGGTCCAGTATCTCGGCCAGGGACTGGGTTCCCTGATCACAAGAGGGAAGAGGATTGTGAGCTCCTACGAGGATGCCATCCCGCAAGTCGCAGCGGGACTGTCGAACGGTGGCGAGGCGATCGCTCTCAATCGCAGATCGATGATCGAACAGGCTGCAAGCGTCCGGGCAATCGCGCGCGGCATCCAGACCAAGCTCGCCTCGACGCTGTCTGCCATGCAGATCGGCGACACAACCCGCCAGAGGATCGAGCATTGTCAGTCAACGCTCACGCTCCTCGACGATTTTCTGGCCTCACCGGACGCTACGCCGCTGACCGGTCCTCAGCGCGACAACCTGTCCGCTGTCATCCGGAGGCTTGTCTCCCATCAGCTCAGGCAGTCCATCGATCATTTCGAGCGTGACACGGCAAAGATCGTCGCAAGCGTGGCGAGTTTCCGTTCAGATCTCCAGAAGATCGATGTAATCCGGGAAACGATGGCAGAAGGCCAGGGCGGCGACACCGCCATGCGCCAGCTTGAAACCGGCGTTGAAGTTGCGCGCGAGGCGGTTCGCCAGATCGAAGCCGTTGCCGGCGAGGCGTCGGAACTCAGCCGGTCGACCGGCCAGACCGTAAGCGAGCTCGTCACCAGCATCGGCGTCGTGCAACTGGTCCGCACCGATATTCACTACATGGCCCTCAATACCAATCTGCGCTGCGGCAGGATCGGAGATCAGGGCAAGGCGATCAACGTGGTTGCCGCCGAACTGCGCAATTACGCGGGCGAACTGGATGGTGCCGCCGACAAGATCCTCGTTCATCTCAGAATGCTGGAAGAATCTGCGCAAAAGCTCAGCGCCTGCGAAGATACGGGCGGCTCGCTCGATCTTCGGCTCGAACAGGCACTCGCCAATATCCGCGTTGTCGGCGATCGCAGGGAGACCGAAATGTCGCTGCTTGGCGAACACAGCCGATCCGCCGTCGGCGAAATCGATGCCTCGCTTGCTCGGCTTGATTTCAAGATTGAGCTTGGTGAGGTTTTGCGGGCCTGCGCGGAAGAGGGCGAAGCCTTCGCAAGCGCCCGGCCACTGGCCGCCATCGAGCCTGCCCTCATCGAACTCGGGGCTCGCATTTCCGCCCTTTACACAATGGGTTTGGAACGTGAACTGCACGCAAAGATCATGGGAACCGCACCCCTTGGCGAAACGTCCCTCGTCTCGGTTGCATGAGTGACGACACGCTGTTTTCAGGTGTCATCGGCATCGACGGCCTCCAAGTCAGACCGATTAAATACCCGCTGGACCTTGACCTTTCGCCGGGCCTTTGTCATGTGACCGCCTTCATTTGACGAAGCGCCCCATCGGGACGAGCCCCGGCGGCGTTATACGAAAGAAACAACATGACCAAGCCCACATCCTCGGCGCCGTCGCAGCGCATGCTTCGTGTTGGCGAACAGGTACGCGCCGCCATCACCCAGGTCCTGCAACGTGGCGAAGTTCGCGACGACCTGCTCGAGAAAACCGTGATTTCCGTTTCGGAAGTGCGCATGTCGACCGATCTGAAGGTCGCGACGGCCTATGTGACGCCCCTTGGCGTCGCTGACCATGACATCGTGATCGCAGCGCTTAACCGGCATGCCAAGTATATCCGCGGCCGAATAGCCGGCCAGCTCCGTCAGATGAAATACATGCCGGAAGTGCGCTTCCGCGACGATACGAGCTTCGACAACTACAAGAAGATCGACGAGCTGCTTCGCTCGCCGGAGGTCCAGCGTGATCTCAACAGCGACGAAACCAAAGACCAGAAATAACAATCAAGAAGTATTGATGTCCAAACCCCGCAAACCAAAGGGCCGGCCGGTTTCCGGCTGGCTTATTCTCGACAAACCGATCGATTTCGGCTCGACCGAAGCCGTGTCCAAGATCAAGTGGCTGTTCAATGCCCAGAAGTGCGGCCATGCCGGCACGCTGGATCCGCTTGCGTCCGGCATGCTGCCGATCGCGCTCGGCGATGCGACGAAGACCGTGCCCTATGTCATGGATGGGCGGAAGATCTACGAATTCGCCGTTACCTGGGGCGAGGAGAGGTCGACCGACGACCTCGAAGGCGCCGTTACCGCATCGTCCGACAGCCGTCCGAGCGAAGAACAGATCCGCGCACTTCTGCCCAACTACACCGGCACGATCAATCAGATCCCGCCACAGTTTTCCGCCATCAAGATTGCCGGCGAACGGGCCTATGACCTCGCCCGCGACGGCGAAATTGTCGAGATCCCGTCGCGCGAGGTCCAGATCTTCCGCCTGACGCTGCTCGGCGTAACGGCAGACAAGGCGCATTTCGAAGTGGAATGCGGCAAAGGCACCTATGTTCGGGCGCTCGCCCGCGACTTCGGCCGCGATCTCGGCTGCTACGGTCATATCTCGGAACTGCGCCGCACCTTCGTTGCGCCCTTTGCTGAAGACCGTATGGTGCCGCTCGCCGAACTTGTGGCGCTGGAACAGATCGAGGATCGCGACGAACGGCTTGCAGCGCTTGATGCCTTCATGATCAACACGTCTGAAGCGCTTTCCAGCCTGCCGCATCTGCCTGTCACAGACGATCAGGCCCACCGCATCAAGATGGGCAATCCGATTATCCTGCGCGGCCGCGATGCACCGGCTGACGAAGCGGAAGCCTATGCGACCGTGCGCGGCAAGCTGCTCGCCATCGGCGAGATCGGCCAGGGAGAGTTCCGTCCCAAGCGGGTGTTTGGCTGAGCCTCTTCCATTCTCTCCTTGAATGGTCTATAGGCACCGCCAGCAAAAGCAGGCTTTTCCGCCTGTTTTGCGTTTCACGGCCAAGACTGGACGACATCCCGGCCTTAGGCGACCCATAATCCTCATATTCGAAAGGATAACACGATGTCGATCACTGCAGAGCGCAAGGCCGAACTCATCAAGGAATACGCAACCGTTGAAGGCGACACCGGTTCGCCGGAAGTCCAGGTTGCGATCCTCACCGAGCGGATCAACAATCTGACCGAACACTTCAAGGGCCACAAGAAGGACAACCACTCCCGTCGTGGCCTTCTGACAATGGTTTCCACACGTCGTTCGCTTCTCGACTACGTCAAGAAGAAAGACGAATCCCGTTACAGCAAGTTGATTGCTGCTCTGGGCATTCGCCGCTAAAAATTTCCGGCGGGCGCTCAATCGGGCGCCTGCCGGTTTCTCATTCGGGCCAAGCGTCCGATGCAATGTTTGCGATGCGCTTTATCTCGCGCCGCAAGAATGCCCGCAGACCCGGATGGGCCGGATCTGCAAAAACCAAACCGTTGACCTGTCATGGGGCAGGATTGCCGGATGCTTTCGACCAGGGATCACTCAAAGACCCTGATCAGACGTCGACCACCGAAGTCGCCGACCCGAAGCCTCCCGTTGTCTTGCCCGTGATCTGTCACATCGATTGCGGTCGACTATGCACTGCGCCGGCTACGGCACTGCGCGTGCTCCCGCATTAAAGGACACCATATGTTCAATACCCACTCCGTCGAAATCGAATGGGCAGGCCGCCCGCTGAAGCTTGAAACGGGCAAGATCGCCCGCCAGGCTGACGGCGCGGTTCTCGCCACCTACGGCGAAACCGTCGTTCTCGCCACCGTTGTTTCGGCCAAGTCGGCCAAGCCCGGCCAGGACTTCTTCCCGCTGACCGTAAACTACCAGGAAAAGACCTATGCCGCCGGCAAGATCCCGGGCGGCTATTTCAAGCGCGAAGGTCGCCCGTCGGAAAAGGAAACGCTGGTTTCCCGCCTGATCGACCGTCCGATCCGCCCGCTCTTCCCGGAAGGCTACAAGAACGAGACCCAGGTCGTCGTTACCGTCATCCAGCACGACCTTGAGAACGATCCGGACGTATTGTCGATGGTTGCAGCCTCCGCTGCCCTGACGATCTCGGGCGTACCCTTCATGGGCCCGGTTGGCGGCGCACGCGTCGGCTACATCAACGGCGAATACGTTCTGAACCCGCATCTCGACGAGATGGACGAGTCGGTTCTCGACCTCGTCGTTGCCGGCACCCAGGACGCCGTCCTGATGGTCGAGTCGGAAGCCAAGGAACTCAACGAAGAGATCATGCTCGGCGCCGTCATGTTCGGCCACAAGGGCTTCCAGCCGGTTATCGACGCGATCATCAAGCTCGCTGAAGTTGCCGCCAAGGAGCCACGCGATTTCCAGCCGGAAGATCATTCCGCGCTCGAAGCCGAAATGCTGCAGCACTTCGAAGCCGAACTGCGCACCGCCTACAAGAACACGCAGAAGGCTGAACGCTACGCTGCCGTCGACGCCGTCAAGGCGAAGGTCAAGGCACACTTCTTCCCAGAAGGCGTAGAGCCGATGTACCCGGCCGAAGTCATCGGCGCGACCTTCAAGCACCTGCAGGCGAAGATCGTTCGCTGGAACATCCTCGACACCAAGAGCCGCATCGACGGCCGTGATCTCGAGACCGTTCGCAAGATCGTGTCTGAAGTCGGCATCCTGCCGCGCACCCACGGTTCGGCCCTGTTCACACGCGGCGAAACCCAGGCGATCGTTGTTGCGACGCTCGGCACCGGCGAAGACGAACAGTATGTCGATAGCCTGACCGGCATGTACAAGGAACGCTTCCTTCTGCATTACAACTTCCCTCCCTTCTCGGTTGGTGAAACCGGCCGCATGGGTTCCCCAGGACGTCGCGAAATCGGCCATGGCAAGCTCGCATGGCGCGCTATCCGTCCGATGCTGCCAACGGCTGAACAGTTCCCGTACACGCTGCGCGTCGTCTCCGAGATCACCGAGTCGAACGGCTCGTCCTCGATGGCAACCGTCTGCGGCACCTCGCTTGCTCTGATGGACGCTGGCGTCCCGCTCGCAAAGCCTGTTGCCGGTATCGCCATGGGCCTGATCCTCGAAGGCGAACGCTTTGCCGTTCTCTCCGACATCCTCGGTGACGAAGATCATCTCGGCGACATGGACTTCAAGGTTGCAGGTACTGTCGACGGCATCACCTCGCTGCAGATGGACATCAAGATCGCCGGCATCACCGAAGAGATCATGAAGGTCGCGCTCGGCCAGGCACAGGGTGGCCGCAAGCACATCCTCGCCGAAATGGCCAACGCCATCACCGAAGGTCGCTCGGAACTCGGCGAATTCGCACCGCGCATCGAAGTGATGAACATCCCGGTCGACAAGATCCGTGAAGTCATCGGTTCGGGTGGCAAGGTCATCCGCGAAATCGTCGAAAAGACCGGCGCCAAGATCAACATCGAAGACGACGGCACCGTCAAGATTGCCTCCGCCTCCGGCAAGGAAATCGAAGCGGCCCGCAAGTGGATCCATTCGATCGTTGCAGAACCGGAAGTCGGCACCATCTACGAAGGTACCGTTGTGAAGACCGCCGACTTCGGCGCCTTCGTCAACTTCTTCGGCGCCCGCGACGGTCTGGTCCATATCAGCCAGCTCGCTTCTGACCGTGTTGCCAAGACCCAGGACGTGGTCAAGGAAGGTCAGAAGGTCTGGGTCAAGCTGATGGGCTTCGACGAGCGCGGCAAGGTTCGCCTGTCGATGAAGGCCGTCGACCAGGCCACCGGCCAGGAAGTCAAGAAGGCTGACGGCGAAGCTGCCGAATAAGCCCTCGACCTATCGAGAGATCGAGGCGCGGAAGGAATAACTTCCGCGCCTTTTTTGTTTTCACCGACGACACGACCGCCCGAGATCCGATCATGACCCGAGAAGCCCTGAAGACCCTTTTCCATCCCTTCGCCACCGACGCGATCCAAACGCCCGGCGAGGGTGAGCGCATACTGTTTCTGGGTGCGGAAGCGGGCAATGCCCTGCCTGACGGGTTTGATGCCGAGATCACGGCCATCCAGCCGTTCCGCCCACTGTTCCGCAGCCTGCGCGACAACGCGTTTCCCGAGCCCGAGGGCGAGGATTACGACGGTGCGCTTGTCCTGTGCGGCAAGCATCGCGGCGAGAACGAAAACCGCATTGCCGAAGCGCTTGCGCGGGTAAAGGTTGGCGGCCTGATCGTCGTTGCCGGCGGCAAGGAAGACGGTATCGCACCCATTCGCACGATGCTGCTGAAGCTCGGCATCACGCTGGACTACGCGCCGAAGTATCACGGCGTTGCCATCTGGTTCGGCCGGCCGGAGGATGCGTCCGGCGCGATCCAGGCACTGAAAAAAACGGCCGTGACGGTCGATGGTCGCTTTCAGGCCGCTCCCGGCATGTTCTCGCACGACCGCATCGATCCGGGTTCCGAACTTCTGGTAAGCCGCTTGCCGACGGATTTCGACGGCAATGCCGCTGATTTCGGTGCCGGCTGGGGTTATCTGTCCGTCATGCTGGCCGAGCGTTCGCCCCGCGTGAACCGGATCGACCTGTTCGAGGCCGATCACCGGGCGCTGGAATTTGCAAAGCAGAACGTTGCACATAACTGCCCGGATCTCGAAGCCCGCTTCTTCTGGCAGGATCTGGGAACCGAGCCGCCAAAGGAAAAATACGACCTCGTCATCATGAACCCGCCCTTCCACGAGACGCAGGCTGCGGACCCGGAACTGGGCAAGACGATGATCCGCACGGCGGCAGGCGCGCTCAGAAGCGGCGGCAGACTGATGCTGGTCGCCAATCGCGGCATGCAATACGAGCCGGTGCTCGAGGAAGCGTTCCGGGAATACGGCGAAACCTGCCGCAATGCCCGCTTCAAGATCCTCTGGGCGAAGAAGTAGCTTCACCCCTCAAAATCTAGGATTGCCCGCCCCGACAGTTCGAATGCACACTGAAGTTGCGTTGGAGCAGTCGGGGTTTTTGTATGAAAGGCGTTGTTTCAGCACTTCTGCTCTTGATCGCCACTGAAACGGCGAGCGCCGATCAGCCGCGTGCCAGCGTCCGCCTGACCTGGGAATGGTTCAACACCGCGGAAACCTATCGCGAATACAAGGTCAAAGGGCCGGATGACCTTCGCATCGCCGCGCATTACTTCCGGCTCGCGGCTAGGAACGGCAACGCTGCGGCAGCATACAAGCTCGGTGAAGCTTATGAGATAGGCTCCGGTGTCCCACTCGATCTTCCGGAAGCGCTTCGCTGGTATCGCCAGTCCGCCGACGCTGGCGACATGCATGCGGAGCTGAAGGTCGGCTGGTTCTATCAGAAGGGCTGGAGCCTGCAGGTTGATCCGTCACGGGCCGTCGATTGGTACGAACGCTCCGCCAGCAAAGGCAACCTGTGGGCATACCACATGCTGGCCTTCATGCTGATGGACGGGGAGGGTGTCGCAAAGGACCTTGCCCTTGCGCAGCGCTATTTCGAAAAGAGCCTGCCTTTCACCCACGATCACTGGGCACAGCTGAAGCTTTCGCAGTTGATCAGAGCGAGCGATCCACGGCGCTCGAAAGAACTGCTCAAGCAGGCAGCGAACGCCGGCAATGCGGACGCGATCCGAGAATTGAACGCATTTTGAGAATGCCCGCCCATGTTAGGATAGCAGGCGCTAAACCCTACTGAGCGTCGGACTTGCGCAGTCTGTCGAGGCTTGGCAGTGAGGTGATGCTGTATCCGGCGTCCACGTAATGCACTTCGCCGGTCACACCGCGGGAGAGATCCGACAGCAGATAGAGCGCGGAGCCGCCGATATCCTCGATCGTGGCAGTGCGGCGCAACGGCGCGTTCTGCTGGTTCCAGGCGTAGATCGCCCGTGCATCGGAAATCCCGGCGCCGGCAAGCGTGCGCACGGGGCCGGCGGAGATCGTGTTGACGCGGATGTCGTTCGGGCCAAAATCGGCGGCCAGATACCGCACGGAAGCCTCAAGCGCTGCCTTGGCAACGCCCATCACGTTGTAGTTCGGAATGACGCGCTGTGAACCGTTATAGGTCAGCGTCAGCATAGAGCCGCCATCAGGCATCAGGGCTGCGGCGCGCTTGGCGATTTCCGTGAAGGAAAAGCAGGAGATCACCATCGTACGCGAGAAATTCTCGCGCGTCGTGTCGGCGTAGAGGCCCTTCAGCTCGTTCTTGTCGGAGAAGCCGATGGCATGAACGAGAAAGTCGATCGTGCCCCAGCGTTCGCGCAGCGCGTCAAACGTTGCGTCGACCGACGCGATATCTTCGACGTCGCAGGGAACCACGAAATCTGAGCCGAGTTCGGCGGCAAGCGGTCTGACCCGCTTGCCCAGCGCCTCACCCTGATAGGTGAAGGCAACTTCCGCACCCTGTGCCGCGACCGCCTTGGCAATTCCCCAGGCGATCGAGTGGTTGTTGGCAACGCCCATGATCAGGCCGCGCTTGCCCTGCATGATCCCGGACATCAAATTATCCGTTATGACGCTGGAAGACGAGCGTAGCGTTGGTGCCGCCGAAGCCGAAGGAGTTGGAGAGTACAGTGTCGATCTTGGCATTGTCGATCCGCTTGCGAACGATCGGTACGCCGTCAAATTCCGGATCCAGCGTCTGGATGTGCGCGCTTTCACCGATAAAGCGTTCCTGCATCATCAGAAGGCCGTAGATGGATTCCTGCACTCCGGCACCGCCGAGCGAGTGGCCGGTCAGCGACTTGGTCGACTGGATGTGCGGGATCTTGTCCTTGAACACTTCGCGGATAGCGCCGATTTCCTTGGAATCACCAACCGGTGTCGAGGTGCCGTGGGTGTTGATGTAGTCGACCTCGCCTTCAACGTTGGCAAGCGCCTGACGCATGCAGCGGATGGCGCCTTCGCCTGATGGTGCGACCATGTCGTAGCCATCGGATGTGGCGCCGTAGCCGGTGAGTTCTGCATAGATCTTGGCGCCGCGCGCCTTGGCATGCTCCAGTTCCTCAAGCACGAGAACGCCCGCGCCACCGGCGATGACGAAACCGTCACGGTCAGCGTCATAGGCGCGCGAAGCCGTTGCAGGCTGGTCGTTGTACTTGGAGGACATGGCGCCCATCGCGTCGAACAGGTTCGACATGGTCCAGTCGAGGTCCTCGTGGCCGCCGGCGAACATCACGTCCTGCTTGCCCCACTGGATCATCTCCGCGGCATTGCCGATGCAATGCGCAGATGTCGAGCAGGCCGACGAGATCGAGTAGTTGACGCCGTGGATCTTGAACCAGGTCGCAAGCGTCGCAGACGCTGTCGACGACATCGCCTTCGGCACGGCAAACGGACCGATCCGCTTCGGGCTGTTGTTCTTGATTGTCGTTTCGGCCGCTTCGATCAGGGTGCGGGTGGAAGGACCGCCCGAACCCATGATGATGCCGGTGCGCTCGTTCTCGCTGTAATCCTTTTCCTCAAGTCCGGAATCGGCCAGCGCCTGCTTCATCGCCACATGGTTCCACGCTCCACCCTGGGAGAGGAAACGCATGGCGCGGCGATCGACGAGTTCCGTCGTATCGATGTTGGGCTTGCCCCAGACCTGGCACTTGAAGCCGTGCTCGGCGAAATCCGGCGAGAAAGAAATACCGGACTTTGCCTGCCGCAGGGACTCGGTGACTTCGGCTGCGTCGTTACCGATCGAGGACACGATACCGAGCCCAGTGACAACTACCCGTCTCATTTCATCAAACCTTTGTTGTTTGCGACAGCTGCGCTTTTCAAGCAGTTCAGGCGGTCTTTTCTTTGGACAGACCCACGCGGAGGTCCGTCGCCTGATAGATGGTCTCGCCATCGGCCTTCAGCCAGCCGTCGGCGGTGCCCAGCACGAGGCGACCCCTCATGACGCGCTTGAAGTCGATGCCATATTCCAGAAGCTTGGTGTCCGGGCGGATCATGCCCTTGAACTTCACTTCGCCGGTCGAAAGCGCCATGCCGCGGCCGGGTTCACCCAGCCAGCCCAGGAAGAAGCCGGTCAGCTGCCACATGCCGTCAAGGCCAAGGCAGCCCGGCATGATCGGGTTGCCTTCGAAATGGCAGGGGAAATACCAGTCGTCCGGACGGACGTCGTATTCAGCGCGGATGTAACCCTTGTCGAAGGCGCCGCCGGTTTCCGAGATCTCCGTGATCCGGTGGACCATCAGCATGGGCGGCAACGGCAGCTGCGCATTGCCGGGACCAAACAGATCACCGTGGGCGCAAGCGAGGATTTCTTCGTAGCTGAAGCTGGACTGTCTGGTGGACATGAATTTCCGTTTCCCCCCGTTTGAAGCTTTTGTTTCCCAAGCTTTAGAGCAATATGGGCCGAAATTGAAGTCTTGCCATGACAACACAGGTGCTGTCTGGGGAAGACTGCAGCTGCGGAAGCATCGCATTCAGGTCCGCATATAGGAAGCGGAGAGCGCAAACCAGTGGTAAAACACCGAAAATTAGCGTTTTTGCCGACCGCGGAAGGACGTGCTAAGGGACACTATTGAAAGAATTCATCTTAAAAGTTATATCGGAAATCAGATTAGATCCCGTGTGACGAAACGGTTGGAGCCGAAGCACATATGGCGGATGCCATGCCGAACATCGAGATTAGATTGCGCCATTGCGGCCTTCGACCGACGAGGCAGCGCGTCGCGTTGGCGGATCTGTTGTTTGCAAAGGGTGATCGGCATCTGACGGTCGAGGAACTGCACGCGGAAGCCACGGAAGCCGGCGTGCCGGTCTCGCTCGCAACCGTCTATAATACCCTCCACCAGTTTACCGAGGCAGGCCTCATCCGCGTTCTCGCGGTGGAGAGCGCACGCACCTATTTCGACACCAATATTTCCGATCACCATCACTTCTTTGTCGAAGGGCGCAACGAGGTTTTGGATATACCGATCAGCAATCTGGAAATCGGCAATCTCCCGGATGCGCCCGAGGGCATGGAAATCGCCCATGTCGACGTCATCATCCGGCTGCGCGAAAAGCGCGGCTAATCCCTGGCCTTGCCCTTGATCGCCTCGTCTGCCGGTCGCCCCGGACGTGACTTGTAGCGTGGCAGCGTCCAGCCGTAATGGATCGCGCCGCCCCGCAAGGCGAAGGCGACACATACCCCGAAGCCTGAACTGACATATTGCGGAAAACCGAGCGCTTGTGCCGCCGTGAACGCGCCCGCGCCGGCGATCGCGGCCGTGATATAGATTTCCGAGCGCAGCAGCACGGAAGGCTCGTTTGCGAGAAGATCGCGCAGGATCCCGCCGAATGCCGCGGTCAGCGCGCCGGTGATGATCGCGATCGTGGGTGATCCGGTCGCGGCCAGACCCTTGGCCGCACCCAGCACCGTGTAGGCGGCAAGGCCCACCGCATCGAGCCAGATCAGCAGGCGATAGCGCCATTCGACCCGGTGTGCCGTCAGGTAGACGAGAACGCCGGTTACGACGCAGATCAGGATATAGGTCGGGTCGAGAACCCAGAAGACCGGGGTACGGCCAAGAATGATGTCACGCACCGTGCCGCCGCCGAGCCCGGTCACGGCTGCAAAGAACAAAAACCCGATGAGATCGAGCTCCTTTCTCGATGCCGCAAGCGCACCGGTTGCGGCAAACACCGCGATGCCGGCATAATCGAGGATCATCAGCAGGGACATTCCATTCTCCAGCGTCGCGCAAGTGCATTGCTCTAGATGATCACGCTAACGACGGCAACGGCATCTCCGGTCAGGTCCGATGATGTCATGAACAGATGATTTGAGAATATGGGTAGGTGCGGTGAATAAGGTCTTGATACTTCTGGTCGCTCTCGTCCTGCTGCCGACCTTCGCGTCAGCCCAGCAGAAACTGTTCAGCGATCCGGAAGTCACGGAAAAGAGCCATTTCCAGAAAACCTGCGGAAAAGTCGAGTTCGGTCCGGGCTTCGTCAAACGTTTCGACATCAACAATGATGGCATAACGGACGTCGTCACCGATCACAGCGACCTGACGTGCGACGGCGTTCGCGGCCCCAAATGCAATGCAGATGGCTGCCCGCAGAACTTCTACGTCCAGGCGAAGGAGGGCGGCTATATCATGATCGCCACCGCTCAGATCTACGGCTACGATTTCGTCCAGTATTTCGGCAACATGGTGTTCATGCTGCAGATGCATCCGCGGTTCTGCGAGCGCACCGATGCCGCGCCGTGCGTCATGCGGGTCCGCGTCCGCGGCGGTCGTTTCGTGACGATCTCGAAACAGTAATCGCGGCCCCTTTAGGGATCAGGGCGCCTTGATGCTGTCGATACGGCCCGCGAACCTATAGCCGAGAACGGCCATCCACTCCCGCGCGGCCGTCGCCGTCAGCTGCGTATTGAGCGCCGGCTGGGTGAAATCCAGCTTGGCGGATACGATGCCGCTGGTGCGAAAGTCGGTGGGCCAAGGCCGGACCGCTATTCCCGCCTTCTGAAACAGGGCGACGGAACGGGGCATGTGGAAGGCCGAGGTGATCAGCGCGCAATCGCTGAAGCCACGCTGCTTCAGAATTTCAGCTGTATTGAGCGTATTCTCGTAGGTGGTGCGCGATGTGTTTTCCTTCACCACCCGGTCCGCTGCTATGCCGAAGGCCGTGAAAAACCGTTCGGACGCCTGCGCTTCGCCTTCATAGACCCCACTGAACGATCCGTCGCCGCCGGAAATCAGGATGCGCGACTGCGGAAATTGCAGCGCCAGCCGACCCGCCTCGATAAACCGGTCCGCCGCCTGGTTGAACTCGATGCCACCCCGTGCGGCCGTCACCTCGCTCTCGAAGGCGCCGCCGAGAATGATCATGCAGGAGAGGTCTGCAGGATCGGTTGCCGGCTTGGCGTAGCGAGCCTCGAGAGACTGCAGCGCCAATGCGCCCGCCGTCGTATAGAGCGTGACGAACAGGGTGAGCGCACTCAGAAGTGCCGAGATGCCGGAAAGCTTCCGCAGGCCGAAAAACGCGAAGAGAGCGGCAAGCGCCGAAAGCAGGAAGGCGATGGAAAGCGGCTGCGCGAGCAGCCAGATCAGCTTGGAAATGAAAAACATGGACCGTCGTCTGTTTGAGTCCCGGCCAGTCTATCCTGTCGCGGGCCGATGGTGAACGCAGCAGCAGTCACTCTGTCTTGAGATAGGCTTCAACGCCGCGCGCTGCGGCAAGACCCGTGGCAAAGCAGGCAGTCAAAAGATAGCCGCCGGTCGGCGCTTCCCAGTCCAGCATTTCGCCGGCCGCGAACAGACCCGGACGCCGCTCCAGCATGAAGCCGCTATCGAGCTCGTCCCAGGCGATGCCACCGGCCGAGGAGATCGCTTCCGCAATCGGGCGAGGACGCAGCAGCGGGATCGGCAGCGCCTTGATCGCCCGCGCCAGATCCTCCGGCGGCATCCGGTTCACATCCGGTATCAGCTCGCGCAGCAAGGCCGCCTTGACACCGTCGAGGCCTGCACCCTTGCGCAGCCGGTTGGAAAAGCTCGCTTTCGCATCCTGCCGCGAGAGGTCGCGCACGAGACGCTCAAAGCTGCGGCCCGGCACGAGGTCGACATCAAGAGCCGCCTTTCCATCCCTGTTGATCAGCTCACGCAGGACTGCCGAATGCGCATAGACAAGGCTGCCTTCGATCCCGTGTTTCGAAATCACGAACTCGCCCTGATAGGTGCCCGCATCCGATCGCGTCGAGACGGATTTGAGCGGTGCCCCGGCAAAACGCTCGACGAACACGTCGCTCCACGCAACGTCGAAGCCGCAATTGGCCGCCTGGAACTCCGTTACCGCAATCCCCTCGGCCTTCAGCCACGGCACCCAGGCCGCATCCGAACCCAGCCGTGGCCAGCTTGCACCACCAACCGCCAGAATGACCGCATCCGGGCGGATGAGAAGGTCGCCATCAACAGTTTCAAATCGGTAACCGCCGCCTTCGAACCCCGTCCAGCGATGGCGGGTCTTCAGCACGACGCCCTGGTTGCCTAGTCGGGCAAGCCAAGCGCGCAGCAGTGGCGATGCTTTCATGGCAACCGGAAAAACTCGGCCCGACGTTCCGACGAATGTTTCCGTTCCGAGCTCCTGTGCCCAGGCGCGAACATTCGATGGCGTGAACGCGTCGAGCGCCGGTTGCATCCGCGACGAAGACGAGCTGAAACGACCGGAAAACCGGGCAAACTCCTCCGCATGGGTGATATTGAGCCCGGACTTTCCGGCCAGCAGAAACTTCCGCCCAAAGGTGGGCATCGCCTCGTAAACGGTCACCGAAAATCCGACAGCGGAAAGATGCTCCGCCGCCATCAGTCCCGCCGGCCCACCGCCTATGATAGCAACCTGTCTAGTCATGATCTCCGGTTACGGCAGATTACGCCGTTTTGCCATAGCCCCCAGCCGTCGGCGTGGTCACGGTCACCGCTTCGCCCGCCTCGATCACAGTCTGGGCACAGCCCGGAAGTGTCTCGATCGAGCCGTCGAGCCTGCGCACGGTGGTGATGCCAAGCTCTCCCTCTCCGCCGCCGTCAAGGCCGTGCGGGTGGAGCGTCCGATGCGAGGAGAGGATGGCGCAATCCATCGTTTCGAGAAACCGGATCGTCCGCTTCGTGCCGTCGCCTGCCGCAAACTGCCCCTGCCCGCCGGAATTGTCGCGGATGTGGAAATCTTCGAGCAGCACCGGATAGCGCGTCTCCAGGATTTCCGGATCGGTGAGACGCGAGTTGGTCATGTGCACATGGACAGCGTCGGTGCCGGCAAAGCCGCTACCGTCGTTGAACCGGCCGGCCGGCGAACCGGAGCACAGCGTCTCGTAATACTGGTAGGTGGCGTTGCCGAAGGTCAGGTTGTTCATCGTGCCTTGGCTTGCTGCGATCGCACCCAGCGCGCCGAACAGAGCATTCGTCACGTGCTGCGACGTCTCGACATTTCCGGCAACGACCGCTGCCGGATATTGCGGCTTGAGCATCGAACCATCAGGCACGATGATGCGGATAGGCTTCAGGCACCCAGCATTCATCGGGATCGAGCTCTCCACCATCACGCGGAACACGTAAAGAACCGCCGCGCGCGTCACAGGCTCGGGCGCGTTGAAATTGTTCTTTTTCTGCTCGCTGGTGCCGGTAAAATCGACCGTCGCCTCGCGCTTTTGCCTGTCGATGGTGATCTTGACCTTGATCGTGCTGCCCTGGTCGGTCGCGTAGGAAAACTCCGCATCACCGAGCTTTTCCAGAACGCGGCGGACGCTTTCTTCCGCATTGTCCTGGACGTGGCCCATATAGGCCTGCACGACATCGAGCCCGAACTGCGCGATCATCCGACGCATTTCGTAAACGCCCTTTTCGTTGGCCGCGATCTGCGCCCTGAGGTCCGCGACGTTCTGTGCAACGTTGCGGGCCGGGTAGGGATGGTCGGACAGGAGGTTGGTGATGCCCGCCTCGTCGAACCGGCCGCGGTCGACCAGAAGCACGTTGTCGAACAGCACGCCTTCCTCGTCGACGGTCGTCGCCAGCGGCGTCATCGATCCCGGCGCTGTGCCGCCGACATCGGCATGGTGACCGCGCGACGCGACGTAGAACAGGATTTTCTCACCCGCGTCATCGAACACCGGTGTCACCACGGTAATATCGGGCAGATGCGTTCCGCCATTGTAGGGCGCGTTCAACGCGAAGACGTCGCCGGGACGGATCTTGCCCCGGTTCTGCGCAATGATGCTTTCGACGGAGCGATCCATCGATCCGAGATGGACTGGCATATGCGGCGCATTGGCGACCAGCGCGCCGTTCTCGTCGAACACGGCGCAGGAGAAATCCAGCCGTTCCTTGATGTTGACGGAGGACGCCGTGTTCTGCAGCGTCACGCCCATCTGCTCGGCAATCGACATGAACAGGTTGTTGAAGACCTCGAGCAGAACGGGATCGGCCTGGGTGCCGACAGCCTTGGCACGTGAGAGCTCGACGATACGCTTCAGGACGACGTGGTTGAGCCGGGTCACTTCGAAAGCCCAGCCGTCCTCGATCACGATGGTCTGGTGCGGCTCGACGATCAGGCAGGGACCGCTCGCGCGCGCACCGGGATTGATGTCGGCGCGGCGATAGACAGGTGCCTCGCGCCATGCGCCGGTGGAATAGAACCGCGTGTGCTCCGCAGCCGTTGGAGCTGCTTCGTCCAGCGCAAACTCGGGCTCCGATGCATCGGCACCACCGCCGATCGCCTCGACCTCATAGGCCTCGAAGATGATCTCGCGGTTCTCGAAGATAAAGCCGAACTGCTTCCGGTGGACAGTCTCGAACGCGGCCGTCATCTCGGCTGTATCTGTCACCGCGACCGAGAGGGTCGTATCCGTGCCCTGATAGCGAAGGTGGGCACGGTGCAGCACCTCGGTCTGCGCTCGATCCACGCCCTGCGAGCCCATTTCCGCAAGCACGCTTGTCGACAGTTCGTCGCGAACCGGGTCAAGCGATGCCAGTGCTTCGGCAAGCGGCCGCGAGACCGTACGCTGGCGGGTAGCGCGGATATCGGCGAGACCCATCCCGTAGGCAGACAGAATGCCGGAAAACGGATGGATCAGGACCGTCGAGATCCCGAGCGCGTCCGCCGTCAGGCAGGCATGCTGACCACCGGCGCCACCAAAGCAGGTCAGCGCATAATGCGTGACGTCGTAACCGCGCTGAACGCTGATCTTCTTGACGGCATTGGCCATGTTCTCGACCGCGATGGCAAGGAAACCATCCGCCACCTGTTCCGGCGTGCGGCCATCGCCGACCACCGTCGCCATCTCCTCGAAGGCTTTCCGCACGGCGACCGCATCCAGCGGCTCGTCGCGGTTTGGCCCGAAAATCCTAGGGAAGAGTTCCGGAGAAAGCTTGCCCAGCATCACGTTCGCATCGGTGACGGTGAGCGGGCCGCCGCGGCGATAGGCTTTCGGGCCGGGATTGGCGCCGGCGGAATCCGGGCCGACGCGGAACCGACCGTTTTCGAAATGCAGGATAGAGCCCCCGCCGGCCGCGACCGTGTGGATCGACATCATCGGAGCGCGCATCCGCACGCCAGCGACTTCGGTCTCGAACGAACGTTCGAGCTCTCCGTCATAGTGCGAAACATCGGTGGACGTGCCGCCCATGTCGAAGCCGACCATTCTGTCGAACCCGGCAAGTCGCGAGGTTTCGACCGCGCCAACGACGCCGCCGGCCGGGCCTGACAGGATTGCGTCCTTGCCCTGGAACAGTCGTGCCGCGGTAAGGCCCCCGGAAGACTGCATGAACATCAGCTGGGGTCCCTCAGAACCGGCAGTCTCCGCATCCGTGCCAAGCTCGCTCGCCACCTGATCGACGTAGCGGCGCAGGATCGGCGACAGATAGGCGTCGACCACGGTCGTATCGCCGCGGCCGACCAGCTTGATCAGCGGCGAAACCTCATGGCTGACCGAGACCTGAGCAAAGCCGATCTCGCGGGCGATCGTTGCAACGAGCTGTTCATGAGCCGGATAACGATAGGCATGCATGAAGACGATAGCGATCGCACGGTAGCCCGCATCGAACTGCGCCTGAAGGTCCGCGCGCACCGTCGCCTCGTCCGGCTCCGCCTCGACTTCTCCGTCGGCACGCACGCGTTCGTCGACTTCCACGACCGCCGTGTAGAGCAGTTCGGGCTTCACGATCTTCTTGGCAAAGATGTCGGTTCGGGCCTGATAACCGATCGCCAGCGCATCTTTGAAGCCGCGTGTGGTGACGAGAAGCGTCCGCTCGCCCTTGCGCTCCAGCAGCGCGTTGGTAGCGACGGTCGTTCCCATCTTTACGGCGCCGACCAGTTCGGCGGGTATCGGCTGCCCAGCTTCGACCTGCAGCAACTCGCGAATGCCCTGCACGGCAGCATCGCGATAGGCTTCGGGATTTTCCGAAAGGACCTTGTGGGCCACAAGTGTCCCATCCGGCTTGCGCCCAACGATATCGGTAAATGTGCCGCCGCGGTCGATCCAGAAATCCCACTTGTCCTGCGCCATGCTATGCCCCCGTAACGATCGATTTGAGGCCACGAGAACATTTCGTCGATAAAACGTCAATGATCGATTGACAGGAAAATGCCCAGTACGGCATCATGCCTTTATAACAGGCAAAGTGGCCAGAAGAGCCGCGCCGCAAAGGCAACCGAGGGGAAGCCATATGAGCGATCTACGCATTCTTGTGCGGAGGGCAAACCGTGTCCACCGTTGATCCACGCCACAGCATCTTCCCCGAATGGCTCCGCAAAGGGTTGGACGGTTTGTACCTCGTGTCCGGCTGGCTGGCCGGGCTTTTCCTGATTGCGATCTTCCTCATCATGCTCGCGCTTTCCGCAGGTCGCCCGCTTGGGATAGACGTTCCGGCAGGCGACGATTTCGCATCCTGGGCAATGGCGGCGTCTGCCTTCCTCGGTCTCGCCCATACATTCCGCTCCGGCGAAATGATCCGCGTCGGCTTGCTGGTGGAAAGGTTCACCGGCCGTACCCGCCAGATGGTCGAGATTTTTGCCCTGCTGGTTGGGTCCGCCGCTGCCCTCTATTTCGCCTGGTACGCTTTCGACATGAACGTCACCTCGTGGCGGTTCAACGATCTTGCCCAAGGCGTCATCGCCATGCCGCTGTGGATCCCCCAGATCGGTTTTTCCGGCGGCCTAATCATCCTCGCTGTCGCCATGACGGACGAGCTTCTGCATGTGCTTTTCGGCGGGGCACCCCGCTATGAAAAGCCGCCTGCGGAAACGGCCGAAGAAGTAATTGAACGCGCAATGCAGAGCGGGGCCTGACGCATGGGAACGATTGAACTCGTTGAAATCGCCGGCGTCGTCCTCGTCGCGCTGCTGGCGCTTCTGGCCGCCGGAGTCTGGATCGGCTTCTCGCTGCTCATCTGCGGCCTGATTGCCATGCTTTTCGTGCCGGGCATCCCGTTTGGCGCGGTGCTGGCCACCAACTCCTGGAGCAACGGCGCGTCCTGGTCGCTGGCGGCGCTGCCGCTGTTTGTCTGGATGGGCGAAATCCTGTTCAGGACAAAGCTGTCCGAAGAGATGTTCCGGGGTTTGGCACCCTGGCTTGGCTGGCTCCCGGGCAGGCTCATGCATGTCAACGTTCTCGGATGCGGCCTGTTCGGCTCGATCTCAGGTTCCTCGGCTGCAACCACGGCAATGATTGCCAAAATCGCACTGCCGGAATTGAAGAAGCGCGGCTACGACGAAATGGTCAGTCTCGGCTCGCTGGCCGGTGCCGGCACGCTCGGCATTCTCATTCCGCCGTCGATCACCATGGTCGTCTATGCGGTCGCCGCCAACGTCTCGATCATCCAGATCTTTCTCGCCGGCTTCCTGCCGAGCCTGATCGTGATGGTCCTCTATTGCGGCTATATCGTCGTCTGGTCGCTGCTCAACCCCGACAAGCAGCCGCCTGCGCCGCCGAAAATGAGCTTCAAAGAGAAACTCAAGGAATCGGCCAACCTCATCCCAGTCAGCCTCCTGATCATCCTCGTCTTCGCAACGCTGTTGCTCGGTTGGGCCACGGCGACGGAATGTGCGGCCTGGGGTGTGGCCGGCTCGCTCGCCATTGCCGCCTGGTCGAAAACGCTCAGCTGGAAGTCCTTCTGGGACAGCGTCATGGGTGCGACACGTCTCACCTGCATGATCATGCTGATCCTGACGGGTGCCGGCTTCATGTCGATTGCCATGGGATATACCGGCATTCCGAACGCGCTGGCTGCCTGGGTCGATAGCTTCAACCTCAGCCCCTACGCTTTGATCGCCGTGCTGACGATCATGTATATTCTGCTCGGTGCGGCACTGGATGGTCTTTCGATGATCGTCCTCACCACGGTTGTCGTTTTGCCGATGATCCAGCAGGCCGGCTTCGACCTCGTCTGGTTCGGCATCTTCCTGGTGCTGATCGTCGAGATGGCGGAGGTCTCTCCGCCGGTCGGCTTCAATCTCTTCGTCCTGCAAACGATGAGCGGCCGCGATAGCCTGACGGTGGCAAAAGCCTCGCTGCCATTCTTTTTCCTGCTTGTGGCGACCGTCGCCATCATTACGGTTTTCCCGGAAATCGTGATGGTTCTGCCGAAAATGGCATTCCCGGGTTAATCACAAAGAGGGAACTGAAAATGAAGGTCACTGGAAAACTCGCCCGCCTCGGCATCGCCGCAGCCGCGCTCCTCGCGTCCACGGCATCGTCTTTCGCAGCCAACTGGGTCCTGCCGTCTGCCTATCCGCCGACCAACTACCATGTCGAGAACCTCAACCAGTTCGCCAAGGACATCGATGCGGCCACGAAGGGTGAGCTGAAGATCACCGTTCATCCGAATGCCTCCCTCTTCAAGGCCCCCGATATCAAGCGCGCGGTCCAGACCGGCCAGGCGCAGGCGGGCGAAGTGCTGCTCTCGCTGCACGAAAACGAAAACCCGGTCTTCGGGATCGACGTCGTGCCGTTCCTGGCCACCAGCTTCGAACAGTCCAAGAAGCTTTACACGGCCTCGAAGCCCGCTATCGAACAGGCGCTCGATAAGCAGGGTCTGAAGCTCCTCTACACGACGCCATGGCCGCCACAGGGCCTCTTCACCAAGAAGGACGTCAACAGCGTCGCCGACCTGAAGGGTTTGAAGTGGCGCGCGTATAATGTCGGCACATCGCGTATTGCAGAACTGGTCGGCGCGCAGCCTGTCACCGTCCAGGCTGCCGAACTGCCGCAGGCTCTGGCAACCAGTGTGGTCGATGGCCTGATGACCTCCAGCGCCACGGGCGTTGACAGCAAGATCTGGGAATCGCTGACCCACTATTACGATACCCAGGCGTGGATCCCGAAGAACGTCATCTTCGTCAACAAGGCTGCGTTCGAAGCCCTCGACGCGGCCACGCAGAAAGCCGTGACGGATGCCGCGGCCGCTGCAGAAACCCGCGGCTGGTCGATGGCCGCCGAAAAGACGGCGTCCTACATGGAAACGCTGAAGAAGAACGGCATGCAGGTTCTGGAACCAAGCGCCGAACTGAAGACCGGCCTTTCCGCAATCGGCGCCAAGCTGACCGAGGATTGGTCCAAGAAAGCCGGCGCAGATGGCGCCGCCATTCTGGACGCCTACAAGAAGATGTGATTTCGGAAGCGCCGTGGCAATCGTGCCGCGGCGCCCTCTCATTCCGGAGAAGCTCATGTCCGAACCGATAGACACTGTTGGCCCGATCGTTTCTTCGGAGCACCTGGCAAGCGGCGCGCTGCCGGCTCTGTCCGAAATCGAGTTCGGCCTCACCATGCTCAATCATGCGTTCAGCCGCTGGATGGTGCGCTGCATGGCGGCATCCGGAGTGCCCGACCTTTCGACCGTCGACATTCTCGTCCTCCACAACGTCAACAGCCGCAACAAACCGAAGACGCTGGCCGATATCGCGCTCGTCCTCAATATCGAAGACACCCACGTCGTGACCTACGCTCTCAAAAAGCTGGAACGGCTGAAGCTGATCAAGTCCGGCCGGCGCGGCAAGGAAAAGCTGGTCATGGTGACGGAAGCGGGCGCTGCCGCCTGTGCCCGCTACAAGGCGATGCGTGAAAGCCTGCTCGTCAAATCCGTTTTGGCAACCGAAGTGTCCGCAGACTCCTTGTCGGATGTCGCAGCCCGCCTTCGCGCCCTGTCCGGCCATTACGATCAGGCCGCCCGCGGCGCCGCGTCTCTCTAGCGACGAAACGCTAGGACAGAAGCGCCCTCGTCAGCGGATGGTTAGGATCGGATAGCCCGTCCAGAACCGTGAAATGGTTTTTGTCCGGCTCCTCGACGGCTTCGGTCTCGGCCCCCAGACCCTTCCAGATATTGGCGAGCAGCGCGTTCTGGCGAAGGAATTCCGAGCGTTCGTTGCCGCCCACCCAGCAGGTGAGGCGCGTGTTCGGCAGGGGTTCCAGCAAGGCCGGGCTTTCGCGCTGCGCCTCGTCAGGATCGATCCGCTGCTTCTCGTTCATCTTCGTCTTCATGATCGGGCGAAGGTCATGCACGCCTGAGATCGACACCGTGTTGACGATGCGGTCTCGGACGGTCTCTGCGAGTGGCGACGTGGTGGTGATCATCCGCGTCACCAGATGCCCGCCCACCGAATGCCCGGCAAGCCGTATCGGCCCGTCCACCAGATCTGCTGCGGCCGTGATGGCCTGGCCGATCTCGCGGGTGATTTCAGCGATCCGGTTTTCCGGCGCAAGCGTATAGGCGGGGAGTGCCACCGCATATCCGCTTTCCAGCGCGCCATGGGCAAAATGCGACCAGTAGCTGTTGTCGAGCGCGATCCAGAAGCCGCCATGGACATAGACGACAAGGCCTTCCGGCTTTCCGGCGGGAAGGAAAAGATCGAACCGGTTGCGCGGCTTGTCGCCATAGGCAATTCCGAGCTTCGCACGGCCGTCGGCCGCGAGCGTTTCGCGGTACAGTCTTGCCGGCTCCACCCATGCGGCGGGCCATTGTTCACCCTTTGGAATGTTCGGGCCATTGGCATAGGCGTCGTCCCAGTCGATGATCCCGTGGCGCATGTGATTGTCCCATGATTGATCCGGCTAGCGTCATAACCCGCCCCCGGTGTCGCTGGAAAGCCTGCGTTTGTCTCCGCAGACATCGCCTCGTTGGCATAGTTTGCTTTGTGATGCTTTTTGCGCTTGCACGCGGTGGAAGTTTCCCGGCGAATGTGGAAGGTAACGGGTTCACCGCCATCGACGGATTGGCGGAGCAGGGGATAAAAAAAGGGGAGAATGACGATGAAGAAAATCCTGGCAGCCGCCACGATGGCACTCGGCCTCGGCGCATCCGGTCTGGCCATCGCCGAGCCGCTCAAGATCGGCATGATCACTACGCTATCCGGCGGCGGTGCAGGCCTCGGTGTCGATACGCGCGACGGCTTCATGCTGGCGATCAAGCAGTCCGGCAACAAGGATATCACCGTCGTCACCGAAGATGATGCGCAGAAGCCGGAACTTGCCGTCCAGATCGCCGACAAGATGATTCAGAGCGACAATGTCGACCTGCTTACCGGCATCGTCTGGTCGAACCTGTTGATGGCCGTCGTCCCAGGTGCGGTCGCGCAGGACAAGTTCTACGTCTCGACCAATGCAGCACCCGCAGCGCTCGCCGGTGCCGGCTGCAACAAGCTCTATTTCAACGCTGCCTATCAGAACGACAATCTTCACGAAGCTGTCGGCGAATATGCCAACAAGTCCTACAAGAAGATGTTCATCCTGGCGCCGAACTATCCGGCCGGCAAGGATTCGCTGACGGGCTTCAAGCGCTATTACAAGGGCGAGCTTGCGGGCGAAGTCTATACCAAGGTTGGCCAGACCGATTACGCTGCCGAAATCGCCCAGATGCGTGCGTCGGGTGCCGACGGCATCTTCGTCTTCCTGCCGGGCGGCATGGGCATTTCCTTCATGAAGCAGTTTGCCCAGTCGGGCGTGAAGATCCCCGTCATGGGCCCGGGCTTCTCCTTCAGCCAGGACGTCCTGCCGGCGATCGGCGATGCGGCGCTCGGCGCCAAGGCGTCCGGACAGTGGGCTCCGGATTTCGATACCGACGTCAGCCGCAAATTCGTCGCCGACTTCAAGGCCGAATACAATCGCCTGCCGTCCATCTATGCGCTTCAGGCCTATGATGCCGGTCAGCTGATCGCGTCGGCCGCTGCCAAGGCAGACGTCAAGGATACCGAGGCCTTCCGCGCCGAACTTCTCAAAGCCGATATCAAGTCGCCGCGTGGAAAGTTCAAGTTCAACACCAACCAGCATCCGATCCAGGATATCTACCTGACGGAAGTGGTGAAGAAGGACGGCGTTCTGACCAACAAGACGGTCGAGAAGATCTTTGCCGATCATGGCGACGCCTACGCCAAAGACTGCAAGATCTAAGGGAAGCATGTGACTATCTCGCTTGCTCTCGAGCAGCTGCTGAACGGCATCCAGCTCGGCGTCATGTTGTTTCTCATGTCTGCCGGGCTGACGCTGATCTTCGGCGTCATGGGCCTGATCAATCTCGCCCATGGCTCGCTCTATATGGTCGGCGCCTTCGCCTGCGCGGCCGTTGCCGCCTGGACTGGGTCGTTCTGGCTCGGCCTTGTCGCCAGCCTTGCCTGTGCGGCGGCAGCCGGTGCCATCGTCGAGCTCGTGGTCATCCGCAGGCTCTATGACCGTGACCATCTCGATCAGGTTCTGGCGACATTCGCGCTGATCCTGATCTTTTCCGAGGGCACCCGCTGGCTGTTCGGCTCCTTCCCGCTTTATCTCGATATTCCGCCGTTGCTGCAGGGCGCGGTCGCTCTGCCGGGCGATGCAACCTATCCCGTCTACCGCCTGGCGATCATCGCCGTCGGTGCCTTGGTGGCGCTCGGCCTTTACCTGCTGATAGGCAAGACCCGGCTCGGCATGCGCATCCGGGCCGGCGAAAGCGACCGCGAGATGATCGGCGCGCTCGGCGTCGATATCCGCACGCTCTATACGCTGGTCTTTGCACTGGGCTCGGCTCTGGCCGGGCTTGCCGGCGCAATCGTCGGCCCGCTGCAATCGGTCCAGGTCGGCATGGGCGAACCGGTCCTCATCCTCGCCTTCGTGGTGATCGTCATCGGCGGCATCGGGTCGATCAAGGGTGCGCTCATTGGCGCGCTGCTTGTCGGTATCACCGATACGCTCGGCCGGCTTCTTTTGCCGCAACTGCTGACCCTGTTCATGGATCCGTCCCAGGCGGGCATGATCGGCGGCGCTGCGGCATCCATGCTGATCTATGTGGTCATGGCCGTGATCCTGTCGGTAAAACCTCGCGGCCTGTTTCCGCCAGCACATGCATGAAGGCCGTTCAACGATGGTGCTGACCCGCGAAAACGCAGTCAATCTCACGCTGGCCGTCCTGCTGCTCGCCGTGCCCCTGGCCGCGAGTGCGCTCGGCCAGCCGTTCTACATAACCCTTGCGACCCGGATCGCCATTCTGGCGCTGGCAGCGCTCGGCCTCAATCTTGCGCTCGGCCTCGGCGGCATGGTGTCGTTCGGCCACGCAGCCTTTTTCGGCATCGGAGGCTATGCGGCCGGCATTCTTGCAAGCCACGCGCTATCAGGCGAACCGCTTCTGTTCGATCTCTCGGGCACGGCGCAGATGCCGATTATCTGGCTTGTCGCGGTCATCGCAGCCGGTGTGGTGGCGCTCGCCATCGGGGCGCTCAGCCTCAGGACCTCGGGCGTCTATTTCATAATGATCACGCTCGCCTTCGCGCAGATGGTCTATTATTTTGCGATATCCTGGCCGGCTTACGGTGGCGAGGACGGGCTTTCGATCGCGGTGCGCAACCAGTTTCCGGGCACGAACACGATGCGCCCGCTGAATTTCTTCTTTGTCGCTTATGCAGTGCTTCTGGCCGGCATCGGCCTTTTCGCACTGATCCGTGCGTCGCGTTTCGGTGCGGCGCTGGTTGCCACGCGCCAGAACGAGATCCGCGTCGCCGCCCTCGGCATTGACCACTACCGTATCCGGCTCGCAGGTTTCGTCATCTCGGCCATGATCACGGCCCTTGCCGGCGCGCTCTACGCAGATCTCAACCGCTTCGTCAGCCCGTCCATGCTTGCCTGGCACATGTCTGGCGAACTGATTGTGCTGATCATTCTCGGCGGCACCGGCAGGCTTTTCGGGCCGCTCGCCGGTGCAGCGCTTTATGTGGCGTTCGAGTTCGCGCTGGGTGGCCTAACCGAACGCTGGCAGTTCTTCCTCGGTCTCATCCTTCTCGGCGTGGTGCTCTTTGCCCGCGGCGGATTGCTGGGCCTGCTTGCCGGAAAGACGAAACATGGTTGAGCCGGTTCTCCAGACAGACAATCTCGTTAAGAGTTTCGGAGCACTTCGTGCCACCGACGGCATCACGCTCGACCTGAAGCCCGGCGAAATCCACGCACTTATCGGCCCGAACGGTGCCGGAAAATCGACCCTGATTCACCAGATCTGCGGCACGCTCAAGCAGGATAGCGGCACGATCCGCCTCGCGGGTGAAGACATCGGCGCACTGAGTGCTGCCGCTCGCGCCCGACGGGGGCTCGGTCGCACGTTTCAGGTGTCGTCGCTGGCGCCGGAGTTTTCAGCGCTGCGTAATGTCATGCTGGCGGTTCAGGCGAGGCAGGGGTCGAGTTTCGGTTTCTTCCGACCTGTCATGCGCGACAGATCGCTGATCGATCCTGCGATGGCGATCCTCGAGCGCGTGGGTCTGTCCGACCGGGCACGCCTGCCGGCGGCCGAGCTTTCCCACGGCGAGCGCCGCCAGCTGGAGATCGCCATGGCGCTGGCCCTGCAATCGAAGGCCCTGCTTCTCGACGAGCCGATGGCAGGGATGGGACCGGAAGGTTCGAAAAGGCTCACAGGCTTTCTCGATACGCTGCGCCAGGAAGCGCCGATCCTGCTCGTGGAACACGATATGGATGCCGTCTTCGCGCTGGCCGACCGGATTTCGGTTCTGGTCTACGGCCGCATCATCGCAACCGGCACCGTCGAGGATATAAGGCGCGATCCGGCGGTCCGCACCGCGTATCTGGGAGATCACGCCTGATGCTGCTCGATGTCCAGGATATCGCGACCTACTACGGCAGCAGCCAGGCGCTGTTCGGTGTCGAGTTTTCGGTGGCGGAAGGCGAGGTCGTGGCACTCATGGGCCGCAACGGCATGGGCAAATCCACGACCATCAAGTCGATCTGCAATCTTTTAGCCCCGAAAACCGGCCGCATCCTCTTCGATGGTAAGGACACCGGGAAGCTGGCGCCCTACAAGGTGGCGCGGCTCGGTGTCGGGCTTGTCCCCGAGGGGCGCCGCTGTTTCCCGAATCTCACCGTTCACGAAAACCTGGTCGCCGCGGCCCGACCCGGCGAATGGACCGTCTCAGAGATCAACGCCCTGTTTCCCCGTCTTGAGGAACGGCATGCACAGATGGCGAGGTCGCTTTCGGGCGGCGAGCAGCAGATGCTGGCGATCGGGCGCGCGCTGATGACCAATCCGCGCCTGCTGATCCTCGACGAGGCGACGGAGGGGCTTGCACCTGTCATCCGCCAGGATATCTGGAAGGCGTTGCGCCAGTTGAAGACGAAGGGCCTGTCCATTCTCCTGGTCGACAAGACGCTGTCCGAGCTCTTGCCGGTTGCCGACCGGTGCGTCATCCTCGAAAACGGCAGAAGCGTCTGGATCGGCGCCCCAGCCGATCTGACACCAGGGTTGCAGGATCGATATCTCGGAGTGTGAGCAATGACGGACGATCTGCAGGCCATCGTCGATCGGATCCACGCCAAGCTGCAGAGCCGGCTGGGCGAGGGAAAAGTGGCCGACTACATTCCCCAGCTTGCCCATGTCGATCCACGCAAGTTTGGCATGGCGGTCGTCACGGTCGACGGCAAGGTCCATAGCGCCGGAGATTGTGCCGAACCTTTCTCGATCCAGAGCGTGTCGAAGGTTTTCACGCTGACGCTCGCACTCGGCAAGCATGGCGAAACCACCTGGAACCGGGTCGGTCGGGAGCCGTCGGGCTCTCCCTTCAACTCCATTGTCCAGCTCGAACAGGAGGCCGGAAAGCCCCGCAACCCCTTCATCAATGCCGGCGCGATTGCCGTCAGCGATCTCGTTCTTGCTGGCCATACGCCGCGCGAGGCGATCGGGGAGATCCTGCGCTTCGTCCGCTATCTCGCGGATGACGAAACGATCGCGATCGACCCGTCGGTTGCGAAATCCGAGGAAGCGACCGGCTACCGAAATATTGCGCTTGCCAATTTCATGCGCTCTTTCAACAAGCTCTCGCATCCGGTCGAGCATGTGCTCGGCGTCTATTTCCACCACTGCGCCATCTCCATGACCTGCACCCAGCTGGCGCGGGCCGGTCTATTCCTCGCCGCCAATGGCCGCAACCCGATGACCGGGCACACCGTGGTCTCAAGCCAGCGGGCACGGCGCATCAACGCCCTCATGCTGACCTGCGGCCACTATGACGGCTCCGGCGAGTTCGCTTATCGGGTCGGACTTCCTGGCAAGAGTGGTGTCGGCGGCGGCATCATGGCCGTGGCGCCGGGACGCGCATCGATGGCCGTCTGGTCTCCAGGTCTCAATCAGAACGGCAATTCGCTGGTCGGTTCGCTGGCGCTCGAAATGCTGGCGGATGAAACCGGCTGGTCCGTGTTCGGGCACTGACACAACACTCCCTTCAAAACAGAAAGCCCGGCCTCCTTTCGGAAGACCGGGCTTGTTTCGTTGGGGGAAGGCTGAGGTCCTCAGTCTTCGCTGGCTGCCATCTGGTTCAGCACGTTGCCGCGTCCGCGCATGCGCAGCACCAGCGGTACGATCAGGGCAGCCGCTGCCACGAGCAGCAGGCCTGCGGCGATCGGCGAGGTGAACAGCACCGTCACGTCGCCCTGGCTGATCGACAAGGCACGGCGCAACTGCTGCTCGGCGAGCGGGCCAAGGATCAGGCCGACGATCACGGGCGCGATCGGATAGTCGAACACGCGCATGATGTAGGCGACGAGACCGAAGACGAGCAGCATGCCAAGCTCGAACACCGACGGATTGGCGCCAATCGTGCCAAGCGTCGCAAACACGAGAATGCCGGCATAGAGCCAAGGCTTCGGGATCGTCAGCAGCTTCACCCACAGACCGACCAGCGGCAGGTTCAACACCAGCAGCATCAGGTTGGCGATGAGAAGCGAAGCAATCAGTCCCCAGACCAGCTGCGGGTTAGTGACAAAAAGCAGTGGGCCCGGCTGCAGGCCGTATTGCTGGAAGCCGGCCAGCATAATGGCAGCGGTCGCCGACGTCGGAAGACCAAGCGTCAGAAGCGGCACGAGCGTACCGGCGGCGGATGCGTTGTTGGCAGCTTCCGGACCGGCAACACCTTCGATCGCACCATTGCCGAACTCTTCAGGATGCTTGGAAAGACGCTTTTCGGTCGCATAGGAGAGGAAGGTGCCGATTTCTGCACCACCGGCCGGCATTGCGCCGATCGGGAAGCCAATGACGGTCCCGCGCAACCAGGCTTTCCAAGAGCGCGCCCAGTCCTGGGCGGTCATCCAGACGGAGCCCTTGATCGCTTCCACCTTGTCGGGAGCCTGGGCACCCTGGGCTGCGATAAACAGCGTCTCGCCGATCGCAAACATGGCAACCGCCATGGTCGTGACCTCGATGCCGTCGAGAAGGTCAGGTACGCCGAAGGAGAGGCGGTTCTGGCCGGTCAGCTGATCGATGCCGACAAGCGACAAAGCAAGGCCGATGAACAGAGATGTCAGGCCACGCAGCGTCGAGTTTCCGAAAGCCGAGGAGACTGTGACGAAGGCGAGAACCATCAGCGCGAAATATTCGCGCGGACCGAACACCAGCGCCAGCTTGACGATATAGGGTGCAACGAAGGCGAGCGCGAGCGTGGCGATCAGGCCGGCAACGAAGGAACCGATCGCAGCTGTTGCAAGCGCTGGCCCCCCGCGTCCTGCGCGGGCCATCTTGTTGCCCTCGAGCGCGGTCACGATCGAGGCGCTTTCGCCTGGCGTGTTGAGAAGGATCGAGGTCGTCGATCCCCCGTACATGCCGCCGTAATAGATGCCGGCAAACATGATCAGCGAGCCGGTCGCATCCAGCTGGTAGGTAACGGGCAGAAGCAGCGCGACGGTGGTTGCCGGGCCGATGCCGGGCAGCACGCCGACCATCGTGCCGAGCGTTACGCCGACGAGCGCGTAAAACAGGTTCATCGGCTCTGCGGCAGAGGCCAGACCCTGAAGAAGGAATTCGAAAGTGCTCATGGATTAACTCTCTGGCTCCAAGTTAAAGGAGCAGGTTTTCCAGCGGACCGGCGGGAAGGGAAAGCTGCAGGACGCCCGCAAACAGGTACCAGATGGCGAGACAGATCGCGATGCCGATCGGAATGCTGATATGCAGCCGACGGGCACCGAAGCCGCGTGCGGCGAAAGCGAAAAGCAGGCCCGTCGCAATCGAGAACCCGACGAACCGGATCAGGATCATCTGGGCGAGAAGCCCGGCGACAACCCAGGCGACGGGACCGAATTCCTGCCGTTCGCGCGCGGGGAAATCCCGACGGAATGCCGCAAAGACCGTCCAGATGGCAAGGCCGATCAGGCCGAAAGCGATCCAGTAGGGCACGGAGGCGGGGCCGACAGGCGAGTAGCCAGTCGTACTCGTCAGCCGCGACACATCGATGAAGATGACGGCGGCGACGATCGCGAGTACGGCTGCAATGGCAAGCGCCGCCCAATCAGGGCGGCGCTGTTCGGTAGTCGTGTTTTCAGAACTCATTTGACCAGTCCGATGTCCTTCAGGATGGTTTCCGTCGCAGCGATATCCTTGGCGAGCTGCTCATCGAAGGCCGGACCGGAGAGGTAGGTGTCCATCCAGCCCTTGGTCTTCAGGTTATCCTGCCAGGTCTTGGACTTTACCAGCTTCTCGATGTCGGCAGTGATGGTCTTCTTCTGCTCGTCGGAAATGCCAGGAGCAGCGGCAACCATGCGCCAGTTCTGCAGCACGACGTCGAGACCGGATTCCTTCAGCGTCGGGGCATCAATGCCGTCGATCTTCTTGTCGGACGAGATCCCCAGCAGGCGCAGCGAGCCGGCCTTGATCTGCGATTCGAACTCGCCGTAGGACGAGATACCGGCCGTCACCTGGCTGCCCAGGATCGCGGCAAGCGCTTCGCCGCCACCGGAAAACGCGATGTAGTTGATCTTGGTCGGGTCTACGCCGGCAGCCTTTGCAATGAGGCCAGCGCCGATATGGTCGGTGCCGCCAGCCGAACCGCCACCCCAGGATACGGAACCCGGATCAGCCTTCAGCTTGGTGACCAGATCCGCCATCGTCTTGATGTCGGAAGATGTCGGGACGACGATCACTTCGTATTCGCCGGTGAGGCGTGCGATCGGTGTGACGTCTTTCAGGGTTACCGGCGACTTGTTGGTGAGGATTGCGCCGACCATGACGTAACCGCCAACCATCAGAGCGTTCGGGTTGCCCTTCTGCTGGCTGGCGAACTGGGCGATGCCGATCGTGCCGCCGGCGCCCGGAACGTTCATGACCTGGACGCGGTTGGAGATCTTCTCCTGCTGCAGGGCGACCTGCATGGTGCGGGCCGTCTGGTCCCAGCCGCCGCCCGGCGCTGCCGGTGCCATGACCGAATAGTCAGCCGCTACGGCCGGGAAGGCGACTGCGCCCGCGAGGAAAGATGCGATGAGAAAATGTTTCAAGGGTGTGTCCTCCGTTGACGTCCTTTTGGACGAAATCTTTGATGGCGCAACGGTAGGATCGATTTGAGCGGACTGGTGCCGTCCGTTGATCTCCTCCCGTCACCGATCGAGTCCGCCTCCGAACGGGTCTCGAATGGTTCTAAGGCAGCATAACAAGCTGACATCTACCTGACATTTCCCTGACTGCGTCTGTTTGACAAGGGTAAATGCCTCAAAATCGCCAGAATTGATCACTGCTGGCGCAAGACCTCGTTCCATTTCGAGATCAGCCGCGCCCGTTTCACCTGATCGAGATAGACCATCAGCCCGAGGCTGACCGGCACCGGCTTCAGTTGGCCACCCAGCATCTCGCGCATCGTCGTTGCGGTGTTGTTGCCGGACACTTCGGGACTGACGGCCGGGATCTGCAGTTCGCGGGCCATAATCGTCTGGCCCTCCTTCGACATGAAGAATTCGAGGTAGCGCTTTCCGAGATCGGCACGTTGAGCGGCTTGCGGCACCAGCCCGATACGCGACATGACCACCGTGTAATCCTTCGGCAGCACGATCCCGACATTCGGGTTCCGCGAGGCCCAGTCGGCGGCGTAGGAACCGACGATATTGTAACCCATCAGGAAACGGCCATCCGCCACCCTCTCGAGGATGGCGCCGCTTGTCGAATAGAGTTTGACGCCTGCCTCGCCCATCGCCCGCACCACCGACCAGATGTCCCCGAACTGTTCCTGGTCGCGCGACATGAACAGGAAGCCGACACCGGAGCGTTCGATATCGTAGGTGCCGATGCGGCCATGCGCCTGGTCACCCTGGCGCGCCAGAAACGCGATGAACTCGGCGCGGGTGGCAGGCGGCGCCTCGTTCTTGAAACTCGGCTTGTTGTAGACGAACACGGCCGGCTCAAAGGTCAGCGCGTAAACCGTATTGCGCCAGTTCGCCCACTCGGGCCATCGCCCGCTCATCGGCAGGTCGCTCGCCTGGGCGTAACCGTCATTGGCAAGCTTGACCTGGAGATCCATGGCCGACGAAAACGCGAAATCTGCTGTCTTGTGGCCCGCGTCGGTCTCCCGCACGATCCTGTCGTAGATCTCTCCCGTCAGCATGTCCTCGTAGGACACCGCCACATCTGGGTTGGACGACTGGAAGCCTGTGATCATCGGCTTGGCAAGAGGCTCGTCCAGCGACGAATAGACGGTAAGGACAGGCGCATCCTTGTTGCCCGAAAGGGCAGGAAACATCAGCACTTCCGCGACGGCCAGATGCGGCGCAGCGATGAGACAAAGACAGAGGAGAAGCTTTTTCATTGCGGGCAAGAATGCCCGACCCGGGCGCTTGCGGCAAGCCGTTGGAAATCCATCACTGGCGTCCGGAATGCAGGGCTCGCGGTTTACCGCTCCCCTGTTGTATTGCCGGTCGTCGTTATTACCTGTCAATGGCGATTTCCCCACCAGCCCTTTGAGGTCATAACCATGTCGCTTTCCCTCTACGACGTCTCCGTCCCGGCCTTTATCCGTGGATTTGCCAATCTCTCCGAGATCCTGAAGAAGGCCGAAGCCTTCGCCGACGAGAAGGGCATTCCCCACAGCCAGCTTCTCGAAGCGTGCCTGATCGAGGACATGCTGCCGCTGACGGGTCAGATCCAGCGCGCTAGCGACACGGCCAAGTTCGTCCCGGTGCGCGTCGGCCAGCTCGAAAACGTCGCGATGGAGGATAACGAAGTCACGTTTGCGGATCTCCATGCCCGCATCGACAAGACGGTCGCCTTCCTGAAGACCGTCGTTCCCGCCAGCATGTCCGGTCGCGACGAGGCCGAGGTCGTGCTGAAGACCCGGTCCGGCGAGATGAAATTCACAGCCACCGACTACGTTCTCGGGTTTGCCCTGCCCAACTTCTATTTCCATCTCACCGCCGCCTACGCGATCCTCCGCCACAAAGGCGTACCCATCGGCAAGACCGATTATCTCGGCCGTAGCTAGGCGAGCTATCGGCAGACGCTGCTCTGTCCAGTGACAACCCCGCGTCCCGGCGATAAGAGTCAGCCGGAACGGGGAAATGACGGTTTGCGTATCCTTCTTGTCGAAGACAATCAGACGCTCGCATCGGGCCTTGCCGCGATTTTGCGCGGCAGCGGCTATGTGGTGGATCTCGTGGCCGATGGAACGTCGGCTGAAGCCACGGTCGCCGCCGAAAGCTACGATCTGGTCATCCTCGACCTGAACCTTCCCGAAATGGATGGTCTCGATGTCCTCAAAGCCATGCGCGCCCGCCAGAACCGGGCGGCGGTGATGATCCTCACCGCCCGCGGCACGCCGGAAGAGAGGGTCAAAGGCCTCGATCTCGGCGCCGACGATTACATGACGAAACCGTTCGACGTACCGGAGTTCGAGGCGCGCATCCGCGTCCTTCTTCGCCGCCAGGCGGGCCTTCGAAGCTCTGTCATCACCTATGGCGGCGTCACTTTCGATCTGACCTCCCGAACCTTTTCGAGCCAGGGCGTGCCGCTCGATATCCCGGCGCGCGAGGTGGCCCTTCTCGAACTCCTCTTCATGCGGGCCGGAAAGGTGGTCTCCAAGGAGGCGATCATTCGTTCGCTGACAGGCTTCGACGACGACCTCTCGTCCAATGCGATCGAGCAGTATGTGAGCCGACTAAGAAAGCGGCTTGCCGTCTATGGTCTGACCGTCAAGACCGCGCGCGGCATTGGCTATTATCTCGAGAAAATGGCCTCTCCGGAATGACGCCGACAGCCGCCTATTCGCTCCGCCGCCGCCTTCTTGCATGGCTCCTTCTCTCCACGGCGCTGATCGGTGGCGTCGCCATGTTCGATACATGGGATGAGGCTCTCGATACGGCCAACGAAGTGTCCGATCGTGTGCTTGCGGGTTCGGCCTTGGCGATCGCCGAACGGGTGATCGTTGCGGAAGACGGTGCGCTCGAGGTCGACATCCCCTATGTGGCGCTGGAAATGCTGACCTCTGCTGCGCAGGACAGGGTCTTTTACCGCGTCGACGGGCCGCCCGGCACCTTCATCACCGGCTACCAGAACCTTCCCTCAATCGCGCGGCGCGAGGGCCAGGCGGTGGCGTTCGAGAACGCCAGCTTCCGCGGCGAGCCCATCCGCGTGGCGGTGCTCGCCAGATCCGCCTCGACCGGCATCCGGTCTGTGCCCTTCGTCGTCACGGTCGCCGAAACCACCATGGCCCGCGAACAATTGACGCGCACCATCCTGATCCGGTCGGCGCTGCGAATCCTGTTCATGATCATCGGTGCCGCCGTGATCGTCTGGATCGCCGTCACGCTGTCGCTCCGGCCCCTCTATCGCTTCAGCGAAGCGATCGCCGAACGCAGCCCGGACGATCTGCATCCGATCGGAGAAAGAGTGCCGAACGAGGTTCAGGGCCTGGTCGATACCGTCAATTCGTTCATGGTGCGGCTCGAAGGCGCGTTGAATGCCCTGCGCCACTTCACCGGCAATGCCAGCCACCAGCTCCGAACTCCGCTCGCAATCGTGCGCACACAGCTCGCACTTGCGGACCGGGCGGACGATCTGGCCACGGCAAAGACGGCGGTCCGCAAGGCGGATGAAGCGGTCGCCGGTGCCGAACATATCCTCGCGCAGCTGCTGCTGATGGCAAAGATTGATGCGGCCGGACGCTCGGCAGCATTCCGCAAGCTCGATCTCACCGATCTCGTCCGCGGCCTGACGGGAGATCATGTTCCGGGCGCCGCCGATCGTGGCATCGACCTCGGGTTCGAAGGAGAGGGCGCAACTGAGGTCAACGTCGAGCCGCTGCTGATCGGCGAACTGGTGAAGAACCTGATCGTCAACGCGATCCTTCATGGGGGCTCCGGCACGGAGGTCACCGTCCGCATCGAACGGAGTGACGAGACGGCCCGGCTCGAGGTCGAGGATAACGGCCCGGGTATTCCGCCCGAGAAGCGAGCTACCGTGCTCGAACGATTCGGACGTCTCGGCCGCGGCGATGCATCCGGCACCGGTCTCGGACTGCCGATCGTCGAAGAGATCGCCCGCCTTCACGGCGCTGCCCTGTCGCTTCACGATGGCTCAGGGGGCACAGGCTTGAAAGTCCGGATCGATTTTCCGCTGGCGGGATAGGCTCTTCAGATCTGTGCGTGCGCACATTCTCCAGAAATCCAGGTGCTTCTCATGGAAAGATCCGCGCCAAGGATAACGAAATCCGCATCATATCCGGGCTTCAGAAAGCCTTTCTGGTCTTCGATGCGCGCCGCCTGCGCCGGATAGGCGGATGCCATGCGCAGGGCTTCCTCCAGCGACAGGCCTAGATTGCGGTGCACGTATTGAACCGACGAGATCATGTCGATATCGGCGCCGGCCAGCGTCCCGTCGGCGAGCGTCAGCCGGCCATCCTTGCGCAGGATTTCGCGGCCGTTGAGCGTGAAGGATGTCATGTCGGTCCCGATCGTCGACATCGCATCGGTCACCAGGAATATCTTTCCGGGACCTGCCTTGGCGCGCAGAGCTGCCCCCATTGCAGCGGGATGCACATGGATGCCGTCGGCGATCAGGCCGGCATATAGTGCTCCCGTATCGAGCGCCGCCCCGACCAGCCCCGGTTCGCGGTGACCGAGAGGGCTCATGGCGTTGAAGAGATGCGTGACCGTGCGGATACCGGCCTTGGAATAGGCCGCCGCCGTATCGTAGCTCGCTTCCGTGTGACCGAGGCTGACGATGATGCCGGCGTCTGCGAGCTTTGTGACCTGTTCTTGCGTCACGCTTTCCGGCGCAATGGTCACCATCAGCACATCGAGCGCCCGTCCGCAGGAGAGCATCAGATCGAGGTCGCGATCCCCCATCGGGCGGATGAGCTTGGGGTCATGCGCTCCCTTGCGGGCAACAGACAGATGCGGGCCCTCCAGATGCAGTCCGAGAAAGCCGCGAATGCCCCGCTTCTTTGCGTCCATGCCGGCAGCAACGGTCCGGGCGGAAATGTCAGGTGTGTCGGTGATCAAGGTCGGCAACAGTGCCGTCGTCCCAAACTTCGCGTGGGCAGCGCAGATCGTGGCGATCCCCTCGACCGTCGGCTCTTCGTTGAGGAGCACGCCACCGCCGCCATTGACCTGCAAGTCGATAAAGCCCGGAGCAATGATCTCGCCACCGTCGATCCTCTCGATCTCAGGTGCGAGCGAAGCCGAAGGCTGGATGTGATCGATCCGGCCGTTCGAAAACACGACCGCGGCATTCTCATGCCAGTCGGCGCCGTCGAAGATGCGGTTTGCAGTCAGAGCCTTGAGGTCGGTCATAGGGTTTCGGTGACTTTGTTGAGGGCTGCCGGCTGATCGGGATCAAACCCTTTGGACCGCGACCAGGCTTCGACGAAACCGTAAAAGGGCACGATCAGCGCCAGCGCGTCGGTTAGCGGATGGCCGGTGGCGACGAAGGGCAGCTTTCGGGCAGCCGTGACCTTGTCGGAGGTCGCATAGGCGAGCGCGCCCTTGGCCGCGAAACTGTCTGCGATCTGCACCGCAGAGGCTTCCGCCGCGTCCCTTGCGGCAAATGTCAGCACCGGAAAGCGCTTTTCGACGAGCGCCACCGGACCATGCAGGACTTCGGCCGCAGAATAGGCCTCCGCATGCATGTTGGACGTTTCCTTGAATTTGAGCGCAGCCTCGCTGGCGATCGCAAGCGCCGGGCCACGGCCGAGCATGTAGAGCGAATCAGCATTGCCGAGCTCGCTCGCAAACGCGCTCCAGTCGAGTTTGATGGCTTCATCGAAATGGCCGGGCAGGGCGCGAACCGCCGCCTTCAGCCCATCATCGCCAGTCCATTCGGAGAGAAGGGCGAGGCCGGTGACAATCGAGCTGACAAAGGACTTGGTTGCCGCAACGGCAATTTCCGGACCGGCATTGATGTCGACCGAATATAGCGATGCTTCAGTGATCGGCGAAGGAAGCGTATTGGTGAGCGCAATCGTGACCGCTCCTGACCGGGTCGCGGCCTCCGCCATCGCGACGATGTCGGGGCTCTTGCCCGACTGGGAGATGGCGATCGCAGCGCCACCGCCAAGCTGCAGATTGGCACCGTAGATCGAGGCAAGCGACGGTCCGAGCGAGGCGACCGGACGTCCTTCCGTCAACTCGATCGCATATTTGATGAACGTCGCAGCATGGTCCGAGGAACCGCGCGCGATCGTTACCAGGAAGGCCGGATCCTTGTCGCGCAGGGCCTGACCGGCCTTGGCAATGTCTGCCGCCGAACGGTCGAGCAATCGGGCCGTCGCCTCCGGTATCTCGTCGATTTCCTGGCGCATATGGGTCTTCATCGTCATCCTCGTCTGATCAGCTGTCGCCAAGCGAAAGCTCGGCCACGAAATCATAGGCATCGCCGCGGTAAAGCGAGCGGGTAAGCTCCACCACCCGGCCGGAGGCCAGGTAGGAAACGCGTTCGATCGACAGTCCCGCCGCCTCGATGGGCACTTCGAGCAGGCCGGCGTCGATCTTTTTCAGATTGGTCGCGGAGATCCGCTGGATGGCGCGTACCGGTCGCGCATCCTTCTTTTCCAGTTCCGCATAGAGCGACTGCTGGAGCGATACCGGGTCGGGCAGGAATTCTGCCGATATGCTGGCGCGCTCGATGGCAAGCGGCATGTCGTTCCCAAAGCGCAAACGTCCGATCCGGGCAACCATCGTGCCGGGTGCGAGACCCAGCATCATCATCTCTTCGGGCGAGGGATGAAACAATCCGCGCTCCAGCCATTCCGATCGGGAAACCAGGCCACGCCGTGCCATGTCCTCGGTAAACGATGTCAGCTTGGTCAGGGGTTGCTCGACGCGCGACAGCGGTTTTACCACGAAGGTCCCGGATCCATGGCGGCGGGTCAGAAGCCCGTCCCGGACAAGATCGTCGACGGCCTTGCGCACCGTGACGCGGCTGACGCTCGCATAGTCGGCGAGATCCCGCTCCGCGGGAAGCGCGTCGCCGTGACCGAGCTTGCCGGACCGGATCGCATCTTCCAGGCTTTGGCGCAGCTTGAGATAAAGCGGGCCGGAGCCGCCGGACTGCAGGCCGTCGAGGGGCAAGATGGCCGTCAGCGCCTCGCTCATGCGCACGCCTCCATCCGGGCTCCAGGTGCGAAGGCCTTGACGGCCAGTTCGACGGCGCCGGTCATTGCGTCGGCCCGCGGCTCGGAAAGACGGAGCCTGTGCCTCTCGGCAAGATAGGGAGGATAAAGCGGTGCAAGGCCACCGAGCAGGCAGAGCTTGGTCTTGTCACCGGACAGCGCGGTAACGGTGTCGAGCGCTTCGTCGATCCCGGCAGCACCGGTATGGAGGATCCGCAAAGCCGTCTCGTCGCCACGGCGAGCATAGTCGAAAACCTTTGGAGTCTGACGACCGAAGTCGCCAGGCTTGGCCAGCCTGGCAAAATCGACGATCAGTTCCGGATTGTTGTCGAACTCGGCCAAGATCGCCTCGCAGAGCGGCGTCATCGGCCTTATCCGGTCGAAGGCAAGCAGGGTTTCCTGCAGTGCGAGCTGCCCGAGCCTTGCGCCGCTGCCGAGATCGCTCACCTGAAACCCCCAGCCGGCGATGGATCTGAACTGACCGTGGCTGCGGATGATGTAGACGGTCCCGGTCCCAACAATGCCGATCGCACCGTCTTCGTCACCGATCGCGCCCTGCAAGGCGATGACGCCGTCGGAAACGATCTGCGATCTGGCAAAGGGCAGGCGCTCGGTCACATAGCCAACCGCGCCGCCGACATTGTTGCCGGCAAGACCCAGGATTGCAGATGCGGATGAAAGATCCGGCGTGAGCCCTGCTTCTTCGAACGCCTGCTTCGCGGCTTCAGCAATATGCCTGAGGGCGGTGTCGGGATCGGTCAGGATATTGGATGCACCGCTCTTGCCGCGGCCGAGCAGGGTGCCGTTCCTATCGGCCAGTGCCGCCCGGCAGCTTGTCCCGCCGCCATCTATCCCGATCACGTAATCCGCCATGGATACCTCCACGAAGAATGATACCAAAAAAATACCATTTACCAAGGGCGAAATTATTGATGCGGACAGATCACGGCTAACACCCTATTTCGACTCGATTATTAGTCCTGAGCGACAGCTGCCGTGTTTCCGTGGGTAACTTTCGTTAATTTCCTGCTGGACAATTGGTATTTTTTTGGCATCATTTTGCTTGAGGGAGAAACGGATGAGCCAAACAGCCACCGAAGCCAGGCATGGGAATACGGAAGGGCTCGATACGCGCGCCCCGACCGAAATCCTTCGGCTTCTGGCGTCCGGTCAGCAGCAGGCAGCCAGAAGCGTCGATGCGGCGATCCCTGATCTTGCCGATGCAGCGGAGCTCGTTGCCTCGGCTCTGAAGACTGGCGGCAAACTTGTCTATGCGGGCGCCGGCAGCTCCGGCCTGATGGCCATGGCCGACGCTCTCGAGCTTCCGGGAACCTACGGAATAGCGCGCGAGCAGATCGTCCTTCTTCTTGCCGGCGGAACGTCCGTTCTGGCCGACCTACAAGGCGCGCCGGAGGATGATGTCGCCTTGGCCGATCAGGACGCAGCGGTCATCGAAGCGGGAGACTGCGTTCTCGCCGTGTCTGCAAGCGGCTCGACCCCTTACGTGCTGAAGATCGTCGAAATTGCCGGGGTCCGTGGCGCAAAGGTCGTGGCACTCGCTAACAATCCCGATGCACCGCTTTTCAATCATGCCGATGTCGCCGTCCTTCTCGAAACGCCGCCGGAACTGGTGGCGGGGTCGACGCGCATGGGCGCGGGGACCGCACAGAAGCTTGCATTCAACATGCTGTCGACGCTGGCTGCGATCAAGCTCGGTCACGTGCATGACGGACACATGGTCAATCTGCGCGCCGACAATGCCAAGCTGCGCACCCGCGCCGCCGGCATGGTTGCCGATATCGCAGGCGTGACTGCCGACGAGGCGGTAAGATATCTGCAGGTGGCGGACGGATCGGTGAAGATCGCCGTGCTTCTGGCTGAAGGCGCCCCCGATATCGACGCCGCACAATCGCTGCTTATTCGTTTCGATCAGGTGTTGAGGAAAGCACTTGCGGAACTGAAGATGACGGAAACGACCGAGACTCGCGCCGCAAGGCGCTAACCAATAAGGGAGAACAGCATGAACAGCCTGTTGAAAACAATTCTTTTGGCCACGACGGTGATCGCGTCTGCGGGCGCAGCGTCTGCGGCCGATGTCACGCTCAACATCGAGAGCTGGCGCAATGACGATCTGGCGATCTGGAAAGAAAAGCTGATCCCGGCCTTCGAAGCGAAGAACCCCGGCATCAAGCTCAACTTCTCGCCGACCGCACCGACCGAGTACAATGCGTCGCTCAACGCCAAGCTCGATGCAGGCTCTGCCGGTGACATCATCACGTGCCGTCCGTTCGATGCCTCGCTCGAACTCTTCAACAAGAAGCAGCTCGTCGATCTCACCAGCCTGTCGGGCATGAGCAATTTCTCGCCGGTCGCCAAGGCCGCCTGGTCGACAGACGACGGCAAGTCCACCTTCTGCGTGCCGATGGCATCCGTCATCCACGGCTTCATCTACAACAAGGACGCCTTCGACCAGCTGAAGATCGCGGTGCCGAAGACGAACGAGGAATTCTACGCCGCGCTCGACAAGATCAAGGCCGACGGCACGTTCATTCCGCTTGCCATGGGAACCAAGGATCTCTGGGAAGCCGCAACGATGGGCTACCAGAACATCGGCCCGAACTACTGGAAGGGCGAGGAAGGCCGCAAGGCGCTGATCGAGGGCAAGCAGAAGTTGACCGATCCGGAATGGGTCAAGCCCTACGAAGAGCTGGCCAAGTGGAAGCCTTATCTCGGCGACGGTTTCGAAGCCCAGACCTACGCCGATAGCCAGAACCTCTTCACGCTCGGCCGCGCGGCGATCTTCCCTGCCGGTTCATGGGAAATCGCGCTTTTCACCAGCCAGGCCCAGTTCAAGATGGGCGCGTTCCCGCCGCCGGTGCTCAAGGCTGGCGAAACCGGCTACATCTCCGACCATCCGGATATCGGCGTTGGCTTGAACACCAAGAGCAAGCATCCGGAAGAAGCCAAGAAGTTCCTGACCTGGGTTGCTTCGCCGGAATTTGCCGAGATCTACGCCAATTCGCTTCCAGGCTTCTTCAGTCTGAATTCGTCGCCTGTGAAGATGGCAGATCCGATGGCGCAGGAATTCGTCTCCTGGCGTGAAAAATACAAGCCGACGGTCCGCTCGACCTATCAGATCCTGTCGCGCGGCACCCCGAACCTCGAAAACGAGACCTGGGTCGAATCGGCCAACGTCATCAACGGCACCGATACTCCGGCCGTTGCCGCCGAAAAGCTCCAGAAGGGCCTCGACAGCTGGTACAAGCCAGGTAAGTGACAAGCTTCCCCTTCCCTTGATGGGGAGGGTCGGCCCGACGGGCCGGGGTGGGGTGATCCTTGTGCGTGTGGTGTCACCCCCACCTGCAGCTTCGCTGCGACCTCCCCCTTCAAGGGGGAGGTATCGTGATCATGCTGCGCCAGCGCAAGCACAAGAAAACAGGCAAAGCCATGAGCGACATCCACCCTTCATCTGCCCTGCAGTCGGTATCGATCAAGCGCCCGTTCCGCTGGCATATCATCGTCTTCATGGCGCCGGCGCTGCTGGTCTACACGGCGATCATGATCCTGCCGCTGATCGAGACGCTCAGGCTTTCGTTCTACAACACTGTCGATGGTGCTCAGTCCTTCGTCGGCTTTGCAAACTACCAGGTCCTGTTCGGTGATGTGCGCTGGGCGCGCGATTTCTGGAATGCGCTCACCAACAACCTGATCTTCTTCGCCATCCACATGTGCGTGCAGAACCCGATCGGCATTGCGCTCGCAGCACTCCTGTCGCTGCCGAAACTGCGTTTCGCCGCCTTTTACCGCACCGCCATCTTTCTTCCGACGCTTCTCTCCTTCGTCATCGTCGGCTTTATCTGGAAGCTCATCCTCTCGCCCATCTGGGGCGTTGCGCCCTGGCTGATGAGCCTTGCCGGTGCCAAATGGCTGTTTGCGCCCTGGCTCGGTCAGTCCGGGCCGGCGCTGATTGCCGTTTCCCTGATTTCGGTATGGCAATATGTCGGCATACCCATGATGCTGATCTATGCGGCGTTGCTCAGCATCCCCGAAGAGGTGGTCGAAGCTGCCGAATGCGACGGCATTACCGGCTGGAGCCAGTTCTGGAAGATCAAGCTGCCGCTCATTCTGCCGGCGATCGGCATCATCTCGATCCTGACCTTCGTCGGAAATTTCAACGCCTTCGATCTGGTCTACACGGTGCAGGGCGCGCTTGCGGGCCCTGATATGTCGACGGATATTCTCGGCACGCTTCTCTACCGCACCTTCTTCGGTTTCCAGCTGCAACTCGGAGATCGCTCCATGGGGGCAACGATCGCAGCGGTGATGTTCGTCATCATCCTTGCCGGCGTTTCCTTCTATCTTTTCGCCATCCAGCGGCGCATGCGCCGCTACCAGTTCTAGGGGGCGTCCGGACATGTCCAACAAGGCACGCTCTTCACCGATCCGCTCAAGCCTCGTGCATCTGGCTTTGATCGCCTACACGCTGATCGCGCTGTTTCCGGTGTTTCTCACCATCATCAACTCGTTCAAGGATCGCAATTCGATCTTCCGCAATCCGATGCAGGTTCCGACGCCATCGAGCTTCAGTTTGATCGGCTACCAGACGGTGCTCGGCCAGGCGGATTTCATCGGCTATTTCCAAAACAGCATGATCGTCACGGTCGTCTCGATCGCTCTCGTGCTGCTGTTCGGCGCGATGGCGGCCTTTGCGCTGTCCGAGTATCGCTTCCGCGGCAATACGCTGCTGGGCCTCTATATGGCGATCGGCATCATGATCCCGATCAGGCTCGGCACGGTGGCAATCCTGCAGGGCATGGTCGCATCGGGTCTCGTCAACACGCTGACGGCGCTGATCCTCGTCTATACGGCGCAAGGCATCCCGCTTGCGATCTTCATCCTGTCGGAGTTCATGCGGACGGTCTCCGATGACCTCAAGAATGCCGGCCGAATCGATGGGCTCTCGGAATATGCGATCTTCTTCCGCCTCGTCCTGCCGCTGATCAGGCCGGCCATGGCGACGGTTGCCGTCTTCACCATGATCCCGATCTGGAACGATCTCTGGTTCCCGCTGATCCTTGCCCCCTCTGAGGCCACCAAGACGGTAACGCTCGGATCGCAGATCTTCATCGGCCAGTTCGTCACCAACTGGAACGCGGTGCTCGCGGCCCTGTCGCTCGCCATCCTGCCGATCCTCGTCCTTTACGTCATCTTCTCGCGGCAGCTGATCCGCGGCATCACGTCTGGAGCCGTCAAGTGAGTTCAACCGAAAAGCCGATCCGCGTTCTCGTCGCAGGCCTCGGCAATATGGGGCGCAGCCATGCGCTGGCCTATCACAACAATCCGGGCTTCGAGATCGTCGGTCTCGTCAACCGCTCAAAGCCGACGCTCGATCCGGCCCTTGCCGGCTACGAGATCCATGCCGATTTCCTGACCGCCCTTGCCGACCTGAAGCCGGATCTCTGCGCCATCTGCACCTATTCCGACAGCCATGCGGACTATGCCGTCGCTGCCTTCGAAGCCGGCTGCGACGTGTTTGTCGAAAAGCCGCTGGCAACCACGGTAGCCGATGCCGAGCGCGTCGTTTCCGCCGCCAAGGCCGCGGGCAAGAAGCTGGTGATCGGCTATATCCTGCGCCATCATCCGTCCTGGATCCGCCTCATTGCAGAAGCCCGCAAGCTCGGCCCGCCCTATGTCTTCCGGATGAACCTCAACCAGCAATCGTCAGGCCCCACCTGGGATGTGCACAAGGCGCTGATGCAGACGACCCCGCCGATCGTCGATTGCGGCGTGCACTACGTCGATGTCATGTGCCAGATCACCGATGCCAAGCCCGTGGAAGTGCGCGGCATGGGCCTGCGCCTTTCCGATGAAATCGCGCCCGACATGTATAATTACGGCCACCTTCAGGTCATCTTCGATGACAAGTCGGTCGGCTGGTACGAGGCGGGCTGGGGCCCGATGATTTCCGAGACTGCGTTCTTCGTGAAGGACGTGATGTCACCGAAGGGCTCGGTCTCCATCGTCATGGACCCCAATGCCAAGTCCGACGATATCGACACGCATACCAAAACCTCCGTCATTCGCCTTCACAGCGCCGAGACCGGTCCGGACGGCAGGTTCATCAGGCCCGACGAGGATATGACCATGGCCGGCGAACCCGGCCACCAGGAGCTTTGCGATTTCGAGCAGGCCTATATGCTGAAGGCGATCCGCGAGGATATCGATCTCAGCCGCCACATGGATGATGCGGTCCAGTCGCTGCGCATCTGCCTCGCAGCGGATGAAAGCGCCCGGACCGGCAAGCCGATCTATCTCTGAAAGCAACGCAAGCAATCGTACCGGACGGGTCAGCGTCCGGTACGATTGCACCAAACGACAGAAGTGGGAATACGCTCGTGGGTTCGCTGCAACTGAAATCCATCCGAAAGGCCTTTGGCGACCATGAGGTGCTGAAGGGCATCGACCTCGAGGTTCAGGATGGCGAATTCGTCATCTTCGTGGGCCCTTCCGGCTGCGGCAAGTCCACGCTGCTGCGGGTCATTGCAGGCCTCGAAGATGCGTCATCCGGCTCGATCCGGATCGACGACCAGGAAATGGCAACGACCCCGCCCGCCAAGCGCGGCATCGCCATGGTCTTCCAGTCCTACGCGCTCTACCCGCATCTGACGGTGAAGGACAATATGGGCCTCGGTCTGAAACAGGCCGGAACGGACAAGGCCGAGATCGAGACACGTGTGTCGAATGCCTCGTCGCTTCTGTCGCTCGATCCCTATCTCGCCCGTCGCCCTGCCGAGCTGTCCGGCGGACAGCGCCAGCGCGTGGCGATCGGTCGTGCCATCGTGCGTGAACCAAAACTCTTCCTGTTCGACGAGCCCCTGTCCAACCTCGATGCGGCGCTGCGCGTCCAGACGCGGCTCGAGATCGCCCGCCTGCACCGGCGCCTGAAGGCGACGATGATCTACGTCACCCACGACCAGGTTGAGGCGATGACGCTTGCCGACAAGATCGTCGTCCTCAGCGCCGGCGCGATCGAGCAGGTCGGGTCTCCAATGGAGCTTTACAACAAGCCGGCCAACGTCTTCGTCGCCGGTTTCATCGGCTCGCCGCAGATGAACTTCATCCCGGGCGAGACGCTTTCGGAAAGCGGCATCAAGACCATCGGCATCCGGCCAGAGCATATCGCCCTGTCGCGCGAAAGCGGCGACTGGAAGGCCAAGGTAGTCCATGCCGAGCACCTCGGCGCCGATACCATCCTCTATCTCGAAACCGAGACGGCGGGCCTCATCACGGTCCGTCTGTTCGGCGAGCATCGCTATGGTCCAGACGACATCGTCTTTGCCACACCGGACAAGGCCTCGCTGCACCGGTTCGACGAAAACGATCGAGCGATCGGTTAACCTTTAAATCGGCCGTAACCAGTTTCGTGTTCCACTACCTCCAATGCGGGGAAGCGAACCTTTGCGCTCCTTCCGCGTTATGGGGATGGAGGAAACGGCAATGACGGTAATTTTAATTCTGATTGCAGCGATCGCCACTCTCGCAGGGACCGGCGCCTTGGTGGTTCGCCAGATCGCGGATGCTCGCCGCCAGCAGTACCAGGACGAGGTTCTGGCCTCAGATCTCGGCTATCTGCGCGAAGTCGAGCGCACCAAGAAGCGCTTCCGGCACGCGGCCCACAAAACCCGCAAACTCGCCGCCCGCCGCACCCGGATTCATCAGACGAAAGCTGCGCACAGCACAGCCGCGTACTTCGCGAATTAGGCCTTGTCGGCCTCTATTCAGCAGTCGGTTTGTTCGGAGAAAGATTTGGTGGAGCTAAGCGGGATCGAACCGCTGACCTCTTGCATGCCATGCAAGCGCTCTCCCAGCTGAGCTATAGCCCCATCAGGGTGGTCCGGGTGTTCCGGTCCTTGGGAACTCCGAAGCAGCGATGCTGACCGGAGTGGCGGCTTATTACGTCCGGTTTTCGGAGAGTGCAAGCCTGTTTTTCAAAGCCCGGCAATTTTTCTTCAAATTACCGGGCTTTAGGTCGAAAGATCAATTCTCGTCGTCGTCGCCGCCAACGCCGACAATCCCGGTTACGTCGTCGTCTTCATCGTCTTCGTCGGCTTCGAGGAACGTGTTGTCGTCATCGTCGCCGATATCGACATCATCGTCGTCGCCCAGATCCGGGATGTCGTCGCCGGTTGCCGCATCGTCGGCGTCGTCGGTTGCGACGGGCTCAACAGTTGGGTTCTCGACGTCGACTTCCTCGACATCTTCTTCTTCCGCCTGCTCCAGCTTTGCAGCGGCGCTGTTTTCGGCGAAGAACGACAACGGCCAGGACTTGCCGCTATAGGGGGAAACGACGGGATCGCGGTTCAGATCGTAAAACTTCTTGCCGGTATCCGGGTCGGTGCGCTTGGTTCCGAGTTCCGCTTTAGCCACTATCAAAGCCTCATGAGATGGCCGAACAGGTCGGCGAAGCCGCATAAAGCGGCAATCAATGGGTGAAAAATCTAAGCCGGTCCCCATAAGGCCTGGCGGGCTCCATGTCAAAGACTAACTTTTCCTGAATTCCTTGGCAGGCAGGCTAATGACCCGCCTTTTGCTTTGTGATAACGACGGCGGAAATCAAAGGCATACGAGCAAGGACCGATCATGTCGCATGGGATTGCCCTCAAACCGGCAAAGTCGAGAAGATCGACAAACCTCACCGGGACCGTCCGCATCCCGGGCGACAAGTCCATCTCGCATCGTTCCTTCATGTTCGGAGGCCTGGCTGCCGGAGAGACGCGGATCACCGGCCTCCTGGAAGGCGAAGACGTCATCAACACCGGCAAGGCGATGCGTGCCATGGGCGCGAAGATCGACAAGGTCGGCGCTGAGTGGATCATCCAGGGCACCGGCAACGGCGCGCTGCTGGCACCGCAGGCGCCTCTCGATTTCGGCAATGCCGGCACCGGCTGCCGCCTGACGATGGGTCTGGTCGGCGTCTACGATTTCGAGTCCACCTTTATCGGCGATGCCTCGCTGTCCAAGCGGCCGATGGGCCGGGTGCTCGATCCATTGCGCGAGATGGGCGTCCAGGTGACGTCGATGGCCGGCGACAGGCTGCCCGTCACGCTGCGTGGTCCGCGCACGCCCAACCCCATCGTCTACCGCGTGCCCATGGCCTCGGCGCAGGTCAAGTCCGCGGTGCTGCTTGCCGGCCTCAACACGCCTGGTGTCACCACGGTGATCGAACCGGTGATGACCCGCGACCATACCGAAAAGATGCTGCAGGGTTTCGGCGCCGATCTGACCGTCGAGACGGATGCCGACGGCGTTCGCACGATCCGGCTGGAAGGTCGCGGCGCTCTCAAGGGGCAGGTGATCGACGTGCCCGGCGATCCGTCCTCGACCGCGTTCCCGCTTGTGGCCGCCATCCTGGTGCCGGGTTCGGACGTGACCATCATGAACGTCCTGATGAACCCCACCCGCACCGGTCTTATTCTGACGCTGCAGGAAATGGGCGCGGATATCGAGGTGATGAATGCCCGCAGCGCCGGTGGCGAGGATGTGGCCGACCTGCGCGTCCGCGGCGCCGACCTCAAGGGCGTCACTGTTCCCGCCGATCGTGCACCATCGATGATCGACGAATATCCCGTCCTCGCGGTCGCCGCAGCCTTTGCGGAGGGAACGACGACGATGCTCGGTCTCGAGGAACTGCGCGTCAAGGAGTCCGACCGTCTCTCGGCCGTCGCTGAAGGTCTGAAGCTGAACGGCGTCGATTGCGATGAAGGCAAGGAAACGCTTGTCGTGCGCGGCCGTCCAGGCGGCAAGGGCTACGGCAATCCGTCCGGCGCTGCCGTCGTCACCTATCTCGATCACCGCATCGCCATGAGCTTCCTCGTTCTCGGTCTCGCATCGGAACACGAAGTCACTGTCGACGACGCCTCGATCATCGCCACCAGCTTTCCAGAATTCATGGATCTGATGACCGGTCTCGGCGCGCAGATCGAGAACCAGACCGACGGAAAGATCTGAGGCGCACGCCAATGTACCAACCGCCGCATTTCCGCGAAGACGATCTCGGCACCCAGCATGCGCTGATCCGCGCCTATCCGCTGGGCATGCTGATCACATCGGGAAATTCCGGTCTGCTGGCCAACCCGGTGCCGTTTCACCTCGATGGAGAAGCCTCTGATAAAGGCGTGCTGCGGCTGCATCTTGCCCGGGCGAACAGCCAGTGGAAAGACATCCGCGACGGCGCGACGGTGCTCGCTGTGTTTCAGGGCGCCGACAGCTACGTCACGCCATCCTGGTACCAGACCAAGCAGGAGACGGGTAAGGTCGTGCCCACCTGGAACTATGCCATCGTTCAGGCCCGCGGCCCGGCCCGCATCGTCGAAGACGCCGGCTGGCTGCTTGCCCAGATCGAGGCGATCACCGGCCAGCATGAGAACAGCCGGCCGATGCCCTGGTCCGTCAACGATGCACCAGACGATTTCATTTCCGCCCAGTTGAAGGGTATCGTCGGTGTCGAGATCGAGATCTCGGAGATCGAAGGAAAGTGGAAGGTCAGTCAGAACCGCCCGGTCGGAGATCGCGAAGGCGTTGCCTCCGGACTTGATAACATGCCCGGACAGGACCAAATGGCTGAACTTGTCCGCCGCTACGGAGCCTCCCGCCTGACATGAATTCTGCAGATAACACTACGCCTCTGGTGATCGCAATCGATGGCCCTGCGGCAGCCGGCAAGGGAACCCTGTCGCGCCAGATCGCCGAAACCTACGGCTTCCAGCATCTCGATACGGGCCTCACCTACCGCGCAGCGGCCAAGGCGCTACTCGACCGGGGTCTGCCCCTCAACGACGAGGCCGTTGCCGAGACGATGGCGCGAGACGTTGAACTTGCAGGCCTCGACCGCGAAATCCTCTCGGCCCATGCGATTGGCGAAGCGGCCTCGAAGATCGCCGTCATGCCCGCCGTGCGCCGGGCGCTGGTGGAAGCGCAGCAGGCGTTTTCGAAGCGCAAGCCCGGAACGGTGCTCGACGGGCGCGATATCGGCACCGTCGTCTGCCCCGATGCACCCGTGAAACTATATGTCACCGCATCGCCTGAAGTGCGCGCCAGACGCCGTTACGACGAGATCGTTGGCCGCGGCGATGCCGCAGATTTCGACGAGATTTTTGCCGATGTGCGAAAGCGCGACGAGCGCGACATGGGGCGTGCCGACAGCCCTTTGAAGCCTGCGAAAGACGCGCACTTGCTTGATACGTCAGAAATGGGTATAGAGGCCGCGTTTCAGGCCGCGAAGGCGATTATCGACGCCGCCCTGAAAGGATGATGACCGACCGGATAACCGGCGGCGCATTCGAGCCCGATATCTTAGTCCTTGCGCCGGATTGCCTCTGAACATGACGAGGCGGGCTTGGATTTCGGGTGTGATCAACACGAACCCACGGCGCAATGTGTCCTTGACTGGACACGACCAGGAGATTTCATGGCAGTAACTAACCCGTCGCGGGAGGACTTCGCAGCCCTTCTCGAAGAATCCTTCGCAACCAATGATCTGGCCGAAGGCTACGTTACCAAAGGTCTGGTAACGGCGATCGAAAAGGACATGGCCGTTGTTGACGTCGGCCTCAAGGTCGAAGGTCGCATCGCGCTGAAGGAATTCGGCGTCAAGGGCAAAGACGGTTCGCTGAAGGTCGGCGACGAAGTCGAAGTCTATGTCGAGCGCATCGAAAACGCGCTTGGCGAAGCAGTTCTGTCGCGCGAGAAGGCTCGCCGCGAAGAGAGCTGGGTCAAGCTCGAAGTCAAGTTCGAAGCTGGCGAACGCGTTGAAGGCGTTATCTTCAACCAGGTCAAGGGCGGCTTCACGGTCGATCTCGACGGCGCTGTTGCCTTCCTTCCGCGCAGCCAGGTCGACATTCGTCCGATCCGCGACGTGACCCCGCTGATGCACAACCCGCAGCCCTTCGAAATCCTCAAGATGGACAAGCGTCGCGGCAACATCGTTGTTTCGCGTCGTACGGTTCTTGAAGAGTCCCGTGCAGAACAGCGCTCGGAAATCGTTCAGAACCTTGAAGAAGGTCAGGTTGTTGACGGCGTCGTCAAGAACATCACCGATTACGGTGCGTTCGTTGACCTCGGCGGCATCGATGGCCTGCTGCACGTGACCGACATGGCATGGCGCCGCGTCAACCATCCGTCGGAAATCCTGTCCATTGGCCAGCAGGTCAAGGTTCAGATCATCCGCATCAACCAGGAAACCCACCGCATCTCGCTCGGCATGAAGCAGCTCGAGTCGGATCCGTGGGATGGCATTGCTGCCAAGTACCCGGTTGGCAAGAAGATCTCCGGTACCGTCACGAACATCACGGACTACGGCGCATTCGTCGAGCTGGAGCCAGGCATCGAAGGCCTGATCCACATCTCGGAAATGTCCTGGACCAAGAAGAACGTACATCCCGGCAAGATCCTTTCGACCACGCAGGACGTCGACGTTGTCGTTCTCGAAGTCGATCCGTCGAAGCGCCGCATCTCGCTCGGTCTCAAGCAGACCCTCGAGAACCCATGGCAGGCATTTGCGTTCAGCCATCCGGCCGGCACTGAAGTCGAAGGCGAAGTCAAGAACAAGACCGAATTCGGCCTGTTCATCGGCCTCGACGGCGACGTTGACGGCATGGTTCACCTCTCCGACCTCGACTGGAACCGTCCAGGCGAACAGGTCATCGAGGAGTTCAACAAGGGCGACGTCGTCAAGGCTGTCGTTCTGGATGTGGACGTCGAGAAGGAGCGTATCTCGCTCGGCATCAAGCAGCTCGGCAAGGATGCTGTCGGCGAAGCCGCAACATCCGGCGAACTGCGCAAGAACGCTGTCGTTTCGTGCGAAGTCATCGCCGTCAACGACGGTGGTGTTGAAGTGAAGCTCGTGGCTCACGAAGACATCACGTCCTTCATCCGCCGCAACGACCTGGCACGCGATCGCGACGATCAGCGTCCGGAGCGTTTCTCGGTTGGTCAGGTTTTTGACGCCCGCGTCACGAACTTCTCCAAGAAGGATCGTAAGGTCATGCTGTCGATCAAGGCTCTCGAGATCGCTGAAGAAAAGGAAGCAGTTGCACAGTTCGGTTCGTCCGACAGCGGCGCTTCGCTCGGCGACATCCTCGGCGCGGCTCTGAAGAACCGCGGCGGCGAGTAATCGTTGTAGCTTGAAATGCGAAAGCCGCCGGATCGAAAGATCCGGCGGCTTTTTTCGTGCCCGCTATTTATCTCGGCCGCGTATTGAGCGGCTGCTCAGGTCCATCCAGCCATGCGCCAGTAGAGGTCGTTCGGACGGCTTTCCTTATTGCTGACGTCCGCAGACGCGGCTTCGCCATCGCCGAGATTGTCGTCGTCGGAAGGATCTTTCCCGTCGTCGGGGTGGTCGAACGCCTGGCCCTGGCTGTGGTCGCCTTCGCCATCCTCGTCGATCGCCGTCACCGGCTGCGTCTTGCGGTTTTCGCGCCGCGGCTCGTCGTCCGCCATTGGGTAGGGGACAAAGGGCAGGCCAATCGCCTCGCGCTGCACGAGCGGCAGCGGCACTTGCATCGCTTGGATGTCGGGGTCTGGCACGCCCTCCGGGGCTCCGTTGGCTTTTGCGGCCGTGGTGTGACGTTCTGCAATGCGCAGCAGATCGTCCTCGGGATGCGTTATCCCGGCCGTATGCATTGCGTCTATGTCCGGAGCAGCCGGGGCAGGTTGTCCCTGTCCGGCGGCATGTGCCACCGTTCCACTGCCCCCTCCGCCAAACAGGTTCTTGAAAAGTGCCGCTGTCGAATTCTCGACCGGAGCTCCTGTCGCGAGCAGCGCCGCCTGAAGCGCGCTTGGTGCGATCGCAGACACGAGTTGCGCGAGATTGCTGGGCCATTCCACAGCGGGTTTCGGCGCCGTCGTGGCGTCTCCAAACTGCGGGATCTTCAATTCGTTGTCGAAGGCGTCGATAACCGCTGCGACCAGAGCCCCGGTATTCGTCACGGTCGCGATGCCCGGCACGGCGGTCCGCGGCAGGGCTCCTGGCAAGACTTGCGGCACCGGCTTCGCATCTGCAGCCAAGATCGGTGCGGCTTGCGCAGGCGCCGGGCTCGCGTCCGGCTTGATCGGAACCGCGTTTGGGACGGCGGGAGACGGCGTGGCGGGTTTGGTTTGCAGGTCGGAGGTTGCCGTCGCGGGACCTTCTGATCGGACCGGCATCGGCCGCGCAAGGATCGCCTCGCGGGTCGGCTCTTCCTGCAAGTCAACGAGGGGCGGCAGCAGTTGGGGTCTTTGAAGCTCCTTACCGGGAACCTTAGTGTCAGGAGCCGCGGCGGCTGACCCGCTCGTGGGTGGCGAGAACGGAGCGATAGCTGGTGCCGCTGCACCGGTGGCGGGCGGCGTTGCGCTGGTGGCGGGTGACGTCACCGACTGCGATTTTGCTCCGATATCAGGCAAAGCACCGGGGGATGGCCTGGGGGTCTCTGTACTTGCTGTGTCCGGAGCAGAAGCTGGCAGAGGCACTACCGGCGATGCGGGGCTGGGCGTCGAGGGCTGGAGCGCTGAGGGCGCGGGCGATGATGGGCCGGGCAAGGAGGGGCCAGTCTGGGCAACTGCCGGCGGGGGGCCGGGCCGCGTCGCAGGAGAGGGTGTCGCACCGTCTTTTGGAAGGCTGGCGATTTCATTCTGTCGATACGAGCTGACCGCTGCATTCTCCGCCTGATCGCTATCCGCTACCAGCGCTGCTTCGAGCGACAGGATCAGCCGTGCTGCATCGAGACCTGCCGGGTTCTTGAGAATTTCAGCCAGCAGCGACACGGACATGCCCTTCACCAGCTGGCTTAGCGTTTTCTCGAGCGCTGCAATGTCGTCCGCATTCATGGACTGCACGGTGACAGTCAGGCGCTCCGCGTAGTCTGCCAGCGTCTCGCCGTCGTTTCGTGGTATCTGCAGGATTTGGCCGATCGTTTCCGCGAAGATGGACGACCCGTAGGCGAGCTGCAACTGTCCAGACAGCGAGAGTAGGTTCAGGCGGTCCCCCGTAAGCATTCCGCCTCTGGAGGAGATTGCGGGATCACCTTCTGCGGATGCAGCGATGGAACGCGTTGCCGCAATCGGACGTGCCGAAGAGAGTGGGTCGGCCTGCATGCTTTGCGTAGCACCGACGGGGGTCAGCATGGCGTGCTTCCATCTCTCGCGTGTGAAGGGAGGGGACAACTCGGCCGCACACGACCGCACGCGCAAGGAGCACGCCGAAACTGTGCCGCCATCTCATGGCGCACGATTTGCCGATCAGCAATTTTAAGCGCGCTATGGTTAAATCATCGCTAATCGCTGGTTTTCACGGGCCGATGGTCAGCTGTGCGCAAAAATGTCGGTCTCGCCCCATCCGAGCAGATCGAGCTTTGCACGGGTCGGCAGGAACTCGAAACAAGCCGTGGCGTGTTCGATACGCTCATCGCGGAGCAGGCGTTCGGTCAGCTTGTCGCGCAGCGCATGAAGGTGAAGCACGTCGGACGCCGCATATTCCAGTTGGGCCTGCGACAGGGTTTCGGCCGCCCAGTCGGTCTGCTGCTGCGCCTTGGAGATGTCGACGTCGAGCAACTCTCTCAGATTGTCCTTGAGGCCATGTCGATCCGTATAGGTCCGCACAAGCCGCGATGCGACCTTGGTGCAGAAGACAGGCGTGGTCGTAACCCCGAACGTGTGAAACAGAACTGCGATATCGAACCGTCCGTAGTGGAAGATTTTCTGGTGGGTGGGATCGGCAAGCAATGCGACGAGATTGGGAGCGTCTTTTTGCCCCGAAGCGATCCGGATGACGTCCGCCGTTCCGTCGCCCGGCGATAGCTGCACGACACAGAGCCTGTCGCGGCGGGGAACGAGGCCAAGCGTTTCGGTATCGATCGCGACCGCGCCCGTGTAGCGCGACGCGTCGGAGGCTGGAATATCTCCATGATGGTACCGTATCGTCGTCTTCATGCGTGTCTCCGATGCCTCGCTGTCTGCCGGATAACCTAGAGGAAAGCTCAGGCGGAAGCACGCAGCCAGGACGTCTTATCCCGGACAATGGCTACCGCTTGGCGACGACGAAACACGAACGCGTGAGCAATTGCCCAGCAATGCAGCAAACGCATTGCTGCATTGCAGCAGAGCCTCTTGGCGCACCGGGAAGATATGGCTAGAAGTTTGGTCATCGAACGACGCACCTCCTCCTCCCAGTGTCGTTCGATACGGATCAACAACACCCTCCTCCTCCCAGTTGTTGATCAAGTTTAAAGCCTGGCGCATCCTCCTCCCGCGCCAGGCTTTTCTCGTTTTAAGCCCCCTCAAAATCTCTTGGACGACTGACGCGGCCGCCGCAGAACGCCTTGCTGCGGAAAAGAAAAAGCCAGCGCATCGCTGCACTGACTTGTCCGGCACAATGTTTGGATCTGTAGGTCAGCCCAGAGCTTCGATCGCCTTCATCACGTCGTCATCGATCTGAAGCCCGTGCTGAATGCTTTCGGCACGAAGACCGCGGCCGCGCCGGCCGGGCAGGCGGACACCGTCCTGCTTTGCCATTTCGCTCGCCAATGCCGCAAAGCGTTCTGCCGCGCCGCCACCCGTCGTGGCATCCGGATCGATGACGATCAGCGACTGGCCAAGCGCCGGCGGAGGCCCGGTCTCATCGAACAGCGAGCTTGCCTGGTAGGAGAAATGCGCCCCGCCGATGCCGGCCGCCATCACTTCGACCATGAGTGCAAGCGCTGCCCCCTTGGCGCCACCGGAAGGGGCCATCGTTCCCTTGATCGCGGCAAATGCGTCGGTCGTCGGATTGCCGTCGGTGTCGAACGCCCAGTCGTCGGGAATACTCGTCCCCTTCTGGGTCGCTTCCATCACCTTGCCGCGGGCAACCTTGGAGAGTGCTAGATCGATGACCAGCGGCTCGTCACCGGCAATAGGCGCCGCAAAAGCGATCGGATTGGTGCCGAACAGCGGCACCTTGCCACCCCAGGGGGCCATGGAGGCGGGCGCGTTGGCAAACATCATCGCAACCAGCCCCTGCTCGGCAAAGCGCTCCACGGTCAACGCCATGACGCCTGCGTGGTGAGAGCGATTGATGGCGGCAAAGGCAATGCCCTGTTCACGCGCGATCGCCGGAAGTTCGGAGACAGCGAGATCGAGCGCGGGGTAGGCGAAACCGAAGTTCGCGTCGATCGAAAGAACTGCGGGTCGAGGCCTGCTCGCCTCAGGTCGAGCGTGGCCGTCGACCTTGCCGGTCCGCACCTGTTTGACATAGGCCGGGATGCGGCGAAGCCCGTGACCGGACTGGCCGGCGGCTTCCGCCTGCACCAGGGCGCGGGCAACCGAGCGTGCGGTGCTATCAAGCACGCCGTTGGCTTCGAAAACGCCGCTCACCAGCGTTTCGGCTTCTTCAAGGGTAATTTGCATGGACAAGCTGTTCCGGGAGCGAGTGTTAAGGAGGGCAACCGAACCCGAAAGCACGGCTACTTGCACTCTACCGACTGAGTGACGAGGCTTGCAACACCTGCCGGTGCGATCGGAACAGGCGATGCGCGCCGAACGGCTGAGACGACGTAGTCGTCGATACGCGTATCTCCAGACGATCTGGCAACGGACACGCGCCCGATATTGCCATCGCTATCGAAATTGAAGCTGATCGTCACGATCCCCTTCTGGTTGGACGGGCAGCGGCGGGCATTACGGGCGATCTTCGTGCGCACACGGGTCATCCAGGTGGACGGTGACATCGTCGAGGCCACCGATCCGCTCGAGGTCTGCGCAGCGGCAGTGCGCTCCGACGGCTTTGCCTGAACCTTTGCCTGCGCCTTTTCCTTCTGCGCCTGCGGCTGACGCCGTGGCTTTTCTACCTTCTGGACCGGCTTCGGTGGTGGTGGACGAGTGACCGGCAGCGGGACTTCCACGTTCTCCAACGCTGCGGTGACCTTCTGCTCGATCGGATCGACCGGCTCGGGCGGCGGCGTTTCGACGATCTCCGGCGGCGGGGGCGTTTCCTCCGGCAGCGGCGTCTCGATCACGGGTTCCGGCGGCGGTTCGGGTGTCTCCTCAGCCACTTCCGGTGGCGGTTCGACCGGTGGCGGCTCCTCGATGGGTTCGACCTCTTCGACCGGCTCGGTCTGCTGGGTCTCGACCAGTTGCCGGTCTTCGGTGTCGGTAGCGATCTGCTCTTCGTCTGGGATCGCCGCCTCCGGCTCCGGCGCAAGCTCGATCATGATGGCGGCCTGCGGACCGTTGTCGGCAAGTTCCTCCGGCTCTTGCCTCATCAGAAGCGCTGCGGCGGCAATGTGGACCGTGAGCACAAGGATAGCGGCAGATCCCCACAGGGCGATCTCGCCGATCCGGCTCGCATATCCTCTGCGCTGCATGGCAAGGCTCATGGAGCGCCTCCGGTGGCCGGCGAAGCGGCTGGTGCAGGCCCTGCCGGTGCGGCGGATGTAGACGCTGGCGCCTGTTGGGCACCCGACGCGGCTTCCAACCCGACCAGCGCAATCTTCAGGTAGCCGGAATCACGCAGCAGGTTCATCACTTCCATGAACTGCCCGTAATCGACGGCCTTGTCGGCCCGCAGGAAGATCCGCGTATCCTTGTTGCCCTCGGTCTGGCGGTCGAGATTTGCTGCAAACTGTTCGCGCGCAACCGGATCGTTGCCGATATTGAGCGACAGGTCGTCCTTGACCGTCACATAGAGCGGTTCGTCCGGTCGTTCCGCGGGCTTGGCGCTGGATGCGGGCAGATCGACATTGACGTCGACCGTCGACAGCGGCGCGGCCACCATGAAAATGATCAGGAGCACCAGCATGACGTCGATAAACGGCGTCACGTTGATCTCGTGATTTTCGGGAAGTTCATCGCCGTGATGTTCGCGAATGCCGCCTGCCATGGGTTTATTCCCCCGCGACCAGAGACATCGACGCAGGCCTGCGTCCGCCTGGCGGCACCTTGCGGAAATCGAGATCGCGGCTGACCAGTCGTTCGACACCGGAAGCAGCGTCGGCCAGCAGCTGGCGGTAGCCGGTGACCGAGCGGGCGAAGGCGTTGTAGATGATGACAGCAGGAATTGCCGCGACCAGACCGAGCGCGGTCGCAAGCAGCGCCTCGGCGATGCCGGGCGCCACGACCGCAAGGTTGGTCGTGTTAGACTGCGAAATGCCGATGAAGGAATTCATGATGCCCCAGACCGTGCCGAACAGTCCGACAAACGGACCAACCGAGCCGATCGAGGCGAGAATGCCCGTGCCGCGGGCCATGCGCCGTCCGGAATAGGCTTCGATGCGCGACAGAACCGAAGACACGCGCTCCTTGACGCCACCGGTTTCCGCGTAATCAAGAGCTGCTTCGGAAAGCTCCACCTCTTCCGTCGCGGCACGCAGCATCAGGGCCGCAGGCCCGCCGCGACGGCCCGTCGTCTCAAGCGCTTCCGGCAGCGTATGCGCGCCCTGGATGATTTTCAGGACACGCTTTGCGCGGGTACGGGCGCCCATCAGCTCCAGCGTCTTTGCGATCCAGATCGTCCATGTCAGTAGGGACGCGATGGCAAGGCCGATCATCACGGCCTTCACCACCCAGTCGGCCGCCATGAACATGCCCCAGGGCGAAAGATTGTGAGGAATATCGGCGCGTGCTTCGGGGGAAGGTGCACCCGTTGCAGCCGGAGCCTGCTCGATTGGCGTCACGGAGGGAGCAGCAGGTTCTGCCGGGGTTGCGTCTTGAACGGGTGGCGGGGTCTGCTGTGTCGTAGGAGCAGCGCTTGGAGGAGCAAGGGCCGGCGCCGTCTGTTGTGCCGGACCAGGCGCTTCCGGTGCAGGCGCCTCGACCTGCGCGACCGCATTTGTCGTCATCAGCATCAAGGCCGCAATCGTTGTCACGAGGGGACCTGGCCCGGCAACGCGCAACTGCTTCCTGTAGAGGTGAGACTTCGGCACAACGGACATGGCAGCGATACTCCGACTGGTCGCCGGAAGGCTCAGTTGGCCCAACGGCTCGATATCATTCAGCCGGTCCGAAAACTGAGGGCGGCGGCTTGCCGCTATGCGATAATAAACATGAGTGTGATTGGCAACTATAATCGGGAGAGTATCGCTTAAATTTGACTGCTTCCGTCATGATTTGGTCCGCATGGCCATGCTGCCAGCCGCAGCCTGTCTCCCAAAGCTCCGCACAAACGAAAAAACCGCCGGAGATTTCTCTCCGGCGGTTGATGGGTTCGGCAGCGCTAAAATTACAGCGTGCGCGTGATGTGCTCCACGCGGAAGCACTCGATCGTGTCGCCGGCGCGGATATCTTCGTAGTTCTCGAACGCCATACCGCATTCCTGACCCATCGGCACTTCGCCGACTTCGTCCTTGAAGCGCTTGAGCGTCTTGAGCTTGCCTTCGTGAATGACAACGTTGTCGCGCAGCAGGCGGACGCCTGCACCACGTTCGACCTTGCCTTCGACGACGCGGCAACCTGCAACCTTGCCTGTCTTCGTGATGTTGAACACCTCGAGGATTTCGGCATTGCCGAGGAAGGTCTCGCGACGTTCTGGCGAAAGCAGACCGGACATCGCTGCCTTAACGTCATCCACCAGATCGTAGATGATGTTGTAGTAGCGGATCTCGGTGCCTGCACGCTCTGCAGCTACTCGCGCCTGTGCGTTGGCACGGACGTTGAAGCCGATGATCGCTGCCTCGGTGGACTCGGCAAGTGCCAGATCCGACTCGGTGATCGCGCCTGCGCCCGAATGGACGATGCGGGCGCGGACTTCGTCGGTGCCGAGCTTGTCGAGAGCGCCGATGATGGCTTCGACGGAACCCTGCACGTCGCCCTTGATGAGCAGCGGGAATTCCTTGTAGCCGGTATTCTGCAGCTTGGTCATCATCTGTTCGAGCGAACCGCGCTGACCGGACTGGCGAGCAACCGCCTTGTCGCGGGTAAGCCGCTGGCGATATTCGGAAATCTCGCGAGCACGGCTCTCGTTTTCAACGACGGCAAACTTGTCGCCGGCAGCCGGAGTGCTGGAAAGACCGAGCACTTCGACCGGCATGGCCGGGCCGGCTTCCTTGACGTGAACACCCTTGTCGGTGACGAGCGCGCGGACGCGGCCCCACTGATCGCCGGCAACGATGATCTGGCCAGGCTTTAGCGTGCCCTTCTGGACGAGCACGGTCGCAACCGCACCGCGGCCACGGTCGAGCTGGGCTTCGATGACGATGCCTTCTGCCGTGCGGACCGGATCTGCCTTGAGGTCGAGAATTTCGGCCTGCAGCAGAACAGCCTCGAGCAGCTTGTCGAGATTGGTCTTGTTCTTGGCCGACACTTCGACGTCGAGAACTTCACCGCCCAGCGATTCCACGAACACTTCGTGCTGCAGCAGCTGCTGGCGCACCTTGTCCGGGTTGGCTTCGTGCTTGTCGATCTTGTTGATCGCCACGATGATCGGAACGCCGGCAGCCTTTGCGTGGCTGATGGATTCGATCGTCTGCGGCATCACGCTGTCGTCGGCTGCAACCACGAGGATCGCGATGTCAGTCGCCTGCGCACCACGGGCACGCATGGCCGTAAAGGCGGCGTGACCGGGGGTATCGATGAAGGTGATCTTCTGGCCGTTCTGTTCGACCTGATAGGCACCGATATGCTGGGTGATGCCACCGGCTTCACCCGAAACTACGTTGGCCTGGCGGATCGCGTCGAGAAGCGAGGTCTTGCCGTGGTCGACGTGACCCATGATCGTCACGACCGGAGGACGCGAGACCATTTCGCCAGCGTCGTCCATCTGGTTGAAGATACCTTCTTCAACGTCCGATTCCGAAACGCGCTTGACCGTATGGCCGAATTCACCAGCGATGATTTCAGCGAGATCGGCGTCGATAACGTCGCCGGCCTTCATCATCTGGCCTTCCTTCATCAGGTACTTGATAACGTCGACGGCGCGTTCAGACATGCGCTGCGACAGTTCCTGAATGGTGATGGTTTCCGGCAGGATGACCTCGCGCATAACCTTTTCGCGGGTTTCCTGCATCTGGCTGCGGCGGAACTTTTCCTGCCGGCGGCGCATGGCAGCCATCGAACGACCGCGGCCGGTGCCGTCATCATCGGTGCTGGCAGCAGTGATTGTCAGCTTGCCTTGGCGACGGCCTTCTTCGACCTTCGGGCGTGTTGGTGGCTTGGCAGGAACGGGCGCTGCAACGCGGCCGCGACCTGGAATGGTCCGGGCAGGTGCGCGATCCTCTTCCTCGTCGTTGCGGCGACCACGTCCGATGACGGGGGCGGCAACAGGTGCGGCTCCAGGCGTCGGGCGAGCCGAGTTACGGTTGTCTTGTGTATTTGCGTTGCGATCTGCAGCGGCTGGCGCTGGCGCGACGGGTGCCGGACGCAGAGCTTCCTCGGCAGCGCGTGCCTTGGCTTCTTCGGCCAGACGTGCTGCCTCGGCTGCTTCTTCGACCTTGCGGCGCTCGTCTTCTACCTTGCGGCGTGCATCATCCTCGACGCGCTGCTTGGCTTCGACCACATCGCGCGCCTGGGCTTCGACGAGTGCGCGACGGCGTGCATCCATCTCGCTTGCGGACAGGTCGTGCAGGACAGCACCACCCGAACGCTGCGGCTGGCGCTGCGGCTGTGACGGCTGCTGCGGACGCTGGCCCTGATGCGACGAGGGACGCTGACCCTGCGATGACGAAGGGCGCTGGCCCTGCGAAGAACCGGGGCGGTATCCCTGCGATGAAGGCTGCTGAACGCGTGGCTGCGGCGGGCTAGGCTGGCTGACGGGTGCAGCAGGGGCGGGGGGTGCAGGTGCGGCGGCGGCCACAGGGGCAGCTGGTGCCGGCGCTGCAGGGGTTGCCGGCTGCGGGCGTGGCGCTACAGGAGCGGCTGCCTCGACTGGCCGAGGGGCCGGTGCTGCGATCGGTGTAATTGGCTTTTCGTCGAGCGGACGGGTCGGACGGCGCTTGACCGTCTCGACGACGACCGCCTTGGTCCGGCCGCGACCCATGTCCTGGCGCACAGTACCCTGGGTCACACCCGATGGTTTCAGGGTAAGGGTCTTCTTCACGCCCAGTGTCTTGTCGTCGTTGTTATCAGTCATTCCGTTCCTGTTCCTTCGGACAGGAACAGATGGAAGCCATCAGTGCCTGTCGTTCAATTCGTACATATCGATGTGCGTCCGGCAAAAACCGGTAACCGCGTCATTGTTTCGGCATGTCAGCGACACCTTTTGTCTGGGACAGACCGCCCTTGCGGTACTGTTCAAGTAGGTTTGCGCGTTTCACTACACCTTCACCCGCCTGTCCCGCAAGCGCGCAGGCATGGATAAAAGCATTCTGGCCCATCACTTCGTCCAGTTCGGCCCCCGTGAAGAGCAAAAAGGATGGAATTTCTTCCTCGGCATTCGAGCCGAATTTGAAGGCCTTGCGGGCCTGATCGATCTTCCGGATACCGTCTGCCGCAGCGTCTGAGGCATGAAAGACGGCAATCGCGCCGCCGGAGCGAACTGCGGCATCGACCTTCGTCGCGCCCGAAATAAACTGGCTCGCCTTGCGGGCCATGTTCATCATGCCGATCAGATCGGCCGCGAGCAGTCTGTCAACCGTCGCCCCCAGATCGGCATCCGCCTTAGCGTCCGTCTTCAACGCGCGGGCGAAGGATTTCTTCTGGACCGCCCGGTCGATCAACGCCCGTTCGGCCTTTACCCAGCAGCCCCGCCCCGGAAGGCGACGCTTGAGATCGGGAACAACCTGGCCATCAGGCCCGGCCACGAAGCGGATCAGCGTTTCCGGTGATCCGGCTTCACGGGTGACGATGCAGGTACGGTCATTCACGATAAGCTCGTCGTCTGCATCGTCGTCTGGTTCATTGCCAATCGGGATCATTCCCGCTCGGCGGCAGGCGCCTCCTCGGCGTCTTCGGCCTCTGGTGCTTCTTCGGTGGCAAGATCCGCTTCGGTGATCCAGCCAGCCAGCAGGCGGGCCTGCACCACCATGTTTTCAGCTTCGGTGCGCGAAACCTCGAACTTCGAAAACAGACCTTCGAACTTCTTGGTCTCGCCGTCCTTGCGCTCGCTCCAGCCGACAAGGTCGTCAGCCGCGCAGCCGGCAAAATCCTCGATCGTCTTGATGCCGTCTTCGCCAAGCGCGACCAGCATCTGACCGGTCAGGCCGTCGATCTGCTTCAGTTCGTCGGCAACACCGAGTGCGACGCGCTTTGCATCGTTTTCAGACTCGATCCGCTCGAGATATTCGCGGGCACGGGTCTGGATCTCGGTCGCGGTATCTTCGTCAAAACCGTCGATCGAGGAGATTTCGTCGAGCTCGACATAGGCAAGCTCTTCAACGGCGGCAAAGCCTTCGGACGCCAGCACCTGGCCAACCATCTCGTCGACATCGAGCGCGTCCATAAACAGGTTGGTGCGCTCGTTGAATTCCTTCTGGCGGCGCTCCGATTCCTCGGCTTCCGTCATGATGTCGATATCCCAGCCGGTCAGCTGCGATGCAAGGCGGACGTTCTGGCCACGACGACCGATCGCCAGCGACAGCTGCTCGTCCGGAACCACGACTTCGATCCGCTCGCTGTCTTCGTCGAGAACAACCTTGGAGACTTCTGCCGGCTGCAGCGCGTTGACGATGAACGATGCCGGATCCTGGCTCCACGGAATGATGTCGATCTTTTCGCCCTGCAGCTCGCCGACGACGGCCTGAACGCGCGAACCGCGCATACCGACGCAGGCGCCGACCGGATCGATCGACGAGTCGTTGGAAACGACAGCGATCTTGGCGCGCGAGCCCGGATCGCGGGCAACGGACTTGATCTGGATGATGCCGTCGTAGATTTCAGGCACTTCCATGGTGAACAGCTTCACCATGAACTGCGGATGGGTACGCGACAGGAAAATCTGCGGGCCGCGCTGTTCGCGGCGCACGTCGTAGACATAGGCGCGAACGCGGTCGCCGTAGCGCATGTTTTCGCGCGGGATCATCTCGTCACGGCGAATGATGCCTTCGCCACGACCGAGGTCGACGATGACGTTGCCATATTCGACGCGCTTGACGGTGCCGTTGACGATTTCGCCGACGCGGTCCTTGAACTCGTCGAACTGACGGTCACGTTCCGCTTCGCGCACCTTCTGGACGATGACCTGCTTGGCAGACTGGGCAGCGATACGACCGAAATCCATCGGCGGCAGCGGATCGGCGATGAAGTCGCCAATCTTGGCGTCAACGTTGCGATCGAGCGCCAGCGTCAGCGGGATCTGCGTGCCGTAATCCTCGGCGACATCGACCACTTCCAGCAGACGCTGGAGACGGATCTCGCCGGTCTTGGAATTGATGTCGGCACGGATGTTGGTTTCCGAACCATAGCGCGAGCGGGCGGCCTTCTGGATGGCGTCGGCCATCGCAGCCAGCACGATTTCGCGGTCGATGACCTTTTCGCGGGCTACTGCATCTGCGATCTGCAGAAGTTCAAGCCGGTTTGCGCTCACTGCCATTGTCGTTGGTCTCCGTAAGTCGAGCTATGTGCGACCTTCTCAAAGGAAGGCGTGCTGTCGGTTATTCTTCGTCAGTGTGTTCGTCGGTTTCGTCGTTCTGATTGGCGGCCTGCTGCTTGGCCGCTTTGTCAGCCCGCAACGCGTCGCGGATCAGTTCGTCGGTGAGGACAAGCTTTCCTTCGGACAGCGCCGTAAACGGAATGAGCAAATGCTGTGTCTCGCCATCGGCGACCTGATCGCGGTCGATCGTGAAGCCCTCGGACGTGACGTCGGTGATCTTGCCGCGAAAACGCTTGCGATTGTCGACCAGGATCGACGTCTCGCATTTCACGATATGGCCGTTCCAGCGCTCGAAATCGGACTTGCGCACCATCGGGCGATCGATGCCGGGCGACGATACTTCGAGATGATACTCGCGATCGATCGGATCTTCCACATCGAGAACGGGCGAGATCGCCATCGAGACTTCTTCACAGCCCTCGACATCCATCGTGCCATCGTTGCGTTCGGCCATGATCTGCAGCGTCGCGCCATTCTGATTGAGCATCCGGACGCGCACGAGGCGGAAGTCCATGGATGTCAGAACGGGCTCGATGATCTCGGCCACTCTGAGTTCAAGCCCGGTCTCGACGATCAGGCGCGGTTCGCTGTCGGTTTGTGGCATGCGCCCTCCGAATTCGTGCTCCCTGTCCGGTTTCCGGACGAGGGGGAGAAAAGCGATCGCCTAACAAAAAAGAGCGGGTCCGGGAGGGCCCACTCTTCATCGGACGATCAAGAATATGGCCTGCATATACGCTTTCACACCGGCGATTGCAAGACCGCCGCAAGACTCGTCGCATTCGCTCCGGTCCGTGATGGGGTTGGTGACGGCAGATCTCCATCATCAGGCATTTTAGGACATGACGCGGGTGGAATTTGTGGTCTTCAGGTCTATAACCCTTTGGTGACAGTGCCATGATGGGAGGAAGAGACTTGCCCGATCGGATTTCGACGCTGGCGCCGTTTCGGCTGCCGACGTTCCGAATGATCTGGATTGCCAGCATCGCGTCGAATTTCGGTGGGTTGATCCAGGCCGTCGGTGCCGCCTGGATGATGACGGCGATCGCCAGTTCGCAGGACATGGTGGCGCTGGTGCAGGCGTCCAACGCGTTGCCGATCATGCTGTTTTCGCTTGTCGCCGGGGCATTGGCCGACAATTACAATCGCCGAAGCCTGATGCTGACGGCGCAGGTCTTCATGCTGACCGTGTCGATTGCGCTGACGGTGTTTGCCTATCTCGGCCTGCTGACGCCGTGGCTTCTTTTGATGTTCACCTTCCTGATCGGCTGCGGCACGGCGCTCAATAACCCGTCCTGGCAGGCCTCGGTCGGCGATATCGTACCACGCGAAATCCTGCCGACCGCAGTGACGCTGAACAGCGTCGGCTTCAACATCACCCGCAGCGTCGGCCCGGCGATCGGCGGCGCGATCGTCGCAGCAGCAGGGGCTGCCGCCGCCTTCGCGGTCAACGCGATGAGCTATTTCGCGATCATCTATGCGCTGTTTCGCTGGAAGCCGCAGCGTGCCGACGATTCGCTTCCGCGCGAAACTTTGCTGCGGGCACTGTCTGCCGGCCTTGGCTACGTCGCGATGTCGCCGAACATTCTGAATGTGCTGCTGCGCGGCCTGCTGTTCGGCCTGACCGCAAGCGCCATTCTGGCCCTTCTGCCGATCGTCGCCCGCGATCTCGTGTCCGGTGGCCCGTTCACCTACGGCATCATGCTGGGCGCTTTTGGCATCGGCGCCGTCGCCGGTGCCATTGCCAATGCGAGGCTCAGGGAAAAGTTCTCGAGCGAATGGATCGTCCGGTTCGCGTTCGTCGGCTTTGCCGCAAGTTCCGCCGTGATCGGCGCAAGCACGAACACGACACTGACGGTGATTGCGCTCTTGTTCCCAGGCGCCTGCTGGGTTCTCGCGCTATCGCTGTTCAACACCACCGTCCAGCTCTCCACCCCGCGCTGGGTCGTGGGGCGGGCCCTGTCCTTCTACCAGACGGCAACCTTCGGCGGCATTGCTGCGGGCAGCTGGATGTGGGGTCTACTTTCCGAAAACTTTGGCGCCTCGGTTGCACTGTCCATCGCGAGCTTGGCCATGCTCGTCGGCGCTCTCGTCGGATGGCGCATGCCGCTGCCACAGTTCGGCGATGTCAATCTCGATCCGCTCAACCGCTTCAACGCGCCGCTTCTGAGCCTCGCGCTGCAGCCGCGAAGCGGGCCGATCGTGCTCCAGATCGATTACCTGATCGGCGAGGCGGACATCCCCGAATTCCTGACCCTGATGGCACGCCGCAGACGGGTGCGGATCCGCGACGGTGCAAGGCAGTGGGCCTTGATGCGCGATCTCGAACATCCCGACGTCTGGACGGAGACCTATCATACCGCCACCTGGGCAGATTACGTGCGCCACAATCAGCGGCGCATGCAGATGGATGCGGAGATCTGGGACGCGATCCGCAAGCTGCATCAGGGCGATGAGGAACCGAAGGTTCATCGCATGATCGAGCGGCAGACGATCCCGCCGCCCTCCGACATCATGCACAAGCCGCATATCGACCTTCACCACTAAGGCGAAGGCTGTGGTCCGTTACTTGAGCCGGCTTTTCAGCGATGCATCCGGATAGCAGGTCGGCGTCAGGCCATTCTTGGCCTGCCAGTCGCCAAGCGCCCGGCGGGTTTTGAAACCCGGCAGACCATCCACGTTGCCGACATCATACCCCTTGGCCACCAACGCCTTCTGCATGGCAAGCACGTCGGAGCGAAGCATCTTGCCAACGTCACCCCACGAGCCCTCAAAGGCGCCGGCACCATGGGCGATACGATCAGCCAGATTGCCGATGAACAGCGCATAGAGGTCGGAGTTGTTATATTCCTTCAGCACGTAGAAATTCGGCGTGACGACGAATTCCGGTCCGTTGCGGCCGGCAGGTACCAGCATCATGCCGGATGCCTTGAGATCCGCCGTAGGAAAGGCCTTGCCGGAGATGCGGGTAATGCCCGTCGCCGCCCAGGCGGAGATCGGCTTTGCCAGATCCGGGCCTTCCTGGGCGCAGGAAACCTTGGCAGGAATGGAAACCTCGAAACCCCAGTCACGCCCGCGCTGCCAGCCTTCCTGCTGTAGATAGTGGGCGATCGATGCTAGCGCGTCGGGCACGGAATTCCAGATATCCGGGTGCCCGTCCTTGTCGAAATCGACGGCGTATTTCAGGTAGCTGGTCGGCATGAATTGCGGCTGGCCGAGAGCGCCCGCCCACGAACCCTTCATCGTCGCCGCATCCACGTCGCCGCGCTCGATCATCATCAGCGCTGCGATCAGCTCCTCGCGGAACATCGGTTTGCGGGTGGACATGAAGGCCTTGGTCGCGAGAACCTCGATCGCCGAATACGGAAGCCGCGCCTTGCCGAAACCGGATTCGCGACCCCAGATGGCGACGACGATCTCACCCGGAACGCCGTATGCTGCCTCGATCCGCTTCAGCGTTGCAGCATGCGTCGACGCAAGGCCACGGCCCGTTGCCGCCAGTCCCTGCAGCCGCTTTTCGGAGAAATAGGCGCCGGGCGAAGAGAACTCGGCCTGACTCTGATCCTGGCTCTTCGGCGGCTTTGATCCCGGCGGCACCAGATCAGGCAGGCTCCAGTTGAGCGAGATCCCGCTGAAGGCGGTCTTCATCGTCCGCTCGGAAATGCCGGCCTTGCGAGCTTCCGGCCCAAGATCGCTGGCGATCCATCGCTGGAACTGCTTTTCCACATCCGGCTTGTTCTGGGCCAAGACGGGTAGGGGAAGCAGACAGATGAGGGTGCCGAGGGCGATAAGTGTCTTGCGCATTATGTCTCCTCAGATCGCCGTTCGTGCCCGAAGTGCCGCCGTCAGCGTGCCTTCGTCGAGATAGTCGAGCTCGCCGCCGACAGGAACGCCATGCGCCAATCGGGTGATCTTCACATCGATGCCGGCCAGCTGGTCGGTTATATAGTGTGCTGTGGTTTGTCCCTCGACCGTGGCGTTGACGGCGATGATGATTTCCTTGACCACGCCTTCGCTCACCCGGTCGATCAGGCCGCGGATGTTGAGATCATCGGGTCCGATGCCATCGAGCGGCGACAGCGTGCCGCCCAGTACATGATAGGCCGCGTTCATTGCGCCTGCGCGCTCCAGAGCCCAGAGATCGGACACGTCTTCGCACACGATCAGCGTCGACTGGTCGCGTCGGATATCGGTGCAGACCGTGCAGGGATCGGACGTATCCACATTGCCGCAACGCGAGCAGATCTTCACCTTGTCATAGGCTTCGCCCATCGCGTTCGACAGCGGACCGAGCAACTGGTCCTTCTTCTTGATGAGATGCAATGCCGCCCGGCGGGCCGAACGGGGGCCGAGACCCGGTACTTTCGCCAGAAGCTGGATGAGTTTTTCGATTTCGGGGCCGGTGACTCGCTTTGCCATGGTTCTCCTTTAGCCCATATGCAGGGGAAACGGAATCGACGAAGGACCAGCCGAATGAAACTTCTTAGCCTCTGCCTTGGTCATCCGGAAAAGCTTCCGGGCAAGAGCTACAAGACCGGCATCAACAAGATGCCGATGAAAAATCCGGTCATGATCGACGTGGAAGGCCTGGTCGGCGATGCCGTCTGCAATACGAAATATCATGGTGGCCCTGAGCAGGCGATCCTGCTCGAAGGCAGCCTCACGCTCGACTGGTGGCGGTCGGAACTCGGCCGCGATCTGCCGGATGGCACGTTTGGCGAAAACCTTGTGATCGAAGGGCTCGACAACCGCGACGTGGCCGCCGGTGACTGTTTCCGCATCGGTGCCGAGCTTGTGCTGCAGGCGACATCCGCCCGCACGCCCTGTGCGACGCTTGCCGCCAAGATGGGCGACCCGACATTCGTCAAAGCCTACAGAAGTGCGGCACGCCCCGGCATCTACTGCCGGGTCCTGGCGCCGGGTTTCGCATCGGCGGGCGATGCCGTCGAATTCAGCGTCTACCAGGGAACGAGGGTTTCTATTCCGGAACTGCTAACCAAATTCGGCAAGCGTCTGGGAGATGACGACCGGCAGCGGTTTTTATCCGCACCCATCCATGCCGATATGCGAGAGGCGATCGAAGCCGGAAAACCCGCCAAGTTCTAGCGAAAAGGCGGGTCTTGCCGGCAGACGGTTCCCAGAGGGAACGCCGGTCTCGGCTTAGAACGGCAGCTTCATGCCGGGCGGAATCGGCAGGCCGGCGGTCAGTTCCTTGGTCTTTTCGGCAGTGATTTCTTCTGCCCGATCCTTGGCCAGCTTGTGGGCCGCAATGATCAGGTCTTCGAGGATCTCGGATTCGTCTTCCTTGAACAGGGATGGGTCGATCTTCAGGCCCAGCATGTCGCCTTTGCCGTTCATCCTTATAGTGACGAGGCCACCACCGGCCGTGCCTTCGACTTCGAGAGCGGCGATATCCGCCTGCATCTTCTCCATCTTGGCCTGCATTTCCTTGACCTTGCCCATCATGCCCATGATGTCGCGCATCGGGATCTCCTCTTCCTGATTTTTAAAGTTCGATGTCGTCGCCCGGCAGGATATCGCCCTCGGCGCTTTCCACCACGGCTGGCGGCGGCAATTCGTCTGCGTCGATTTCGTCCTCGCTCACGCGGATCCGGACGTCGGTGATCTTTGCGCCGGGAAACTGCGACAGGATCGCCGCGACATCCGGGTCGGAGCGGGCATCGGTCAGCCGGGCTTCGCGCGCCGTTCCCTCTGCCTCGACCAATGTCGGCGAACCATCTTCCTTGCTGAGGGAGACGATCCAGTGGATGCCGGTCCATTCCTTCAACTTGACGCCGAGTTCGCCGGGCAGCGTCGTTGGTCCGCCGTCGGTCAGGCGCATGTCGAGCCGGCCCGGTTCGATCTTGACCAGCCGAACGAAATTGCGCACCAGCGCCTTCAGCTTCGCGTCGCGGTTCTTGGAGCAGAGATCGACGATATCGGCCAGCGAGCGCACCGCAACGCTGGGCTCGGGCTTTTCCTCGACACGGCCGACCGGCATCTCGCGCGGGTTGTCGTTCGGCACGGCCTTGAGCATCGCCGTCGGTCCACCTGACGGCATCCGCTGCGACTGCATATCAATACCGCGGGCATTAAGCGGCTGGTGCGATGACGAAGTCTGGCCTGCGCCATTACCGCCGCCATTCCCATTCGGCGCGCCGCGCTGGCCATCGCCACCGGAAAGGTCGGCAAGCCGGCGCGCAGCGTCTTCCGGTGAGGGAAGGTGGGCGGCATGGGTCAGGCGGATCAGCACCATTTCTGCGGCACCGGCGGGGCGGGAAGAGTTCTCCGCTTCCGGAATGCCCTTCAATAGCATCTGCCAGATGCGCGACAGGGTGCTGACCGCAATCGTCTCGGAAAATTCGCGACCGCGCACACGCTCCACTTCGCTCAGCGACGGATCGTCCGCAGCTTCCGGAATATATTTGAACCGCGTGACGAGATGGGTGAAGTCGGCAAGGTCGGTCAGAACCACGACAGGGTTGGCGCCGGCCTCGTATTGGGCGGTAAATTCGGAAAGGGCAGCCGTCACGTCGCCCTGCACGATCTGTTCGAACAGATCGACGATGCGGGCGCGGTCGGCAAGACCCAGCATGCCGCGCACGGTATCTGCAACCACATGGCCTGCACCATGGGCGATCGCCTGGTCCAGCAGCGAAAGTCCGTCACGAGCCGAGCCTTCGGCCGCGCGCGCGATCATCGACAACGCCTCGGTCTCGGCCGGAATACCTTCCTTTTCGAGAATGGTCGTGAACAGGCCGACGAGATCGGCAGCGCTGATACGGCGCAGGTCAAAGCGCTGGCAGCGCGACAGGACGGTAATCGGCACCTTGCGGATTTCCGTCGTCGCGAAGATGAATTTCACATGCTCCGGCGGCTCTTCGAGCGTCTTCAGCAGACCGTTGAAAGCCTGCGTGGAGAGCATGTGCACTTCGTCGATGATGTAGACTTTGTAGCGCGCCGAGACAGGACGATAGCGCACCTGCTCGATGATCTCTCTGATATCGTCGATACCGGTATGCGAGGCCGCATCCATCTCGATGACATCGACATGCCGACCTTCCATGATCGCCTGGCAGTGCTCGCCGGGGATCCGCAGATCGATCGTCGGGCGGTCGATCTCGGCGGTCTTGTAATTGAGCGCGCGCGCCAGAATGCGGGCAGTCGTCGTTTTGCCGACACCGCGTACACCAGTCAGCATATAGGCCTGCGCAATGCGGCCGGTCTCGAAGGCGTTGGTGAGTGTTCTCACCATCGGCTCCTGGCCGACCATCAGGTCGGAAAAATCCTTGGGACGGTATTTGCGGGCGAGAACCCGATAGCCACTGCCGGAAGGCGTCGGCGCAGTCGGGTTGCTGGAATATGTCGGCCCGTCGTCGCTCATGAAAATCCTGCCAGCCTGTACGGGCCATTCCGGCCGTCAGAGACTGAGCGCGCCGGATGCTGACCAAGATGAGAGGGTGGGAGGCTGGCACGGCGACCCGTGCCTGGCTCGTTAGGGCTGCTTCCTTCCGGACCTGACCCGGTTGGCGAGTGGCTCGTCCACCACCAACCTCCCACCGCTCATATCGTCAATAACGCTTCCAAATGCAAGCCAAGCCTGTAAAAAACTACGACCAGATAAAAACATTAGGAGAAATGCTTGAGCGAGTTCGAACTGGACGGGCGCATTGCGCGGGACTCCGATCTCATCGCCACCCTCGATCTCTGCCAGCTGCGGATCCAGAATGACAGCCGCTGGCCGTGGCTGGTCATGGTGCCGCAGCGGGCCGACGTGACCGAGATTTTCGAGCTTTCGGAGGCCGATCAGGCGCTCCTGTCGGCCGAGGTCAATCATGTTGCGGCCACCTTGAAGGCGATAACGGGCGCGACCAAGATTAATGTCGGTGCGCTTGGCAACATCGTCCGGCAGCTCCATGTTCATGTGATTGCCCGCTCAGAAGGCGATGCGAACTGGCCGGGCCCGATCTGGGGATACGGATCCGCAGAACCCTATGATGGCGAAAAGATGCAGGCCCTGATGAACAGACTGATGGAAAAGCTTTCCCGATGAGCAGCATATTCGATACCGATACACCCCATCCAGACCCAAGCAGCCTCACTGCTTTCACCGGCAACAAGCTCGACCGGCAGGCGGAAAACCGGGAAGACGACTGCATCGAGAAGGCGCTGTCCGTCGATGGCACACATATCCTTGCCTTTTCCGGCAGCCGGGTCATTCTGAAGCACGACGGCCAGATCCTCGATCCGCTGTTTGCGGCTTACGAGCTGGCGGAGCTGAAGCCGGATTTCGACCGTGCCGTGCTGCTCGGCCATCACCAGAATGGCGAGCCGCGCGTCGCTGTCCCGGTTACGATCGCCGATGAAGAGCTCGCAAGCCATTACAAGCCGACAGAGGCGCGGGCTCTCTTCCGCGAAGGCCTGCTCGATGATGAGCTTCAGGGCGAGGTCGCCCAGGCCGTGTCCTTGCTCAACTGGAATGCCGCCAATATCTTCTGCGGCAAATGCGGCTCGCCCACCGAAATGAAGATCGGCGGCTACAAGCGCGTCTGCACGAAGTGTCAGCACATGATGTTTCCGCGCACCGACCCAGTCGTCATCATGATGACGATCGATGAGGAAAACGACCGCTGCCTGCTGGGCCGCAGCCATCATTTCCAGGAGGGCATGTATTCCTGCCTGGCCGGCTTCGTCGAACCCGGCGAAACGATCGAACAGGCCGTCAGACGCGAAACCGTCGAGGAATCGGCAATCGAGATCGGACGTGTGCGGTATCACGCGTCGCAGCCCTGGCCGATGCCGCATTCGTTGATGATCGGCTGTTTCGCCGAGGCGACGTCGACGGAGATTACCATCGACGTCCACGAAATGTCTGATGTTCGCTGGTTTTCGCGAGCCGAGGTTCAGGCGATGCTGGAAGCCGGTCCGGACGACAAGCCGTTCGGTCCCGCCAAGGGAGCGATTGCCTATCGGCTGATGCGCGATTGGATCGACTGGAAGCGCTGAAAGGAGCGCTTCCGACCGTCAGCCTTTCTGGAGCGCGCCTCGCATCGGATGACCCTTGTAGGTCCCGAGAATGCGGACCTTTTCGGAGAAGAACCGCAGCTCCTCGAGCGCACGGCGCACGGGGGCGTCGTCCGGATGCCCCTCGATATCCGCGTAGAACTGCGTCGCCACGAACTTGCCGCCGAGCTGATAGCTTTCGAGCTTGGTCATGTTGATGCCGTTGGTGGCAAAGCCACCCATCGCCTTGTAGAGCGCAGCTGGGATGTTGCGCACGTTGAACACGAAGGTGGTGACGATCACGTCGTCGGCTTCGTTGCGCTGCACCCACTTCTCGTCGCGCGACAGAACCACGAAACGGGTGACGTTGTTTTCCGTGTCCTCGACATTCTCAGCCAGAATGTCGAGCCCGTAGAGGCTGGCCGCAAGCCGTGGCGCAAGGGCTGCCATCGAGCGGTCGCCCTTTTCGGACACCAGTTTCGCAGCGCCCGCCGTGTCGCCGGCAACGACGGCTTTCCAGCCATTGGCACGGATGATCTTGCGGCACTGGCCAAGGGCATGGATATGGCTGTGGACGGTGCGGATCTCTTCGCGCTCCACACCCGGCAACACCATCAGCTGGAACCGGATCGGCATGAAATATTCGCCGACGATATGCAGACGCGATTCCGGCAGCAGGTAGTGAATGTCGGCAACGCGGCCAGCGATGGTGTTTTCGATCGGAATCATCGCGAGATCCGAATCACCGTTCTCCAGCGCCTGGAACGCATCTTCGAAGGTCGGGCAGGGCAGGGGTTCCATGTCCGGAAACATGTCCCTGGACGCCATGTCGGAATTGGCGCCGAATTCTCCCTGGAAGGAAATGCGGTTGGTCGAGGCATTCATGAGGCTGATCCGTTACAAACCGCGGGAGGATAAGATGGCGCGCGCCTTTTCAAGGTCGGCCGGCGTGTCGACACCGAGCGGCACCGAGGAGACGATTTCCGCATCGATGCGCATGCCCGCTTCAAGTGCCCGCAACTGCTCGAGCGATTCGCGCTTTTCGAGCACTGACGGGCCGAGAGCCACGAATTTCTCAAGCGCGCTGCGGCGATAGGCGTAAAGCCCGATGTGGTGGTAAAGCGGCCCATTGCCGTAAGGGGCCGTGGCGCGGGTAAAGTAGAGCGCCTTCAACCGTGTGTCCGAGAGAGGCGATCCGACGATCTTGACCACATTCGGATTGGTCTTCTCGTGCTCGTCGGTGATCTCTACGGTCAGCGTGGCGATATCTGTCTGCGGGCTGTCCAGCAGCGGCTTGAGCGAGGCGCGTACCGCATCGGCGTCCACGGTCGGCAGGTCGCCCTGCACGTTGATCACGTATTCCACCTTGCCATCAGGGTCCGACTTGGTCAGCGCTTCGAAGATGCGATCGGAACCCGACTGGTGGTCTTCTCGCGTCATGACCACCTCGAAACCTGCAGCTTTCACCACATCGAAAACGTCCTGATGATCGACGGCAACGACGATGCGACCGACATTGGCCTCTTCGGCGCGCTTTGCGACCTGCACGATCATGGGCAGGCCGGCGATGTCTGCCAGCGGCTTGCCGGGAAGGCGCGTTGAGGCCATTCGTGCGGGAATAAGAACGAGCGTCCGGTCGAAAGCCGTGTAAGTCATCGTAAAACCTTCTAATCCAGCCTGCGCAGTGGCAAAAAGTCTCAAGCACAACGAGCGTATCGTGTTGCAAGGCCTCTGCAAAAGACATAGCTTCCAAACAAATTCAAGGTGCCTGCTTTGGGACGGCGGGCCGGTGAGGAGAATTTGCTGATGAATCCCTATGTAAACATGGCGGTAGGCGCATTGCTTGCCACGGTTTTCGTGATGATGTCCGTATCGATCGCGTCGGAGGGGATTTTCCACTCGCCGTCGCCTGAGAAGGAAGGATTTGCAATCGCCGCGCTGGAAGAGCCAGCGGGCGGCGAAGCGCCTGCCGGTGGCGGTGCCGCGGAAGTCGTTCCTGTTGGTCAGCTGATGGCGGGCGCTGATGCCGCTGCCGGCGCAACGGTATTCAAGAAGTGTCAGAGCTGTCACTCCATTGAAAAGGGAGGCCCTAACAAGGTCGGTCCCGATCTATGGGGTGTTGTGAACCGTCCTGTGGCCAGCCATGAGGGCTTTTCCTACTCTGCTGGGATGAAGGATTTTTCCAAGAGCGGCGCCGAGACCTGGACCTTCGATCACCTCAACCACTTCCTCGTTGCGCCCAAGGCCTATGTGAAGGGGACTGCGATGGGCTTTGCCGGCCTGAAGAACGACAAGGAACGCGGCAACCTGCTCGCTTACATCCGCGAACAGTCTGATAGCCCTGCGCCACTGCCTGAACCCGGCGCTGCACCCGCACCCGCACCGACGAACTGATCTCACCCGAGTGATCTCACGAAGCGGCAGCCATTCCCGTCACGACAGCAGCCAGCCCCAGAAGCTCACGGTGATGAGGCCGAAGGCTGTCGTGATGCTGATGGTCGAGGCTGCGAGGCTTTGTCCGGACCTGAACCGCTGCGCAATCAGCCAGGCATTGATGCCGGTCGGAACGGACGAGGTCAGAACCAGTGCGGCCGCCCAGTCGCGTGGCAGCCCGATCGCATGGCTGGTGGCGAAAACGATCGCCGGCATCAGGGCAAGCTTCAGCACCGCGACAGCCGTTGCCAGATTGATATCGCCGCGGATCTGGTAACGGGTGACCGCCATGCCGATCGAGATCAGCGCCACCGGACCGGCCGAGGCCGCGATCTGGTTGACCACGGGCAGAACGGCCGTGGGTATCGAGAATCCCAGAAGATTGAACGGTATCCCCAGCGCGATCGAGATCACCAGCGGATTTCGCACAAGGTTGCTGCCGACCTGCCGCAGAACTACGGACAGCTTGCGCTTCTGCGTGCCATCCACCCGCGCGGTGGCCCCCTCCATCAGGATCGATCCCGCGATCATCATGATCGGCAGATGGATGGCAAGCAGGATCGAGACGGCAACGAGCCCCTCCTTGCCGACCATGTGATCGATCAGCGGCAGGCCGATAAAGATGTTGTTGGCAAACGCACTCGACATCCCCGCGATGACGCCCACCTTGGCATCCCTTGCGAAGAACCGTGTGGCGATGAGGTGCCCGGCCGTCCACGTCACGGCAACGCCGATAAAGTAGGCGCTCCACAGCCCGAAGGGAGAGACGCCGCCGAAATGGGCGTCTGCAACGGTCCGGAAGATCAGCATCGGAACAGCGATCTTGAAGACGTATTCCCCCAACGCGTCACCGGTTTCGGCTTTCAAAAGCCCGGTTTTGGCAGCGAGCCAGCCCGTCAGGATCAGGATGAAGACGGGCAGCACATTGGCAAAGACTGACGACACTGAAATGGCTTTCGGAGAAAATTGTTAACTGCGTCTAGCGCAGATCCGGCTGGACGACAAATGCGCCGCGCGGAAAGCGGTTTGAAAGCAGCCGCCAAAAACAGAAAAGCGGGGCATGATCCCCGCTTTTTCCCCGGTCCAGCCAGGGGTTTCCAAACGCGTCGTCGCCAGTTCATCCGTGGTCGACATCAGCAATTGGATGATTGTTATCTAGCCGCTTACCGTGACGGGAGAATGACAGCTGCAGATTTCTCAAGCCGCCCTTTGTCGGCTTTTTTCGCTTCCCATCACGGCTAAAGGCGAATACCCGTTCTCTCATCCATTCATCAGAGACAGGATCAGGGCCGGATGCCGAAATTCGACGTGCTAACCATCGGCAATGCCATCGTGGACATCCTCGCGCGCTGCGACGATCAATTCCTCGGCGACAACGCGATCATCAAGGGTGCGATGAACCTGATCAATGCCGAGCGCGCCGAACTTCTCTATTCGAAGATGGGCCCTGCGGTCGAAGCCTCTGGCGGTTCGGCCGGCAACACGGCGGCAGGCGTCGCCAGCCTTGGCGGCAGGGCTGCCTATTTCGGCAAGGTCGCCAACGATCAGCTCGGCACCATTTTCCAGCATGATATCCGGGCTCAGGGCGTCCACTATGAGACAAAGCCTGATGGTGTTCATCCCCCGACCGCCCGTTCGATGATTTTCGTGACGCCGGATGGCGAGCGCTCGATGAACACCTATCTCGGCGCCTGCGTCGAACTCGGTCCTGAACATGTCGAGGAAGATGTGGTTGCCGAATCGAAGGTGACCTATTTCGAAGGTTACCTGTGGGATCCGCCGCGCGCCAAGGATGCGATCCGCGAAGCCGCCCGCATCGCCCATGCGCATGGTCGGGAAGTCTCGATGACGCTGTCGGATCCGTTCTGCGTCGGTCGCTACCGGGATGAATTTCTGGAACTGATGAAATCCGGCACTGTGGATATCGTCTTTGCCAACAAGCAAGAGCTTCTGTCGCTCTACGAGACCGACGATTTCGAGCTTGCCATCGGCAAGATCGCTCACGATTGCAAGCTGGCGGCCATCACGCTGAGCGAAGAAGGCGCGGTTCTCGTGCGTGGCAAGGAGCGGATCGCGATTCCCGCTTATGAGATCGAGGAACTCGTCGATACGACCGGTGCGGGCGATCTGTTCGCCGCCGGCTTCCTCTATGGCTACACCACGGATCGCTCGCTGGAGGATTGCGGCAAGCTCGGCTGCCTGGTCGCTGCCATCGTTATCCAGCAGCTCGGGCCACGGCCGATGGTCTCGCTTGCGCAGGCCGCGAAGGAAAGAGGCCTTATTTGAAGGCCTCTCCCGGGTAAGCACCCCAGATTTCCGCCTGGGCGATCCAGCCCTCTGCACCATTTGCTTCCGCATGGCACCAGTCGCCATTGCATTCGGTGATCTTGATCATCACGCCGGGCTCGAGCTTTGCGACGAGGCCGGCCGATTGCTGCGGCTCGCCGCGCATGTTGACATAGATGTCCTTGCCCTTGCCGCGCATCCACGGCGCTGCAACGGCAGTGCGCTCGCCGGAAAGCAGCGCCTGGTTGACCCAGCCTTCCGTGCCCTCGGCATCGCGAACGCGGCGCCAGTTGTCGTATTCCTGGATGATTTCCATCGGGGTTCCCGACTTCATGTACATCCATGACACCGCATAGTCCGTGCTCGGACCGATGCGGATGTTCACTTTTCTCGATTTCAGGCTGACGAAACGGGGAAGCGGCAGACCGCTTGCGCCCTTGGCCACGCCCTGTGCAATTGCATCGTCAGTGCCGGACAGGCAGGTGAGAATGCCAATCGAAGCTGCAAGAAAGGATGTAAAGAATGTGCTGCGCATGAATCTCATTCCGGCTGAAATTCCATAAGCGTTCCTGTCCATGCGAGGTTTTGTTTGTCTTCGCCGACGGGTCTGTTAAGAAAACGCCCTGGATGCCTCCGACTATCGCGCACCTTGGTTAAGGACGTCCTAATGGCAGCTGATTGCAATGCGGCTTTGAAACCATGACAGCGAAGAAAAAACCCCAGGTTTACATCACCCGCAAGCTGCCGGACGCTGTCGAAACGCGCATGCGCGAGCTTTTCGATGCCGAGCTCAATATCGACGATCACCCCCGTTCGCGCGAAGACCTCATCGCTGCGATGAAGACTGCCGATGTGCTGGTGCCGACCGTCACCGACAGGATCGACGAAGGGCTGATCGCAGAAGCTGGCCCGCAGCTGAAGCTGATCGCGAGCTTCTCCAACGGTACCGACCATATCGATGTGGATGCCGCCGCCAAGAAGGGGATCACGGTCACCAACACGCCGAACGTCCTGACCGAAGACACCGCCGACATGACCTTGGCGCTGATCCTCGCCGTCAACCGTCGTCTGGCGGAAGGATCGCGGATCCTCACCGACAAACCCGGTGACTGGGAGGGCTGGAGCCCGACCTGGATGCTCGGTCGGCGGATCTGGGGCAAGCGTATCGGCATCGTCGGCATGGGCCGCATCGGCAGTGCCGTGGCGCGCCGGGCCAAGGCCTTCGGCCTCGCCATCCATTATCACAATCGCAAACCGGTCAGCCCGGCCACCGAGGAAGAGCTCGAGGCGACCTATTGGGACAGCCTCGACCAGATGCTTGCGCGCGTCGATATCGTCTCGATCAACTGCCCGTCGACGCCGGCGACCTTCCACCTTCTCTCGGCCCGCCGGCTGGCCTTGCTGCAGCCTGGTTCGATCATCGTCAACACCGCCCGCGGCGATATTATCGACGAGGCAGCGATGGTGCAGCTGCTGCGTGACGGAAAAATTGCCGGCGCAGGGCTCGACGTCTATCAGAACGAACCGGCCATCAATCCGAAGCTGGTCAAGCTCGCCCGCGAGGGACGTGTCGTGCTCTTGCCGCATATGGGCTCGGCAACGATCGAAGGGCGCATCGACATGGGCGACAAGGTGATCATCAATATCCGCACGTATTTCGACGGCCATCGCCCACCCAACCGGGTTCTGCCCGGCCGGAATTAGGTTGTCTGCGAAAGCCGCTTCCGCATCTCGATCGATGTCGTTCTGGCATAGCCCGCATGGGCATTCTCGGCCGTCTTCACGAAGCCCCACCTCGCGAAGGTCGTGTGATTGCCGGTAAGCTCGATGCGGGTCTCCAGCCTGAGCGCAGGCAGGCCTCTTTGCCGCGCGATATCCTCCGCCACGGAAAGCAGCTGCCGGCCGATGCCTCGGCTCTGGAACGCAGGCGATATCGCCAGCTTGCCCACATAGAGACATCCGGGTTCAGGCTTCAGAAACACGCAACCTGCAAGCTTTCCGTCTTCCTCCGCGACGAACGCAATTTCGTCTCGCGCCTTTTGCGCGAGCGAGGCGGGCGTCAGCCGGTGAGCTGAGGAGGGCGGATCGATCACGCCGTCCATATAGGCGAAGGATGACAGGATGAGCGTCAGCAGGTCTTCCCAGCGGGTAAAACTCTCGTCGAGGCGAACGATCTCGGTCATTCCGCCGCCGTCCGTGTCCCGCGGCGCTTGTACTTGATCACATCGAACCGGGTTGCCAGCGCATCGTAGAGCAACAGGCGTCTAACCAGCGGTTCGCCAATCCCTGTCACCAACTTGATCGCTTCCATCGCCATCAGCGTCCCGATCACGCCGGTGAGCGCGCCGACGACGCCGGTCTCGGCGCAGGCTGGGATAAGGCCTTCCGGCGGCTGCTCGGGGAAGAGGTCGCGGTAGGTGGGGTTGAGCTCTCCGTCCGAGCCGGCCTCGTAAGGTTTCAGCACCGTCACCGATCCGTCGAAGCGCCCGACCGCACCCGTCACCAAGGGGATGCGGGCCGCTTCCGCCGCGTCCGCTGCTGCATAGCGCGTGTCGAAATTGTCCGAGCCGTCGATCAGCAGGCGAAAACGGGAGAGATGCATCTGAGCCCATTCGGCGGAGAAGCGCTCCTCGAAATCGATCACCCGCGTATTCGGGTTTAACCGGGCGATCGCCTCTCGGGCACTCCGTGTCTTCATCTCGCCGATCGTGCCGGTATCGTGGATCACCTGTCGCTGCAGGTTGGAGAGCGAAACGCGGTCGTCGTCAACGATGCCGATCGTGCCAACGCCGGCCGCTGCGAGGTATTCGAGAATGGGCGCGCCGAGGCCGCCGGCGCCGATCACCAGAACGCGTGCGCTCTTGAGCTTCTGCTGGCCCTGACCGCCGATCTCCGGCAGCAGGATATGGCGGCGATAGCGCTCGATTTCATCTGGGCGGAGCGCGTCCGAATTCTGGTTTTCCATCATGGGATCATAGCACCGCGGCAATCGAGTGTAAGCAGGTTCAGCGGCTAATGCCGCCATGGGAAACGGTCAGGAACTGCGCCCGATCAGCAAGCGCTGCAAACATGTGGCGATCGGTGCCGGTCATGAAGGCCTGCCCGCCCAGTCCATGCACGAGATCGAACAATGTCGCGCGCCGTCCCTCGTCCAGATGTGCTGCAATCTCGTCCAGAAGCAGGATCGGCGCATGGCCAGTCATATCCGCCGTCAGGCGGGCATGGGCAAGCACGAGCCCGATCAGCAGGGCTTTCTGCTCCCCGGTCGAACAGCGCGAAGCCTCGATGTCCTTCTCGCGGTGACGAACTGTTAGGTCGACACGGTGCGGCCCGTCCAATGTCCGGCCTGCCGCCGCGTCGCGGCCGCGCCCTGACGAAAGCATCGCCAGGTATTCATCTTCCAGGTCCGCCGCTGGCCGCTCCATGGCGCCGTCCAGGAACCCTTCCAGCGAAAGATCGGGCGTTGGAAACGGCGTGTCGCCGAGATTGGCAGACAGCGTCTTCAGCAGTCCCAGCATCTCGTGCCGGGCCGCCGCCATGGATATACCGAGACCCGCCATCTGCGCCTCGATTGCGGAAAGCCACGCGGGATCGAACCGGCCTTCGGACAGCAACCGGTTGCGGCTGCGCATGGCACGTTCGAAATCGCCCGCCCGCCGGCCGTGACCTGCATCGAGCGAGAGAACCAGTCGGTCGAGAAAGCGGCGACGGTCGGCCGAAGGGCCGGTAAACAGGCCGTCCATCGCCGGCGTCAGCCACAGGGCACGAAGATGGTCGGAAAGTTCCTCCGTCGATTTTGCCGGCGTGCCGTTGATGCGGAGCTTACGGCTGACACCGTCGCCGTCATTCGCTTCGATGCCGGTGCCGAGCGAAACCTCGCCCTCCATCCCGTCCACATCCGCAAAGACGCTGAAACCTGCGGCAGCGCCGACGCGCGTGACATCGCTCAGCACGGCGCGGCGCAGGCCACGGCCCGGAGACAGGAAGGACACGGCTTCCAGAAGGTTGGTCTTACCCGCACCATTCTCGCCGGTCAGGACGACATGCCGGCCGTCGAGATCGAGCGAAGCCTGGGTGTAATTTCGAAAGTCGGTCAGCTTCAGCCGGGAAAGGAAAGTCTTTTGCGCCATCTTGTATCGCGTTGTTTCCACGTAGGAGCTAAGGACTTCGCGCCAAGAAGGCAAGCGCAGGTCTGTAACTGACATCACCCTTAGCGAGTTGCAGGCCGTGCCCGCCGTTTTCTTCCCGCTCCAAACGCTGTAGTCTCGGAGAAAGCCTCAGCCGGAAGGATCCGGCGACGGCCCGAAATCGAGTGCGAGTGAATAGTGTGACCGACGACGATCGAATTTTGAAGCTGGAGGAATTGGCGGCGCATCAGGCCAAGGTCATCGAGGAACTGTCCGACCAGCTTGCCGAGCAGTGGAAGGTCGTCGAGCAGACCCGCGCGAAGCTCGACCGGCTGACCGTACGCTTTCTGTCCCTCGAGGAAACCTCGCTGGAAGCGCCGGCCAACACACGCCCGCCACACTACTGAGCCTCACGCCGCGGCGTGGGCAAAGCGCCTCAGGGCCACATATTCCCAGATTGCGACGGCCAGAAGCGAACCCGTCGCAAGCATCTGGATGTGGACGGTTGTCAGGCTCGCAACAAGCAGAAAGCAGGCAACAAGGACGGCAATGCCGGCGCAATGCGACCATGGCACATGCTTTGTCGAATGCGTCTTTACCCAGATCATGCCGCTTAAGAACAGGATCGGACCGCCCAGAAGCGCGAAAGCCTGAGCAAGCGTTGCATGCTCGTGCGCATGCGACAGCGCGAAGTCTTCACCGACTGCAGTAAGGATGATGCCAGCGATAATCGGCAGGTGACCGTAGGTGAAAAGATGATTCGCGGTCGCCTGTGGCTCTGAACTTTCTTCCGCCTTGTCGGCTGCCTTTTCCTGCCCGTCATGGAAGTAGATCCACCACATCAGCACGGTCGAAAGGAAGGCTACAAACAACACGAGTGGCGTCAAGCTGCTTTCCAGATGACTGGACGCATTCTTGCCCGTGGTGAGGATCGTTTCCCCAAGTGCGATGATGACGAACAGCGCGCAACGTTCGGCCATATGCTCGCCGTTGATGTCAAGCGTTTCCGCAGGTGCGGCACCTAGCCCGGGCACCCGGTACCGTAAGATCGGTGCGATATATTCGATCGCCAGCGCAGCGATCCAGAAATACACCCGGACGGACTGTTCACTGAGGCCGCCGGCGATCCACAAGGCGCTTGAAACCGAAAGCCAGACGGTAATCCGCTGGAAGGTGACATAGGAGGCCCGATCGGCGTGCCGGAAGGCGTAGAGCGCAAACAGCGATCGGATGATCTGCATGGCCGAATAGGCGAGCGCGAAGGACAGGCCCATGTCCTGAAACGCCCTCGGCAGGGCAATTGCCAGAATGACGCCGAGAAACATCAGGCCGAACAGCAGGATCCGCACCGGCTCTATTTCGGCATCGAGAAGATTGGTGACCCAGGTTGTGTGGATCCAGACCCACCAGAGCGCGAAGATGAAAATCAGCGCTTCGGCGGCGATCCCGAGCGAGAAATCCGCGGCCAGCGTTTCTGACAACTGGATGAAAGCGAAGACGAAGACCAGGTCGAAGAACAGTTCCGGGAAGTTGGCCTTGGTCGCCTGCTTGTCGTCTTTGCGAAGCCAATAGTGTTTACCGTCCGTCATGTCTGGTCTCGATTGTTTCAGTCCCGCAACTACAGAGCGGGATTGTTCAGCTCTATAATAATGGCTGGGCAGATTGCGGTGTCTATAAGGGTTTTAACGAAGATTGCAAAACGCCGGCGCAGGGCCGGCGTTTTGCAATCTTCGTCTTTGCGACAGCCCTCAGGTGTCGAAGAATTCCTTCATCCGGGCAAAGAAGCCCGTCGATTCCGGATTGTTCTCCTTGGACGAGATGTCCTCGAACTCCTGCAGCAGCTCGCGCTGGCGCTTGGTCAGCTTCTGCGGCGTCTCGATCTGGATCTGGATGTAGAGGTCACCCGTCTGTGAAGACCGCAGCACCGGCATTCCCTTGCCCTTTAGGCGGAACTGCTTGCCGGCCTGTGTGCCCTCAGGAACGGTCACACGTGACTTCGATCCATCCAGCGTCCCGACATCGAACGTGCCGCCAAGCGCTGCCGTCGTCATGGAGATCGGCACGGCGCAGTAGAGATCGGCGCCATCACGCTGGAAGAACTCGTGCGGTCGGACCGACAGGAAGATGTAGAGATCCCCGGTTGGGCCACCGCGCGCACCGGCTTCGCCTTCGCCCTGCAGGCGAATGCGCGTGCCGTCTTCGATGCCCGATGGAATGTTCACGGAAAGCGAACGTTCTTCGGTAACACGGCCCTGGCCGTGGCACTTGGTGCAGGGATCGGTGATCGTCTGTCCGCGGCCGTGACAGGTCGGGCAGGTCCGCTCCACCGAGAAGAAGCCCTGGGATGCGCGGACGCGTCCGGAACCCTGGCAGGTGCCGCAGGTCTTGGGCTGCGTGCCGGGCTTGGCGCCCGAACCCGAACAAACGTCACAGGTGATCGAGGATGGAACCCGGATCTGTGCCGTCTTGCCGGCATAGGCCTCGTCGAGGGTGATCTCCATATTGTAGCGAAGATCGGCGCCGCGTTCGCGACCGCCGGAGGAACGGCGCGCACGGCCGCCACCCATCATGTCGCCGAAAATGTCTTCGAAAATGTCGGAGAAGCCACCTGCTCCCGCGCCGCCGGAGAAGCCGCCACCGCCGCCGCCCATGCCACCCTGTTCGAAGGCAGCATGACCGAAGCGATCATAGGCCGCGCGCTTCTGGGGATCCTTCAGCGTCTCGTAGGCTTCGCCGATCTCCTTGAATTTCTTCTCAGCTTCCGCATCGCCGGGGTTCTTGTCGGGATGGTATTTCATCGCAAGCTTACGGAAGGCGCTTTTCAGCTCCTTCTCGTCAGCGGATTTGCCGACACCCAGCGTTTCGTAAAAATCTGCTTTAGCCATAAGCGGTAACCGGCTCCAGAAAGGGTTCCGGCTGCACGATGGCAGCCGGATATCTTAGTCGACTATCTAGCGGTATCCGTCAACGGAACCAGACTTAGGCCGACTTCTTGTCGTCCTTGATTTCCTCGTAGTCGGCATCGACGACACCGTCGTCCTTGCCGGCTTCGGCAGCGCCACCATCAGCCTGCTGGGCCTCATAGATGGCCTGACCAAGCTTCATGGATGTTTCCATGAGGGTCTGGGTCTTCGCCTGGATGTCATCTGCATCAGGCTCGGGAGCCTCGACAGAAGCCTTGAGCGCGGCAATGGCATCCTCGATCGCCTTGCGGTCGGTCTCGGTTACCTTGTCGCCGTATTCAGCCAGCGACTTCTCGCTGGAGTGAATGAGGCTTTCGGCCTGATTCTTGGCTTCCACACCGGCACGACGCTTCTTGTCGGTTTCGGCGTTCGCCTCGGCGTCCTTGACCATCTTCTCGATGTCGGCGTCGGACAGACCACCAGATGCCTGGATGCGGATCTGCTGTTCCTTGCCGGTACCCTTGTCCTTGGCCGAAACCTGGACGATGCCGTTGGCGTCGATGTCGAACGTGACTTCGATCTGCGGCATGCCGCGCGGAGCCGGCGGCAGACCGACGAGGTCGAACTGACCGAGCAGCTTGTTGTCCTGCGCCATTTCACGCTCGCCCTGCGAAACGCGGATCGTCACGGCCGACTGGTTATCGTCGGCGGTCGAGAAGGTCTGCGACTTCTTCGTCGGGATCGTCGTGTTGCGGTCGATCAGGCGGGTAAAGACGCCACCGAGCGTTTCGATGCCGAGCGACAGCGGGGTCACGTCGAGAAGGAGAACGTCCTTGACGTCGCCCTGCAGAACGCCGCCCTGGATCGCGGCGCCCATGGCAACCACCTCATCCGGGTTGACGCCCTTGTGCGGCTCCTTGCCGAACAGCTGCTTGACGACTTCCTGTACCTTCGGCATGCGGCTCATGCCGCCGACCAGAACGACTTCGTCGATTTCAGCGGCAGTCACGCCGGCATCCTTCAAGGCTGCCTTGCACGGTGCGACAGTGCGCTGGACGAGATCGTCGACCAGGCTTTCGAACTTCGAGCGGGTCAGCTTCAAGGTCAGGTGCTTCGGACCGGAAGCATCGGCCGTGATGAACGGCAGGTTGATTTCGGTCTGCTGCGACGACGACAGTTCGATCTTTGCCTTCTCGGATGCTTCCTTGAGGCGCTGCAGAGCGAGCTTGTCGTTCTTCAGGTCGATGCCGTTTTCCTTCTTGAACTCGTTTGCGAGATATTCGACGAGACGCATATCGAAGTCTTCACCACCGAGGAAGGTGTCGCCGTTGGTCGACTTCACTTCGAAGACGCCGTCGCCGATTTCGAGAACCGAGATATCGAACGTGCCGCCGCCCAAGTCGTAAACGGCAATCGTCTTGCCTTCCTTCTTGTCGAGGCCGTAGGCAAGTGCTGCAGCCGTCGGCTCGTTGATGATGCGCAGAACTTCAAGACCCGAAATGCGGCCGGCATCCTTGGTTGCCTGGCGCTGGGCATCGTTGAAGTATGCGGGAACCGTGATGACCGCCTGCGTGACCTTCTCGCCGAGATAGGCTTCTGCGGTTTCCTTCATCTTCTGAAGGATCATCGCGGAGATCTGGGCCGGAGAGTAGGCCTTGTCCTGGGCCTTCACCCAAGCGTCGCCGTTGTCGCCCTTGACGATGTCGAAGGGTACGAGGCCCTTGTCCTTCTCAACGGTCGGGTCTTCGTAGCGGCGGCCGATAAGGCGCTTCACTGCGAAGAGCGTATTGGTTGGGTTGGTTACAGCCTGGCGCTTGGCCGGCTGACCGACGAGACGTTCGCCGTCGTCAGAAAATGCGACCATGGACGGCGTCGTGCGCGCGCCTTCCGCATTCTCGATGACTTTGGAATCCTTGCCGTCCATGATGGCGACGCAGGAGTTGGTAGTGCCAAGGTCGATGCCAATTACTTTTGCCATATCTTCTCTCTCCTTTAAGCGAACTGTCGGAACCCCGTGAAAGGCATTCCTTTGACAGTTCCTCGACTGGGAATTTTCGCAGCACCGGCTGCTGTCATGCGGGGTATATAAGGACGGGTTTTTCGGACTGCAAGGCGGGAATTCGCCTGCATTCACGCAAAAAAATGCAATTTTCCTTCTGTCTTTCTAACGGGCTACTGGCCCATGAGGATATCGTACAGCGTCGTGCGACGCGTTTCCTGCGGCTGGTAGACTTGTCCGACGTCCGAAGGCGGCATCGGGCGGCCGCCGACATCGCCGGGCGGCACCGGTGCCTGGCTATCGTAAGGGGCACGATATTCGCGGTAATCCCTGTATTCTCCTTGTTGCGCCCGGTTGGCAGAACCGCCTTCGCGATACTGTCGCGGCGGCGGTCTGTTGTCATAAACCGTCCCGGTGTTGCAGACCGCGTTGTCACCATAGGCGCAATCGGGCTGGCCCGGTGGGGCAGGCTGGACTTGCTGGCGCGTTGCGGGCGGAGGCCTGCGTGCCGGCTGTTCGAGAGAGGCTTCTCCACGAGGTGCCGCCTGCTGAACCGGCGCACGCGGAGCTGGCGGAAAATTATCCGGCGCTGGTGCTTCTCGCTGATCGCTCGCCCCCGGTATGATGCCGGAAATGATGTCGCCAATCGATGTCGATGGCGATTGTTCTTCCTCGACGGGCGGTGGCAGCTGAAGGCCGCTGTTGAAACCGAACAGTGGCGTCGGGGTATAGCCCTTCATTGCAACCGTCATGTATTCCTTCCAGGCTTTTGCCGGCAGGCCGCCACCCGTCACCTTTTTCATGAAGGCGCCGTCGTCGTTGCCGAACCAGATCCCTGTCGTCATGATGCTGGTATAACCGACGAACAGCGCATCGCGGAACGACTGGGTCGTCCCGGACTTGCCGGCAACCTGCCAGCCATCGAGGCGCGCGGCCCGGCCGGTGCCGTCACGGACGACGCCCGACATCATGCTGTTCATGGCAGCCGCAACTGGCGCGCTGAGAACCCGCGGCGGGTTGGTGTAATCGGCCTCATAGAGAACCTTGCCGTCCGTATCGGCAATCCGCTTCACGATATAAGGCGTCGCCTTGTAGCCGCCGTTCATGAAGGCCGCATAGGACGAGGTGAGCTCCGTCAGCGAGACTTCCGATGTCCCGAGCGCGATTGAGGCGTTCGGCTGGATGTCGGAATCGACGCCGAGCCGATGCGCCATCGACACGACCTTTTCAGGCCCCACCGCCATCACCAGTTGGGCGGCGACGGTGTTGAGCGAATGGGCCATCGCATAGGAAAGCGGAACCGGCCCCTTGTATTCCTTCTCATAATTCTCCGGCGTCCAGTTGCCGATGCGGACAGGCGCGTCGTTGACGATCGTGTCCGGATTGTAGCCCGCCTCGAGAGCCGAGGCATAGACGAACGGCTTGAACGCGGAGCCCGGTTGGCGCTTTGCCTTGACGGCCCGGTTGAACTGGCTCTGCGCATAATCGCGGCCGCCCACCATTGCGCGGATTGCGCCAGTCGCATCGACGGAAACAAGCGCCGCCTGCGAGGCGTTCAGCTTGCCGCCTTCCTTGGTCAGCACATCTTTCAAAGCCTTTTCGGCGGCTTCCTCAAGACGCAGATCGACGGTGGTCTCGACGACGACATCGACCTTCGGCTCCCCGATCAGACGCTTGACCTCATCGACCACCATGTCTGCGGCATAGTGCTGGGCGCCGTTCCAGGAGCTCTTGGCGTTGGAAGGCGGCTGCGCCATCGCGGTCTTGAGGTCGCTGTCAGTGATGTAGCCTTCTTCCCGCATCGTCCCGAGAACGACCTGTGCCCTCTCTTCGGCCGCTTTCGGATCTCTGGCAGGCGAAAGCCGCGAGGGCGCCTTCAAGAGACCCGCAAGTGTTGCCGCCTCGCCGAGGTTGACGTCCCGTGCCGACTTGTTGAAGTAGCGACGCGAAGCGGCCTCGACACCATAGGCGTTCGCGCCGAAGTACACCCGGTTGAGGTACATCGCCAGGATCTGGTCCTTGGTGAATTTCGTCTCCAGCCAGAAGGACAAGAGCACTTCCTGGATCTTGCGCTCGAACGTGCGGTCCGGGGATAGGAACAGGTTCTTGGCAAGCTGCTGGGTGATCGTCGAACCGCCCTGGATCGGCTGGCCTGTCAGGTTGTTGACGAAGGCGCGCGCCAGACCCAGCGGATCGACGCCGAAATGGGAATAGAAGCGCCGGTCCTCGATCGACATGACGGCCTGGGGCAGGTAGGGCGACATGTCTTCCAGCGCCAGCGCCTCGCCACCAGTCGTGCCGCGGTTGGCGATGACCGACCCATCGGTCGCGGTGATCTTCATGTTTGGCGGACGGTCTGGAATGGTCCAGCTGCTGGCAGACGGCATCTGCGCGCCGTAGTAGAGAACAAGTCCACCGATGCCGATCGCTGCCCAGATCGACAGGACGACGCACCAGTAAACCAGTCGTTTCAGGGGCGCGAAGAAGCCACCATTGTCGCCACCGCGATTTGACGATGCCTTGCGCGAAGACCTGTCGCGGTCGTTGGACGGGTCGGACTGCTTGCGTGTCTTGCGGGGCGGGAGATCGTCGTACTCGTCATCGGCCTTCTGCGCACGCCGGGTGGAGCGTCCATTGCCAATGATGCGGTCGTCCGCGTCGAGACGGAAGTCATCTTTGTCCTGCGATCCGCCAAAAGACGGTTCGACGCGTTTGTCCGATTTTCTGGCTGCCATGATGAGCCGGCATATCCCCGTTACGCGCATCCTGAATGCGCTGTTCTCACAAATTGTCGCCCGAGTTATCTCGCTGCAGTGTAAATGCGGCGATTTAAGGAGATGTAAAATCCGATCGGACGCTATTTAATATGAGTGCCGCCTAAAAAAGGCTGGATTTCTACGTAAAACAGTTGCTTTCTATATACGGTAATTTGCCTGTCGGATCGGTTTGAGTTCCACCTTGGAGGAGGGGAGTGCATGAACAGGATCGTTGAGGCTGTGGTCATCAATGGCGACCGGCGTGTTCCGGTCGGTCTCGTTAGCGTCAAGCAGGCGCTCGAGATGCCACATAACGGTGTCTTTTCCAGCGGCATGTTTGAATTCAGTCATCCGGCCTATGAGGCTGGAAAGACCGATGTGTTTCTGACGCGAGAGGCGCTGTCGAAGTTGCAGCTCATGTAGAAGCTCGGTGGCCTTGCCCGCAAACCCGCTACGGCGGCGCTGCATGCCCAGTCGCGTCTTGCGGACGGAACTTCATTCCGGCCCGTGGATTGTCTTCAAAAGGAGATGACCATGGCGAGAAAACCACTCAATGTCGGCTTCACCGGTGATATCGACCCTGAAACGGGCGTCGTTGAAAAAGCAAAATCCACAGCCGCGAAGGTGAAGGACGAAGCGGGAATGGTCGCAGCGCATGCTGTGGATCACCCGGCCGCTACTGCATCCGTTGCCGCATCCATTGGCGTGGCGGCATTTCTACTCGGTTATCTGCTGGGCGTTTCGTCCCGGCCCCACGACAGGCGACGCTGGATTTGACCCGCGATCCGCGTCCAGCGCTAGCCCTGCCCGAGGAGCGGACCGGAACAATCAATGGTTATAGCCGTTTCCTCTAGACCTACCCTGAGACAAAGGAGGCATTCATGCCGAATCGTGACCCATTGCCAACTCCCGGCGTCGAGACTCCCCGTGGTCCCGTGGGGACTGGTGGAGTGCCCGACCGCACGCAGGAAAAGCCGCCGCTGACCCCGACGCAGGATCCGGGGGATACGAAAAACCCGCAGGATCCCACATTGGAGCCGGCTCTGATGCCGACGGGAGACCCGGCAGGCGCTGCCTGATTCGTGGTCCGAGAGAAATTGATGATCTACGCCGTCCGGTGACAAGCGCGCCGGGCGGCGTGGCTCGCGATAAGGGTGTGGCTATTGTTAATAACCCCCTAAATTGCACCCGTGCGATCTTGTTATTGCTATTCAATTAGTCAGATCTCACACTGCCGGCTGCATCCACTCGTTTCCTTCGCTGAGGTTTGGAGGCTGCAAGCGGATAAGTCTTTTAGCCTGATCGCGGCTCCCAGGGGTATGGGGAGGAGCCTCGCCATCCGCACGTGAGGGGCAAATGCCAAGTCAGCTTATCCGCAAGCCGGTCAGTTCCGGCCAGCTCAACCTATTGCAGCAAGTCTTCGACGAGACCTGCTCCGAGCACCACATCGATAAAAGCAGTCCAGATGCAGAAGCACTGGCGCTCATTCTCGTCAACTCGCTTCAAAAGGGCGCCGACGAAAAAGAGAAACTGGCTGCATTGGCGGAAACTCTCGCCAAGGCGCGGTAGATTCCCGGTCGAACAGACATTCGGGCCATTCAAGGAACATATCCTGTCTTCGAAAGTTGACCGTGCTCTCGATCAACAACAGACAGGAGGCCAAAATGGCAGAATCCGTAAAGAGCCTGAAGCCAACCGAATCCCAGTCGCCATCCTTCGATCATGTGCCGAGCGAAAATTCGGCATTTAATTCCGAGATCGCCAGCCTCAAGTCCGAGATCGCCAATTTGCGTGATCTGTTGGCAGAAAAAGGCAGCGTTGCTTATGACCGCGTTGCAAGCCGCGCGTCCGATGCCGCAAGCTACGTTTCGGAAGAAGCAAATTCCGTGGCCGCCACTGTCCGCGAGCATCCTGCAGCAACCACGACCCTGATCACCCTGATTGGCGGTATCGGCTTTGCGATCGGCTATCTCGTCGCCAACGCGTCCGTCGACAGCAAGCAGGCCTGGTATCAGCGTTACATCAACGACCGCTTCTAAGAATACCTTATCCGTCTAGCCGGCCGAACTATCCGTTCGGCTGGCGCAGTCGATCCAGAAGGCCTTGGTGAGTTCTGCAGGTCGTTCCGGGTCTATCCTGATCGCAGCATTCGTTGCTCCAGCTGCGGGCACGACCTCAGGGTAATCCCTTAGCGAAAGGTCGCAATAGACCTGGAGCTCAGTCGCAAGACCAAACGGGCACACCCCTCCGATCGGATGGCCAGTTGCTGCCATGACCTCATCGCCGGACAGCATCCGCGGTTTGGCGCTGAAGACCGACCTGAACTTCTTATTGTCGATGCGACTATTTCCTGACATTACGACCAACAGCATGACGTCGCCCGCTCGCAAGCAGATTGTCTTCGCGATCTGATCAGGATCGACGCCATGCGCGAGTGCTGCAAGCGGAACGGTCGCCGAACTCTGTTCGGTCTCGATGATCTCGATGTCAGGCGCGTGGGTCGCGAAAAAGCTGCGTACGGATTCAAGGCTCATGGGCGCAGCATGACGGAAGCGCATCCAGCGGGCAAGTCTCGCGAGGCATGCGATTCTTGCAATGCTGCGGTGCGAAATTACGTCTGTTTTTTGTGCGTTTCCGCTGTATGTTTAAATCATCGACGGACGCACTCCTCCTCCCAGCGTCCCCGATGGGGCCGGCAACACTCCTCCTCCCAGTTGTTGGCCAGTTTCAGAAGCCCGACGCACCTCCTCCCGCGTCGGGCTTTTCTGTTTTCTGAGGGGCTGGAGCGATGAGATATCGGAAGCGCCTGAAGCTCTCGAAAAGGCCCGCAACTCCAAGAACTTGCGTCGAGACAGCGGATGCAGGGCACCACGATCGCGTCTGGATCGATCGATTTGCGCCCGGTCCTGCAGGCTTGACGCCAAAACGGCCAGACCTTAAATCCTCTGCATCGATATTTGTTTGACAAGCCAGCACGTGGCTAAACTGCCCCGCCTGCGACGATCTTTCTTCAAATACGAAACACAAACGCCCCGGGAAATTCCGAACGGGGCAGTCGGTCATTTGCAAGAGAAAGGCATCGTTATGGCGACTGGTACTGTAAAATGGTTCAACGCAACCAAGGGCTACGGCTTCATCACCCCTGACGACGGTGGCAAGGACGTTTTCGTTCACGTCACCGCGGTCGAGCGCGCAGGCCTCGGCCAGCTGCAGGACGGTCAGAAGATCGGCTTCGAACTGACGACCGACCGCCGTTCCGGCAAGGAATCGGCTGACAGCCTCCGCGCCGTCTAAGATACCCGTTTCATTTATTTATGAAGGCCGGTCATCGACCGGCCTTTTTGCGTTCCGACGATGCCTTTCGAGCAAGGCACAGAGCGCCGTTAACCAAATATTAACCAATTCGCGAGACGATGAACATTAGAGCCAATGTCGTCGACGGCGGCTGTTTCGCATTGCATGCCCATAAGAGTGACCACGGATGTACTGGCACTTGTGATTGGGATCAGAAAGGTCGGGCTAGCCCGACCTTTTTCGTTTCGTATGAGTTGGACGTGCATCGGCAAAGGAGCTGTCTGCTGCGCCCCGCCGGTGCCCTCACTTTGCGAGGGCCGTGATGATCCGGACCCAGGACCTGATCCCCTTGTGGTAGGACTTCAGGTCATACTTCTCGTTCGGCGAGTGGATCCGGTCGTCATTGAGTCCGAAGCCGACCAGCAGACTATCCATTCCGAGCATCTTCTGGAAATCGCCAACGATCGGAATGGAGCCGCCCATGCCGATGATGACGGCTGGATTTGCCCATTCGTCCGAAAGTGCACTCTTCGCCTTGGTCAAGGCCGGTGAGTCGTAGGAAAGCTGGATCGCAGGCGAGCCACCATGCGGGTGGAACTCGACGTTGCAGTCCGCCGGGATCTTGGATGTCACATAGGCGCGGAACGCGTCGCGGATCTTGTCGGGGTCCTGCGTGCCGACGAGGCGGAACGAGATCTTTGCCGAAGCCTTGGCCGCAATGACGGTCTTGAAGCCGTCGCCAGTGTAACCGCCCCAGATCCCGTTGACCTCGCAGGTCGGTCGGGCCCAGGTCATTTCCAGAACCGAACGGCCCTTTTCGCCGGCCGGCTCTGAGAGCCCGATTTCGCCGAGGAACTTTTCGGCCGAGCGACCAAGCGTCTCCCAGCTTGCCTTGATGTTTTCAGGCGTTTCCTCGACGCCGTCGTAGAAACCCTCAAGGGTGATACGGCCCGTGTCGTCGCGAAGGCCGGCGATGATGCCGGTGAGAATGTGGATCGGGTTTGCGGCAGCACCGCCGTAAAGGCCGGAATGCAGGTCGCGGTCGGCAGCGGTGACAGTGATCTCTTCGCCGACCAGTCCGCGAAGGGCGGCAGCGATTGCCGGTGTGTCGGTGTCCCACATGCCCGTATCGCAGACCAGGGCGAAGTCGGCCTTGAGCTCTTCGGCATTGGCTTCGAGGAAAGGCTTCAGCGACGGCGAACCGGATTCTTCCTCGCCCTCAAACAGGATGGTGATGCGGATCGGCAGCGCGCCATGCACGTCCTTGTAGGCGCGGCAGGCTTCAACGAAGGTCAGCAGCTGGCCCTTGTCGTCGGATGTCCCGCGTCCGGTCATGATCTTGCGGCCACCCGGGAGCTCCTTCAGCTTCGGATCGAAGGGATCATCTTCCCAGAGCTCGATCGGATCGACCGGCTGCACGTCGTAGTGACCGTAGAACAGAACGTGCGGCGCATCCGGCGTTGCTCCCGCGTGATGACCGACCACCATCGGATGACCGGGGGTGTCGCGCAAGGATGCTTCGAAGCCCAGCGTCGTCAATTCCTCGACAAGCCACTCAGCCGCCTTGCGGCAATCGTCCTTGAAGGCCGGATCAGTCGAAATCGACTTGATGCGCACGAGATCGAACATCCGATCGATGCTGGCGCTGAGGTTCTGGTCGGCACGGTCAAGAACGGGGGAAAGTTCGGTCATAACAATATCCTGTGTGTGGATGCTCGGCGCCGCTGTAGACGTGGCTTGCGACGCTCGTTCCGGAAACTAGCAAGCCTTTATGTCACCGTACAATGGAAAAGGCTGATTGGTTCAGGACAACTAGCGGGCAGAAACGTCGACTGCAACCTTGCACTGACAAGTCTCTGGCGCCCCCTAGAGCTTGCGGGCGTTCTCCAAAATCATCCGCATGTATTCGATCATCAGGTCACGCTCGAATCGCTTGAACCCGGAAAACAGGGCCGCGTCGGCTTCCGCTGCCGCCTCCACCGCACGGGCCTCCAGGCTGCGGCCAAGCGCCGTCAGGGTAATGATCTTTGCCCGCTTGTCGTCAGGATGGGGGATGCGCTCGATGAGACCGTCGCGCTGCATCCGCGCGAGCGTATTGGCGACCGTCGCCTGCTCCACCTCGAGCTTGTCCAGGAGTTGCTTCTGGGTAAGGCCATCCTGCTGCCAGAGTTCCAGGAGAACGGGAAACTGGCCCGGGGAAAAGCCGAGGCTGCTTGAGCGCTGTTGCAGGGATCGCGCAAAACCCTTCGCAAGCTGGTTGGCGAGATAGGTTGCGGAATGAGAGCGATCGAATGCCATGGCTTCGGTATCTTGCTTCCCGGTTGAAAGTCCAAACAGACCTTGCCCGGAAGGATATATCGCACGCCGTGCTTTCGCCAACCCTGCAACGCTTCGCTAGATGCTGTGAGCCGCAAACAAAAACCGCCACGACCGGGAGGGGAGCGGTCGTGGCGGCATGATAGAAGAACAAAGGCCCGGAGAGGGGGGTGAGCCTTTGTCCGGTCTGACGCGGCAGGGGGCAAGCCGGGTGCCAGACTGCGGCGTGATCAATCGCCGGTAAGCTTGAAATGTGCGGCGAAATGCGGCTTTTCAAGGGATTGGTCTATTACAAATCGGTAACGTTGCGGTGAGCGTTCGGTGGCGCTGCCGGCGAACTTTTCGTGGACGCCGAAGATGCCTCGGGGTATTCCATCCCCATGAAAAAAGGCGATCATCTCTTCCTCATCGACGGCTCCGGTTTCATCTTCCGGGCGTTTCATGCATTGCCCCCGCTCACCCGCAAATCAGACGGGCTGCCGGTGGGCGCCGTGTCGGGGTTCTGCAACATGTTGTGGAAGCTTCTGACCGATGCGCGCGATACGTCTGTCGGCGTCACGCCGACGCATTTCGCCGTCATTTTCGACTATTCCTCGAAGACCTTCCGCAAGGAGATCTACGATGCGTACAAGGCCAACCGGTCCGCGCCGCCGGAAGAGCTCGTTCCGCAGTTCGGTCTGATCCGCCAGGCGACCCGCGCCTTCAACCTCCCCTGCATCGAGACGGAGGGGTTCGAGGCGGATGACATCATTGCCACCTATGCCCGCCAGGCCGAAGCGACGGGCGCCGACGTCACCATCGTGTCCTCCGACAAGGACCTGATGCAGCTGGTGACGCCGATGGTCCACATGTACGACAGCATGAAGGACAAGCAGATCAGCGTGCCCGACGTCGTCGAAAAGTGGGGCGTAGCGCCTGAAAAGATGATCGATCTCCAGGCTTTGGTCGGCGATTCGGTCGACAACGTGCCGGGTATTCCGGGCATCGGGCCGAAGACGGCAGCGCAGCTTTTGGAAGAGTTCGGCGATCTCGAAACGCTTCTTTCCCGCGCCGGAGAGATCAAGCAGGTCAAGCGCCGCGAAAGCATCATCGCCTTTGCCGAGCAGGCGCGCCTGTCGAGGCGACTGGTGGAGCTGCGCACCGATGTTCCCCTGGAGCTCGAACTCGATGCGCTGGTTCTCGAACCCCAGAACGGACCAAAGCTGATCGGCTTCCTCAAGGCCATGAACTTCGGAACGTTGACGCGAAGGGTTGCCACAGCCTGCGACTGCAACGCCGATGAAATAGAAGCGGCGGAGGTCGAGGTCGAATGGGGCGATGCCGCCCGCGGTCCAGACCTCGATGCGGGCGAGGCGGCGAAGGCCGACACGGGAGAGACCGCAGCCGCGGCGCCGGTCGAGCGAGCGGTTTCGACGGTCGCAAAGGTAACCGGCGAAGCGACGCCTGTCTCCTTTGCCGAAGCTCGTATCGCCGCATTCGGGCAGGCGAAGCTCGATATGGAAAACTATGTCACGATCCGCGATGTGGAAGTGCTTGATGACTGGATCCGCGCGGCGCGCGAGACCGGTTTCGTCGCCTTCGACACGGAGACGAACTCGCTCGACCCGATGCAGGCCGAACTTGTCGGCTTCTCGCTGGCGATCGCCGACAATACTGATAGCCCGTCCGGGCTCGAAGTCCGCGCCGCCTATGTCCCGCTCACCCACAAGACCGGTGTCGGCGATCTCTTGGGCGGTGGTCTGGCCGAAAACCAGATGGCCAGCCGCGAAGCGCTGGATCGCCTGAAACCGCTGCTGGAAGATCCGACCGTCCTCAAGGTCGCGCAGAACCTCAAGTTCGATTACCTCGTCATGAAGCGGCACGGCATAACCGTCCAGGCCCATGACGATACGATGCTGATGTCCTACGTGCTGGAGGCCGGAAAGGCCAACCACGGCATGGACGCATTGTCCGAACGCTGGCTCAATCATAAGCCGATCGCTTTCAAGGACGTCGCTGGCTCCGGCAAGAGCGGGGTGACGTTCGATTACGTCGATATCGAGAAGGCGACTGCCTATGCGGCCGAGGACGCGGATGTCACGCTGCGTCTCTGGATGGTGCTGAAGCCGCAGCTCGCCGCAGCGGGCCTGACACGCGTCTACGAACGGCTCGAGCGACCGCTGGTCTCTGTTCTCGCCGATATGGAAGAACGCGGCATCACTATCGATCGGCAGATCCTGTCGCGCCTTTCCGGCGAGCTTGCGCAGAAGGCGGCGGCCTTCGAAGACGAGATCTACGCGCTCGCCGGCGAGAAATTCACCATCGGCTCTCCCAAGCAGCTCGGCGATATCCTGTTCGGCAAGATGGGCCTGCCCGGCGGCGCCAAGACCAAGACCGGCCAGTGGTCAACCTCGGCAAGCGTGCTGGAGGATCTCGCCGCGACTGGTCACGATCTGCCGCGCAAGATCGTCGACTGGCGCCAGCTGACAAAGCTGAAATCCACCTACACCGATGCGCTTCCAGGCTACGTCCATCCGGAAACCAAGCGCGTCCACACGTCCTATTCGCTGGCGTCGACCACAACCGGGCGTCTTTCCTCGTCGGAACCCAATCTCCAGAATATCCCGGTGCGCAATGCCGAAGGCCGCAAGATCCGCACCGCCTTCATCGCGACCCCCGGCCACAAGCTTCTCTCCGCGGACTACAGCCAGATCGAGCTGCGTGTTCTCGCCCACGTCGCCGACATTCCGCAGCTGCGTCAGGCCTTCGCGGATGGCATCGACATTCACTCGATGACCGCGTCGGAAATGTTCGGCGTTCCCGTCGAGGGCATGTCGAGTGAGGTCCGTCGCCGCGCAAAGGCGATCAACTTCGGCATCATCTACGGAATTTCCGCTTTTGGTCTTGCCAACCAGCTGTCTATCGATCGCTCGGAAGCAGGCGATTACATCAAGCGGTATTTCGAGCGCTTTCCCGGTATCAAGGACTACATGGAGCAGACGAAGGCCTTTGCCCGTGAGCATGGCTATGTGGAAACGATCTTCGGCCGTCGCTCCCATTATCCCGATATCAAGTCGTCCAACCCATCGATGCGCGCCTTCAATGAACGCGCTGCCATCAACGCCCCGATCCAGGGGTCGGCCGCTGATGTCATCCGCCGTGCGATGATCGAGATGGAGCCTGCCCTGAAGAAGGCCGGTCTCGACGAAAAGGTCCGCATGCTGCTGCAGGTGCATGACGAACTGATCTTCGAAGTCGAGGATGCGGCGATCGAAGAAGCGATCCCTCTGATCGTATCGACCATGGAAGAGGCGACAATGCCGGCTGTTTCGATGCGGGTGCCGCTGAAAGTGGACGCGCGCGCCGCCGCGAACTGGGACGAGGCGCACTGATCTGGCTTGATCAGCCGTTGGGGTAAAGAGACAGAAGAGCTGTCGATAGCAGCTCGTCGGCGTATCGGTGCGCCGACTGGCTGCCTTCATCCGTCATGCCCAGTTCACGACAGCGGTGGTGGACGGTGTCGAGGATCAGGCTGGCAATGCCCTTGGCATGATCAACATTCGCGTTTTCGGAGGTATCCAGCGCCATGGCGAGCGAGGTGATGGACACGATCTCGAGCACGGTCATCCGGGCTTCCAGATTGAGCCTTGCCGTTCCCGCAGCCTCCCCGCCGTCTAAGTCATCAAACCTTCGCGTTTGGTCCATGCTGCGCCTCTTATGTTAGAAAGTCCACATAGAGGCAAAATCGGGACTGTAAAGTGCCCGTCGTGAAGATAGTCGCAAAATCACACGCGCCGGAAAAGACGTCGTTCCAGCGTGTCGATCAGTGTCCGGGCGGCTTCGCTCAGGGACCCGCTGTTGTCGATCGTTACGACCGAATAGTTGCCATCGACAGTGAGGGAGCCGCGCTCGAGACGCCGCAGGATGTCCTCGCGGCATTCCCGTCCCCGCGCTTCGAGCCGCGCGGCGAGCACGTCGCGCGAGGCAATGACGTTGATGACCAGCATGGCCGGATACGCTGAGTGGAAGTGTGCAAGCGCCGAACGGGAGCCATTGGCGATGACCAGACTGCCACCTTCGACGGCATCGAGCGTGTCCTTAGGAATGCCATAGGATAGCCCATGCGCATTCCAGGACACGGCAAAGCGTCCGGCTTTTTCCAACGCAGCGAACTCGTCCTCCGAGACGCCGTTGTGGTCCTCGCCGCCGGAAGCCGGGTCCCGGGTGATTGTGCGGCGGGCAAACACCACGTCGTCACGATCCGCAAAATGCCGCGCAGCCTCCGCCATCAGCGTGTCCTTGCCTGCACCGCTCGGTCCAACCACGACGACGATCACGCCGCTTTTGCCACTGTCGCTATCTGTCGGGCAGCCGTCCATCAGGCGACCCGCCGACCTTCGCGCCAGACGGCGCGCGCCACCGGCACACCCTCCGGACGATGGACCCGGACCAGATCGGCGCGCAGGCCGGTGGCGATCCGGCCGCGATCGTCGAGGCCGACGGTGCGGGCAGGCGTCGCACTCACCATGGCTATCGCCTTCGGCAGCGAGATGCTGTCGACCTCGTCCGCCAGAATGAACGGCGCGTAGAGAAGGCTGAGTGGCACGTAGTCGGACGAAAGCACGTCGAGCACGTCTTTCTCAGCGAGATCGCGGGCGGCAATATTGCCGGAATGCGACTTGCCGCGCACGATATTGGGGGCGCCCATCAAAACGCTCATACCGGCCTGATGCGAGGCTTTGGCGGCATCGAGACTGGTCGGGAATTCGGCGAGCTTCACACCGTTGCCGATCGCCTCGTCCACATGCGCAAGCGTCGCGTCGTCATGGCTGGCGACCGTAATGCCGTTATCGGCGCAGACCTTTGCGATGGCGATGCGATGCGGCGTCGAATTGCGCTCGGACTCCTCGACGCGCTTGTCGATGAAGATCTTGAAGGCCTCGTCGGAAAGCCCGCGCTTCTTCTGATAGTAGAAGATGTACTGGTCCATTGTCTGGAACTGGCGCTGGCCAGGAGCGTGGTCCATCAGCGAAACGAGCCGGACATAAGGATCGTTGGCAAAATCGGCGAAGTGATCAAGCACATTGTCTGCCGAAACTTCGCAGCGAAGGTGGATCAGATGTTCGGACCGCAGGCGGCCCTGGCGCTCGGCGGCCTGGATGGCGTCGGCCATTGCCCGCATCTCGCCCTGCTCGAAGCCGCCATCCTCGTCCGAGCCCATCCGCAGGCAATCGAACACGGTGGTGATGCCAGAAGAAGCGATCTGTGCGTCATGCGCCTGGATCGCTGCCGTCGCATTCCAGCGCACGCCCGGACGGGGCGAATAGTGCTGTTCCAGATGGTCGGTATGCAGTTCGACAAGCCCGGGGATCAGATAATCGCCCTCGAAGTCCTCGCCGGTCTGTGCCGAACCCTCGGAAATGTCTGCAATCTTGCCGTCCCGGATCTGGATGGAGCCGGTCACGATGCTGTCCTCCAACACGATGCGGGCATTTGTGAATACGGTCTCGACGGTCATGGGGTCGTCTTTCTGATATCGGAGGCCGGCGCCAGAGGCAGCCAGCGGTGAACTGTAAAATCGGCGCCACGCTCGCGCTCCGTGAAGAGCGCAATTCCGTTGATGGAGAGCGGTGCGTTGGTAAAATCTGCAAATCTGGTTTCAAGCGCCTTGCGCATGGCAGGCGCCTGTTCGGGCGGAACCTGTCCGGTCAGCGTCATGTGAAAGCGGAACTCGTCCATGACGTATGGGTAGCCCCAGGCCATCAGGTTGTCGCGGTGTTCGGGCGACAGGCTCTCCGGCTTGCGCCGGGCAATATCGGCCTCCGAAAGCGGCGCACGGAACGGCTCGAAATCTTTGACCACACGGACGGCAAAGGCCTGAAGTTCCGGATAGACCTGGTCAGGCACCAGAGCGAAGAAGCGCCCGAGCTGGCCGATGACGGCATTCGGAATGTCGAAACCCGGTGTCGCCGCCGCAAACCTCTCGAAAGCGTCGAGCAGTTCGGCCTCACTGCGTCCCTCGGCGAGCTCGAACGGCGCCTTCAGCGTCGCATGAAAGGCGTAGCGGCGTGGGTCGGCCGTCAGCGCGTGCACATCCTCTTCGGGAATGCCATCCACGACCGCTGTCTCGAAGCGCTCCCCGCTGAAGGCATCTCGGCCAAGCCAACGGGAGGCGGTCTTCGTCAGCGGGTGATCCGCTGCGGGCGAAAAGTAGAGAGCATATCGCAAGGCATGGTTCCGGAATCAGGAAAAGGGGCGATGTCCGAGACTAACCATCTGTCGCGCCTCGAGACAGCCTTCGGCTAAAAGATTTCCATGACAGAATGATGATGCGGCAACCTTTTAATGTGTCGGGCCACCGATCAGACGTGAGCGGATCGCGTTAGACACATTGTCGAACAGGAAGACCACCATCAGGATGAGCAGAACCATATAGGCGACCTTGTCCCAGTCCGCATTGGTGCCCATTGCTTCAAGCAGCTTGAGACCGATGCCGCCCGCACCGACGGCGCCGATGACGGTCGCCGAACGGGTGTTCGATTCCCAGAAATACAGTGACTGGGAGATGAAAACCGGCAGCACCTGCGGCACGACGCCGAAGCGGTTGACGATGACCGAGGGCGCACCGACCGATTTGACTCCCTCGCGCTGCTTGTCGTCGACATTCTCGACCGCTTCCGAATACACCTTGCCGAGCGCACCCGCATCCGTGAAGAAGATCGCCGCGATGCCGGGGATAGGTCCGGGGCCGAAGGAGCGGGTGAAGAACAGCGCCCAGATCAGCATGTCGACAGAGCGCAGGAAGTCGAACAACCGCTTCATGCCCCAGTTGGCGGCCCGGTTGCGGGTAATGTTGCGCGCCGCGATGAAGGCGAGCGGGAAGGCGAACAGCGTCCCGAGCAGCGTGCCGACAAAGGCCATGACCAGCGTCTGCAGCAGTTTCGATAGAATGTCCGCATGCTGCCAGACGTTGTTGCCGAGGATGTCGTCGCGCATGTGGCCGATATTCGAGCGCGCCGGATCCAGCCGCTCGCCGATCGTCGCAAGGTGTGCAAGCTCGCCCCAGCTCTTGCCCCAGAATGCAGACTTGGTGTCGAACAGGAAGTTTGCCCAGCCAAGGAAGCGACGCTGCACATAGACCTGCGCCGGCCGGATTTCCGCCTGACCCTCGAAGCCGTAATCGACCAGCACCTTGGCTCCGTCTTGGCGGAGGGCCGAAGGCGCATCGGCTGGCGCCGTCGCTGCGTTGCTGTCGATCATGACCGGATAGACCGTGCCGTTCAGATAGACATCGACCCGGCCGGGCGTCACATCAAGGCGGTCCGCATCGCTGCCATAGGTCACCCGGTAGCCGCCGCCTTCGGTTGGCTTCAGCCAGGAAATGTCAGAACCTTCGGCATATTGTCCACGGCTTGACCACTGCGGCTTGACGGTGCCGTCGTCCTGGAACCGCAGGCGCGGCTGGGCACGCCAGGAATACCAGTCCTGGAGATAGAGCGAGGCTCGGTCCCACTGGCCATTCCTGAAGGCGGGACCGACGTTGAAGGCAAAGAAGCAGGCAACCAGATAGGCAAGGATCAGTCCGGAGCCGATCACCAGTCCGTAGCGCTGCAGGAAGGACCGTTGAAACACCTGCGGATAGGTTTCGCGCAAGCGCTCTCTGTCGGATGCATTGATGGCGGGTACTGAAGGCATCAGGCTGCTCCCCTGCCAAGTTCGAAGGATTGCTGGCCGATCAGCCGGCGGCGAAGCCAGGAGGAAAACTGGTCGATCGCAATGACGCTGACGAGCAGCAGGATGATGATCGCATAGGTCTTGGCCGCATGATCGCGACCGATCGCCAGCCGGAACACCTCGCCGATACCACCGCCACCGACCGCACCGATAATGGTCGAGGCGCGCACGTTTACCTCGGCGCGCAGCAGCGTGTAGGATACGAAATTCGGAAGCACCTGAGGAACGATCGCGAACCGTACCCGCTCGACCCAGGATGCACCGGCGGCCCGCAAACCTTCATCCGGCTTCATGTCCGAATTCTCGACCACCTCGAAGAACAGCTTTCCGAGCGCGCCGATCGTGTGGACGGTGATCGCGATGATCGCCGCGATCGGCCCGATCGACAGGATTGCCGTCAGAAGTCCGGCAATGACGATTTCCGGAAAGGCACGCAGGATTTCCATGATGCGGCGAACGACGAAACGCACAGGCCCGGCACCGACAAGATTGGTGGAGGCGAAGAAGCACAGCAGAAAGGCGATGGCGGAACCGATGATCGTCGAAACCAGCGCGATGTTGATGGTGATGATCAGCTGGTAGAAGAAATTCGGGATGTAGAACGTTTCGGTAATATAGTGGCGATCGGCCGTGTAGTCGTATTTCAGCGAGCCGTCGGCATAGGGGGAGGGAAGGTCGAACATCGCCCGGATGATTTCCATCGGGCTGTCAGGCACGAAGCTGCGAATGAAATCGAACATATAGGGCAGGCGTTCGAAGAACTTGCCCGCATTGGCGTCATTGGCGAATTTCAGCGACGCGAACAGCACGACCAGAAACACGCCAATCGTAATAGCGGTATAGACGCGGCGGGTGCGCAGCTGCTGCCGGTAATGCTGCATCATCAGGGATGCCGCTGGTCCCAGTCGGCTGCCGGGGGCGTCGTCGAGATTGCCGCCGAGATGTCCGGTCGTCTGTTTGCTGATCGTCGCCATGCCCGTGTCTCTCGTTGCAGAACGGCGGCACCTTCTGGAGATGCCGCCGCCAGGTCTTTTGAAGGATGATCAGCCGCCGATAACGGACTTACGGGCGTCGACGATCGTCTGGTAGAAGGCCGGATTGACTTCGATGTAATCCTTGTTCTTGCCCTGGGTGAAGGACTGGAAGCAGGCGAGGTTCTTCTTCGGCAGTTCCATGAAGAAGGCCTTGACCTTGGCCTTCATGTCGGCCGGAACCTTGTTGGAGACCATCAGCGGACCGTTCGGGATCAGTGGCGACTTCCAGACCTGGACGATATCGTCCATGTCGAGGTTACCCTTGGCGACCATCTGGTGCAGGTTGCCGCCGCTATAGCCTTCTTCCCACTTGCCAACGCCCGAGCCGAATGTCGTGCCGGCATCGAACTTCTTGTCGAGGACTGCGAGAACCAGGTTCTCGTGACCGCCGCCAAAGCCGGTTTCGGAGAAATACTGCTTGACCGGCATGCCGATTTCCTTCGGCAGTGCGACGTTCGGGACGAGATAGCCCGAGGTCGAATCCGGATCGGCGAAGCCGATCTTCTTGCCCTTCAGGTCGGCCAGTGTCTTGATGCCGCTGTCCTTGCGGGCAACCATGATCGAGTAGTAACCGCTGGAGCCGTCCGAACCCGTGTAGGTCAGGATCGGGTCGACAGCCTTGTCGTCCTTGAGCGCGATGGCTGCATAGGAAGCTGCACCCATCGAAGCAATGTCGATCGTGCCGCCGAGCAGGCCCTGGATAACGCCGTTATAGTTCGGCGACGGGAACAGCTTCACTTCGGTTACGCCGGTCGCAGCCTTCAGGCCATCGGCAACGCACTGGGTGTTGCGGATCTGGTCGGCTTCGTTTTCCGAGCCGTCGAGACCGATGCGCAGAACCTTGACGTCCTGGGCAAGGGCGGAACCGGCGAGCAGGCTGAGCGTCGCGGCAGCAAGCATAGTTTTTCTGAACATTGTGATCTCCTGTTTCCGGATCATCCGGAGTTGGGTCGTGAAGCAACGCGCCCTTAACGTGGGCAGACGATCTGGATGCGGCTCAGGCCCTGGCGCTTGCCAGGCTGCCTATTCCGGCCGATTGCTTGGCCGCAGCCGCAGGGGCCGCGGGATTGTTGATGCTGGTCGAGGTCATCGTCTCGTCGATGCCGGCACCGTCGCGGTCCGATCCGTAGATCTCGCTGACGGCCTGCGCGTTCAGCTGCGACGGCGTGCCGTCGAAGACGACGCGGCCGCCTGCCATCCCGATGATCCGCTCGCAATAGGCGCGCGCCGTATCGAGCGTGTGCAGGTTGGTGATGACGGTAATGCCCTCGCGCTCGTTGATGTCGCGCAGCGCGTCCATCACGATCTTGGCGTTGAGCGGGTCCAGAGAGGCGATCGGCTCATCGGCCAGAAGCATTTTCGGCGCCTGCATGAGGGCGCGGGCGATGGCCACGCGCTGCTGCTGACCGCCAGAAAGCGTGCCGGCGCGCTGCATGGCGGTCTGCTCGATACCGAGACGCTCGAGCGCGGCGATCGCAGCCATGCGCTCGTCGTCGGAGAAGATGTTGAGAAGGCTCATGATCGTGGATCGGTGGTTCAACCGGCCGAGCATCACGTTGGTCATGACGTCGAGGCGTGGCACGAGATTGAACTGCTGGAAGATCATCGCGCAATCGCGCTGCCAGTTGCGCAACCCGGCGCCCTTGAGAGCGGAAACCTCGAGATCGCCAAACCGAATGGAACCGGAGCTCGGCTCCTGCAGGCGGTTGATCATGCGCAGGAGGGTCGATTTGCCGGCGCCGGAGCGACCGATGACGCCGACCATCTGACCTTGAGGTATTTCCACGCTGACGGCGTTGACCGCGATATGATCGCCGAAACGTCGGGTGACATTCCTCAATTCAAACTTCATGTTTTTCAATCCGTCCCATTCCCTGGTGAGGATCGGATTAGACTTGGTTGATGAACCCTGAATGTCGGTTTTATGTAGGTTTTGTTACATGTTTGCCCGGCTTGAACGCCCTGCTATGCCGCATATTTCGCAAGGAAGGCCTCGGCAGAGAGGGCACGGAAATCGTCGAGTGCCGTGCGCAGCGTCTGGTGATCCCAGTCCCACCACGCGAGCCGGTCCATGCCGTCACCGACCTCCCTCGTGAAACGCTCCCGGATCAGCTTGGCCGGCACGCCGCCGACGATCGTGTAGGGGGCGACATCCTTCGACACCACGGCTCCGGCGCCGATAACCGCGCCGTTGCCGACAGTCACGCCCGGCAGCACGGTGGCACCATGGCCGATCCACACGTCATGGCCGATCGTCACCCGGTTGTCGCGGCGCCACTCGAAGAAGTCGGTGTCGTCTTCCGCGTCATCCCAATAGTTGGCGGCACGATAGGTGAAATGATGCAGCGTGGCGCGCCATGTGGGGTGGTTCGTGGCATTGATGCGGACCGAAGCAGCGATATTGACGAATTTGCCGATCGTCGCGCACCAGATGGAGCCATCCTGCATGATATACGAGTAATCGCCGATTTCGGCCTCGTCGATGCGGCAGCGCTCGGAGATCTCAGTGTAGCGGCCGATCGTCGAGTTGCTGACGCTCGCCGTTTCATGAATGACGGGGTTGATACCGACCTTGGCACTCATGCGGCAACTGCCTTTCGGGGAGAAAACGCGCTGACATCGAGAATGCGGTCGGCAACGGCCTCGCGCACTTCCTCGTCATGGAAGATGCCGAGCATGGCGACGCCTTCGGCTTTCTTGGCAGCGATCATCTCGATCACCACCCGCCGGTTGGTCGCGTCGAGCGATGCGGTCGGCTCGTCCAGAAGCAGGATACGATGGCTGGTGATGAAGCCGCGGGCAATGTTGACGCGCTGCTGCTCACCGCCGGAAAACGTGGCGGGCGGAAGCGACCAGAGTTCGCGCGGAAGGTTGAGCCTGGCGAGCAGTTCGACCGCCCTGTCCTTGGCTTCCGCGGCATCGATACCGCGGGCAACGAGCGGCTCTGCGACCACGTCGACGGCAGCGACTCTCGGCACGGTGCGCAGGAACTGGCTGACGTAACCCATCGTATGCCGGCGAACCTCGATGATCGTGCGCGGATCGGCTGCCGCGATATCGACGATCTTCTCGCGGTGATTCACCAGGATCTGGCCCGCATCGACGGCATAGTTGCCGTAGAGCATTTTCAGGATGGAGCTCTTGCCGATCCCCGAGGGGCCGCCGAGCACGACGCATTCGCCGCCGGCAACGGAAAAGCTGACGTCGTTGACGACCGGCAGCTTGATGCCGTCGCGCAGGTGCATGATGAAGCTTTTGGAGACTTCCGAGACGACGAGTGGAGTGGCCATCGGTCTGTCCTATACCTGGAGAATCGAGGAAACGAGCAACTGCGTGTAGGGCTCGCGCGGGTCGTCGAGAACACGGTCGGTGAGCCCCTGTTCGATGACATGACCGTCCTTCATCACCATCATCCGGTGCGAGAGAAGTCGGGCGACTGCGAGATCATGGGTGACGACAATGGCCGAGAGACCGAGATCGTTGACGAGCCCGCGCACAAGGTCGAGCAGTCTTGCCTGCACCGAGACGTCGAGGCCGCCGGTCGGTTCGTCCATGAACACGAGCCGCGGACCCGTGACGAGATTGCGGGCGATCTGCAGGCGTTGGCGCATGCCGCCGGAAAAGGCGCGCGGCTGGTCGTCGATGCGGTCGGCGGAAATTTCCACGCGTCCCAGCCAGTCGGTCGCCGTCTCGCGGATCTTGCCGTAGTGGCGGTCACCGACTGCCATCAGCCGTTCACCGACATTGGCGCCCGCCGATACCGTCATGCGCAAACCATCGGCCGGGTTCTGGTGAACGAAACCCCAGTCGGTGCGCATCAGGAAGCGCCGCTCGGCCTCGCTCATGTGGTAGAGATCGCGGAAGTTGCCGTCGCGCATCCGGTATTCGACACTGCCGGCGCTCGGCATCAACCGGGTCGACAGGCAATTGAGCAGCGTCGTCTTGCCGGAGCCGGATTCGCCGACGATGGCCAGCACTTCGCCCGGCCAGAGATCGAAACTGACATCCTGGCAACCGATCCGGCTGCCGTAGAATTTCGACACGCCGCTGACTTTGAGAAGGGGATTGTCGCTCATTCCGCTGCCTCCTTGCTGGGGGCGAGCATCTCGCCGACATGGCCATGGTCCCGGCGGTCTTCGCAATGGTCCGTGTCCGAGCAGACGAACATCCGCCCGCCCTGATCGTCGAGCACCACTTCGTCGAGATAGACGCCGTGTGCGCCGCAGAGTGCACAATCCTGCTCGAATGTCTGGATCTCGAACGGATGGTCCTCGAAATCCAGGCTGACCACCTCGGTATGCGGCGGAACCGCATAGATCCGTTTTTCACGTCCGGCGCCGAACAGCTGCAGCGCATCGGACATGTGCATTTTCGGATTGTCGAATTTCGGGGTCGGCGAGGGGTCCATCACATACCGACCGTCGACCTTGACCGGATAGGCATAGGTCTTGGAGATGCGGCCGTTATGCGCAATGTCCTCGTAAAGCTTCACATGCATCAGTCCGTATTCTTCGAGCGCATGCATTTTCCGGGTCTCGGTTTCGCGCGGCTCGAGGAAGCGCAGCGGTTCCGGGATCGGGACCTGATAGACCAGCACCTGGCCCTCGGTCAGCTTCTGTTCGGGAATGCGATGGCGCGTCTGGATGATCGTCGCGTCCTTCGTGTGGGTGGTGACCGCGACATTGGCGACCTTCTGGAAGAAGGCGCGGATGGAGACCGCATTGGTCGTGTCGTCGGCGCCCTGGTCGATGACCTTGAGCACGTCGTTAGGACCGATGATCGCGGCCGTCACCTGCACGCCGCCGGTACCCCAGCCATAGGGCATCGGCATTTCGCGCGAAGCAAACGGCACCTGATAGCCGGGTATGGCGATCGCTTTCAGGATCGCCCGGCGGATCATCCGTTTCGTCTGTTCGTCCAGATAGGCGAAATTGTAGGTGGCGAGATCGGCACTCATTCAGCAGCATCCTTCATCTCGGTATCGCCGTGGCGAGCGGCCTCAATCTCGGCGCGCATCTTGCGCACCATGGCAAGCTCCGCCTGGAAGTCGACGTAATGGGGCAGTTTCAGGTGTTCGACGAAGCCCGTCGCCTGCACGTTGTCGGAGTGCGAAATGACGAATTCCTCGTCCTGCGCCGGCGCGGTAATGTCCTCGCCAAGCTCTTCGGCGCGAAGGGCGCGATCCACCAGCGACATCGACATCGCCTTGCGCTCGCTCTGCCCGAACACGAGCCCGTAGCCGCGGGTGAACTGCGGTGGCGCTATGGAGGAGCCTTTGAACTGGTTGATCATCTGGCACTCGGTCAGCTGGATGCGCCCGAGCGAGACCGGGAAGCCGAGTTCCGGCATGTCCATTTCCACCTCCACCTCGCCGATCCGGATCTCGCCGACGAACGGGTGGTTGCGGCCATAGCCGCGCTGGGTGGAGTAGCCGAGCGCCAACAGAAAGCCCTCGTCGCCGCGGGCCAGAGCCTGCAGCCTCAGATCGCGGCCCATCGGAAATTCCAGCGGCTCGCGGGTCAGGTCTGCGGCCGCATGGTCATCGGGCAGGTCGCCGTCCGGCTCGATCAGCCCTTCGCGTGCAAGAATGTCGGAAACGCGCATGATCTCCTCGCCGGACGCCTGCCTGCGTGCAGGATCGGCGATCGCCTCACCCGTCAGCAGCGAGGGATCAAGAAGACGATGGGTGTAGTCGAAGGTGGGACCAAGCAGCTGGCCGCCCGGCAGATCCTTGTAGGTTGCCGACACGCGCCGCTCGACCTTCATGGCTGCGGTATCGACCGGAACGGAAGAACCGAAGCGGGGCAGCGTGGTGCGGTAAGCGCGAAGCAGGAAGATCGCCTCGATCAGATCGCCACGCGACTGGCGCACCGCAAGCGCTGCGAGCGACCGGTCATAGAGCGAGGCTTCCGCCATCACCCGATCGACGGCAAGACCAAGCTGTTCGGCGATCTGCTCGATCGTGAGTGCAGGAACCGACCGGTCGCCGCGACGGCGGTCGGCAAGCAATGCGTGAGCGTTGGTAATGGCGGCCTCGCCACCCTTGACTGCAACATACATGGGTTTTGATCTCCTTCGGCTCAGCCGGCAATCCGGGTGGTGCGCGGCAGGCACAGGAACTGCGCTCCGGCGGTGAGGATGACGTCGACTCCGCGGGGAAAGAGCGCCCTGTTGTCGTCCCAGAGCCTCCCGAACATATCCGGCAGTCCCGCGACCGCGACCGTCCGTGTGCCGAGGATCCCCGGTCCGATCAGGCTCAGTTCTTCGCCGTCGCCAAGAGCTGAGACCTCGAGGATCAGTGTCGTGGATCGATCCGGGTATTCCTGGGTGCCTGCGGCAAACAGGCCGAAGGAAGAGGGTGCCGTGCCTGACTCGATAAAGGCGAAGCTGCTTTGCGCCTTTTCGCGGGTGATCGGTGCACCCGTATGGAAGCCGATCCATTCCGGCATGGCAGACTTTGCAAGACCGGCGCTCAGCCAGACGGGCGTGTCGTGATCGCAGAGCGTAAGCGCAATCGCGCCGGCAGCATTGCCGAGCGGTTCCGGCTGGCCGGCCTGGAGCGCGGCGTCGTAGATTGTTCCGGGCCGCGCCATGCCATCCATCAGCGTTTTGAAAACGGTCTGGGATTGGAAGACCGGGTCGGTAAACCCGCCGGCGAGGGCTTGTGCATGAAGGGCCATCAATCGTCTCCCCGTACCATTGTGAAGAAGTCGACGCGGGTCGCCGCGGTCTCTTCGGCTTTCTGTCTGTCGTCAGTGGCGATGCGGCTTTCCGTCGGTGAAAGAAGCGCCGTTTCGACGAAAACGCGGGTTTCTGCTTCCTGCCACAGCGCATCGAAGATCGCAGACAGCCGCGCTTTCTCCTTGTCCGTGCCGAGCGCCTGGGCGTGGCCGGCCGTGCCGGAGGCAAGGAGGATGGTCGCGCGGGTTACCGTTGCTTCGCCGAGATTGAAGGGCGAGCCGCCGCCACCGATCCGGCCGCGAACCATCACCAGACCGGTTTCCGGTCCGCGCACCGGCTTGACGGTTGGTTTTTCCGATAGCCCGTCCCAGGCGGTCTTCAATTCGTCGCAGGATGTCTGCGCCAGAAGCTCGATGCAGCGGCGCCGTTTTTCCGGTTCCGTCAACGGCTTGTGATTTCCCGCAAGATCCATCGGCCATCTCCTAAATGTCTATTTATATAGACAACCATACAAATTACATGTACCAATAAAGCTGGCGTATAACAAGCGTGTGACAGGGGTGCTGATCGGGTGATTGTTCAAAGGCAGAGTGGCGTCGCGTTGTGGCGGCAGATAGCCGACCGCATCCGCACGGCGATCGCAAACGGCGATTACGACGCGACCGGCAAGGTGCCGCCGGAGATCTCGCTGGCGGCGGAGTTCGGCGTGAACCGCCATACGGTGAGAAGCGCGCTGGCAGCGCTGGCGCAGGAGGGCATTGTGCGGGCCGTTCAGGGCCGGGGAACGCTGATCGAGCGCAAGGAGCGGCTGAATTTTCCGATTTCCAGGCGAACCCGGTTCAGCGAGGGCATCGGCGATCAGGCGAAAGAAAAGGAAGGTCTGCTGCTGGCGGCATCCGAGGAACCGGCGACACCGGACCTGGCGTCGCGCCTGCAGCTTGCTGTCGGTGCTGCCGTGATCCGGCTTGAAACCTTGCGCAAAGCGGATCGCCGTCCGGTCTCACGGGCAACCGCCTGGTTCCCGGCCGATCGCTTTTCAGGGATCGCAGAGGCCTATCGCGAGAGCGGCTCCATAACCGCAGCCTTCGCGGCAATCGGCCTGACCGACTATCTCCGCGTCTCGACCGAGGTTACGGCGGTCCACGCCGAAAGCGCCGACCTTGCAGATCTGGAATTGTCGCCGGGTGCGATCATGCTGGTAACGCGCGCGTTGAACGCAGATCCGGATGGCGTTCCCGTTCAGTATGCGATCAGCCGCTTTCCGGCCGACATGGTGCAGTTCACGATCGAAAACTGACAAATGCAAACGCCGGCCCGCATTGTCCATGCGAGCCGGCGCGATCTTGAAGACTTGGCGCTTCTTAGTGGGCGGCCGACATGTCGCCCAGAACCTTCTTGGAAGCGACGGTCGAATCCGCGTTCAGCACGTAGACCATCGGCACACCGGTCGCGAGGTTGAGCTTGAGGATCTCTTCCTTGCTGAGACGATCAAGAACCATCACGAGCGAGCGCAGCGAATTGCCGTGGGCGGCAACGAGAACCTTCTCGCCGCGCAGTACGCGCGGCAGGATCTCGGTCATGTAATAGGGCCATACGCGGGCACCGGTGTCGCGCAGGCTCTCGCCGCCCGGTGGCGGGATGTCGTAGGAGCGGCGCCAGATATGCACCTGTTCTTCGCCCCACTTCGCCCGCGCGTCGTCCTTGTTGAGACCGGAGAGATCGCCGTAGTCGCGCTCGTTCAGGGCCTGATCGCGGATGGTTTCGAGCTCGGTCTGGCCGAGCTTGTCGAGCACGATCTTCAGCGTATCCTGGGCGCGCTTGAGGTCGGAGGTGAAGGCGATATCGAACTTGATGCCGGTATCGGCAAGCGCCTGGCCGCCGGTCTCGGCTTCCTGAATGCCGAGCGGTGTAAGCTCGGGATCCTTCCAGCCGGTGAAAAGGTTCTTCAGGTTCCAGTCGCTCTGGCCGTGGCGAACGAGGACGAGTGTACCGCTCATGAAATGAATTCCTCCGATAGTGTCAAGAAAGCCCGAGAACGTCGAGCATGGAATAGAAACCCGGCTTTTCGTCGCGCGCCCAGACGGCCGCAGTCACCGCGCCGCGCGCGAAGATCGAACGGTCGCGGGCACTGTGCGACAGCGTCACCAGCTCACCTTCGCCGGCAAGAATGACCGAATGATCGCCGACAACGGAGCCGCCGCGAAGCGTCGCAAAGCCGATCGTGCCGGCGGGGCGGGGGCCGGTATGGCCGTCGCGCACCCGAACCGATTGCGTGGCAAGATCGATGCCACGCCCGGCAGCCGCTGCCTCGCCAAGCAGCAGCGCGGTGCCGGATGGCGCATCCACCTTGTGCTTGTGGTGCATCTCGACGATTTCGATATCCCAGCCAATAGCAGGAAGCGCTTTCGCCGCATCGCGCGTCAGCACGCCGAGCAGATTGACGCCAAGGCTCATGTTGCCGGACTTCACGACCCGTGCATGCCGGGCGGCAGCCTCGAATTTTTCCTCGTGCTCCGGTCCGCAGCCGGTCGTGCCGATCACATGCACGATGCGCGCCTGTGCGGCGAGCCCGGCAAACGTCACGCTTGCTGCGGGTGCCGTGAAATCCAGAACGCCATCGGCGTCGAGAAACGCCTTCAGGGGATCGGTGGTGACGATGACGCCAAGCGGCCCGGTTCCGGCAAGATCACCGGCATCCTTGCCGACGAAAGCTGAGCCTTCCCGTTCGATTGCGGCATGAAGCGTGACGCCGTCGGTCTCGTGGATGATCCGGATCAGGGCCTGGCCCATACGGCCTGCCGCGCCAACCACTACAAGCTTCATGTCGTTTGCGGCCATGGGCGACGGGTTTCCTAGAGAGTTTACGAAAAATCTTTGACGGGCAGTTGCAGGTTGTTGAGGCGAGCGTAGAGCCCGTCCTTGCGCTGCGCAAGAACCTCATGCGTGCCTTCTTCCATCACCCGGCCTTCGTGCATCACGATGATCTTGTCAGCCTTGACGACGGTGGAAAGACGATGCGCGATGACGATGACGGTGCGTCCGCGCATGGCGGTATCAAGCGCCTTCTGAACGGCGGCCTCGGACTCGTTGTCGAGCGCAGACGTCGCTTCGTCGAGCAGCAGGATCGGCGCATTCCGCACCAGTGCGCGGGCAATCGAAAGCCGCTGCCGCTGGCCGCCGGAGAGGCTCATGCCGTTTTCGCCGACAGGCGTTTCATAACCGAGCGGCTGCGCCAGGATAAAGTCGTGGGCATAGGCAAGTCTTGCTGCCTCTTCGACTTCGGCATCCGTCGCTTCCGGCCGGCCGTAGCGGATGTTGTCGCGGATGGTGCCTTCGAACAGGTAGGGCTGCTGCGAGACATAGGCGAGCTGATGGCGCAGCGACGACTTGGTGACCTCGGCAATGTTTTGCCCGTCGATCAGGATTGCACCTTCCGCCGGGTCGTAGAAACGCGGAATGAGGCTGATGATCGTCGATTTGCCGGCGCCCGATGGTCCGACCAGAGCCGTCGTCTGGCCGCCTTCGGCCACAAGATCGACGCCGCGCAGGATCGGGTTGCCACTGCCATAGGAGAACACGACGTTCTTCAGTTCGACGCGCGCCTTGTCGACCACGAGATCCTTGGCGCCAACCATTTCCCGCTGTGCCGGCTGCATATCGAGAAGGGCATAAATCATCTGCGCGTTGACGACGGCACGGTCGAGCTGCACCTGCAGCTTGGCCAGCCGTCGTGCCGGGTCATAGGCCATCAGCAGCGCGGTGACGAAGGCAAAGAAAGCGCCTGGAGGTACGTTGTCATAGATCGAGCGGAACGCCGCATAGGCCAGCACGCTGGAGATCGCAAAGCCGGCAAAGGTTTCCGTCAGCGGCGACGTGCGCTCCGACAGACGGGCGATACGGTTGGCGCGGCCTTCTGCCGCTTTGATGATGCGGCTCACCTTGCTGTCGAGTTCGCCTTCCATCGTGAAAGCTTTGACCACGGCGATGCCCTGGATGGTTTCCTGCATGGCGCCAAGCACGCGGCTGTTCTGTTCAACAGCCTCTCTTGTGGCGGCGCGAAGGCGTTTGGAAACGTAGCGTAGCGCATAGAGAAGCGGCGGTGCGACGGCAAAGACGATGAGCGACAGGACCCAGTCCTTCGTCACCATCACCCCGATCAGCGCGACCAGCGTCAGGAGATCGCGCGCCGTGGAGGTGACCGTCAGGTTGAGGACGTCACGAACGCCGTTGATGTTCTGGCTGATCTGGGCAGCAAGATGGGCGGATCGGGCTTCGGCAAAGAAGCCGACCGACAGCGACATCAGGTGCGAGTAGATCCGGCGCTGATAGCGGGCGACGATATTGTTGCCGATCTTCGACAGCGTCACGGCCTGGCCGTAGGTGGCAAAGCCGCGCAGCACGAAGGCGGCGAGGATCGATCCGCAGATCAGCCAGACGATATCCGCCCGCTTGTTGGCGAACGCCTCGTTGACGACCTTTTCCATGATCCACGCCGTGAAGGCTGTCGAAAGGGCGACCATCACCAGGCAGGATATTGCAAACGCGTAGGATCGCACGTGATCCCGGCCATTCTCGGCGATCACCCGCTTGAGCACGCTCACGATGGTGACGGAATCCACGTGGCGCTTCTTGTCTTTTGCGGCGTTCAATAGGGCGTTCCCGTTTCGGCGTCATGCCGGAGTATATTTCCGAAGGCGCTATTAAACGCTTGGGCAGGCTTTTGCCAGCCAATCGCGGGTGATTCCATCGCGCTGTTGCATTCGGGCACGTCGGCCCGGCGCAACTACCGCTGCCAGCAACGGCCTTCCAGCGCAATTCCGTAGGTCGCAGGCGAGCGCGCAAAGCTGGCGAGACCGGCAAGGGCCGCCTGCGGATGCGTGACGACGAAGGTCGGAATGGTCTTCATCAGCTCGTTGTGCGGCGCCTTGTCTTCGAACTCTTCACGAAACGCGGGCTTCGTCAATGCATCAAGGATCCGCGGCGAGATGCCGCCACCGAGGAAGACGCCGCCGCGTGCCATGAAGATGAGCGCGAGGTCACCGGCAAGGCGACCAAGATAGCGGACGAAAAGCTCGATCGTTTCGGCAGCCTGCGGGTTTTCGCCGGAAAGTCCCTGTTCGGTTACTTCGGGCGGAGCGTCCAGGCTCGGGGCGATGCCATCGGCAGTGCAGACGGCGTTGTAGATGTTGAGAAGACCGCGTCCGGAAATGATTTCCTCAGCGGACACCCGGCCGTCGATGCGACGCAGATGCGGGAAGATCTCGAAATCCCGCTTCGAACGCGGACCGATATCCACATGCCCACCTTCGCCGGGAACCGGGAACCAGGTGTTACGGGCATGGACAAGCCCTGCAACGCCGAGACCTGTCCCGGGACCCAAGACAACGCGCGAAGCCTCGGTCGCTTCGGCGATCGGACCGATCGGCTGGCGGTCGGCTGCAGTGAGCGAAGCGACAGCCAGTGCCTGCGCCTCGAAATCGTTGAGCACGAGAACCGTATCGAAGCCAAGTTCGCCGATCATCTTTTTCGGACGCACGATCCAGTCGCAGTTGGTGAGGTCGATCTCGTCACCATCGATCGGGCCGGCGACAGCAAGGATCGCGCTGCGTGGCTTGTGCACGGAGTTCTTCAGGACGACATCGGCGATCGCATCGTCGATCGTCTCGTAGTCGGCCGTCTGCACATGCGGGAACTGATCCGGCGCACTCGTTGCATCGACGAGGATGGAGAAGCGGGCATTGGTGCCGCCGATATCGCCGATCAGGATCGGGAAGGCGAATGTGTGCGGTTGCACTTCAGCCATGGCGAATTCTCTCCTCCTACTGGAAATCAACAAGCTTTTCGGCCGTGGCGCGGTTGAGCGCCATCGGAATATCGTAGACCGTCGCAAGCCGTGTCAGCGCCTTGACGTCGACGTCATGGGGAAGGGCACTCAGCGGATCGATGAAGAAGATCAGCATGCCCACTTCGCCGGTTGCGATCATCGCGCCGATCTGCTGGTCCCCGCCAAGCGGACCGCTTTTCAAACGGGTGACATCGAGATTGGGAGCAGCTTCAAGAACGCGGCCGCCGGTCGTACCGGTCGCGACGATGCGAAACTTGGATAGTGCCGCCTGATGCCGGCGCGCAAATTCCGCCATCTCGTCCTTCTTCAGGTCGTGGGCAATAAGCGCGATGCAGGGAAGCGTCGACATGGAATTCCTCTGCAAAGCCGTCGATCGGATTGCTGGCGATTGATGCTGGCCTTCTAGCCTGCCTCCGGCGGGAAGAAAAGATGGTCCCGACGGAATCCCGGTCAGCGCGAAGGACGCGGGCTCGGCAGCGGAACGTCGGAGCCCGGGCCGGGCATATCGGCGTCCGTCATCGTATCCAGACTGCTGGCCGCGGCAGGAAGCGGTACCGATGGCGAGTAGGCCATCCCGCCGCCACCCTGGCCACCACCCTGGAAAGTCGCGTCCTGCTCGGAGCGGGAGGGGGCGCTAAGAACCGCAGCGCAGGCCTTGGGAAGGTTGGACAGCATGACCTGGCGCGGCTTTACCGGCTTCTTGTTCGGATCCGCAGGCTTCGGCGGCGCCCAAGGCTCCTTGGTAAACCACCAGGCAAGCGCCTTGCTGTTGCAGTCGTCGGTGGAAGGCGTCGATGCCTGGCGTTCGCAGCCGGCAGCGCCCGGCGGGCAGTTCATGCGGATATGAAAGTGTTCGTCGTGGCCGTAAACCGGCCGCACCTTGCCAAGCAGGCTCCGGTCGCCGGTCCAGGTCTCGCACAGCTTCTTCTTGATTGCCGGATTGACGAAAACGCGCTGCACCTGCGGATAGCTGGCAGCCTGCATCACCAGACGGGCATGGGTGGGGCTCCAGCGGCGGCTGTCGACCGTCAGGAACTTGCTCTTGTCGAGCATCGAGGTGAACGGAATGTCTTCGCGCTGCGCCGGCGAAAGTGGCCGCTGCGGCTTCGGCGTGAACCAGATGTCGGCATCGAGCCCGATCTGGTGCGAGGCATGGCCGCTTGGCATCGGGCCGCCGCGCGGCATCGAGATGTCACCCACCAGAATGCCCGTGCCCCAGCCGAGACCGGCCGCATCGCGTGAGAACTGTTCCAGCAGGGAGATCATCGCCGGATTGCCCCAGCGGCGATTGCGCGAAAGGCGCATCGCCTGCCAGGTCGGCCCGTCCGTCGGCAGGGCCACGGCGCCGGACTGGCAGCCCTTGGCATAAAAGCCGAGCGGTTCGGCATCGCCTCGGTTGGGCAGTTTCACGGATCCGAAAAGCTGTTTTGCAGTCTTTTCTTCCTGGGCGAACGTCGGTTCGGAAATCGCGCCGCAAAACAAAGCGGCAGCAGCCAGGCCCAGAATGGTCTTAGAAATCGGTCTCATGCACATCCGCCGCAAATCAAATCAGTCCTTCTTCTACCGTGGAATGCGATTTTGTTGAAATGGAGATCGCATCCGCTGCCGGATTTCGCGGATAAATCGCTTGTGACAGCGGCTGCCTGTCTTTTGCTGTTATTTGCCCTATGCTTCACTGCAACACGAATGACAAAGGGATGTTGCATGGGCTTGGCTTGGTGGAAGATGGGTTTTGTAACCGTGGCAGCCGTCGCGGTCATTGGCACATCCGTTGCGGCACAGGATGCAGGCACCAGATGGCGGCATGGGATCGCCGTCATCGGCGATCTTGCTCTGCGCCCAGATTTCAAGCAACTGCCCTATGTGGATCTCAACGCTCCGAAGGCAGGCGAACTGCGTCTGGCGGATGAGGGGACGTTCGACAACCTCAACCCGGCGATAGACCGCGGAGCTTCCGCAGCCGGTGTCGGTATGATTTACGACACGCTGATGAAACGGTCCGAGGACGAGGTCTTCAGCACCTATGGTCTCCTGGCCGAAGCGGTGTCTTATCCGGAGAACATGTCGACTGCTACGTTCAGGCTGCGAGCGGAAGCGACATGGGCTGACGGTCAGCCGGTCACGCCGGAGGACGTTATCTTCAGCATGGCGAAGCTCAAGGAGCTGAGTGCCATGTATTCCGGCTATTATCGCCATGTCGCAAGCGTCGAGAAGACCGGCGACCGCGAAGTAACCTTCCGGTTTGACCAGGAAAACAATCGCGAGCTGCCATCTATCGTCGGTGACTTCCCCATCCTCCCGAAACATTGGTGGGAAGGCAAGGATGCGGCCGGCAAGCAACGCGACATTTCCCGCACGACGCTTGAGCCCACGATGGCGTCCGGGCCCTACAAGATCGCTTCGGTGCAGCCCGGATCCGCCATCCGCTTCGAACTGCGCGACGACTACTGGGGTAAAGACCTGCCCATCAACCTCGGCCAGAATAATTTCAGGACCGTCAGCTACACCTATTTCTCCGATGCCGATGTCGAGTTCGAGGCTTTCCGAGCCGGCACGATCGATTACCGGCAGGAAAACAGTTCCAGCCGGTGGGTCACCCGCTATGATTTCGACGCTGTGAAGGACGGGCGCATCAAAAAGGAAGCGCTCGCCAATCCATTCAGGGCAAGCGGCATCATGCAGGCGCTCGTGCCGAATGGCCGGCGCGATATGTTCAAGGACGCGAGGGTCCGTGAGGCACTGAATTACGCGCTCGATTTTGAAGATTTGAACAAGAACCTCGCCTTTGGTGGTCTCAAGCGTGTCGATAGTTTCTTCTGGGGAACCGAACTTGCTTCGTCCGGTCTGCCGCAGGGACGCGAGCTTGAGATCCTGAACGAAGTGAAGGACCAGGTTCCCCCATCGGTCTTCACCACCCCGTTTACAAATCCGGTCGGTGGCGACCCCAACAAGGTTCGTGACAATCTGCGCAAGGCAATCAGCCTTTTCAAAGAGGCGGGCTGGGAGTTGAAAGGCAACCGGATGGTCAATGCCAAAACCGGACAGCCGATGAGTTTCGAGATCCTGCTCGGCAGCGCCTCGCTGGAGCGTACCGTCAATCCCTTCGTGGCAAGTCTGAAAAAGATCGGGGTGGAGGCACGGCTTCGCACCGTTGATTCCTCGCAGTATATCAATCGAACCCGCAGCTTCGATTACGACATGATCTGGAACGTATGGGGACAATCGATGAACCCCGGCAACGAACAGGCGGATTACTGGGGATCGGAGTCGGTCGATCGCAATGGCTCGCGCAACTTTGCCGGCATCGCCGATCCGGCAGTCGATACCCTGATCAAGAAAGTCGTCTTCGCGCCGAACCGTGACGACCAGGTGGCTGCGGTCAAGGCGATGGATCGCGTGTTGCTGGCAAAACGTTACGTGGTTCCGCTCTTCTACTCCGGCGAAGCCAAGGTCGCCTACTGGAACCGGATCACCCATCCGGCAAAGCTGCCGGAATATGGTATCGGCTTCCCCTCGACATGGTCGTCGACCGCGGCCAAGAAGTGATCATAGAAACTGACGGGCTTGCGCGGCTTCTGCGCACCTGTTCCAAATGACCCGATTGATTCGCACCTACGATGAGGATTGCCGTTTGACCCCTGCGCCGGATTTCGGTGATGCGAGAGCAGTCCCAGCAGACGTGCGAAGCGGACGTGCGTCCGGAGTTTTGTCCGGCGTCGGGCCGCAGCCGCAAAGCAGGGTGCTCTGATGGGCGCCTATATTCTTCGTCGCCTGCTGCTGATGATCCCGACGCTGGTCGGTATCATGGCAATCTCCTTCCTTGTCGTGCAGTTCGCGCCCGGCGGGCCTGTCGAGCAGATCATTGCGCAGGTTCAGGGACAGGATAGCGGCGACCGCCTGTCCGGTGGTGGCGATATGATGGGCCAGGGCGGCGGTGGCGATGAATCGCGCTATCGCGGCGCCCAGGGGCTCGATCCGGAATTCATCAAGAAGCTCGAGCAGCAGTTCGGTTTCGACAAACCGCCACTCACCCGCTTCCTCGACATGATGTGGAACTACGCGCGCTTTGATTTCGGCGAAAGCTTCTTCCGCAACACGTCCGTGATCGACCTGATCATCGACAAGCTGCCGGTGTCGATCTCGCTCGGTTTCTGGATTCTGATCGTGTCCTATCTGATCTCGATCCCGCTCGGCATTCGCAAGGCGGTCAAGGACGGCTCGACCTTCGACGTCTGGACGTCGGGCATCGTCATCGTCGGCTATGCGGTTCCGGGCTTCCTGTTCGGCATCCTGTTGATCGTGATGTTCGCAGGCGGATCCTTCCTCGACTGGTTCCCCTTGCGCGGTCTCGTCTCTGATAATTTCGACCAGCTCACCTGGTGGCAGAAGATCATCGACTATTTTTGGCACCTGACCCTGCCGCTGATCGCGCTGTCGCTATCAGCCTTCGCCACGACGACGCTTCTGACCAAGAATTCCTTTATCGACGAGATCAAGAAACAGTATGTCACGACCGCCAGGGCCAAGGGTCTCAACGAGCGCCAGGTGCTCTATGGCCACGTCTTCCGCAACGCCATGCTGATCGTCATCGCCGGGTTCCCGAGCGCCTTTATCTCGGCCTTCTTCACCGGCTCGCTGCTCATTGAGAACATCTTCTCGCTGGATGGGCTCGGCCGCCTCGGTTACCTCTCCATCATCAACCGCGATTACCCGATCGTGTTCGGCACGCTCTACATCTTCTCGCTGATGGGCCTTGTCGTCAGCCTGATCTCCGACCTCGTCTATACCTGGATCGATCCGCGCATCGATTTCGAGCGGAGGGACGTGTGATGCAGACACCTGCCGCGACCGTGCCTGAAACAGTGCCCGTCAAGCGCCCGCTGATGTCGCCGACCAATCGGCGACGGCTCGCCAATTTCCGTGCCAACAAGCGCGGCTTCTGGTCCTTCTGGATCTTCCTGGTCCTGTTCGTTCTGGCGCTTTCCGCCGAGTTCATCGCCAATGACCGGCCGATCATCGCGTCCTACAAGGGCGAGATCCTCTATCCTGTGATGATCGATTATCCGGAAGAGAAATTCGGCGGCTTCCTCGCCACGACGGATTACCGCTCCGACTTCATCCAGCAGGAAATCGAGGCCAATGGCTGGATGATCTGGCCGCCGATCCGCTATTCCTATCAGACGGTGAATTCGCAGATCCCCCACTCGGCCCCGACAAAACCGTTCTGGCTGATGTCTGCCGATGAACGCTGCAAGGCCTATCCGCAAGGAGCGCAGGATCCCAATTGCAGCCTCGGCAATCTCAACTGGCTCGGCACGGATGATCAGGCGCGCGACGTGATGGCGCGGATGATCTACGGTTTCCGTCTCTCCGTCCTGTTCGGCCTGGCACTCACCATCTGTTCGGCCGTTATCGGCGTGACCTCAGGCGCCATCCAGGGCTATTTCGGAGGCTGGGTCGATCTTCTGATGCAGCGCTTCATCGAGATCTGGTCATCGATGCCGGTCCTTTATATCCTGCTGATCATCGCAGCCATCCTGCCGCCGGGCTTCTTTGTGCTCCTCGGCATCATGCTTCTCTTCTCCTGGGTGGGCTTTGTCGGCGTGGTGCGAGCGGAATTCCTGCGCGCCCGCAATTTCGAATATGTCCGGGCCGCCCGCGCTTTGGGGGTCGGCAATGCCACGATCATGTATCGGCACCTTTTGCCGAATGCGATGGTCGCCACCCTGACCTTCCTTCCCTTCATCCTGTCGGGCTCCATCGCGACACTGACCTCGCTCGATTTTCTCGGCCTCGGCATGCCGGCTGGATCGCCGTCGCTCGGTGAAATGATCGCCCAGGGCAAGAACAACCTTCAGGCTCCATGGCTCGGCCTCACGGCCTTCTTCACGATGTCGATCATGATGTCGCTGCTGATCTTCATCGGCGAGGCGGTGCGCGATGCCTTCGATCCGAGAAAGACGTTTGGGTGAAACCATGACCGAACCGCTTCTTTCCGTTCGCGATCTCTCCGTCGCCTTCCATCAGGGCGGCGCAACGACGCTTGCCGTCGACAAGGTGTCGTTCGACATTAACCCGGGCGAGGTTCTGGCGCTTGTCGGTGAATCCGGGTCCGGCAAGTCGGTAACGGCAAATTCCGTCCTCAAGCTTCTGCCCTATCCGTCGGCAAGCCATCCCTCCGGCCAGATCCTGTTTGATGGCCGCGATCTCCTGCAGGCATCTGAACCCGACCTGCGCCGGGTGCGCGGCAACGACATCACGATGATCTTTCAAGAGCCGATGACCTCGCTCAATCCGCTCCACACGATCGAGAAGCAGATCGGCGAGATCCTCGATCTGCATCAGGGCGTCTCTGGCCAGACGGCACGGGATCGCACGTTGGAGCTGTTGAACCAGGTCGGCATCCGCGAGCCGGAAAAGCGACTTCAGGCCTATCCGCACGAACTGTCCGGCGGCCAGCGCCAGCGCGTCATGATCGCCATGGCGCTTGCCAACCGGCCGAAACTCTTGATCGCCGACGAACCGACTACGGCGCTCGACGTCACGGTGCAGGCACAGATCCTCGATCTGTTGCGCGCGCTGAAGGGCGAGCACGGCATGTCGATGCTGTTCATCACCCACGATCTCGGCATCGTGCGCAAATTCGCCGATCGCGTCTGCGTCATGACCAAGGGCAAGATCGTCGAAGCCGGCAGCGTCGAGGACGTCTTTACCAAGCCCCAGCACCCTTATACCCAGCATCTCCTGGCCTCCGAACCGCGCGGCGAACCGCCGGTCGTTGATCCGGCAAGTCCTGTCGTGATGGAAGGCAAGGACATCCGTGTCTGGTTTCCGGTCAAGGCCGGTTTCATGCGCAGGGTGGTCGATCACGTCAAGGCCGTCGATGGCGTTGACCTGACGCTGCGCGCCGGTGAAACGCTCGGCGTCGTCGGCGAATCCGGTTCCGGCAAGACGACGCTGGGCTTGGCGCTCGCAAGGCTGATTTCGTCTGAAGGCCGCATCGTTTTTATCGGCAACGATATCGGCAACTATTCCTTCAAGCAGATGCGCCCGTTCCGCGACAGGCTGCAGGTCGTGTTTCAGGATCCGTTCGGTTCGCTCAGCCCGCGCATGCCGGTCGGCGACATCATCGCCGAGGGTCTCAAGGTCCACGAGAGCCAGCTTTCGGCCGACGATCGCGATGCTCGCGTCGTCTGGGCGCTCGGTGAAGTCGGGCTCGATCCGGCCACGCGCTGGCGCTACCCGCATGAATTCTCCGGCGGCCAGCGGCAGCGTATCGCGATCGCCCGCGCCATGGTGCTGAAGCCGCGCTTCGTCATGCTCGACGAACCGACGTCCGCGCTCGACATGACCGTGCAGGCGCAGGTCGTCGATCTCCTGCGCGACCTGCAGAAAAAACACAACCTCGCCTACCTCTTCATCAGCCATGACCTGAAGGTGGTAAAGGCACTTGCCAACCACGTCATCGTCATGCGGCTCGGCAAGGTGGTCGAAGAGGGCCCGGCCGATCAGATCTTCCGGGCACCCCGCGAGGATTATACCCGCGCCCTGATGGCCGCCGCCTTCAACCTGGAAGCCGTCGAAGCCGGCGCCATCCATCAGTAATCTCAAAATCCGGGAACAGGACATGTCCGAAAAAGGCGCGGTCGTCATCGATCTCAAATTCGAGCAGCGTGAAATGCACGCGGCCCTCGAGGGAGCGTTTCCCGGGCGAACCGTCCTGCATGCCGCAGACAAGGCGGCGGATCTGTCACAGGCGCGCTATGCGGTCATGTGGAAGCCGGATGTCGATCTCTTCCAGCGCGCGCCGAACCTCTACGTGCTCTTCTCCGGCGGCGCCGGCGTGGATTCCATCCTCGCCACACCCGGACTGCCGGATCGCGCGATCGTCCGCTTCGTCGATCAGAGCCTGACGACACGCATGAGCGAATGGGTTGTCCTGCAGGCGCTGAGCCACCTGCGACAGATGCCGACCTACCTTGCCCAGCAGCGTCGCAGCGAGTGGCGCGAGCTCGCCCAGCCGGAGGCGAAGGACCTGACGGTCGGCGTGATGGGTCTCGGCAAGCTGGGTCTCGATTCCGTCGCCAAGCTCAAGGTCATGGGCTTCAACGTCGTCGGCTGGTCACTCAGCCTCAAGGTGATCGAGGGCGTCGAGACGTTCGATGCCGATGGTCTGAATGCATTTCTCGGTCGAACCGATATCCTCGTCGGCCTCCTGCCGCTGACGCCGGAGACCCGCGGCCTGTTCGATTCGTCGCTGTTTGCGAAACTCCGTCAAGGCGGCGCTCTTGGCAAACCGGTCTTCATCAACGCCGGCCGCGGCGGCAGCCAGGTCGAGGCCGATCTCGTGTCGGCGCTCGAGAGTGGCATGCTGGGTGGAGCGTCGCTGGATGTCTTCGAACAGGAGCCGTTGTCGAAGGAGAGCCCTTTCTGGTCCATGGACAACGTCATCGTGACGCCGCATGCAGCCTCCGCGTCGGATATCCGCGCACTGTTTCGCAATGCCGAGGTGCAGATGCAGCGGTTCGAAGCCGGTGAGGCACTGCAGCACGTCGTGGACCGCACAGCCGGCTATTAGGCCATGTTCCCGATCCCGAAGGGCCGAAACGGAACCATTCGCACCAACCCGCGGTTTAGCTGGCATGGACCGGCGTGACGACGATGATGCCGGCAATGGAGGAGTGATCATGAACACCCGTTTCGATGCCGACAAACCCACACCGAACGTCTCGCGCGGCACAAGTTCCAACCCGAACGGCGCACCGGTTCAGGAAACTGCGACCGAAGCGCGGCAGGGTTCCTACGGCAAGCCGATGCTGATCGTGCTGGTTTGCGGTCTCGTTCTTGCGATCGTCGCCTGGAGCGGTGCCGAGTGGTGGGGCGAATCGACAGATGCTCCGACGGAGCAAACCGCCACGCCGCCGGCTGGTAGCACGACACCTGGCAACTCTACCGGCGCAGCACCCAGCAACGCACCGGTCACCCAGCCGCAGGCCCCGACAACCAATGATCGTCCCTCCGGAAATCCATGATTGGCCCGTCTCGTTCGGTCGCGATCTCGCGGCCGAATTGCGTTCTGGACTTGCCAAGTCATTTGCCGATAAGACTTTGCCCGGGATTGGCGCAGGGTTTCGAAATCTCGCGAGACGCCGATGTGGTGGAGCCGGCCGTCTGGCCGGGCAGGGGCAGGCATGACGAAGACTGATATTGCGACCAGGGTTTATAACCACACCTGGAAGCTCGACCCGATCATACGCAGTCTGATCGACACCGATTTTTACAAGCTGCTGATGTTGCAGATGATCTGGAAACTTTATCCGGACGTCAACGCGACTTTTTCGGTCATCAACCGGACGACCAGCGTGAAACTCGCCGAGGAAATCGACGAGGCTGCCTTGCGCGAGCAGCTCGATCATGCCCGCACTGTCGGTCTTTCCAAGAAGGAAATGATCTGGCTCACCGGTAACACCTTCTACGGCAAGAAGCAGATTTTCGAGCCGGAATTCCTGACCTGGCTTTCGACGTTCGAGCTGCCGGAATACGAACTTTCCAAGCATAACGGCCAATACGAGCTGACCTTCCACGGCAAGTGGATGGAGACGACGATGTGGGAAATCCCGGCATTGGCGATCATCAACGAGATGCGGTCCCGCTCGGCCATGCGGACGCTCGGCTATTTCACCCTCGATGTGCTCTATGCGCGCGCCAAGGCCAAGATGTGGGAGAAGGTCGAGCGTCTGCGCACGCTTCCCGGTCTTCGTATCTCCGATTTCGGCACCCGCCGCCGCCACAGCTTCATGTGGCAGCGCTGGTGTGTCGAGGCCCTGAAGGAAGGCATCGGCGGCGCCTTTACCGGGACGAGCAACGTGCTCCTGGCAATGGATTCCGATCTCGAAGCCGTCGGCACCAACGCGCACGAACTTCCCATGGTGGCCGCAGCCTTGGCGGAGACCGACGAGGACCTGCGTCAGGCACCCTATCAGGTGCTGAAAGACTGGAACCGACTTTATCACGGCAACCTCTTGATCGTGCTTCCCGATGCGTTCGGCACGGCCGCCTTCCTGCGCGACGCTCCGGACTGGGTTGCCGACTGGACCGGTTTCCGTCCCGACAGCGCGCCGCCGATCGAAGGCGGCGAAAAGATCATCGCCTGGTGGAACAAGATGGGGCGTGATCCGAGAGAAAAGCTGCTGATCTTTTCGGACGGTCTGGATGTCGAAGCAATCGTCGATACCTATCGCCATTTCGAGGGACGGGCACGCATGAGCTTCGGCTGGGGGACAAACCTCACCAATGATTTTGCCGATTGTGCGCCACAGGAAATCGCCGGTCTCAAGCCGATCTCGGTCGTCTGCAAGGTGACCGAAGCGAATGGCCGCCCCGCCGTCAAGCTTTCCGACAATCCCCGCAAGGCAACCGGCGAACCGTCGGAAGTCGAGCGGTATCTCAAATTCTTCGGTCAGGAAGACCGCGTCGACCAAAAGGTCGTCGTCTAGTCATTTCCGCAATCAAAAAGGCCCGGCGAGGAAGCTCGCCGGGCCTTGTCTGTTTGGTGATGTCAGATCGAACTTACTGCTCGATCACCTGAACCACGGTGTTGGTTTCCGGATCAACGATGACGCGCTGGTTGTTGACGACCGTGTACGCGTATTTCGGATTGCTCGGCACAGGTGTCACGACGACGGTCTGCGGGATCCGCTTGCCGACGGCGATCGGCTGCTCGACCCTGTAGGCGGTGGTAGGCAGCGGCTGTTCCTGGACGTAGGTCACGACTTCGCGCGGTGGCGGGTCGATTGCTGTCCCGGCAACGGCGCCGATAACGCCACCAACTGCAGCGCCAACCGGGCCGCCAACGATCGCGCCGGTGACCGCGCCGCCTGCGGCGCCTGTAACAGTACCCTGCTGTGCAAAGGCTTGGCCGGTAAAGGCTGTCGCGAGGATGATGCAGGAAGCAAATGTCAGCTTCTTCATGGTGGTTCTCCTTTTTCTATACGCTCGGGCCTAACAACGGTAGAACTTGCAAACTCGTTCCGGAGCGGTTGTCACCTTTCGTAACCGGATGTAACGTTGTGCGGCGCTCTTGGCATCGGCGGATGTGGAGCAGGGCTTGCCTCTGCCGCGCTTCCGCCTATGTTTTCCTTCAACGCGCAGAGGAATTTGATGTGGAATACCGATTTCTGATTGTCGAAGACAGCTTGCTTGTCGCCATGGACATCGAGGATGCCGTCCATCGCAGCGGGCACGATGTCGTGGGCATTGCACCCGACATGACCGTTGCCTTGAACTACACCCGCGAGACCGACATCGCTTTCGTGGATGTCAGGCTGGCGGATGGGGAGACGGGTCCTGAAATCGCCAAGACGCTTGCCGAATTCGGCATCATCGTCATTATGATCACGGGCAATCCGGGTCTTGTCGCATCCGGAGTTTCAGGCGTTGTGGGCGTTATGGCGAAGCCCCTGACCGATCAGGCCTCCATGGATCTCATCCAGTTTGCGGTGGATCGCAAGAATGGCCGTCAGGGAACGCCGCCGGCAAGGCTGCGGCTGTTCCACTAATTGGTCTGTCCATAGCCGCATCAAGCGGTTATGACGTTACGCAAAGCAATTGCGGGACGATCGATGCGGTATTTCATCACTGGCACGGCGGGATTTATTGGCTTTCATCTGGCGCGGCGTCTGCTCCAGGATGGTCACGAGGTTCTCGGCTTCGATGGAATGACGCCCTATTACAGCCTCAAGCTCAAGGAAGCGCGCGTCGCCGGCCTCGTGCAGTTTCCCTCCTTCCGCCCCGTCGAGGCGATGCTGGAAGACCGGGAAACGCTGCAGGCGGCAACCCGCGAATTCAAACCTGACGTGATCGTCCATCTCGCCGCCCAGGCGGGCGTCCGCTATAGTCTCGAAAACCCCAAGGCCTATCTCGATAGCAATCTGATCGGATCGTGGAACGTGCTCGAAGCGGCCCGCGAAGCCAATGTCGGCCACCTTCTGCTGGCCTCGACCTCCTCGGTCTACGGTGCCAATCCGGATATTCCCTTCCGCGAAACCGACAAGGCCGACGAGCCGCTCACCTTCTATGCGGCCAGCAAGAAGGCAATGGAGGCGATGGCCCATAGCTACGCCCATCTCTACAAGATCCCGACCACGGCCTTCCGCTTTTTCACCGTCTACGGCCCCTGGGGCCGGCCGGACATGGCGCTGTTTAAATTCGTCAAGGCGATGATCGAGGATCAGGAAATCGAGATCTACGGCGAAGGCAAGATGAGCCGCGATTTCACCTATATCGACGACCTCGTCGATTCGATCGTGGATCTCGCGTCGATCATTCCGTCTGAAGACAACCGCGTCGCCGGTATCGACACGCTGTCGCATCAGGGTCCGTTCCGCATCGTCAATATCGGCGGTGGTCAGCCTGCCGGTCTGATGGATTTCGTCGAAACGATCGAGAAGATCATGGGCAAGCCGGCCAAACGGAAAATGCTGCCGATGCAGCAGGGCGACGTCCCCCGCACCTTCGCAAGCCCCGACCTGCTGCTCGCACTGACCGGCCGCAAACCCGAGATCGGCCTCAACGAGGGCGTCGGGGCTTTCGTCGAATGGTATCTGGAACACCGCAGCCAGATCGACTAGCGCTCGGGATGTTCAACGGGGAAGTCTGAAGATTGGGTTGGGAAGTGATGGCGGACAGAGCGGGATTCGAACCCGCGATACGCTCTCACGTATACACACTTTCCAGGCGTGCGCCTTCAACCACTCGGCCACCTGTCCTTAAAACCGACGCAAGCCTTGGGCGAAGCAGCGGTCGGCGCGATATATACCAATGAATTTGCAAGGATCAACCGGAATCTGGACGATTTGCGCCAGTTGCACAAATCTTATGTCATGCGTTGTCACGGATCAGGCTTGCCACTATTTTGCTTCCTGCAGCGATTGAGTGCCATCAGGGGAGCCTGCGATGAGGACGGTAAGGTTTCTGATGCGGGCTTTGAGCCTCGCGGCGCTCATCGCAGCCGTCGTCGCCGGCACGATGGACTCGGTCAATTCGGTTTCCTCCTCCTCGGTCGTCATGACGAGCCTCGGCAATGCCTGGCTGAACTTCGATCCCGAAGGCCTGACGATGGCGGAGATTTCCGCCAATTCCTATGTAGGCTCGGATATCTGGCGTCCCTACGTGGCCCCGGTTCTGGCGCAGCCGGCCTTTGCGATCTTTCTCGGGCTGGCACTGTTTTTCTGGATGGTCGGATACAGGAAACCCGCGCCGTTCGGGCGTTTTTCTGCTAGATAGGGCAAGAGGCAGGCGAGGCGCGCCTCACTCGGGAGGTTGAAATGTTCTTGATCGATATGTTCAGCAAGAAAACTGTCATGCCATCGGTCGAAAAGGCCCTGCCCGGCAGAGAGACACCGGTCGCAACGTCGGACCATCATTTCGTCAACGGCCGCGCGCTGAAGGAACCCTATCCGGAAGGTCTGGATGTGGCGTATTTCGGCATGGGTTGCTTCTGGGGCGCCGAGCGGCTGTTCTGGCAAGTCCCGGGCGTTCATGTCACCTCAGTCGGCTTTGCGGGCGGCTTGACCCCGAACCCGACCTATCACGAGACAACAACCGGGCTGACCGGGCACGCGGAAATCGTGAAAGTCGTGTTCGATCCGGAGATCGTCTCCTACCGTCAGCTTCTGAAGCTGTTTTTCGAGGAGCACGATCCGACGCAAGGGATGCGGCAGGGCAATGATATCGGCACGACCTATCGGTCCGCGCTCTATACCACGTCGGCAGAGCAGGTGGTTGCGGCAGGCAAGGCGCTTGCCGCGTTTCAGGCTGCATTGACTGCTGCGGGGCGTGACGTCTCGATCACGACCGAGATCGCGCCGATTGGCAATTACTACTACGCCGAGGAGTGCCATCAGCAGTATCTGGCGAAGAACCCCGGCGGCTATTGCGGCTTGCGCGGAACAGGGGTGAGCTGTCCCGTCGCCTAGCCGGGCTGGCTGCCTAAAATCATCCCAGGCCGCCATGGATTTGAGCGACGCCGGCGCGAATTTGGTGAAGCCTTGAGCAGGGTTGCGACCTGCCTGTGGTTTTTTACCAAACGAAAAAAATCTCGTGAAATTTTCCAACACCCATGCAAGAGTATTCGACAGCCAAGCCTTCGAAGAGGGGGGCAGGTGACCGTGAGCGATACCTCTGTGAGGCGCTGCGGGAGGACCTAACTTAAAAAAACAGGGCTGAATGATGAAAAAAACACTTTTGAGCCTCGTCGCAGTGGCCGCGCTGTCGTCGACAGCGATCGCCGCTGAAGTCAAGCCGGCGCTCGTCTATGGCACCGGCGGCAAGTTCGACAAATCGTTCAACGAAGCAGCCTATGCCGGCGCCGAGCAGTTCAAAAAGGAAACCGGCACCGACTATCGCGACTTCGAGCCGAAGGACGATACGCAGGGCGAGCAGGCTATCCGCAACTTCGCAAGCCGCGGATATAACCCGGTCGTCGCCGTTTCCTTTGCCTGGACTTCGGCGATGGAGAAGGTTGCCGCGGAATTCCCGGACACCAAGTTCGTCATCGTCGATTCCGTCGTTGACCTGAAGAACGTGCGTTCCGTTCTCTACAAGGAAGAGGAAGGCTCGTATCTCGTCGGCGTTCTCGCAGGCCTCGCCTCGAAGACCGGCAAGGTCGGCTTCATCGGCGGCATGGATATTCCGCTGATCCGCAAGTTCGGTTGCGGCTATGCCCAGGGCGTCAAGGCAGCAAAGCCTGATGCGCAGGTGTTCCAGAACATGACCGGCACGACCGGCGCTGCCTGGAACGACCCGGTTCGCGGTGGCGAGCTCACCAAGAACCAGATCGATCAGGGTGCCGACGTGGTTTACGCGGCAGCAGGTGCGACCGGTCTTGGCGTGCTTCAGACGGCGGCCGACAACAAGAAGTTCTCGATCGGCGTCGACAGCAACCAGAACCACCTTCATCCGGGTTCGGTCCTGACCTCGATGGTCAAGCGCGTCGATCTGGCTGTCTACAATGCCTACAAGGATCTTAAGGACGACAAGTTCACGGCCGGCATCCAGTCACTCGGCGTCAAGGAAGACGGCGTTTCGGCTGCGATCGACGACAGCAACAAGTCGCTGATCACCCCTGAAATGCAGGCAGCCGTCGACAAGGCCAAGGCTGACATCATTGCCGGCACCGTCAAGGTTCACGACTACATGTCGGACAACGCCTGCCCGATGTAAGCAGGTAACCATCAAAGGGCGCATGGCGATCGATGTCGTCATGCGCCCTTTTTGTATATCCAGTGGAAGGGCGGATCATTGAGCTTCGAACCTGCGAAAGAGCCGGCGATCGAACTTGTCGGGATCGACAAGAAGTTTGGCGCTGTGCACGCGAACAAGAACATCAACCTCACGGTTGCCAAAGGCTCGATCCACGGCATTATCGGCGAAAACGGCGCCGGTAAGTCGACGCTGATGTCGATCCTCTACGGATTCTATCAGGCCGATGAGGGCGAGATTCGCATCTCCGGCAAGCCGGTGACGATCCGCGACAGCCAGGCCGCGATCTCGTCGGGCATCGGCATGGTGCACCAGCACTTCATGCTGGTCGAAAATTTCACGGTGCTCGAAAACGTCATGCTGGGCGCCGAGGGCGGCCAGTTGCTGCGCCGGGGCGTGGCCAGTGCCCGCAAGGAGCTGAAGCGTCTGGAGGACGATTACGGCCTCGACGTCGATCCTGATGCGGTGATCGAGGAATTGCCGGTCGGACGCCAGCAGCGTGTCGAGATCCTGAAGGCCCTCTATCGCGGCGCCGAAATCCTCATTCTCGACGAGCCGACCGGCGTGTTGACACCGCCCGAGGCGGACCACCTGTTCAAGGTCCTGCGCGTGCTGCGCGACCAGGGCAAGACGATCATTCTCATCACCCACAAGCTGCGCGAGATCATGGCGATCACCGATACGGTCTCCGTCATGCGCCGAGGCGAGATCGTGGCCACACGCAAGACTGCCGACACGACCGTCGAGGAACTTGCCGAACTGATGGTCGGTCGCCGGGTTCTGTTGCGTGTCGAAAAGGGCGCGGCCGATCCGGGCAAGGTTCTGCTGTCGGTCAAGAACCTCACCGTCAAGGACAGCCGAGGCGTGACGATGGTCGACGACGTGTCGTTCGAAGTCCGCGCCGGAGAGATCGTCGGCATTGCCGGTGTTGCCGGAAACGGCCAGTCGGAACTGCTGGAGGCCATCGCCGGCATCCGCAAGCCGTCCTCCGGCGAGATTATCGTCAACGGCCAGTCGATTGCCGGTTCAGATCCCGCCATGTTGCGCGCGCTCGGCCTCGCGCACATTCCGGAAGACCGCCATCACATGGGCCTGGTCCTCAAATTCGAGGAGTATGAGAATTCCATCCTCGGCTACCACCGCGACCGCCGCTATGGCGGTGCAATGCTGGACCTCGATGCGATCCGCAAGCAGGCCGAGGAACAGATCGTCAAATACGACATCCGCCCGCCGAATGCGCGGCTGAAAACCGCCAACTTCTCCGGCGGCAACCAGCAGAAGATCGTCGTTGCCCGCGAGATCGAACGCGATCCGGACGTGCTGATCATTGGCCAGCCCACTCGCGGCGTCGATATCGGCGCGATCGAGTTCATCCACAAGCGCATCATCGATACGCGCGATGCCGGCAAGGCCGTGCTTCTGGTCTCGGTCGAACTCGACGAGATCCGCTCCCTGTCGGACCGCATCCTTGTCATGTTTGCCGGCAAGGTCGTCGGCGAAAAGTCGGGCGAGGCGGGTGAGCAGACGCTGGGCCTGATGATGGCCGGGATCGCAGCATGATCCGGCCGGGAATGATATTTTTGGAGTTTACGATGCCTGGGCTTCTCCTTGCAAACGACTGGAAGGGAGAGGGCGCATGAGCACCGCATCCGTGCCCCTGCCTGGCTGGATCAATTACGGCGTCATCCCGCTGATCAACCTCGCGCTCGCGTTCTTCTTCTCCGGCATCGTGGTGTGGGCGATCGGCGAAAACCCGTTCGAAGCGCTGCAGCTGCTTCTGGTCGGTGCGCTTGGCCGCGGCGAAGGCATTGGCTTCACCCTGTTTTACACCACGAGCTTCATCTTCACCGGCCTGTCGGTCGCAGTCGCCATCCATTCCGGCCTCTTCAACATCGGCTCGGAAGGCCAGGCCTATCTCGGTGGTCTCGGTGCTGCGCTGGTGGCGCTCTCGCTCGATGCCTATGTTCCCTGGTACGTGACGATGCCGTTTGCGGTGATCGGGGCAGCACTCTTCGGTGCCGCCTGCGCCGCCATCCCTGCCTGGCTTCAGGCAAAGCGCGGCAGCCACATCGTCATCACCACCATCATGTTCAATTTCATCGTGTCGTCGCTGATGAACTACGTGCTGGTGCACATGCTGATCGTGCCCGGCAAGATGGCGCCGGAAAGCCGCACGTTTTTGCCGGGCGGCCAGTTGCCCAAGCTCGATTGGCTGATCGCCATGTTTGGCGGCAAGCTCGGCGCTGCACCGCTCAACTTCTCGTTCCTGATCGCACTCATCATGTGCTTCCTCGTCTGGGTCCTGATCTGGCGCACCAAGCTCGGCTATGAAATGCGCACGCTCGGCATCAGCCCGTCTGCCGCAAGCTATGCCGGTATCGGGTATTCGAAGATCGTCATGATCACGATGCTGATCTCCGGCGGCCTTGCCGGCATGATGGCGCTGAACCCGGTCATGGGGGCATCCGCCCGTCTGCAGATCGAATTTGTCGGTGGCGCAGGCTTCGTCGGCATAGCGGTATCCCTGATGGGACGCAATCACCCGGCCGGTATCGTTCTTTCGGCGCTGCTGTTCGGCATCCTCTACCAGGGCGGTGCCGAGCTTTCGTTCGACATGCCGGCGATCACGCGCGACATGATCGTCGTCATCCAGGGCATGGTCATCCTGTTTGCCGGAGCGCTCGAATATATGCTTCGACCGGCCATCGTGCGTGCCTACCAGCAATTTGCCCGATCACCGGCAGGGGGGAGATAGGCGCATGGATTATTTCGAAGTTTTCATCAGCATTCTCGGTTCTGCGATCCGCCTGTCGATCCCACTGCTGTTTACTGCACTCGCTGGCCTGTTTTCCGAGCGCGCCGGTATTTTTGATATCGGGCTTGAAGGCAAGATGCTGGTATCGGCGTTCGCTTCGGCCTGCGTCGCCTATTACACCGGCAACGCCTGGGCAGGACTTGGCGCAGGCATCGTCACCGCCATCCTGTTCTCCATGCTGCACGGCTTTGCCTCGATCACCAACCGCGGAAACCAGATCGTCTCCGGCGTGGCACTGAACTTCATCGCGGCGGGCCTCACCATCGTGCTCGGCCAGGCCTGGTTCAGCCAGGGCGGACGCACGGGACAGGTTCCTGCATCCGGCCGCTTCTCCAGCATCACTCTACCAGGCGCAGACACGATGCGGGAGGTGCCGATCATCGGACCGCTCTATGCGAACGTCATCTCCGGCCACAATATCCTCACCTATATCGCCTTCCTGATGGTGCCGCTGTCGTGGTGGATCCTCTACCGTACGCGCTTCGGCCTTCGTCTTCGTGCCGTCGGTGAAAATCCCGGTGCGGTCGATACGGCCGGCATCTCGGTCAGCTGGCTGCGCTACAGGGCGTTGATCGTCACAGGCTTCCTCGCAGGCTTTGCCGGTACTTATCTCGCGATCGCGCAGTCGGCGGCCTTCATCAACAACATGTCGGCCGGCAAGGGCTATATCGCGCTTGCGGCGCTCATCTTCGCCAAGTGGAAACCGGTGCCGGTCATGTTCGCCTGCCTGCTGTTCGGCTTCCTCGATGCCTTCGCGAATTTCATGCAGGGCAAGTCGCTTCCGCTGATCGGCGAGGTGCCGGTGCAGATTTTCCAGGCGCTGCCCTATATCCTCACCTGCGTGCTACTCGCCGGCTTTATCGGCATTGCCCGCCCGCCCAAGGCCGGCGGTGTCCCCTATACCAAGGAGCGCTGATCGCGATGTCCGAATTTTCGCCACACGACCTGTTCGAAGCTGCCCGCGATGCCATGTCGAAAGCGCATGCGCCCTATTCCAAGTTCCCGGTTGGGGCAGCAATCCTTGCCGACGACGGCAAGGTCTATCTCGGCGCCAATATCGAGAACCTGTCCTTCCCTCAAGGCTGGTGCGCCGAACCGACGGCAATCGGCGCCATGATCATGGGTGGCGGCAAGAAGGTGAAGTCGCTTGCGGTGATTGCCGAAAAGCTTCCGCTCTGCACGCCCTGCGGCGGCTGTCGACAGAAGATCTCCGAATTCGCCTCGGCCGATACGCTCATCTATCTCTGCGATGACGCCGGCGTGCAGAAGACCGTGACGATGGCAGAACTTCTGCCCTACGCCTTTGAGACGGATACGATCGGATGAGAGACGTCATCGATCTGCTCGTCGACCGGCTGGACGGCCTTATCCCGCGGCATGCGGTCGTGCTGGGGTCGGGCCTTGGAACGCTTGTGGAGGAAGTCCGCGATCAGGTCCGCATTCCCTATACGATGCTGGAGGGCTTTCCCGTCAGCGGCGTCACGGGCCATGCCGGCGAACTGGTCGCCGGCTACCTCGGCGAAGAGCCTGTGATCATGCTGTCCGGCCGGGCGCATTATTACGAGCACGGCGATGCCAAGGCGATGCGCTTCCCGATCGAGGTCATGCGCGGTCTCGGTGTCCAGACCCTGATCCTCACCAATTCCGCAGGCTCGCTCCGGGAAGACATGCCGCCGGGTTCGGTCATGCAGATCTCCGATCACATCAACTATTCCGGCATGAACCCGTTGATCGGCGAACGCGGCGACCAGCGCTTTGTCGGCATGACCTCGGCCTATGATGCGGGCCTGACGCTGGATATGCGCAATGCCGCGATACGAGCCGGCATTCCGCTGTTTTCCGGCGTCTACATGTGGTTCTCAGGCCCGAGCTTCGAAACACCTGCGGAAATTCGCATGGCCCGAACGCTCGGCGCCGATGCCGTCGGCATGTCCACCGTGCCGGAAGTCATCCTCGCCCGCTATTTCGGTATGAAGGTCGCAGCAGCGTCCGTGATCACGAATTTCGGCGCCGGGATGACAGGCGCCGAACTCAGCCACGATGAAACCAAGGATATGGCACCGGTCGGCGGCCAGCGGCTGGCTGCCGTCCTCAAGGAAATGCTGGCCTGATTCCCGTTTCAATTCAGCTGGATAGCTGTCCGTCGGCGACCTCCCGGGTCCCGACGGCTTGCATATAATCCTTTCAACGATAAATATGTCCGCTCTTTAAGGGAGGCAGATCATGGAACTGCATAGTCCACGCGAAGCAGCATCCTTTGCGCTCTCGCTTCTTGACCTTACGAACCTGCGCGACGACTGCGACGATGCCGCGATCGAGACATTGTGCGCGCGGGCGCAGACCCCGTATGGGGCCGCGGCCGCAATCTGCATCTGGCCGCGTTTCGTCGCCCATGCGCGCGGGATCCTGGGGCACGGTCACAAGGTCCGTATTGCCACGGTGGTGAATTTTCCAGGCGGTGACCTGCCGGTCGCCTCCGTGGTCGAAGAGACCCGGCAGGCCGTGGAAGATGGCGCCGACGAGATCGATCTGGTCATTCCCTATCGCAAGCTGATGGCGGGCGATGAGCAGGCGGTGACCGACATGGTCGAGGCCGTGCGCGCGGCCTGCCCGCAATCCTGCCTCAAGGTCATTCTCGAGACAGGAGAACTGAAGGACGCATCGCTCGTGGGACGCGGCTCGGAACTCGCGATCGCTGCCGGTGCCGATTTCATCAAGACTTCTACAGGCAAGGTGTCCGTCAACGCCACACTGGAAGCGGCAGACAGCATGCTGCGGGCCATCCGCGCCTCCAAGAAGCGCATCGGCTTCAAGCCCGCCGGTGGCATCAGCACAGTCGCGGATGCGGATCTGTACCTCCGGCTTGCCGAATCGACCATGGGTCCGAACTGGCTCATGCCGTCGACATTCCGCTTCGGCGCGTCCAGTCTTCTCGACGATATCCTGGGCGTGTTGAGCGGCGCACCCGCATCCCGCGCTTCCACCGGCTACTAGGCGCCATGATCCCGCAGGAGATCATCCGTCGCAAACGCGATGGCGAGGTTCTGTCATCGAATGACATCGCCGCATTCATCGCGGCGATGACGGATGAGACGATCTCCGAAGGGCAGGTTGCAGCCTTCGCCATGGCCGTCTTTTTCAAGGGCATGTCGCGGGACGAAACGATCGCGCTGACGCTGGCGATGCGCGATTCCGGTCGTGTGCTGCAATGGTCGGATGCCGGGCGCCCGGTGGCCGACAAGCATTCGACCGGTGGCGTCGGCGACAATGTCTCGCTGATGCTTGCACCGCTTGCGGCCGCCTGCGGCCTCGCCGTTCCGATGATCTCCGGTCGCGGCCTTGGCCATACCGGCGGCACGCTCGACAAGCTTGAGGCCATACCCGGTTACGACGTGATGCCGGATGAAATGCGCCTGCGTGCCATCGTCCGGGATATCGGTTGCGCCATCGTCGGCCAGACACAGGAACTGGCACCGGCCGATCGCAGACTCTACGCCATCCGCGATGTCACCGCGACGGTAGAGGCCGTCTCTCTGATCACCGCCTCTATCCTCTCGAAAAAGCTTGCAGCCGGTCTCGAAACTCTGGTCCTCGACGTGAAAGTCGGCAGCGGTGCCTTCATGCGCTCCACGGCTGAAGCTGAGCTTCTGGCCCGCTCGCTGGTCGATGTCGCCAATGGTGCAGGTCTGAAGACCGTGGCGCTGCTGACGGACATGAACCAGCCGCTTGCCGATGCAGCCGGTAACGCGCTGGAGATCAGAAACTGTCTCTCGGTTCTCAAGGGAGAGAAAGTAGGGACGCGACTGGAAAGCGTCGTGATTGCCGAAACAGCGGAAATGCTGGTTCTGAGCAATCTCGTTGCGACGATCAAAGAGGCTGAAGAGGTTGCGCGACGGGCACTGGCATCCGGTGCAGCCCTGGAACGCTTTGCTCGCATGACCCATGCGCTGGGCGGTCCGGCAGATTTCTGCGATAGGCCGGCGGATGTCTATCTTGCAGAGGCGCCAGTCATTCGCCCGGTCCTCGCTCCTGCCGATGGCTTCCTCGCCAGCTGCGAAACACGGGCACTCGGCATGGCGGTGGTGGAGCTTGGCGGTGGCAGGCGCCGTGCCGGAGACGCGATCGATCACCGTGTCGGACTCGATGCCATTCTCCCGCTTGGCACCAAGGTCTCAAAAGGGCAGCCGATCGCCATGGTCCATGCAGCAACGCAAGACGATGCAGCACGCACCGTAGCCGACGTCACCGCCTGCTATTCGGTGTCTGACGAAGCGCCTGTCCTGCCGCCGGTCATCCTCGGTCGGGTCGAGTAATCGCTAAGGGATCAGCGTCAGGCTGCCATCTTCGACCTGGAAGGATTTCAGTTTTTTCAGGAAGGTCATGCCGATCAGCGTGCCGGAAAGCGCTTCGTCGCGCAGCACGAAGGCATCGACCTGTCTGACCCGGACGTTGCCGATCTCGATGCGGTCGAGGATGATGCGCGCGCCGTCCGTCTTGCCGTTCGCCGTATTCATCTGATACCGGAAATCGAGACTGTTGACCCCGAAGCCCAGCTTGCGGGCCGTGCTTTCGTTGATGGTGACTGCCGATGCGCCCGTGTCGACCAGCCCTTCCACCGTCTTGCCGTTGATCCTGAACTGGCCGTTGAAATGGCCCCTGCCATCGGCCGAAAGCCGTACCCGGCCGGGGGACACGGACGCTGGTTGGGCCTTGGCAGAGGTCGCCGTTTCCGCAGTGCCGCTGGCAGGCTCCGGCACGCGATCAACAAGCGTCATCACCGCCGGGATTTGCGTTGCAAGCAGAGCTGCGAGGCCAGCGAAAACAAGGGTGCGCAGAAGCATGGTCATCCTTTGCGAGTTCGCCTTGAAGGTAGCAAAGGACAATGAAAAAATGGCCCGCGAAAAGCTTCGCAGGCCATTGGCATGAAATCTAGGTAAGCAAAGTCTGAACTGCGTTACTTCGTGCCGTACATCCGGTCACCAGCGTCGCCGAGGCCGGGCATGATGTAGCCCTTTTCATTGAGGTGGCTGTCGATCGAAGCCGTATAGATCTTCACGTCGGGATGCGCGTCCTGGAAATTCTTGAGACCTTCCGGGGCTGCAAGAAGGCAGAGGAAACGGATGTTCTTTGCCCCACGCTCCTTGAGCTTTTCGATCGCGGCGATCGCCGAATTGCCCGTCGCGAGCATCGGATCAACGACAATCAGCAATCGCTCATCGAGATTTTCAGGCGCCTTGAAATAGTATTCCACTGGCTGCAGCGTGTCATGGTCTCGGTAGAGGCCGATATGGGAGACACGTGCGGATGGCACCAGCTCGAGCATTCCTTCCAGAAGGCCGTTGCCGGCGCGCAGGATCGAAACGAACACGAGCTTCTTGCCTTCGACGACAGGCGCCTGCATCTGCGTCAGCGGCGTCTCGATCGTCTCCATGGTGAGGTCGAGATCCCGCGTCACTTCATAGCAGAGAAGCATGGAAATCTCGCGCAACAGCCGCCGAAAGCCGGCCGTCGAGGTTTCCTTCTTGCGCATGATGGTCAGCTTGTGCTGCACCAGCGGATGATCGATGACAGTCACGCCGTCCATGGTTTTACCTCTCTGTTATCCGTGTCTTCATCCGGGAAAATGACCGCGCGCGCAAGTCGTCATTGTGCCGCGGTAGCGTCAAACCGGGCAAGCAGTGCGCCGCGGGTCGCCTCGTCCACAAAAGCCGCCTCGATCGCGACACGGGTCATGGCATCGATTTCGGCATCGCTAAAACCCATGACCTCCGCCGCAATGTCGTATTCACGGGCAAGCGAAGTCTTGAAGAACGGCGGGTCATCGGAATTGATGCACACGCGCACGCCCGCAGCCTTCAGGGCTTTCAAGGAATGGCTCTCGAAATCCGGAAAAACCTGCAGCGCAATATTCGAACCGGGGCAGACTTCCAGCACGGTTCCGAGCTCGGCCAGCCGCTCCACCAAAGCCGGATCTTCGATGGCGCGAACGCCGTGGCCTATCCGCGATGGACGCACGAGATCGAGCGCGTCGGACACGCTGAATGCCCCGCAGACTTCGCCGGCATGGATCGTCAGACCAAGGCCCGCGTCGCGAGCAATATCGAATGCACGCGCATAATCGGCAACGCGGCCCATACGCTCCTCGCCGGCCATGTTGAAACCCGTGATCAGCGGGTTCCGGCATCGGGCGGCGTATTCCGCGGCGGCAATCACGCTGTCAGGGCCGAAATGCCGCTCGCCGGTCACGATGATGCGTGTCTCGATCCCGGTCTTTTCCTTCGCGGCGTGAATACCGTCGCAGAGACCGGCGAGATAGGCGTCGGCACCGAGCCCGATGCGGTCGCCATGATCAGGCGATACGATGATCTCGCTGTAAATCGTGTTGCAGGCGGCAAGCTCGCAGAGATAGGTCTCCGTCAGCAGCGCATAGTCGGCTTCTGTTCGGAACAACGAGGCGATGGCGTCGTAGCTCAGGATGAACTCGGAAAAATCCTTCCAGGTATAGGTGTCACCGGAGAGGAGAGGGGCGATGTCCACGCCGTATTTCTGGGCTTGCGCCCGTGCCAGATGCGGCGGCGTGGCACCTTCGATGTGGCAGTGGATCTCGGCCTTTACAAAGTTCTTCGTCACAGAAAACTCCATCCGTGTCTTCCGGCGGGAATGCGGAGATGGGCAGCGACTGTCTCACCGATATCGGCGAAAGTCGGCCGAAGCCCGATCGAGCGGGAGCGAATGCCGGGACCGAACGCCATGATCGGCACCCGCTCGCGTGTGTGGTCGGTGCCGCGCCAGGTCGGATCGCAGCCGTGGTCGGCGGTGATGATCACCATATCGCCCGGCTGGAGGCGGCGATGCACTTCCGGAAGCGACCGGTCGAACTCTTCGAGAGCGGCCGCATAGCCCGCGACGTCGCGACGGTGTCCGTAGAGCATGTCGAAATCGACGAAGTTGGTGAAGACGAGATCGCCTTGCTCGGCTTGCGCCATCGTGTCGAGCGTCGCATTCATCAGGGCGTGGTTGCCGTTTGCCTTGATCACGCGGCTGATGCCCTGGTGCGCGAAGATATCACCGATCTTGCCGACGGCGTGGACGGTTCGGCCCGCCGAAACCAGCCGGTCGAGCAATGTCGGCTCCGGCGGCAGCACTGAATAGTCGCGCCGGTTGCCGGTTCGCTCGAACGTCTCCGGCGTGTCGCCAGTGAATGGTCGGGCAATTACCCTTCCGATATTCAAGGGATCGAGCAGCGTCCGCACGGTCTCGCACAGCTTCAACAACCGCTCCAGCCCGAAATGGGTCTCGTGCGCGGCGATCTGGAAGACGCTGTCGCTGGACGTATAGCAGATCGGCTTGCCCGTCCGGATATGCTCTTCTCCGAGTTTTGCAATGATGTCTGTGCCCGAAGCGTGGAAGTTGCCGAGAATGCCGGGGATTTCGGCTTCGCGGCAGATCGCCTCGACGAGTTCGGGCGAAAACGCATCGCCTTCGGTCGGGAAATAACCCCAGTCGAAGGTGACCGGCGTGCCGGCGATTTCCCAATGTCCCGACGGCGTGTCCTTGCCGAGCGACAGTTCGTTTGCCGCGCCGTGAAGGCCGAAGACGCGTTCGGGCCGCTGCATGCCGATCGGGTAGTCGCCGCTGGCAAGCTTTGCGATTTCGAGCAGGCCGAGCGAGGACATGTTCGGAAGGCTGAGCGGTCCCTGCCTCAAGCCGGCTCGGTCCGCGGCACCAGCGGCGCAGAATTCGGCAATATGGCCGAACGTGTTGGAGCCAAGGTCATTATACGCCTGCGCATCCTGGCCGCCGCCGACGCCGAAGGAATCGAGAACGAAGAGGAAGGCCCGTGCCATCTGTCACCCGGAAATTGAAATCGCCTGTGCGGACAAGTGACACAAATCACCTGCCCGGATGGCGATACATATAGTCGCGCGATCATGTTGGCAAAGGGGAAGCAGAGGACCGCGTCAGCAGCCGTTACAGTCGATACTGGTTCCGACGCGTTGACGGTAGTAGTACTGGCGGCTGAGCGTGATCGTCTGGAGCTGAGGTGGAAGCAGTCCCGGCATGATCATCAGCAACTTGTGCGTAACCGATAGCTCTGTACGCACCAGAAACGTGCTGGCTGTGCGCATGTCGCTCGGAACGTTGACGGTGCTGCCCACCGCGTACGGCTTGCCGTTAGACTGATCCCACGACCAGGCAACGGTCGGATTGCTGTTTGCGTCCAGCTGCACGCCGGTGATCTTCAGGCTCAGGTTCTGCGGCGCGTAGGGCGCAAAGATGCTGCCCGTCACATCCTTCATTGTGGCAAGCCACGTCGGGGTCACGCTCGCCTGCTGGGTCGTAATGTCGGCAATCGTGCTTGCGGAACTCGCGGTTCGCTTGGAGACACTGAGCGCAATCGTCAGCTCGAATGCCGTGATGTAGAGAAAGATCAGAAGCGGCACGATCAACGCGAACTCGACGGCGCCCGCGCCCTTCGTGTCAAGGATCAATGCCCTGAAGCGGCAGAGCCATCCGGTCTGTGCAGCCCGCCTGGTTGTTGGGGTCGCCATCACGGATAGTCCTCGTTCTGGAATGCAGCCGTTTCGACGATCAGGAAGTAGTTGGGCCGTGTCCCGTTGGTTGGCCGGACATTGGTTATGTAGGGCCGCACCAGATCGGTGATGACCTCCCATTTGTAATAGGCCCTCAGCATATTGACGGTCTTTGGCCCGCCCGGCGAATAATAGTTGATGGAGGCCGTATCCAGTTCGCCGAAAGCGGTGTTTGCGGGCGTCCGGGGCACTGTCTTCGGGATCGCCGAAAAGCTCGTAAAGCTGCGAACGTCGAGCCAGAGCTTGTTCGGGGTCGCGATTTCCGATGCATCGCATTTGATCAGGATCGCAATCTCGCCGCAGAACGCGGTCCGGAATTTCGTCCGGTCCATATCGGTGCCGGGACGGCCGAGAGCGTAGGTGATGTTGCCTGTTCTGATCTTGCGGGCCATCGTGTCGACGGCATTGGCAACCAGTTGCTCGCCGGCGAAGGCAACAAAGGTTTCGATGATGGCAAAGACGATCACGAAATAGGGGATGGCCAGGAGCGCAAATTCGATCGCCGCGGCACCATCCGTGGACCGGCTGAACCGGCGCCATGGACGCCGAGAGTGCGTCGCCGGCACGCGCGACGCGCCAGCGCCGTCAGTGTGCCTATCGTTCTGATGCATTGCCGCCCCCGGTCCATTCGAGCCGCAATACTAGGAGGGGAATATTGATATTCCGTTGCCGAATGGGATTAGAGTTTAGGCACCTGTGTCCACGTAGAGCAGGTCGGGCGACGCAGCTGGGCAATTTTGTGTCTGGCGTCGTGTCAGATCAAGGCCGTCAGGGCGTTGCACCAGCCGTATTCTTGAATTCCACATGCTGCTCGCAGTTGGGCGTGCAGGAGAGAACAGAGCGCTCGGTCTGACGGTACACGCGAACCGTATTGCCTTCGTCAATGGAGACGAGAATACGTTCGTCGGCAATTGCATTGCCATCCTCATCGAGTAGGACGAGATTGGTCGTTCCAAACGCACGGCCTGTCAGGACGATGGTTGTCGGGTCGGCCACGGTCGCGTCGGCGACTTCCGCGTTGCCAACAATCACCTTGGCCACTGGCCTATCCAGTTTCAGCACCCGCGCGTGATTCATGAACACGCGCACAAGGCCGTCTTCCTGCGCCAATGCCGGGCCGCTGAGGCTTGTGGCAATGCCGCAAAGGCATGCGAAGGCAACGAGCATTTTGCGCACAACCATCGTGGTGGCCTTTGAATCGATGAACAGTCGTGTCTCAAAGATGGCGTGGAATGGTGAATGAAGCCTTAAGTAAACATCTCGAGGCTGAGCTTTCCGAAACGTTAACCAATGATGAAAGGAGCAAGAGCGGCATTTCCGTGCAAAAATGCGGCTGCAAATATCCCATATCCGCATGTTTATGATATTTTATTAGGTAAATATAATGTTCGGGGACGCAGTTTTCGATTTGAATGATGCTGTTGGTGGGTTGTTTACCCAATGTGCCGTATCAGCGGAGTTAACACTTTGGAAAGGTTCTTCGTTAAGTCGATAGCAATCGTCTAGGGTTAGTTTGGGTTATCCGAACAGCGGAAAACAGTTGTCGGTAAGTGCTGAACCGTAGGTGGGAATAGGAGATTCCATGTCCAAGATTTTTGCTCGTTTTATGAAGGATGAGTCTGGTGCGACCGCCATCGAGTATGGCCTCATCGCAGCTCTCATTTCCGTGGCCCTGATCGCCGGTGCGACCACGCTCGGCGGCGCTCTGAACAACCAGTTCAAGAACCTCGCTACCAAGCTGAACCAGCAGTAAGTTCTTAAGAACCGTGATGTCTATGTGTAGACCGCCCCACTAGGGGCGGTTTTACAGCTTTAGGCCTTGATACATAAGATCGAGGGACGCGGCGCCAAAAGGATGCTTGAAATGGTTGTCATTGTAACCTTGATCGTTCCATTCTGTCTTGCGCTCGCTGCCATCAGCGATCTTTTCACCATGAAGATCCCGAACAAGCTGTCTGCCGCTATCCTCGTTTCGTTTCTCGTCTTCGCACCGCTGGTCGGTCTCGGATGGGCGGACTATGGGATGAGTATTGCCGCAGCTTCCGCTGTGTTTGCTGTGTGCTTCATGCTGTTTGCGATGAACGTTATGGGTGGCGGCGATGCCAAGCTTCTGACGGCAACGGCAATCTGGTTCGGGTTTACGCCCGCCCTGATTTCGTTTCTGGTCACCGTCGCCTTCGTCGGCGGATTTATTACACTCATCTTCCTGCTGTTGAGAGCAAACGCCAATACAGCAATGGCAATGGGGATCCGCCTGCCGGCTTCGCTGGTGACAGAAAGCAAGATTCCCTATGGTATCGCGATCGCGATCGGCGGCTACTTGACCTTCCAGCAGTCGCCCGTCGTCAATCTTGTGCTTCTGGCCGCAAGCTAATCGACGCGCACGGCAGGGTAACATTGCGTTAACCCAAATCGTAAGCTTCCTATTAACCATAATTACACCATTCCGGCGCATGCTCTCGAGGATTGATTTGTATTCCTCCGAGGAAGCTCATGAAGCCCGCTCGTCTTATGATTCTCGCAGTCGCAGTTGTAGCGGCAGGTCTTGCCGGCCTGCTGGCGATGCGCCTTACTGGTCAGAAGGGCCCGGACCTCGTCGAGACGGTCATCCAGCGGGAGCCGACGACGAAAGTTCTCGTTTCGGCTGAGAACATTCCCGTCGGCAGCCGGCTCAATGACAAGTCGGTTCAGTGGGTAGAGTGGCCGAACGGCAGCGTCGTCGAAGGCTTTATCACGAGCGACGCCCGGCCGGATGCCATCGCCGATGTCGCCGGCTCCGTCGTGCGCCTGCCGATCTTCAAGGGCGAGCCAATCCGCGCCGAGAAGATTGCAGACTCCTCCAGCCGCATCATGTCCTCGCTGCTTCCGTCCGGAAAGCGCGCTGTCGCGACCGAAATTTCCGTGGCCACCGGGGCTGGCGGCTTCGTGCTCCCCAATGATCGCGTCGATGTGATCATGGTGCGCGAGAACAAGGACAGCGGCAATTTCATCACCGAAAACGTCCTCAACAACGTCCGGGTGCTCGCGATCGACCAGCAGATCCAGGAGGCGCCGGATGGCAGCAAGTCGGTGGTCGGAACGACCGCCACGCTGGAACTGACCCCCGATCAGGCAAAGATCATCACGGTGGCGCAGCAGATGGCAGAGCGCCTGACGCTTGCTCTCCGTTCGGTCGCGGATGCCCAGGAAGCCGATACGGTTGCAGCAGATTATCTGCTGCATGGCGGCGGCAAGGCAGAGGTCCAGGTCATCAAATCAGGGGCGATCGTCAAAAGTTCTGCCTCACAGCAGACGAAGTGAACGGGGCGGGCACATGAGCAAGCTAAGAGCCAGAATTCGTAGGTCCTCGGTCGCCGGGATAGCCCTCTGCCTGTCGGTATCGGGTTTTCCAGGCGGATACGCGCCGGTCGGTCTGTCGGTCCGCGATGCAGTCGCCGCTTCCGATGCCAACCTTATCCGCATCACCGAAGGCGGCCCTGGCGTGAAACGCCGAGTCCAACTCGGTTTGAACAAGGCGCTGGTTGTCGATCTCCCGGCCGATGCGCACGACATCCTGGTCGCCGATCCTTCGCTTGCCGATGCGGTCACGCGAACCTCGCGCCGCATCTACCTGTTCGGGAAGACTGTCGGCCAGACCAATATCTTTGTGTTCGGCCCGAACGGCGAGGAGATCGTCAGTCTCGACGTAGAGATCGAACGCGACATCTCCGGTCTGCAGCAGAACCTTCGCCGGTTCCTGCCGGAATCCGACATCAAGGTCGAGATCATCTCCGACAACATCGTGCTGTCGGGCACGGTGCGCACGCCGCAGGATTCGTCGCAGGCGGAAAAGCTCGCGCGCGCCTTCTTGAAGGGCGGTGAAGCAACTACCCGCAACATCACCGCACAGGGCAATAACGGCGATGCGGATATCTTCGCCGAAAACCGCCAGCAGTCGCAGATCGTCAACCTGCTGACGATCGAGGGCGAAGACCAGGTCACGCTCAAGGTCACGGTTGCGGAAGTCAGCCGCCAGGTCCTGAAACAGCTTGGTTTCAACGGCTCGATCAGCGGCAACAAGGGTAGCTTTTCCTTCTTCAATCCTGCGAATCTGGGGAATGCTGTCAGTCTGGGAAGCCAGGGGGCATTGTCTGGCTCCGTTGGTGCAGCCACTCTCGCCACAACCATGAATGCCATGGAACAGGCCGGCGTCATGCGCACGCTTGCCGAACCAAGCCTGACGGCGATTTCGGGTCAGCAGGCTAAATTCTATGTTGGCGGCGAGTATCGACTGCCAGCGGAGCAGGAAGTCAACGTTGACGACGAAACCCGCAAGACGACGGTCAACCGATCCATCACCACCGTGGACTATGGCATCGAGCTGAATTTCAAGCCGATCGTTCTGTCGCCTGGCCGTATCAGTTTGAATATCGAAACCAATGTTTCGGAGCCGACCTATGAGGGTTCCGTAACGACGGGCAACGGCACAAGCCTGAGCGTTCCGGGCAACACATACATGTCGATCCGCAAGCGCGAAGCCTCAACCACGGTCGAGCTTCCCTCCGGTGGTTCGATCGTCATCGCCGGCCTCGTGCAGGACAATGTCCGCCAGGCGATGTCTGGACTGCCGGGCATCTCCAAGGTTCCGGTCTTCGGTACGCTGTTCCGCAGCAAGGACTTCATCCGCAACGAGACCGAACTCGTCATCATCGCGACGCCCTATCTCGTAAGGCCTGTGGCCCGCAACGAGATCGCCCGCCCGGATGACAACTTCAATCCTGAGAACGACGCGGCTTCCTTCTTCCTGAACCGCGTCAACAAGATCTACGGCCGCAATGAGCCGGCCAAAAGCGGTGGCAGCCAGTATCATGGCTCCGTCGGCTTCATCTACAAGTAAGCGGGGATCGATCATGACCATCACATCGACATCGGCCTCCGCTGCAAAGCGTCGCCAAATCCGGTCTGCCCTGGGCATTGCGGCACTTGCCGCGCTTTTGTCCTCCTGCGGCAACAACATGACGACCGGCTCGGTTCCAGACGACTACCGCACCCGTCATCCGATCGTTCTGGCGGAGGGTGAATCCTCGTTGGATATTCCGATTGGATCGGGCGACGTTCGTCTGACGATCGGACTGCGCGACACGGTGAAGGGTTTCGCACAGCGGTTCGTATCCTCGCCTGCCGGCGTCATCCAGGTCCAGGTTCCGCAGGGCTCATACAATGCCGGTGCTGCATCGCATCTGGCTGGCGACGTTCGCCGCACCCTGATCGCCAACGGCATCAAGCCGCAGCGCATCCTGATGACGAGCTATGGAGCCTCGCCGACCGGCGATGCGGCCCCGATCCGGCTTTCCTTCGTCACGACAAAGGCGATGACCGGCCAGTGCGGCAAATGGCCGGCAGACCTGTCGAACGATACCTACAACAACAGCAACTGGTACAATTTCGGCTGCGCCTCGCAAAACAATCTGGCCGCCCAGATCGCCAACCCGTCGGACCTGATTGCTCCACGCGGAATGACGCCGATCGATGCCACGCAGCGCGCCGGTGTGATCCGCAGTTACCGCGGCGAGACGACAAGCAGCGACAGTGGCAGCGGCACGACGATCAACATCAACGGCAACTGACGGCGGCCTTGAACCGGAGAGAACCATGAGCGCGATCAACTACGAAATTCGCGGTTCCGGCCAAGAGGAGATCTCGGGCGTCGAGCCGGAGCGGAACGGCGACATGGAGGCCCTGCGGCCTCTGCCGCGCATTTCCATCCACGCCTTTTGCGAAAGCGACACCATGCAGCGGATGATGGACCGCATGGGCCGCGACCGGCGCATGGCAAAAGTCAATCTGCGTGTCACAAGCGGCAGCGTTGCTGCAGCCGCCAACATGTTTGCGTCGTCACCAACCCCGAATCTGGTCATTCTCGAGACCGATGCGGAGCCAAGAAACCTGCTGCACGAGCTGACACCGCTTGCGGAAGTCTGCGACCCGACGACCCGTGTGATCGTCATCGGGCGCTATAACGATATCCCGCTTTACCGCGAACTGATCCGCAACGGCATATCGGAATATCTTGTCGGTCCTGTCGAGATGGCGGACATGCTGGCATCGATTTCGGCCATTTTCGTCGATCCGGAAGCTGAACCTCTGGGCCGTTCGATCGCCTTTGTCGGCGCCAAGGGTGGCGTCGGTGCATCGACCATTGCGCATAACTGCGCATTCGGCATTTCCAGCCTGTTCTCCACCGAAACCATTCTTGCCGATCTCGACCTGCCGTTCGGGACCGCCAATATCGATTTCGATCAGGATCCGGCCCAGGGTATTGCCGAAGCGGTGTTTGCACCCGAGCGCCTCGACGAAGTTTTTCTCGATCGCCTGCTGACCAAATGCTCCGAACACCTCTCGCTTCTGGCCGCCCCCTCGCTGCTCGACCGGGCCTATGATTTCGACAGCATGGCTTTCCAGCCGATCATCGAGGTCCTGCAGCGCTCGGCGCCCGTGGCTGTTCTCGATATCCCGCATGGCTGGTCGGAATGGACCCGTTCGGTTCTCGCGTCGGTGGACGAGGTGGTCATCTGCGCCGCTCCCGACCTTGCCAACCTGCGCAACACCAAGAACATGATCGATGCGCTGAAGAAGCTGCGTCCCAACGACCGCGCTCCGCATCTCATCCTCAACCAGGTCGGCATGCCGAAGCGCCCGGAGATTGCGCCTGCCGATTTCGTCGAGCCGCTTGAAATCGAACCGATCGCCATCCTGCCTTTCGATGCGCAGTTGTTCGGCAATGCCGCAAACAGCGGTCGGATGATCTCGGAGATCGACGCAAAATCTCCGATGGCCGAAACCTTCTCGCAGATCGCTCACATCGTCACCGGTCGGGTGGCCATGAAGAAGGCGAAAAAGGGCGGTCTCGGCAAGGTCATGCAGATTCTCGGCCGCAAATAGTCAGACGTTTAGGGACTGGATCAAATCATGTTTGGAAAGCGCGGAAACGAAGGTTCTGGGAAGAGCGTCGGCTTGATGCCGCCCGTCTCTGCGCCGCCTGCCATGACGCCGCAATCGGCCATGAAATCCACAGCACCGGAGATTCTGGCCGAGCCCGTGCGCGATACAGGCGGAGTACGCCAAGCCGTCGCACCGCCACCGCTTGCGCCACCGCCTGCCGGTCGCCGTCGCCAGGCCCGCACCGAACAGTATTACGATACCAAGAGCCAGGTTTTCTCAGCACTTATCGATACGATCGATCTGTCGCAACTTGCCAAGCTCGATGCCGAGAGCGCGCGCGAGGAAATCCGCGACATCGTCAACGACATCATCACGATCAAGAATTTCGCGATGTCGATTTCCGAGCAGGAGGAACTGCTCGAGGACATCTGCAACGACGTGCTGGGCTATGGTCCGCTGGAGCCGCTTCTGGCCCGCGACGACATCGCCGATATCATGGTCAACGGCGCCGGCCAGACCTTTATCGAAGTCGGCGGCAAGACGATCGAGTCGGAGATCCGCTTCCGCGACAACGCGCAGCTCCTGTCGATCTGCCAGCGCATCGTCAGCCAGGTCGGCCGCCGCGTCGACGAAAGCTCGCCGATCTGCGACGCCCGTCTGCCGGACGGTTCGCGCGTCAACGTCATCGCGCCGCCACTGGCGCTCGACGGGCCTGCCCTCACCATCCGCAAGTTCAAGAAGGACAAGCTGACGCTCGATCAGCTGGTCAAGTTCGGAGCGATTACGCCTGAAGGTGCAACTGTTCTGCAGATCATCGGCCGCGTCCGCTGCAACGTCGTCATTTCCGGTGGTACCGGTTCGGGCAAGACCACGCTTTTGAACTGCCTGACGAGCTATATCGACAAGGACGAGCGCGTCATCACCTGCGAGGATACGGCCGAACTGCAATTGCAGCAGCCGCATGTCGTGCGTCTTGAAACCCGGCCGCCGAACATCGAAGGTGAGGGCGAGATCACCATGCGCGACCTCGTCAAGAACTGCCTGCGTATGCGCCCGGAACGCATCATCGTCGGCGAAGTGCGCGGACCTGAAGTCTTCGACCTGTTGCAGGCAATGAACACCGGTCACGACGGCTCGATGGGAACGATCCACTCCAACACGCCACGCGAATGCCTGAGCCGTATGGAATCGATGATCGCCATGGGCGGCTTCACCCTGCCGGCTAAGACCGTTCGCGAGATCATCACCGGATCGGTCGACATCATCATCCAGGCGGCACGTCTGCGCGACGGTTCCCGCCGCATCACCCAGATTACCGAGGTGATCGGCATGGAAGGCGACGTGATCGTCACCCAGGACCTGATGCGCTACGAAATCGAAGGCGAGGATGCCAATGGTCGCCTGATCGGCCGCCACGCATCGACCGGTATTGCCAAGCCGCATTTCTGGGATCGCGCACGCTACTTCGGCGAGGAGCGCCGTCTGGCGGCAGCTCTCGACGCGATGGAAATGGTAAAATCTTGAGAGCGGATCAGAGATAGGTTTCGCGGGAGCGACGGATGTTCGGACTGGATATGACCGTTGTGTTGATCATCGCTCTGGCGGCCGTGGCCGCCGGTGCGGTCTGCTATGCGCTGCTGTTTTCCCGCATCGAGGTCGAGAAAAAGACCGATGCGCGGTTGAGCCGGGTCAAGAGTGCGGAAACCGACCTGACCCGCATGAAGGCATCGCGGGATCGGGTCCAGGAGCTTTCCAAGCGCCGCAAGTCGGTCCAGGACAGCCTCAAGGACCTCGAAAAGCAGCAGCAGGAAAAAAACAAGAAAATGGGCGACCGCAGCCTGAAGGCGCGGCTGCCGCAGACCGGTCTGTCTCTCACCGTCCCACGCTTCTACGTCTACAGCGCCTTGTTCGGACTTTTCGTCTTTCTGGTGACGTTGATCGCCGGCTTGCCGCTGCTTGGCGCCACCGGTGCCGCGTTTGCGGCGAGCCTTGGGTTTCCGCGCTGGGTCGTCGGTTTCCTGATCAGACGCCGTCAGGCCAAGTTCCTGGACGAGTTCGCCAATTCGCTGGATGTCATGGTTCGCTCGATCAAGTCGGGACTGCCTCTCAATGATGCCATCCGGCTGATCGCGTCGGATGGTCAGGAGCCGGTCAAGACCGAGTTCCGGCGCGTGGTGGACTCCCAGCAGATCGGCCTCAGCATCCCCGAAGCCTGCGCACGCATGCTGCAGACGATGCCGCTTTCGGAAGTCAACTTTTTCGCCATCGTCATCGCCATCCAGAGCCAGGCTGGCGGCAATCTTTCCGAAGCGATCGGCAATCTTTCGCGCGTCCTGCGCGAGCGCAAGAAGATGAAGGCCAAGGTGAAGGCGCTGTCGATGGAAGCCAAGGCTTCCGCGTGGATCATCGGCTCATTGCCCTTCGTCGTGTCGACGCTCGTCTATCTGACCTCGCCGGACTACATATCGATCCTTTTTACAGACCCACGCGGCCATATCATCATGCTCTTCTCCGCAGTCTGGATGGGCATCGGAATTTTCGTGATGCGCAACATGATCAACTTCGAGATCTGAGGAGAACCGCACGTGAAGGATCTCGCCGCCACTTTAACCGATCCGGCCATGTTGTTTGCGCTTCTGGTCGCCGTCGCAGTGTTTGCGACCTGCTACACGCTGGCGATCCCCTTCATGGAAAAGGGAACGCTCGACAAGCGCATGAAAGCGGTTTCGACCGAGCGCGACGCAATCCGCGCCCGTGAGCGCGCGCGAATGAACGATCTGTCGAAGGCATCGCTGCGCACCCAGAACAACCGCTCTGCAAGTCACATCGTCGACCGGTTCAATCTGCGCGAAGCGCTTGTCGATGCCAATACGGTGAACAAGCTGCGCGCCGCAGGTCTGCGCACCCAGAACGCCCTCAACTTGTTCCTGGCGGCGCGTTTCATCCTGCCGTTCTGCTTCCTCGCAGCAGCCGCGGTGTGGATCTTCGTGCTTGGCAATCTGGAATCCAAACCGATTGCCATCCGCATGCTGGCGGCCATCGGGTTCGGCTATCTGGGCTTCTACGCTCCCAACATCTATATTTCCAACCGTATGAAAAAGCGGCAGCATTCGATCAAGAGAGCCTGGCCCGATTCGCTCGACCTGATGCTGATCTGCGTGGAGTCAGGGATCTCGATCGAAGCCTCCATGCGCCGGGCGGCCGAGGAGATCGGCACCCAATCGCCTGAATTGGCGGAAGAACTGGTGTTGACCACGGCGGAGCTGTCCTTCCTTCAGGATCGGCGCACGGCTCTCGAAAACCTCGGCATCCGCACTCAGCTTGATATTGTGAAGGCCGTGGCGCAGGCGCTGATCCAAGCCGAACGCTATGGTACGCCCATCGCGCAGGCTTTGCGCGTTCTGGCTCAGGAAGGCCGTGACGAGCGCATGAATGACGCAGAAAAGAAGGCCGCGGCACTTCCGCCAAAGCTGACGGTCCCGATGATCCTGTTCTTCCTGCCCGTCCTCATCGCCGTGATCCTCGGCCCGGCCGGCATCCAGGTCTCAGACCGGTTCTGAGAAAATTACCTGATCAATGTTTTTGCACGAGCAAGCTGCCAGAGTCTTTCGGCATCTTCGGAGTTGAAGGCTTTCCACGATGCAAACCGCAACCCGCCAGACTTGAGCCTCATGACCAGATGGGCTCGCGTCCTTGTTGCACGTTTGACCATCGACCATGGAATATAGAGCATGGCACCGGCAGCATCACTGGCAGTCATGCCGTTTTCATCAATGGCGTAGGCGATGGCCTTGTTCGCTTTCGGCAAGAACGCCCATTTCACGGTGCAGCAAACCGTTAACAATACAGGGTAACCGATCAAGCCCACGAGAAGGGGTTTCCACGCATTCTGTACAGATAGCCGGATTGCTTCCAACGGGAATTCGGAAATAGGCGCGATGCCGCTGACTGAGTAGTAATACAGTCCAATTCCAAGCACGGGCAAGGACATACAGACAGCAAATATCGCACTGTGGCGAACGATGGTGTGCCTCAGCATGTTCAGGTTATCAGTTTGTGTAAGTGTCGTGGATCCGTGGATTGGTCCAGGCTCGCCATTGTTCAAGAATACCTCCCATCTTCCGTCGTAATCTGTGAGCTTACGGGCTCGCCTTACAGAATTTCAATACGAGAGAAGAATTCGGGACACAATCTTAAATTGGACTTCCATCTCGGGCTGCAAACGTTTCTGAACACGCAATACCAGATTGGATTTGTAGCGTTATTTTGGGTTTCGCGGCTCAATTGACCGCCGTCGTGCCCTTGTCGCTGTCGGCGAGTTTGCGCCAGGAGTTCTGCTGGGAGAGCATGGAGCGCAGGTAGGTCACGTTGGCATCGGCCTGCTGCTGGGAGAGTTCGCGGCGGGCAATGCCTTCAGCCTCTGCGAAGCGACCCTGCAGACCGACGACGAGCGCCAGGTTCTGGCGAACGCGGCTGTCGGCACCCGGCTGCTGCGAGGCGTTCTTCATGTAGCTTTCGGCAGTCTTCAGATCGCCGGAGAGAACGTAGGACATGCCGAGGTTGGACATGACCGTCGGCTCGTTCGGCCGTGTGTTCAGGGCCTGGCGATATTTCGCGCGAGCTTCCTGCGAGCGGCCGAGCTGATCGAGAACGGCACCTTCCGCCGAATAGAGGCGCCAGTCGGGATGGTCAGGCGTCTGCGCGCGGTTGATCGTTGTCAGTGCCTGTTCGAGCTGGCCGGCACCTGCCTGTGCCTTGCCATATGCGGAAAGGACATCGCGATCTGCAGGATGCGCAATCGCCACCTGCTGCATTACGGCGAGTGCCTGGGTGTTCTTGCCGGTCATGCCGAGAACGTTGGCATAGCGCAGGCCGATATCCTTGTTGCTCGGGTTCTTGACATAAGCAGCGCCGATGGAGCGTTCCGCTTCAGCGAGTTCGCTTGCGTTCATGCCATCCAGCGGCGCAGCGGAGATCCTCTGGGGAATCGAGCCCGTCGTCAGCGTATCGCGCTTGCTCGTGGTACACCCCGTCACAGACAGTGCCAGAAGAACGATCGCGGTTGCCTGCGCAAGCGGCGCGAGCGCGAACAGCCGGGACGAGCGAGACGGGGTGGCGACAGATGCAGTCATCGATGGCGATCTCGTTGGGGGCGTCGTTCAATCGTCGTCCGGTCTAGCAGCCGATTGTCGTCGGCGCTTTGCGAACACATTTGAAAGAAAGGAATAAACTGTTAACCCTAACAGACCGTTAAAATGAACGTTTCCAGATCCTTGCGAAGGTTGCCATGACCCCATACCAGCATACCGTCCGTCCAGCATTGTTCAGCCAGAAGGGCGCTACGACCCGGCCCGTCCACGCCGTCACGCCCGCGGATCTGGAGAACGGTCGTCTCGACACGGCGGTCACCGACTGGGCGAAGGCTGCAGGCTTCAAGGCCGAAGCCGGCGCATTCACCTTGCTGCCGGGCAAGAACGGCGGCGTTGCCGGCGCGCTGTTCGGACTGGGCAAGAACCCGTCGGAGCAACCGTTCGTCGCGGGAAAGCTGTCAAAGCTGCTTCCGCCAGGTGATTGGCATCTGGAAGGCGAGGGCGTATCGCCCGAGCAGTTCGCGCTCGGATTTGGTCTCGGCAGCTATTGCTTCAGCCGCTACAAGACTGAAAAGTCGAAGGATGTCCGCCTCGCCATTGGAGCTTCTGCGGATGCGGCAGATCTCGAGCGCCAGCTTGCCGGTGTGTTCCTCGCCCGCGATCTCGTCAACATCCCGACCAACGAGATGGGGCCGGACGAACTGGACGCAGCCTTCCGGGCGCTCGGCGCGCACTACGGCGCAACCGTCACCACGATCGTCGGTGATGACCTGCTGACACAGAACTTCCCGCTCATCCACACGGTCGGTCGCGCCAGCGCCTCGCAGCCGCGTCTCCTCGAGATGCGCTGGGGCAAAAAGGGCGATCCGCGAGTCACGCTTGTCGGCAAAGGCGTATGCTTCGATACCGGCGGTCTCGACATCAAGGGCGCCGCCAACATGGCGCTGATGAAGAAGGATATGGGCGGTGCCGCCAATGTCATGGGTCTTGCGCTGATGATCATGGATGCAGGCCTGGCGATCGATCTTCAGGTTCTTGTCCCCGCGGTCGAAAACTCGATCTCATCCAACGCCTTCCGTCCCGGCGACATCTACAAGAGCCGCAAGGGCATCACCGTCCAGATCGACAATACCGATGCGGAAGGCCGGCTCGTGCTGGCCGATGCGCTTGCCTATGCGGATGAGACCCCGCCGGACCTGCTGATCGACATGGCGACGCTGACGGGTGCCGCACGCGTCGCGCTCGGCACCGAACTCGCCCCCTATTTCACCGACGACGAGGATCTTTCCACCAGACTTACGGCAGCAGCAGGATCGCAGGCGGATCCGATGTGGCGACTGCCTTTGTGGATGGGCTACGACAAGGACATCCGGTCCCGCGCCGCCGACATCACGAACGCGCCTTCCGGTGGTATGGCCGGTGCGATTACCGCGGCGCTGTTTCTCAAACGCTTCGTCACGGCCGCAAAGAGCTGGGTGCATTTCGATATCTATGCCTGGGTTGCAGCGGACAAGCCGCATGCCTCCGTCGGCGGCGAAGCATTCGCGATCCGGGCGCTCTACAAGGTCATCAAGGACATGGCGGCGAGGTAAGGTCGCGGGCGCGGAAGATGCGGTGCCAAACGAAGCGGTAAGATCTCGCACCTAAGATGCTCGACACAAGCAATCTTGGAGGCGGGATGTCCGCAGACCTAACCGCAACGCAGGCACTCGGCCTCTGGCATCGCGTTTCGCTGGAACAGGTGAAGCGCGACGAGCGGGATCTTACCCTGCGCCAGTTGTCGATCCTCCTGCATATCTATCTCGTGCCGCCGCCCCACACGGTGCGTGGCTTGGCCGCCACCCTCGACGTCACCAAGCCGGTGATCACCCGCGCACTCGATACGATGGGTGCGCTCGGTCTGGTCGATCGGGTGAGGGACGAGCGCGATCGCCGCAATGTCGTGATAAAGCGGACCGTGGCCGGCGCCCTCTACCTCGAAAATCTCGGCGACCTCATCATCCGTGAAAGCCGCCGCACGGCTGCCGCATAGTGCGACGAACCTGCTGATAACTCCGATCTGACCCTGGAACACAAAAAGATGACCGATCTCGACAGACGCCTCCATGCCTTCCGTGCCGACCTTGCCGATGCGGCGCTCGAAGGTCGCGTCGATGCCCCCCGCTTCGTGCAGGGCGTCGCAGCCCAAATCGCCGTCCCCGTTGCCCCGCTTCGACCTTCACCGGATCTGGAAAGCGGGATCGATACGCAACTTCTGTTCGGTGAAACCGTGCGCGTCTTCGACCGCAAGGACGGCTTCGTCTGGGTCCAGGCCGATCAGGATGGCTATGTCGGTTACCTCCCGGACGTGATGCTCGACGTCGTCGAACAGGCGACGCACCGTATCGCCACGCAGCGCACCTTCGTCTATCCGGGCCCGGAATTGCGCAAGCCGCCGCTTCGCGCACTGTCGATGGGCAGCCGCGTGACGATCGTCGGCAAAAGCGAAACCCGCGGCACCCACTATTTCACGCTGGCCGGCGGCGGCGCCGTAATTGCCGACCACTGCCTGCCGATCTCGGAAGTTGCCGGCGACGACTATGTCGCGGTCGCTCTCCGGTTCCTGGAAACGCCCTATCTCTGGGGCGGGCGCACGGGCTTCGGCATCGACTGCTCCGGCCTCGTCCAGCTGTCGATGGCGATGATCGGAAAACCGGTACCGCGTGACAGCGACATGCAGGCAGCCTTTGGTGAGAGAATCGATGCGGAGGATCTCCGCCGCGGCGATCTCGTCTTCTGGAAGGGCCATGTCGGTATCATGGAAGACCCGGAAACCCTGCTCCACGCCAACGGCCACACGATGACTGTGGCGCGCGAAAATTTCAAAGCCGCTGTGGAGCGGATAGGCTGGCTCTATGGACAGCCGACAGATTACCGCCGCTTTCCATGATCCGGGCGCAACGATCACGCAAATGTGGGATCGCATCCGCTGGCACCGTGGCGTTGCACCTCTTATTTCGTGAAGGTGATAGAGTGCCGACAGGGACAGAAAAATGCTGAAGGGTGCATGGATTTTACCAGCCGCGATGCTGATGGGGGTCGTCGTAACGGCCCTTGTTCCTGATGACACGATGGCTGCGGAAGGCGACGTGTTCACCCAGTCGCCCCAGACCTTCTTCAAGAACCTGCCCGGCGTGAAACCGACGGAAAGCCTCGTCAAGTCGGATCCTGATTCCTATTCGTGCACCAGTGATATCGGCTACGTCTCGGAATTGAGGTCAGGGCCGGGCGCCCGCTTCTGGGATGACGTGCCGCGGCGGCTGTATCACTGCGAAACGAACAACGGCATTCGCTATACGGGCACGCAGATGCCGAATACGCACTGGGTCCCAGGCATCAACCCGCGGCATCTTCCGAAGTAGAGCGGAGGTGTTTGCGAGGCTTAACACGTCTCTCTCGGATTGGGGTTGACGCTGAGAGGCATTCGCTAGGTCATCAGCCCGCGGATATACTGGCGCAATTCGCATTCCTCGCGAGGGACGCGTTTGACGCTGAATATCCCGTCGAAGGTTGATACACCGATATGTGGAGAGCGCATCGACCGGGGTACGCGCTGCGCATAGACCGCGCCGTTGCCTGATCTAATCTGGTCGATCAACTCCGGCGTAATTTTGATGGCCGTGCAGTAATCGCAGAAGGTAATCGGGTGAGCGTAGTTTACGCCCGCCATTGAAAGGCTCGCTGCGACGGTAGGAGGGATGACCTCTTCGCTATTGAACCCGCACGGAGCCATAGGAAAATTCTCGACGAATAGGCGCGCAATCCGAGCGAATATGCGATTGCTGTAGAACTGGCCTTCTGCCTGCCCAGCGAAGTACGACGTTAGCCCGAGACTGGCGACGAAGTTGCGGACGGACATATCGCTCGCGACGTCGGTGCGGAAACCTCCCCAATCTGCAGCAAGGTCGTAGATCTGGACATGAGACCCCATTGCATACCTGGACACATACTCACTAAGCCCTGGCTTCACGAGAAGTTCGTTGGATGAAATCAGAACGACGCGATCGAAGTCGGCGCCCCGCTCAAGCGCGTAGAGATAGTTGCTGACATGCGTATGGAGGAGGCCCGCGTTCCATCTGGTTTCGTATGAACTAGGATTGATCAGGACATTCGGAAGGTCGCACTCCCGACGAAACTCGTCCTGCAGCGCGGCGGCTCCCGCTGATATGTGGATGGCAATTGTTGAGCCGGGGCAGAAGTAATTAATGTTTGCAATTTGATCCCGCACGATGGCGGGCATTTCATGGACCGGCAGGGAAAAGAGGATTTTGGTCATCAACGGGCCTGGCTCAGAAAAATTGACGATGGCGTTAGAACACTGCGGCGACTTAACCATCTTCCGATTGTGACATCACGTTCTCCCAGGCTTCGTATCGATCAGCCGGCAAACTGACCGCATAGACGTTTTTCAACACGCACGCTCCGAGATGAACCGGCCGCAGGGCCCTTGGTTTAGCGCGCGCGTGGAGAGCTCCGTCGCCCGTCTTGAGTTGGTGAAGAACAGCTTCCGATATGTCCATCTGAGCGTTGGCAGCCGTGAACGTGATGGGCAGTGAGACGTTCGTGCCGGTAAAACCAAGCCACATGTTAAGCGTTGGAGGTAAGATCTGCTCCGTCGGAAATCCGCACGGCTCCATCGGAAACGATTCCATGTACATGCGCTCCAGATGGGCGAAGACACGTCGGCTGAAGAACTGACCTTCCGCTTGCCCGCCAGCGAAGAGCGGAAGCCCAAGCAGGGACAGGAAGTGTTTCATACCGGCCGAGTCTAAAACCTCAGGCCGAAACACAGACCAGTTGTTCGCGGTCTCTATGCTTTCATAAAGCTCGGTCTGAGCGCCCGTTGTGAACCGCTTCGTATACTCGCCTAATCCGGATTTGATGAGCAGGTCCTCCGCTGAGAAAAGGACGATCTTGTCAAAATCTAGAGACTGCGCAACGGCATGTTGGAAGTTGCTGACATGGGCATGTAAAACGCCCTCCTGCGGCCTGATCTCATAGGAATTTGGATTGATGAAGACGTTGCAGGAGCCGCTGCTTTGAGGGACATCGCCTCCTCGAAATGTCGAGCCCCGCGCATGATGAACGCAGATAAACGACCCAGGCGAGAAACGATCGATTGCCGAAATCTGACGCTCGAGAACTTCCGGGCTACCATTGGCAGTGATCGAGAAAAGCAATTTTTCCATAGGGACACCTGGTCGTTAAATGGCGATTGCGTTGCATTCGACGACTGAGGACCGAGCATCGTTGCTGCTGCATGCGTTACGTGCATAGGCTGTCCTGAGGCTTATCTGGATCTCGGAGGATGGGAGCTGATCCGAGATTGTATCTCAGTCCGTGTTGCGACGTGGAGCATCGATCCAATGATCACTGGAGGCGCATTGGTGAGGCCCTCGACAGAGCAGAGGGCAAGGACCAAACCTCACTGGCAGATCAATAACCTTGAACAGTCTTTCCAAGACCTCATCCGCACCATCCATACCCTGGGGGCAATGGTTACGCATTGCGCGTGTCATGCGCCGCGGAGACGCAGACAGAACAAGACCTGCACAATCAGTGGCTTATAACTAAAGCCAATAGTAAAATGGGAATGGTGCCCAGAAGAGGACTCGAACCTCCACACCCTTTCGGGTACCAGCACCTGAAGCTGGCGCGTCTACCAATTCCGCCATCTGGGCGACGGAGAGCGATGTACGAGGGACACCGAGTCAAGTCAACAGGGTTTTTGAAGTTTTCATGTCAGGCCCCGAAAAACTTTCAAAAACCGTCCTAACCCGCGGTGTCGACTTCGGTTTTGGCTTGGTGTCGGTCGATATGGCCAAGGTCCCGGTCGGGGTCGAGGATATCGCGAACCCGCTGCTTCAATTCCTTGGGACCAGGAAAACCGCCATCGCGTTTGCGCTCCCAGATCAACGCGCCGTCGATGCGGATTTCGAATGCACCGCCGGTGCCTGGGATAAGCCCGACCTCGCCCAGCGAATCACCGAATGTCTGCAGCAGTTCCTGCGCCATCCAGCCCGCCCGTAGCAGCCAGTTGCACTGGGTGCAGTATAAAATGGTGATATGCGGTTTGTCGGTCATGCAACTGAACTCCTGTTTAATCCGCGTCGGCAACCAGTTTGACCATGGTCGCAAGGTCTGCGGCGCCATAGCCTGCGGCGAGCGCCGCCTCGAAGCTTGCAAGCGACGCCGAGATCGCAGGGATGGAGATCCCGAGCTCCTCTGCAAAATCGCGCACCAGCCGCGCATCCTTCACCGCACCCGACACAGGAAACCCGACCGTGTCCGTCTCACCTGAAATGACAGGAAGCCTGCTCTTCATCGCCGGGCTCGCAGCCGGGCTTCCCGCGAGGATTTCGAGGATCTTCGCCGAAGAGAGGCCGGCGCTCTTGCCTAGCAGCAGTGCCTCCTTGAGATTCTGCCACAGTCCCATCAGCATCATGTTGTTGACGAGCTTGGCCGATGCGCCATCTCCGAGTTTTCCCACATGCAGCGCACGGTCGGAAAGCGTTTCCGCAACGGGCCGGAAGCGCTCGTGGTCTTCAGGCGAGCCGCCGATATAAAGCCCGACCTTTCCCTGAAGCAGCATCTCCGGGCCGCCGGCGATCGGCGCGTCGAGGAGGCCGGCACCCGATCGACCGATGGCCTCCTGGTGGCTCCGCAGAGTCATAGGGCTGACCGTGCTGGTATCGACGATCAGCTTGCCCGTAAGGTCCGTAGCCGCGAGTGTGTTAAGCACATCATGCACCGCCTGATCGTCGATCAGGGCAAGAATGATGACGTCGGAACGCTCTGCTAGGGAGGAAAGGTTTTCAACGGCATCAATGCCGAGAGCCCTCTGCCGCGCACCGAAAGCGTCGCTTCGGCTCCAGCCGGTGACAGCGAAGCCCTGTTGTGCAAGGCGGGCTGCCATGGCGCTTCCCATTCGTCCAAGACCGACGATACCGACACGCTCTTTGTTCAAACCCGTTTCCTTCATGGCAGGCGCATATCCCTCTTGTTCCATCCCTTATCCAGTGGCATCTTCTTGTTTAGGGTCAGCTGAGGGAGGCTAAATTGTACAAGTTTCAGGTCTACAAGGACAAGACTGGCGAGTTCCGTTTTCGCTTCAAAGCGTCGAACGGCGAAACGATGTTTATCTCTGAAGGATACAAGCAGAAGGCGTCGGCAATCAACGCGATCGAATCGATCAAGAAGAATGCGCCTGGTGCCACAACCGAAGACGGTACAACCGCCACCGTTTGACGGTTTGAACGTTCGTCTGCCGCATTCCAACGTAAGGTTTTAGCGCAGACACAATGTCCGATCCGCAGATCTTTGGAACAAATTCCCTGTGGTCGCATTGTCTCTGCTGAAACGGAGGAAACAAACATGGCTTACGATCCAAACTCGAATAACACCCGCCCTGACCTTCGCACCACCCCGGAGACGCGCAAAAGCTCTTCCTGGATGGGCTGGGTAGCCATTCTGGCAGTTATCGTCGTCGGCGCGTTTGTCTGGTCGCAGATGGGTGGCTCAACCACCGATCCTGCCACGACATCCTCGACCGCAACGCCGCCTGCTGTCACGGAACCGGCTGCACCTGCTCCGGCAACGCCAGCAGCACCTGCTCCGGCCGCACCGGCTCCTGCTGCACCGGCAACAGGCGGTACGACCCAGCCGTAACAGGCAGGGAAAGACCATCGATCGAACCGCTCGTCCGCAAGGACGGGCGGTTTTTCGTTTGCGGGGAATGCCGCCGTGTCGTTAACCTTTTGTTAACCAAATTTGCCGACCCTTCGATGACGCCTCAACCCTATCCGTCTGTCGAAGGAGAGAGCATGAAGCTCGTTACCATCGAAAACAAAATCGTCGAGAATAGCCATCATACGTTGATCGTGATGCGGGATGGCCCCACCTGCCAGGCGGTCCGGGTCCTCAACGATGACGGAATCGGCAGCGTGCGATCAAAGCTCTCCCTGATGGAGACGATCGCCAGCCGCAAACTGGACCATGGGGAAGTGGCATTTGACGGCTGCGTCTGGATCACACCGGCTGACCTTCCGCATCCCTTTCTCCCGGCGAAACATTGAAGCCGCCGGGGCGTGATGCAGGCAACAGGCCCCGGCCATGCGGGGATCCGGACTACGAACCCGCGTTGACGCCTGCCAGAACCGCCGCAAGGTCCATCTCGTTATAAGGCTTCTGCAGGAGGCGGGAGCCGGGTGGCGCGTTGTCCGGCTTGTGGCTCTCTCCCGTTGCGAACACGACGGTCAGGTCGGGCTTTTCCGCCACGGCACGCACCGCCAGATCACCGCCGACTGTATCCGGCAGGCCGATATCGGTGATCAGGACATCGATCGAATTGCTTTCGAGCTCAACCAGCGCTTCTTTTCCTGTCCCAGCCTCGATTACCTGATGGCCGAGTTCGGCAAGCATCTCGGCCGTGTTTCCCCGGATCAGAAAGTCGTCTTCGACCAGCAGGATCGTCAGCGTTTTCGCCGTCGCGGCGGCAACTTCGGCAACGGGCTTGACTGTTTCCGCCCTGGGGGCGGTCGCCTGGTCCACCTGCTTCTGGTTGGCGATGACATGGCGAATACGGCGCGCCAAAGCCTCGCGGGTATAGGGTTTGGACAAGAGCTCGACACCGGCATCCAGAATGCCGCCGTGGACGATGGAATTTTCAGTGTAGCCGGAGGTGAATAGCACCGCGAGATGCGGCAGGCGCTCTTTTGCACGCCGCGCCATTTCGCGGCTCTTCAGCGGGCCCGGCATTACGACGTCGGTAAAGATGACGTCGATTGGAATGCCGCTCTCGACCACGTTGAGGCCGGCTTGTGCGTCCTTTGCCGTCAGGACGCGGTAGCCGAGATCGGTCAGCGTCTCGAAAACGGTGTTGCGCACCGCCTCGTCGTCTTCCACGACCAGCACGGTTTCCGAGCCGCCGACGACCGGGCCGGCCTGGACGACCACTTCGCGGTCCTCATCGGCGACGGACCGCGGCAGGTAGACCTTCACGGTCGTGCCCTCGTTCACCTCGCTGTAGATCTTCACATGCCCGCCGGACTGCTTGACGAAGCCGTAGACCATGGACAGGCCCAATCCGGTTCCCTTGCCCTCTGGCTTGGTGGAAAAGAACGGCTCGAACACTTTATCGAGAATATCTGGCGCCATGCCGGCGCCCGTGTCCGTCACGGCCAGCATCACGTATTGACCGGGCGTGACTTCCACATGGGTGCGAGCGTAATCCTGGTCGAGAAAGGCGTTACCCACCTCAATCGTCAACTTGCCGGACCCCTCCATCGCATCACGTGCGTTGATTGCGAGGTTCAGAAGCGCGTTTTCGACCTGCGTCGGGTCGGCATAGGTGTTCCAGAGCCCGCCGCTGGCAATTACCTCGACCTCAACCGCCTCACCGAGCGACCGGCGCAGCAGATCGTCCATTCCGGCAATAAAGCGGCTGATGTTGATGACGCGTGGCTCCAGCGCCTGCCGGCGGCCGAAAGCCAGCAACTGGCTGGCAAGCTTTGCACCGCGGCTGACGCCGGCAAGCGCATTGCCGACACGCCGTTCCGCCTGTGCGTTGCCGACAATGTCCTTGGCCAGGAGCTGAAGATTGCCGGCAACGACCTGCAACAGGTTGTTGAAGTCATGCGCAACGCCCCCGGTCAGCTGACCGATCGATTCCATCTTCTGCGCCTGCTGCAATGCCCGTTCGGCCTGGCGCCTCTCCGCGATCTCCGATTCGACGCGCGCTTCCAGGCTTTCGTTCAGCTGTCTTAGCTGTTCCTCTGCCCGCAGGCGGTGGCGGACCTGCCGTTCCAGGTTGCTGGCATGGTCCTGCAGGTTCGATTCGGCTTCCCGCTGCTCGGTGATATCGGTATGGACACCGACCCATTCCTCGATGTCGCCCGAGGAACCGATGATCGGCACGCCGCGGATGGCAAAGGTACGATAGAGGCCGTCATGGCGGCGGACGCGATGTTCCCAGACATAGGTGGATTTGGACGCGACGGCTGCCTGCCAGCTGGCGACCGAACCTTCCCGATCGTCGGGATGCACGGCATCTGCCCAGCCGTAGTCCTGGTATTCCTCGAAACGCTGGCCGGTCAGCGTGGCCCAGGCCGTCTGTTCGCCCAGCATCCGGCCGTCGGCGGTGTTGGTCCACAGCACGCCATGGATGGCCGCGACCGCGGCCCGGAACCGTTCATTGCTGCGACGAAGTGCGTTCTCGGATTGTTTGCGGTCCTCGATATCGATGATCAGCACATAGATGCCGTCGATCTCACCCTTGGAGGTGAAGCGCGGAACGTAGCGGATTTCGGCTGTCCGTTCTTCTCCGTCAGGACGTTTGATCACCGTGTCCGTGATCACCCGTTCGCCGGAGAGCGCTTTTTGAAGCAATGGTATGCGGGCGGCGTAATAGGCGTTGCCGATCACCTCCGCGGCATGCTTGCCAATCACGTCGCTGGCGGCAAGTCCGAACCACTCCTGATAACCGTCATTGGCGAAGCGATAGACATGGTCGCGGTCGAGGAACCCGACGAGGATGGGGAGCGCGTTGGTAAGGCGGCTGAGCTCTTCCTGGCTCTGAGCCAAGGCGTTCAGCGCGTGTACTTTCTCGGTGTTTTCAAGCACCGTGCACAGGACACCGTCTACCTTGCCTGTTTCGTCGTAGATCGGCGTGTAGAACAGGTCGAAGACGACATCCTCAGGCGATCCATGACGGTTCAGCACCATGACCTGGTCGCGGAAGGACTGGACCTCTCCACGAAAGCCGGCTTCAAGGATTGTCTTGTTCCAATCCCAGATTTCCGGCCAGACGGCGGAAACCTTGTCGCCGAGCGCGCGTGGATGATAATCCCCGGCAATCTCCTTGTAGCCGTCATTGTAGATCATCACATGGTCGTCGCCCCACATCAAAACCTGCGGGATCGGCGAATTGACCATCGAGTTGACCTTGATCCGCAGATGCGAAGGCCAGTCTTTGATCAGCCCGAGAGACGTCTTCGTCCAGTCGAACTGGCGTATGAGCTCGCCGGTCTCGCCTCCGCCAATAGGCCAATGCGCGGATACGACCTGATAGTTCATGACGTCACCAAATGCGTGTGATGGAATAGGCGCCGGTAATATGCCGTCAATCGGCGGTTTTCAAAGCAATTTTTGCAGATTATCAAACTTTGGACGGCGCGATCTGTTCGTTTATTGCGGTCCGGCCCAGATCTTTTGATTCCTGTCCCGAAATGATCCGGCTGACCGAGCATTCGGCGAGTAAAAAGGGCCGGTTCTTTCGAACCAGCCCCTGTGCAAATCAATCGTCTTTCATCTTCAGCGCTGCAATGAATGCTTCCTGCGGAATGTCGACTTTGCCGAACTGCCGCATGCGCTTCTTGCCTTCCTTCTGCTTGTCGAGCAGCTTGCGCTTGCGGGTGGCGTCGCCGCCGTAGCACTTCGCCGTCACGTCCTTGCGCATCGCAGAAATCGTCTCGCGCGCAATCACGTTGCCGCCGATGGCTGCCTGGATCGGGATCTTGAACATGTGCCTGGGGATCAGATCCTTCAGCTTCTCGCACATGTCGCGGCCTCGCTTTTCGGCAGCAGTCCGGTGCACCAGCATCGACAGCGCGTCGACAGGCTCGCCATTCACCATGATCGACATCTTCACGAGGTTGCCCTCCTGATAGCCGTGCAGGTGGTAGTCGAACGAGGCATAGCCCTTGGAGATCGACTTCAAACGGTCGTAGAAATCGAACACCACTTCGTTGAGCGGCAGTTCATAGGTCAGCATCGCGCGCTTGCCCACATAGGTAAGCTCGGTCTGGATGCCGCGGCGGTCCTGACAAAGCTTCAGGATGCCGCCGAGATAGTCGTCCGGGGTCAGGATCGTCGCCTTGATCCAAGGTTCGCGGATTTCCGAGATCTTGACGACATCAGGCATGTCGGCCGGGTTGTGCAGCTCGCGCTCGGAACCGTCGGTCATGGTCAGCTGATAGACCACCGAAGGCGCGGTTGCGATCAGATCGAGGTTGAACTCGCGTTCCAGACGCTCCTGGATGATTTCGAGATGCAGCAGTCCGAGGAAGCCGCAACGGAAACCGAAGCCCAGAGCCGCAGACGATTCCATCTCGAACGAGAACGAAGCGTCGTTGAGGCGCAGCTTGCCCATCGCGGCACGCAGGTCTTCGAAATCGGCCGCATCGACCGGGAACAGGCCGCAGAACACGACCGGCTGCGCAGGCTTGAAGCCCGGAAGTGCCTTGGCGGTCGGCTTCTTGTCTTCGGTAATGGTATCGCCGACGCGCGTATCGGCCACTTCCTTGATCGAGCCGGTGAAGAAACCGATCTCGCCCGGGCCGAGACTATCGACGGCCAGCATCTTCGGGGTCAGAACGCCGACGCGTTCCACCTGATACTTGGCATCGGTGCCCATCATGCGGATGGTCTGGCCCTTGGTCAGCACGCCATCAAGGATGCGAACGAGAACCATGACGCCGAGATAGGTGTCGTACCAGCTGTCGACCAGCAGCGCCTTCAGCGGACCCTTGTCGCCCATCTCGCTCTTCGGCGGGGGCAGCTGGTGGACGATGGCTTCCAGAACGTCGGGAATGCCGAGGCCGGTCTTTGCCGAGATCAGCACGGCCTGGCTGGCGTCGATGCCGATCACTTCCTCGATCTGGTCGCGGATGCGGTCGGGCTCGGCGGCCGGCAGGTCGATCTTGTTGAGGACCGTGACGATCTCGTGATTGTTGTCGATCGCCTGATAGACGTTGGCAAGCGTCTGCGCTTCGACGCCCTGTGACGCATCGACGACCAGCAGCGAACCTTCGCAGGCCGACAGCGAACGCGACACTTCGTAGGCGAAGTCGACGTGGCCGGGCGTGTCGATCAGGTTGAGAACATAGGTCTCGCCGTTGTTCGCCTTGTAATGCAGGCGCACGGTCTGGGCCTTGATGGTGATGCCGCGCTCGCGCTCGATATCCATCGAATCGAGAACCTGCTCGGACATGTCGCGTTCGGCAAGGCCGCCGGTCGTCTGGATTAGACGATCGGCGAGCGTCGATTTGCCGTGGTCGATATGCGCCACGATCGAGAAATTGCGGATATGGTCAAGCGGCGTGCGGGAATTGGTGCTCATGGCTCGCGCATATAGCAGCGCCCGTGTCTGCCGCAAAGAGGGAAGATAACCTTTCGTTGAGGATGAAAGGCGTTAATTTCCGGGATTTACAGCCCCGGGTTCGGTCAGCGCCGCTGCATTCGGAAGCTGGGCGCTGCGCACTTCGTGGCTCTCCCGCTCCGCCTCGGGTGCCGGACCGCGTTCTTTCAGGCGCTGCAGCACGAACAGGCCATAGACGACAGCCACCGCCATCGCCGCGACGATGAAGGTTTTTCCGCCGAGAATAGGTGTCAGCATCGTGACCGCGAGCGGCACGATCGTCGCGGCCGTCGACCATGCAACGAGAAGGGTCGAGGAGAGCGGCACGAAATCGCCGGGGTCGGCGCGGTCGTTGGCGTGGGCGTTTGCCACCGAATACACCGTCTCGACAGAACCCCCGAAGATCAGGAACATGATCATCAGGAGATAGAGATGCGAGAAGGAGGAGAAAAACGCTCCGAAACCGGCAAACACGATGAGCACGCAGGTGATTAGAAGCACATAGCGTCGGTCCATCCGGTCCGACAGGATGCCGAGCGGATACTGCACGAACAAAAGCCCGGTCTGCATCACGAACATCAGCATCGCGACATCGGTCTGCGACACGTTGTTGGTCGAGGCATAGATCGGCAGGAAGCCCTGCACCACCATCGAAAGACCGCCCGAGGCAAGCACGCCGACCAGCCCGACCGGCGAGATCTTCCAGGCCATCTTGATATCGACATTGACGCGCGCCGGGGCCGGCGGGTTCGGCAGGCGGGTCAGCCCGATTGGCAGGATCGCAAGCGCGGTAAAGAAAACCACCGCCAACGGCGCAAGATTGCCGTCGGTCGGGATCTGGCCGAAGATCCAGTTGCCGCAGCCGAGGCCCAGAACATAGGCCATGTAAAAGAACGACATCGCCTTACCGCGCCACTCGTTGGAGGCAGCGTGATTGAGCCAGCTCTGGGCGATGATGAAGTTGACGTTGGCAGCGGCGCCATAAATGCCGCGTGCAAAAATCCAGATATAGGCCGGAAGGTCGGCGGCAATCAGCACGGCTGCAATGATGACCATTGCCATCGAGCAGGCAAACAGCCGCGCATGTCCAACGCGCTTGATCAGCGGTCCGCCGAGCACGCAACCGACGAGCCCGCCGAATGCGACGGCCGTCACCGCAGCACCTGCCGCCCAGGGCGTTTCCGACCTTGTCAGCATGAACGGCACATAGGCGAACATGATGCCGCTTCCGATCGCGGCGATCGTCATCGAGACGACGATGCTGGCGATTGAAAAGGGCGAGACAGCCGCTTGTCCGTTCATTGCGAAATCCCTGATTTTAGTGGACCCTCGGCGCTTCCGTCGCGGCTGCCTTGGTCGACGATCCATAGCGTATCGAATAGGACATTCGCTATCGCGGAAACGCCATCACCTGTAAAATTCATCCGGCCTTCGCAATTCGCTTGATTCCATTAAAAGAGAATTTATATCTTTGATGATGGAAAATTTAGACGGCGAAATCGAACTGGCAATTGGCGAAAGGCTGAAGGCGCTGCGGGCTTCCGCAGGACTGACGTTGGACGAACTGTCGCTGCGGTCCGGTGTCAGCCGAGCGATGATCTCGCGCATAGAACGGGCGGAGGCGAGCCCGACGGCGGCGCTTCTGGCACGGCTCTGCGAAGGCTTGGGTCAAAGCCTCTCCACCTTCTTTGCGCCAGACGAGCCGTCATCATCACCTCTGTCGAAGAAGACCGAGCAAAGGCTGTGGCGCGACCCGACGACCGGATATCTGCGTCGCTCCGTCTCGCCGCCAGGCATGCCGACACCGGTCGATATCGTCGAGGTGGAATTTCCGGCCGGCGCACGTGTGAGTTTTCCGCCGCGGGAGGAAAGCCGGATCATGACCCAGCATGTCTGGCTGTTCGAGGGGGAACTGAACATGGTGCTTCCGGACGTGACCCACCGTCTCATGCCCGGCGACTGCCTGTTCATGGATATCGGCGACGCCTTCGAATTCCACAATCCGAGTGATCGCCCCGCCCGCTACGCGGTAATCCTCAACCGCGGCCGCTGAACAACAGGAGCAAACAATGACCCCGACCATCCGCATCCTCGATGCCGCCGCCACCCGCGCTGCGATCCCCGATCTCAGTGACATCCTGTCCGATTGCATCAACGGCGGCGCCTCGCTGGGCTTCATGCTGCCATTCGAACCTCAAGATGCAACCGCATACTGGAATGGCATCGCAGACGAGGTGGAAAAGGGCACCATCATTCTGGCTGTCGCAGAGGTCGAGGGTCGAGCGGTCGGCACCGTCCAGATCGGTCTTGCGTCGAAGCCGAACCAGCCGCATCGGGGCGACCTGATGAAACTCCTCGTCCATCACGATGCCCGCGGCCTTGGCCTTTCGCGCAAGCTGATGGAGGCCGTCGAAACGGAAGCCGCACGGCAGGGACGCACGCTTCTGGTCCTGGACACCGCAACCGGCAGCGATGCGGAACGCATTTATCCCCGCTTCGGCTGGCAACGCGTCGGCGTCATTCCCGACTACGCCCTGTGGCCGCAGGGTGGCCTCTGCGGCACGACGCTGTTTTACAAGCGGATCGGGTAAGCGACCTCAAATCAGCTCAAGGTTCGCGATGCGGTATAAAAAGAGATCCCATAGCCATCCCGGAGCGTTGTCCACTACGCTTTTAAAACCCACCCACAAGGGGTCGAACGACAACAACACGGCAAGACCGACGGCGATGGTATGCGTGCAGGAGATCCGCAGGTTCTTTCTGCTGAAGAACTCGTAGAATCCGTCCTCGTCGTATTCAGTTCCGGCCACCATATCCCAGAAGCCATAATTGGCGCTCAACATGTCGTTGGTCATGTGTTCGCGCGCAGGCCGACCTGTCCCGGTCACGGAGATATCGGGAATGACATTCAGCGATGACCGGAAGATGTGGATCGCCGCACCCAGCAGCGCCAGCGTCAGGAAAGCGACGGTCAAATGCCAGACAATCATGATACACCGAGGAAGGGAAGGATCTGCTTTCAGAGTGCGGGTCGGGATTTAATTAATCGTAAATGCCGCAAGTGCTGCTTTGCCATGGCGCAATTGGCAGACCCGCAGAACAAGCGGGCCATGTCCCGTCATCGTTTTTCCGTCAGGAAATAGGCAAAGGCTGCGGCCGGCAGGGCGAGGCCGATCGCCGATGCGGCGAGCCAGCCGCCTTGGGCATAGGCCCAGGCACCAGTTGCCGAACCGAGTGCTCCGCCGAGAAAGAAGGTTGCCATGAACAGGCCATTCAGGCGGCTGCGCAGCTCGGCATCGAGGCCGTAGATCGCCCGCTGGCCGATCACCAGCGTCATCGACACGCCGAAATCGAGCGCGATGGCGGCCAGGCCCAGCATCACCAGCGCAAAGGTCGAACCTTCTGGCGCGACATGCGTCATCAGGAAGGCGGCAACGACGGCGAGGATGCCGAAGGCGGTTGCCGGTTTGCCGAGCCCGCGGTCGGCCAACCGTCCGGCGATGGGAGAAGCAACGGCACCGGCGACACCGACAAGCGCGAAGATTGCGATGGCGCCCTGGCCCAACTGGAAGGCCGGCCCTGCCAGGAGAAGCGGCGTCACAGTCCAGAACAGGCTGAACGCGAAGAACTGGGCGAACTGGTAGAAGGACCGCCGGCGCAGCAACGGCTGCGTCGTGTAGATCCGTCCCATCGACGCGATCAGGCCCGGATAGCGGAGTGTCGTCTTCGGCATGCGCTTGGGCAGGCGGAAGGACAGGACCAGACCGACGGCAACCATCACAGCCGCCGACAGGAAGAACACCGTATGCCAGGAGGAGAATCCTGCAATGAAGCTCGCGACGGGTCGCGCCATCATGATGCCGATCATCAGCCCGCTCATGACATTTCCGACCACCCGGCCCCGGCTCTCTTCCGGTGCAAGGTTTGCAGCAAACGGCACGATCATCTGCACCGCAGTGGAGGTGATGCCGATCGCCAGCGATGCCGCGAGAAACGGAAGCGGTGTCGTCGAAAGCCTGGCCGCGATCAGGGCAACGCTCGTGGCGGCAATCATCAGGATGATCAGCCGGCGGTTCTCGACGAGATCGCCGAGTGGCACCATGAACAGCAGGCCGAGCCCATAGCCGATCTGCGTCAGCGTCACGATCAGGCCGGTGGCGCTTTCGGAAAGGCCGATCGATGCGGCAATCGGGCCTGCAAGCGGCTGCGCGTAATAAAGGTTGGCGGCGATCAGCCCGGCCGCGGCGGCCATGGTGAAGGCCATTATCGGGGAGAGGGTGGGCGCTGCACTTGGCGATGTGGCCGCCGTTTCGGCGTCCGGCGAAACCCGACGAGCGGGGGAAGGAACTGGGGATGTCATGGTGGGCTCTTGGGAGGAGAAAAGGGAGGGAGAAAAGAGACGTGCTGTCAGTCGAGAATTTTAAGCGCGGTTTCCACGGTGGCGATGGCGCGTTCCTGGCCCTGTCCGGCCTTTCCCGCGATCCGCAGACCCTGAATCACGGCGTAGAAGAACTGCGCCGTCACTTCGGGATCGCTCCGATCCGAAATCGATCCGTCCGCCTGGCCCTCCCGAACCAGGTTTTCGAACAGACCTTCAATCCGGGCTTGCGATAGTTTCACGCGCAGATCCGTTTCGAGATCGAAGAGCGCAAGTTCGACGGCAGCGCCGACCACGAGGCAGCCGCGCCGTCCAAGTTCGCCATGCGCCGAGTTGGCATAGTGATGCAGCGCAAGGCGCATGCGGTCGCGGCCGTTGCCTCCCACCGAAATCGCCTCCGCAAGGGCTGCGTTGCGCACCTGCTTGTAGCGATCGAAGGAGGCGAGGAAGATCGCCTTCTTGTCCTTGAACGCCTTGTAGAGGCTTCCGGCCGTCAGCCCCATCGCGTCCTTGAGGTCCGCAATCGACGTCGCGTGATAACCCTGCTCGGAAAACACGACGATCGCCTTGTCCAGCGCCGCCTCGATTTCGAACTCGCGCGGGCGGCCTGCCATTCGCGCTGTATCAGTGAGGGTTTCGGTCGTCATAGCGGATTGCCTAATTAGGAAATGATCGTTTCCAAATAGGATCGGATTATGTTGTCGTCAAGCGAGATGTCGGTTTTTCGGGAACAGATCTTTGAGAGTTGAGTTGGAAACACCGTCACCAACCCCAAAAGCTGGAGGACATTATGAGCAAGAGTGACGTAGAACAGACCGTAAAGCGCGCAGAACGCCAGGTGGAAAACACCAGTTCCGGCGGCCACCTCGGTGGTACCTATTACGGCCAGACCGCCGACGGGAAGACCGCGTCTACAAATACCAATGTCGGCAGCAATCGCCCCAACACCGGTAGCTAAGGTCATACAGGCCCATCTGAAGAGATAGGCCGAAGCTCTAAAAAGTTTTGAAAGCCCCGTCGCGTGCGGGGCTTTCGTCGTTTGGTCGGATGCTTAGAGCGTGCCTGCCCGCTGCTGCATCATCATGAACGTGTCGTAGCTGTATTCAGCAACCTGCGCCCAGAGATAGGAATCCTTCTTGAACGCCTGCTGGTGATCGTAGATCTTCTTGAAGGCCGGGCTCTTCTGGGAAAGCTCGGCATAGGTTTCCATCGCGGCCTTGAAACACACATCCAGAATGTCGCGGTTGAACGCTTTCAGGATCGCGCCTTCGCCAACCAATTTCTTCAAAGCGACAGCGTTATGGGCGTCGTAATTGGCAAGCATGCTCATGTTGGCTGCCGCGCAGGCATCGGTCAGGATCTGCTGGTAGCTCTTCGGCAGGCTGTTGAATTTTTCGAGGTTGAAGAAGGCATGCATGGCCGGGCCGCCTTCCCACCATGCCGGGTAGTAGTAGTATTTGGCGACCTTGACGAAGCCGAGCTTCTGATCGTCATACGGACCGACGAATTCGGTCGCATCGATCGTACCCTTTTCGAGCGCCGCATAGACATCGCCGCCGGCGATCTGCTGGGGCGTCACGCCGACCTTCTGCATCACCTGGCCGGCCAGGCCGGCAATGCGCATCTTCAGACCCTTCAGGTCGTCGATCGTGTTAATCTCCTTGCGGAACCAGCCGCCCATCTGCGTGCCGCTATTGCCGGCCGGCAGCGCATAAAGGCCGCGGGGCGCCAGGAACTCGTTGATCAGGTCGTTGCCGCCGTTCAGGAACCAGGCATTCGTCATGCGGGCATTGAGGCCGAACGGAATGGCGGTACCGAGCGCAAAGGCTGGATCCTGGCCGATGTAATAATAGGAGCATGTATGCGCCATCTCGACCGTGCCGTTGGCAACCGCATCGGCGGCCTGCAGAGCCGGCACCAGTTCACCGGCGCCATAGGTCTGGATGGTGAAATTGCCGTCCGTTGAATTCTTGACGCTGTTGGCAATCTGGGTCGCCGCATCGAAGATGATGTTCAGGCTCTTTGGAAAGGACGAGGTCAGCCGCCAGGTGATCTTCGGACGCTCCTGGGCGATTGCCGGCGTGGCCAACGCGGCAGCCGCGGCGCCGATGCCGGCAGTGGTAGCATTGTGCAGGAAACGTCTGCGATCCATGAAATATCCTCCTGAGATGTCTGAAAAATCTCGTTCAAGCCGTCTTGGTCTTAAAGCTCTTTTCCCGGCTCCGACAAGAGGAATCGACAGTGTTTGCCTTGCCGCAAAAGGAAAACCCCGGGCTGGGCCGGGGTTCTCGATTGAGCAGGTGCGCTTGATGATCAAAGCTTGCCGTTGCGCTGCTGGATCATCATGAACGTGTCGTAGGTGTAATCGGCGATCTGCGCCCAGAGATAGGCATCCTTCTTGAAGGCCTGCTGGCTGTCGTAGATCTTCTTGAAGGCAGCGTTCTTGGCCGTGAGTTCCGCATAGGTTTCCTGCGCCGCAGCGAAGCTGGCATCTAGGATCTGCTGGTTGAAGGCCTTCAGCACGGCACCTTCCGACACAAGCTGGCGCAGCGCCTTGGCGTTGCTGGCATCGTAGCGAGCCAGCATGTTCATGTTGGCGTTGGCGCAGGCATCTTTCAGAATGCGCTGGTAGCTCTTCGGCAGATTGTTGAACTTGTCGCGGTTGAAGAAGGCGTGGACGGCCGGGCCACCTTCCCACCATGCGGGATAGTAGTAGTATTTCGCGACCTTCACGAAGCCGAGCTTCTGATCGTCATACGGACCGACGAATTCGGTCGCATCGATCGTGCCCTTTTCCAGGGCCGCATAAACGTCGCCGCCGGCGATCTGCTGCGGCGTGACGCCAAGCTTCGTCATCACCTGGCCGGCAAGACCTGCGATGCGCATCTTCAGACCCTTCAGGTCATCGATCGTGTTGATCTCCTTGCGGAACCAGCCACCCATCTGGGCACCCGTATTGCCGGCCGGCAGCGCATAGAGATTGTAGGTGCCGAGGAATTCGTTGAGCAGGTCGTTGCCCCCGCCGATCGAGAACCAGGAGTTCGTCTGGCGGGCATTGAGACCGAAGGGCACCGACGTGCCGAGCGCGAATGTCGGATCCTTGCCGATATAATAGTAGGAGCAGGTATGCGCCATTTCGACGGTTCCGTTGGAAACAGCGTCTGCCGCCTGAAGGCCGGGCACAATTTCGCCGGCCGCGAATGTGTGGATGGTGAAGTTGCCGTCCGTCGCTTCCTTGACGCTTTGCGCGATATCGGTGGATGCGGCCCAGAGGATGTCGGTGTTCTTGGTAAAGGAGGATGTCATCCTCCAGGTGAGCTTGGGGCTTTCCTGCGCGATCGCGGGAGCGGCCAAAGCCCCGGCTGCAACTGCGCCGATTCCGGCGGTCCCTGCCTGCCGAAAGAAATGTCTGCGGTTCATACGGGTCATGCCTTTCTGACTGGCCCTTGACGGCCGGTAACTTCATTTCACCGGTCCTCACCGGCGTCTGCTCTTAATCCGATCATTTCGTCACCGGCAAGTAAAAAGTGCAGGAAGTTGCGCTGCGCTGCAGCATTGGTTTGCGAATATTGCGCGCGAATTTTTTTCTCAAACGGATCGAAGGGCACGGTTTGGAGTGACTTGAACTTTCACACAAAAAAGTTAGGTTAGAATTATTCTAATAAGGAGCTTCGATGTTCACTCGTTTGGTGCCCGGGTCCCGCCGGGCGTTTTTGTCGCTGAGCGAAGAGGAAATCCTCGCTCTTGCCATCTCGTCGGAAGAGGAGGATGCGCGCATCTATCTCTCCTACGCGAAGAACCTGAAAGAGGCATATCCGAGCTCCGCAAAGGTGTTCGAGGACATGGCCGAGGTCGAGCAGACGCACAAGAACATGCTGATCCAGATGTTTCGCTCCCGCTTCGGCGAGAACATTCCGCTGATCCGCAGAGAGCATGTGCAGGGATTTTACGCCCGCAAGCCAGACTGGCTCATGCGCAATCTGCCGCTCGACAAGATCCGCGAACAGACGGAAGCGATGGAGCGCCAGGCGGCACGGTTCTATCGCGAGGCCGCCAAAAGGGTATCGGATGCCTCGACGCGGCAGCTCCTGGGCGATCTGGCCTTGGCGGAGGACGGGCATGAAGACATCGCCCGGATGCTCAGCGAAAAGCACGTAACCGAGGAAACGCGTTCGGAAGAAGACCTGTCTGCCCGGCGTCAGTTTATCCTGACCTATGTCCAGCCAGGGCTTGCCGGCCTTATGGACGGTTCGGTTTCGACACTGGCGCCGATCTTTGCGGCAGCATTCGCCACGGGCGATACCTGGTCGACCTTCCTGATAGGTCTGTCCGCATCGGTCGGTGCGGGTATTTCGATGGGCTTTACCGAAGCGGCACACGACGATGGCAAGATTTCCGGTCGCGGCTCCCCCATCAAGCGCGGATTTGCCTCAGGCATCATGACCGCGATCGGCGGCCTCGGCCATACACTACCCTATCTCATTCCGCATTTCTGGACGGCCACCATCGTTGCGGCGATCATCGTCTTCTTCGAACTCTGGGCGATTGCCTTCATCCAGAACCGTTACATGGAGACACCGTTCTTCAAGGCTGTCTTCCAGGTCGTGTTCGGCGGCTCGCTGGTCCTGGCCGCAGGTATCCTGATCGGCAACGGATAGCGCGCTGGTTATCGGTTCGCCGCAGCCGGCGCATCGAAAGCAAAAAAGAAGACCCGCCGCTGCAAAGCAGGGCGGGTCTTGTCATTTCTGCTAGATGATGCGGACCGTCGTCTGAACGGATGGCTCTACCGGAGAGCGCCGACGAGAAGATCGCGGCCATTTTCGATGGTGACCCAACGCCCTGCGTTGAACGAAGCCTGGCGCTTCAGGAACGTGTAATGCGTGGCTGTCCAAGGCAGGACATCGTTATCAAGATTGTCGAGAATGAAATCTCCATCCGCAGTGCGAAGCGTCAGAACGGCGTGACCTTCTCCATCCGGCTTGCGCACGACCGTCATCAGAAGGTCGGAATAACTGAAGCCTGCTTCGGCCAGTTCCTTGCGCTTCTGCAACGCGAAATCCTCGCAGTCGGCGAAGATGGTCGGATAGGTCCAGAACTCTTCCCGACCGTAAGCATCCATGTCGGTCTTGGCGATATAGCGCTCGTTGACTTCCAGGTTGATCCGGCGAACCGTTTGCCAGCTGTCTTCGTTGAGTTTGGGAGCGGGCGCCGACCGGCTCTTCAGAGAACATTCCGCGGGGAGGCGCTGGCAGAACTCGAAATGGCCGATCGGTTGCGACGTCACGTCACCGGTCACCATCGATGCAATCGACCGCGGAGCCGGCATTGCGGCGCCGGCAGGCACCAGCGCGCACAAAAGGATCACCGCAAAGCGCCGTACCAGCAAGGCTTTCATCATGACCCGTCCCTTAAAGTCCTAACGAAAAGTTAAGGGCCGAATGGGGGTCAAGTCAATCGTTCAGGTTTTGTTAATCTTCATTAAAACTGCTTTATGGTTAACAATGCTGCATTCTCGCATCAGCCCAAAATTTACTCATTTACTTATTAGGCCCATGATTGCACCCCTCATTTTTTCGATATCCTGAGGTCTGGAAAGACGGTGATCACCGTCACGTACAAGCGTCAGCGTCACGTCGTCGGCAGGCAGGAATTCCATGAGTTTCAGCGCGTGTTCATAAGGCACGTCGCGGTCGTTCATTCCCTGAAGGATATGCACGGGGCAACCGGTTTCGATAATGCCGGTCAGTACTCGGTTGCGTGCTCCATCCTCAAGCAGGTCGCGGGTGTAGATATCAGGTTCGCTGCTATATTCGGAGGGTTCCTCGACATAGCCGTTGACTGCAAGCGACTGCCGCTGCTCATCCGTCAGGTGTGGCTCGATCAGCTCCCCCGTAAAATCGGGGGCGGGGGCAATCAGCACCATACCCTCGACTTTGGGCGACCCGCCACGCTTCTTAAGCTCTTGAGCCACACGAAGCGCGATCCAGCCGCCCATCGACGAGCCGACCAGCACTACGCTCTTGGGTTTCGTGTGGTCGAGCACGGCAAGAGCCTCCTCCAGCCAGCGGGAAATCGTGCCGTCGCGAAACGCGCCGCCGGAGACGCCGTGGCCGGAATAGTCGAAGCGGATGCACTCGGTGCCGAGCGTCTCGGCCAGCGCGTCGAGTTCGACGGCTTTGGTGCCCGTCATGTCCGATCGGTAGCCGCCGAGCCAGACGAAAGCCGCGTTGTCGTTGGAAGCGGATGCCGGCCTGACGAGAATTGCGATCTCGCGCATTGTCTCTGCGGTGCCAACCGGAATGCGGATAAGGTCTGATGGGGCGGTCGCTGACATGTGGGTCTCCTTGACGTCGCAGCCTCCGATTGCGTCAAACAGAGGCATCCTGAAAGGTGGGCATCTATAAATCACATTGTCAGACGATTGCAGCAGGTGATTTTTCCCCGCGTATATGGTATTGACATCTATCCAGTGATGACGACATTCCGCTTTCGGCTGCAGCCAAGCGAGGAATTGTCGTTGCTGCGTGCTGAAATTATCTAGGAGAACACGACCATTCGCAGACCATTCAAAGCCGATGCCCCCGTCAAGGAAGGCCCGCGCTCAAACCGGGAAATCCGCGTTCCCAAGGTCCAGCTTATCGATGCCGAAGGCTTGAATCTCGGTGCGATACCGACCGACCAGGCCCTCAAGATGGCCGAGGACGCCGGACTCGATCTCGTCGAGATCTCGCCGAACAACGATCCGCCGGTATGCAAGATCCTCGATCTTGGTAAGCTGAAATACGCGAACCAGAAGAAGGCGTCCGAAGCGCGCAAGAAGCAGAAGATCGTCGAAATCAAAGAAATCAAGATGCGCCCGAACATCGACACCCATGACTATGAGGTGAAGATGAAGGCGATGAACCGGTTCTTTGAAGAAGGCGACAAGGTAAAGGTGACGCTGAAGTTCCGTGGCCGCGAAATGGCCCACCAGGAACTCGGCATGAAGCTTCTGCTGCAGGTCAAGGAAGACACTGTCGAAATCGCCAAGGTGGAAGCCGAGCCCAAGCTCGAAGGCCGCCAGATGATGATGGTGCTGGCGCCGAAGTAAGCGCCACGCCAATCGCCCCGTGCCTTTAGAAGGTAAGGGTATCGGCGTTGTCACGCCATTCTTCTTATCCCATTGCGCTTTTAATCCTCTGCGGTTATAAGCGCGCGTCCGAACGGTCCGGCAGGGCATGCCGTGGCAGTTCAAAATGCTTGGAATTCGCATCGTCTGCGGTTCCGATACAATTATGGAGTAGCAAAATGCCCAAGATGAAGACGAAATCGGCTGCCAAGAAGCGATTCAAGGTAACCGCGACCGGTAAGGTCGTTGCCGCCGCTGCTGGCAAGCGCCACGGCATGATCAAGCGTTCCAACAAGTTCATCCGCGATGCACGCGGCACGATGATCCTCGCTGAGCCTGACGGCAAGAAGGTTATCAAGAACTACCTGCCGAACGGTCTCTAAGACTCATTCGACGATTTGGAACAGTTTTAAGGAGATCATGACATGGCACGCGTAAAACGTGGCGTAACTTCCCGCGCCAAGCACACCAAGACACTCAAGGCAGCCAAGGGCTTCTACGGCCGCCGCAAAAATACCATCCGCGCCGCAAAGGCAGCAGTCGATCGTTCGCGTCAGTTCGCAACGCGCGACCGTCGCGTCAAGAAGCGCAACTTCCGCGCTCTCTGGATCCAGCGTATCAACGCCGCTGTGCGCGAATCCGGCCTGACCTACGGCCGCTTCATCGACGGCCTCAACAAGGCTGGCATCGAAGTCGACCGCAAGGTCCTGTCTGACCTGGCAATCCATGAACCTGCAGCATTCGGCGCTCTCGTCGAAGCTTCCAAGACGGCTCTGGCCTACCTCAAGGACGCCGGCACGAAGAACGAGTTTGAAAGCGCGGTCAAGTAACCAGCGCTTCCCAAGCTTGTAGCTGATAGATTTTGGGGAACCCGCGCTGGCAGTGAGCTGGCGCGGGTTTTTCTTTTGTCGGCCTTCATGTTTTGTCTGCCAGCATTCGCATTCGAATCCGCTTCATTGTCCGAGCATCAACGGAACACATCATGTCCGATCTGGAAAATCTGAAAACCTCGCTTCTCGCTGAAATCGAAGGTGCCAGCGATGAGGCGTCGATCGAAGCCGTCCGCGTCAACGCGCTTGGCAAGAAAGGCTCCGTCTCCGAGCTCCTGAAGACGCTCGGCGCCATGTCTGCGGAAGAACGCCAGACCCGCGGCGCGGCGATCAACGCGCTGAAGACCGAGGTCACCGAGGCGATTTTGAACCGCAAGACGATGCTGAAGGACGCAGCGATCGACGCGCGTCTGAAGGCCGAAACGCTCGATGTGTCGCTGCCGGTGCGCTCCTCTCCGGCCGAGCGCGGCCGTATCCACCCGATCAGCCAGATCACCGACGAGATCACCGCTATCTTCGCAGACATGGGCTTCTCGATCGCCGAGGGCTCTGATGTCGAGACCGATTACTATAACTTCACCGCGCTGAATTTCCCGGAAGGCCACCCCGCCCGCGAAATGCACGACACGTTCTTCTTCCAGCCGGATGAAAAGGGTGAGCGCAAGGTGCTGCGCACCCACACCTCGCCGGTCCAGGTTCGCACGATGGAAGCGCAGGACCCGCCGATCCGCATCATCATTCCCGGCAAGACCTATCGCCAGGATTCCGACGCGACCCATTCGCCGATGTTCCACCAGGTCGAAGGCCTCGTCGTCGACAAGAAGGCGCATGTCGGCAACCTACGGTATGTGCTGGAAGAGTTCTGCAAGACCTTCTTCGAAGTGCCGTCGGTGACGATGCGGTTCCGCCCGTCCTTCTTCCCTTTCACGGAGCCGTCGTTCGAAGTCGATATCCAGTGCGACCGTTCAGGCCCGATCGTGAAGTTCGGCGAAGGCACCGACTGGATGGAAATCCTCGGCTGCGGCATGGTGCATCCCAATGTGCTTCGCGCCGGCGGGCTCGATCCGGATGAGTATCAGGGCTTCGCCTGGGGCATGGGCCTCGATCGTATCGCCATGCTGAAATACGGCATGCCGGACCTGCGCGATTTCTTCAATGCCGATGTCCGCTGGATGAACCACTACGGTTTCCGCCCGCTCGACATGCCGACATTGTTTGGGGGGCTGAGTTCTTGATTGATCTATCTGGCCAGATTTGGGCGCTTTTATCTCCACTGCACAGCCAGATTTTGTCCCTTCTTTTCACAATAATCGGCGCAGTTGTTTTCTGGGTTTTCAGGTCAAAGGTTAAGCTTATTTGGGGAAGGTCAAATAACAGTATCCATTTTGTACAGGCGAATGACGCTCGCACTGAGATATATTGCGAAAAGTACTTCATCCAGAACACTGGCAGAAAACCAGCGGAAGCAGTTCAATTCGTAATGTCATTCAAGCCGGATGACTTCTCGATTTTTCCGTCGCGGGGATACGAGCAGACGACTAATCCAGAGGGGAAGTTTGTTACCGAGATACCTTTTGTGGCGCCTCATGAGCTAGTTATCATTGACGTGGTTTATATTCAGCGGAAGGCGGCATTGGTCGAGGCGGTCGTTTGCAGTGATGCAATCGGAAAACCAGTGAACTTTGTTACTAATCGGCAATTTGGATCTGTAGTTAACGTAGGGGCCTTCCTACTAATGATTCTTGGTATCGCGTTCATTATTCAGACGGCGTTGAGCCTTGTCTTGGAGATTACACCATGAAATTCACGCTTTCCTGGCTCAAGGATCACCTTGAAACCGATGCCAATCTCGAGCAGATCTGCGAGCGCCTGACGGCGATCGGGTTGGAAGTCGAGGATGTCGATGACAAGGCAGCTTACAAGCCCTTCGTCATCGCAAAGGTCCTGTCGGCGGAAAAACATCCGGAGGCGGACCGCCTGAAGGTTCTGTCCGTTGATGCCGGTCCGGATGTCAACGGCGGCAAGCCGGTGCAGATCGTCTGCGGCGCGCCGAATGCCCGCGCCGGTCTGGTCGGTGCGCTTGCGCGTCCGGGCGATTACGTTCCGGGTATCGATGTAACGCTTGCCATCGGCAAGATCCGCGGCGTCGAAAGCCACGGCATGATGTGCTCCGAAAAGGAGCTGAACATGTCGGAAGACCATAACGGGATCATCGATCTTCCCGAAGATGCGCCGGTCGGCACCTCGTTCGCCGCCTATGCCGGCCTCGACGATCCGATGATCGAGATCAACCTGACGCCGAACCGTCCAGATTGCACTTCGATCTACGGCATCGCCCGTGATCTTGCCGCATCCGGCCTCGGTACGCTGAAGCCGCGGGTTCAGCCTCAGCTCAATCTCGAAGGCAAGACACCGGTCGGCCTGTCGATCGATCTCGATGACGAAAACCTGTGCCCCGGTTTCGGCCTGCGCCTCGTGCGCGGCGTGAAAAACGGCGCAAGCCCGGCCTGGATGCAGACGCGCCTGAAGGCGATCGGCCTGCGTCCGATCAACGCGCTCGTCGACATCACCAACTACATGACCTTCGACCAGGGCCGGCCGATGCACGTCTTCGATGCAGCCAAGGTGAAGGGCGATCTGGTCGTTCGCCGCGCCAGCGAAGGCGAAACGATCGTGGCGCTCGATACCCGCGAGTACAAGCTTACGCCCAGCAACGTCGTCATCGCCGATGACAACGGCGTGGAATCGATCGGCGGCATCATGGGCGGCGAGCATTCCGGCTGCGACGAGAACACCGTCGATGTTCTGATCGAATCGGCATTGTGGGACCCGATCAACATCGCGAAATCCGGCCGCGCGCTCGGCATCATCACCGATGCCCGCTACCGGTTCGAACGCGGCGTTGATCCAGCCTATATGCTGCCCGGCCTCGACCGCACCACGCAACTGGTGCTGGAACTCTGTGGCGGCACGGCAGCCGAAGCAAAGGTCGTCGGCTACACGGCATATGAGCCGAAGGTCGTCGATTTCCCCTTCGCTGAAGTCAAGCGCCTGACCGGCCTTGAGATCTCGTCCGACGAAAGCCGCCAGATCCTCGATCGCCTCGGCTTCATGGTCGAAGGTTCAGGCGAACGAGTGTCGGTCAAGGTCCCGTCCTGGCGTCCGGATGTCGATGGCAAGGCCGATCTCGTCGAAGAGGTCATGCGCATCCACGGCGTCGATCACATCAAGCCGGAGCCGCTCGAAAGCATCGGCAGCGTCAACGGCAAGATCCTGACCACGTTGCAGATTCGCACTCGCACGGCAAAGCGTGCACTCGCTGCCAGCGGCATGCTGGAAGCGGTCACCTGGTCGTTCATTCCGGAGGCGCAGGCAAAGCTGTTCGGTGGCGGCGCGCCGTCGCTGAAGCTCGCCAACCCGATCGCCGCGGATATGTCGGATATGCGTCCCTCGCTGCTGCCGGGTCTGTTGACCGCTGCCCAGCGCAATGCTGACAAGGGTTTGGGCGATGTGGCGATCTTCGAAGTCTCCGGCACCTACGAGAACGACACGCCGGAAGGCCAGCGTCGCGTTGCCGGCGGTATCCGCCGCGGCACGGCCTCGATCAATGGCGCGGGGCGCCTCTGGTCGAACGGTGCCAAGGGCGGCGGCAAGCCGGTGGATGTCTATGACGCCAAGGCCGATGCGCTGGCCGTGATCGAAGCCTGCGGCTTGCCCATGTCGAACGTGCAGGTCGAACAGGGTGGTCCCGCCTGGTATCATCCGGGCCGCTGCGGCACGATCAAGATGGGTCCTAAGATCGTGCTCGGCACGTTCGGCGAATTCCATCCGAAGACGCTGTCCGCGCTCGATGTGTCAGGCGCGCTGTGCGGCTTCGAGGTCTATCTCGACGCCATGGCCGAGCCGAAGAAGAAGGCGACCCGCACCAAGCCTCCGCTGGAACTCTCGCCCTTCCAGGCCGTCAAGCGCGACTTCGCCTTCGTGGTCGAATCGACTGTCGAAGCCGGCGCGATCGTCAAGGCCGCAACCAGTGCCGACCGCAAGCTGATCTCGGGCGTCAACGTGTTCGACGTCTTCGAAGGCGCGTCGGTCGGCGAGGGCAAGAAGTCGGTCGCGATCGAGATCCTGATCCAGCCGGTCGACAAGACACTGACGGACGAGGATTTCGAGGCACTCACCGCCAAGATCGTCGCCAACGTCGTCAAGGTGACCGGCGGCGTGCTGCGCGCCTAACTGGCGCGCTGGTAACGCCATTCCTGTGTCCTGCCGCCATATCCATAGGATGCGGCGCGGACGTCCTGAACATAGATGTAGCTCTCCTCATGCAGATCGAGGAGAGCCGAAAATCCTGCAAAGGCCGCCTGGATAAAGGCGGCCTTTTCGCTTTTGGTATTGGTTTTGTGGGTTTCAAACGGGCGTGGTAACTTCACAAGAATCGTGAAGGAAGGGCCGGTGCGCAAGCCAAATTCCATGAAGGGGCTGGAGGAGCTTGGCAGGGTCAGGCTGTCGGAAAACTTCTTCTTCCGCGATTTCCTGTTTTCCGAGATTGCCGCAGTCTATGGCATGGCCAATGTCCCTGATCATCCTGATCTCGCGATCGAGGCAGGACGGTGTCTCTGTCAGGAGCTGCTGGAACCGCTGCAGGCGACATTCGGCCGGCTGCATGTCCGCTCAGGTTACCGCGCAGCTGAAGTCAACGCCTTCGGCAATGCCCGGGGATTGAACTGCGCCACAAATGCAGCGTCATCTGCCGACCATATCTGGGATCTTCGCGATGCCGATGGCTGCATGGGGGCAACGGCCTGCGTCGTCGTCCCATGGCTAATTGACAATGTCAGCGAGGAGGGCGACTGGCGAAAGCTGGCCTGGTGGATCCACGATCACCTTCCCTATGCCTCGCTCTGCTTTTTCCCGAAACTCTGGGCCTTCAATATCCAGTGGCATGAGCGGCCGGTTCGGCGGATCACGAGCTATGCCCGGCCCCGCGGCCTCCTGACAAAGGCCGGAATGGCCAACCATGGCGGCGACCATTCGGAATGGTACCAGGGCTTTCCGAATGTGAGGCGATAGCCAGCGGTGTCAGGAATGCAGGTGGTAAAGCTTGCTAACAATGACCCAGCGACCATTCACCTTCAAAAGAGAGAGGTAGTCGGTGAACCGGAGGCCGGCAAATTCGTCGATGAGTTTGACGCTCGCCGCATCGCCGGCGATATCCAGAGCAATGATCTCGATCAGAGGCTGCGTACCCGCCGGCGCTGGCCCTTCTGAGGCGACCGCTGCGACAAATTCGGCCACCGATAGCCATTCGACCGCATTGTCGTAGTTACCGATGATCGAAGCTTTTGGATGAAACGCTTTGCGGAGCGCGCCTTCGTGCGCAAACGTCATCCCGTCCACGTAAAGATGCACGACCGACTGCACTGCCTGCTCTTCAGACATGACGAGGCCCTCCCCAGGCTCTACGATAGCAGAACCCGGGGAAGGCTAGGACACTCACATTTTCATCTTCTCGCGCAGCGCATCGATGCGCTTGGAGGCTTCGGCCTTGGACAGATCTTCGGCGAAAGCGTCGGGATCCTTCGCCTGCTCGCTGAGGGTCTTGAGATAGGAGCCCTGCGCGCCGGTCATCGGCTCGTCACCGGTGACCCAGTCATCCGGGTCCTTCTCGGTGTTCGATGCGGGATCCGGGTCAGTCTTCGGGTTATGTATGTCGCTCATAGTTTCCTCACCGTTTGGATGTTCCTTAAACGTTCTCGGTGAAACGAAGTTCCATCAGCGGCGCGGTGTCCATGCCGCCTGTCCGCCGTAACGCGCACCGGCGATCTTGTCGGGAGACAGCATGTCGTCGAGGCGCTTCACGTCGTCGGCGGTCAGCACGACGTCGGCCGCTCCGGCATTCTGCTCCAGATTGGGGATTTTGCGCGCGCCGGGAATGGGCACGATGAAGTCGCCTTTGGCGAGTACCCAGGCAAGAGCAAGCTGCGCCGCCGTGATGCCCTTTTCCGACGCCATCTGTTCGACAAGCCGGACCAGCGCCAGGTTCGCCTCTATATTCTCAGCCTCGAAGCGCGGCATGGTGCGGCGCAGATCACCTTCGCCAAATTCCGACGTGTTCTGGATCTTGCCGGTCAGAAACCCGCGGCCGAGCGGGCTGAATGGCACGAAGCCGATCCCCAGTTGGCGGCAGGTATCGAGCACGTCGCCCTCGGGATCACGGCTCCACAGAGAGTATTCGCTCTGCAGCGCCGCAATCGGGTGCACCGCATGGGCGCGCCGGATGATGTCAGGGCTTGCCTCCGAAAGCCCGAGCGCGCGCACTTTGCCTGCCTTCAGCAGCTCCGCCATCGCTCCGACCGTCTCCTCGATCGGCACATCAGGATCAACGCGGTGCTGGTAGAAGAGATCGATGACGTCGATGCCGAGGCGTTTCAGCGACGCTTCGGCAACCGCGCGTACCTTCTCCGGCCGGCTGTCGAGACCGGACATTGCGCTCGAGTCCTTCTTGGCGGGATCGATCCTGAATCCGAACTTGGTGGCGATCACCACTTTGTCGCGGAACGGTTTCAACGCCTTGCCGACAAGCTCCTCATTCACGTAGGGGCCATAGACTTCGGCAGTGTCGAAGAAGTTGACCCCGATCTCGACGGCGCGGTGCAATGTCCTGATCGACGTCGCCTCATCCTGCCCGCCATAGGCATGGCTCATGCCCATGCAGCCAAGGCCAATCGCCGAGACCGTCAGTTCAGTTCCAAGCTTGCGTTTCTGCACGGGAATTCTCCAGGTTGGGCTTTGAGGCGGGTCCGGCGGGAGGCCCGCCGGAGGGATAGATCAGGCGCCGGCCTCGTTGAGCAGCGCCATCTGCGCGTCGGTGAGATTGAGTTTGCCGGCCGCAATGATCGCCTCAAGCTGCTTCAGGCTGGTGGCGCTGGCGATCGGCGCAGTAATGCCCGGCCGTGCGGCAACCCAGGCAATCGAAATTGCAGCCAGGCTTTCGCCGGTTTCCGCGGCCACCTGGTCGAGTGCTGCGAGGATCTTCAGGCCGCGGTCGTTGATGTAGTCGGGCATGCGGTTGCCACGCGTCTTGCCTTCTGCATCTTCGGGTTTGCGATACTTGCCCGTCAGGAAGCCAGCTGCCAGCGCGTAGTAGCTGATGACGCCGATGTCTTCGGCGATGCAAAGGTCCGCAAGCGGGCCCTCGAACTTGTTGCGGGTGTAGAGATTGTATTCCGGCTGCAGCACATCGTAGCGGGGTAGGCCGTTTTTCTCGGCAGCATTGAGCGAGGCCTGCAACTGTTCGGCACTGAAGTTCGAGCAGCCGATGGAACGCACCTTGCCGGCATCCTTCAGCTTCGCAAGCGCGCCAAGCGTCTCCTCGTGCGGCGTGTCGTCATCGGGAAAATGCGAAAGGTAGAGGTCGATATAGTCGGTCTGCAACCGCTGCAGGGATTTGTCGACGGCTTCCACCACCCACTTTGCCTTCAGCTTCTTGTCGTCGCCCATGGTGGGGTAACCGAACTTCGTGACGATGACAGCCTTGTCGCGGGCCACCGTGCCGCGCTTCAGCCAGTTGCCGATCACGGTCTCGCTCTCCCCACCCTGATGGCCCGGCGCCCATGCGGAATAGACATCGGCCGTGTCGATCGTGTTGAAGCCGGCCTCGAAGAACGCGTCGAGCATCTCGAAAGAAGTCTTTTCGTCCGCGGTCCAGCCGAACACGTTGCCGCCGAAAACGACGGGCGAGATGGAAAGTCCGGTACGGCCGAGCAAGCGCATGTCCATGATGGTCTCCAGATAGATGACGTGGGGAAGCGATGAGTGCTGAAGGATGAAACTAGGCTGATTGGATCGACTGTCAAACCGACAAGCGGGCACAAGGTTTCAGCACTGCCGACAACGACAGTTGCCCGCCCGACCAAGCGGCCCTAGGTTAGCCTCCCAATGACTGTCTGTGAATGTGTGGAGGCACTGCTATGTTGCGTTTTGGAATCCTGTCGACGGCGAAAATCGGACGGGACGCTGTCGTTCCCGCACTCTTGGACGCCGAAAACTGCGTGGTCAGCGCCGTTGCCAGCCGTGACATTGCCAAGGCGCGCGCATTTGCGGACCGGTTCGGCGTGCCACATGCGTTCGGCTCCTATGACGAGATGCTGGCCTCCGACATGATCGATGCCGTCTATATCCCGCTGCCGACCAGCCAGCATGTGGAATGGTCGATCAAGGCGGCCGAAGCCGGCAAGCATGTTCTCTGCGAAAAGCCGATCGCGCTGAAGGCGAGCGAGATCGAGCGACTGATCGCTGCAAGGGATGACAATGGCGTCCTGATTTCAGAAGCCTTCATGGTCACCTACGCGCCCGTCTGGCACAAGGTGCGCGACCTTCTGAAGGAGGGCGCGATCGGCGACCTCAAGCATGTCCAGGGCGCCTTCAGCTATTTCAACCGCGATCCTGACAACATGCGCAACATCCCGGAACTCGGCGGCGGCGCGCTGCCGGATATCGGCGTCTACCCGACGATCGCGACCCGCTTTGCGACCGGTCTCGAACCGTTGCGTGTGCAGGCCACGGTAGCGCGCGATTCCGACTTCGGCACCGATATCTATGCAAGCGTCAAGGCAGCCTTCGAGACATTCGAAATGAGCTTCTACATCTCGACCCAGATGGCGGGGCGCCAGCTCATGGTGTTCCACGGCACAGAGGGCACGATCGAGGTCAAGTCTCCCTTCAATGCCGATCGCTGGGGTGCGGAAGAAATCGAACTCACCAACCAGAAGCACAACGTCTCGCAGATCTTCCGCTTCCCCGACAGCCGCCAGTATCGCCGCCAGGCAGAAGCTTTCGCGAAGGCAGCCATGGGCGAGGCGGCAGACATCGTGACGCTCGAGAACTCGCTTCTCAACCAGCGCTTCATCGACGCGATCTACCGCGCCGGTGAAACCGACGGCTGGGAGACGGTCTAGTCTTCTTCCCGCCACCGGCGAATGCGCCAAAGTCCGGCGATGAGGAACGCCACCGCTCCCAGCCAGGACGCGCCAAAATGCGCCAGCGGTTGGACCTGTTGCGCTCGGATCGTCAACACGGCGAAGATCCCGTAGCTGAGCAGAACGACGACGGCCAACAAAGGTCGAAGGCCAGGCCGCTTGGCAAGCGCAACCGGCGCCGGAAGGAGCCGGTTCAAAAAGATCGTCCCGGCAATCCCGAGCCCGAGCGAGAGAAGGCGTGCCGCAAGCGCTCCCATGTCGACTACCCTTGTCAAGGCCAGCAGCAGCGCTCCATCGGCAAGGATCAGCACAAGCAGCAGGAGGGTGAGGCGGATCCCGGTGCGCATGCCCGGCCTCAGCCGTTGATCGCCAGGAGGCCGGCAAAGATCAGTCCGGCTCCCAGCCCGTAACGCAGGGTAAGCGGTTCGCCGAAGACGATATGCGCCAGCAGCGGCACGAAACAGAAGGTCAGCCCCATGAAGGAATAGGCGATCGTCAGAGGCACGGATTTGAGGACGTAGATCCAGACGATCGTTCCGAAGCCGTAAAGCGCCAACGCCGCGATCAGGATCGGGTTGGCGGCAAGCGCCGTAAGTCCGCGCAACGAAAAATCCCCGGCCGTATTGCTGGTCATCTTGAACAGAACCTGGCCCATGGCGATCAGCAGCGGCGTGCCGAGAAGGCCGATCCAGGTGACGGGGGTAAGCGACGCGAACATGAGAAGAATTCCTCAGCCTAACCGGTCTTCGCTGTAGAAGATGTCGCGGGCGATATCCTCGCACACATAGACCGTCGGCACCGGATGGACGGCGCGCAAGAAGGCGTAGGTATAGGGGAAGAAGTTGAAATGCGGGTTGAACGTGTAGCGGTATTCCCGCTCGCGCGGGACGACGATGATCAACCGCTTTTTCGCGATGCGTCGCAGTTCGGCAATCGCCTGCTTGTAGTCGAGGACGTGCTCGATCACGTGCGTGCACACGACCGTGTCGAACTCGCCGTCGGCGAAAGGCAGGCTCTCGATCTTCGCGGCAACATACTCGACACCCTTGATGTCGGCCGCATCGTCGACGACGAAATCGACGCCGACCAGGCGGCGCAGATCCGGATGGGCGGCGCGCATATGGGTGAGCAGCGATCCCGTGCCGCAACCCACATCGCAAACGCTTGTGCCCTCGACCATGGCGTTGATCCGTCGGATGCAGGCGGCGGAATTGTCGGTTCCCACATGCACGCGCGGATGGTTGCGGTAAAGCTCGGCATATTCCTCGGCGGTCAGGAACGGCGCGCGTTCCCGGAACCGGGCAAGATGGGACATATGCTCGCCCCAGACGCGCTTGGCGAGCCAGAGAAAAAGCGTCGAGTCGCGCAGGATTGGCGGCAGCAGATCCTCGATGACGAAGCGGATGCGGTTGGTAGTTTCCCTGTTCATGCAGCACGGCTCCGGCGACGCTTCGGTTGTTGGACCGGGGCCACGGCAGGCGCCGTGGCGATCAAGTCAGCCGGCATGCTCATATAGTGGATGCGCAACTGCTCGGACCGTGCCCGCGATAGGGAATCGAGGATGAGCCCGGCCGTGAACACCAGAAACGAGATCAGCATCAGCACCAGCGAGAAGACCCAGGTCGGCATCCGCTCGACCAGGCCCGTCTCGAAATACTCGACCAGCACCGGCGCCATGAAGGCGAGGCTTGCCGCCATGAAGGCAGCGCTGATCGTGCCGAAGAAGGCGAAGGGCCGGGTTTCCTTCATCAGCATCGCAAACATCCAGAGGATCTTGGCGCCATCCCTGAAGGTCGAAAGCTTGGAATGCGATCCTTCCGGACGGCGTCCGTAATCGAGCTCGATCTCGCAGATCGGCAATTTCAGACGCGACGCATGCACCGACATTTCCGTCTCGATCTCGAACCCGCCGGATACGGCCGGAAAGCTCTTGACGAAGCGACGCGAGAAGGCGCGGTAGCCGGAAAAGATATCGGTAAAGTCGCGTCCGAAGATCGTCCGGTAGAGAATGTTGAACAGCCGGTTTCCGGTCGCGTGGCCCTGGCGCCCCGCATCCGCATGAACGCCCCGACGGGTGCCGACAACCATATCGGCGCGCTCGGTCAACAGGGTGCGGATCAGCTCTTCCGCGTCTTTCGGGGAATAGGTGCCGTCACCATCCGCCATCAGATAGATGTCGGCGTCGATATCGGCAAACATGCGGCGCACCACATGGCCTTTGCCCTGGCGTCGTTCCCGCATCACCTCGGCACCGGCCAGCATGGCTTTCAGCGCAGTGCCGTCGGTCGAATTGTTGTCGTAGACGTAGATGCGCGCATCGGGCAGGGCCTGGCGAAAGCCGTTCACCACCGCTTCGATCGTCGATGCTTCGTTGTAGCAGGGCAGAAGAACGGCGATCTTCAGATCACCCGTCAGGGCATCGGTCATGGTTTTCACTCGATACAAAGAAGACCGCAGACGGCACGCGCCGCTTCACCGCTTTACTATTTCTTGGGAAGGTTAAGGCTAGGTTTCGGGCTGGAATATTTCGGGGCGAAAATGCGAAAGTCCCGGAAATCATGGTCGGAGGCGGGGAAGACATGCAGGTCGTTAGCGGGCGCGGTGCGATATCGTCGAGGCTTGCGCCCGTGGTGATGATCTATTGGCTCGCAGTCTCGATCATGGCCCTGGTCATCAAGCTGCCCACCGCGACCGATCTGATCGGTGCCGACAACGACGACATCATGCGGCTGGTTGAAGTCCGCGATCTCCTCGGCGGGCAGGGCTGGTTCGACATGATGCAGTACCGGCTCGGTCTCGCCAACGGCACGCTCATGCACTGGTCGCGACTGGTCGATCTGCCGATCGCGGCATTGATCAAGTTCTTCTCGCTGTTCATGGCATTGCCGCTGGCCGAAGGCGTCGCGGCAACAGTCTGGCCGCTCCTCGTGTCATTGCTGCTTTTCGTGCCGCTCGGCCTTGCCGGCCGGCGCATCGGCGGGGTGGTCACCCTGCATCTGGCGCTCGGCATCGGCGCGATCTTCGTTTTCACCAACATCAAGTTTCAGCCGGGCGCGCTCGATCACCATAACGTCCAGCTGGCGCTTGCCATGTGGGTCACAGCTATGCTGGTCGATCCGCAACATCGCCGGTCCAGCTATGCCGTCGCCGGCATTGCAGCGGCGCTGGCGATCGCCGTCGGTGCCGAAACTGTCCCTTTCGTCGCTGCCGCCTGCATCTGCGTCGTGCTGCAATGGGCCTGGCACGGCAGGTCGTTCGCCGGCGCTGCGAAGGCGTTCGGCCTGTGCCTCACGCTTGGCGTTTCGTTGGCCTTTTTCGCCACCGTGCCGCCCTATCGCTATGCGGTCGTCACCTGCGACAATCTTTCTTTTGGCTTCTACTCGCTGACGGCGATCGGTGGCGCAGGCCTGTTCATTCTGGCAAGCCTGCCCTTGCCCGATAAACGGCTGCTGCGCTTCGGCTTGCTGGGGGCGGCGGGCATCGCCCTGCTTGCTGCAGCCCGCGCAATTGCGCCGGAATGTCTCGGCAATCCGCTGGCAAACCTTGATCCGCTGCTTGTCGAGCTCTGGCTGAACGGCGTAACCGAAGCACGCTCGATCGTGGCGGAGATGCGCGACACGCCCGAACTTGTCGGCGGCTTCTATGCCGTGGGCCTTTTCGCCATCCTCGTCTGCCTTGCCCGCATCGCGTGCCGCAGCAAAGTCGAAACCCACGTCGTGCTTCTCGTTCTGCTCCTGGTTTCCTTCGCCGTCGCCGCCATTCAGGTCCGCGGAACGATCTTCTCCAACCTTCTCAGCATCCTGCCGCTGTCCCTGCTGATCGCCGATATCCGCGTCCGTGCCAATGCAGACCGCAACAATCCAGGCCTTGCTGCAGCCTATATCGTCACGGTCCTCGCTTCCGTCCCGGTCGTCTGGGGCGTGGCCGGCATTCTCGTCAAAGATGGCGTCGGCTCCGTCGGCCTCAATATCCTCTCCACCGATAACGTCGGCGAAGAGGGGGAATGCGGCGGCCCGCAGGCCTGGGCGGCGCTCAATGCGCTGCCGGTCGGCGTCGTCGCCTCTCCCTCCAACAGCGGCGCGGAGATCATCCGCTTCACCGGGCATCGCGCGCTCTCTGCGCCCTATCATCGCAATCAGGGCGGCATGCTGACCGAACTGCATATCGGCCTCGCGCAGCCGGCTGAAGCAAAGGCCTTCATCGATGGTGCCGGAGTGACTGCTCTCACCTTCTGCAAGAGCGATCCGCAGACCGAGCGTCTGATCGCGATGAAACCTGACGGCCTCTATGCCGCACTCGCCCGGGGTGACGTCCCGCCATACCTGCAGCCGGTTGCCACCGGTCCGCTCGATGGGTTCATCATCTATCGGGTCGTGAGGGACTAGCGCGAGATTAAGCGTCGGATGATCCGGAAAGACGGATGAAATCGGCGCAGCCTTCGGTTAGAACAAAGGGCATGACGAGCACTCCCGCCCAAGAATCGCCGACGAACCTCACCGAATTTTCCGTGTCCGAGCTTTCCGGCTCGATCAAGCGCACCATGGAGAATGCGTTCGATCATGTGCGGGTGAGGGGAGAGATTTCCGGTTATCGCGGCCCGCATTCTTCCGGTCATGCCTATTTCTCACTGAAGGACGACCGATCCCGCATCGATGCAGTCATCTGGAAGGGTACCTTTTCGCGCCTGCGGTTCCGGCCGGAAGAAGGCATGGAAGTGATCGCCACCGGCAAGATCACCACATTCCCGGGCTCGTCGAAATATCAGATCGTCATCGAAAACCTCGAGCCGGCAGGCGCCGGCGCGCTCATGGCGCTGCTTGAGGAGCGACGCCGCAAGCTCGGTGCCGAAGGCCTGTTCGATCAGGACCGCAAGCAGGCGCTGCCTTACCTGCCCCGCGTCATCGGCGTGGTGACCTCGCCAACCGGCGCCGTCATCCGCGATATACTGCATCGCATTTCCGATCGCTTTCCCGTCCATGTCGTGCTCTGGCCGGTCAAGGTTCAGGGCGAGGGATCGGGCGAGGAAGTCGCCGCTGCCATCCGCGGGTTTAACGCGCTCGGGCCTGGTGACGCCATCCGAAGGCCAGATGTGCTGATCGTCGGCCGCGGCGGCGGTAGTCTGGAAGATCTCTGGAGCTTCAACGACGAGATCGTCGTACGCGCTGCAGCCGAAAGCCTGATACCGCTGATCTCGGCCGTGGGCCACGAAACCGACTGGACGCTCCTCGATCACGCCGCCGACGTTCGCGCACCGACGCCGACCGGGGCCGCCGAAATGGCTGTTCCGGTGAAGGCGGATCTCGATGCCCAGCTCGCCAGCCTGGCCGCCCGGCTGCGGGGCTGCGCAGCGCGCCAGATGGACCACCGCAAACAGTCGCTGCGGGCGCTCGTCCGCGCGCTTCCGTCGCTGGACCAGCTGCTGGCGCTTCCGCGCCGACGGTTCGATGAAGCCGCGGCTGGCCTTGGTCGGGGGCTGGAGCGCACGACGGTGGTCAAGCGCCGCGCGTTCGAGCGTGTCTCGTCCGGTCTGCGCCTCGATCTCCTGACGGGCAGGCTCCAGCAACAGCGCCAGGCTTTGAGCGACCGGCTGCTACGGGCCGACCGGTGCCTGGAGCGGCGGGCGTTGAGCGAACGCGGGCGTTTGTCGCGTTTCGAGGCGTCGCTGAAGGCGCTGCCCGCTCGGCTGCTCGGCCAGATCCAGCGCGAGCGTCAGCATCTCGTCTCGTTCGGGCGCCATGCCGATACCGCGATGTCGCACACGCTTGCGCGCAGCCGCTCGGCCATCTCGGCGCAGGATCGCGTCCTGCAGTCGCTATCCTACAAGAACGTGCTGCAACGCGGTTTTGCGGTGATCCGCGATGAGGATAATCACCCGCTGACAAGGGCTGCCGGCATCGGCGAGGGCCGGGCGATTTCCGTGGAATTCGCCGACGGCCGTATCGCAGCCGTCACGGGCGGCGAGGCACCAACCGAAGATCCGTCGTCCTCCGCACGGCCACCTCAGCCGAAAAAGAAGCTGCCGAAGCCGGAAGCAGGCGACCAGCCCTTCAAGCAGGGCACGCTGTTCTAGCCACAGGCGACAGCACCATTCAAATCTCTGCCAGGACTTCCTATCTTCTTGTGATGAGACCTTACTGGAACACGGCGTTGCAAGCTGCGTTTCCTCGGCAGTCACACACGGAGACCACGGCCATGAAAAAAGCATTCGCAACCTCGTTGCTGATCCTCTCGGCGGCAGCTTTCGGCACGCCGGCGCTGGCCGGACAGACGAGGGCATCGGAGATCATCTTCGGCAAAGCCTATGACGACAACGTCATCGCCATCCAGTCGGGCTCGCTCACCAGCCGCAAGGACGGATTTTCCGAGTGGTCGGGTTCCGGCAACGCGCTGATCATGCGAAGGGCGCAGGCGGAAGTCAGTGCCGACGGCAGCCTGATGCGCTCGCTCGAAGCCCGCGGCATTGCCATCCACAACGTCCTGTCGGTGGAAACCGCTGCCAATGGCGGCAAGGTCGTCTATTACCGCTAATGATGGCAAGGGCTCGGTCCAGCGGGCCTCTTGGGCTGCTGACAAACCCTGAAGAAACTTGTTTGACGAGGGCGATACCCCATTCTCCCTCATCCTCGCCCTTGTGGCGGGGATCCAGCGACCCGACGTCTGTCGGGTCAAAGACCCTCTTCAGCTCAAGGACTTGAGCTGACTGGATCCTCGCCACAAGGGCGAGGATGAGGGGCGTTTGGTGACAGGCTCAGTTTCCCAACTATCCTGCAGAGTTGTTTGATAATACCTTTGTCATCAGCCAGAGGCCCGGTCCTGCCGGGCGTCTCTTCTCGTGGGTCAGGCCCACTCGCCGGCGCGCATCACAGGCACTTTGGAACCATCGGCCCTGATGCCGTCGATATCCACCTTGTCGGATCCGATCATCCAGTCGATGTGGATGAGGCTCGAATTGCCGCCCTGGGTCCTGATCTGCTCCGGCGTCAGCGAAGCTCCGTCGAGGAAGCATTTCGAATAGCACTGGCCAAGCGCGATATGGCACGACGCGTTTTCGTCGAACAGCGTGTTGTAGAACAAGATGCCGCTTGCCGAAATCGGCGAGGAATGCGGCACCAGGGCCACTTCGCCCAGCCGGCGAGCACCCGCATCCGTATCGAGAACCCGGCTCAGCACTTCCGCGCCCTTGGCGGCACTTGCCTCGACGATGCGGCCACCGTCGAACTTCACCCTGATATCGTCGATCAACGTGCCCTGATGCGACAGCGGCTTGGTGCTCGAAACATAGCCTTCCACCTTCAGCGCATGCGGCGTGGTGAACACTTCTTCGGTCGGGATATTCGGATTGCAGGTGATACCGTTTTTCGCAACGGATGCCCCGCCATGCCATTCATGGCCATCAGCCAGGCCGACCGTGAGATCCGTGCCGGGGCCGGTGAAATGAAGCGCCGAAAAACGCTCGCCGTTCAGCCAAGTCGAGCGCTTCTTGAGGTTTGCATTGTGCGATGCCCAGGCAGCGACAGGGTCGTCGAGATCGACGCGGGAGGCGGCAAAGATCGCGTCGGCCAGCTTGCGCACCGCCACCTCTTCCGGCACATCCGGAAACACCTGCCGCGCCCATGCCGGGTTGGGATAGGAAATGATGTTCCAGTTGATGTCGAAATTGGCGATCTTTTCGAGCGCCGGCTTGTAGGCCATCGAATTGGCCTTGTTCGCCCGCGCCACCTTGGACGGATCCTGTTCGGAGAGCATCATCGGATTGTCGCCGGAGATCGCCAGACGCGCGGCACCATTGGCATAGGCCTTCGCCATGCCTTCGTAGAGCCAGTCCGAGGCCTTGTCGAAACTCGCATCGGGCGCAAACTCGTAGCGCGCAAGCGTCGCCTCCTCGTCGGAATAGAACGTGGAGACGAGACCGGCACCGGCCTTATAGGCGTGGCGGGTCAGGAACCGCACCAGCGGCAAGGCCGCAATCGGCGCCGTGATGACGAGATCCTGGTCCCTCGCGAGCCCAAGGCCAACCTTGACCGCCACTTCGGCAAGCTTTTCGAGTTTCTGCGGATCGATGGCGGTCTGGAAATTCGGCACGATTGTCATAATGGCCTCTGTTCTTGGAATATCTGCTGACACGACTTAGGGTGACCAAGCTGAATTTGAAGTCGATCGGTCCCGATCATAGTCCCCTCGCTTCACGCAACAAGGGCTGCCACTATCGCTTTCAATGCCGATTGTGCGTCTTTTGGGGCAAGACGAACCTGAAGTCCTCGCTGGCCACCATTGATGAAAACGTAGACCTCTTCGAGAGCAGTCGCTTCTATGGCCGTCGGGACGAGCTTCCTCTGTCCGAACGGGCTAATGCCGCCGACACGATAGCCGGTTATCCGTTCGGCATCAGCCGGTTTCATCATGGCCGCAGACTTGCCGCCGAAGGCCGCCGCAAGCTTTTTCATCGAAACCTCCCTGTCTGACGGGATGACAACGCAGACCGCCTTGCCATCCACCTCCGCCATCAACGTCTTCAGGACACGGCAAGGCTCTTCGCCGATCGCCTCGGCTGCCTGAAGCCCGATGCGTTCGGCGTTGGGATCGTAATCGTAGGTGACCGTCGTGAAGCTCACGCCGGCCTTCTCGAGCACTTCGGTTCCGCGGGTCGCCTTGGACATGAATTCAGGTCTCTGTGAATGTCGCGGCGTAGCTTTCCGGTTTGAAGCCGACGACCAGTTTTCCATCCGCTTCCAGTACGGGCCGCTTGATCATCGACGGCTGAGCCGCCATCAGCGCGATCGCCTTTTCCCGGTCGAGATCCAGCTTGTCGGTCTCGGGCAGCTTCTTGAACGTGGTGCCTGCGCGGTTCAGCACCTGTTCCCACCCGGCGCGACCAGTCCAGTCGTCAAGATGATCGTGGTCGATGCCGAGCGCCTTGTAGTCGTGGAAGGTGTAGGCAACGCCCTTCTCATCCAGCCAGGCGCGGGCCTTCTTCATCGTGTCGCAGTTCTTGATGCCATAGATGGTGATCGCCATGAGAACCTCTTCCATTGATGACGATCGATAGCAACCGCACCTCGGTCTAGGCAAGACATGGATGCCGTGAGGTCCGTGCCATGTGATTGGCGCATGCCTCCTCTGTGAGCTTGTCGATTGTATAGGCACAATGTGCAGCCTATTTTGGGAACATCACAAGGAGAGATCAAATGTCTGCATCTATCAAGAACCGCGTTGGCGCATTCGGTCGTGCATTTGCACTTTTCGGCGCTGCCGTCTCCGCATCCGCTGCTGTCGAAAACAACCGTCGTCCGCACGCCCGTGACCTCGAGATCCTCGGCATCGATCCCCAGGCTTTCCGCAAGGTTCGCTAATCATTCTTCGAAAGACCGCCCGGCGGGAAAGCTCCTGCCGGACTTGTGTGGCGTAATGCTTCGCCACACCACAAGCGCTGATGATATGACCCGGCTGAGCCCTTCAGCCAGAGCAGGTCACCATCCCGCTTAGCGCATGGCTTGTTTCGCAAGCCGGTAGGCGATAACGCCACAAACTTCCCCGCAGAAATAATTGTAATAGGCCAGGCCTGCACACACTGCCTGATAGCGTACCCGCAGCCGGCGTCGCGCCAACTCAGCTCGTCAGCATCTTGTAGGCGCAATAGACGGCGATCAGCACGACGGCGCCTATCAGCGCCAGCTTACCGAGCCGCTTCTCGATGAAGTGGCGGATGCTCTCGCCATGGCGACGAAGGAGCCATGCGAGCAGAAAGAAGCGGGCTCCGCGGGTCACCACGGCCGCCGCGATAAACAGCCAGATGTTGACATGCACGGCACCGGACAGGATCGTGACCACCTTGATCGGCGGCAGATGCGCAAAGCCTGAGGTGACCAGCATCAGCAGGATCGTCTCATAGGTGATGCCGGATTTCAGCTCGTTGAACGTATCGAGCTTGCCCCAGAATTCGAGGATCGGCACGGCGATCGCATCGAAAGCGAAATACCCGATCCACCAGCCGGCAATGCCACCCAGCACCGAAAATGTCGTGGCGATCAGCGCGTAGCGCCAGGCGCGCTCAGGCCTTGCGAGCGCCATGGGCAAAAACAGCACATCCGCCGGTACCAGGAAGACAGAGCTTTCGACGAAAGCGATGACCGCAAGCCACACGCTTGCGGACTTGCAGGCGCTGAGCGCCATCGTCCAGTCATAGAGGCTGCGGAGCATAGGGATATCCGGGAAGGGATTGGGAGGTGACAGGCCGCCGAGTGCTGCGGCCGGTCACTAAAGGCCTATTCCCACTCGATAGTGCCGGGCGGCTTGCTGGTCACGTCATAGACGACGCGGTTGATGCCGCGCACTTCGTTGATGATGCGGGTTGCCGCACGGCCAAGGAAGTTCATGTCGTAGGGATAGAAGTCGGCCGTCATGCCATCGACGGAGGTCACGGCGCGAAGAGCACAGACGAAGTCATAGGTGCGGTAGTCGCCCATCACGCCGACGGTCTGCACAGGCAGCAGCACGGCGAACGCCTGCCAGATCGTGTCGTAGAGACCGGCCTTGCGGATTTCGTCGAGATAGATCGCATCCGCCTTGCGCAGGATATCCAGCTTTTCTCGGGTAATCGCACCGGGGCAGCGGATGGCAAGGCCTGGACCCGGGAACGGATGGCGGCCGATAAAGCTTTCCGGCAGGCCGAGTTCACGACCAAGCGCGCGCACTTCGTCCTTGAACAGTTCGCGCAGCGGCTCGACCAGCTGCATGTTCATGCGCTCAGGAAGGCCGCCGACATTGTGGTGGCTCTTGATGGTGACCGACGGGCCGCCGGAGAACGAAACGCTCTCGATGACGTCAGGATAAAGCGTGCCCTGTGCGAGGAAGCGCGGTGCGCCCTTGCCGTCGGACGCGATCTTGGCGGCTTCCGATTCGAAAACCTCGATGAACAGACGTCCGATCGTCTTGCGCTTGACCTCAGGGTCGGAAACGCCGGCAAGCTGGGTCAGGAACAGGTCGGATGCATCGACGGCCACGAGCGGGATGTTATAGGCATCGCGGAACATGCCGACGACCTGTTCGGTCTCGCCCTGGCGCATCAGGCCGTGGTCGACATAGATGCAGGTCAGCTGGTCGCCGATTGCCTCATGGATCAGAATAGCGGCAACGGATGAATCGACGCCGCCGGACAGGCCGCAGATGACGCGCTCGGTGCCCACCTGTTCCTGGATCTTGCGGATCATCTCGGCCTTGTAGGCAGCCATGGTCCAGTCGGATTTCAGGCCGACGATTTTGTGCACGAAATTGGAGAGAAGCTTGGCGCCATCAGGCGTGTGCACCACTTCCGGATGGAACATCGTCGTGTAGTAGCGACGGCTCTCGTCGGCAGCGATCGCGAACGGCGCGTTTTCGGATGTGGCGATCACCTCGAAGCCATCAGGCAACTGCGTAACGCGGTCGCCGTGGCTCATCCAGACCGGATAGCGTCCGCCCTGTTCCCAGAACCCATCAAACAGCGGGCTGGATTTCTTGATCTCGACGTCGGCGCGGCCGAATTCCGCGGCATGGCCACCTTCGACGACGCCGCCGAGCTGGGTTGCCAGCGTCTGCTGGCCATAGCAGATGCCAAGGATCGGAACGCCGCTGTCGAACACGGCCTGCGGTGCGCGCGGGCTACCCTCAGTCGTGACCGATGCCGGGCCGCCGGAAAAGATCACGCCCTTCGGCGCCATCCTGTCGAAGGCGTCCGCTGCACTTTGAAACGGGTGGATCTCGCAATACACACCCGCTTCGCGCACGCGGCGCGCAATCAGCTGCGTCACCTGGCTGCCGAAATCGATGATGAGAATGCTGTCGGGATGAGCTACCAAGGGTGTTGTCTGGGTCATGGCGAGCCTTTAGAGAAAAACTGGCTTTTGTGCAACTGCGTCAGAGCGCCAAATCGCCGCTTTCGAGGGCGTTTTCAAGCCGGTCGATCACTGCTGCAAGCTTCTCGTCGATCACATGAAGATATTCCGTCCAGTTGTCGACATGCTTCAGCTCCGCCTTGCCGTCGGAAATGCCCCGCAGACCGATCAGCGGAAGACCGAAAAGCTGACAGCATCGCAGCACGGCGAATGTCTCCATGTCCACCATGTCGGCGGCAACGAGATCATAGGCTGCTCCCGAAACGATATTGCCGCCGGTCGAAAGCGACGCCTCCGGGATTTGGGGGATGCGCAGCGTCATCGGAACGATCGCGGGATGGTCGAGAAACGGCGTGCGTCCCTTTTCGAAACCAAGCGGGGAGGCGTCCATGTCGCGATAGGCAACCGAGGATACCTGATATACTTCAGTCTGCTCGAGACTGCGCGAGCCGGCGGACCCGAGCGAGATAACCAGATCCGGCAACCGGCTTTCCGCCTCCAGCCGTGTCAGCGCACGCGACAGGACGGCCGCCGCCTCGACGGGGCCGACGCCGGTCATCAGCGGCTTGATACGGGTTTTGAGATGCGGACCATATTCGGCATCGACGGCCATGACGAACATGATCTGCCTGCCAGAAACTGCCTTAAGTTCGAAATTCATCCGACGATATCCTGCCTGCCGCGGATGACCATCATCGATGCGGTCATGGACGCAATGAGTTTTGCCGGCCCGTCACTGATCGCATAGCCCCGCCCGTCCGCGACGATGATCGTTGACCCCGGCTTGGTAATTTCGCCGCGAAACAGAAACCGCTCTCCACGTCCCGGCGACAACAGGTTCACCTTGAACTCGATGGTGAGGATCGAGGCGTCAGGCGCAATCGTCGTGTAGGCGGCATAGGTGCAGGCTGTGTCGAGGGCCGCGGAAATCACGCCGGCATGCAGAAAGCCATGCTGTTGGGTCAGCTTCTCGCTATAGGGCAGCTCGATCTCGATCATCGCCTGCTCGACCCGGGTGAGCTCCGCATCGAGCATTGCCATTGCGCCCTGCCGGTCAAAACTCTGGCGAATACGCTCGCGAAAATCGCCTTTTTCGAGAATGCTCATGCCTGCCCCTTTGATCGAGGCAACGTGCCACGCCGGGCCGGTATCGGCAAGCCGGTTTGGTCTCAGCTCGTCAGTTGAGCATGACGATCGAGAGGTTGAGCATCGTCGCAAACGCGACCCACAGCGCATAGGGCACGAATAGCAGCGCGGCGGTGCGGTTTGGCCGCCAGCTCATGGCGATGAAGAGCAGGATGAAAGCCAGCATCGGAATGATGATGGTAAGGCCGAGAACCGGGTTCTGCATTCCGAAAAATGCCGGAGACCAGAGCAGGTTCAACACGGCCTGCACCGCAAACACGACCAGCCTTCGAGTGTTGTTCTGGTCGTACCAGGTGGAGGCAAGCGCTGCGCCGATCATGCCGTAGAGAACCGTCCAGACCGGTCCGAAGATCCAGTTCGGTGGATTGAAGAACGGCTTGTTCAGCTGTTGGTACCATTCGCCGGGAATGTTGCTGACGCCGCTGATCACGCCGACGGCAACCGACGCGATGATGAAGAGACCGTAGACGATAGGTTTGCGCATGAGCCCTCAGATAGAGCGGTTGGAGCTGCCGGAAAGATCATCCGATGCGAACGATATGCTGGTCCCAGGCAATCCGGCTTTCGGTCTCGTTGAAACGCCCGTCATAGGTCGAGACCGCGATGCCGTGCGCGGCCGGGGCCACCCCTGCAGCGTCCCGCACGGTCTCTTCCCTCAGCACCTTGCCGGTCCTTGCATCCAGCGTCACCGCCGCACCGCCGACCGGCGATGTCAGGCCGACCAGCCCCTCACGGCGATTAACGGCAATCGCGCCCACATAATTGCCGAGCCGGACGGTTGTCTGTTCGGGCAGGTCTAGGAATGCGATGTCCTCGCCCTTCGAAAACCAGCCGGCAAGCGGCGGCAATGCGTTGCGCGCACCTTCCCACTGGCAGGCGAACCAGATCCGGCCACTGTCGGCAATATCCAGATGCCGGGTGGAAAGCTGGGATAGCGACGGCGGCACCAGGTGTTTCTGGATCAGCGCGCCGGATCGTGCATCCAGCAGCACCAGCGATGGCTCCATACGATCGAGATTGAGCTTGGTGCGGCCGAAATCCGGATGCGTCTCGATACCGCCATTGGCAATGACCAGCATCGACCCGTCGTCGGAGACGGTCATGTCGTGGGTGCCGACGCCGTGGGCATCGAATTCGCCGATGCGGCGGAAGCCTTCGCTTCCATCGTAAACGCCGATCATACCGCGATTGCCGTCGAAATCGTTTTCACTCGCGTAGAGCCTGGTGCCGTCCGGCGAGAAATGCCCGTGGCCGTAGAAATGTCGCCCCTCCGGCGCGGTGATCATGACAGGCTCTGCCCGGCGTGCCGCATCGAACACCATGGCGAACGTGCCGGGCCGCCTGGCAAAGGCGACGGTTCGACCGGTCGCAGCACTGAATGCCATGCCGTGCGCCCGCGCGGGAAGCGCCACACGGTCGATGATCTCGCCGCGCTCCGACACGGTGGCAATGCCGAATGAACCGTCGGGCGCACGAAAACCCGAGGCATAGACCGCGTCAGCCCGTTCCAGCGCCATCAGCGCGCCCGGTTGAAGGGCTGCGGTAAAGGCAACGCCTGCCGCCTTCAGGAAGCCGCGTCGATCGATCGTTTCGCCGCGCCAGCTCATGGCCTAGTCGCCATCTGCAAACGAGAAGCCGGAGGAAAGCCCGATCGCGCCGCCATAACCGTCGTTCAGCTTTGCGATCACGTCCTTGCCGCCGTCGAGAAGCGATTGGAGCTTCGCCTGTTCGCCGGGGTTTTCGACCGCCACTTCGATATTGGGCATCACGGTGCGGGCCGTGGCGATCATGGACTGCAATCTCGCCTGCGTTGCCGCGACGACCGGCTGACCCTTTTCCTGCAACAGCTCGACCATGCCCGACGTGGCGAGCAGCTTTGACAATCCATCAAGATTGCCGTGCAGGCTGTCCCAGGTGTTTTGCGAACGCCAGAATAGCGCCTGTTTCGGAAACGTCGCCTTGCCGGCACCCTTGTAGAATGTCTCGATCCGCTGGTCGCGCACGGCCTCCGCGCCGTGGACCAGAATGCCCAGCAGAGCGGTTATCGCCTCGCCGCCGGTGCGAAAGGCCGGGTTGTCGGGTCCCGGCTGTTCCCAGGTCTTGGCGATGCCATCCGGCGCGTCCCATATGCCGGCGACTTCCTTGGCGACATTAGCGACGTTCTGGGCTGCCGCGGCTGCATAACGGCAGCGAAACGCATTCTCTGCCTGCAGCAGATCGCGATCGGCATTGGTGCCGTAAAGCAGATATTCGAGTGCGCCGAGCCCCTGCGTGGCCACACTTTTCGTGGCAAGCGTCGCAGGGTCCGTCGCTGTCTCGTCCTTCTTGGCAAGCACAGCCTGCACCTGTTTCAGCCCGGTGCTCTTGCGGTCGGGATAAAACAGAACCCGCTCGAACCGGTTCTGCTCGATGATCGGTCCGGTGCGGACGATCTCGATCGACCCCCAGCTCACGACGAGCGCGCGGAATGCGGTCTTGACGACATTGAGATTGGCGACAGAAGGCGCCTTGCAGAGCGCAGCACTCTTGTCGGCCACATCCTGCGCAGACGTCTCGAAGGCATCATAGCCCGGCCGGATAAAGCCGTTGACCGCCGCAGTCATCACTTTCGTGACGGAGGCTGCCGGAAGCTCGACTGCCGGCACGCTGTCGGCATCCTGCGCCTGCGCCGTTGTGGACAGCAGCAGAGCCAGGCCGGCCGCGAAAATCATGCGCATCAGAGTGACTCCAGGAAGGTGAGAAGAGAAGCGCGATCATCCTTGGAAAGCGATGCAAAGGCATCACGTGCCTTCTGCGCCTCGCCGCCATGCCAGAGAATTGCCTCGGTCAGGTTTCGCGCCCGCCCGTCATGCAGGAAGAACGTGTGCCCATTGACGGTCTGCGTCAAGCCGATACCCCAGAGCGGTTGGGTGCGCCATTCCTGCCCGTTCGCCACGCCCACCTGCTGGCCATCGGCAAGACCTTCACCCATGTCGTGCAACAGGAAGTCGGAATAGGGCCAGATCAGCTGGAACGCATGCGCCTTGTTTCCCGCATCGCGGCGGGTCACGAATTTCGGCATGTGACAGGATGCACAGCCCGCCTGATAAAACAGTTGCTTACCCTTCAGCACACCGGCATCGCCGATATCGCGCCGCGCCGGCACGGCGAGGTTTTCCGAATAGAAAGTGACGAGCGGCAGCACCGGATCCGGCGCTTCCACCGGACCGAGCCTTGGCTGCACACCGGTCGGCAGGGCCAGACAGTCGCTTTGCGCCTTCCGGCAGTCGCCGTGATCGAACGGATCGTCCGGCGTCGAGATACCGATGTCGCCGACGAAGGCCGATGAACTCTGGTCGCGGATGGACGCGTTCTGCGCCTTGAAGCCGAAACGGCCGATCTTCAGCTCGCCGCTCTTGTGGTCGCGCACCAGTGCGGCCTTTCCGGAAATACCATCGCCGTCCCGATCGTCGGGATCGGCGTTATCTAGCAGGTCAGCCTCGTGGATCGCCTGGATGAGACCCATTCCGATCATCGGCGGAGCCACGCGCGGCGAAAGCGTGACATCGCCCTCCATCGGGCCAAACCCTAGGTCGGACACCGAATAGCTCGGCTTGCGCAAAGTGACCACCTCGCCATCGGCAAGTGTCACCGGCAGGTCCTGATAGGCAATCTGCAGTCTACCCTCGGCCTGCAGCCCGGGGACCGCCAGATCCTGCAACTGCTCGCCATAGACCGCATCCGGAAAATTGAGCTTGCGATAATCGGCGATTGCCGCGCGTTCTTCGTCGGTCCGTGCCGGCCGCGCCAGCCGCAGGAACATCGATGTCGCGTCGGCGCCACCTTCGGGCGGATGCCCGCGGCCGTCCTTCAGGTGACAGCTCTGGCAGGCGCGTGCGTTAAACAGCGGCCCCAAGCCATCGGACGCCTGGGTCGACGAGGGAGACGAGACCCACAGCTTGGTGAACAGCGCATTGCCGAGCTTGAAGTCCTGCTCTTCCTCGAACGTGATGTTGGCGGAAAAATGCGAGAAGATATTCCCGTTGACGCTGGCTTTGGTCGTCGCGCCGCCGCCGGCCATCAGCTCGAACTGCTCCGGCTTGGAAAAGTCCGTCGTGGAACGCGTCACGCTCTCCACCCGCTTCTGGTCTTTCGGGTTGAGATCGGTGCGCGACGTCGGAAAAATGTTGTCGCCACCGGTTGCAATCAGCGGGATCAGAAACAGAGCGCCGGAAAGCAGCGGCAAAACCAGACGATACCAGTATCCGCTTCTCGCAGCTCCGTTCCCACGATGGACAAGGTGGCCACGCGCGAGCCCGTCGTCCAGCGGATGCTGGCGACAACCCGGTGTGTGGTTATGCCCCGTCCGCTTTCGGGAAGGGGTGGGGATGATAACGTTCTTCATCGCAATCGCTTGGCAACCGCTTCAGCGGCTACTGGAACACCGCGTCGGGATTGTCGAGGCTGTCGGAACCCTCGAGCTCAACCTTGCCGAGGTCGAGCGACGCGACGACGCGCTCGATGGTCTTGGTCTGGTCGATCAGTCCGTCGATCGCCTTCTGGACGACGACGTTACCGTCGGCATTGTTCTCGCCGATCATCTGGTCATAGGCCTCGACCTTCTGGGCACGGTCGGCCATCGCGTTCATGGCCGCAAGCGTCGCATCCAGCTTGCCCTTCATCTCGTCGTCCAGCGCCTTGTCCTTGGCCAAGACGAGATCTGACAGCGAAGCGCCGGTCATCTTGGTGCCGTCGATACGGGTATATTCTCCCGTATAGGCCGACTTGATGCCGATCGCGTCGTTCAGGTGCGAGGCATAGGTGTTGTCGGAGAAGCAGTCATGCTCTTCTTCCGGATCGTGCAGCAGCAGGCCAAGCTTCATCCGCTCGCCGGCAAGCTCGCCATAGGAGAGTGAGCCCATGCCGGTCAGGATGGCGCTCAGTCCCTTCTTGCCATTGGCCTCGACGGTCCTGGCGGCCTTGCCCTTGGGGCCCCACGCCACGACCATGTCCTTCAGATCGGCAACCAGCAATGCGGTCACAGCTTTCAGGTAGGCGGCGCGACGGTCGCAACTGCCGTTGGTGCATTCGGTCTTGCTGTAATCCGTGTAGGGACGCGCACCGGCGCCTGGTCCGGTGCCGTTCGTATCCTGGCCCCACAGCAGAAACTCGATCGCATGGTACCCGGTCGCCACATTCGCCTCGATCTCGCCGGCCTCATGCAGGCTGCGAAGGGTCTTTGTGGTGATCTTGGTCGTGTCCAGCGTCTTGCCGTTCACCTTGATCTTGGGGTTGGCAATGATGTTGGCCGTATAGAGCGCGTTCTCGTCGCTTTCGGTGCCATAGGAGGGATCGACGTAATCGATCAGGCCTTCATCCAGCGGCCAGGCATTGACCTTGCCCTCCCAGTCATCGACGGCAGAATTGCCGAAACGATAGACTTCGGTCTGCTGGTAGGGAACACGGGCCGCGATCCAGGCCGCTTTTGCTGCCTTCAGGGTTTCCTCGCTCGGATTTGCAATCAGTGCGTCGACCGCCTTTTCGAGGCTCTGCGCTGATATCAGCGAGTCCTCGAACTTGGCATGTGCCAGCTCGGAATAATGCTTGAGCACGGCGGCCGGCTTCGTGTCGGCGCGCGCTGCCGTTAATGTAGTCGATGCGGCGAGAAGCGCCAGTGCGGCGCTGAAAGCGAATTTGCGGATCATGTCCCTCTCCATTGCGGCGTCGTTTGAGAACGAGGCTGCCTCAAAGGCTCATCGCGCAAATCTAAACTTGTGTCAAATGATCTAGTTTAGAATGCTTTCAGGGTAAATCCGCAAGACAAGTCCCGCTCAAACCTTGCGTTGCATGCGGCAGAAAAAGAATCCGTCCGTATCGGTACTTGCGGGAGACAGTGTCACCGTCGCTGCATCCTTGGCGCGAGGCGTGGCCGCGTCGTTGCCGAAAATCTTCGCCCACTGGTCGGCTGCCGGCACAATGGAGAATTCGGGGTTTTGCTCGCAGAAACGGACAGCCTGCTGGTCGTTTTCTTCCGGCAGGATCGAACAGGTCACATAAAGAAGCGCGCCGCCCGGCTTCACGAAAGCGGATGCTTCGGAAAGTGCGTCCTGCTGCTGCGCAATGCGCTCGTCGAGGTTCTTCTGCGTCAGCCGCCATTTCGTGTCGGGGCGACGGCGCCACGTTCCCGTGCCGGTGCAGGGCGCATCGACCAGAACTGCGTCAAGCTTGTTCCGGAGACCTTCAAGCTGGCGTGCATCGTCGTGAACCTGAACATTGCGGGTGCCGGCCCGACGCAGGCGCTCGATGATCGGCGCCAGCCGCTTGCGGTCGGTATCGTAGGCGTGAACCTGGCCCTTGTTGTTCATCGCAGCCGACATCGCCAGCGTCTTGCCGCCGCCACCGGCGCAATAGTCCAGCACCTGATGGTTCTCGGCAGGCTGTACGAGCTCGGCCACGATCTGCGAGCCCTCGTCCTGCACCTCGAACCAGCCCTTCTGGAAGGAAAGCTCGGCGGTGATATTGGGAAGCCGGGAAGCACCTTCGCCGGCAGCGATCCGGATGCCGTTGCGGGCAATGCGCGCAGGCTTGGCACCGGCGCGGTCCAGCGCCTTGACCACCTTGTCGCGCGACGCCTTCAGCGTGTTGGCGCGCAGATCAAGCGTCGGTCGGGTGGCAAGTGCCTTTGCCTCGGCCAGCCAGTCGTCGCCGAAATTTGCTTCGAAGGAAGGCTGAACCCAGTCCGGAATGTCGCCCTGGATGTGAAGCGGCGCGTCTTCCAGCTTGCGGGAGGAAAAGGCGGCGATATGCGCTTCGGTCAAAACCGGCGGCGCGAAACGGTCGTCGGCAAAATCGGCAGCCAGGGTTTCCGGAGAATATCCCCACTGGCGAAGGAGAACCGCATAGGCCAGTGCGACAGCACTGTCGTCATCCATGATGAATGCGTGGCTGAGCCGCATGCGCAATGCGTCGTAAACGATGTTACCGATTGCGGCGCGGTCGCCGGATCCGGCAAAGCGGTGCGCGAGGCCCCAGTCCTTCAGCGCGTCGGCGACGGGGCGTCTGCGTGCCTCGATATCCGCCAGTACGTCGATTGCTCCGGCTACTCGTCCGCCCAGTCGCATGTCATTCTCCGTCTCGGTTGAACCCGTGTGGGGTGGGTCGTAACCGCGAACGGTCGAAAGGGCAAGTGCAGCACGTCAGGCGTTCAAAGCTCTGGTGCCTCAGCCGTCGACGTCCTTGATGCCCTTGCCGGAGATCTTCTGGCTGGAAGCGCGGGTGTCGGCAACGATCTGGTAGCAGACCTGCGCAGTGCCCGAAGAGACCATGCCGATATCCTTGGCTGCGGCTTTCGAAACGTCGATCACCCGGCCGCGAATGAACGGACCGCGATCGTTGATGCGCACGACGACGCTTTTGCCGTTGCGCTTGTTGGTCACGAGAACCCTGGTGCCGAATGGCAGCGAGCGATGTGCGGCGGTCAGCTTGGCGGCGTTCATCCGCTCGCCGGAAGCGGTCTTTGATGAAAGAGCATACCAGGATGCATGGCCGCATCCGGGCGCAGCATTGGCCTGCGCGGTGCCGAGTAGTGCAAAAGCAGCAATGGCAACCGCGAGTGTCGAGCGTCGAATTGTTGTCAAGTCGGTCGTCCCCGTCCGTTTGTCCCTGCACGTTGCGTGCAGCCGGCTTAAGCGGGGCCAAAAATGGCGAAAAAGTGGGATTCGTTATCACGGAGTGTTACGCATTGTAACATTCGTGATTACATTGCGATCGATGTTGTTAATACACCCGGCTAAGCTTTTTCGGAAGAAAAGCTTTAGAATCAGTCTCCAAGCGAAACGTCATTCCACTGTTCCCCACGGACGACTCGTGTTCACGAAAACAGGCAAAATTTTTTTCTCTTAAAGTCGGTCTGTTGTCTTATTTGGACCGGTTTTGGGGCGCCGCGCCCCAGGCATTAAGAATTTATGACCGGGATAATGGCTCAGGATGAAAATTCCCACCGATGAGTAGAGGAGATTTCACGCTCTCCAGCGGTCGGAAGACCACAATTCCGAGAGTGAAACATGGTAGTTCGGAAAGCGGAATTGGAAGCCGGCGGCCCTGATCTTCTCATTCGAGACGCGCTTGTTGGCGCCATAGAAGGACCGCGCCATCGGCGACATGTCGGCGGTGTCGAAATCCTGTTCGGGCGGCGGTTCGACGCCCATCATCCGGGCAGCCTCGACGATCACGTCCTGGGGCGGGCATGGCTCGTCGTCGGTGACATTATAGAGGCCACCCATCCGCTGGCTCCCGAGAAACAGCGAGGCGCCCCCGATATCCTCCACCCGTATCCGGTTGAACACCTGACCCTTCTTGATGATGCGTCGCGCGCTGCCGCGGGAGAGATTGACGAACGCATTGCGGCCGGGCCCGTAGATGCCCGAAAGACGCAGCACTGCGCATGGCACGCCGACACTGGTCGCCTGCTCGCTCCAGGCATCCTCCGTATCGACGCGCTCGATGGAGCGCCCAAGAATGGGGCTTCCCGGCGTCTCCTCGGTCACCCAGTCACCGCCATGGTCACCATAGACACCGACGGTCGAGAGATAGCCGATCCATTCGAGCTTCGGAAACAAGGCCGAGAGCTTGCCGTCGATCAGCTTCAGGAGCGGATCGCCTTCATGACCGGGTGGGATGGACTGAACCAGATGCGTCACCTCGGCCATCTCGCCCGGCAGCGCTCCATCGAACTCGCTGCCGTCGAAGATGAAGGGCCGAATGCCCTTTGCGCGAAGAGCCACGGCCTTCTCCTCGCTGCGAACCGTGCCGGAAACCGTAGCGCCGTCGGCGATGAAGGCCTCCGCAATCGCCTGGCCGGAATAGCCGCATCCGAAGATCATCACCCGCATCAAACCACTCCTGCCATCGTCCATTCGTTTTCGACCTCGGCATCATCGTCCGGAGCCCGTGCCGCCGCAAACATAGCGAACTCCGCCTCCGACATCAGCCGCTTCAGCGCCCAGATCGCCATTCCGCGCACGGTAGGGGACGCATCCACTGATAACCTGCGACACTGATCGACGAAACTGCGGTCGCCGGAATTGCCGGCAGCGATCAGCACGTTGCGCACGAAACGGTCTCGGCCGATCCTTTTCACCGGCGATCCGCTGAAGAAGGTGCGAAACGCCGGATCGTCCAAGGTGAGAAGAAACGCAATCGACGGTTCCTTGAGGTCCTCGCGCGCCTTCAGCTTCATTTCAGACGCGCTGGCCGCGAACTTGTTCCACGGGCATGCCGCCAGGCAATCGTCGCAGCCATAGATACGGTTGCCGATCATCGGCCGGAATTCGGGCGCGATCGGTCCCTTGTGCTCTATCGTCAGGTAGGAGATGCAGCGCCGCGCATCCAGCCGGTAGGGCGCCGGAAACGCCGCCGTCGGGCAGGCGTCGAGACAGGCGCGGCAGGAGCCGCAATAGTCCCGCTCAGCCTCGTCGAAGGCCAGATCCGCTGTCGTGAACAGGCTGCCGAGAAAAAGCCAGGACCCGTGCGTGCGGCTGACCAGATTGGTGTGCTTGCCCTGCCATCCGATGCCGGCGGCTTCGCCAAGCGGCTTTTCCATCACCGGTGCCGTATCGACGAATACTTTGACATCCTCGCCGGCACGGGCGGCAAACCGTGTGGCGATCTCCTTCAGCCGACCCTTGATCACGTCGTGATAGTCGCGGTTGCGGGCATAGACGGAAATCGCGGCCTTGTCGGGCTTCTCCAGAATGCCGCGCGGATCCTCGTCCGGCCCGTAATTCATCGCAAACATCACGATCGACCTGACTTCGGACCAGAGCGCCTTGGGATCGCCGCGACGCTCGCGCGTCTCCGCCATCCAGTCCATCGTGCCGTGATGCTCGTCAGATAGAAATGTCGTTAGCCGTTCCGGTGCTTTCGGAATGCTGTCGGGCCTTGTGATGCGACAGAGATCAAAGCCCTGGGCTGCGGCTTCCTCGCGAATGAAGGCAGCCAGCTTCTGCCGACGCCGGTCGGCCCGAAGGTCGACCTTCTCCTGGCTCAGGTCGTGGTCCGGCTCAGAAATCAAGGTCCGCATAATGCGATACCGGAGTGAGGCCGCGAATGCGCTCGGACAGCAGCGGACGGAAGGAGGGGCGGGATTTGATCCGCTGGTACCAGTCCTTGGCGATCGGGATTTCCGACCAGTCGATTTCGCCGAGATAATCGAGCACGGAAATCGAGGCGGCGGCAGCAAGGTCCGCATAGCTCAGGCGCTCGCCGGCCAGCCACTGGCGCGAGCCGGCAAGCCAGGCAAGATATTTCATGTGCTGGCGAATATTGGCGCGAGATGTCCGCAGCACTTTCGAATCAGGTGCACCGCCGCCCTGAGCCGCGGTCATCTGCAGCTTGTAGACCCGTTCGCGCGTCAGCGGCCGGGTCACGTCCTGCTCCATCTTGATCAGGAACCATTCCGTCAGCCGGCGTATTTCAGCGCGTTGCCACGGGTCTTCGGCAAGCAGCCGGCGGTCGCGCTTCAGCACGCCATGGGTCTCGTCGAGAAATTCCATCAGAACCGACGGACCGCACAGAACGCGCATATTGTCGTCAACATAGACGGGCAGGGTCGCCGCCGGGTTGAGCGTGAGAAACTCGCGGCGCTTCTCCCAGGGCTGCTCCTCGACAAGATCCGTCTGGAAGCCGTATTCGGCGAGGATCAGACGGACGAAGCGAGAGGAAGACGACATTTGATGATGATACAGGGTGGGCATCGATAAGAAAACTTCAGTTATAATGTATAGGAAAGCGGCTGCTTCGGGCGCCCGCCTGACATATGCCAGCTATATGGATTTGGTAGGGCCAGTACAAGCAGGGGCCACAAACCGCTAAGAAACGATTAAAAACCACCTCTATCGCATAGCAAAGGACTAAGAATGGTGGATCAGCCCATTATCAGCGCCCTCGTACTCGGTATTATCGAGGGGCTCACGGAATTTTTGCCCGTTTCATCCACCGCACATGTGCTGCTCGCCGGCCATTTTCTCGGTTTCAATTCTCCGGGGAATACGTTTGCGGTCCTGATCCAGCTCGGCGCCATACTGGCCATTCTCCTGGTCTATGCGCAAAGGCTGATCTCGATCGCCGTCTCGCTGCCGACCAGTGTCCAGTCGCGCCGTTTCGTTCTGACCATCCTTGCGGGTTTTCTCCCGGCCGCCGTGATCGGCGCAATTGCGCATGATTTCATCAAGACGGTCCTGTTCGAAACGCCGATGTTGATCTGCGTCATGCTGATCGTCGGTGGCTTTATCCTGCTTGCCGTCGATCGCATGAAGTTCGAGCCGAAATACCATGACGTGATGGATTATCCACTGTCGCTGGCGATCAAGATCGGCTTCTGCCAGTGCCTCGCGATGATCCCAGGTACGTCGCGCTCCGGCGCCACCATCGTCGGCGCGCTTCTGCTTGGCGCGGACAAGCGTTCGGCCGCGGAGTTCTCGTTCTTCCTCGCGATGCCGACAATGGTCGGCGCCTTCACGCTCGATCTCGTCAAGAACCGTGCGCTGCTCTCCTTCGACGACAGCGCCGTGATCGTGGTCGGCTTTCTGGCAGCCTTCGTGACGGCAGTGTTTGTCGTGCGCTCGCTTCTCAATTTCATATCGAGCCGCGGCTACGCGCCTTTCGCCTACTGGCGTATCGCAGTCGGCGCCATCGGCCTCACAGCGCTGCTGCTCGGGGCCTGATGGCCCGAAGCTGAAAACAGAAAAGGCGGCCACCGGCCGCCTTTGTCATATGGGTCGTTCAATCACTGCTTCAGTAACGGATGGATGCAGTGCTGCAGGGATCGACGCCATAAGCAGGCGCGCAATCGAGCTTGCCGGCGGCTCCGGTTTCAGGAGCCATGAACGATCCTGCAAGGATCACAAGTGCTGCACATACGAAAAAGAGGGCGATGGGTTTGCCCATGCAAATGCGCCTTTCAGAAGGGAAATATCTGTGTGTGGGTCTACGGGCCGTGTGGCTGATATTCAATAAACGTTTTTGCTAAACTGCCCGTTAACGCAAGACGGCCAATAACTGCGACCTTTGCGCCACAGAGCTTTCGGCACCTGCGCCCAAAAAAACGACGCGCCCCGGAGAGCACGTCGTCAAGGATCCGGTAAGGATCTAGGATATTGAAATCAGGCGGCCTTGCCGGAGCCCGTGTACTGGCCCTGCGGCCGGTACCGCACGAGGTAGGACGCAAGAACGGAGGTAGCCAGCGTCGGCGTGATGCCGATACCGGCAAGCGTGCGGCCTTCTTTTTCCGCAGCGTCCGAAACCACATTGTCCCGTTTCAGGAGTTCCACCTGGTCCGCCGTGATCGGCGGGGTGATCAGGGGCACCATCGAGGCAACGCTGCCGATCATGGAGGCCACGCCGAAAGGCAGCGAGAGAAGCGGTTTCTTCCGGGCGGTCACACGCATAACCGTTTCCATGCAGTCGCGCATCGTCATCACTTCGCCGCCACCCAGCTCGTAGATCTTGCCGGACGGAATGGAGCCGTCGACGGAGCGTCCCACGGTTTCCGCCACGTCTTCCACGAAGACCGGCTGCAGCTTGGTATGGCCGCCACCGATCAGGGGCAGGAACGGGAACGTCCGTGCCATCGAGGCGAACCGGTTGAAGAAACTGTCGTCGGCACCGAAAACCACCGAAGGACGCAGGATCACCGCATCCGGAAGTGCGGCCTGGATCGTCGCTTCGGCGCGGCCCTTGCTGCGGGCATAGCTCGAAGCGGAATTGACATCGGCACCGATGGCCGAAACATGGGTCAGCTTCGCGCCGGCAGCCTTGACGGCTTCGACCAGCGTCTTCACGCCGATATCCTGCACGCCGTCGAACGTGTTGCGGCCGCTTTCAAACAGGATGCCGATGCAGTTGACCACATGCGCGGAGCCTTCGACGGCTCGCAGCACGGAATCGCGATAGCGCAGGTTCGCCTGCACCAGCGAGATCTGGCCGACATAGCCGGCGGGCAGAAGGAAGCCGGCGAGATCCGGGCGTCGCACCGCGACGCGAACACGGTAGCCGCGCTTGGCAAGCGTGCGCACCACCTGTCGGCCGACGAAGCCGGATCCCCCGAAGACGGTGACGAGAGGCGGTAGATTGTTGATGGTCATGATAAGCTCCGGGAGCCTGAAGAAGGGACGACGCAATATGGAATGCTGTTTAGCCGAATCGGGGCGACGGTGGAAGTGTTTCCGCAGCCGGTTGTCGCTGTCAGCGAGCGATATCAGACACCCTCGACCACAACCATTTCGGCATCGGCCGCTTCCTGGCGGATTTTTGCAGCGATCTGGTATGCCGGCGAGTTGTAGCAATCGACTGCAGCCTGCATCGACGGGAACTCGATCACCACATTGCGACCACGGGCTGTGCCCTCCAGTTCGGTCATCGCGCCGCCACGTGCAAGGAAATTGGCGCCGTATTCCTCAAACGCCGGTTTTGCCGCAGCGACGTAGTCCTTGTATCGCTCGGCGTCGCGAACATCGACCCGAGCAATCCAGTAACCTTTTGCCATAATAACCTCTCCTCGATTGGGCATATTCGATTCGAGCAAATCTGGCGGGGAGTCAACATGATAAAGACCGGACAACGCGGCCGGATTGCAGCGCGCAACGCCTATTGGGCGCTCCCTTATCTCGTGCCGTTCATGCTTCTTGGCGCGCCTACGGCAAGCGCGGCATCCTGCAGCGCCGATACGCTGGAACAGCTCCGCTCGCCCGCCGAAGCGGCCACGCGCCCGATCGAAATCGATTGCGATCTCACCCTTCAGAAGAATGCCGTCATCACCGTGCCGATCGCGTTTTCCGGCAGTCGCGCGTCTGGGACGACGATGGACTGCAACGGCGCGACGCTTGATGGCACCAAGCCCAAGGCCCGCACGATCGTGATCCGTTCGGTTCAACGCAAGGACGGCAGCTGGGATACGCCCCGCGACATCCATATCCGCAACTGCACAATCAAGGGTGATATCCGCATCGAAGGCCTCGGTCACAACGGAGAGGCCGAGAAGGTCAGGGAATCCTCACTCACGCCGGGCCATACACAGCGAGCGCAGTCGATTGCGCCAAGCGATATCGTGCTGTCACAAAACCGCTTCATCGCCAATGTCGGCACGCCGGTCTATCTCGCGCCTGGCGTCACCAACGTCATTGTCGAAAACTCGCGCTTTACCGGCAAGACGGTCTCGGCCGTTATTTACCTGGATGCGGAATCGGCCAGAAACCGCGTCATCGGCAATACGTTTGAAACATCAGCCAGCCAGCGCGAGATCATCGCCATCGACGGATCTGCGGAAAATCTCATCGAGAAAAACACGTTCGTGAACCCGGTCAAGGGCGGCGTGTTTCTGTACCGCAATTGCGGCGAGGGCGGCACGATCCGCCACCAGGCGCCGCAGCGCAACGTCATCTCCGACAACAGCTTCCGCTACAAGGACTGGCTTGCCATGCCGGCGGTCTGGCTCGGCAGCCGGCAAGGGGTGCGCAAATATTGCATGACACGGCCAACGGCGTCGTTTGGCAGCGGAGCCAGCCCGCTCGATTACGCGCAGAACAACCGGGTCACCGGCAACCGCCTGTCGGGCGGCGTCGCCACCTTCGTCCTCAACAGCGACGCGAACAATGTCGTCTCGGACAACCGCTGATCCGGATCAAGCGTCGTCTGCAGGTCAGAGCGCCGCCTGCATCGCCGCGAGGATAGCCTGCGCGGCCGCCTTCGGGTCGGCTGCTTGGACGATCGGGCGGGCAACGACAAGGTGGCTGGAGCCTGACTTCAGGGCATCGAAAGGTGTCACGACACGTTTCTGGTCGCCGGCATCGGAGCCGGTCGGACGGATGCCGGGGGTGACCACCGCCATGTCGGCTCCGACGATCGCCCTGACGGCGGCCGATTCCTCGGCCGAGCAGACGATGCCGCCCATGCCGGCCGCACGCGCCTGTTCGGCGCGGCGTGCCACCAGCTCGCCCGGTGTCTGCGCATAGCCGGCTTCGATCATATCGGCCGCATCCATCGAGGTCAGCACGGTAACGCCGAGCAGGCAGAGATCGGAGCCCTTTGCTGCTTCGACCGCGGCGCGCATTGCCTTCGGATAGGCATGCAGCGTCAACATGGTCATGCCCATCTTGGCGATGTTCTCGACAGCTTTGGCGACCGTGTTGTCGATATCGAGCAGTTTCATGTCGAGAAAGATCTGCTTGCCATCCTCTGCAAGCTCGCGGGCAAACTCCAACCCACCGGCAAAGGCCAGCTGGTAGCCGATCTTGTAGAAGGAAACGGTGTCGCCAAGCGTTGCCACCATCTTTTCCGCTTCGGACACGGTCGGGATATCAAGGCCCACGATCAGCCTGTCACGCGCTTGCATGTCTGTCAGTCTCCCTTCCATGTTTCGATCGGGGTCCAGTCGCATGTGACGGCGCGATCCGCAAGGGTGAAGCGGAACAGATTGCCACCGCCACCCGGCTGATCTTCCGTGCGGGATATGGCCGATCGTTTCAGGTGACATTTCAGGAGCGTGCCGACGCCGCCATGACCGACAAAGGCGATCGGCACCGCGGGATCGTGGCCCGCCAGAATGGATTCGACCAAAGACACGATCCGCGCCTGCGCATCCGCGGCGCGCTCCCAGCCTTTGAAGCTCTCGGTCGGGTTGGCGAAAAACCAGTCGGCTGCCGCCTCGAAATCAGGCGGCGCCAGAAAGCCTGTCGCCGAGCGATCGTTCTCGTGCAGTTCCCCGATGATTTCCGTCTTGAGACCGACGGCCGCAGCCAGGATGTCGGCGGTCTCGATTGCCTTTGTCTCGTCGCTCGAGACGATGCGCCCGAGCTTGGATACCCAGCCGGATGTCGCCGCCTGTTCGGCGCGCAGGCGACCCGTGTCGGACAGGCCCCATTGCGGCACCGGCACGTTGGGGTCGATCCGGACCTGCGGATGCGTGATGTAAATCCCAAATGTCATGTCGGAGAAGGTCCGGACGCTAAGCTCGCGTATATGTCCATAGCTGCGCCGGCGGAATGTTGCGCACCACGAAGTCATAGTGCTTGATCTTGTAGCGCTCTGGCTTGGCGATAATAGGCGAAACCGGGCTGTAGGTGATCTGCATCACCGGGCGTCCCGGCGGGACGCGGTCGAGAAGATCTTCCAGAAGTTCGATGCGGCGTTCCATCGGAAAGCTCAGCATCGGAATGGCGCAGATCACGCAGTCGAATTTCTGGTGTTTCAACGTGTCGAGCGTGCGATCCAGATCGAACGCGTCGCCATTGATGAAATGCACGCCTTCGAATGTCTTCATCAGATGCTGGTAGAAATCGGTCGAATACTCGATCGAAACAAGGTTCTGAGGCTCGATGCCGGTTTTCAGGATCGCCTTGGTGATGACGCCGGTGCCTGGTCCGAGCTCGAGAACCGGCAGGCCAGAACTTGTGTCGATGATGCTCGCCATCCGCTTGGCAGTGACTGAGGATGTGGGGATGATGGCTCCGACCTGTTTTGGACCGTCGATCCATCCCTTGAAGAAACGGATCTCCTCGTCAAACTTCCGGCCGAGCCGTTCCTTCAAACGCAGTTCCATCAGGTCGTCCCCTCCAGTTTCATCCAATGTGAACCGTTTTGCCGCAAACACAAGATGAAATGTCGCAAGCGGAATACGGCACAAAAAAGGCGGCTGGGGTTAACCGAGCCGCCTGGTAAGATGCTATACGCGCATCGGCATCAGCACATAGAGCGCATCGTCGCCCGCCGTATCACGAACCAGCGTCGGTGACCCCGCATCCGCCAACATGAAGATCGCGTCGTCGCCGGAAAGCTGGGCGGTGATGTCGAGCAGATATTTGGCGTTGAAGCCGATTTCCATCGCGTCATATTCGTAGCCGACGGCCACTTCTTCCGTGGCGCTGCCGGAATCCGGATTGTTGACCGTCAGCATCAGCTGCCCTTCGGACAGCGACAGCTTCACGGCACGTCCGCGCTCCGAAGAGATGGTCGAGACGCGGTCCACGGCCTTGGTGAAGCTCTGGCAATCGACGCGCATTTCCTTGTCGTTGCCGGTCGGGATGACGCGCTGGTAATCGGGGAATGTGCCGTCGATTAGCTTCGATGTCATGACGATGCCGCCGATCGAGAGGCGGATTTTGGCATCCGAAACTTCCACCGTCACGAAGGCTTCCGGATCATCGACCAGCTTCTGCAACTCGCCCACGGTCTTGCGCGGCACGATGATGCCAGGCATGCCTTCAGAGCCGGATGGCGCCTTGAGATCTGCACGGGCAAGGCGATGGCCGTCGGTTGCGACGGCACGCAGCTTCAGGTCGCCACCGGCCTCGATCGTGTGAAAGAAGATGCCGTTCAGATAATAGCGGGTCTCTTCGGTCGAGATCGCAAACTGCGTGCGATCGATCAGCATCTTGAGATCGGTCGCCTTCATCTTGAATGTATGGCTGAAGCTGCCGGCGGTGAGATCCGGGAAGTCCGTTTCCGGCAGGCACTGCAGCGAGAATTTCGAACGGCCGGACTGCACGGTCATCGTCGCGCCGTCGGCGCTGGTGGCAAGCAGCACTTCCGATCCGTCCGGCAGCTTGCGGACGATTTCATAAAGCAGATGCGCTGGCACGGTCGTGGCGCCGGACTGTTCCACCATGGCCGGTGTCGATTCCGTCACTTCCAGATCAAGGTCCGTCGCTTTCATATCCAGGCTCGCGTCGGACGCGCGCAGCAGGATGTTGGACAGGATCGGAATCGTGTTGCGCCGTTCCACGACGCGGTGCACGTGATTCAGCGACTTCAAGAGATTGGAGCGCTCAAGAGTAATACGCATGGACACTATCGCTTTCGACCGTGGCGATCCGGCTGGCCGGACCACCTGATATTCTCTGCCGGCCATTGCGCAGCCGGAACATGTGGACGGGCAAAATGGCAGACATTCGGATGCGAAAGCAAGAGCAGAACCGTCTGCCCGCCATTTGAATTGCTTGTTCATACCGCACTTGCACACAGAAAACGCAACGCGGCGAAACCGGACGCGCAAAACATCGCCCGCCTCTGCTTGCCGAAGCCTGCGGCCTCGACCATAACAGGCGATGACCCTCGACCAAACTTCAGAGCAATCCACCGAAATCGCTGCCGAACCCGTCAAGGGACAGCGCGGCTATCGCGTCGGCAACACGTTCATCGCGTCCCGCCCCATCGAACCGGCGCTCTATCTTGTCGCCACCCCGATCGGCAATCTCGGCGATATCACGCTGCGCGCGCTCGAAACCCTGTCCGGCGCCGATGTTTTGGCCTGCGAGGACACAAGGGTGACCCGCGTGCTGCTCGATCGTTACGGCATCGTCAATCGCCCTTATTCCTACCACGAGCACAATGCCAACGAAGCCGGGCCGAAGCTGATTGCGGCACTCGAAGCCGGCAAGTCCGTGGCGCTGGTTTCCGATGCGGGCACGCCGCTGGTGTCGGATCCCGGCTATCGGCTCGGCCAGATGGCGATCGATGCGGGTTATCGTGTCGTGCCCATCCCCGGCGCATCTGCCCCGCTTGCGGCCCTCGTCGGTTCCGGCATGCCGTCGGATGCTTTCCTGTTCGTCGGTTTTCTGTCTTCCAAGGATAAAGCCCGCCGCGACCGGCTTGCGGAACTTTCAAAGATCCCGGCAACGCTGATCCTGTTTGAATCTCCCCATCGCATTGCCCACACGCTCGTTTCTGCAGCCGATGTGCTCGGCGGCAGCCGGCTTGCCTGCGTCTGCCGGGAACTCACCAAGACCTACGAGGAGTTTCGCCGGGGCACGCTGGCCGAGCTTGCCGCCCATTACGGTGACGGCCACAACGTCAAGGGCGAGATCGTCCTTCTGATCGAACCTCCAGCACCTGAAGAGGCGCCGGGCGAGGTGGAGGTCGATGCCATCCTGCAGGACCTTTCCAAAACGCATCCGACCGCAAAGGCTGCGACTGAAGCGGCAAGGATCACCGGCCTGCCGCGCAAGGATCTCTATCAGCGCCTGATCGCCATGAAGAACGGGACCTGATGGATCGCGATGGCACAACGGGATGAGATCGGCGCCAGACGTCGCAAGGCAGAGCGCCGCGGCCATGTCTCGGAATATGTCGCTGCTGCCTATCTCCTGCTGAAAGGCTATCGCATCCTCGCCCTTCGCCACCGCACGAAACTGGGCGAGATCGATCTCATCGCCCGCAAGCGCGATCTCGTGGTCTTTGTCGAGGTGAAGGCTAGACGATCCGAGATGCAGGCGCTCGACGCCGTCTCCTTCGCATCTCAGAAACGGATCCGGGCCGCGAGCGATCTCTGGCTGCAGAAACGCAAGGACGTATCCGGGTTATCGCAGCGATACGACATCATCGCCGTCTTGCCGGGAAGGTTTCCTCGCCATTTCCAGGATGCGTTCTAGGGCCGTCCTCAGCATAGGCCTTGCCGCGGCCCTGTCGGAATATCCCGGCCACGGTTGCCTTTCGGGGTTCGTCGTCCTACATCAGGCGGGCCAATCCTAGGGGGCTGAAGTCATGGCGAAAATTCGCACGGTCGCATTTCAGATGGACCACATTTCCGGCATCAACATTGCCGGCGATTCCACATTCGCCATGGCGCTCGAAGCGCAATCGCGCGGTTACGAGCTGTTCCACTATACGCCCGACCGCCTGACGATGCGCGACGGCCGCATCTTTGCAGCCCTCGAGCCGCTGCAGGTGCGTGACATCAAGGGCGATCACTTTACCCTTGGCGAAAAGCAGCCGACCGATCTGTCGACGATGGATGTCGTGCAGCTTCGCCAGGATCCGCCCTTCGATATGGGCTACATTACATCGACCCATCTTCTGGAGCGCATTCATCCAAAGACGCTCGTGGTCAATGATCCGGCCTGGGTGCGCAACTCGCCGGAAAAGATCTTCGTCACCGAATTCGCCGACCTGATGCCGCCGACACTGATCTCCCGTGACCCGGCTGAAATTGCCAAGTTCCGCGAAGAGCTCGGCGATATCATCCTGAAGCCGCTTTACGGCAATGGCGGCGCCGGCGTGTTTCATTCCGCCCGCGATGATCGCAACTTTACCTCGCTACTCGAAATGTTCGGCCAGATGTATCGCGGCGAACCCTATATCGCGCAGGCCTACCTGCCGGCCGTGCGCAAGGGCGACAAGCGCATTCTTCTCGTTGACGGCGAACCGGTCGGCGCGATCAACCGCGTGCCCGCGGAAACCGACAGCCGCTCCAACATGCATGTCGGCGGACGTGCCGAGGCGACCGATATCACGCCGCGCGAAAAGGAAATCTGCGCCCGTATCGGGCCGGCTCTGCGTGAACGCGGCTTCATCTTCGTCGGTATCGACGTGATCGGCGATTACATGACCGAGATCAACGTCACGTCTCCGACAGGCATCCGCGAAGTGAAGAAGTTCGGCGGTGCTGACGTCGCGAGCCTCATGTGGGATGCAATCGACGCCAAGCAGAGCTGACAACCGTTCACATCTGTTCTTGTTATGCAACCTGATGCACGCTGTCTTCGTCTCATGCGCGAAATTGTTCACTGCCTGTTCTTGAAATCCGCCAGCAATCGTGCAAGCTTTCAACCTGTAGCACGGTAGGCGGGAATATCCCCACCTTAGCTTGCGCATGTGGGCGGGTCGGAATGGTCGCGCGTATCAGAACGGTAGCATTTCAGGGAATCGAAGGCATTCCGGTCGATGTGCAGGTCATGATCGGACCTGGAAAGATCGGCATGCATATCGTCGGCCTGCCCGATAAGGCGGTGGCCGAAAGCCGCGAGCGGGTGCAGGCAGCACTGCATGCCTCGGGTCTCGCCATGCCGCCGAAGAAGATCACGGTCAATCTCGCCCCGGCGGACCTGCCCAAGGAAGGCAGCCATTTCGACCTCGCGATCGCATTGGGCCTGATGGCGGCGCTCGGTGCTGTTCCAGGCGACATGCTGGCTGACTATGTGGTGATCGGCGAACTGAACCTCGATGGAACGCTTGCAGCCGTCGCCGGTGCGCTTCCGGCAGCGATCAGCGCCAACGCAATCGGAAAGGGCCTGATCTGCCCGGCAGAGAGTGGCGCTGAAGCGGCCTGGGCAGGCCCCGGCGTCGATATTCTCGCACCACGCAGCCTGATCGCGCTCGCCAACCATTTCCGCGGTACGCAGGTCATGTCGCGGCCTCAACCGGCCGTCCGTGCACCACCTGCCAATCTGCCTGACCTCGTCGATATCAAGGGCCAGGAAAGCGCCAAACGCGCGCTCGAAGTGGCAGCTGCCGGCGGCCATAACCTCCTGATGGTCGGTCCGCCCGGTTCGGGCAAATCGATGCTTGCCGCCCGCCTTCCGTCGATCTTGCCGCCGCTATCGGCCACCGAACTGCTCGAAGTCTCGATGATCCACTCCATCGCCGGCCAGCTTTCGGGCGGAAAGCTGTCGGATCGGCGGCCCTATCGCATGCCGCACCATTCCGCCACGATGGCGGCACTGGTCGGCGGCGGTCTGCGCGCGAGGCCCGGAGAAGCATCGCTCGCGCATCACGGCATTCTTTTTCTCGACGAGTTTCCGGAATTCTCGCCCCAGGTTCTCGATGCGCTTCGCCAGCCTCTGGAGACAGGCGAATGCGTCATCGCCCGGGCCAATCATCGGGTCTCCTATCCGGCGAGCATCCAGCTCGTCGCCGCGATGAACCCGTGTCGCTGCGGTATGGCGGGACAACCGGGGCATAGCTGCGCTCGTGGCCCGCGCTGTGCTTCGGATTATCAGGCACGTATCTCCGGCCCGCTGATGGACCGCATCGATATCCGCATCGATGTGCCCGCTGTCTCGGCAAGCGATCTCATCCGCCCGGCTCCGGCGGAGCCAAGCGCCGGCGTGGCAAGGCGGGTGGCGGCCGCACGAGACAGGCAGAGAGAGCGTTTCGAAGGCGAGGGCCAGTACACGGTTTTGACCAACGCGCGTTGCTCCACCGCCATGATCGAGAAATTCGCCGAACTCGATCCGGGCGGGCTGCAATTGTTGCGCGATGCGGCGGAGAAGCTCAAATTCTCCGCCCGCGGCTACCATCGGGTGCTGCGGGTAGCGCGGACGCTTGCCGATCTCGACGCGAAGGATAGTATCGGGAGAATTCACCTCGCCGAGGCGATCTCGTATCGGATGGCCGGGGAGCGGCCCACCGTATCCGCCTGATTGACCTTAGACGTCACGGGGTTCTGACGAACTTTAGACGCCGGTGGATCCGAACCCGCCGGCGCCACGTGCTGTCTCACTTGCCTCGGAAACTTCGACGATCCGCGCCTGGGTCACGGGCGCGATCACCATCTGCGCGATCCGCATGCCGCGGGTAATGACGAAGTCCTCGTCGCCCAGATTGATCAGCAAAACCTTCACTTCGCCCCGGTAATCGCTGTCGATCGTGCCGGGCGTGTTGAGGCAGGTGATGCCGTTCTTAAACGCCAGCCCCGAACGCGGGCGGATCTGGACCTCGAACCCGGAGGGGATCTCGAACACGAGGCCGGTCGGCACAAGGGCGCGCTTGCCGGGTGCGATCGTCAACGGCTCGCCATCGGTCACGGCGGCGCGCAGGTCCATGCCGGCAGCACCTGATGTCTCGTAGGCGGGAAGATCCAGGTTCTGCCCGTGCGGCAGACGCAGGACATTGAGCACGGGTGAGGAGGGGGCTTGAATGGTCATTGCCCATTACTTTGCGCCGCAGCGCGGCAGGTCAATTGCAATGGCGGGCTTTAGTCGCTAGATACCGCGGCAATTCACAGGATATAAAAGATGGCCGAAACCATTGCAGAGGCGGTCTCCCGCCGCCGCACATTCGCGATTATTGCGCATCCGGACGCGGGCAAGACAACGCTGACGGAAAAGCTGCTTCTGTTCGGGGGCGCCATCCAGCTCGCCGGTGAGGTCAAGGCCAAGAAGGATCGCATCCAGACGCGGTCCGACTGGATGAAGATCGAACGCGAACGCGGCATCTCGGTCGTGACGTCGGTGATGACGTTCGAATATGCCGACAAGGTCTTCAACATTCTCGATACGCCCGGCCACGAAGACTTCGCGGACGATACCTATCGCACGCTGACGGCTGTGGATGCGGCGATCATGGTCATCGATGCCGCCAAGGGCATCGAGCCGCGCACGCTGAAGCTGTTTGAAGTCTGCCGCATGCGCGACATTCCGATCATCACCTTCATCAACAAGATGGACCGCGAAAGCCGCGACATTTTCGAAGTGCTCGACGAGGTCGAGGAAAAGCTGGCGCTGGATACGGCTCCTATCACCTGGCCGATCGGTCGTTCCAAGAGCTTCTGCGGAACCTACCACCTGGCCGATAACCGGGTGCGTGGTCCAGACAGCGAGGACGCGATCTCGGTCAACGGACCGCAGGCCGTCGCCGACCGCCTGCCGGAAAACGAACGCGCGGCCTTCGTCGAGGAAGTCGAACTGGCGCGGGAAGCCTGCCGCCCGTTTGACAGGAAGGCCTTTCTCGAAGGTCACATGACGCCGGTTTTCTTCGGCTCGGCGCTGCGCAATCTCGGCGTCCGGGATCTGATCACCGCACTGGCCGATTTCGCGCCGCCGCCGCGTGACCAGGTCGCCGATATCCGCACCGTGCATGCAAGCGAAGACAAGATGACGGCCTTCGTCTTCAAGATCCAGGCCAACATGGATCCGAACCATCGCGACCGTATCGCCTTTGCGCGTATCTGCTCAGGCAAGCTGGAGCGTGGCATGAAGGCAAGGCTGGCGCGGACCGGCAAGCAGATGGGCCTCACGGCGCCGCAGTTCTTCTTCGCCTCGCAGCGTCACATCGCCGATACCGCCTTTGCCGGTGATGTCGTCGGCATCCCCAACCACGGCACGCTTCGTATCGGCGATACGCTGACGGAAGGCGAAAATCTCGTCTTCCAGGGCGTTCCGAACTTCTCGCCGGAAATCCTGCGCCGCGTGCGTCTGGAAGATGCGATGAAGGCGAAGAAGCTGAAGGAAGCCTTGCAGCAGATGGCAGAAGAAGGCGTCGTGCAGCTGTTTTCCCCGGAAGACGGATCGCCTGCCATCGTCGGCGTCGTCGGCGCGCTGCAGCTCGACGTTCTCAAAGAGCGGCTGTTGGGAGAATATACGCTGCCGGTCTCGTTCGAAATGTCGCGCTTCTCTGTCTGCCGCTGGATCTCGTCGGATCAGCCAGCCGAGCTCGACAAGTTCCTGACCGTCAAGCGCGGCGATATCGCCCGCGACCTCGATGGCGATCCGGTCTTCCTGGCGCAGGACTCGTTTTCGCTGCGCTACGAGTCCGAACGCTTCCCCGCCATCAAGATGGTGGCCATCAAGGAATATCACGTCGCCAAGGCGGCGTGATTTCAATCCAGCGATAGCTCCGACCTGCCGCTGGTAAGGTCGGAGATCAGCCTTGAAATGATGTTCTGCTCGGCTTCCGGTATCTGGATCCGCAGCTCGGCACCCGTATCCGTGAACACTTCCTCGGTGATCTTCACATCCTCGATCGACTGCAGCTTGGCCTTAGTTCTTGCGAGGTCGGAAAACTCGATGCTGACGCCACCCTGCACCGACGGCTTGAATTCGATGAGCGGGCCCGCTCTCAGGCAGGCGGCAGCCGTGCCGCCATAGGCGCGCACCAGACCACCGCTACCGAGCAGAATGCCGCCAAACCAGCGGGTCACGATGACGACAGCCTTGTCCAGCGACTGGCCGTCCATGGCGGCAAGGATCGGCTTGCCCGCCGTACCGCTCGGCTCGCCGTCATCGGAAAAGCGATAGGCTGATCCAATCCGCCAGGCCCAGCAGTTGTGAGTGGCATCGGCAACGCTATGCCCAGCAATGGCGTCTTTCGCTTCCCCCTCGCTTACCACGGGAAGCGCGATCGCCAGAAAGCGGCTTTTCTTGATGACCTGCTCGAATGTGGCCGGCTGTTCTAGCTGAAACATGGTCTCAGCATTATCGCTGCCGCATCCCGAAGGGAAGTGTGGCGCACGCTCAACCGAAATCGACGGCCGTCGTGTTCGATCCGCAGACCAGCACGCAGACGCGCTCACCCGGATGTGGACGGTATTTGCCGGACAAGACAGCCGCAAACGCCGCCGCACCACCCGGCTCGGTCACCAGCCGCGCGCCAGACCAGAGCACCTTCTGCGCGTTCAGAATGTCCTCGTCGGTCACCAGGACCGGCGGCTCGATGAATGCCTGGGCCACCGGAAACATGAGCTGCCCCACCTGCCGTGGCGCAAGCGAGTCGGCCGCGATACCGCCGGCCGGTGCATCCACGGGCCGGCCGGCCTTGAAGGCTTCGTAAAGCGTCGGCGCGCGGTCGGATTCCACGGCGACGATCTTCACCCGGCCGCGCATCCAGGATGCGATACCGCCGATCAGTCCGCCGCCGCCGACGGCCACCAGCAACGTCGTGATATGCGGCAGGTCTTCCTCGATTTCCTTGCCGAGCGTACCTTGTCCCGCCAGCGTTTCCGCCTGGTCGAAGGCATGCACGGCCATCGCCCCGGACTGCGCGACATAAGCCTCGCTGGCAGCGAGCGCATCCGCATAGCGGTCGCCGCCGATCACGAGCTCTGCCCCGTAGGAGCGGATGAGATCTATCTTCGCCTTGGAGGCGACGCTTGGCACAAAGATATGCGCGGGCACACCGAGCTTGTGGGCCGCATAGGCAACCGCTGCTCCGTGATTGCCGCCGGACGCCGCAACCACGCCTGCTGCCTGCACCTCGCGGCCAAGAAGATTGGTAAAGGCGCCGCGGACCTTGAACGAACCGGAATGCTGCAACTGCTCGAGCTTGAGATCGACTTGGCATGGTTCGGCCCCAAAGTCCTGCATGTCCACCCGCATCGTCGGCGTGCGGCGGATATGCGGACGGATCAGGGTTTCGGCTTCTGCAATATGTTCGGCTGTGACTGCGACCGGCATGGAGACCTCGAAATGAATTGGCATCAATCCGCAGGTCGCGAAATGATGAAAAGGCAATGGGATCTATTCAGCGCATCGACGGCGGCCGGTCAATCCGCCTCACTCAAGGGAGTTGAAGCCGCCCGTCATTGCGGGGCGGCTCCAGCGGATACTCAGTCCTCGATGAGGTCCTTGAGGAAGTCGTCGCACCAGCGATTGATGTCGTAGGTCAGCAGGTGGTCCATCATCATCTGCCAGCGCTGCTTGCGCTCGTCGAGCGGCATGCTGAGCCCGCGGGCGATGGCATGCGCCGTTCCCTCGATGTCGTATGGATTGACCAGAAGCGCGCCGCGCAGCTCGCGGGCCGCTCCGGCAAAGCGGGACAGCACCAGCACGCCCGGATCTTCCGGATCCTGCGCCGCCACATATTCCTTGGCGACAAGGTTCATCCCGTCGCGCAGCGGCGTCACGAGGCCGATCTTCGCCAGCCGGTAGAGCCCGGCAAGAACCGGGCGCGGTACCGATCTGTTGATGTAGCGGATTGGCACCCAGTCCACTGTGCCGATCGCCCCGTTCACGCGGCCAGCCTGTTCGGCGACCATGCGCTGCATCTGCTCGTACTCCGGCACTTCGGAGCGCGATTTCGGCGTGATCTGCAGATAGGTCACCTTGTTGTGGTGATCCGGGTTGGTGGCGACAAACTGCTCGAAGGCGTCGATACGCTGCGTGATGCCCTTTGAATAATCCAGGCGGTCGACGCCGATGATAAGATCCTTGCCCTCGACGCTCTGGCGGGCCTTGCGCACCATCGCGTTCTTTTCGGCCTTGATCGCGAATTTGGAAAAGATCTCGGTCTCGATCGAAATCGAATAAGCGCCGCCCTTGAAGGTGCGCCCGAAGGTCGAAAACTTCTTGCCGCCGTCGATCCGCTCGCCGATCCCTTCGCGCACCAGCCCGCCGCCGAAATTGTCGAGATCGAAATCCGTCTGGAAACCGACGAGGTCATACTGTGAAAGGCCGCGCATGATCTGCTCGTGAACCGGCATGGTGAACAGAACATCTGCCGGCGGCCACGGGATATGCAGGAAGAAGCCGATCTTGTTCTTGAAGCCCATCTGGCGAAGTTCGGCTGCCAGCGGGATCAGGTGGTAGTCATGCACCCAGATGATGTCGTCTTCCTTCAGAAGCGGCGCAAGCTTCTGCGCAAAGAAGCGGTTCACCCGGAAATAGCCGGCCATTTCCTTGCGACCGTATTCGGCCAAGTCCATCCGGTAGTGGCAGATCGGCCAGAGCACCCGGTTGGCAAAGCCGTGGTAATATTCCTCGACGTCGGTGTCGGTGAGATCGGTCAGCGCATAGGTGATCGCGCCATGCTCCTGCATCTCAAGCGGGCCGGGTTCCTCGTTGCCGCTGGAATTGCCAGACCAACCCATCCAGATGCCGCCGCGTTCCTCAAGGGCTGCCTGCAGGGCCACGGCAAGGCCGCCGGCAGGTGCCGCACCGGTCTTGTCCGGAACGGTGACGCGGTTCGATACGACCACTAGACGGCTCACGATATTTCCTTTCGAAAATGCATTCTCAAATCAGTTCAGGCGGCGGCAAGCTTGGCGATCAGCGCGCGCAGTTCGGCCGCCGATCCCAATGTTGCCGACGCGACGGTGTCGGCCGCGATATCGGAAATCCGGATCGAGTGGCCGCCCAGCTTGTTGGCAACCCTGAACATCGCTTCATCAGTTACATCGTCACCGATCGCGATCGGCAACCGGCCGGCAAATGGCTCTTCGCTGAGAAAAGCCCGTAGCGCATCGCCCTTGCTGGCGCGGGCAGGGCGGATTTCCACCACCATCTTCCCTCGCTGCAGAGTGAAGTCGGATCCTGCCCGCTCGCGATAGCGTTCCATCGCCGCCTCGACTTGCCCCTGGAATGTCGGCGCCTGTCGGTAGTGGGCAGCCACGGCGAGACCCTTGTCCTCGACAAGAACGCCCGGCCAGGCTGCTGCTTCCTCGGCAAGGCTTGCTTTCAGCGCCTCGAAATCAGGACCTGGCGTTACCCGCTCGATCGCTCCCGACATCGATCGTCTTTCCGCCCCGTGCAGGCCGGCAATCGGAAAGATATGCGGCTTGAACAGCTGATCGGCGTAGGGCAGAGCCCGACCCGTCACCAGCGCCATGGCACCGCTCAGTTTCGCGGAAAGCCGGGTCAGATTCTCGGCCAGATCGTCAGGCACGACGATACCATCAGGCGTATCCGCGATGTCGATCAGCGTGCCGTCGATATCGAAGAAAACCGCCCATTTGGCGGGCTGGTTCAGCACTTCGTGCAGAATGTCGGTGCCGTCAGATGTGCCGGCATGCGCGTCCGCGCTCGATTTTGTATCATCAACCATGCAGCTTCATTTAGGCTTTGAAGCCGCCGCGACAACAGGCTGAGGCAACATTGCGTTGCAAAACGTGATGGGGAAGGGGCCACAAAACTGTCATCTCGGCCGGTAATTCATGTTTCATTAACCCTATTTCGAGACGCTTGATTTTCGGCGGTTGTGTGCGTTGCAAGCAGACAGAGTGGAGCAGAAAGACAAATGTGTCGTTGGGCAGCTTATCGGGGCGAACCGCTTTATCTGGAAGAACTGGTCTCTTCGCCCGCCCATTCCCTGATCGAGCAATCCCACTGTGCCACACGCGCAAAGACCGCCACCAATGGCGATGGTTTCGGCATCGCCTGGTATGGCGACAGGCCAGAGCCCGGCCGCTACAGGGACATCCTTCCGGCCTGGTCCGACTGCAATCTGCGCAGTATCGCACGGCAGATTCGCTCACCACTGTTTCTTGCCCATGTCCGCGCCGCAACGACGGGCGCAACACGGCGCGACAACTGTCACCCCTTCGTGCATGGCCACTGGTCCTTCATGCACAATGGCCAGGTCACGAGCTTCGAAGCGATCCGCCGGCCGCTCGAAAGCCTGTTATCGGACGAACTGTTCTCGGCCCGGACCGGATCGACCGATTCCGAGCTTCTCTTCCTGCTGGCGCTGCAATTCGGCATGGATACCGATCCCTTGGGTGCGATGGAAAAGGCGATCGCCGCCGTCGAAGACATCTCGATGGAACGGCTCGGCACGGCACTCGTGCGCTTCACCGCATGCTTTTCCAACGGCCGCCAGCTTTATGCGGTGCGCTATGCCACGGATCACAAGCCACCGACCCTCTACGCCGCACCGATGACGGGCAAGGGGTCGGATGCGGATGGATCAAAGACCGGTTACTGCCTGGTGTCGGAACCTTTGAACGACGAGGCCGATACCTGGGTAGAAATTCCAGACGGCAGCGCCGTCAAGGTCTGCCCGGATGGCATGCAGGCACTGCTCTTCCAGCCGCAGGCGCTGTCGAAGGCCGCGTGATCCTCATGCGAGCCGGGCCGCTATCAGCTCGGCGAGCCGCATCGCAACCTCGTCCTTGCCGAGATCGGGCCACGCATCGATCGCGGTCTCGCTGATGATCTTCACCTGATTGCGCATGCCGCCCATGACGCCGGTCTCAGGCGAGACGTCGTTTGCAACAATCAGGTCTGCACCCTTGCGCTGAAGCTTCGATCGCCCGTTTTCGTCCACATTCTGCGTCTCGGCGGCGAAACCGACGACAAGTCTGGGGCGCTTGTCGTGATGCCCAACGGTCTTGAGGATGTCGGGGTTTTCGGTCAGCATCAGCGGAGCCGGTGCTTCGCCCGGCATTTTCTTGATCTTCTGGTCGGCGGAGGAAGCGACCCGCCAGTCGGCGACGGCCGCCACCATGACGGCGATATCGGCGGGGAGACGGCTTGTCACGGCCTCGAGCATCTCGGCCGCCGTTTCCACATGCAGCGTCGTGACGCCATCGGGATCGGGGATTGTCACCGGGCCTGAAACGAGTGTCACATCGGCACCGAGTTTCGCCAGCGCCGCAGCAATCGCATGGCCCTGACGGCCGGATGAGCGGTTGGCGATGTAGCGCACCGGATCGATCGGCTCATGGGTGGGGCCGGAGGTCACGATGGCGGTCTTGCCGGCCAGCGGTTTCGGCGAAGCATCAAGCAGCGCAATCGCCGCGGCAGCGATTTGCAACGGTTCTGCCATCCGGCCGGCGCCGGCCTCGTTGCTCTCAGCCATCTCGCCAACCATCGGCCCGATCACATGGATGCCATCAGCCTTCAGTGTCTCGGCATTGCGTTTCGTCGGAGGAGCCGCCCACATTTTCGGGTTCATGGCAGGCGCCACCAGCACGGGCAGATCGGTCGCCAGAAGCACGGCGCTTGCCAGGTCGTCCGCCATTCCGTGGGCCATCTTTGCCATCAGGTCGGCACTTGCGGGTGCGACGATCACGAGGTCCGCGTCGCGCGCCAGCCGGATATGGCCGACATCCTGCTCGTCCTCGCGCGAAAAAATCTCCGTATAGACATGCCCGCCCGACAATGCCCCGACGGCAAGCGGCGTCACGAACTCCTGGGCAGCCCTGGTCATGACCGGCCGCACCGAGGCGCCGCGTTCGCGCAGCCGCCGGATCAGGTCGAGGCTCTTGTAAGCCGCGATCCCGCCGGAGATGATGAGAAGGATACGCTTGTCTTTGAGTTCCATAGCCCGCCCGCTTTCGAAGTGACCGGAAGCTAGGGTTTTGTTCTTGAACATGCAATCGTCCTGCAGCAAGAGTGGTGAAACTCCGATGAACGGCGGTCGCAATGAATGATTTCAAGTCGGTCGAACCTGCCTCAAGCCAGACCCTGATCCAGCCGGCCATCCCGATCTTCCGCATTTTCGACGTCGGCAAGGCGATGGAGTTCTATTGCGGGTTCTTAAGCTTCACCGTCGACTGGGAGCATCGGTTCGCTCCCGACGCACCGCTCTATTGCCAGATATCGCGCAGCGGCATGCTGATGCATCTGTCCGAACATGCGGGCGATGCCTCGCCGGGTGCCCGCGTGTTTGTCCCCATCACCGGTGCTGCAGCGCTCCACAGGGAACTCAATGCCAAGGACTACGCCCATATGCGGCCGGGGCTGCACCAGGCGCCCTGGGGTCTGGAGGTTTCGGTGACGGATCCGTTCAGCAACCGCATCACCTTCTGCGAACGCGAGATCAAGGGCTAACCGGTCAGCCTAGACCAGTTCGAACAGGTTGAGCGCGATCGGGGAACGCTGTGCCTTCATGACGGCGATCCCCAGTCGCGCCACCGGTCCCGGCCCCTCGATCGGCCGGTACACGACGCCCTCGATGGCGATCTTCGTGATGGAGCCCGGGACGATCGAGACGCCCAGCCCTGCGGCAACCAGATTGACCACGGACGGGATCTGCGGCGCTTCCTGCGTGACGTTGAGCTCGAACCCCGCATCGCGGCAGGCGCTGAGGATATCGTCGAACAGGCTGAGACCCACCGTGCGCGGAAACAGCACGAAGGGCTCTCCTGCAAGCGCTGCGATCGGCACGGTCCGTAAGGTCGCCAGCTCATGGTTCGCCGGCAGTGCGATCAGCATCGGCTCGTCCGCCAGACGTTTCAGCCGCACCGCCTTCGGGTCTTCCAACCCTGGACGGATAAAGGCGGCGTCGATCTCGCCGCGTTCCAGTTTCTCGATCAGCCAGTTGCTGTTCATTTCCGCCAGCGACAGCGCAACGCCCGGCCACTCGCTCCGGAAACGCCGGATAGCGCCCGTCACGACCGGGTTGAAGGCGGCAGACGCGGTAAATCCCAGCGCCAGCTTTCCTGTCTCGCCGCGCGCGGCACGCCGGGCAGAAAGTTTCGCAGCCTCTGCGGCCGCAAGCGAGGCCCGCGCTTCGGGCAGAAACGCTGCGCCGGCCGCAGTCAGTTCGGCACCATGCGGCACCCGGTGAAAAAGCGCTGCCCCGATCTCGGTTTCCAGATCGCGGATCTGCTGGCTGAGCGGTGGCTGGCCAATACCAAGCCGTGCCGCAGCCCGCGTGAAATTCTGCTCCTCGGCGACAGCGAGGAAATAGCGGATATGCCTCAGTTCCATCGGTATCTGTAAAACCTATCGAGAACGCCTGCGCCATATATTGGATTAATGGGAACCGACTGGCTACCTTTGATAGACCTGAAAGGTCGAATACCCCATGCCCGCCTCCGCATCCCTGAACGCCGATTTGTCCGCGGCATTGAACGGTCAAGCTCTTGCAGAAGAGGGGGAGGGGGAGAAGCTCTATCTCGTCCGCGGCACGCCGGCCTATCGGAGGGCAAGTCTGGCCTTCTTCATGTCCGGCTTTTCGACCTTTGCACTGCTCTACTGCGTCCAGCCGCTGATGCCGATCTTCGCGCGTGATTTCGGCGTCAGTCCGGCTGCAAGCTCGCTGTCCCTGTCGCTCTCGACGGGCTTTCTGGCGGTCGCCATCTTTTGCGCCGCCGCCGTTTCGGAGCGGTTCGGCCGCCGCAGCCTGATGTTCGTGTCCCTGCTCGGCGCCTCGATCTGCACCATCGCCTGCGCCGCCATGCCCAACTGGAACCTGCTTCTGATCATTCGTGCGCTGGAAGGCCTGTTGCTCGGAGGCGTTCCGGCGGTCGCGATGGCCTATCTGTCGGAGGAAGTCGATCCGAAAGGTCTCGGCGCCGCGATGGGTCTCTATATCGCCGGCAACGCCTTTGGCGGCATGGCTGGGCGTGTCGTCACCGGGGTTCTGGCGGAATATTTCTCCTGGCGTCTGGCGCTTGTCGGCATGGGCGCGCTCGGCATCGTCGCCGCCATCGGCTTTCTCGTTCTCCTGCCGCCATCGCGCAACTTCGTGCCGCGCAAATCCAGCCTGCGCTATCATGTCGATGCCTGGCTCGGTCACCTGAACCATCCGGCCCTGGCACTCCTGTTCGCCATCGGTTTCCTGCTGATGGGTGCATTCGTCACCATCTACAATTACATCGGCTTCCGGCTGGTGGACGCACCCTACAGTCTCGATCAGACGGAGCTCGGCCTCATCTTCACGGTCTATCTGTTCGGTATCGTCGCGTCCTGGGCCGCGGGTATTCTTGGGGATCGCTTCGGCCATTTCGCCGTCATGCTCACGGGCATCGTCCTGGCTTTTGCTGGTGTCGTCATCACACTCGCCACGCCGCTGCCGCTGATCATTCTCGGCATCGTCCTGCTCACCTCCGGCTTCTTCATCGCCCATTCTGTGGCAAGTGCTTTGGTCGGCCGGATGGCGAAAGGCACCAAGGGACACGCCTCCTCGCTCTATCTTCTGGGATATTATCTGGGCTCGAGCGTCGCCGGCTCGGTGGGCGGCCACTTCTGGAGCGCCGATGGCTGGTGGGCCGTATCGGCCTTTACCGGCACGATGCTGGCGCTCGCGCTCGCGGCAGCACTGCTGTCGCGCAGTATCACGCAGCGAAGCTAGCTCTTCTTGGCGGACGCGTTGACGGCGGGAGCCGGCGACGTCGTCAGTTTGAAATCCGTCATTTCCTTCGGCGTCAGATAGTACAGCCGGTCCGGCGGGGTCTCCAGTGCGCGCAGCCAGAGGCCGGAGCCGATCCCCATCTCCTCCAGATGTCGCGTCACGCGTGCGGTCGTCGCCTGTGCGCCGGACATCGCCTCGTCGGCGCTCGGCCTGTTGCGGCCGCCGTTGAACACCTGGTGCACGCCGATCACCGCATCCTTTTGGGCCACCCGCGTGACACCACCGGCAAACACGATCGGGCAGGAGGAAGCACAGAGCCCCTTGGTCACCACAAGCGTGGCCAGCTTCTTCTCGCGGATCAGCTTCGACATGGCGATTGCGTCGCCCACCGAGCCGCCGGGGGAGTTGAGCGACACCGTCTTCACATATTCGCCGCGGGCTTCGATCTCGGTCGCAAAGCGCTCGGCGGCACCCGGCTCGATCGCTCCTTCAGCCTTCAGAATGCCACCCGTCGTCAGGTTGAAGGTCATCGCCTTGCGCAGCACGTCCGCCGGGCTTGAAGGCTCGACGGGCGGCGCTGCCGGTCGCCCCTCGGTCAGCGCTGGTGGCAGCACGGGATCCGTCTCGCGCATCGGATCGTAACCCGGGCTCTCGGGCTTTGCAGTCGCGATCTCGCGAATGTCGGTCACGAGGAAAATGCCGGAAATGCCGAGCATCAAATAAAACACGCCGCGCAGGATGACACCGTCGTCGAGCCGGCGGATTGCCTCACCGATCCTCATGGCTGCGGTCCCGGCGCGTTTTCGGATCGAGACTGGTGATATTGGTATTCTCGTCGGCCTTTGCCTCTTCGGCCTTCACCTCGTCCGCCTTCCGCTCGGCCAATCGGGCGTCCTCCTCGGATGTCACGGGCTTTTCCATGGCAGCGGTCGCCTGTTCCACGCTCATGCCGCTGGCGCTGACGGCGCGCTGGACTTCGAGCGCCTGCAAAAGCTCGGCAGCGGTAATGCGCTCGGCAAACGGAAGCGGGTCCTCCTGTCTCCGGATCGCGCCATGCACGACGGCCAGGATGAACACCATCACACCCGGCAGAAGGTCGATGGAGATCGCGCCGGCCCAGGCGGGAATAAAGTCGCCGGCATATTCCAGAACGGCGCCGGCCGGCGAAAGCGGCACGAAGCGCCGTTCTCCGACAGTCGGACGCGACAGGATCTCGTCGGCAGCCTTGGCCAGCGCCTTGGATTGCGCGCTCACCGAAGCCTTCACCGTCTCCATTACTTGGTTCTGGCGGTTGACGAGGTCGGGCGCGGCGCCATCCGGCACCGGCGCAATAAAGCCGATCGCCAGATCGTCTGCCGCACGACGGATCGACGGCGCGATCGAGGTCTGCGAGAGCGAGGACACGACCCCCGTCAGCGCCACGGCTTCGGTTGAGAACTGGTCGGCGCGAGGTCCGATATCGCCCGGCGCCGAGACCAGCCCGCGCATCGCCTCAAGCCGCTTCTGGCCCTGTTCGAAAAGATCGGCCACCTGTTCGCGCGACCCGTTGATATTGCCTTCCAGCGATTTCATCTGGGCCGACATCTGGGTGAGCAACTGCACCACGCTGCCGGAGCCGGTGGTGCCGGTCAGCGAGCCGGACTGGCGCTCGACACCGGCAAGCTGCGAGAACCGCTCACCGGCGCGCTGGATATCCGGCAGCAGGCTCTGCGCGGCGATCGCGTTCTGGTGCGCGCGGTCGAGATCGGCCGTATAGGCTTCCACGGTTTCGGAAAGGTGCTGTTCGACGGCGGACGAACCGGCAAGTGCCGCAGCGTTCAGCCAGCTCGACATCGCCATGATCATCACGGCACCTGCGGCCATCACTGCCAGCATTGCCGTGCGCCCGGTCCGCGATGTGATATGCGGATAGAACCGCGCCATGTAGGACCAGAAGGCATAGATGCCGACCGACACCGACACGGAATAGATGATCGCGGCAAAGAACACCGCCGTCGGCGACCCGTCGAGAATGGTGCGGGCACCGAGATAGGTATAGACGCCCGATGCCAGCGCCAGCACTGCCAGCGCAAATCGCGTCATCGTTTCGACGGCAACGACGCCGTCCTGCAGCCGTCGGGAAGCGCCAAGCGCCATGGGCAAACTCCAAATGGCCACCTGGGGCACGCGAAAGGACTATATTCCTTCAAGAAAGTCTGAAGAACCCGGCGGAATAAAGGCGCATTACGCTCACGCTTGCGTGGGTTGTACGCCCTGCATGCCGAAGCCACCAAGCGCAAAGAAACCGTCGATCGCATGGATCGGCGAGATGGCGATCAGCTCTGTCAGGAAGGCCTCGGACGCGAGTTCCGCCTCGATCGCCTCAACCTCCGCCGAAAGCGGCCGATCGACCGTGTAGAAGGCTGCGTGGCGGCGTACGGCATCGTAGATCAGCTTGACCGCACCGCCCGGCTCGTCGCCGTGGATATCCATCGCCTGCGCTGCCAGCAGCGCTTCAAGCGCCGCCAGTCTCTGCAGGGCCTGCACCTGTCGCTCGAACCGCTCGATCACCAGCGGCAGAAACGCTGCCTCGTCCTCCATGCCGCCGGCCACCACCAGCGACTGCGCCGAAACCGGGTTGGTCATCGACAGCACGCGCGAAAAGATCTCGCCGGCCAGCTTGATGATCGGCCCGAAGCCCGTCGCAATCACACCATGCGGAACCAGATTGACCGGCAGATCGCGGCGCTGGCCGTTTCCAAGAAGAACGCAGCGGTTGAAGGCGTTGCGCGCCGCATGCGCCATCGTCAGCGACGCCGATTCCAGGAGCACCGTAACGTCGAGCGGCAGTGAACCGCCTGATGTCAGAACCCGGCCGTCGACGATCACGGGGTTGTCGTCGGAGCGGCCCGTTGCCGCGAGGATCTTGTGGCCGGCGGTCAGCACGCTTTCAAACACCGTGCCGAACACCTGCGCGATCATACGCAGGCTCAACGGGTCCTGGATTTGCGTTGCCTTCGGCCAGTCCCAGCCTTCGGACGCGTTGCACAGCCATTTGCCGATCATCGCCTCGCGTGGCGTGCCCACATGGGTGACGGCAATCCACGGGTCGCGGGATCCGCCCATCGCACCGGAAGCGGCCATGCCTGTGGCAAGCAGCGTTCGGATGGCGCAGGCGGCCGTGCGCGTCGCGTCGGCGGCGGCCGCAAAGCTGACGGAATTGACGCTGAGCGAGGCAAGGCTGTCGCGCGGCGCCATTTTCATCGGCGCGATGCCTGCCGCCGCAAAGGCTTCCGCTGCGGGCAGGCGGCGTCCCTCGAACATTGCCTCGCCGACGCCGGTCAGGACAGCACCGATCTGCCCCATCAGACCGATATCGGCGCAGCCGATCGAGCCGGTGCGCCGCACGACCGGAATGACGTCGGCCTGCAGCAGATCGAGATAGGCCTGAACCAGTTCGGTCGAGCAACCCACATAGCCCGTCAGCGCCGTGTTGACGCGCAACGCCATCGCATTGCGCACGACGCAGATCGGAAACGGTTCGCCGGTGCCGAAGTGATGGGCCCGGACGAGCCCGATATTGAAAGCGTCCAGCTCTTCCGTCGACCACGCGACGTCCTTCATCGCACCAACGCCGGTCGTCGCGCCATAGACGGGCGTGCCCTCGGCAATCGTGCTTTCCAGCACCAACCGCGCCGCAGCGACACGGGCAAGCCCTTCGGCACTGGCTGTCACGGTTACTTCGCCACGGCCGATCTTGATCAGCTCGGCAAAGCCGATCGGCTGGCCGGTGAGTTCGATTGTGATGCGGTCTGGGTTTTTGGGTGCGGCGGACATGGCATTCCTTTTTGCCCGCACACTAATTCATCCTGTCGTCCAAGGTATATCCCAGAACCTGGACATCTGATGTCGCAACGCGCCTTTTCAGACGACGGCGAAGGCGATGACGACGAGCGAGATCGCGATGATCCACAGTGCCCAGCGGCCGGAGCGGCTGTGCCGGGCTTCCGCCTTGCCGATCGCGTCTGCCGTTTCGGGATCGAAACGCAGGCCGTGTTCGCTCATGTGAACGAGTTCCCGGTGCAGGGTTTCCGTCTTGGCGGCAATCTCCGGCAAGGCTTCGGCGAGCTTCAGCCCTGCCTTTATCCCGTCCTTAAGGTCGGATGCGATGCGCTTGGGGCCAAGATTGTCGCGGATCCACTGGCCGACGACCGGCTCTGCGGCCTTCCACATGTTGAAACGCGGGTCGAGGATACGCGAAACGCCTTCGACGACGACCATGGTCTTCTGCAAGAGGATCAACTGCGGCTGGGTCTGCATCTCGAACAGGTCGGTCACTTCGAACAGCAGCGCCAGCAGCCGGGCCATGGAGATGGTTTCGGCGGGCTGACCGTGGATCGGCTCGCCGATCGCCCGGATCGCCTGCGCGAAGGCTGCAACGTCGTGATGCGCAGGCACATAGCCCGCTTCGAAATGCACCTCGGCGACACGCATATAGTCGCGGGTAATAAAGCCGTAGAGGATTTCGGCGAGGAAGCGTCGTTCCTTTTTGCCCAGCCGTCCGGTGATCCCCATGTCGACGGCGACGATCGTACCGTCCCGCTCGACGAAGAGGTTGCCGGGATGCATGTCGGCATGGAAGAAGCCGTCGCGAAGCGTGTGACGCAGGAAGGACTGGATCAGCACTTCTGCGAGCTTTTCCAGATCGTGGCCGGCAGCCCTCAGCGCCGGGACGTCGTTCATCTTGGCGCCGTCGATCCACTCCATGGTGATGACGTCGCGGCCGGTCCGTTCCCAGTCCACCTCGGGCACGCGGAAACCGGGATCGTCCCTCGTGTTTTCGGCGATCTCGGAAAGGGCTGCAGCCTCGAGGCGCAGGTCCATTTCCATCTTGGTGGTCTGTTCCAGCGTCTTCGTCACCTCGATCGGGCGAAGTCTTCGACTGGAGGGCATCAGGCGTTCCTGCATGCGGGCAACCACATACATGCCTTCGATGTCGTTTGCGAAACGCTGGCGCACACCGGGGCGCACCACTTTCACGGCCATCTTTTTGCCGTTCACTTCGGCCGGGTGCACCTGCGCGATCGAGGCGGCCGCAATCGGCTCTTCGAAAGATGTGTAGAGATCACTGATCGGGCGGCCAAGCGAGGTCTCGACGGCGGTTTTGGCAGCATCCGTGGGGAAGAAGGCCATCCGGTCCTGCAGCATGGCAAGATCGACGGCCCAGTCGACGCCGACGACATCCGGGCGGGTGGCGAGAAATTGGCCGATCTTCACATAGGAAGGACCAAGCCTTCCCACGGCGCGGGTCAGCCTTTCGCTGCGGGGCTGCTTCTTCGCCCTGAAACGGGTGAGCGGCTCGAGCATGGATTTCAGAATGCCGACGGCCGGCGGCAGGTCCTGTGTCGGCAGGGCCGAAACCACGCCTTCGCGGACAAGAACCCAGCCGACACGGGCGAGCCGGAAATAAGCGCCGATCGTGCTCATGCGCTCAGAGCTTCCAGCCGGAATGCAGCGCGGCTATCCCGCCGGTATAATTGGTGTAGCTCACGCGCGAAAAACCGGCAGTCCGGATCATCGCTGCGAAATTTTCCTGGTTGGGGAATTTGCGGATCGATTCCACCAGATACTGGTAGGGCTCGGAATCACCGGTGATCATTTTGCCGAAGCGCGGGATCGCCCGGAACGACCATTCGTCGTAAAACTTGTCGAGCAGCGGAAGTTCGACTTCCGAAAATTCCAGAACCAGCAACCGTCCGCCACGCTTCAGCACGCGAAACGCTTCAGACAGCGCCACGTCGATGCGCGGCACGTTGCGGATCCCGAAGGCGACCGTATAGGCGTCGAAGGAATTGTCCTCGAAGGGCAGGGATTCTGCATTCGCCTCGATGAAATCGAGATTGCCGGACAGCTTCTTCTTTTGCGCCCGCTCGGCACCCACGGCCAGCATCGAGCCATTGATATCGAGAACCGTCGTATGGGCTTTCAGGCCCGATGCCTCGACGATGCGGAATGCGACGTCGCCGGTGCCGCCCGCCACATCCAGCGTCCGGTAGCTCGCATCCTTGCGCGGATTGAGCGCGGTAATCATCGCGTCCTTCCACACCCGGTGCATGCCCGCCGACATGACGTCGTTCATCACATCATAGCGCTTGGCAACCTTGTGGAAGACGTCGTTGACGAGGCCCTGCTTTTCCCCGTCGGCCACTTGGCGGAAGCCGTAGGAGGTTTCCATTCCGCCTTCGGCGCGGGTGCGGGCTTCGGTCATGGGCAGCTCCTCGGTGTCTCTATCCAGGCGGACCATAGCGAAACCGTTTTCCGGACGCTATGTGGTGGATTACCGCCCGGTCTATAGAGCACCGGCGGCATCGTTGAAACAGGAAGTTAGGTAGACCATGCCCGAATTGCCAGAGGTCGAAACCGTTCGTCGCGGCCTTTCTCCGGCCATGGAGGGAGCAAAGCTTGCAAGGCTGCAGCTGAACCGCACCGATCTACGCTTTCCGTTCCCGGAAAATCTTGTCGCCGCAGTCGAAGGCCGGCAGATCATCGCGCTGGGAAGACGCGCCAAATACCTGCTGATCGACCTCGAAGACGATCTCACCATCATTGCCCATCTCGGCATGTCCGGCTCGTTCAGGGTCGAGGAAGAGGCGCTTGGCACATTTCATCATCCGCGCTCCAAGGACGAGAAGCATGACCACGTCGTCTTTCATCTGGAGCGTGGCAACGAGACATTAAAGGTCATCTATAATGATCCGCGCCGTTTCGGCTTCCTGCATCTGGCAAAGCGCAGCGAGCTCGATCTCTACCCGGCATTTGCGCAACTCGGTCCGGAGCCGACCGGCAACGCGCTCGATGCGGAGTATCTCGGCAAGCGGTTTTCCGGCAAGGCGCAGCCATTGAAGAGCACGCTGCTCGATCAGACCGTGATCGCCGGTCTCGGCAATATCTATGTCTGCGAAGCGCTGTGGCGCGCGCACCTGTCGCCGAAGAGGGCAGCGGGCAGCATCGTCACGCCCACGGGCCGGCCGAAGAAGGAGCTGGTGCTGCTGACGGAAGCGATCCGCGCTGTCATTGCCGATGCGATTGCAGCCGGCGGCTCGTCTCTGCGCGACCATATCCAGACGGACGGCTCGCTTGGCTATTTCCAGCATTCCTTCTCTGTCTATGACCAGGAGGATAAGCCCTGCCGCACGCCGGGCTGCGGCGGCACCGTTGCTCGTATCACCCAAGCCGGCCGCTCCACCTTCTACTGCCCGCGCTGCCAGAAGTGATCAGCCGTTGCAGGCGATGTTTGAACACGCATCCCTATAAGGAGAGTGGGAGGGGTTATGGTCGCGAAAAGGACGCGGGACTTCGCCAAACGGCAAATTCAGCGGCACCCTTCATGCGAATCCGCGTTGACGAGGCGCGCTATACCGGTTATATGCCCGCCCACAGTTGGGAAAGCCTGATCGACGGCTTCCTCTATTGCTCCCGAATTGCTGGATTGATGGTCGCAGGACCTACGCGGCAACGGCGGAGTTTTGGTTCGAATTCGTAGAGAGGCATGATATGGCCAATACAACTTCGGCGAAAAAAGCGACCCGCAAGATCGCTAGCCGTACCGCAGTCAACAAGTCCCGCCGCTCGCGCGTTCGTGGCTTTATCCGCAAGGTTGAAGAAGCGATCGCAACGGGTGACGTATCCGTCGCTGCTGCTGCTCTGAAGGCAGCTCAGCCGGAAATCGCACGCGCTGCAACAAAGGGCGTCCTTCACAGCAACACGGCGTCCCGCAAGGTCTCGCGCCTGGCAGCTCGCGTCAAGGCACTCTCCGCCTAATATCACCTTTAGCGTGCATGCATCAAAAGCCTGGTCGGTCGACCGGGCTTTTTGTGATTCTCGGCCCTTTGTACTTCGTTAACCGGCTCAGTAACGGTTACGTGTCAGGTGCGTGACAGATTTTCCCGATGAATTACAAAGGCTTATGAGAGGTCTGCCCAAGTCTGGCGGCAATTCCGCCAACCCGCCGCCTGCTTTTTGAGTCAAGGTTTTTTTTATTTTTTCTCTGAATCGTACCATCAGAAATAGATGGATTTTGAATCCCATTGATTCAACTGGGATTCTTCTCCGCAACCCTCCGGCCATTCAAATCGCACCCGGAGAGTCAACGGTCGCGCTCGGATTTTGCGTAAAATTCATCATTGATCTTGCCATTTGATCCTGCCTAAATGGCTTTTAGCGAGAGGCATGGAGATCACTCCTAGAGCCTGCCGACAACCGCCCGACACCGAGCGGCCCGGGGACTTTAAGCAGCTTGCGGCGAGATGTTTTTCTCGTTTCCTTATTTAACCGATGGTTGCAAGCCGGAAATTGGCTTTTCCGGCAACAGCTGAACTTATGCGTGACGGGGCCGACTGGGGAGTCGGAAGAAGGCAGTGGGAAGTCAGCGGCTCTTCATAACGAGGATGGAGCGTGCGCTGAGTTGCGGGTTGGCTCCCGCAGGTCTGGATCAGACGAGGTGATCCGGATCGATCTTTGATGGTCCGGGCGGTTGGCCTGGAACTTTGATCGATGGGGAAGGGCAGTCATCGTTTCCTCGCGGAGACGGGCTGTCGGACGTAGTTAAAAAGAATGTGTCCTGGCGGGAAACAGAACCGCCGGGCTCCTATGGAAAAGGCGGCGAATAATGCAAATGAATAACGTATCGGCTCGTGCAACCGGCAACGGGGGCAATGCACGACAGGCGTTTGATTCCGTTTGCGCACAGGCGGCAGGGGAAACACCAGTTATGAAGCATGATGCTCTTTTCGAGCGGTTCAGTGTGCGTCTTAAAGCACAGGTCGGCCAGGATGTTTACGCAAGCTGGTTTGCAAGACTTAAGCTTCACACCGTCTCGAAGAGTGTCGTCAGGCTCACGGTGCCCACGACGTTTCTGAAGTCTTGGATCAACAACCGTTATCTCGATCTGATCACGTCGATCTTCCAGGCGGAAGATGCCGAGATCCTCAAGGTGGAGATCCTGGTCCGCACGGCAACCCGCGCTGCAAAGCCGGTATCGGATGTCCAGGACGGCGTCATTGGCTCGGATGCTCCGGCACCTGTCGCGTCGCAACGCCCATCTGCACCGCGTGAGATCGGCAAGATCGCCACGTTCCCGACTGCCGCGTCCACCCCGGTTCGCCAGTCCTCGCAGCCCGGCCCGTTGTTCGGTTCGCCACTCGACAGCCGTTATACGTTCGACACGTTCGTTGAAGGCGCCTCGAACCGCGTGGCGCTTGCCGCTGCCAAGACGATTGCGGAAGCCGGTGCCGGTGCCGTGCGTTTCAACCCGCTGTTTATTCATTCCGGTGTCGGTCTCGGCAAGACCCACCTTCTGCAGGCCATCGCCAACGCCGCCGTCGGCAGCCCCCGCATGCCGCGCGTGGTCTATCTCACCGCCGAATATTTCATGTGGCGTTTCGCAACCGCGATCCGCGACAATGATGCCCTGACGCTCAAGGACAGCCTGCGCCATATCGATCTGTTGATCATCGACGACATGCAGTTCCTGCAGGGCAAGATGATCCAGAACGAATTCTGCCATCTGCTCAACATGCTGCTCGACAGCGCCAAGCAGGTCGTGGTTGCTGCCGACCGCGCGCCTTGGGAACTGGAATCGCTCGATCCGCGGGTTCGCTCGCGTCTGCAGGGCGGCGTGGCCATCGAGGTCGAGACGCCGGATTACGATATGCGCATGGAAATGCTCAAAGGTCGTCTCGCGGCTGCCCAGCAGGATGATCCATCGCTCGATATCCCGCACGAAATTCTCGATCACGTCGCACGCAGCGTCGTCAGCACCGGTCGCGAACTGGAAGGCGCGTTCAACCAGCTGCTGTTCCGTCGCTCGTTTGAGCCGAACCTCTCGATCGAGCGCGTCGACGAGCTTCTCGCCCATCTGGTCGGCGCCGGGGAAGCAAGGCGCGTCCGGATCGAGGATATCCAGCGCGTCGTGGCACGCCATTACAACGTCTCGCGGCAGGAACTGGTCTCCAACCGCCGCACCCGCGTCATCGTCAAGCCGCGCCAGGTCGCCATGTACCTCTCGAAAACCATGACGCCGCGCTCCTTCCCGGAAATCGGCCGTCGGTTTGGTGGCCGCGACCATACGACCGTGCTGCATGCGGTTCGCAAGATCGAGGACCTGATCTCGGGCGACAGCAAGCTCAGCCACGAGGTCGAGCTTCTGAAGCGCCTGATCAACGAAAACAATCTGTGATCATCGACTGACCGACCGAAGCCGGCTCTTACCCATCGGATGAGAGCCGGTTTTTGTTTGTCCGGGCGTTGACGGGATTTGGCTTCTGGCGCACACCAATCTTTCTGGTGTGCGAGGAGCGTGTCGTGTTTCTTTTATCCGTGGCGACCATCTGGGCTGTCGCCTGCATTACCCCCGGGCCAAATACGCTGCTGGTGATCCGCTATTGCCTCACAGCACCGCGCAAGGTTGCCATTACGGCAGCCATGGGAACGATTACCGGAACATGCCTGTGGGGCTTTGCGGGCTGGCTCGGGATCAATGCCCTGTTTCAGGCAGCTCCCTTCGCCTATGTCGCGCTGAAGATCGTCGGCGGTCTTTATCTCGTATGGCTTGGCCTGCGCGTCTTCATGGATGTCCGGAAGGCCCGGACAACACCCGAATTTGCCCCCACAGAACGCGAGATACCGCTGAGGAAGGCTTACCGACTGGGGCTTGCGACCAACCTCGCCAACCCGAAATCGGCTCTCTTCGTTGCCTCGCTGTTTGCCGCTACCATGCCGGCGGGCACGCCGTTTCTCTACGGGCTAGCGGCAATCGCTGTCATGGTCGCGGTTTCGGCCTGTTACTATACGTTTCTGGTCGGCCTGATCACCCATCCGCGGGTAGCGAGCGCCTATCTCAAGGCCAAGCAGAAGATCGACCTCGGCGTTGCCACCGTCTTCGTCGGCTTCGGCACCAAGCTTCTCCTGTCACAGAAGTAAGAGTGATGGCGGAACACGATCAGACCCTCCGCTTCTACGCCGACAATGCGAAGGCCTATGCCGGTTATCGGGAAAAGGCGAACGAGATCCGGCTGGAAGCATTTCTCTCCCGCCTCTCTCCGGGTGCCCGAGTTCTGGAACTTGGCTGCGGCAATGGCCGCGACAGCGGTTTCATGATTGAACGCGGCTTTGACGTCACCCCGACGGATGGCGTTGCGGAAATGGCAGAGCAAGCCTCGCGCCGTCTGGGGCGCACGGTTGCGGTACTGCGCTTCGGGGATATCGCCAGCGTGGCGGCCTATGACGGCGTCTGGGCCAATGCCTGCCTTCTCCACACGCCGATAAACGATCTTGCCGATATCCTTGCCCGCATCCATCGGGCGCTGCGCCCTGGCGGCATTTTCTACGCAAGCTATAAGACTGGCGGCGAAGAGATGACGGATGCGATAGGTCGCTATTACAACAACCCGTCGCGGCCCTGGCTCGAACAGGCCTACAGGACCGTCACGTGGTCATCGCTCGAGATAAGCACGAACGACGGCAGCGGCTATGATGACCGGCCGACCGAATGGCTGCATGTGACGGCGGTAAAGGCCTAGTCAGCAGGCGAGGTCGGCAACGACAGCATCGAGGATCAGCATGCCGGACGGCGTGCAGCGCAGCCTGGAATTTCCCAGCCGCTCGATAAAGCCGTGTTCCAGAAGCCGCTCTTCGCGGACCGGGTCCGGATCGCGGCCGGAAAGCTCCTGCCAGCGCGCCAGGTCGACGCCTTCGGTCAGGCGCAGTCCCATCAGAAGCAACTCGTCCGCCTGCTCGTCGAAGCCTAGCAGTTCCTGGTCGACCATGCCGTGGCCTTGTGTCTCGACCTGGTCCAGCCAGGTTTCCGGACGTCGCTCGGTGGCGGTGGCGATCTTGTCGCGTCCCCGCGTCAGGCGACCATGCGCACCAGGGCCGATGCCGGCATAGTCGCCATAGCGCCAGTAGGTCAGGTTGTGCCGGCTTTCAGCACCCGGCTTGGCGTGGTTGGAAACCTCGTAGGCCGGCATGCCATGCGCGGCCGTGATCTCCTGCGTCGCCTCGTAGAGCAGCGCCGACTGCTCATCATCTGGAACGATCAGCTTGCCGGCCTTGTGCAGGCCGTAGAACGGCGTGCCTTCCTCGATCGTCAGCTGATAGAGGGAAAGGTGATCGACGGCATAGGAAATGGCCTGCTTCAGCTCCGCTTCCCAGGCCTCCACCGTCTGCTTGGGACGGGCGTAGATCAGGTCGAACGACATGCGCGGAAAGATCTCGCGTGCCAGCTTGATCGCCTTCAGCGCGTCTGCCACGTCATGCAGTCGGCCGAGGAATTTGAGATCCGTATCATTGAGCGCCTGCACGCCCATCGAGACCCGGTTGATGCCGGCAGCCCGGTAGCCGCGGAAGCGTTCCGCCTCGACGCTTGAAGGGTTCGCCTCCATGGTGATCTCGATGCCGTCAGGCACATGCCAGTGCTGCGCGATCCCATTGAGGATCGCCCCGACGGTTGAAGGATCCATCAGCGAAGGCGTGCCGCCGCCCAGAAAAATGCTCGTGACCGTCTTCGGCCCGCTCATCTTCCGCATCGTTTCCATCTCTTTCAGAAACGCGGCGGTGTAGCGGAGCTGATCCACGGGCTGGTGGCGGACATGGCTGTTGAAATCGCAATAGGGGCATTTGGCCGCGCAAAACGGCCAGTGCACGTAAACGCCGAAGCCCGGCTCACCCGTGTCGGGTAGCAGCATGCCGGGAAAAAGGGGAGCGACGGCGTTCAATGGGGATCAGGCCTCCAGGCAGGTTTCAACGAACAGCTTGAAGGCACGCGCCCGGTGCGAAAGCGCATCTTCATCGCCGGGCTTCCAGCCGTGCTTTTCCTCGCTGGTCATTTCACCAAACGTGGTCTTATGGCCTTCCGGCTGGAAGATCGGGTCGTAACCGAACCCGGCATCACCCCGCGGCGGCCAGGCGACAACGCCCTCGACATCGCCGCGGAAGAGTTCGGTGTGGCCATCCGGCCAGGCAAGGCAGAGAACGCTCACAAAACGGCAGCTGCGCTTGTCGGGCGTGGTCGCACCCTTTTCCTGCAGCGCGTCTTCCACCTTCTGCATCGCCATCGCGAAATCACGGCTGCCATCCTCGCGCTCGGCCCAGTTGGCGGTATAGACACCGGGAGCACCGTCCAGCGCATCGATGACGATGCCGCTATCGTCGGAAAGGGCGGGCAGGCCGGACGCCTTGGCAGACGCAAGCGCCTTGATCGCCGCATTTTCCTCGAATGTCGTGCCGGTCTCGTCCGGTTCCTCGAACTTCAGTTCGGCTGCGGACTTTGCCGAAAAGCCGAACGGACCGATCAATTCGGCAATCTCACGGATCTTGCCGGCATTGTGGCTGGCAACGACGATCGTTTTCGTCTCAAGCTTGCGCATGAAGGTTCCTATAGATTCCAGAGCCTCGGCTCTGCGCATTCCAGACTGTTGCCGGCCGGGTCGCGGAAATAGAGGGATCGGGCGCCGGTTGGCCAGCGAAAATCGCTTTCAATCACGATGCCCGCCTTGTTGAGCTTTTCGACCATTCTGTCAATCGCCGGGCCGTCCATACGAAAGCACACATGCCCCGGTCCTGTCGTGCCATGCGGCGGAACCGGCAGCGCATCATCAGGCGGCGACTTCAGCGTCTCGGCGCGATTGAAGATCAACAGGATGCCGGGTCCGCATCGGTAAAACACGTGGCGATCGCCGGCCCGCAGCACCCGCTCAAGCCCGAGCAGTTCACCGTAAAAGGCTTCCGCCGCATCGAGATCATCGACATAGAGCGCTGTTTCGAGAATGCCGTCGATCAAAACAGTGGCTCCCTTGTCTGATGCTGCCCCGCCATGAAGGCGGGGGAGGAGGTTCGATCGAGAGGTAGTCTCTCTGGAAAGGAAGACTGCCCCTCGCAACTCTTGGATCAGCCAGCGTTGAAATCAGCCGCCGATCGCCTGCTTCTGCAGAGCTACCAGTTCCCGGGTGCCGTCCTGTGCCAGCGACAGCAGGTTGAGGAATTCCTCCTGGCTGAAGGGAGCACCCTCGGCCGTGCCCTGAATCTCGACGATGCCGCCGCTACCCGTCATGACGAAATTCGCGTCTGTCTCGGCGGCCGAATCTTCGAGATAGTCGAGATCGATGACCGGCTGGCTTGCAAAGATGCCGCACGAGATCGCCGCGACATGGTCTTTCAGAACCTTGTCGAGTTTGATCATCGAGCGGGTATCCATCCATTTCAGGCAATCATACAGCGCCAGCCAGCCGCCGGTGATGGCCGCCGTACGGGTGCCGCCATCGGCCTGGATCACGTCGCAGTCGATGGTGATCTGCTTTTCGCCAAGCGCGGAAAGATCGACCACGGCACGCAGCGAACGGCCGATCAGGCGCTGGATTTCCTGGGTGCGGCCGCCCTGCTTGCCGGTCGCAGCCTCGCGCTTCATCCGGTCGCCGGTGGCGCGCGGCAGCATTCCGTATTCGGCGGTGACCCAGCCCTTGCCGGAATTGCGCAGCCACGGCGGCGTCTTTTCTTCAAGGCTTGCGGTGCACAGAACATGGGTATCGCCGAACTTGACGAGACAGGAGCCCTCGGCATGCTTGGAGAAATTGCGCTCGAACGAAATCTTGCGCATCTGATTTGTCTGTCTGCCTGAAGGCCGCATCCGTCACTCCCTGGATTATTGTTTCCGCCTTCTAAGGCTCGGAGCCGGCATTTGCAAAGAATTTCCCTTTTGCGGATGCGCAAGTGAGCGACTATATCTGGGAGATGAGATCAGCAGGATGGTAAAGGGGCCAATGGTATTTCCGGGACTGACGGGTCGCGACAACGGCTCCGTGCTTGATGATCGTTCGCGGGAAATCTTTCGCCGCATCGTGGAAAGCTATCTGGAATCCGGCGAGCCGGTCGGTTCGCGCAATCTGTCGCGACTTCTGCCCATGTCGCTGTCGCCAGCCTCCGTGCGCAATGTCATGAGCGATCTGGAAGAGCTCGGCCTCATCTACTCGCCGCATATCAGTGCAGGCCGCATGCCGACCCAGACAGGGCTGCGGTTCTTTGTCGATGCCTTCATGCAGGTCGGCAATCTCTCGGAAGAAGACCGCGCCAGCATCGACCGGCAGATCCGTCCGCCCGATCGCGATCAGACGCTCGAAAACCTGATGGCCGATGCGAGCCTTATGCTGTCTGGCGTCTCGCGCGGCGCCGGCATCGTCATCACCGCCAAGAACGATCCGGTCCTCAAACATGTCGAGTTCATCCGCCTGGAGCCCACCAAGGCGCTGGCCGTCCTTGTTGGCGATCATAATCAGGTGGAGAACCGGATTATCGACCTGCCCGCAGGCGTGACCTCGTCGCAGCTCGGCGAGGCCGCAAATTTCCTCAACGCGCATCTCGCCGGCCAGACGCTGCCGGAATTCCGCGGCCAGATGAAAATGCTGAAGGAACAGGTCGCAAGCGAGCTTCACACGCTGTCGCATGATCTGGTGGAGCGAGGCCTCGCCTTCTGGTCGGGTGATCAGGAAGATGGAAAGCCGGGCCAGCTCATCGTGCGCGGCCGGGCAAACCTTCTCGAAGGTCTGGCTGACGTCAGCGATCTCGATCGGCTGCGTCTGCTGTTTGACGATCTCGAAAAGAAGGACAGCCTGATCGAGATCCTCGACCTTGCCGAAAAGGGACCGGGCGTGCGGATCTTTATCGGTTCGGAAAACAAACTGTTCTCCCTGTCCGGCTCCTCGCTCATCGTTGCGCCCTATCGTGACGGCGAGGAACGCATCGTCGGCGCGGTCGGCGTGATCGGCCCAACCCGGCTGAATTACTCGCGCATCGTGCCCATGGTGGATTACACGGCGCAGCTGCTTGCAAGGCTATCCCGCTAGGATGTTCCCAAGCCCTTGATTTTTTCGCCCCGAACCTCGATATCGGGCGCAACCACCCTTCCAGATTCCAATACGCACCGGAGACCGTCATGACCGACGAAACCAAGAAGAACGGACCTGACGCAGCTGCTGTCGAAAACACGGCGGAAGCCGTGGCGTCCGCTCTCGAAGACGCCGCCGATCAGAGCGCAGGGGAAGCCTTCTTCGCGCAGGAGCCCGATCCGATCGATGTGCTCAAGGCTGAAAATTCCGATCTGCGCGATCGCTTCATGCGGCTTGCCGCTGAAATGGACAACCTTCGCCGACGCACCGAGCGTGAAGTAAAGGATGCCAAGTCCTACGCCGTCTCGGGCTTTGCCCGCGACATGCTGGCCGTCTCGGACAATCTGCGCCGCGCGCTCGACACTGTCCCGGCAGACAAGCGTGCCGGAGCCGATGCGACGCTGACGAGCCTGCTTGAAGGCGTCGAAATGACCGAGCGTGGCATGCTGTCGACACTCGAGCGGCATGGCGTCAAGAAGATCGATGCCGAAGGCGAGAAGTTCGATCCGAACTTCCATCAGGCCATGTTCGAGATCCCGAATGCGGACGTACCCAACAACACTGTCATGCAGGTCGTCCAGGCCGGCTTCATCATTGGCGAACGCGTCTTGCGCCCGGCCATGGTCGGCGTCGCCAAGGGCGGCCCGAAGGTTGAAGCAGCGGCGGCTGAAGACAAGAAAGACTGAGCTCCTTAGAGCCTTTCCAAGAAAAATGGGCGCCTCGGGCGCCCATTTGCGTTTGGCGACCGCGGGTAAGGATCAGTGCGTCGTATCCAGCGAAACATGCGCCAGGGAACGGATCAGGGCCAGTTCCGAATTGAGATGGGCTCGGGTCTTCTTGTCCGCATCGCCGATCAGTCCCTCCTGACCATCGGCAATTTTGAAGATTGCATCGAGCTCATCGAGAAGATGGGGATCCTTGATCGCCAGCAGGATGATGACCGCCTTGAGCAGTCTGTCATTCGCAGCGATCCTGGCACGTATGTCGTCATTCATGTCTATCTCCTTCAACGGGAAAGACATGTGGCGTATTTGACAAAAGGCAATTCTAAAGAGGGCTCGAAAACAAGATTAGCCGCTCCATTCGAGGGCGAACGGGCGGCTTTACTCTATAGAAAAGGAGTATAGAGCCGCTTCAGGCGGCGTGGTTTGCCTGTTCTGCATTCAGAAAGGCGTAGATTGCCGACGCGGAATCGGTCTTGCGAAGCTTGGCAACGAGATCTTGATCGCGCAATACGCGGGCAATACGCGAAAGCGCCTTCAGGTGGTCGGCCCCGGCGCCCTCTGGTGCGAGCAGCAGGAAGACAAGATCGACCGGCTCGTCATCAAGCGCTTCGAAGTCGATCGGCGATTCCAGGCGGGCGAACACGCCCTTGATGGACGATATGCTGCTGAGCTTGCCATGTGGGATGGCAATGCCGTGGCCAACGCCCGTCGACCCCAGCCGCTCCCGTTGCAGGATGACGTCGAAGATCTCCCGCTCGGGAACACCCGTCAGCTTGGCCGCTTTCACAGCAAGTTCCTGAAGAAGCTGCTTCTTGGAGGTCACTTTAAGGGCAGGAACAATCGCATCTTGCTGCAGCAAATCCGCCAAAGCCATTCTTATCATCCTTTTGCCGCGAAGGGCGAAGAGAGCGCCAAAGGCGCTCTCCCGAGAGTTTTTAGTTCTTCATACCGGTGGAATCGATCCAACCGATATTTCCGTCATTGCGCCGGTACACGATGTTCAGCTCCTTTCCAGGGCTGCGGAACAACAGGACCGGTTCGTCCGTCATGTCGAGCGCCATCACGGCGGTCGCAACGGACATCGTCATCAACTGCTTCGTGCTTTCCGCAACGATGGTCGGTGCGAAATCGTCCGGCACGTCGTCTTCTTCATCCGGTACACGGTCCATGACCGTGTAAGCCACTTCGGAAAAACCGTTCGCGTGATTGCCGGCGTGATGGTCCTTCAGTCGACGCTTGTAGCGACGAAGGCGTTTTTCGATCCGCTCCGCTGCAGCATCGAAACTTGCCTGTGGATCATTCGCTTCTCCGGCCGCATGCAGGACGATCCCGGTATCGAGATGCACCTTGCAATCTGCCGAAAAACGCGAGCCGGACTTCTCGACGATCACCTGACCCGAATACCCCCCGTCGAAGTATTTGGTCACTGCACCGCCGATGTGGTCCTCGATCTTCTGTCGAAACGAGTCGCCGATTTCCATATGTTTACCGGATACACGCACACTCATGGAGTTACTCCTTATTGTCGTGACTTGCATGTTCCAGTCTACGCCAACCGGCCTCTTGATCCAAGCGGTTCACGAATGGCAGGGCCAAATTGGTTTGGGAATTGGTTTAGATCCCGTGTCGCCCGGTCAGGGTGCGGCGGGTCTCTAAACTGCCATTAACGGAATGTCAATCTGTGCGGCACGTGTGGCGAATACCGGGTCGCCTATGACTGCCCTCGATATGTGAGGCTAGAACGCTGCCAGTCTCGCGATGGCGCGCTTTTCCCGCCTGCGTTGCACCGATGACGGAATGTTCATCGCCTCGCGATATTTCGCCACCGTCCGGCGCGCAAGTTCGACACCGCCCTGTTTGAGGCTGATGACAATGTCGTCATCCGACAGGACGGCACTCGGCAGCTCCTGAGAAATCAACAACCGGATGCGATGCCGCACCGATTCGGCCGAATGGGTGTCTCCACCTTCTTCCGCCGAGCCGATCGACACTGTGAAGAAGTATTTCAGTTCGAACAGGCCGCGTGGCGTCAGCACATACTTGTTGGAGGTGACGCGGCTGACGGTGGATTCGTGCATCTTGATGGCCTCTGCCACCGTCTTCAGGTTGAGCGGTCGCAGGTGATCGACGCCGTGCAGCAGGAAGGCATCCTGCTGGCGTACGATCTCGCTTGCCACTTTCATGATCGTCTTGGCGCGCTGGTCGAGGCTGCGGGCGAGCCAGTTCGCCGTCTGCATGCAGTCCGACAGAAAATTGTGATCTTCGCCGTTCTTCGGGCAGTGTTTGGAGACCGTGTTGAAATAGGTCTGGTTGACCAGAACGCGCGGCAGGGTATCGGGATTGAGTTCGACGTTCCATCCACCATCAAGCGATGGCCGGACCACGACATCAGGTGAGATAGACTGCGAGAACCCGCCCTCGAAGCCTGCACCCGGCTTCGGGTTGAGCTTGCGGATTTCAGCCATCATGTCGATCAGATCTTCGTCGTCCACGCCGCAGATCTTGCGCAGAGACGCAAAGTCACGCTTGGCGAGAAGATCGAGGTGATCGATCAGCGCTGCCATGGCCGGGTCCAGCCGGTCGTTCTGGCGCAGCTGGATCGCCAGGCATTCGCTCAGGCTACGGCAAAATACCCCGGGTGGATCGAAGGTTTGCAGCTGAATGAGAACGGCCTCTACCGCCTCCGGCGCCTTGCCGATACGGGCCGCGACCTCTTCGATGTCGCCCTGGAAATAGCCGGCATCGTCCAACTGGTCGAGCAGGTCCTGGGCGATCAACCGGTCGCCCGGGGTGGTCACCACGAAAGGCAGCTGTTGTCCGAGATGATCGCGCAGGGTCACCTGACCCGCAACGAAATCGTCGAGGTCGTAGTCCTCGCCGGCATCGCCGCCGGGCATCGATTTCCACTGGCCGAGAAGTTCGGGCGCGTCCGGCCGCTGTGCCGGTGCGTCGTCGGGAAACACGTTTTCAAGGCTGGCATCGAGGTGATCGCCAAGCTTGGCCGTGCCGTCGCGGGTTGCGCTCTCATACCAGTCGAGGGAGCCGACATCGGCTTGCGCCGCCGATTGGCCTTCGAACTGTCCGTCATCCTCGCGCGAACCGGAAAATTCCAGATCGCGGGGATCAAGCGCGCCTAAATCCGCATCACCATCGCCGTCGCCTGCCGCTATTTCGAGCAGCGGATTTTTCTCGACTTCCTGGGCGATGAACTGGTTGAGTTCAAAATGCGTCATCTGCAGCAGCTGAATGGACTGCATCAGCTGCGGTGTCATCACCAGCGATTGGCTCTGTCGCAGAAAAAGACTGGCAGATAACCCCATGGCGGACCCGAAACTCCCGTGATCTCCTTAAAATCATGCGGTCATCGCACGATAGTCGAGAGGAAGACACCGAGATTATCGGTGCCATCCTTCAACTGGCACAAGAATTGCTTTTTTGATAGATTTGGTCAAGCGGCACGAAGCGGGAAAGTAGATTCTTTCTGGCCTCAGAGGCTGAACTTGTCGCCAAGGTAAAGACGACGAACATCCGGATTGTTGACGATATCGTCGGCCCTGCCATGCGTCAGGACTTCGCCTGCGTGAATAATGTAGGCGCGATCGATGAGACCAAGCGTTTCGCGGACGTTGTGATCCGTTATCAGTACCCCGATACCGCGCGCCGTCAAGTGGCGAACCAGGTTCTGGATGTCGGAAACGGAAATCGGGTCGACACCGGCAAACGGCTCGTCCAACAGCATGAAGGCAGGGTCGGTCGCCAGCGCGCGGGCGATCTCGAGGCGACGCCGTTCGCCACCCGACAACGCGACAGCCGCGGACTTGCGCAACTGGCTGATGTGGAATTCTTCCAGCAACTCGTCGAGCTTCGCTTCGCGCTTGTCGCGGTTCGGTTCGTGCACTTCCAGAACGGCGCGAATGTTGTCTTCGACGGACAGTCCGCGAAAGATCGAGGCTTCCTGGGGCAGGTAGCCGACGCCGAGACGCGCGCGCCGATACATCGGCATATGCGTCACCTCGTTGCCATTGATGGCAATCATGCCCTCATCGACAGGCACAAGCCCGGTGATCATGTAGAAACACGTCGTCTTGCCGGCGCCGTTCGGTCCGAGCAGGCCGACAGCCTCGCCCTTGCGCACGACCAGCGATACGCCATTCACCACGCGCCGCGTGTCATAGGTCTTGGAAAGACCATGCGCCACCAGCGTACCCTCATAGCGCGCCTTGTCGCGTGCAATGAAAGGTTCGGTCACGGGCGACCGGTCGGCAGACCGGTTGGAGAGGAAAGGTATTTTCAAGGGCTTGGATTTCTATTGCTTAGGTCGCGACTTCGGGTCGAGCATGATTTCCACGCGGCCACCGCAGGAATCGAGCTTCGCCTGTCCGGTCGCCATCTGCACGGTCAGCTTGCAGCCGCGAAACACGTTGGCGCCTTCGGAAAGCACGACTTGCTTGCCGGAAAGCACGAAGGTCTGCGAGGTCATGTCGAACTCGCCCTTTTCGGCGGTCGCCTGCTGAGTGCCCGAGGTGAGGAAAACGGTGTCGTCGAGAAAGATCTTGTCGATGTCGGTGCTGCCGGAGGTCACCGAAGCGCCTTCACCTTTGTAAAGCACGGTCATCTTGCCGGCCTTCATCGTGGTCGTACCCTGCACCACCTGCACATTGCCGGTGAAGAAGGCACGTTTTTCCTGATCCTTGATTTCCAGCTGGTCGCTCTGGATCTGGATCGGCGCATCGTTGGAAAGCTTCAAGCCTTCCATCTTGCTGCTGGTGGTCTGGGCGGTCGCGCTGAAGGCAAGGCCGAACACGAGTCCGGTGGCCATCACGGCGGAAGAGATACGAAAGAGTCGATTCGTCATTGCGGCCGTGCCCTATTTGCCTTGGTTGCGGATGCGGGCAGGGTCGAGGTCGACCTGAACCTTGCCGATCAGGGTGATTGTGTGTCCCTTATCCGTTATCTTCAGGGAGTTCGCAACAATGGAACCCGCGTCCATGGAGATTTTGACCGGGTCCGGCGTATCCATCAATCCACCCGGTATATCGAGGCGGGCGGATTGGAAGCGCGCAGTAATCCCGTTGGACAAATTAACGTCGAATGGTTTGGTAAGATCCAGCTTGTCGGCGCCACGATCGAAGTCGGCTCCGGCGGCCGTGACACGCGCAACGACCTCGTCATTGATCGGCACGGCCGCCTTGACGTTTTCGAGGCTGATCATGTTCGGGTTCTGGATATCCTGCAATGCGCGGTTGGCAATCATCGAATAGCTGATGCCGTCGCTGTTGCGGCCGGAAATCGCGGGCCGTTCCATGACGATCTTGCCATTTTCGATGCGCGCGCTTTCGATCGACAGGTTTTCCGGCAGATAGGCGCGCACGATCGCCACCCCGATAAAGGCGGCGGAGATGATGGCTGCACTGATCGGCAGGAATATCTTGAGCTTGCGCACCCTTGCGGAATGGGCAAGTGCCGACTGATAGATATCGTCGGGCGACTGCCCGATCGCACGGGAAGCGCCGGCCAGGGCTGGGTTGCGGATATGCTGCAGCATTCTGCTCGTCCGGTCCTTTCCGGCAAGATTTGTCGTAAAGATGACTGGGCCGCCTGCGTTGAGATCGACGTAAGCGGCGCTAGTTGTTCACCTGCGGCCTCAATATGGTTTTTATCGTTCAACAAACAATAATGGACAACATAAAAACGTGATATGCCCGCTTGAAACAAAAAGCCGGACCCTATTTGGGCTGGCTCGCTATGAGGATTGAGAATGGATCAGATGGGGATTGCTGAACGGCGCCAGTTGCGTCGGAAACTGAGTTTCTGGCGGGTTGCGGCCCTTGTGTTTCTCGTCGGCATCGGTTTCGCGCTGTATCGGGTTACGGTCGGCGCCAGTGGCAACTCCGCGGTCGCGCACGTCGCCCGCGTCGATATCTCAGGCATGATCCTTGACGACAGGGAATTGCTGGAGCGATTGGAGAAGATCGCCGAAAGCAGCCAGGCAAAGGCGCTCATCGTCTCGATCAATTCTCCGGGCGGAACGACCTATGGCGGCGAGCGCATCTTCAAGGCCATCCGCCATATCGCGCAAACCAAGCCCGTCGTCTCGCAGGTCCGCACCCTTGCCGCATCCGCCGGCTACATGATTGCATCTGCTGGCGATCATATCGTCGCCGGCGAAAGCTCCATCACCGGCTCGATCGGCGTCATCTTTCAGTACCCTCAGGTCGATGAAGCGCTGAAAAAGATCGGCGTGTCGCTGGAGGAGATCAAGTCGGCGCCGCTGAAGGCCGAGCCATCGCCCTTCCATCCTGCCAGCGAAGAAGCCAAGACGATGATCCGCAATATGGTGATGGACAGCTACGCTTGGTTCGTCGATCTCGTGGCCGATCGCCGCAACATGCCGCGCGATGAGGTTCTGAAACTCGCTGACGGTACGATCTTCACAGGCCGTCAGGCGCTTGCCGTCAAGCTGGTCGATGAACTCGGCGGCGAAGACGAGGTCCGCGCCTATCTGGAGACCCGCGGTGTGGCCAAAAGCCTGCCAGAAGTGGAATGGAAGGACGGCAAGTCCTCGTCCTCATTCTGGTTCGCCAGTGCCGTGTCGCAGTTTTTCCGCATGACCGGACTGGGCGACCAGCTTTCCCCGGCAGCGCTTCGGATCTTCGGCTCCGACAAGTTGTTCCTTGACGGTCTGGTTTCCGTTTGGCAGGTTGGAAGCGACTGAAAGGCTAATTTTTTCAGGGGGCACCTAACTTTTTTCAGGGGGCAGAAGTGATCAAATCTGAACTGGTGCAGATCGTTGCAGCGCGCAATCCGCATCTCTACCATCGTGACGTCGAGAATATCGTCAATGCGGTCCTCGACGAGATCACTGATGCTCTCGCCGGAGGTAACCGGGTCGAGCTGCGTGGCTTCGGCGCGTTTTCGGTAAAGAACCGTCCGTCGCGCTCCGGCCGCAATCCGCGCACAGGCGAAAGCGTCTTTGTCGAGGAAAAATGGGTGCCGTTCTTCAAAACGGGCAAGGAATTGCGCGAGCGCCTCAACCCGGATCTTGCCGACGAGGACGATTGATCGCGTCGAAGGTCGGGCATCACACTTGAAAGCATGACGCCGCCCTCTATTCTGCACTAGACGCCGGCAGCGATGACCGGCGATCCATCGTTTGATTGTCACTTGCCGGGAGAAAACCATGACCAAGTTCAAGAGGATCGTGAGCCTCGTGATCTTTGTGCCCCTCGGCATCGTTTTGATCGTTCTGGCCGTCGCCAACCGTCAAAGCGTCACGCTCGCACTCAATCCCTTCCGTCCGGAAGACAGCGTCCTGTCGCTGACGGCACCGCTGTTCCTGCTGGTACTGCTGGCGCTCCTGTTCGGCATGGCGCTTGGCTCGTTCGTGACCTGGTGGAGCCAGGGCAAACATCGCAGACAGGCCCGGATTGAAGCTCGCGAGGCCGTCCGTCTGCAAAAGGAGAACACTGCCGCGGTCAAGCCGTCGCCGTCAGTCGTTCCGGCCAACCAGGCCATTGTTCCCGCCCCGGCCAGCAACGCCGCGCTTCCAGCCAGATAATGACCCGCGGTCAGAGCCCCTCGGTTCTGGCCTCCGCTGTCTTGGCGATGACCGCTGCGTTGAAATCCGCAAAGAATTTTGCTGCCAGCTTCTCGGTTGTCGACCGCACGAGCTTGGATCCGAGCTGCGAGATCCGTCCTCCGGTTTGCGCACGCGCGATGTAATGCAGCACGGTCTCAGTCCCGTCTTCCTCAAGCCGCACGTCAGCCGCGCCCTTGGCAAAGCCCGCAATGCTTCCCTGACCCTCGGCGGCGAGTGTGTAGCTTTCTCCCGCCTCAATGTTCGAAAGCGTGATCGTGCCGGCAAGGCCGAGCGAGATCAGGCTAAAGCGAACCTTGATACTGGCGGCAAGTTCGTTGTCCGAAGTCCACTCCAGACGCTCGCAACCGGGAATGCACTGGCGGATGGTTTCGGCATCGTTCAGCGCCCGCCACACGATGTCCCGCGGCGCCGCGATCCGTTCCTGCCCTTCGATATCCATCTCGATCTCCCGTTTCGCTGATTAGATAGGCGTCGAAGCGAGCGAAAACAGATCTGACGCTATTGCCGGCTTTGAAGAACGCGGCACAGATGCTATCTGCTGCGAAAGACAAGAACCCGAGCGGATGATCGCAGTGAAGAACAAGGAAAGGCGGCCGACCGGCAAGCGCCCGGAGAAGCCAGCAGCCAAGGGCGCGCCTAAGTCGCCTGCCAAAAGCCCGGACAAGCGCCGCAGCGAAGCGGGCAGCCGTCCGGCCGTTGCCGCAACCCGTACCAGGTCGACCGGCCCCCAGGCTGCGCGCTCCGAAGGTCGGGTCGAAGCCCAAACCACCCAGTCGCGCCGTCCTGACAGGCCACAGGCACAACCGCACGTGCCCGTCGAAACGCGTCCGCTTCTTGCCCGCAGCGGCGATCTGCCAGCCGAACGCGTGCCGATCATTCTGGAATCGTCCGGCGCCGGCGATTTCCACCTGATCGACACCGGCCGCGGCCTGAAGCTTGAGCAATACGGCGATTACCGCGTTGTGCGCCCGGAAGCCCAGGCCCTGTGGCAGCCGACGCTTGCCGACGACATCTGGGAAAATGCCGACGCAATCTTCACCGGCGACACGGATGAAGACGGCATGGGCCGTTGGCGCTTCCCATCACAAGTGCTCGGGGAAACCTGGCCTCTCGCCCTTCTCGGTATCGATTTCCACGGCCGCTTTACCGCATTTCGCCATGTCGGCGTGTTTCCGGAACAGATCGTCCACTGGGAGTGGATGAAGGAACGCGTCGAGGAAGCCGCCAAGGCCGGGCGCACCCTGAAAGTCCTCAACCTGTTCGGCTATACCGGCGTCGCCTCGCTCGTGGCGGCAGCCGCCGGTGCCGAAGTCACCCATGTCGATGCGTCGAAAAAGGCGATCGGCTGGGGTCGCGAGAACCAGTCCTTGTCGCGTCTCGAAAAGGCACCGATCCGCTGGATCTGCGAAGACGCGATGAAGTTTATCCTGCGCGAGGAACGCCGCGGCAACACCTACGACATCATTCTCACCGATCCGCCGAAATTCGGCCGCGGTCCAAATGGCGAGGTCTGGCATCTGTTCGATCATTTGCCGCTGATGCTCGATGTCTGCCGGCAGCTCCTGTCGCCCAAGGCGGTCGGGTTGGTGCTGACGGCCTATTCGATCCGCGCCAGCTTCTATTCCATCCATGAACTGATGCGCGAAACCATGCGCGGCGCAGATGGCGTTGTGGAATCGGGCGAACTCGTCATCCGGGAAGCGGGCCTTGACGGCAAAGTCCGTGGCCGCGCGCTTTCCACCTCTCTTTTCAGCCGTTGGGTACCCGCATGAGCGATAATTTTCACAGAAACGGGCCACGGCGCGTCGGGCAGGTGAAGGAAGTCACCTCGCTCGCCAACCCCATCATCAAGGAAATCAAGCTTCTCACCGACAAGAAGCACCGGGAAGAAGCCGGTGCCTTCATGGCGGAAGGGTTGAAACTGGTCATCGATGCGCTGGAACTTGGCTGGTCGATCCGCACGCTCGTCTATGCCAAGGCTGCCAAGGCCAAGCCGCTGGTCGAACAGGTAGCGGCAAAGACCGTCGCGGATGGCGGCCTGGTGCTCGAGGTCAGCGAAAAGGTCTTGTCGTCGATCACGCGCCGCGACAATCCGCAGATGGTGGTCGGTATTTTCGAGCAGCGCTGGGCACGGCTTGCCGATCTGAAGCCTCAGGCTGAGCAGACATTTGTCGCGCTCGACCGCGTCCGTGATCCCGGCAATCTCGGCACGATCATTCGCACGGCCGATGCCGCCGGCGCCTCCGCCGTGCTGCTGGTCGGGGAAAGCACCGATCCGTTCTCGCTGGAAACAGTGCGCGCCACGATGGGCTCGATTTTCGCGATGCCCGTCATCCGCTGCTCGGCGGAAGAATTCTTGAGCTGGCAAAAGGGAGCGGGCGTTAGCGTCGTCGCCACCCATCTGGCCGGCGCCGTGGATTATCGCACCGCGGACTATACCCGCAAACCGGTCGTTCTCCTGATGGGCAACGAGCAGTCCGGGCTGCCAGACAGCCTTGCGCGCGCCGCCGATCGCACGGTCAAAATTCCGCAACAGGGCAGGGCGGACTCGCTCAATCTCGCGGTCGCGACGGCCGTCATGCTGTTTGAAGCCCGCCGCCATCTGCTGACGCTGGAGGATAAATAATGACCGCTCGCGTTGGTCTCCTGTCGCGACCCATCAGTGCGGTCATCTTCATCATCATCGCCGTGCTGCTCGACCAGGCGATCAAGATCGCCGTCGAAAATTCGCTGCCGCTCGAGCAGATGGTGCCGGTCATTCCGTTTCTGGCGCTCTACCGCACCTATAATATGGGCGTAGCCTTCTCGCTTCTGTCCGGCATGGAGCGCGAATTCATCATCGGCATGCGCCTCGTCATCGTTGCCTTCGTGCTGTGGCTCTGGCGCCGCACGCCCAAGGACCGGCCCTTTGCCCATCTCGGCTATGCGATGATCATCGCCGGTGCGATCGGCAATCTGGTCGATGGCATCGTTTACGGGCACGTGGTGGATTACATCCTGTTTCACACCGCCACCTGGTCGTTTGCCGTGTTCAATCTCGCGGACAGTTTTATCAGCGTCGGTGCAGGTCTCGTCATTGTCGACGAGCTGTTCGGTCCCAAAGCGGCGGCATCCGTAGACGAGCAGAAGTAATTTTGCTCGACGGATAATTGTGAAATCGAGCGATTGGCATAATTTTACCGGATTGATCTAAGACTTCGGAAGGAAACCTCGGGTAATCTTTCCGTATGCGCGACATCGCCGAAATACAGAACCGTATCTCACAGGCCTTCACGTCGCTCGCGCCGAAGGACGGGTCTGACGACGCCGCATGGAATGGAGTGCCCCGCACGCCGGAGCAGCCGGTCGCGGCGAACGTCCAGAGACATCCAGGCGCTCTTCGCGCACTCTTCACAAAAATCCTCAAATGGCGCCGACCACAGGCCATTGCTCCCGACGTCTCGGGCTCTCCGCAGATCGCCAACGTCGTCCATGAGCTACGAACGCCACTGAACGGCATTCTTGGGATGACCCACCTCTTGGGTCAGACGAAGCTGACGGCGGAGCAGCAGAATTACTTGAGCGGTATCCGCCAGTCCGGCTACGCCCTGGCTCAACTGGTCGAAGATCTGCTGGATCATTCCACGATGGAGGCCGGCCGGTTCCGTCTTAACAACCGTGCAGCGGATCTGCGCCAGCTGATCGAAGGTGTCGTGGAAATGCTCGCTCCCCGCGCCCATGGCAAACGGATCGAGATCGCCGCCACCTTATCCGCCGCCGTGCCGGAGCTTCTCGACTTCGATCCTGCCCGCATTCGCCAGGTTCTGTTCAACGTCATCGGCAACGCCGTCAAGTTCACGACCACAGGCGGCGTGCTGGTTCGAGCCTTCATCGAGAACGAGACCGTGGCGATTTCTGTTGCTGATACCGGCCCGGGCATGACCGAGGAAGAGCAGACCCGGATCTTCGGTGCGTTCGAACAGGCAGGATCGGCGGAAACGCGCAGCGGCGGCACAGGTCTCGGCCTCGGCATCGCCTCGCGCATCCTCGCCGAATTCGGCGGCTCGCTGTCGGTCTCCAGCCGCAAGGGCAATGGCAGCGTTTTCACTATCCGCTATCCAATGCGTCTGGCCGAGGATGCGCCGGCCGGTGCTGCCGTTCGCAACCGCTCGCTGTTTGGCTCTCGCGTGCTTCTGCTCGCGCCAGATGGTCCGGCCGCCTTTGCGACCGTTTCCAGCATCGAAACACTCGGCGGCCGTGGGAGGCATGTGTCCGATCCCGCCCAGGTGCAGCTATTGATCGATCGGGCCAAAGCGACAGGCTCGCCCTATACCGATCTCATCGTCGATCACCGACTGGCCTCCGACTACGCGTGGGAACCGTCGCACGCGCCGCTGCACCGTATTCTGCTGGTCAATCCGGAGGAAAGGGCGTCGCAACCCCAGGAATATTTCGATGCCTGGCTGATCCGGCCGCTGCGCGAAAAATCGCTGGTCGATGTCCTCAGTGGCCGCATGCGTGGTTTTGGCGCCCGCGACCGCCCAGTAATGGACGTGCCGGCCCCTGAAAATTCAAACTCGGTCGATCGCAAGCGGGAAGCCGGTCCGGCCCTCGATATTCTTCTCGGAGAAGACGATCCCGTCAGTGCGCTTCTGGTCGCCGCGGTTCTGCGCAAGGCAGGGCACACGGTTCGTTCCGTGGAGGATTTCGGAAGTCTCATCGAAGCCCTTGGCGAAAACCGCCCGGATGTCGTTCTCTGCGACATGCATATGCCCGGCGGCAACATCATGGATCTCATCTCTGCCGCCTCCAGAACCGCGCTGCAGCCGGTCCCCGTCATGGTGCTGACAGCCGAAAGCCGCGGCGAGGCGCGGCGCAAAGTCATCGATCAGGGCGCCTGCAAAGTGCTTCAGAAGCCGCTCGATCCGGCTGTTCTGATTGAGGAATTGCGTCTTTTTGCGCAGGCTTCCAGCACGTCCTGACAGTCGCGTTGACGGGCCTTGCACCACTTCCTATTGTGACGATATCTGTCACGCTCTTGTTGCAGATGCATGTTTAAACGCGGGTGATCCAACCGGTACGGGAAGAATCACCATGGCTATCGAACTCCTGAACCGCACATTGACCTCTGAGACAAAGCAGGCCCCGGCTGCTGATCCGGCAAATAGCCGCGTTGGTAGCGATGTGTTCGGCCGCATCGGTACGCTCGAAACAAGGCTTGCCCGCAACCTGCGCGAAATCGATGCCGCCCAGGCCGTGCGCTACCGCGTCTTCGTCGAGGAGATGGGCGCCACGATCGAGCCCGAGGCGATGCGGCTTCGACGGGATATCGATAGCTACGATGCGATCTGCGATCATCTGCTTGTCGTCGACAACGCGATAGACGGTGAGATCGAAGACCAGATCGTCGGAACCTACCGGCTTCTGCGCCAGAGCGTCGCTGAGGCGAATGGCGGGTTTTATTCGACGTCCGAGTTCGATATCGCGCCACTTCTCGCCCGCCATCCTGACAAGCAGTTCATGGAACTCGGCCGCTCCTGCGTGCTGCCCGAATACCGCACCAAACGCACCGTGGAACTGCTCTGGCAGGGCAACTGGGCCTATGCGCTGAAGCATGGTGTCAATGCCATGTTCGGCTGCGCCTCTTTCCCCGGCGTGCGTCCGGAAGAACACGCGCTGGCGCTGTCCTTCCTCCATCACAATGCGCTGGTGAAGGACGAGTGGATGGTCCACGCATTGCCTGATCTCAATCGCAACATGGATCTGATGCCGGCCGAGGCGATCAATCCGCGCCAAGCGCTTTCCGCCATGCCACCGCTGGTCAAGGGCTACCTTCGCCTCGGCGCCATGATCGGAATGGGAGCCGTCGTCGATCAGGCCTTCAACACCACGGATGTCCTGATCGTACTGCCGATCGCCTCGATCTCCGGTCGCTACATCAACTACTTCGGCGCCGACGCCGGCCGCTTCGCGAACTAGAGCGCTCTAGATTTGGAGCCTGGTCGGTCCGCAGTAGCGACCCACCATGTCGTGCACCGAGGATGGCAAGCGTTCGGACGCGGCGACAAGCCAGATCAGAAGATGGGAATCCGGCAACAGCCTCGATCGCGTGCGCCGTAGAACAGATCCTCGATCTCTTTGTCTAGCGCCTTATCCATGTCTTCCGGAATGAAGAACTGACCTTTGAGGAATCCGATCCGCCGTTTCCTGGGCCCGGTCACCTCGGGTGCGTCCGCCTCATCGACAGAAACCACCGTCACCAGCGGCTTGCCCGCCTTGGCGATCACGAACGGTTCCCCGTTCGCGGCTTCATCGACAAGCTGCGACAGGTTTTCTTCGGCTTCCTGAATGCTGACGGTCTTCATGAAACGGGAACTCCGATCGGACCAGATGAAACACCCTAATCCGATCGGCTGAAGCTTTCAACAAAAGCGTCGGCGCGGGGTCTCTCAGGACCCCGCGTTATAGGCCGCAATCGCCGCCATGTTGACGATTTCGGAGTCCTTGGCGCCCATCTGGGTGATCTGCACCGATTTGTCCAAGCCGACCAGAAGCGGTCCGATCAGCGTCGAGGCGCCGATTTCCTGCAGCATGCGGGTGGCGATCGAGGCCGAATGAATGGCCGGCATGACAAGCACGTTGGCCGTGCCGGAGAGGCGGCAGAACGGATACTGCTCCATGCGGCTGGCATTGAGCGCCACGTCGGCCCCCATCTCGCCCTCATACTCGAAATCCACCCGGCGTCCGTCGAGGATCTTCACCGCCTCGCGGACCCGCTCCGACCGTTCGCCGATCGGCTGGCCGAAGGTGGAATAGGCAAGCAGCGCCACGCGGGGCTCGTAACCCATGCGCTTGGCGACGCGCGCGGCTTCCACGGCGATGTCGGCGATCTGCTCGGCAGTCGGCATGTCGTGCACGGCGGTATCGGCCACGAAGATCGTCCGGCCGCGGGCCACCACGATCGACACGCCGATCACCCTGTGTCCGGGCTTGTCGTCGATGCAGCGGCGCACGTCGGAAAGAGCGGTCGCATAGTTGCGCGTCGTGCCGGTTACCATTGCATCCGCATCGCCCACGGCCACCATGGTCGCGGCAAAATGGTTGCGGTCGTGGTGGATCAGCCGCTGCACGTCACGCAGAAGCAGTCCCTGGCGCTGCAGGCGGGCGTAGAGGAAGTCGATATAGGTATCGACGCGATTGGAAATGCGCGCATTGATGATCTCGATGCCGGGACGTTCGAGGTCGATACCGGCCTTTTCGGCCGTCTCGCGGATCACATCGTCGCGGCCGAGCAGGATCGCAGTGCCGAGACCCTGGCTGCAGAACGAGATCGCGGCCCGCATGACCTGCTCTTCTTCGGCTTCGGCAAACACCACGCGCTTGGGGAAGCGGCGAACCCGGTCGTAGATCCCTTGCGTCGTTGCAGCGATCGGGTCGCGGCGGGCGGAAAGCTCGCGACCATAGGCGTCAAGGTCGGTGATGTCGCGACGCGCTGCTCCGCTTTCCATTGCGGCTCTGGCGACAGCGACGGGAATGGCCGAGATCAGCCGCGGATCGAACGGCACGGGAATGATGTATTGCGGCCCGAACCGCGGCCGGTTGCCCTGGTAGGCGGCAGCCACGTCATCAGGCACGTCCTCGCGGGCAAGATCGGCCAGCGCCTGCGCTGCGGCAATCTTCATCGCATCGTTGATCTGCCGGGCCCGCACATCGAGCGCCCCGCGGAAGATGTAGGGAAAGCCCAGCACGTTGTTGACCTGGTTCGGATAGTCCGAGCGGCCGGTTGCCATGATCGCGTCGTCGCGGATGCGCGCCACTTCTTCCGGCGTGATTTCCGGATCTGGATTGGCCATCGCGAAAATGATCGGCTTGTCGGCCATCGAGCGGATCATCGCTTCGGTGAACGCACCCTTCTGGGAAAGACCGAACACCACGTCGGCACCCTTCATCGCCTCTTCCAGCGTGCGGCTGTCGGACTTGACGGCATGCGCGCTCTTCCACTGGTTCATGCCCTCTGTGCGACCCTGGTAGATCACGCCCTTGGTGTCGCAGAGGATGATGTTGGCAGGGTTGAACCCCATCGCCTTGATCAGCTCGATACAGGCGATTGCGGCAGCACCGGCGCCATTGCACACCAGCTTCGTGGTCTTGAGGTCGCGGCCGGTCAGTTCCAGCGCGTTGATGAGACCGGCGGCGGCGATGATCGCCGTGCCATGCTGGTCGTCATGGAAAACCGGGATGTCCATCAGCTCGCGCAGACGGCTCTCGATGATGAAGCATTCCGGCGCCTTGATATCCTCAAGGTTGATGCCGCCGAAGGATGGGCCGAGGTAGCGCACGCAGTTGATGAATTCGTCTACGTTTTCCGTATCGACCTCGAGATCGATACTGTCCACATCGGCAAACCGCTTGAACAGGACGGACTTGCCTTCCATGACAGGCTTTGATGCCAGTGCACCGAGATTGCCGAGACCAAGGATTGCCGTGCCGTTGGAAATCACGGCCACCATGTTGCCGCGCGTCGTGTAGTCATAGGCCTTGGAAGGGTCGGCGGCGATCGCCAGAACCGGCACGGCGACTCCAGGCGAATAGGCCAGCGAGAGGTCGCGCTGCGTCGCCATCGGCTTTGTCGGGGTGATCTCGAGCTTGCCGGGACGGCCCTGCGAGTGGAAATCAAGCGCTTCCTGCTCGGTCACCGACGCTCTGTTGCGCGTGTTCTTTTCCGGCGTCTTGTCGTTTGCGGGCATTGGCCTCTCCAGCTTTTTGTGGGCAGCGCCCCTCGAGGTCGCGGGGGATGTTGTAATTCAAGGGTCATCACCGATAGTGTCGCCTCTTTCCAGACGCAACAATAAATCTGCGCAACAAACATTGGTGCCGTGACCCATTTTCAAAGACCTACGCTCGATGCCCTGACGACCGACCAGCTGGCTTCGGAGGAAAGCCGCGCGTCGGCAACGCCGATGATGGAACAGTTCATCGAGATCAAGGCGAACAATCCCGGATCGCTGCTGTTCTATCGGATGGGCGATTTTTACGAGCTGTTCTTCGAGGATGCGATCGATGCCTCGCGCGCGCTCGGCATCACGCTGACCAGGCGAGGCCAGCATATGGGGCAGGACATTCCGATGTGCGGCGTACCCGTGCATGCAGCGGATGACTATCTGCAGCGGCTGATCATGCTCGGCTTCCGCGTTGCCGTTTGCGAACAGGTGGAAGACCCGGCGGAAGCGAAGAAACGCGGCTCCAAGTCGGTCGTCAAACGCGATGTCGTGCGGCTCGTCACGCCCGGCACAATCACCGAGGAAAAGCTGCTCGTCGCGTCGGAATCCAACTATCTGATGACGCTTGCCCGCATCAAGGGTGCTGCCGAACCGCTGATGGCGCTTGCCTGGATCGATATCTCCACCGGCGTCTTCCGGTTGGCGGAAACCGAGCCCTCGCGCCTGCTGGCCGATATCCTGCGGATCGAGCCGCGCGAACTGATCATGCCGGATACGATGTTCCACGATGCGGAACTGAAGCCGGTCTTCGACGTGCTTGGCCGCGTCGCCGTGCCGCAGCCTTCAGTCCTGTTCGACAGTGCCACGTCGGAAGGCCGCATCGCGCGCTATTTCGGGGTCGGCACGCTGGATGGCTTCGGCACGTTTTCCCGCGCCGAAATGGCAGCGGCGGCAGCTGCCATCGCCTATGTGGAAAAGACCCAGATGGCCGAGCGCCCGCCGCTCGGCCGACCGGAGCGCGAAAGCGGCGCTTCCACCCTGTTCATCGATCCCGCCACCCGCGGCAATCTCGAACTGACGAAGACGCTCTCGGGGGAGCGCGAAGGCACGCTCCTGAAGGCGATCGACCGAACCGTCACCGGCGGCGGCGCAAGGCTTCTGGCCGAACGGCTGATGTCGCCCCTGACGGATCCAGACCGCATCAACAGGCGGCTCGATTCCGTTTCCTTCCTCCGTGACGAACCCGGCCTGTGTTCGGATCTGCGTTCCTCGCTGAAACACGTGTCGGATATGCCCCGCGCTCTGTCGCGTCTGGCGCTCGATCGCGGCGGCCCGCGGGATCTCGGCGCGATCCTTGCCGGTCTCGAAGCCGCGCGTGGCGTTGCAAGCTTCCTCGATGGCGCCATGCTGCCGCAGGAACTGTCGGAGGCGCTCGATGATCTGAAGATGCTGCCGGGGGAACTCGAAACCCTGCTTGGCACCACGCTTGCGCAAGAGCTTCCTCTTCTCAAGCGCGATGGCGGTTTCCTCGCGGATGGTGCACGTGCCGAACTGGACGAAGTCCGCGCGCTTCGGGATCAGTCGCGCAAGGTCATTGCCGGGCTGCAGCTGCAATATGCCGAAGAGACCGGTATCAAGTCGCTCAAGATCAAGCACAACAACGTGCTCGGCTATTTCATCGAAGTGACCGCCGGCAATGCCGGCCCGATGACCGATACGCCGGAAGGCAAGGCGCGCTTCATCCACCGCCAGACCATGGCGAATGCGATGCGCTTCACCACGACCGAACTGGCCGATCTCGAAAGCCGCATCGCCAACGCCGCCGACCGGGCGCTGACGATCGAGCTCGAGGCCTTCCGTCTCATGGTCGAGTCCGTGACCGCCGAAGCCGAAGCGATCAAGGCCGGCGCCCGCGCGCTTGCCATCGTGGATGTTGCAGCTGGTCTTGCGATGCTTGCCGAGGAGTGGGACTACCGCCGCCCGGTGGTCGATGCGTCGCGCATGTTCGCGATCGAAGGCGGCCGCCATCCGGTGGTCGAGCAGGCCCTGCGCCGTCAGTCGTCAGGCCCGTTCATCGCCAACGAATGCGATCTTTCGCCCGCCGGTACCGACGAGTTCGGTGCCCTCTGGCTTTTGACCGGCCCGAACATGGGCGGCAAATCCACGTTTCTGCGCCAGAACGCACTGATTGCCATCCTCGCCCAGATGGGCTCCTTCGTTCCCGCCGCGTCCGCCCATATAGGCATCGTCGATCGCCTGTTTTCCCGCGTCGGAGCTTCCGACGATCTCGCACGCGGCCGCTCGACCTTCATGGTCGAAATGGTCGAAACGGCAGCGATCCTCAACCAGGCAACCGACCGTTCGCTGGTCATCCTGGATGAGATCGGCCGCGGCACGGCAACCTTCGACGGCCTGTCGATTGCCTGGGCCGCAGTCGAGCACCTGCACGAAGGCAACCGCTGCCGTGGGCTGTTCGCCACCCATTTCCACGAACTCACCGTGCTCTCGGAAAAGCTCAACCGCCTTTCCAATGCCACGATGAAGGTCAAGGAATGGGATGGCGAGGTCATCTTCCTGCATGAAGTCGGACCCGGTGCTGCCGATCGCTCCTACGGTATCCAGGTCGCACGGCTTGCCGGCCTGCCCGACAGCGTTGTCGCCCGTGCCCGAGATGTGCTGACCAAGCTTGAGGACAGCGATCGCAAGAACCCCGCAAGCCAGCTCATCGACGATCTGCCGCTATTCCAGGTGGCGGTGAGAAAAGATGAGATGAAGCGCGGTCCGTCAAAGGTCGAGGAAACGCTGAAAGCCATCAATCCGGACGAAATGAGCCCGCGCGATGCGCTCGACGCCCTATATGCGTTGAAGAAGCAACTTGCGGCCAAGTAAGGCCGCATCTCAGTTGAAAGGAACACGCACGTGAGCGTCGCCTTCGTGAAGGAAGAAAGTGCCGAAACCGCAGCGGAAACCCAGCTGCCGGACAGGCCTGTCTCGTCGCATCCCAACCTCGTCACCGAGGCCGGCCTGAAGGCGCTAGAGGCGCAGCTTCGTACCGCAAAGGAGGCTTTTGACGCGGCCAACACGGTTGAGGACGTCAACGAGCGCCGCCGCCAGGCCGCAGGTCCCGCGCGCGACCTCCGCTACTTCGCCGAGAGGCTGCACAGCGCTCAGCTAGTGCCTGCACCGGTTTCGACTGAAGTCGTCGCCTTCGGCAACACGGTGCGCTTCAGCCGTGACGACGGCCGCGAGCAGGCTTATCGCATCGTCGGCGAGGATGAGGCCGATCCGAAGGAAGGTTCGATCTCCTACGTTTCTCCCGTTGCAAGTGCGCTTCTGGGCAAGTCGGTCGGCGATGTCGTGACCGTAAACGGTCATGAACTCGAAATTACTGCAATTTCCTGACGCATTCTCCCGAAACCACACCTCAGCGCTTGAGAAGGCCCTCCGCTCCGGCTATCTGATTCTTTCCATTGAAAGAAAAGGCTGATCGCGGCATGACTCCAGATTATCTCGTCACCCATTCCGGTGGCTTCCATGCCGACGAACTCCTGTCCAGTGTCATCCTGACGCGGCTGTTCCCCGATGCACGCATCGTCCGCAGCCGGGCTCCCGAATGGATCACGCCGGGTGGCGACCGCATCATCTACGACGTCGGCGGCTCCTTCGACGCGCAGGCGCAGATTTTCGATCATCACCAGCGCGGTGCGCCCTTGCGCGATGACGGCGCGCCGTTCAGTTCCTTCGGCCTGATCTGGAAGCACTACGGCCGCGATTACCTGCTCGCCTTCGGCGTACCGGAAGCCCATGTCGAGGCGGTGCACGCAGCCTTCGACACCAAGTTCGTGCTGCCGATCGACCTCATGGACAATGGCGCGCTCAGCCCCTCGGTCGCAGGTCCGATGGCCGGCCTGACACTGCCGTCGCTTCTCGAAACCCTGAAGCCCGCCTTCGACGAAAAGGACGAAGGCGCCGATGATCGCGCCTTCCATGCAGCGCTCGTCATCGCCCGCGCCTTTGTCGAAGCCGGCATTTCCCAGCGCGCCGCAAAGCTGCGGGCAGAGACGCTGGTTCTGGACGCCATTGCCAAGGCCGGCGAGGGGCGCATTCTCGAATTGCCGATCGGCATGCCGTTCCGCCCCGCCATCCTGAAGGCCGGCGCCGATCAGCTTCTCTTCGTCGTCCACCCGCGCGACAAGGACTGGTGCGTCACCGGCATCCGCCGCGCCGATGACGGTTTCGAACTGCGCGCCGATCTCCCCGCCGCATGGGCCGGCCTCACCAATGCAGATCTGGAAGCCGCATCCGGCGTCGAAGGCGCCACGTTCTGCCACAACGGCCGCTTTATCGCCGCCGCCAGAACCCGCGAAGCAACGCTCGCCATGGCGGAACTCGCGGTGAAGGAGGCCCTGTCTAAAGGCCTCCTCCCTGCGGCTGGCTGAGCGCTCAGCGTTCCAGCAGCGTTCTGCGAAGAAAGACGGCAATATTGAAGAAGATCTGCTGATGCAGCTTTTCGCGTGGGATGTCGCTCACCTCATCGCAAACCGGATCATCCTCATACTGCTTCAGCAATTCGGCTCCGTTCGCATTGCAGATGCTGAGGAACGAGAAATGGTTTGCGCCGGGAACTAGCGCGTAGTTGGCCTCCGGAATATCGACCGCCAGCGACTGGGCGTTGGTGCCGGACATGATGCCGTCGCCTTCGCCGAGGTTGATGAAAAGCATTGGTCTATCGATGCCGGCAAGACTTTCGTTCTGGTAAGCCATGGCAAAACCCGGATCGACCGCAATCACCGCTGAAACGCGCTTGTCGCCATAACCACCTTCGAATGCCTCCCGATCGACTTGGGAAAAATCCACCCCGCCCTTCTGAAACCAGTTGCAGCCCGCATCCTTGCCGCCTGCCTCCGCGCAATGGGTGACAAAGGTCTGAAGCGACGCGCGGGCGCCGGCGGTCAGCATCATCGTGGTGCCCCCGAGCGAAAAGCCGATGCCGCCGATCCGCTCCTTGTCGACAAGCGCGCTCCAGGTGGCGCTCGTCGTCAGTGTATCGATCAGGGCTGAAACATCCTGTGCCCGCTCCCAGATCTTGAAGCTTTCCACTGGAATGGAATCGCCTGATGTCGAATGGATATGATTGGGTGCCGCAACGATGAAGCCGTTGCGCGCGAGTTCTGTCGAAAGCCAGCCCAGCCCCGCTGCATTGCCGCCCGAGCCATGGCTCAGAATGACCAGCGGAAACTTCTCCTGCACAGGCGTGGCATTGCGGCGAACAGGCACGCCGACCCACAGAGCATCGGCGCCCAGCGTATAGGGATCGCCGTCGGCCTTTGCCGGATAGGTGATCAGCACTCTCTCGGGTTGGGTTCGATGCGACGGATTGATCTGGATCCACTGGGTTCCCGCCTCGAAGGCGAAGGCCGGTAAGGCGGTTGCGGAATACCCGAAACCGATCAGGGCAAGGGTTGCAAGGCGAAGGCGGGATAGGGGCAGGGCCATGGAAATCTCCATCGGGGTTGTGAACGGCACCACCCTTGCGCCTGTATCTGCCTGCCTTTCGACCTCGATCGTGATATGGTCGGACCTCAAACATGTTTCAGGCCATTTACCGCCGGGGTCACTGCAGTGCTCTCTATCCCTTTGCCGTTTCTGGTCGGTATCGTCTTTGCCCTTGCGCTCTATCACAGCCTCAAAGGCGTCGACGTGCCGGGAAGCCGTCGCTACTTCATTGCATTTGTCGTTCTCTATGCGGCCCAGGGCTTGGTCGTCGGCCTTCATTTCGGCTACGGCATAACGGCGCTCGCACCGGTTCAGCCGGTCACGGCCTCCGTCATGCCGCCGCTTGCGTTTCTCGCCTTCCAGTCGCTTTCCGGCGGCGGCCGATCTGCGCCCTGGCGCCACCTCGCCGCACCGCTTTGCGTCGGCGCTTCCGTCCTTTTTGTACCGATCCTGGTCGATCCGCTCCTGCTGGTGATCTTTCTCTTTTACGGCGTCGCCCTCTGGCGGCTGATCCGTTCGGAAGGTTCCGATCTCATGGTCGAAGCCAGCCTTCAGCGAATGCGTCCCGCCCTGCGGGCCGCAAGAATGACGGCCGCGCTGATGCTGTTCTTCGCAGTCAGCGATGCTGCCCTCTCGGTCTACACGACGTTCAACGGGAGGGACGACATTCCGCTTGTCCTGACGGCGATCAACATCGTCGTTCTCGTGGTAACCGGCATCTACTATTTTGCACCGGAAGCTGCAGAAAGCCCGCTGCCGAACGGGAAGGCACCGGAAGCCAATCCACAGGATGAGCGTCTCGTCCAGCGCGCGACAGAGGCTTTGGATCGGGACGGTCTCTACCGCGACGAAAACCTCAGTCTTGCGAAACTGGCCCGCAAGGCCGGCGTCCCTGCGCGGGATCTGTCGGTTGCCATCAATCGCGCAACCGGCCTCAACATCTCGCAGTTCGTCAACAGACGCCGGATCGCGGAAGCATGTCTGCTGCTTCGCGAAACCCGCCGGCCGGCGACGGTCATCATGTTCGATATCGGGTTTTCCACCAAGTCGAACTTCAACCGCGAGTTTCGCCGCATCACCGGCATGAGCCCGCGTCAGTGGCGCAGCGGATCGAAGTCTATCGCAGACCCCGGCAATATCGGGCTTGACGTTCCGGTCGCGAACAAACAACTTGGCGCCGTCAAGCCGTAACCGTGGTAAGCACGCCGCTCACATGCGGAGCACTGTGCGGTAACGGCTGCGCAACAAAAATGAGCTAAAGCGTATGGGGCAGGGCCGCAGGGACCTGGGAACGCTTTAGGGGAGGTGCCCGAAATCCGTCGTCGTCTCCATCGGGAATGGAGAGGGCGGGCACCGGCAGGAAGACATGGCCAAGCAAGCAACAAGACAAGATCATCGCCACGACATCGATTTTTCCGAACTGATGGACGTCGCCGGCCTGCAGACGAAATGCCGTGAGGCGCTCGGCACCAAGGACCGGCCGCTGCTGGAATCGCGGGCAGCTCTCCTGCCGATCCTTCGGCAGGCCAGTGTCGACGGTCGCGAAAAGGCACGCGAACTGCTGGGCCAGGATGGCAGCGGCCTTCGCTGCGCCCGCCGCATCTCGTGGATCCAGGACCAGCTGATCTGCGTCTTGAACGAAACCATCACCGAGAGCCTCTATCCGGAAGGCCGCGAGATCGCCGTTGCCGCCACCGGCGGTTACGGCCGCGGCACGCTCGCGCCAGGGTCCGATATCGATCTTCTTTTCCTGCTGCCCGAAAAGAATTCCGATGCCATGCGCAAGGCGGTGGAATTCCTGCTCTATCTCCTGTGGGACATGGGCTTCAAGGTCGGCCATGCCACCCGCACGGTGGAGGAATGCATTCGCCTGTCGAAAACCGACATGACGATCCGCACCGCCATTCTCGAATGCCGCCCGATCTGCGGCAGCGGCGCGCTGGTCAGTCAGCTGATGTCGCGCTTCGATCTGGAAGTCGTTGCCGGCACAGGTCCGGAATTCGTCGCCGCCAAACTTGCCGAGCGCGACCAGCGCCACAAGAAGGCGGGCGACACACGTTATCTGGTCGAGCCCAACGTCAAGGAGGGCAAGGGCGGCCTGCGCGACCTTCACACGCTGTTCTGGATTGCCAAATATTACTACCGCGTCCGCGAAACGACCGAACTCGTCAAGCTCGGCGTCCTCTCGCGCGAGGAGGCAAGGTCCTTCGAAAAGGCCGACGACTTTCTCTGGGCGGTGCGCTGCCAGATGCATTTTCTGACGGGCAAGGCAGAGGAACGTCTGTCGTTCGACATTCAGCGGGATATCGCGGCAAGCCTCGGTTACAACGCGCGGCCTGGTCTCTCCTCCGTCGAACGCTTCATGAAGCATTATTTCTTGGTCGCGAAGAACGTCGGCGATCTCACCCGCATTCTCTGCGCAGCGCTGGAGGACCAGCAGGCGAAGGCCGCACCCGGTCTCACCCAGCGGGTCATCTCACGCTTCACCAAGCGGCTGCACAAGATCGCCGGCTCCGTCGAATTCGTGGAAGACCGCGGTCGTATCACGCTGGCCGATCCAGGCGTCTTCAAGCGCGATCCGGTCAGCCTGATCCGCTTTTTCCACGTGGCGGACCTGACCGGGCTGGAACTGCATCCCGACGCGCTGAAAAGCATCACCCGTTCACTTTCGCTTATCGACAGCGCCCTGCGCGAAGACGACGAGGCAAACCGTCTCTTCCTCTCCATCCTCACCTCCAGGCGCGATCCCGGACTTATGCTGCGGCGGATGAACGAGGCCGGCGTGCTCGGCCGCTTCATTCCTGAATTCGGCAAGGTCGTGGCGATGATGCAGTTCAACATGTATCACCACTATACGGTCGACGAGCATCTGATCCGCTCGGTCGATGCGCTGTCGGAGATCGATCACGGCCGAGCGGCGGACATGCATCCGCTCGCCAACAAGCTGATGCCGACGATCGAGGAGCGCGCGGCGCTCTACGTCGCAGTTCTGATCCACGACATCGCCAAGGGCCGCCAGGAGGATCATTCGATCGCCGGCGCCCGAATCGCGCGCAAACTCTGCCCGCGTCTCGGTCTCAACGCCAAGCAGACAGAACTCGTCGTATGGCTGGTGGAACAACACCTGATCATGTCGATGACGGCGCAGACCCGCGATCTGCATGATCGCAAGACCATCGCCGACTTTGCCGAAAAAGTCCGGTCGCTGGATCGCTTGAAGCTGCTGCTGGTGCTGACCATCTGCGATATCCGCGCCGTCGGCCCGGGTGTCTGGAACGGCTGGAAGGGCCAGCTTCTGCGCACCCTCTACTATGAAACGGAACTGCGTCTCTCCGGCGGCTTTTCCGAAGCATCCGGCAAGGAACGGGCAAAGGTGGCGGAGGAAGATCTCGCCAACGCCCTGTCCGACTGGAGTCAGCAGGACCGCGAGGCGCTGGTGAAGCTCCATTACCAGCCGTATCTCCTCTCCGTGCCCGTCGAGGACCAGGTGCGCCACGCAAGCTTCATCCGCGAAACCGACAAAGCCGGCAAGCCGCTCGCCACCATGGTGCGCACCGACAGTTTTCGGGCGATCACCGAAATCACCGTTCTCGCCCCCGACCATCCGCGTCTTCTATCGATCATCGCAGGCGCCTGCGCGGCCGCCGGTGCCAACATCGCCGATGCGCAGATCTTCACCACCTCCGATGGCCGTGCGCTCGATACGATCCACATCAACCGGGAATTTGCGGTCGATGACGACGAGATGCGCCGTGGCGGCACGATCGGACGGATGATCGAAGACGTGCTCGCCGGCAAGAAGCGACTGCCGGAAGTCATCGCCATCCGCGCGAAAGCCAAGAAGAACAAGAACAAGGCCTTCGATATCCCGCCGTCCGCGATCATCTCCAACGGGCTTTCCAACAAGTTCACCGTCGTCGAGGTTGAATGCCTCGACCGGACCGGTCTGCTTGCGGAAATCACCGCGGCCCTTGCCGATCTCTCGCTGGATATCCAGTCGGCGCGGATCACCACGTTTGGTGAAAAGGTGATCGATACGTTCTACGTCACCGATCTCGTCGGCCACAAGGTGACCAATGAGAACCGCCAGGGCAATATCATCACCCGGCTGAAGGCGGTCATGGCGGAACAGGAAGACGAGCTTCAGGAAGCCATGCCGGATGGTATCGTCGCGCCCCAGCCGGCTGCCGCCGACGGAGCAAATGTCTTGCCGCGGAAGTCGAAAGTCGGTGTCTGAAACACGACACCGGTGCTATCCCTGCTGAACGGGTGCTTCGTTCGGTCCGCTCTTTTGCGCCACAGAAACAGTGGGGCAGGGCGCCGGACGGATGACGCACGCCAATGCACAGGTAGAACATGAACAATCCCAGCTTCCCCAAGCATGAGCGCAAGACGATGAGCCAAGCCCGATGAGCCTCGCCAGAAAATTCGCAACCGTCGGCGGCGCAACGCTCGGCAGCCGCATTTTCGGTTTCGCCCGTGAAACCTTCATGGCGGCGGCCCTTGGCACGGGGCCGATGGCAGACGTGTTTTACGCCGCCTTCCGGTTTCCCAACCTGTTTCGCCGTCTGTTTGCCGAAGGCGCCTTCAACGCCGCTTTCGTTCCGTTGTTTTCCAAGGAAATCGAGGCGAACGGCGTCGATGGTGCCAAGCGGTTTTCCGAAGAGGTCTTCGGCGTCCTGTTTTCTGCGCTGCTGATCATCACCATCGCAATGCAGCTGGCCATGCCCTGGCTGGTGCGGTGGGTCATTGCCCCGGGCTTTGCCGATGACGCGGAAAAGACCGCGCTGACGGTGCGCATGGCTGTCGTCATGTTCCCTTATCTCATGTGCATGTCGCTGACGGCGATGATGAGCGGCATGCTCAACTCGCTGCATCATTTCTTTGCCGCCGCCATCGCGCCGGTGTTCTTGAACGTGGTGATGATCGCAGCGCTTCTCTACGGCCTCTGGGTTGGCGCCGATCCGCGCGAAATCGCCTGGTATCTGTCGTGGAGCGTGCTGGTTGCGGGCGTGTTGCAGCTTGGCGTCGTCTACGTGGGCGTGCGCCACGCGGGCATCAATATCGGCTTTCGCCGGCCGAAGATGACACCCAACGTCAAGCGCCTGCTCTGGCTCGCGGTTCCGGCCGCGATCACCGGCGGCATTACCCAGATCAACCAGATCATCGGCCAGGCGATTGCGTCGGGCAAGGAAGGCGCAATCGCTGCCCTGCAATATGCCGACCGCATCTACCAGCTGCCGCTCGGTGTCGTTGGCGTTGCCGTCGGCGTGGTGCTCCTGCCCGAATTGTCGCGGGCGCTTAAAGGCGGCCACGTCAAGGAAGCCGGCAACATCCAGAACCGCTCGATCGAATTCGTGCTGTTCCTGACGCTTCCTGCTGCTGCAGGTCTGTGGATGCTGTCGGATGCGATTATCCGTGTGCTTTACGAGCGCGGTGCGTTTTCAGCGGAAAACACCACCGTCGTCGCCTCGATCCTTGCGATCTACGGCATCGGTCTTCCGGGTTTCGTGCTGATCAAGGCGCTGCAGCCGGGCTTTTATGCCCGCGAGGATACCAAAACGCCGATGCGCTTTACCATGGTGTCGGTCGTCATCAACTCGGGCCTTGCCATCACGCTGTTTCCGATGATCGCCGAACGCGGCATCGCGACGGCAGAAGCCGCGGCCGGATGGATCAACACGATCCTGCTATTCTCGACGCTGGTCTGGCGGGGTGATCTCGTCTGGGAATGGGCGCTTGCCCGGCGTACTGCCTTGCTGCTCGTCGCGACAGGGATTATGGCGGCGGCCCTGTTTTATGCGCTTCCCTATGCCAGCCCATGGTTGCAGCCGGGCTCGCATCTCTTGACCCAGGTGCTGGCTCTGGCCTGCCTTCTGGGGATTGCGATGGTCGTCTATTTCGCCTGCGCGTTTGCGATCGGCGGTGCCGATCTCGGCATGATCAGGCGAAACATCAAGCGGAAGCCAAAGTCTGCTGTCCCACCACCGGCGGAGTCCTGATCTCAGGACTTTCCGCGGCGCTTCAGGCTTGCAAGGCTGCCCTTGCCACCTTTTCCACCTTTGCCGCAATGCGCCCAGGCGCGTCGCGGGCCGACATCCACATGCACGATGCCGTTGCAGTAGCGGCCGATGCCACCGATTCCAGGCGCGCTTGCTGCTGCCGCAAGCACCCTCTTTTCTGCAACGCCGGGAACGCGAATGTCGGCGGCATAGCAATGGCTGTGCTGTGATGTGCCAGAGCGCGGACGGTGGCCGGAGGTCACCATCGGCTTCTTGCCGGTTTCCTTGGCGATATGGGCAAGGATGGCACCCAGCTTCTCGGGAAAGCAGTTGGTCCGAACGCTGACGCGCTGGACAGTATAGTAAGCAGAGTAGTCGTGTTTGAAAGAACTGCTGCGGCGTTTCTCGCCTTTTTCGGCGGCTTGTGCGGTCGCGGACAGCGTTAGGCAGAGCGTCATGAAGCAGGACAGCGCGACGCGGTAAAAGATGCGCATACGGGTAAACCTCGGAAAATACTCACGACCGACTGGGGTCGACTTGGTGGGGGAGTATTTCTTTCCGAAAAGTGACCTCAGTATGGAGGAATTTGCCCCAAAGTGGGATTTGTCTGCCTCAGGGGTTAAACTGCGTTAACCTTATGGTTGCTTCGAGTTCCTTGACATGGCGGGCAGTAAGCGTCGAAGACCTGTACCCGCCACGACAAAACAAGGTGTGTTTCGATGTCGATCCGTTCCCTATTTCTGGTCACGCTGGTCGTTGACGACTACGATCGGGCGCTCGATTTTTACTGTGGAATCATGGGCTTTGAGCTTGTCGCCGATACCCCTTTGGAGGCGACCAAGCGCTGGGTGGTAGTGCGCCCGCCGGGCGGAGATGGGGCCGCGCTCCTGCTGGCACGCGCCGACGGGGTCGCCGAAACGGCGGCGATCGGCAACCAGACGGCAGGCAGGGTAAGTTTTTTCCTGAAAACCGACGATTTTGCCGGTGATCACGCCCGGTTGTCAGCCAAAGGCGTCCGCTTCATCGAAGAACCGCGCCACGAACCCTATGGCACGGTCGCAGTGTTTGCCGATTGCTACAGCAACCTTTGGGATCTCATTCAGCACGCGGACGATGCAGCCTCTTGATCCCTCGTGGCGGGGCGTGCATAAGCCCGGCCATCAGCTACATGGCCCGCGGGGCGCAGCAGCGGCAAGCACGCACACTTGTCAGGTTGCGCAAGTCCAACGGCCTGAGGCCTTCCATCAGCCTATCGAGGATCTAGAATGAACAGCTTCAAGCCGCTCGTCTTTTCCGGTGTCCAGCCCACCGGCAATCTCCATCTCGGCAATTATCTCGGCGCTATCCGCAAGTTCGTCGCCCTGCAGGAAAACAACGACTGCATCTACTGCGTCGTCGATCTGCACGCGATCACGGCCCAGCTCGTGCATGACGATCTGCGCGGCCAGATCCGCTCCATCGCGGCAGCGTTCATCGCCTCCGGCATCGACCCGAAGAAGCATATCGTCTTCAACCAGTCCGCCGTGCCGCAGCATGCCGAACTTGCCTGGATCTTCAACTGCGTCGCCCGCATCGGCTGGATGAACCGGATGACCCAGTTCAAGGACAAGGCCGGCAAGGACCGCGAGAACGCCTCGCTCGGACTGCTCGCCTATCCGAGCCTGATGGCCGCCGACATTCTCGTCTACCGCGCCACCCATGTGCCTGTCGGCGATGACCAGAAGCAGCACCTGGAGCTTGCCCGCGATATCGCCCAGAAATTCAACATCGATTTCCAGGACAAGATCCGTGCGACCGGCACCGGCGTCGACATGGTCGTCGGCGAAGAGCCGATCCACGGCTATTTCCCGCTCGTCGAGCCGCTGATCGATGGTCCGGCCCCGCGCGTCATGAGCTTGCGCGACGGCACCAAGAAGATGTCGAAATCCGATCCGTCAGATCTGTCGCGCATCAACCTGATGGACGATGCCGATGAGATCCTGAAGAAAATCCGCAAGGCGAAGACCGATCCGGAAGGCCTGCCGAGCGAACTCGAAGGCCTCGAAGGGCGTCCGGAAGCAGCCAATCTCGTGGGCATCTACGCGGCACTCGCCGATCGCACCAAGGCGGATGTGCTTGCCGAATTCGGCGGCCAGCAGTTCTCGGTGTTCAAACCGGCGCTTGCCGACCTCGCCGTTCAAGTTCTGGCGCCGATTTCGCTCGAGATGCGCCGCCTGCTGGACGACACGACCCATATCGACGCTATCTTGCGTGATGGGGGCGAGCGTGCCCGCGCCCGAGCCGAAAAGGTCATGGGTGAAGTGTTCGATATCGTCGGTTTCCTGCGCTGAGCGGGAGAGCGCCTCGAAAATCTTGCACCCGTCACGGTCGCGTGGCGGGTTTTCATTTTCGCGGGTTCGTATAATTTCGCCACAACGACAACGTCCGACGGGAATTGAGGGGGCGGCATGGTTTCGAAACGGCTTTCCAGGCTTGAGGGACATCGGCGCAAGTTCATAGCGGTCATCGATGGCACCCCCGAATGCGAGCTTGCCGTGCACTATGCCGGCCGCCGCGCGAAGAATTCCAATGGCGGCCTGGTGCTGCTTTTCGTCATCCCCGATGGGGATTTCCAGCAATGGATCGGCGTCGAGCAGATCATGCGCGCCGAAGCCATGGAAGAAGCGGAATCGATCATGGCGAAGGCCGCCCAGAGGGTGCGCGAAACGATCGGGATCGATCCCGAAATCGTCATCCGCGAGGGAAGCGCGCCCGAGCAGATCAACATGCTGGTGGAAGAGGATCGCGATATCGCCGTTCTGGTTCTGGCGGCCGGTTCGACCAAGGAAGGGCCGGGCCCGCTGGTCTCGGCCGTCGCGGGCAGGGGTGCTGCATTCCCCATTCCCGTCACCGTTCTGCCTGACACGCTGACCGACGAGGAAATCGACGCGCTCGCCTGACCTCTCTTGACCAGATTGGAAGAAAGGCGCACTTGAACCAAAAGCTGATCGCGACTATCTTCTTTGGAAGAGTTCTAAGTTTGCGGCGCCCGCTGGCGCGCACGGGTCAAGGAGACATATCATGTTCATTCAGACGGAAGCCACACCCAATCCGGCAACCCTGAAGTTCCTGCCCGGCAAGATCGTCATGGAAAAGGGCACTGCCGATTTCCGCAATGCGGGCGAGGCCGATGCTTCTCCGCTAGCAGCCAGACTGTTCGGGATCGACGGCGTCACCGGCGTATATTTCGGCTACGACTTCATCACCGTCTCCAAGGATAGCGCCGAATGGCAGCATCTGAAGCCGGCGATCCTCGGCTCGATCATGGAGCATTTCATGTCCGGCCAGCCGGTCATGGGCGGTACGTCTGCGCTTGCCGAAGATACCGATGAAGACGGCGAGTTCTACGAGGCCGACGACGAGACCCTGGTCGCGACCATCAAGGAACTGCTGGAAACCCGCGTTCGTCCGGCCGTTGCCCAGGATGGCGGCGATATCACCTTCAAGGGTTTCCGGGATGGCACTGTCTATCTCAACATGAAGGGCGCCTGCGCCGGTTGCCCGTCTTCGACGGCAACCCTGAAACATGGCGTTCAAAACCTGCTCAAGCACTTCGTGCCTGAAGTGCAGGCAGTCGAAGCCATCTGATTTCGAAAAACAGTTCCGCACATGCTCGTTCTGGCCATCGATACTGCCGGGGTTGATTGTTCTGCCGCGCTCTATGATGGCGCGTCGGGCAGGCTGTTGTCGGCCGTCACCGAAACGCTCGGCAAGGGTCATGCCGAGCGCCTGATGGCGATCATCGACCAGGCGCTTGATGACGCTGGCCTTCCACTTCAATCCGTCCAGCGCATTGCCGTCGGCATCGGCCCGGGCTCGTTCACCGGTATCCGGGTGGGCGTCGCCGCCGCCCGAGGTCTGGCCCTGGCGCTCAATGTGGAATGCGTCGGCGTCACCACGCTCGAAACGCTCGCAGCAGCGCATCTTGCCAAGCATCCGGGACGCCCCGTTGTTGCCGCCATGGATGCCAAGCGGGACGAGGTCTATGCCCAGGCATTCTCATCCGAAGGCGTTGCGCTTAGCGAACCCGCGGCGCTGTCTCCGCACGATGCGGCGGCCCTGATTGCCCAGCTTTCGGCTGATGTCACCGGCTCATGGCGCCCGCACGAGGCGCCGGTCCTGCCTGACCATTTCGATATCGCCGTCATTGCAAGACTTGCGGCGTCAAAGCCGAAAGGTTCGCAAAAGCCGAAACCGCTTTATCTTCGTGGACCGGATGCAAAACCGCAGACAGGCTTTGCGTTGGCGCGGCAGATCTCGTAACTCCGCGTCGTTCAATTCTTTCACGCGACCGAATGCCCGATGTTTGACGATTATCTCAGCTGGAAGCCGTTTTTCGAAGTCGTCCCGATGGAGATCTCCGACTGCGTCGAAGTCTCCGAGCTTCATGGTGCGCGCTTTCCGCGCGGCTGGAACGATGGCGAATTCCAGAATCTTCTTCTTCAGAAAGGCGTGTTCGGCTTCGTCGCACGCCAGACCAACGCGTTCTTCTCCAAACCCTTCGGGGGCTTTGTGCTGGTGCGCGAAGCAGCCGGCGAGGCGGAAATTCTCACGATCGCCGTCCCCGAAAAGTTTGGCCGTCTTGGGCTCGGATGGAGGCTGATGCAGGCCGGCTTGCGCGAAGCGACATCGCGCGGCGCCGAAACAATGTTTCTCGAGGTCGAGTCCGAAAACAAGGCCGCTGTGACGCTCTATGGCAGGCTGGGTTTCAAAAAGGTCGGCGAACGCCCGGCCTATTATACCGGTGCCGATGGACGACGGTCCTCGGCGCTTGTCATGAGCCGCGTTCTTCGTTAGTTCGTGATGAAACGAGAGCATTTGAAGGCCAAAACGTCATGACGGATCTTTCCAAAAATCTGGAGGAACTGTGTGCCGAGAAGGGCATGCGCATGACGGATCAGCGCCGGGTGATCGCGCGCATCCTGCAGGACTCCGACGACCATCCGGATGTCGAGGAACTGTATCGTCGCTCCTCCAAGGTCGATCCACGGATCTCGATCTCGACCGTCTATCGCACCGTGAAACTGTTCGAGGACGAGGGCATTATCGAGCGCCACGATTTCCGTGACGGTCGCTCTCGCTACGAGACGGTGCCGGAAGAACATCACGATCACATGATCGATCTCAATGCCGGCACGGTGATCGAATTCCAATCTGCGGAGATCGAAGCGCTGCAGGAGCGCATTGCCCGCGAACTCGGCTTCCGGCTGGTCGGACACAGGCTGGAACTCTACGGCATCCCGCTCGACAAAGACGAATAGCCCGAACACGAACGGCGTGACGACAGCCAAGGATCGACAGTGATCACCTCAATCCGCATCGGGTTCATCGTCGTCTGTCTGCTGGTGGTCACGGCTGTGCTGTTACCGTTTCAGCTGATCGGCCTCGCCTTCGATCTTAAGATGCGCCGTTATATTCCGCGCCTCTGGCACCGCTCTGCCTGCTTCCTGCTCGGGATCCGCATCCACGTCCACGGTCACCTGCAGCATCGGCGACCCCTGATGCTCGCCTCCAACCACGTCTCGTGGAAGGATATCCTCGTGCTCGGCGCCATCGCGGATGTCGTCTTCATCGCCAAGTCGGAAGTCGCCAAATGGCCGATCTTCGGCACGCTCGCGAAATTGCAAAAGACGATCTTCGTCGTCCGCGAGGAAAAGCGCCGCACCGGCGACCAGATCAACGAGATTGCCGCACGCATGACGGCGGGCGAGATCGTCGTGCTCTTCCCGGAAGGCACGACGTCGGATGGCAACCGCCTGCTCGAGGTAAAGTCCTCGCTGTTTGGGGCAGCCGCTGCCGCCGTGCCGCACACGCCCCACGGCGTCGTGTATGTCCAGCCCGTCTCGATCGCCTATACGCGGGTGCATGGCATGGCGATGGGTCGTTTCCACCGCCCGCTGGCGGCTTGGCCGGGGGATATCGAGCTCATGCCGCACCTGATGGGCGTGCTGAAGGAAGGCGCGATCGACGTGGATGTGGCGTTCGGCGAGACGGTCGATTTCCGCACGGGCGACAACCGCAAGCATCTCAGCCAGACCATTACCGCCCGGCTTCGCCGCATGCTGGTCCGGCATCTTCGCCAAAGAGAATACGACGCCGATTAGAACCGCTTCAAATCCGGTCCTTCTTGGAGTAAGGAGACGGCCATGAACGAACACGTCACCCTTTCGTCGCCGGCAGAAGAGCCCGTCAGCATCCCCAACACCCGCAAGGTCTTCATCAAGACCTACGGCTGTCAAATGAACGTCTACGATTCGACCCGCATGGGCGACGCGTTGGCGAGCGAAGGCTATGTCGCGACTGAGGAGATGGGCGAGGCGGATCTGATCCTGCTCAACACCTGTCATATCCGCGAGAAGGCCGCCGAGAAGGTCTATTCCGCGCTTGGCCGTCTGCGCGACATGAAGAAGGCGCGTGCTGCCGAAGGCCGAGAACTGATGATCGGCGTTGCCGGCTGCGTCGCCCAGGCGGAAGGCGAGGAAATCATCCGCCGTGCGCCATCGGTAGACGTGGTGATCGGCCCGCAGACCTATCACCGCCTGCCGGATGCGCTGCGCAAGGCTCGCGGCGGCAAGCCGGTGGTCGATACGGAATACGCGGTCGAGGACAAGTTCGACCATCTGCCGGCCACCGACCGCAAGCTCATTCGTGCCCGCGGCGTCACGGCTTTCCTCACCGTGCAGGAAGGCTGCGACAAGTTCTGCACCTTCTGCGTGGTGCCCTATACCCGTGGTTCGGAAGTGTCCCGCTCCATCAGCCAGATCGTCGACGAGGCCATCCGGCTGGTCGAAAGCGGCGTGCGCGAAATCACCCTGCTTGGCCAGAACGTCAATGCCTGGAGCGCTGAAGGCCCAACCGGTAACGACTGGGGTCTCGCCGACCTTCTCTATCGTCTTGCTGAAATCCCGGGCCTTGCCCGCCTGCGCTATACGACAAGCCATCCGCGCGACATGGATGACCGACTGATCGAGGCGCATCGCGACCTGCGCATCCTGATGCCTTATCTGCATCTGCCTGTTCAGTCGGGATCCGACCGCATCCTGAAGGCGATGAACCGTCGTCATACGGGCGCGGAATATGTGGCGCTCATCGACCGCATCCGCAATGCCCGTCCCGATATCGCCCTGTCGGGAGATTTCATCGTCGGTTTCCCGGGCGAAACCGATCAGGATTTCGAAGACACGTTGAAGATCGTCGAGGACGTCAACTACGCCTCCGCCTTCTCGTTCAAATATTCGACCCGGCCGGGAACGCCCGGCGCGGATCTCACCGATCAGGTCGCTGAAGAGGTAAAAGCCGAGCGTCTCGAACGATTGCAGGCTTTGCTCTTGAAACAGCAGGCCGATTTCGCCACATCCTGTGTTGGAAAGACGATCGATCTGCTTCTGGAAAAGCCGGGACGTATGCCCGGGCAGGTGATCGGCCGTTCGCCCTGGCTCCAGTCTGTGAATGTTGATGCAAAAACATCGCAAATCGGTGAGATTATCCGTGTACGAATCATTGGTACCGGCCCGAACAGCTTGTTTGCCGAGCCGGCAGAGAGTTTAATGGGTGCCTGACCAGCAAGTGAGGAGCTTGTTTACTTGAGCGGACGAGAATCGGTTTCTTCGACAGCGCGCCACCCCAAATCAGCAGCGACCGACGCCAACCACTTTGTCCTGACGTTCGAGAACAATCGCTTCGCGAGCGAGCTGTTCGGTCAATTCGACCAGAATCTGAAACTTCTCGAACAGCGCCTCAATATTGATGCGCGGCCCCGCGGTAATTCCGTGGCCATTTCAGGCGATGTCCCAGCCACCAATCAGGCCCGTCGGGCTCTCGATACCCTCTATGAGCGAATCCAGAAGGGCGGCACCATCGAAACATCCGATGTCGAAGGAGCTATCCGCATGGCACAGGCTGCGGACGACCAGCTGCAACTGCCGACGCTCGAGAAAAAGGCCAGGCTTTCGATGAGCCAGATCTCCACCAAGAAAAAGACGATTGTCGCGCGTACCCCGACGCAGGACGCCTATATGCGGGCGCTCGATCGGGCAGAGATGGTGTTCGGCGTCGGTCCGGCCGGTACCGGCAAGACCTATCTGGCCGTCGCCCATGCCGCGCAGCTGCTGGAACGCGGTGCCGTCGACAAGATCATTCTTTCGCGTCCGGCCGTCGAGGCGGGCGAACGTCTGGGTTTCCTTCCTGGCGACATGAAGGAAAAGGTCGATCCCTATCTGCGGCCGCTCTATGACGCGCTCTACGACATGATCCCAGCCGACAAGGTCGAACGGGCAATCACGGCCGGGGTCATCGAAATCGCGCCGCTCGCCTTCATGCGCGGCCGCACGCTTGCCAATGCCGCGATCATCCTCGACGAGGCGCAGAACACGACATCGATGCAGATGAAGATGTTTCTCACCCGTCTTGGTGAAAACGCACGCATGATCATCACCGGCGACCCGAGCCAGGTGGATTTGCCGCGCGGCGTGAAATCCGGTTTGGTCGAGGCGCTGCAGATCCTCAACGGGGTCGAAGGCATCTCGGTCATCCGCTTCAAGGATACCGACGTCGTGCGCCACCCGCTGGTTGGCCGCATCGTCAGGGCCTATGACGCGCAATATGCCGTCCACGAGGAAAGCGAGGAGGCCGGACGCTAGTCCGGTTTCCAGTCCCTATGCCCGAACTCGACATACAGATCAGCATCGACGACGAAGGCTGGCCGGAAGAGCCGGCGCTTTTGGCGTTGACGCAAAAGGTTTTCGCCGCGGCCGCCGATTATCTCGTCCGCGAAGAAGATCAACCGTTTCCGAAAATACCGCCCGAAGTCTCTCTCGTCTTTACCGACGATGATTCCATCCGGGCAATCAACGCCGAATGGCGCGGCATGGACAAGCCGACCAACGTCTTGTCTTTCCCCGCTTTTCCGCTCGAACCCGGCGGTATGCCGGGCCTGATGCTGGGCGATATCGTCATCGCAAGGCAGACTGTCGAACGCGAGGCAGTTGATCTCGACAAGAGTTTCGACGATCATCTGACCCATCTTCTGGTCCACGGCTTTCTCCATCTGTTCGGTTACGACCACATGGAAAAGGACGAGGCGGAGGAAATGGAGACACTCGAGACTCGCATTTTAGCCGGTCTCGGCCTATCTGACCCCTATGCGGGGCAGGACCCGATAGTGTAGTTTGGAACAATGAACGATTATTCGAGCAATGTCGCCCGCGAGGGCAAGGACAGTTCGGACTCACCCTCGTCGGACGAGGGAAGTAGTTCGGGACGATCCGAGCACCACCCCAAATCCCATAATACATTCTGGTCTCGGGCGGTCCGCCTGCTGCGGCCGTCGCAGGGCGAACAGCTCCGCGAGGATCTCGCCGACGCGCTGATGACCGACACCAATGTCAGCAACGCCTTTTCTCCGGAAGAGCGCGCCATGCTGCACAACATCCTCCGCTTCCGCGAGGTTCGCGTCGAGGACATCATGGTGCCGCGCGCCGATATCGAAGCCGTCGACATGAGCATGACGATCGGCGAACTGATGATCCATTTCGAGGAGACCGGCCGCTCGCGCATGCCGGTTTACAGCGACAATCTCGACGATGCCCGCGGCTTCGTGCATATCCGCGACCTTCTGTCCTATCTGGCAAAACAGGCCCGCAACAAGCGCCGGACCGGTACCCGTGCAACGGCAGCAGCAGCCGTCGTTGCCGGTGGAGCGGTCGAGAAGCCGGCCCGGACCGCCAAGGCGGCCTTCGATCTCAGCCGCGTCAATCTCGATCAGACCGTTGCCGAGGCAGGCCTGGTTCGCAAACTGCTGTTCGTACCGCCATCGATGCTGGCATCCGAGCTGATGAGCACGATGCAGGCCGCACGTACGCAGATGGCGCTGGTCATCGACGAATACGGCGGCACCGATGGTCTCGTGTCGCATGAGGATATCGTCGAGATGGTGATCGGCGATGTCGAGGACGAGCATGACGACGAGGAAGTGATGTTCTCGCGTGCCGGCGACGATATCTTCATTGCCGATGCCCGTATCGAGCTGATGGAAATCTCCAAGGCGATCGGCTCCGATTTCGACGTGCGGGACCGGCTGGACGACGTCGATACGCTGGGTGGATTGATCTTCTCAGCGCTCGGTCGCATTCCGGTGCGCGGTGAAGTCGTGCAGGCTGTGCCAGGGTTCGAATTCCAGATCCTCGACGCCGATCCGCGCCGCATCAAGCGGGTCCGGATCATGCGCAAGCGCGCGCTCGTTCGCCGCAGGCAGCTCAAGGGCGAGGGCGAGCCCGTTGCCGAGACGCAGCAGAAGGCGATTACTGACAAGACGCCGACCGTGCTTCTGCCGGCACCCTCGTCCGATCGTGGCAACGATCATCCATCGGCCTGAGTTTCCAGGTGTTTTGAACAGCCGATAACAGGACAAGCCGCAGTTTTTCATGAAAGACTGCGGCTTCTGATTCGGGCGAAGGGGACATCGATGGAGCGACTGGCTGGCAGGGTCATGCTTCTATGGGGCTGGCCGCGTATCCTCCTTGCGTTTTTTGCCGGCGCTGTCGGCGCACTCGCCCTTCCACCCTTCGGTTTCTTTGCCGCTCTGTTCGTGTCTTTCACGCTGTTCATCTGGCTGATGGACGGCACGACCGGTAATCCGGATGGTGGGCGGCTCAGCCGCCTGCGCTCGGCCTTTTTCCTTGGCTGGGTGTTCGGCTTCGGCTACTTCGTCGCCAGCCTCTGGTGGCTCGGCAATGCGCTTCTCGTCGAGGCGGACGAGTTTGCCTGGGCAATACCGCTTGCAGTTCTGGGCCTGCCGGCTTTTCTGGCGCTGTTCTGGGGCTTTGCGGCGCTGGTGGCACGCATTCTCTGGTCCGATGGCTTGGGCCGGATTGCGGCTGCTGCGTTTGGCTTTGGCCTTGCGGAATGGCTGCGGGGCTTCATGCTGACGGGCTTTCCCTGGAACTCGATCGGCTACGGCGCCATGCCGATGCCGCTGATGATGCAGTCGGCCGCTCCGCTCGGCGTGACGGGTGTCACTGTGCTGGCTGTTTTCGTGTTCTCCGCACCGGCACTGATCGGGACCCGACGCGGCATGGGGCTTGGCCTCGCGCTCGCAGGTCTTCTCCTCTGCGCCCATCTAGGCTTCGGCGCCTGGCGGCTTGCGGGTGCCGACGCGGTGCTTTCTACCACTGCCAAGGATCCGGTCGAGGTGCGCCTCGTCCAGCCGATGATCGACCAGTCGCGCAAACTCGACGATTCCGAGCGCGGTGCGATCTTCGAAGAACATCTGGCGATGACGGCGCTGCCCGCAAAGGATGGTGCAAAGCGTCCGGATATCATCGTCTGGCCGGAAACCTCGGTTCCGTTCATCTTGACCGATAATCCCGATGCCCTGTCGCGCATTGCCGATGTGCTGGAAGATGGTCAGGTTCTGGTGACCGGCGCCGTCCGCGCTGAAAATGCCGGGCCGGGCTTTGCGACCCGCTATTACAACTCGATCTACGTCATCGACAGCAACGGCCAGATCGTGTCGGCGTCGGACAAGGTGCATCTGGTCCCCTACGGCGAGTATGTGCCTTACGAGGACATGCTGCGGTCGCTCGGCATCCCCGATGCGATCGCCATGCCGGGCGGCTTTACCGCAGCACCGGGCCGCGCCATGCTGACGCTGCCGGGCGGGCAAACCTTCTATCCGCTGATCTGCTACGAAGCGATCTTCCCGGATGAAATCGGTGCCGGCATTGAACGCTCGAGCGCGCTCTTGAACGTCACCAACGATGGATGGTTCGGTGAAACTCCCGGACCCTTCCAGCATTTCCAGCAGGCGCGTGTCCGGGCTGTCGAAAACGGCATGCCGTTGATTCGCGGTGCCAACACCGGTATTTCGGCTTTCGTCGATCCTTTTGGCAGGGTCGTACGCGGCCTGGATTACAATCAAAAGGGTGTGATTGACTCAACCATGTCGAGTGTCAAAGTCCCATTTTGGAACGCTTCCGAACGGCGTTTTTACTTCTGGTTGCTGATATGTCTCATGTTTGTGATTGCACTTATTTCCCGTACAAGTTTTAAATTCTGGAAGAATTGACCCAAAACCCCTAAAATTGCATAGTGGTTTGGCCTATCGTCTCGCCATACACCTTGCTTGCCGGATTTGTTGTGACCGGCGCCACCAAAGTGTATCTCCCACACGCGGACCGGGTTGAAGATTGACAGCAACTTCGTCAGGACGTCGTTATGATTGAAAACAAGAAGAAGCCGAACCCGATTGATATTCACGTCGGGAGCCGGATTCGTCTGCGCCGCACAATGCTGGGCATGAGCCAGGAAAAGCTGGGGGAGAGCCTTGGTATCACATTCCAGCAGATTCAGAAATACGAGAAGGGAACGAACCGCGTTGGCGCCAGCCGTCTGCAGAACATTTCGTCCATCTTGAACGTCCCGGTCTCCTTCTTCTTCGAAGATGCGCCAGGCGATCAGGCGGGTGGAGCGTCCGGCATGGCGGAAGCATCCAGCTCGAACTACGTGGTTGATTTCCTGTCGTCCTCTGAGGGGCTGCAGTTGAACCGCGCATTTGTGAAGATCGCCGATCCCAAGGTTCGCCGCCGTTTGGTGGATCTTGTCAAGGCGCTTGCCGCCGATGCCGAGACGGAATGACCGGTCGACCGGTCATTATTTGAAAGGCGGCCTCCGGGCCGCTTTTTTTATGCCGTGACCTCAAGGAATTGGTAATCGCTTGGACGCATAAAGATATATTTATGTCGTTGTACGCTTGTCTTCAGCGGATGAACTTACTAAACATTCGATGTCTGTTCTTTGAGGGGAATCCCGTTATGCGCGCCAGTTATCTGTTCACGAGTGAGTCCGTTGCAGAAGGTCATCCGGACAAGGTCTGCGATCGTATTTCCGATGAGATCGTCGATCTCGTCTACCGCGAAGCCGCAAAGACCGGGATTGATCCTTGGGGCGTCCGCATCGCTTGTGAAACGCTGGCGACGACAAACCGGGTGGTGATTGCGGGCGAAGTCCGCCTGCCGCCGAGCCTGATGAAGAAGGACAAGAACGGCAACGACGTGATCAACCCGTCGAAGTTCAAGTCGGCTGCGCGCCGGGCAATCCGCGACATCGGCTACGAACAGGATGGCTTCAATTGGAAGACGGTCAAGATCGACGTCCTCCTCCATTCGCAGTCCGCCGATATCGCGCAGGGCGTCGATAACGCGAGCGACCGTCAGGGCGACGAAGGTGCCGGCGACCAGGGCATCATGTTCGGTTACGCCTGCAAGGAAACGCCGGACCTGATGCCGGCGCCGATCTATTATTCGCACAAGATCCTGCAGCTGCTTGCCACGGCCCGCAAGAAGGGCGAGGGCGAAGCCGCCAAGCTCGGCCCCGATGCCAAGAGCCAGGTGACCGTCCGTTACGAAAACGGCAAGCCCGCCGCCGTCGACTCGATCGTGCTCTCCACCCAGCATATCGATCCCAGCTGGGACTCGAAGAAGGTCCGCTCCGTCGTCGAACCCTATATCCGCGAAGCGCTGGGCGAACTTCCGATCGCAGCCGACTGCAAGTGGTACATCAACCCCACCGGTAAGTTCGTCATCGGCGGTCCCGATGGCGATGCCGGCCTGACCGGCCGCAAGATCATCGTCGACACCTACGGTGGTGCAGCCCCCCATGGCGGCGGCGCTTTCTCCGGCAAGGACACGACCAAGGTCGACCGCTCGGCAGCCTATGCAGCCCGCTACCTTGCCAAGAACGTTGTGGCCGCAGGCTTTGCCGAACGCTGCACATTGCAGATTTCCTATGCGATCGGCATTTCCCAGCCGCTGTCGATCTATGTCGACCTGCATGGAACCGGCAAGAACGTGACGGAAGACCAGATCGAAGCGGCAATCCGCAAGACCATGGACCTCTCGCCGTCCGGCATCCGCCGTCACCTCGATCTCAACAAGCCGATCTATGCAAAGACCTCTGCTTACGGCCATTTCGGTCGCAAGGCCGGTCGCGACGGTTCCTTCTCCTGGGAAAAGACCGATCTCGTGAAGCCTTTGAAGGACGCCCTCAAGGGTGATCAGCTCGAAGCGGCCTGATCGCCCTTTACGAGCACGCCTGTAAGACAGTAAAGCGGGTGCCTTCTGCCGAAGGCGTCCGCTTTTACCGTGAGAGAATTCGACCCATGACCGACAAGCCGCATCCCAGCCGTTCCACGGAAGCCTTTTTCGGTCGCCGCAAGGGAAAGCCGTTGCGCGAGAAGCAGGCGGAAGGTCTGGCGACGCTCTTGCCGCAACTGAAGCTTGATCTGGCCAACCCTGCACCGAAGACGATCGAGAGCCTCTACGACTTCTCTGTTGAGCGGATGCGGCTGGAAATCGGTTTCGGTGGCGGCGAGCACCTGATCCACCGCGCCGCCGAAAATCCGTCGACCGGCTTTATCGGCGTCGAACCCTTCGTCAATTCCATGGCAAAGCTTCTGACCAGCGTGGAAGAGCAGGGCTTGCGCAACATCCGCCTTTACGATGACGATGCGACCCAGGTTCTGGACTGGCTGCCGGATGCGTCGATCGATCAGATCGACCTTCTCTATGCGGATCCCTGGCCAAAGCGGAAGCACTGGAAGCGCCGCTTCGTTTCGCAGGTCAACCTGGAGCGGTTCCACCGAGTGCTGAAGCCGGGCGCAACATTCTGCTTCGCCTCAGACATCGATACCTATGTGAACTGGACGCTGCTCCATTGCCGCGATCATGGCGGCTTCGCCTGGCAGGCGGAACAGGCTTCGGACTGGCTGACGCCCTATGCCGGCTGGCCGGGTACGCGATACGAGAACAAGGCCCGCCGGGAAGGGCGGTCATCCGCCTACCTGACATTCGTCAAGATCTGACGCTCATTCCGATCAGTGCAGGGTAACGGTCTTCAGCTCGTCCTCGGCAGCCTTGAAAAAGGTGCTGGAGCGGTTATCGGTGAGCAGGATCGGCGTACCGTCCGCACCGAACAGGGCCCAAAGGTCAAGGCTTGGATCGATGTCCGGAGCCTCGGGGAAACAGCGGGACACATCGTCCGACTTCATCTTGCGAATGTAACCGACTTCGCCGTTTCCGAGATGCGCGAGTTCGGACTCCGTCAAGCTCGGATTCGCTTCTTTCATGAGCATTTCTGCCTCCACAGTGGGGACGCATCAGCGATTGCTGATTGATCTACTGTGAGACGGAAATGTTAATTTTTCGCACTACACGCTCCGGCTCGGGGCGGATCAGATCGATCGAAAGAAGACCATTTTTCAACGATGCGCCGGACACCTGCATACCGTCCGCCAGCACGAAGATCCGCTGGAATTGGCGGGCCGCAATACCGCGGTAGAGGTAGTCGCGCTCGTTCTGCTCGGCCTGTCTGCCGCGAATGATAAGCTGGTTTTCTTCGGTCATGACCTCGAGCTCGGCCTCCGAAAAACCGGCCACCGCAAGCGTGATGCGCAGCAGGTCGCATTCGTCCTCGCGTGGTTCGTCACCCGCTGTCTTCTTGATGCGCTCGATATTGTAGGGCGGGTAGCCGTCGCTTCCCTTGCCCAATCGCTCGAGTGTCTTTTCCATCGCGTCGAAGCCCAGGAGGAGAGGGCTTGCGAAAGGTGTCATACGGCTCATCGGTCGTCCCAGCTTTTATCCAGCGACTGTGCCGGCGTCCATAAGGCCCGCCGACGGGTCAATATATGGGAATTTGCGGCAGTCAGCGCAAGACGCCGGCGAGCGCTTGACACGATCCGCAACCCGGCTCAAAAACCCGTAAAGTTCAAGGGGAAGAGACATGCAACGCAGAAAGATCATCATCGACACCGATCCCGGTCAGGACGACGCAGCGGCCATCATGCTGGCCTTTGCGAGCCCCGACGAGCTGGATGTGCTGGGTTTGACTGCCGTTGCCGGCAACGTGCCGCTGTCGTTTACCAGCCGCAACCTGAGGATCGTCTGCGAGCTCTGCGGCAGGCCCGATGCCAAGGTCTATGAAGGTGCATTGAAGCCATTGAACCGGCCGCAGGTGACCGCCGAACACGTCCACGGCAAGACTGGTCTCGACGGAGCGGAACTGCCTGAGCCGACCATGGTCGCGCAGGAACAGAACGCCATCGACTTCATCATCGAGACGCTGCGCCGCGAGCCGGAAGGCACCGTGACGCTTTGCACGCTCGGTCCGCTCACCAACATCGCCATGGCGCTCACCAAGGCGCCGGACATTGCTTCGCGCGTCCAGGAACTGGTGATGATGGGTGGCGGCCTGTTCGAAGGCGGCAACATCACGCCAGCAGCCGAATTCAACATCTATGTGGATCCGGAGGCGGCCAAGATCGTGTTCGGCGCCGGTATCCCTGTGGTCATGATGCCGCTCGATGTCACGCATCAGCTGCTGACCACCAAGGCACGGGTCGAAAAGATCGCCGCACTCGGCAACCGCCCGTCGCAGGTTCTCGTCGAATGGCTTGCCTTCTTCGAGCGCTTCGATATCGAGAAATACGGCTCCGACGGCGGCCCGCTGCATGACCCGTCGGTCATCGCCTATCTCTTGAAGCCGGACCTCTTTACCGGCCGCCATTGCAATGTCGAGATCGAGACCGAATCGGAACTCACCGTCGGCATGACGGTCGCCGACTGGTGGGGCGTTACCGGCCGCACGGCCAATGCGACCTTCATGCGCCATGTCGACGCGGATGGTTTCTTCGAGCTGCTGACCGAGCGCGTCGGCCGTCTCTAGGGCTCCAAGCTCAACCGGCAAGCTGAATGGTCATTGCCCGATCAGGGCCTGTTTCCTCTCCCCGCGCACGGGGAGAGGGTAAGGAACCTGCACCGTCCCACCATCAAAGCCCGTAGAAATCCGCGATGATCTTCCACGCCTGATCTGCGGTTTCCACAAAGCTGATCAGCTCAAGATCCTTCGGCGAGATCGTGCCGAAATCGGCAAGCGCTTCGAAGTTGACGATGCCGCGCCAGAACTTTTCTGAAAACAGGATGAGCGGGATTCGCTCCATGCGCTTGGTCTGGATCAGCGTCAGCGCCTCGAACATCTCATCGAGCGTGCCGAAGCCGCCCGGGAAGACGGCAACGGCCTTGGCGCGCATCAGGAAGTGCATCTTGCGAATCGCGAAATAGTGGAAGTTGAATGAGAGCTCCGGCGTCACGTAAGGATTGGGCGCCTGTTCGTGCGGCAGCATGATGTTGAGCCCGATGCTCGGTGCGCCAACCTCCGACGCGCCAAGGTTGCCGGCCTCCATCACGCCCGGTCCGCCACCGGTCACGACCACATATTCCTGATGGTCGTAGGCTGCCGAATGCACACCACAGAGCGTCGCGAACTTGCGGGCCTCTTCGTAAAAAACCGAGGCTTCAATCAGGTTGTTGCGCTGGGTCTCGTTGTGAGCCGCCCAAGGCGCCTGGCCCGGTGCCGGAATGCGGGCACCGCCGAACAGCACGACCGTGGATTTGATCCCGGCCTCGGCGAGCATCATCTCGGCCTTCATGAGTTCCAGCTGCAGCCGCACCGGCCGCAATTCTTCGCGGCTCAGGAAATCCTCATCGGCAAAGGCAAGGCGATAGGTCGGCGACAGCGTCTGCGGCGTTTTCGGCTGAACTGCGGCGGCACTCTTGTCGGCCTTGTTGTCCTTCAACGGATCCCAGACCCCGTCCTTCCGCCGTGGTCCGTCATTCTTCACCCGTGCCATCGCAATAACCCTTCCGGAGCCGTTCGCTTATCTGCGTTGACGCCAATTCGCATTGACGCTTGAGTGCCGGTCGCTTAGAGCAAATGGCACCATTTGGCCAGCCGCACGGCTGTGTCCCGGGCCTTTGCGGCCATCACGATATCGACGACGACGAAGGATTTCCCATGAGCAGCGCAGACCTCTCCTCCCTCGAAAAGACGATCGAAACCGCGTTCGACAACCGCGACACTGTGACGATCTCGACCAAGGGAGAGATCCGCGATGCCGTTGAGCAGTCGCTGAACCTGCTCGATGCCGGCGAGGCCCGTGTGGCCGTGCGCGGCGAGGATGGCAGCTGGACCGTCAACCAGTGGCTGAAGAAGGCGGTTCTTCTGTCCTTCCGTCTCAACGACATGGAGGTCGTCAAGGGCGGCCCCGGCGCCTCCACCTGGTGGGACAAGGTTCCTTCGAAGTTCGAAGGCTGGGGCGAGAACCAGTTCCGTTCGGCCGGTTTCCGCGCGGTGCCGAACGCCGTCGTGCGCCGCTCGGCCTATATCGGCAAGAACGTCGTGCTGATGCCGTCCTTCGTCAATCTCGGCGCCTATGTCGATGAAGGCACGATGGTCGATACCTGGGCAACTGTCGGTTCCTGCGCACAGATCGGCAAGAACGTGCACCTCTCCGGCGGCGTCGGCATTGGCGGCGTGCTGGAGCCGATGCAGGCCGGCCCGACCATCATCGAGGACAATTGCTTTATCGGCGCCCGCTCGGAAGTCGTCGAAGGCTGCATCATTCGCGAAGGCTCGGTCCTCGGAATGGGTGTCTACATCGGCAAGTCGACCAAGATCGTCAATCGCGCCACCGGTGAAGTCTCGTTCGGCGAAGTGCCGCCTTACTCGGTCGTCGTCGCCGGCTCGATGCCGTCGGGCAATGCCACGATGCCGAACGGCCTGGCCGCACCGCATCTCTATTGCGCTGTCATCGTCAAGACGGTCGATGAGAAGACCCGCTCCAAGACCGGCATCAACGAACTGCTGCGCGACTAACCGAAGGCCATCCCGATGTCCGCTGTCGACCCGATCGCAAACCTGCGGGACCTCATCCGCTGCCCGTCCGTCACGCCCGCCGAAGGCGGCGCATTGTCGGCGCTTGAGGCGATGCTTTCGCCGCTCGGCTTTACCGTCGAGCGGATGGTGGCGACCGAGCCCGGCATGCCCGACATCGAGAACCTCTACGCCCGGCTTGGAACGACCGGTCCGCATCTGATGTTTGCCGGCCATACGGATGTGGTGCCGGTCGGCGACGAGGCGTCCTGGAGCCATCCTCCGTTTTCCGCCGAAATCGAGGGCGGAGAAATGTTCGGCCGCGGCGCCGTCGACATGAAGGGCGGCATTGCCTGCTTTGCGGCAGCCGTTGCCCGCCATATCGAAGAACACGGCGCGCCGCAGGGCTCTATCTCATTCCTGATCACCGGCGACGAAGAAGGCCCGGCCGTCAACGGTACCGAGAAACTGCTGAAATGGGCAGCCGACAAGGGCGAGCGCTGGGATGCCTGCCTGGTCGGCGAACCGACCAATCCGGACGTGCTGGGCGACATGATCAAGATCGGCCGCCGCGGCTCCGTCTCCGGCAAGGTCACGGTCCATGGCGTTCAGGGCCACGCCGCTTATCCGCATCTCGCCGACAACGCGGTGCGCGGGCTGCTACCCCTGGCGCATGCCCTGATGCACCCGCGATTCGACGAAGGCACACCGGAATTCCCGGCCTCCAACCTCGAAGTCACCACGGTCGATATCGGTAACCCGGCAACCAATGTCGTGCCTGCCAAGGCGAGTTTTGCCTTCAACATCCGCTTCAACGACACCTGGACGGCCGAAACCGTCCAGGCCGAGATCCTGCGCCGTCTCGATGCGGCCGCAGGCGACCAGACGCTGCGTCCCGGTCGCGACAAGGTCCGTTACGAGATCGTCTGGGCCGAGCGACCGAGCCACGTCTTTTTGACCCGCAACAACGCTCTGATCAGTTCGCTTTCGGGCGCCGTCGAGGCCGTGACGGGCAGGGTGCCGGCGCTGTCGACCACCGGCGGCACATCCGATGCGCGTTTCATCAAGGATTATTGCCCGGTCGTCGAGTTCGGCCTCGTCGGCCAGACCATGCACATGGTGGACGAGCGGGTAGCGATCGCGGACCTTGAAACGCTGACGCAGATCTACGGAACCTTCCTCTCCCGCTGGTTCGACGATGCTGCGGTTTCATGACCTCAGCCATCACCTGAGCGGCCTCTGGCTGCTGATCCGCGGCGATGCGCGCGGCCTCAGCGCCTTCGACATTTCCGACCAGGGCGTTGCCCGGTCCTTTCTCGCGATCCTGTGGTGCCTGCCCGCGATCGTTGCCGGATGGATGTTCAAGCGTGCCGAATATGCGCAGGCGCATCCCCGCGGCGGTGACGGTGTCCTCGCATTCGCCGGAAAGATGTTTCTGGTGGAGATCGCGCAGTGGATCATTCCGGTTCTCGCCATCTGCCTCGTCGCTGTCGCCTTCGGACTGCGACCGCTGCTGCGCACGCTGATCGTCACGCGCAACTGGTTCACGGTCCCGCTGGTCTATGCATCTTACGTGACGGCATTCCCGGTCAGCCTTGCGCTGGACAGCCTGTTCGGTGCGGGCCTCGTTTACCGATATGGATTGCTTAGCGTCATGCTCGCCGTTCTTGTCGGTGCAGTTCTTCTCTACTGGCGGCTCCTGACGACGGTTGTCGGCGGTTCCCCATGGTTGCGGGCTTCGCTGCTCGGGTTCACCGTGTTGACCGAACTGGTCGTCGTGTCCTGGCTGGAGACAAGCCTTGGAGTGACGGTCGCATGATTGCCCACCGCGGACATTCTTCCCGCATTCTCAATCCAAGAGGTGCCGATGCCCAGCTACGCTGAAGTCCGGTTTTACGTGTCCGGCATCTGGCTGCTGATCAAGGGCGATGAGCAAGGGTTCAAGCAACTCGATCTTACCGATCGCGGCCTGCTGCGGTCCTTCTGGGCCTTTGTCTGGTGTCTGCCGGCAATGTTCGTCACCTGGGCCTGGTGGCGGATGATGTTTCTGCAGGCAATGCCGCCGGGCACGAAGACCGGTGGCCTGTTCTTCTTCCGGCTCGGCATGCTGGAGGCGATCGACTGGATCCTGCCTCTCATTCTGGTGGGCATCGTCTGCGCGCTGTTCGGGCTCGGCAAGAAATTCCCGACGATGGTGATCGTGGTCAACTGGCTGTCCGTGCCGTTTGCTTATGCCTATGCGGTTCTGGCGGCAGCCTTCATCCTGCCGATCGGCATGACCGGATTTCTGGCGCTCCTGCACCTGTCGCTGCTGATTGCCGTCGTCGTCGCGCTGACGCGAGTGATGCGCATGCTTTGCGGCCCGCAGCCGCTGCTGGTGACGGCGCTGGTGATGGTGCTGATCGTGCCGGACATGCTTCTGTCCGAGGTGCTGCAGCGGTTCCTGGGCGTCTATCCGTCCTGACGGTCGTCAGGATAATCCACCTTCATGAAATAGAGGCCATCCGGCGGTGCCACCGGGCCGCAGCGCTTGCGGTCGCGTGCCTCGAGTGCTGCCCTAACGTCCTCGGGCGTAACCTTGCCTTGTCCGGCGATCTTCAGCGTGCCGGCAAAGGAGCGGATCTGGTTGTGCAGGAAGCTTTGAGCCGAAGCGCGGATCTCGATCAGATCGCCTGAGCGCGTCACGTCCAGCCGGTCGAGCGTCCGGACCGGGCTTTTCGCCTGACAGTGGGTGGAGCGGAAGGTGGTAAAATCATGATGCCCGACCAGCATCTGGGCCGCGGCATGCATCGCCTCGTGGTCGAGAGGCTTTGACACCCACCAGGCCCGGTTCGCCTCGAGCGCCAGAGGCGAGGGCCGGTTGAGGATGCGGTAGAGGTAATGCCGCTTGATGGCCGAGAACCTTGCATCGAAGGTCTCGTCGACGAGGCTGACATCGATGACCGAGACCTTTTCCGATGCCGTCATCAGGTAGGCGTTGACGGCGTTGCGCAGCTTGTACGGCACCCACTCGCGCGAAAGATCCGTATGAACCGTCTGGCCCCAGGCATGCACGCCGGAATCGGTCCGCCCTGCGCCACGGACCGATACCGTCTCGCCGGTCAGCTTCAGGATTGCTTTCTGCAGCGCGGCCTGCACCGAATGACCGTTGTCCTGAATCTGCCAGCCCACATAGGACGTGCCGTCATATTCGACGATCATCTTGTAACGCGGCATCAGGCGACCCGCATTCCGGCCGTGATCGCCGTGCCACGCAGGAAATCGGCCGCATCCAGCGGCTTGCCGCCGGCCTTCTGCAACCGCGTCAGGCACACCGCGCCATCGCCGCAGGCGATCGTGAGGTGATCGTCCAGCACGGTGCCGGCGTCTCCCTGTCCGGCGCCGATTGCGGACGAGATAACCTTGATCCGCTCCGGCTTACCGTTGATCTCGGCCTCGAACCAGGCGCCCGGAAACGGGGAGAGCCCGCGAATATGGTTGTGAACGTCGCGCGCGGGCCTCGAGAAATCGATGCGGGTTTCACCCTTGTCGATCTTCGACGCGTAGAGCACGCCGTCCTCGGACTGCGGTGTCAGCGGCAGGTCGCCGGCTTCGAGCTTCTCCATCGCCTCGACCATGGCACGCGCGCCCGTCAGCATCAGCCGGTCGTGCAACTCGCCTGCGGTCATGGCCTCGCCGATCTCGACTTCCTTTGTGAGCGCCACCGGGCCGGTATCGAGGCCCTTTTCCATCTGCATCACCATCATGCCGGTCTTGTCGTCGCCGGCCATGATGGCGCGCTGGATCGGGGCAGCACCGCGCCAGCGTGGCAGCAGCGAAGCATGGCCGTTGTAGCAGCCAAGCCGGGTGCCGGTCAGGATCACCTCGGGCAGAAGCAGGCCATAGGCAACGACCACGGCGACATCGGCCTTGAAGGACCTGAAGGTCTCGCGGTCTTCCTCGCTTTTGAAATTGAGCGGCGTCAGGACCGGAATGCCGAGCAGTTCTGCCGCCTGGTGCACCGGCGACTTGACGAGATCGAGCCCGCGGCGCCCGCCGGGACGCGGTGGCTGGCTATAGACCGCGACGATCTCGTGACCGGCCTGCTTCAGGTTCTGCAGTGTCGGCACGGAAAATTCCGGCGTGCCCATGAAGATGATGCGAAGAGACATGGACCTTTCGCGCCCGCAAGGAACGCGCCTTCAAACCGAGAGTGCCTTCAAGCGATGGCTAGACCGCCTTCGCCTTGGCAGCCTTGGTGAACCTCTTGACCACCATTTCGCGCTTCAGCCGCGATATATGGTCGATGAACAGCACGCCGTCCAGATGGTCGATCTCGTGCTGCAGGCAGGTGGCGAGCAGGCCATCGGCCTCGATCACGTGTTCCTTGCCGTCGCGACCGATATGCTTGACCGTCACGGAAGCGGGGCGCTCCACCTCGGCATAGTATTCCGGGATGGAAAGGCAGCCTTCCTCATACACCGATCGCTCGTCCGATGAGCGGATAATTTCCGGATTGATCACGACGATCGGGTTCTTCTCGTCCTCCTCGCGCGACACGTCGACCACGAGAATGCGGCGGGCAACGCCGATCTGGATCCCGGCAAGGCCGATGCCCGGTGCGTCATACATGGTTTCCAGCATGTCGTCCGCGAGCTTCAAAAGAGCATCGTCCACCCGTTCGAAAGGCTTGGACACCTGACGCAGGAGCGGATCGGGGAGAATGATAAGCGGCTTGATCGTCATGGCGATCCCATAACCTATCTTTTTCGCCGATGGAACAGGCCCGGATCGCCGTTTTCAATCGATGTTCCCGTTTTGATCTTTCCAATCCGCGGTTTTCTGCTAGCTTGCCGCCATGAATGACCTGTTCCCCGAGATTTCTCGTTTTCTGGAGAGCCAGCACCCACTGGTGCTGATGGCTGCTTCGTGCATCTTCGGCATGCTTCTGATGCTTCTTCTCATGCGTATTTCCGGAAGCAGCGGCCGTCAGGCGGAAGACGCAGAGGCCCGCATGGGCGAGTTGATGCGGATGCAGGGGGAAATGCAGGGCAGGCTTTCGGCGATGGGCGAAACGCTTGCCGCCCGCCAGGTCGAGCTCAGCCAGGTCGTCGGCCAGCGGCTCGATGGCATGACCCACCGTATCGGCGCTACCATTACCGAACAGACCAGATCCACCCATGACAACCTGCGCCAGCTGCAGGAGCGTCTGGCCGTCATCGACGCTGCCCAGAACAACATTCAGAGCCTAGCCAAGGATGTCGTGGGACTGCAGGCGATCCTCTCCAACAAGCAGACGCGTGGCGCCTTTGGTCAGGGCCGGATGGAAGCGATCGTTTCCGACGGCCTGCCGATGGGTGCCTTCGAATTCCAGAAGACGCTGTCGAACGGTTCGAGACCGGATTGCGTGATCCGCATGCCGAACGGCTTGCCACCGCTCGTCATCGACGCAAAATTTCCGCTGGAGGCATGGAATGCCTTTCGCGAATCCGCCGCACCCGAGGCGCGCCGGGCCGCATCCCAGCAATTTCGCCGCGACATGGAAGTCCATATCCGCGATGTCTCGGAGAAATATCTGATTGCCGGAGAAACGCAGGACACCGCCTTTCTCTTCGTGCCGTCGGAATCGATTTTTGCCGAGATCCACGAGCATTTCGAGGGCGTGATCCAGAAGGCGCAGCGCGCGAGGATCGTCATCGTCTCGCCGTCGCTGCTGATGCTGTCAATCCAGGTCATCCAGGCCGTGCTGAAAGACCAGCGCATGCGCGAACAGGCGCATCTGATCCAGGGCGAGGTGGCCTTGCTGATGGAGGATCTCGGTCGCCTCGACGAGCGGACCCGTAAGCTGCAATCGCATTTCTTCGCAGCCCAGAAGGACGTCGAGCAGATCGTGACGTCGACCGAAAAGCTCGGCCGGCGCGGTGCAAGGATCGAAGCGCTCGAACTGGAAGCACCAGTGGCCGCCCCGATACCCCACGCTGGACCAACCCCCGCAGCTCCGGCATCCGGCGCAGTCGAGAGCCGCACCGGATCGCTGCGCCTGAGGGTAGTTGACGAGGACTGATCCTCTCGGGCAGTGTCAGCCCGCATTTCACAAAACAGGCAGGCACAGCATGATTACCGTCTTCGGCTCCATCAACATGGATCTTATCGCAACGACGGAGCGGTTGCCGGGGCCGGGCGAAACGGTTGTGGGGTCAACCTTTGCGACGGCCTCCGGCGGCAAGGGTGCGAACCAGGCACTGGCCGCCCGCCGCGCAGGCAGCGACGTGCGCATGGTCGGCGCTGTCGGAAACGACGGTTTTGCAGACCCGGCGCTGGCTTTGCTCCAGGCATCCGGAACTGACCTGTCAGCGGTCACGCGGACAAACATTTCAACCGGCACAGCACTGATACTGGTCGGCGATGACAGCGGCGAGAACATGATCGCCGTCGTGCCCGGTGCCAATGGCACGATCGGCGAGGCGCAGGCGCAGGGCGCGGTGGAGGCCATGTCTCCATCAGACACGTTGATGCTGCAGCTCGAGATCCCGCCGGCAGCCGTCGAGGCGGCTCTGCGCGCAGCAAAGGCGAAGGGCATCCGGACGATGATCAACACCGCGCCGCTGACGGCTGATGCGGTTCGACTATCCGGCCTCGCCGATATCGTCGTCGCCAACGAGACCGAATTCGACCTTCTCGCAGGTTGCACGATCAGCGACGCCCAAGCGCGCGAAGAAGTTTTGCGCCGCCTTCACAGTGAGACCGGCCAGACGTTCGTGGTCACGCTCGGTAGCGAAGGTGTCGTTGCCATGCTTGATGGTGAAATCCTGTCGGCCAAGGGCCTGAAGATCGAGCCTGTGGACACGGTGGGCGCCGGCGATACGTTCTGCGGCTATCTGGCTGCAAGTCTCGATCAGGGGATAGGCTTTGCGGATGCCTTGCGGCGGGCAGCCGTTGCGGGCTCGCTTGCCTGCCTCGAAAGAGGCGCGCAGCCGTCTATCCCTGAGGTATCAGCCGTCGAGGCGCGGCTCTGAAAAGTTTCGGACAGTTGAAACGACTGGACCCGCCTCCCGGAAGGGAAGGCGGGTCCATCAGACGACTACCGGTCTAGTTCAGGGGGGCGTAGAACTAGAGGGGGCGGTCCGGCAGGTCGTCGATCGTGATCTGTCCGTCCTTGTTCGTGTCCATGCGGGCGAACAGCTTTTCAGTGGCCGCTGCGGCTTCTTCCTTGCTGATCTTGCGATCGCGGTTCTCGTCGATCATGCGGAACATGCCGGGGCCCATCATACCGTCGCCAGGTCCACCCCTCGGACCGCGATCGCGGCGAGCTTCCCGGCGCTCATGCCGGTCGTGGTGGCGGTCACGGGCCTGTTCGCGGTCGGCACGTGGTCCGTCAGCCTTGGGGCCCTCAGCCTTAGGGCCTTCACCCTCGGGTCCTTCTGCCATCGGGCCGTCTGCATCCGGGCCTTCGTCCTCAGCCTCTTCAGGCGTCGGCGGCGGGTTGTTCTTGCGGAACTCGGCCATCTTGTTGTCACGGAAATCAACCATTTCACCGCGAGTGATGGACCCGTCCTTGTTGAGGTCGATCTCGGCGAAAAGCGCTTCCTGGCGAGCGGTCAGCTCTTCCTTGGAAATCTTGCCGTCCTTGTTCGTATCCGCCTGCTTGAGAAGGCGAACGAACATTACATCCTGCATCATCGCAGCGCGTGGACCGCCATGCGGGCCGCCGTCAGGGCCTCCGCGTCGACCTTCATGGTGGCGTGGTCCGTCAGGGCCTGGTGCAGCGAAGGCGGGGATGGCTGCGCCAGCGATAAGAGCAGCGCTCAGGCTTGCCAAAACTATCTTCTTCGCGATCATCGAGTGGTCCTTTCCGGTTGCTTCGATAGCCTGAAGATAGGATCGGCAACTGGTCAAAACCACTTAAACATCTGTAATGTAGATGAACTTTTGGTAAGGCGCGGCCTACGCGAACTTGAGGCCAGACAGAAACGAGGTCAGATCGTCGGTGATGTAATCGATGTGATCGTCCTCGTCTGAAAACTTTTCCCAACGCTCGATGACGACAGTATCGAGATTGCGCGGCACCAGCAGTACTGTGCGCATGCCGAGCGCTTTCGGCGCGATGAGATTGCGCGGCAGGTCCTCGAACATGACAGCGTTCTTCGTATCGACCGTGTGGAGGGCCGCGAACTTGTCGTAGGTCTCGCCGGCCGGTTTTGGCAGATAACCGGCGGCAACAATATCGAAGATGTCGTCGAAATGGTCGAGGATGCCGAGCGCGCGCGCGGCGGCCTGCGCATGCGGCACGCTGCCATTGGTAAAAATGAACTTGCGGCCGGGCAGCGCCCGGATGGCCTCGCCGAGTTCCGGATGCGGCAGCAGCGCCGAGTAGTCGATCGCATGCGCCTGTTCGAGAAACCCGTCCGGATCGATGCCATGGTTCAGCATCAGCCCCTGCAGCGTCGTGCCATGCTCGTGGTAATACTGCTTCTGCAGTCGCTTGGCCTCGTCATGCTCCAGCTGCAGCAATTCCTGCACATAGGTCGTCATGTTCTTGTCGATCTGCGAAAACAGATTGACGTGATGCGGGTAGAGCGTGTTGTCGAGATCGAAAACCCAGTCACGGATATTTGCGAAATCGGCGGCGTCGGGGGCAGTCTTCGGCGTCTTGTCCATAGCCGTGTTATGCCAGCGTTTGAACGGGAAGAAAATCCGCCCCTACGAACATTTACACGCCGCGCCGACCTTGGCCGGTCGTGACCCTGCGTGATACCGCCTTGGGATGGAACTTTGGATCCCCATCACCATCGCTGCCGCTTTTTGTCAGAATTTGCGGTCAGCGCTTCAGAAGCATCTGCAAGGCTCGCTCGGAACCCGCGGCGCAAGCTTCGTGCGCTTCGGCTACGGATTTCCGCTCGCCGTCATCTACGTGCTCGTTCTGCATTTCGGTGTGGGCTATGCATTGCCCAGCCCGGATCTTGAGTTCGTCTTCTGGGTCGTGCTCGGCGGGCTTGCGCAGATATTCGCGACCATGCTTCTGGTCTATCTGTTTTCGCTAAGGAATTTCGCGGTCGGCACCGCCTATTCGAAGACCGAGCCGGTGCAGGCGGCGATTTTCGGCTTTATCATTCTGGGCGACAAACTGACCACCGGCGGCATAGTGGCGATCATCGTCGGGGTGATCGGGGTGATGCTGATCTCGATGGCCAATCTACCGCTCTCGTGGCGCAATCTCGGCACCGCCATGGTCGGCAGGATCGCGCTGATCGGCATGGCCTCGGGCGGCCTCTTCGCCATCGCCTCGATTTCCTTCCGCTCCGCGTCGCTGTCGCTCAACGGACCCAATTCGATCATGCAGGCCGCCGTCACGCTGACATGCGTCACGATATTCCAGACCGTTTTCATGCTGATCTGGATGCTGTGGAAGGACAAGCGAGAGATTGTCCAGGTCGTGCGCACCTGGCGCTCCTCGGCGCTGGTCGGGCTCGCTGGCGTTGTCGGCTCCGCCTGCTGGTTCACGGCGATGACGCTGCAGCAGGTGGCCTATGTGAAGGCGCTCGGCCAGATCGAGCTGATCTTCACCTTCGCCTCGTCCTATTTCCTGTTCCACGAACGGCTGAACCGCATGGAACTGTCGGGCTGCCTGCTGATCGTCTGCGGCATTCTCGGCCTTCTGATGTCCTGAGGGCCGAGCTCTTGCTGCTGATCAGGGAACGATCAGCGTGCCCGCACCGTGTTCGGTGAAGATCTCGAGCAGCACCGAATGCGCGGTCTTGCCGTTCAGGATGACGACGCCCTGAACGCCTGCGCGGATCGCCTCGATGCAGGTTTCGACCTTGGGGATCATGCCGCCGGAAATCGTGCCATCCTTGATCAGCGCCTGTGCCTGCGCGACGGTCAGTTCCTTGATCAGGTTCTTGTCGCGGTCGAGCACGCCTGGAACGTCCGTGAGGAACAAGAGGCGGGTGGCATGCAGCGCGCCGGCAATGGCACCCGCGAACGTATCGGCATTGATGTTGTAGGTGGCGCCGTCGCGGCCGGGGGCCACGGGGGCGATGACGGGGATCATCTCGGACTTGGCAAGCAGGTCGAGCAGCGTCCGGTCAACTTCGACAACCTCGCCGACGAAGCCGAGGTCGAGCACGCGCTCGATGTGGCTATCAGGATCGATGATGGTCTTCTTGGCCTTTTCGGCAAACACCATGTTGCCGTCCTTGCCGCAGAGACCGATCGCCCATTCGCCGGTCTGATTGATCAGCGCGACGATTTCCTTGTTGATCGATCCGGCAAGGACCATCTCGACGATCTCGACCGTCTTTGCGTCGGTGACGCGAAGCCCGCCCTCAAATTTCGATTCGATGCCCATCTTGGTCAGCATCGCACCGATCTGCGGGCCGCCGCCATGAACGACGATCGGGTTGACGCCGGACTGCTTGAGAAGCGCGATATCGGCCGCGAAAGCCTTGCCCAGAGCCATATCGCCCATTGCATGGCCGCCGTATTTGACGACGATCGTCTTGTTCTCGTAGCGCTGCATATAGGGCAGCGCCTGTGCCAGAAGTTGTGCCTGAAGTTCGCTTTCCGAAGCCGTCATGGAAATACCTCTGGGGAAATGTGTGGGGCCTTTTAACGCATGTTTTTGACAGATCAAATAATTCATGAGCAAAATTACGGTCAGGCGTGTATGTGGCGGCGATGCGTTGCGTCTTGTGCCGCACGGGGAGGCTTTGGTTTTGGTGAGTGATCGCGAGATTGCCGAATTGATCGGCCGCGTAGGACTGCGCGACCGGACGGCGTTCACAAAGCTTTATTCCGGCGTTTCGCCGAAACTATTCGCAGTCTGCCTGCGTATCCTGAAGGATAGGGCCGAATCAGAAGATGCCCTGCAGGAGATTTTCGTGCGGATATGGCAGAGAGCCGATCGGTTTGCCCCTTCGGGAACAAGCGCAGCCGGTTGGCTCGTCGCAATCGCCCGAAACCATTCGATCGACCGCCTTCGCGCCCGCCGGCCCGTGACGGACGCTCTGGAAGACAGGACGGATATCGCCGACCTCGGTCCTGATCCGGAGGAGGCGTCGGTGATGCGCGGTGAAGGAAGGCGCATTGACAGCTGCATGCAGGAGCTCGATCCTGACCGCGCAGGTGCCGTCAAAAGCGCCTATGTCGAAGGCCTGACCTATCAGGAACTGGCGGAACGCCATGGCGTGCCGCTGAATACGATGCGAACCTGGCTGAGGCGCAGCCTTCTTAAGCTGAGGGAGTGCCTGGACCGATGACGACACCAGACCAAAGCGAAAACGATCGCTCCCGCGACCAGCTTCTGGCTGGCGAATATGTGCTCGGGGTCCTGCCGCTTGACCAGCGCCGCCGCGTCGAGGATCGCATCGTCCGTGATGCGGCCTTTGCGGCCATGGTGATGCGCTGGCAGGAAAACCTGTCTTCCGACCTCGATGCGGAATACGGCGAGGAACGTCCGCCGAAAGGCGTTTACGCCAGGATCGAAAAGCGCGTCTTCGCCCAGAACGGTTTCGGAAACGAGCTGGCACGCGGTGGATGGTGGAACTCGCTGCTTTTGTGGCGCGGCCTGTCATTCGCCTCGATTGCCCTTTTGGTGACATACGCGTCCTTGTCGACGGGCTGGATCGGCGGACCTGTGGGTGGCTCTGCGCCGGGCAAGCAACTGGTCGCCGAGATGAGCGGCGAGGGCAATGCGTTCGGCCTGAGGGCGCGGTACGACGGTGCCAGCGGTCGCTTGCAGCTGACGCCTGTTGCCGCAACGACGGCGGAACGCCGCTCGCTCGAACTGTGGCTTGTCCCCGGCAGCGGTGAAGAAGCAATCTCGCTCGGTATCCTGCCGGAAAGCGGCAGCGACACGATCGAAGTGCCGGCCGGGCATCGCAAGCGTGTCGAGAACGGCGCGTCCTTCGCCGTCAGCCTTGAACCATTGGGCGGCTCGCCGACCGGTCACCGGACCGGGCCGGTTCTCGCCGTCGGTAAAATCCGGGATCTTTAATTAAGGGATGCTAAATCAGAGGCATAGCGGATTTCTGTCTTCGCGTCGCCAGCCTTTGAAACTCTTCCCGCTTTCCTCTCGTCTCTAGCCATGTCCCCACAGAGGGAAAGCCGGACCTGGGAGGCGCCTTCAGCGCCGGGGTCGTTCAGGCTGTAGAGAGGAAGAGAACAATGTTTAAATCCGCAATCCGCCTTGCCGCATGCGCCGCAATCCTGTCCGCCTCCGTTGCCGGCGCCTACGCCGCAAACCCGAAGGTCGGTGGCGCTGCCATGTATGAAGACAAGAACATCGTCGAGAATGCCATGAACTCCAAGGATCACACGACACTGGTCGCCGCCGTGAAGGCTGCGGGCCTCGTCGAGACCCTGCAGGGCAAAGGTCCGTTCACCGTGTTCGCGCCCACCAACGAAGCCTTCGCTGCGCTGCCGAAGGGCACTGTCGAAACCCTGCTGAAGCCGGAAAACAAGGCGCAGCTGACCAAGATCCTTACCTGCCACGTGGTGGCCGCGAACGCCATGTCGACCGCGATCGAAAAGATGATCAAGGACGACAAGGGCACGCATGACGTCAAGACCGTCGGCGGCTGCGTTCTGAAGGCCAAGGAAAGCATGGGCAAGATCACGCTCACCGACGAAACCGGTGGTGTAGCCACTGTGACGATCGCCGACGTCAAGCAGTCGAACGGCGTCATTCACGTCATCGACAAGGTTCTGCTGCCGAAGATGTAACGGCTGACCAAAGCAGGTCGAAGCCTCGCATAGAGATCCGGTCGCCTGTCACAGGCGGCCGGATTTTTGCGTTTCGGGAGATTTACCGGCCGATGGTCTTCATGATCTCGGCGCGCAGCTCGTCCAGGCCGCGGCCTTTTTCAGACGATGTCGACAGCACTTCCGGATAGGCAGCGGGCCGCTTGCGGATCTTTTCGAGCGTCTCGGCAATCAGCCTCGGAACCGCAGGATCCTTGATCTTGTCCGTCTTGGTCAAGACGATCTGATAGGAGACGGCGGCCTTGTCGAGCAGGTCGAGCACGTCCTCGTCGTTCTTCTTGATGCCGTGGCGGCTGTCGATCAGCACATAGACGCGCTGCAGCGTGGCGCGGCCCCGCAGGTAATCGAACACAAGCTTCGTCCAGGCATCGACGTTTTCTTTCGGCGCCTGCGCATAGCCGTAGCCGGGCATGTCAACCAGCGCCATCGGCGGCAGGTCACCTGCCTGGCCGGAATAGCCGTCGGGCACGAAATAGTTCAGTTCCTGTGTGCGGCCCGGCGTGTTGGATGTGCGCGCCAGCCCCTTGTAGCCCACGAGCGCATTGATCAGCGAGGACTTGCCGACATTCGAGCGTCCGGCAAAGGCGATCTCAAGCGGTCCTTCCGGTGGCAGAAACTCCATCGAGGGCACGCCGCGGATAAAGATCCACGCGCTGCCGAACAGCGTCTTTTCCTCGGAATTATGGTCTGCGGCCATGGTCTCGTCGTCCTGTCTTCAATTCAAGGACATCGCTTCCGGGTTTTAACCCCATATGTCAAGCGTCCGACCGGTTCTGTCTCTTCTGGCGACGAAACTCGAATGTCAGATGGGTGATGAGCGCCGCAAGGATCAGCGCCCCGCCCGCGATCGTGCGCGGTGCCGGGATCTCGCCGTGGATCACGGCGACCCAGACGGGCCCGAGAACGGTTTCACCAGTGCCGAGCAGGGCAGCCAGCGCTGAGGGGATAAGCCGCGCACCGGTGACGAACAGTGCCATGCCGAGCCCGAGATTGAGCGCACCGAAGATGAAGAGAATACCGAGTTCGCCCGGGGTGACCGCGAGGTTCGAAGACATCGTCAGCGCGATCATGCCGGCTGCAAAGCATCCGAAGCAGGTGGCGGGTGTCATCCGCACATGCGGGTAACGGCGGGTGATGACGGTCGCCAGCGCAAACACCAGCGGAATGATCAGCGCCAGACCGTCTCCGAGCGGCGAGACCTTTCCGGTAAACGAGGACGATACCATGATGCCGACACCGACGATCACGGTGCCGATCGCAAGCCAGGTAACGCCCGATATGCGCTCGCCGTAAAACAGCCAGACCATCAGCGCCGCAAACAGCGGCACACCGGCACCGAGCAGCACCACATTGGCGACGGTCGTATACTGGATCGATATGATGAAGCAGGTGGACGCCACCATGAAGCAGAGGCCGACCGAAAGGCCCGGCCAGCCCATGCTGCGAAACAGCGCCACCGTGCCGCGCGGCCCGTCGCGCAGCAGCATGAAGGCGAGCAGGAACAGGGTGCCGAACAGGCTGCGCCAGAACACGATCGTCCAGCTGTCGGGGATATCGAGAAAGCGGGCGATCGCACCGCCGAAACTCCAGGCAAAAGCAGAGCCGAAGACGAGCAGGGCGCCGATACGGTATTCCGAGCCGGGAAGGCTCGCGGGGATCGTGCCGGCCAAGGGTGGACCCGGTGGGGTGGGCGGCGGGAAGGGCGCGGGCATGGGACTGTTCCGGTTGCTGGAGCAATTCCAGCGTCAGCATGTTCTACTCTGCTTGCGGAACTTGCCTCGGGCAACCTAGCGCCGGCCTAAAGGCGGGACTGATCCACCCACGCCAGCCAATGTCGCTTTCCGCTCGCTAGGCTTTCAATCGGCCAAAGAAAAACCCCGGCGAACCGGGGTTTCTGAAGAATAGCTATTTGGACGCCGCGGGCTTTCGTTTGAACAGCCCCTTCATGTTGTCGAACAGCTCGATCTTGGCGCCGTGGCGCTTCATGATCAGGGCCTGCTGCGACACCGAAAGCGTGTTGTTCCATGCCCAGTAGATCACGAGACCGGCCGGGAAGGACGCCAGCATGTAGGTGAAGACCAGCGGCATCCAGGTAAAGATCATCGCCTGTGTCGGATCCGGCGGCGTCGGGTTCATGCGCATCTGGATGAACATCGTGATGCCCATGATGATAGGCCAGACGCCGATCATCAAGAAATGCGGGACGTCGTAAGGCAGAAGACCGAACAGGTTGAACAGCGATGTCGGGTCCGGCGCGGAAAGGTCCTGGATCCAGCCGAAGAACGGCGCATGGCGCATTTCTATGGTGGTATAGATCACCTTGTAGAGCGCAAAGAAGACAGGGATCTGCAGCACCACCGGCCAGCAACCGGCGATCGGGTTGATCTTTTCTTCCTTGTAGAGCGCCATCATCGCCTGCTGAAGGGCCATGCGGTCATCACCGTGCTTGGCCTTCAGCTCTTCCATCCGCGGCTGCATGCGCTTCATGTTGGCCATGGAGGCATACTGCTTGCTCGCCAGCGGGAAGAAGAGCAGCTTGACGACGACGGTTGTCAAAAGGATTGCCACGCCGAAATTGCCCACGTGACGGAAGAAGAAGTCCATCAGTTTGAACATTGGCTTGGTGATGAAGTAGAACCAGCCCCAGTCGATCACCAGATCGAAATGCGGGATCTTGAGCTGCTCGACATACTGGTCGATCAGCGGAACTTCCTTGGCGCCGGCAAACACGAGGCTCTTCAGCTCTGTCGACTGGCCGGGAGCGATCGAAAGCGCGTCGCCCTTGTAATCCGCCTGGTAACGCGGCTGGCCGTCGGTGAAATGCGTGAAGCGGGATTCGAACGGCATCGCCTGTGGCGGCACGATCGTCGAGGCCCAGTATTTGTCGGTAATGCCGAGCCAGCCGCCGGTCGCCTTGGTGTTGGCGACAGCCTCTTCCTCGATATTGTGATAGGTATGTTCGCTGAGGCTGCCGTCTGCACCGAGAACGCCGATGAAGCCTTCGTGGATGACCCAGACGGACGGCGTTGCCGGCTTGTTGTAACGGGTCACGCGGCCATAGGAGGAGATCGAAACCGGCTCTTGGGTCGGGTTGTCGATCTTGTCGTTGACCGTGATCATGTAGTGTTCGTCGATCGCGATGGTGCGGTTGAAGACGATGCCCTTGTCGTTCGTGAACGACAGCGTCACCGGCGTTTCGCGCGTCAGCCGGTCGCCGCCAGCAAGCGTCCACCGCGTGCCGGAACCGGGTACGGTGCCGCTGGTGTCGCTGCCGATGTAGCCAAGCTCGGTGAAATAGCCGTCTCTGGTATCGGCCGGGGAGAATAGCGTGATGATCGGGCTCTTGTCGTCGACCGTCTCATGATATTCGCGAAGCTTCAGATCGTCGAAGCGAGCGCCGACCAGGTTGATGGAGCCGGAAACGGCCGCGGTCTCGATCGCAACGCGCGGAGACTTTGCAAGCGCCTCTTCGCGGGTAGCCGTCGCCTGCGCCTGGTTTGCGCCAGGAAGGTTGCCGGTCGAGGTTGCAGCGCCCGGGCTTTCCGGCGTGAAGTTCTGTCCGGCCTGCTCGGTGGTCTGCTGCTGCTGCGCAAGCCGTGCTTCGTCGGCGCGCTGCTGAGCTTCCATCCTCGGGTTCATATAGAGGAACTGCCAGGCAAGGACGATCATCACAGAAAGTGCGATCGCGATGAAGTAATTGCGGTTTTTTTCCATCATGCTTTCCTGGAAAGGGTCTCCTCGGACCGCTTCGATTTCGGCAGGCTTTCGATGCGCTCGATGAGCTGTGCCGTCATGTCTGCAAACGGGGTCTTGAGGACCTCCCTCCGCGCGACAATGACATAGTCGTGTCCGTTCTTCATTGCAAATGCGGCTGAGTGCCGAACCGCCTCTTTCAGGCGGCGGCGCATGCGGTTTCGTTCAACCGCGTTGCCATGCTTCTTGGTAACAGTAAATCCGACCCGCGGCGCTTCGTCCGGCTGATGTCGATCAAGGACTTCCAGAAGGAAAGTCCGGCCGCGTCGGGTTTCACCCTTTCGCACGGCAAGGAACTGCGGCCGGCTTTTCAGCCGCCCGGCAGTCTTCTTGTTCGTAGGTTCGGTCGTCATCGCCCGCTATCCGGGCATCCCGGCGTTAAGCCGAGAGACGAGCGCGGCCACGTGAGCGGCGAGCGGCAAGAACCTTCTGGCCACCCTTGGTTGCCATACGGGCGCGGAAGCCGTGACGACGCTTGCGAACAAGCTTGGACGGCTGGTAGGTACGCTTCATTTTTTTAATACCGCGGTGTGCGGCCCTTCTTGAAGTTTGCTTCGTTAAAAGCAAGAGCGTTTAGGAAACGTTCGGGCGCCGGCCGCAGTGCGACTGTGAGCCTTGTGAACGTGCGCGGCTTATAAGGGGAAGAGGCGCGAAAAGTCAATCGCAGCACCGCGATTGCGCTCGGTTCCGGGCAAGTGTCTGATGAAACTGGCTGGATTCTGGATGTCGCGTTAACGCTTGTGTCCACACGGGCTTTCCATGTCCTGTAAGCCTGACGGATGAAAACCGTGCTTTCCCGGAGTAGACCCCATGTATTTTCGTGGATTCGGGAGACTTCAGCCAGTTGCGAGGCAGCACTAGACTAGGCAGGCGCTCACTAATTGAGCTTTTGATCATCAATAAATGTTAATCTCTCAGTGCTATTTCTCGCACCATCAAGATGTAGGGGTTTAGGGCCCTCCGCATTTTTTAATTTGTCGCTTCGGGGGAATGCATTGTGAAGATAAGAGCCAAGATCAACATGCTCGTTGGTGTGATGAGCGTTGTAACCTGTGTCATCGGTGGCATATCGCTCTTCGCAGTCCAGAAATACAATCAGCAGACTAGAGACTATGCTGCTGTTGCGCAGCGCGTGTACCAGGGTGAGCATCTTAACCGCATGGTGACGGCCGTTGTTATGGATGCGCGGGGCGTCTATGCAGCCAAGGACGCAGCAAGCGCCAAGCCGTTCGGCGATGGTATCATGAAATCGCTTGCCGAAATCGAGAAGCTCATCGCCGCTTGGGGGCCGACCGTCCCGGCGGAGGAGAAGGAAATCTTCGACAAGCTCGTCGCGCGCTTCCAGGAATTTAAGGCCTTCCGCTCCGAGACTGCGCGTCTGGGCCAAGCCGAAGGGCCACAGGCCGCCAACGTTCAGGGCAATAACGACGCCAATCGCGCCAACCGCAAGGCTTACCAGGAGCAGATCGACGCAATCGTCAAGATCGACCAGGCGGCGATGGACAAGCTCAGCGCCGAAATCGACGGCTTTGGCGACATGATCTTCTACAGCGTGCTCGGCGCTACCCTGCTGGGTGTGATGGGTGGTCTGGCATTCGGAATTTCGCTCGGTCGCAAGCAGATAAGCCAGCCAATTCTCGAGCTCACGTCTTCGATGAAGCGCCTGGCCACCGGCGACTACGCTGCAGCTGTGCCCTTTGCCGGCCGTGCCGACGAGATCGGAGACATGGCCGAGGCCGTCGGCGTGTTCAAGAAGAACGGCCTCGAGGTGGCGCGGATGAGCGGTGCCGAAGCAGAGATGCGATCGAAGAACGATGATCTTCAGGCGCGCATGGCCAACGTCGTCGGCGCAGCGGTCGAAGGTGATTTTTCGCGGCGCATAGACAAGCAGTGGGGCGATGAAAACCTCGACCGGTTCGCACGCAATGTCGATCAGCTTGTCTCAAGTGTCGATGCAGGCGTGGCGGAAACGCGCCGTGTCATCGGCAGCTTGGCGGAAGGCAAGTTCGACGACAGCATGGCCGGCCATTTCAAGGGCGCCTTTGCCGAACTGCAGCAGAACGTCAATGCGACGATGGACACGCTGCGTGGCACCATGCGCAACATCCGTGCCGGAACCGGCGCGATGAACGACGGGGCATCCGAACTCAGCTCCGCCGTCAACGATCTCTCCAAGCGCACCGAGCAGCAGGCAGCGGCTCTGGAAGAAACCTCGGCGGCACTCGACGAGATCACAGCTGTCGTGAAGACCTCCACCGAACGGGCCACCGAGGCGACCGTGATGGTGAGCGAAGCCAAGACTAGTGCCGTGCAGTCCGGTGAGGTGGTGCGCAGCGCCGTCGACGCCATGGGCCGTATCGAGCAGGCATCGCGCGAGATTGCCCAGATTACCAACGTCATCGACGAGATCGCCTTCCAGACCAACCTCCTGGCGCTCAACGCCGGTGTCGAGGCAGCTCGTGCGGGCGAAGCCGGCAAGGGATTTGCCGTCGTCGCACAGGAAGTGCGCGAACTGGCGCAGCGGTCTGCCAGCGCGGCCAAGGATATCAAGGCGCTGATCGGCAAGTCCGGTGACGAAGTAGCGGCCGGCGTGCGTCTCGTCCAGAACACCGGCCATGCCCTGTCCGACATCGAATCCCGCGTCATCAGCATCAACGATCACATCAACTCGATCGCGGTTGCATCGCGCGAGCAGGCGACCGGCTTGGCGGAGATCAACAGCGCCATCAACCAGATGGATCAGGTGACGCAGCAAAATGCCGCGATGGTGGAAGAAACATCCGCCGCGACCTCGCGGCTTTCCGGTGAAGCGGACAATCTCTTCGCACTCGTATCCAAGTTCCGGATCGACGGCGAATCGTCGGGTCATCGTGCACCCGTCGCGGTCGCTTCCGGTTCTGCCTCTGCAAGAACACCGGCGCCCCGCGTGTCCCCAGTCAAGACCATGACCAAGTCGATCGCCCGCGCCTTTGGCGGCGGATCCGCCGCTGCGGCAGCGGCGCCGTCGGCAAGCGCGGACTGGGAAGAGTTCTGAGCCGAACCACCCGTGCAAGCGAACAGGGGCCCAGGTGGTATCGTCCATCCGGGCCCTTTGTTTTTGTCGGTTCTGTCGTGCTTCAATCTAGCCCAGGAAACGCTCCAAGGCCGACTTCCGGTTGGGGGGTGGAAAAAATGCGCCAGAAAGCTAGAATATGCAGATGATTGCAGCCACCACCGAACGGCTGGACAGGCGAGATAACGATGACGAGCCACATGGATGATGCGGCCGAAACTCCAAAGCAGGAGCAATCGGCGCAGACCGGAGCAGCCTCCAGGGCGTCTGCCGAGCAGATGCCGCAGCTTTTCCGTGGGCTCTCCGGTCGTCTTCTCTGGCTGACGATCGTCTTCGTGATGCTGGCCGAAATCCTGATCTTCATGCCGTCTGTTGCCGGCATGCGGATGAATTGGCTGCGTGACCGGCTGGATACTGCCGCTGCGGCCGGAATCGTCATCGACGGACTTCAACCGGCGGAACTGCCCCGCGCCGTGCAGGACGACACGCTTCTTGCCACAGGAACCAAGGTGATTGCGCTGCGCAAGGACGGGACCTCGCGCCTGCTGGCAGCAGTCGATGTGCCGCCGCAGATCGACGAGCAGTATGATCTGACCGATACGCCGCTTCTGGTGACGATGCGCGACGCGCTGGACACGCTGTTTTTGGGCGGCGGACGCGTCATGCGCATCTACGGCCCGATCGGAGAAAGTGACATGATCATCGAACTGGTCATGACCGACGATGCTCTGCGCAAGGATATGCTCAAATACGCGAAGATGATGTTTCTCCTGTCGCTGCTGATTTCGATCATCACGGCAGTTCTTATCTTCCTCGCCATCAACCGCATGATGATCCTGCCGATCCGGCGCCTGACGAAAAGCATGCAGAAATTTTCCGAGCAGCCGGAAGATCCTGCGCGTGTGTTTACTGCCGACCGGTCTCGTGGCGAGCTCGCCGTCGCCGGCCGGCATTTGTCGGCCATGCAGACTGAGCTGCAGCGGACGCTGAAACAACAGCGCAACCTGGCCGATCTCGGTCTCGCCGTCTCCAAGATCAACCACGACATGCGCAACATCCTTGCGTCAGCGCAGCTGATGTCGGACCGCCTGACCGATGTCGAAGATCCGATGGTGCGCAGCTTCGCACCAAAACTGTTGCGCACGATCGACCGCGCAGTCGGCTACACGACCGAAGTGCTGGCTTACGGGCAGGCCTCGGAAGCCGCGCCGAAGCGACGTAGGATTCTTCTCGCCGAACTTTTCCAGGAAGTCCGCGACATCCTGGCCATCGATCCTGATGCCGGCATCGAATTTCACGATCAGATCGCCGTCGATCTCGAGGTCGATTGCGACAGCGAACAGATCTTCCGGGTGATCCACAACCTCTGCCGCAACGCGCTGCAGGCGCTGGTGACGTTCGAGCCGGACGACAAGTCGATTGCGCGCCGCATCACGGTCTCAGCCCACAGGGTCGGCAGCGTCGTCAGCATCATGATCGACGACACCGGCCCCGGCATGCCCCGCAAGGCCCGCGAGAACCTGTTCTCGGCCTTCCGCGGTTCGGCCCGGTCCGGCGGCACCGGTCTTGGCTTGGTGATCGCACGCGAGCTTGTCCTTGCCCATGGCGGCACGATTGCGCTGGTGGAAAAGCCGACCGAGGGTACTCAGTTCCGCATCGAAATTCCCGACCGTCCCGTATCGCTGGACGACTACCGCGCCCGCGCCTGATCGCAAAATCACGCAAATTCAGGGGCTTGCGAACTATTTGACATGAAAATGACAGCCGCTGACCGAAAATCGCTTGCAATCCTTTGCCGCAGCATTTAGAGGATCGCCACGCAAGCAAAACACACTGCTTGCAGACGCACCCGTAGCTCAGCTGGATAGAGCACCAGACTACGAATCTGGGGGTCAGGAGTTCGAATCTCTTCGGGTGCGCCATTCTCTTCTTCCCAAAAATGTTCTCTCAACTCTCGGTCCGCCGGCAATCATTTTTGTTGATTTGTCGATAGGGGATATGCGACCTGCTGTTCCGTCAATTCGGAGCGAGAACCATGCAGAACGCAAACATGCTGTCATCGAGAGACGGTGGCTCCGGCGCTAGTGGGGGCATCTCCGGCTTTCTTTCCGGCGGTGTGAAGCCGGTCGCGGTGTTGTTCGGCATCTACTTCATACTCAGCATCGCCATTCGCGTGTCGCTTCCCAATTCGTTGACGCTCGACGAGGCTGAGCAGTCGCTCAACTCGCAGTTCTGGCTGCTCGGCTACGGACCGCAGCCGCCTTTCTACAACTGGGTACAGAACCTGTTCGTTGGCGCGCTGGACATCTCGCTGCTGTCGCTGGCGCTGCCCCGGTTCGGAATGCTGTTCCTGGTCTATCTGTTCATGGGCCTTGCCGCGCGGGAACTGCAGGTCAGCCGCAGCTTTGCCGGCCTTGCTATGCTCAGCCTGACGCTGCTGCCGCAGGTTTCCTTCATGCCGCAGCAGGATCTTACCCACACGATCGCGCTCCTGATGGCGACCTCCCTGTTTTTCTACGGTCTTTGCCGCACGCTGGTGCGTCCTGACTGGCAGGGATATGCGATCATCGGCATTGCGATCGGGATCGGTACGATCTCGAAGTACAATTTCGTCATCCTTCCTGCCGCGACCATCGTGGCGGTTGCGCTCGATCGGGACTGGCGCGCGCGTCTTCTTGATCCGCGCATGCTGCTTGCCGCCGTCATCTGCATTGCCATCGTCCTGCCGCACGCGGTCTGGCTTCTCGGCAATCTCGATCTCGCAACGCGTGGCACGCTCGGCAAAATGGTTGAGTCGGATGCGCCGCAGGGTATTTTCCGCGTCACCAAGGCGCTCGGATCGCTCCTCGTCGCCTGCCTCGCCTTCGGCGCACTGGCTGTCGTCGTGCTGGCACTTGCATTCAAGTCGTCGGTCAAACGGGCGGTCAGGGCAGGGGATCGCTGGACCACGCTGTTTGGCCGCATCATGCTGTTCTCGCTGGTCGGCGTGGTTGCGGTCGTCCTCGTGGCTGGAACGACACGGATCACCGAGCGCTGGCTCGACCCTTATCTGCTGGCGTTGCCGTTGTATCTGCTGCTGAAATTCGATCGCGCCGGGGCCGACCTTGGTTTGGGTTTCAAACGGCTGGTCCCCGTGTTTCTGGTGATCATGGTGGTCGTGCTGGTACCGGGGCCGGCAAAGGTTCTGACGGCAGGCCTGCTTGGACCTCCGGGCCGTATCAATATGCCGTTTGCTGACCTGGCAAAGCAGATCCGCACCGAGGATCGCCCGGCAACCATTCTGGCGCTCGGGATGCATCTTTCCGGCAATATCCGCATGCAGTTTCCCGATGTACCGGTGTTCGACATCGACAGTGCATCGGGCAAGCGCGCGATGCGGGATCTCGCGCCGCCGGTCCTGGTGATCGAGGCGGATGGAGACGGTGCCGTTGTCGAGCCGAAACTCGATGCGGCAATGCTGGAAAGCGCGACTGGTCTTTCCGCCACCGATTTCCGGACAAGGCTCGTTCCGTATCATCGCGCGCCGGACCGAAACATGGGCTTCCGGTACCTCTGGCTTCGCTGAGGCCGGTTTCAAAGAGATCATGCCGGTGAGATCCGGCAACAGGTTCAAGCGCGTCAGGGGCGAAACATGAGATGGAAACGTACGATCCAGTTGCTGGATGTCCATGCCGAAGGTGAGATCGGACGGGTCGCAATCGGTGGCGTCCCGAAGATCCCGGGCGATACGGTCGCAGCCCAGCTTGCTTGGCTGAATTCCGATCCCAAGGGCCACGAACTGCGCCGCTTCCTCTGCCTGGAGCCGCGTGGCGCCCCGATCGGTTCCGTCAACCTGCTGCTGCCGGCGAAGCATCCGGATGCGGATGCAGCCTTCGTGATTCTCCAGCCGGATCAGGCGCATGCCAGTTCCGGGTCCAACTCCATCTGCGCCACCACCGCGCTTCTGGAAGCTGGTATCGTCGAGATGAAGGAGCCCGAGACGGTTGTGACGCTGGAAACGGCTGCAGGCCTCGTCAGGGCCATTGCTACCTGTCGGGACGGACGGTGCGAGAAGGTGAAGCTCACCATGGTGCCGTCCTTCGTCCATCAGCTTGATGTGACGATCAGCACACCGCAATGGGGAGATATCACGCTCGACCTGTCCTACGGCGGCATCTTCTATGCATTGGTTGACGTCCATCAGATCGGCTTGAAGATCGAGAAGGGCAATGCCGCGGAACTGGTCAAGGCCGGCATGATCCTGAAGGATCTGGTCAACCGGCAGGTCGAGGTCGTGCACCCTGAAATTCCCGAAATTTCCGGGGTTGCTTATGTGATGTTTCGCGATACGGAGGCGGATGGCACGGTCAGAACCTGCACAACCATGTGGCCGGGCCGGGCAGATAGGTCGCCCTGCGGCACCGGCAACTCGGCCAATCTCGCAACGCTTCACGCGCGCGGCAGGGCAAAGGTCGGAGACAGCTTCATCTCGCGCTCCATCATCGGCACTCAGTTCGAAGTGGGATTGGCTGCCGAAACGACGGTTGCCGGTAAACCTGCGATCATTCCGACGATAGCGGGACGCGGGTTCACATTTGGTCTGCACCAGATCGCGCTTGATCCGTTCGACCCACTGGCCGATGGTTTCGCGATGACGGATGTCTGGGGTCCGTCAGCCGGAGAGATCTAAGCGGAGGCCGTTGGCGAGCCTTGCGTCGTCTCGACGGTCTTAGATATCTCTGCCGTTCTTGGCAGGAGTCTCAATGTCGCCCTGCTTCAGAACCAGCGTGTTCATACCCTCGTTCATGTCCTGCTTCGGCTGAGCGGGGATCATGCCGAGTTCCTGGAATTCCATGACCTTCTGTGCGCCGAACAGGTCGCCCTTCTCGGCAGCCTTGCGATAGAGGTCGACCGCCTTCTGCGCGTCGGCCGTAATGCCCTCGCCGCTTTCGTACATCAGGCCGAGGTTGATCATCGCATCGGTATTGCCGCGCTGTGCAGCCAGATCGTACCAGGCGATCGCCGTCTGATCGTCGGCCGGCAACATCGTGCCTTCGTCATAAATCGCGCCGATGTTGAACGCAGCGGTATCGTCGCCTTCAGCAGCTGCCTTTTCAAACCAGGTGAGCGCCTTGGTGACGTCGACCTGAGTTCCCAGGCCATCGCGATAGGCGACGCCAAGATTGTAGGCTGCGAGCCGGTTACCGCCGTTTGCGGCTTCGGTATAGAGACGGAATTCCTGCTGCTCGTCACCCAAGCGGCCCATCAGCATGCCGAAGTTAACCTTGGCTGCAGGGTAGTTCGCTTCGGCAGCTACATTATAAGCCGTCATCGCCTGATCGGCCTGTTCGGAATTGTTGAGCGCGCGGCCCAGCTGATAGGCGAAACGCGGGTTGCCGGTCGCCTCGTAAGCGGTGCGGCACGCATCAACGGCCTTCACGTCGATGTTTGCGATATCGACCGGAGCAAATGAACCATTGCGCTGCTCGTCGAACGGGCTGCCGGCAAGCTGGTCGCACTCGGTCTGAAGAGCTACAGTCACGAGGAGGTTGGAACGCTCTTGGGCACTCAGGGAAACCGTCAATGCACAGAAAGCTGCGGCAGCGCCTGCTGCAATTGCCAATCCCCTGTTGACTTTCGAATTAAGGGATTTCATCTTCTCGCTCCGGCTGGTAGAACTGTTCGATTGGTGGACGAACGCCGGAAATGCGGACTGGTTCCTGCCGATCTTAAGCTTTCATTGATAAATGGTATCCAGCCTGTGCACATTTGCGTGTAATCGGGGCGTGTAGTGATGGGGTTCCACACTATCGTCCGCGTCAGTTTGTTGTCGCGGTGATTGTTTTGAGCGGAATGTTGATGCTAAGGGGGATGAACTCTTCCAGCGCCAACAACCGCCCAGAGGCCCCATGAATACCATCAGTATCCGCCGCCCCGACGACTGGCATCTGCATCTGCGCGACGGCGCGGTTCTCGAAGGGGTGATCGGCGATACCAGCCGGCATTTCGCGCGCGCGATCATCATGCCCAATCTGGTCCCGCCGGTGGTCACGACCGCAGACGCAAGAGCGTACCGCGAACGGATCATGGCGGCGCTGCCTGTTGGCGACCGGTTCGAACCGCTGATGACGCTGTACCTGACGGAACAGACCGATCCCAATGATCTCGAAGACGGCAAGAACAGCGGCCTGATCACCGCAGTCAAACTCTACCCCGCCGGTGCCACCACCAACTCGCATGGTGGCGTGCGCGATTTCGACAAGGCGATGCCGGCGCTGGAGCGCATGGCAAAGATCGGCCTGCCGCTTTGCGTACACGGCGAAGTCACGACGCCGGACGTCGATATCTTCGACCGCGAAGCCGTCTTCATCGAGACCGTTCTCGATCCGCTGCGCAAGCGCCTGCCGGAACTGAAGGTGACGATGGAGCATGTGACCACGGCCGACGGCATCGACTATATCAAGTCGGCCGAATCCAATCTGGCCGGAACGATCACCACCCATCACCTGATCATCAACCGCAACGCGCTTCTCGTCGGCGGTATCCGCCCGCATTATTACTGCCTGCCGGTCGCCAAGCGCGAAAACCATCGCTTGGCGCTGAGAGCCGCTGCGACTTCCGGCGATGCCCGCTTCTTCCTCGGCACCGATTCGGCGCCGCATGTGGATCCGTTGAAGGAATGCGGTTGCGGTTGCGCCGGCATCTATACCTCGCTCAACACCATGAGCTGCCTTGCCCATGTGTTCGAACAGGATAACGCGCTCGACAAGCTCGAAGCCTTCACCTCGCTGAACGGCCCGGCTTGGTATGGTCTGGCGCCCAACGAAGAACGCATCTCGATGGTTCGCCAGGCTGATCCGGTTGCTTTCCCGGACAAACGGGACACGGGGGCTGGCCTCATCACCGTGTTTGATCCGATGTTTCCGCTGCACTGGGAAGTCGTTGAAACCTAAGCGGCATTTGGCAGGAAATTTAAGCTTGACGGTTGCTTGGTAATAATTTGGAGACAAACGGGAGATAGTTTTCCGCCCGTTACCTGACTTCGATCACCGAAGAGTTTGCCGGCATGACGCTAGACTATAAATCTCTTCTGCTTGCACTCGGCGTTTCTGCCGCGTGCCTGATGGTGACCTTGTTCGGCACCTGGTTTTCAAGGCGGACCGATTCTTTCCTGCTGACGCTGGTCATCGCATTGAGCATGACGGTAACCGGCATCTTCGCCTATGGCTTCTACACGGCCGAAGCCGGTACCCTGACCGCATCCGTCGCATACGTGTTCATGATCTCCGGCCTCAGCGTTATCTACGGTGCCTCCGTCCAGTTCCGCACCGGTGCAAAGCCCTGGCGGCTTGCCGCACTTTTGGCGCTTGCGGCGATCGCCCCGGGGCTGCCGCTGATGATCGGCGGTCTCGACGGGCTGGGCTTCATCCTGATGAACATTGCAGCAGCGCTGCTTCTTGGCGGTACGGCATGGCAATACTGGCTGGCGCGCAGCGAAGCGCCCGGTCCGCTGACCGGCATGGCCATCCTTTATGCGATGAGCGGATTTTCCTTCGTTCTGTGTGCATCCGTCCTCATAGCCAACCAGCAGTGGGTGCTGGGTCACGCCCCGAACAACTGGGCCGAGACGCTCAATATCGGCATCTGCATCGCCGGCATGACAGGCATCGGCGCGCTCTCGCTGGCGCTTCACCAGTGGCGCATGGCAGCGCTGCATCGGCGCGAGGCAATGACCGATGCGCTGACCGGACTGATGAACCGCCGCGCCATGTTCGAGCGCAACGGCGGTCGGATGCTGGGCACCTCCAGCGCAGTCATCGTGTTCGACATCGACCGTTTCAAGACAATCAACGACCAGTACGGTCATGCGGTCGGCGATGAAGTGCTGAAGATCTTTGCCGAGGATCTGCTGGTGGAAACGCCGGGCCCCAACACCGCGCGACTGGGCGGCGAGGAATTCGCCGTCATTCTCGACAATGTTCTGCCGGGGCGCGCCGAGCGGATCGCCAACGATATCCGCAATCGTTTCGGTGCCCGTGACATCACGGTCGGGGTTGACCGCGTGCGCTGCACGGTCAGCGCCGGAATCGCGGTGGGTTCCCAATCGGGCGTGCTTTTCGAAACTGTGCTCAGTCTCGCCGATGCGGCACTTTACGAAGCAAAGCGGGCCGGGCGTGACCGCGTCCAGGTCTCAGGCTACCTGCGGTCAGTGTCGTCGGGCGAAAATCGCACCAGCGCCTGAAAACGCCTGAATTCAGTAAATCGTACCCGCCTTGCGCTGGCGCGGTCTCCCGCTTGCTGATATTGCGGCGCGTGGTTTCTAGATGCAGTTCCGACAAGAATGTCATGCGGTCTTACCGCCGGGACTTGCGACACGATGAATCGAGCAAAGGAGCGGGCGCATGATTCAGACCACATTTCCGGACCGTAGCGTTATGGCCGAACTCATGGCCAAGATGCTGTGGGAAATCGGTGCGGTGCATTTCAATGCCGAAAAGCACTACAAGTTTGCCTCAGGCATGATGAGCCCGGTCTATATCGATTGCCGCAAGCTGCTGTCCTACCCGCGCATCCGCTCCACCATCATGGATTTCGCCGTGTCGACGCTTCTGCGTGACGCCGGCTTTGAAAAATTCGATTGCATCGCAGGCGGCGAGACCGCCGGCATTCCGTTCGCTGCCCTTCTGGCAGACCGCCTGGCGCTGCCAATGATCTATGTGCGCAAGCAGCCCAAGGGCCATGGCCGCAACGCCCAGATCGAGGGTAACCTGCCCGAAGGTTCACGCGTCCTCGTGATCGAGGACCTGACCACGGCCGGCGGTTCGATGTTCAAGTTCATCGATGCCATCCGCGCTGCCGGCGGCGTCGTCGATCATGGCATGGCCCTGTTCTACTACGGTATCTTCGACGAGGGCGCGCTGCGTTTTGCCGATGGCAAGGTGCAGTTCCACCACATTGCCACATGGCGCAACGTGCTTTCGGTCGCCCGCGACCAGAAGCTGTTCGACGAGAACACGCTGTCGGAAGTCGAGGCATTTCTGGATGCCCCGCTGGCATGGTCGGCCCGCAACGGCGGCATCAGCGAACTGCCGCGCTAAGCATTCGCGGAACGCGAGCTTTTGCTCTGGTCAACGGACAAAAGCTCGCTTATTCCTGTCGAAAACAGGCAAATTCCTTGGGAGGAAATCCATGATCCTGTGCTGCGGCGAAGCTCTTATCGACATGCTTCCGCGTGAAACCACGCTTGGCGAAAAGGGCTTTGCGCCCTATGCCGGTGGCGCCATTTTCAATACGGCCATCGCGCTCGGGCGCCTCGGCGTGGACACGGGCTTCTTCACAGGCCTTGCCGACGACATGATGGGCGATGTGCTGCGCGAGACGCTGCGCGGCAGCAATGTCGATTTCAGCTACTGTGCCATCACCGCCCGCCCGTCCACCATTGCCTTCGTCAAGCTGGTGGATGGCCATGCCACCTACGCCTTCTATGACGAGGGCACGGCCGGCCGCATGATCACCGAGGCCGACCTGCCAGCGATCGGCGACGATTGCGAAGCCCTGCATTTCGGCGCGATCAGCCTCATCCCGGAACCCTGTGGCTCGACCTACGAAGCGCTGATGGCCCGCGAGCAGGGCAAGCGCGTCATCTCTCTCGATCCGAACATCCGTCCCGGCTTTATCAAGGACAAGGCCTCGCATCTCGCCCGCATCAACCGCATGGCGGCGATGTCGGATATCGTCAAGTTTTCGGATGAAGACCTTGCCTGGTTCGGCCTTGAAGGCGATGAGGACACGCTTGCCCGCCACTGGCTGCATCACGGCGCAAAGCTCGTCGTCGTGACCCGCGGCGCCGATGGTGCAGTCGGCTACACCGCCAATCACAAGGTGACCGTGCCGAGCGAGAAGGTGACGGTGGTTGATACCGTCGGTGCCGGTGATACGTTCGACGCCGGTGTGCTGGCCTCGCTGAAAATGCAGAACCTGCTCACCAAGACACAGGTCGCAAGCCTGTCCGAAGATCAGATTGCGGCCCTTCTGGCGCTCGGCGCCAAGGCTGCGGCAGTCACCGTCTCGCGAGCAGGGGCGAACCCGCCGTTTGCCCACGAGATCGGGCTCTGACAAGGACCGTGTCGCCTGCCAGCTGTCCTCGTTGAAGAACGAGGCAGCGGCAGGACAGGCTTAATTTGGCATCGGGATGTTTTGCATCACATTGGGCCAAAGGCCAGTAACGCCAATGAAGATCAGATAGAGCGCCACCACGTAATTCAGAATGCGCGGCATCAGAAGGATGACAATCCCCGCGATGAGCGCGACGAGCGGCTGTATGAAGACGATCGATTGCATTGTCTTGGCTCCTGGTCAGACTATGGGCGTTTCGCCAGCAACGGCAGAAGTGTCCGCGCCTTCACAAACTCGGTGAGGAGCTATTGGTTGCTCGGAGCGCCAATCACGACGAGTGCGGCATGCGCTTCCGTGGTATCAAGGATGAGCCGGGCGAACCCGGCTCATCCTAAGGCGTCTCAGCCAATCAATGCCTTCACCAGACCTTGCGTCGAGCCGTCCTGGTCGTCAGCGGCGGCCTTGCCCTGCACGACTGGCAAAAGACCGGTCGCCAGTTCCTTGCCAAGCTCCACGCCCCACTGGTCGAAGGAATTGATGCGGAACAGCACGCCTTCGACAAAGACCCGGTGCTCGTAGAGCGCGATCAGCCGGCCGAGCGCAAACGGCGTCAGCTTGTCGTAGACGAAGGTGATCGACGGGCGGTTGCCGGTGAAGACCCGATGCGGCGCGATGTGGCTGGCCTTCGCCTCGTCCATGCCGGCCTTTGCCAGCTGCGCCTTGGCCTCATCCAGTGTCCGGCCTTTCATCAGGGCCGCCGACTGCGCCAGGCAATTGGCGATCAGCAGATCGTGCTGATGGCGAAGCTCCGGCTCGAAGCCAGTCTTTGCAATCATAAATTCGGCCGGAATGACGCTCGTGCCTTGGTGGATCAGCTGGTAGAAGGCATGCTGGCCATTGGTGCCGGGTTCGCCCCAGACGACCGGGCCGGAATTGCCCTCGACCGGGGTGCCGTCGATCGTCACGCCCTTGCCGTTCGATTCCATGTCCAGCTGCTGAAGATAGGCCGGAAAGCGCAGCAGCCGCTGGTCGTAGGGCAGGATCGCGCGGGTCGGGTAATCCAGCACGTTGCGGTGATAAAAGCCGATCAGGCCGAGCAGCATCGGCAGGTTCTGCGCGGTCGGCGCCGTGCGGAAATGGGTGTCCATCGCATGTGCACCATCGAGAAACTTGCCGAAGTTTTCAGGACCGACGGCAAGCATCAGCGGCAGGCCGATCGCCGACCAGATCGAGTAGCGACCACCGACCCAGTCCCAGAAGCCGAACACCCGGTCGGAATCGATGCCGAAGGCCGCAACCTTGTCGAGCGCCGTAGAGACCGCGCAGAAGTGGTGCTTCACCGCATCGTCGCCCAGCTTGTCGGCGATGAACTTGCGCGCCGTGGCGGCATTGGTCATCGTCTCGATCGTCGTGAAGGTCTTGGACGCCACGATGAAGAGCGTCGTTTCGGCGTCGAGATGCTTCAGCGTGTCGGCAATATGGGCGCCATCGACATTGGAAACGAAATGCGCGCGCGGGCCGTCATGGAAAGGTGCAAGAGCCAGCGTTGCCATGACCGGGCCGAGATCGGAGCCGCCGATGCCGATATTGACGACGTCGGTGATCGCCTTGCCCGTTGCGCCCTTCAGGCTGCCGGAGCGAATGCCGTCTGAAAATTTGCCCATCGCCGCAAGCACGGCGTTGACGTCAGGCATCACGTCCCGGCCATCGACCATAACAGGCGTGTTGGAACGGTTGCGCAGGGCGGTGTGAAGAACGGCCCGGTCTTCCGTGAAGTTGATGGCAACGCCCGAAAACATCTCATCGCGCTTTTTCGCAACACCGGCAGCTTCCGCCAGCGTCTCGAACAGGGCAAGGATCTCTCCGTTCACCGCAGTCTTGGAATAATCCATGATGAGGTCATCGAAGCTGACGCTGAATTTCCCGAACCGGCCGGGATCAGCAGCGAATGCCGCGCGGATATCCGTGGCATTTGTCTTCTCGGCAGTGGATTTCAGCTCGTTGACGATGGTCTGCATGGACGTTCCTCGCATTCGGATGGATGCGTGGGAACCTATTCGCTTTCGCGTTCAAATCAAGCGCTGCGCGCGATGTTCGCTGCGTGCCTGGACTTCTGGCCTTACGGAACGATGGCACTTTCGGCCGTGTTGCCGATGGCGCGGCCGAAGCGATCTACCTGTTCGGCGTAGTTGCGCCGCGTGCGCGGGTCGAAGATCGAGATCGGTGTTGAGACGGCAACGCTTGCCGCACTGCCAACCGTCTGCGCCGTGCCGAGTGCTACGGCACCCAGACGCTCGCCAAGTCCGACATCGCTGTCGGTCACTTCCTGGCCGGCGATCAGCCGGTTGCCGATCAGCTTCACGACATCCGGGCTTGAGGCGAACTTGCCGTGGTTGAGCGGATCGTTCCCCTTCAGCGCCGTCAGATCGAGCACGGTAATACCGGCCTTCTCGAATTCGGTACGATAGGGTTCGACGGTCGGATCCACCTGCCCGAGCCGATCAATATTGCCCGAAATCCGTCGCGACAGATTGAGCGCACGGTCATCGCGCGAAACGAACAACGTGAATTTCGGATGCTTGGGACCAAGCGCCGAGAACTGGTTGGTGAACACGTCGACATCGAGATCCGGCGAGGCAAGGATGACGTTGGTGATCTTCGGTGCCACGCGACCGTCGCGGATCGCCATCTGGCGCAGCGCCTCGACTGTCAGCCATGAACCCATCGAATGCGCCATGATCGTCACTTCGCTGACCTGGGAATCCTTGGAAAGCCGGCTCAGCATGTCTTCCAGCGCGTCGCGGGAATAGTTGGTGCTTTCCTTGTCGTAGTTATAGGCAAAGATGCTGCCGCGCGAAGGCCATGTGAAGAGGACCGGTGCCACATCGGTTCCGCTGTCGTGGACGATCTGGGCGAACCTGTAGACGGCGTCGTCGTAGCGGTTGTTGAACCCGTGCACGAACACCATTACCCGTCGGCTTTTCGGCAGGTTGCCGCGCAGCCACTCACTGGCGCGCTGCGGCGAGAGCGGCGTGACCGAAAGCGTCGCAAATTCCTTGGTCGGATCCGCCACGATCTTTTTCGGCCACTGGACCTCGCCGATCTTGCGGACGGAATCGGGGGGTATCGAGACGCTGATTTCGGTCACGCTCGGGGTCTTGTCGCGCTCTCCGGAAAACAGCACGCCCGGCGTCTCGGAGGGTCGGCGGGTGGTGGCGACGAGAACGTCTACCTTGGATATGCCCTTGGTTTCCGCAGCCCCTGCCGCGGCTGGAACGAGCACGCCTTCAGGCCGCCCGGCGCAGCCCGAAAGGGCGGCTGCCAAGAGCGCAGCAATGACGATGCAACGAAAGGGTCCAGCGCTTCTATCCAAGCGAACTCCACATGCCAAAAGTTAATTATCCTCAACGGCTAACGGAGCAGGCGTCCAAGGTCCACCTCAAACGGGTGATCTCTCCTCGGACGGGGGGCAGTTGGGCAGCGCTTGTCGCAGCAGCGCAACGAATGGCTATTGCCGAAGCTCGCGCCGCAGAATTTTTCCGACATTCGTTTTCGGCAGCGCGTCGCGGAACTCGATAAAGCGAGGGCGCTTGTAGTTTGTCAGGTTGGCAATGCAGTGCGCCTTGATATTGGCCTCGGTCAGTTCCGGATCCCGGCGCACGACGAACACCTTGACCGCCTCGCCGGAATGTTCGTCCTTGACGCCAACTGCTGCGCATTCCAGCACGCCCGGATGGCTCGCCACGACTTCCTCAACCTCGTTCGGATAGACGTTGAAGCCGGAGACAAGGATCATGTCCTTCTTGCGATCGACGATCTTGATATAGCCGGCAGCGTCCATGTAGCCCATGTCGCCGGTGCGGAAGAATCCGTCCGGGGTCATCGCCTTCTCCGTCTCGTCCGGCCGGTTCCAGTATCCGGCCATCACCTGCGGGCCGTGGATGCAGATTTCGCCGACGCCGCCGAGTTCGACCTCCAGCCCGTCGTCGTCGCGGATCGAGATATCGGTAGACGAGATCGGCAAGCCAATCATGCCGGTGAATCCCTGGACATCCATCCGGTTGGCGGTGGCGACCGGCGACGTCTCGGACAGGCCGTAGCCTTCGGTAATCGGGCAACCGGTCATCTCAAGCCAGCGCTCGGCGACCGGCCGCTGCACCGACATGCCACCGCCGAACACAAGCAGCAGCGCCGAAAAGTCCAGCTTCTGGAAATCGGCATTGTTCATCAGCGCATTAAACAGCGTGTTGAGCCCGGGGAAGACGTGGATCTTGTATTTCTGCAGATCCTTGACGAAGGCCGGGATATCGCGCGGATTGGCAATCAGGATATTGTGGCTGCCGGTCGCAACCCCCATCAGCGAATTCACCGTCAGCGCGAAAATGTGGTAGAGGGGTAGCGCGCACAGGAACTGCAATTGCGGCGGACGCGGCTTTGTCAGGAAGGCGGTGTCCAGCCACAGGCCCATCTGCGATGCGTTGGAAAGAAGATTGGCGTGCGTCAGGATCGCGCCCTTGGAAACACCCGTCGTGCCGCCCGTATATTGCAGGAACGCGACATCCTGAGGTCCCACATCCTGCGGCGTCAGGGTTTGGCCCGATCCTTCGGAGAGCACCTGCTTGAAGCTTGTGGCCGAGGGTAACGACCAGTTTGGAACGAGCTTCTTGACCTTTCGCACGACGAGATTGACGATATGGCCCTTGAGGCCCAGCATGTCGCCCATCGTTGCTACGACCACATGCTTCACATCGGTGCCAGCAAGCGACTGTTCTACCGTATGGGCGAAGTTTTCCAGTACGAAGAGCGCCTTGGCACCCGAATCCTCCAGCTGGTATTGCAGTTCGCGCGGTGTGTAGAGCGGGTTGACGTTGACGACCGTATAGCCTGCCCGAAGGATGCCGTAGACAACGACAGGGTTCTGCAGGATGTTCGGCAGCATCACCGCCACCCGGTCTCCCTTTTGCAAGCCCGTCGATTGCAGCCAGGCGCCGATCTTGCGGCTCTCGGCTTCAAGCTCGCGAAAGGTGATGGCCTTGCCCATGCTCGAGAAGGCCGGGCGATCGGCATAACGGGCGCAGCTATTTTCGAAGAGAGCGCCGAGCGAAGCATGTGCCAGGGGTGGGATTTCTGGGGGAACGCCGGGCGGGTAGCTGGCAAGCCAGATCTTTTCCCTCGCTGTGGCGGGCTGCTTGGACAATTCGCTCATCTGCGTCTCCTCCCATATCGATCTGCGCGCATCAGGCGCAGCTGGCTGGCGGCTTCCTCCTCCGCCGGCCATCGTCGATGATTATGCCATGCGTCAGCCCCAACAGACCAGCGCAACCTATCGTGAATTGCTATCTAACTTTGACGTAAGCGTCAATGTGCCGAGACTTGATACTCGACAAGCTTTTGGACGCAAAGTGCGGAACCTCCACGGCCGCAAGCCGTTTTTCAACCATAACGACACGACAAAAAGGAGTTGCGTTATGATGCATCATGAACCGCGTGCGGGGCAGGACCCCTATGTCAAGGATACCGTTTCGCTGATTGCCAGCGACAAGGTCGAAGGCACCGCAGTTTACGGCGCCGATGGCAAGCGGATCGGCTCGATTGCGCGAATTCTGCTGGAGAAAAAGGGTGGCCGCGTTGCCTACGCCGTCCTGAGCTTCGGTGGCTTCCTTGGCATTGGCGACGATTACTATCCGCTGCCGTGGGAAAAGCTTCACTACGACGAGGAGCTGGACGGTTACCGGATCGACCTTACCAAGGACCAGATCTCCGGCGCGCCGCGCTACAAGGATATCGACGACGACAGCTTCTACAGCGCCAAGGACAAGTCGGTCTACGACTACTACGGCGTCCCGCCATACTGGATGTAGTCGCTCAATAAGCTACTTTTGATCGAAAGGCCTCGCCGCGTGCGAGGCCTTTTTGCGTTTCCGTTCAATCCAGCCTCAGCACCATCTCGGACTGCGTCAGCCGGCTGCGTCGCCATCCGATGCGGCGCATGAAGGGATCAAGCAACCCGGCTGCAATATTCTCTGCCGTATATAGCCTGCGACCGGGATAGCGCGCCGCGAGGCTGTCGGCCAAGGCGCGGCCGAGACCCTTGCGCCGTTCCGCCGGATCGACCGCGAAACCATAGATCCGCACGTCGTGCTTGGTATCATCAAGCAATGCGACCGCCTTTGTCCCGATCGAAAAGCTCTTCAGCGGCGAACCGGGATGGCGGAAACAGACCGGATCCGTCTGCCATGTCGGGTGTGCATCCGCAAAACAGAACAGCATCGCGGCCACTTCCATCTGGTCGCATTCGGCTGCTGCTTGCACGTCCGGTACTGGCCTTGTCCGGCTGCGGCTGAAGCCAACCTGCCTGCGGGACGTCTCGAAGCCGAGTGACAGATAAAGGTCACGAGCGCGGATATTGGAATCGATCACTTCGAGGATAAGGACGTCATCGCCCCGTGCCCTTGCAGCGGCAATCGCATCCGTCATGACGCGGGTCCCGAGGCCCTGACCGCGGATCGTCGGGCCGATGCCGAGCGCACTGACGCGCGACCGTCGCCCCCGTCGCGCAATCAGCAGGGTCCCGGCGGGCTTGTCACCGTCGAAAAACACTTCGCTTGCTTCAGGGTCGACATCTTCACGCGCCATGCGCAAAGCTAACGCCTCAGGCGAAATCGTGAATTTCACCACGTAGCCGCGAAAGCCTTCGGTGAAGGCGGCGGCTGCATCCTCCATCGTTGTTTCCGCAAGGCTGCGACGCGTGACGGCTTCCGTTCGCTGCATTGATCAAGACCTCCACCCACCGACACTGTCTACAGAACGTTGGAGGGTGCGCCTTTCTCGAAATTCTCCACATGGTCGATGACCTGTGCCCAGAGCGATTGCATCGCCTCGTCGCTTGCCCAGGCGACATGCGGCGTGACGATCACGTTCGGCCGGTCGAGAACGGCAAGCAGCGGATTGTCCGGTGCCGGAGGCTCCTTCGTCAGCACGTCGAAGCCCGCCCCGCCGATCAAGCCCTCGTTCAGTGCCGTCACCAGGTCGGCCTCGTTCACCAGCCCGCCGCGCGCCGTGTTGATGACCAGCGGCTTGCGCTTCATCCGCCGGAATTCCGCGATGCCGATCATATCGCGGGTCTCGGGCGTCAGCGGCATATGAAACGTGATGATATCGGCGCGCTCGAGCACCTCGTTGAACGCCGTATAGCCCGGCGCAACCTCCGTCGATCCCTTGCGAGCGGCAAAGAGCGGGGTCATGCCCAGCGCTTCGCCGATCCGTGCCACGGATTTGCCCAGCGTCCCGCCGCCGAAAATGCCGAGCGTCGAGCCGGCAAGATCCTTGATCGGATGGTTGAAGAAACAGAACTGGTTCGCCCTCTGCCATTCGCCATCGATCACGTCCTGCCGGAAGCCGATGATCGAGCGGCGCACCGCAAAGATCAGCGCGAATGTATGCTCCGGAACCGTGTTGACCGCATAACCGCGCACGTTCGAAACGACGATGTCGCGCTCCTTTGCCGCTGCCAGATCGATCACGTCATAACCTGTGGCGGCGACCGCAATCATCTTCAGCCGCGATGCCTGCGCGATCGAGGCGGCACGCACCGGCGCCTTGTTGGTGATGACGATATCGGCATCGGCAATGCGCGCTGCGACCTTATCTTCCGGCGTCTTACCGTATTCGATCCACTCATGCGCAAACCCCGGCCTTGTGATCGTTACCGAAGGGCCGATCGTGTCGCGATCCAGGAATACGATCTTCAGCACTGGCTTTCCTCCTCTGGCCTCACCGGATTTCTCGTATAACATCCGTCATGCCGCGTGGAAGGCGGAAACTGCGAGAGTGGGCATGGCGGAAATACTGGAGCTCGATTGCGTCGTCATCGGCGGCGGTGTGGTGGGGCTGGCGATCGCGCGTCGCCTTGCGCTCTCCAGCCGCGAGGTGATCGTGCTGGAGGCCGAATCACTGACCGGCAGCATTACCTCCGCCCGCAACAGCGAAGTCATCCATGCCGGACTCTATTACGCGACAGGAAGCCTCAAGGCGTCACTTTCAGTCGCCGGCAAACACAGTCTCTACCAATACTGCGAGGAGCGCGGCATTCCCCACCGGCGCTGCGGCAAGCTCGTCGTTGCTTCCAACGAGACAGAGGTCGCCTATCTCGACAAGCTGCTGAAGCAGGCGTGGGCGAATGGCGTCGAGGATTGCCGGCTGGTCGACGGCGCGGAACTGGCGGCCATGGAGCCTGATATCCGTGGCTTCAAGGCGCTGCTTTCACCCTCGACCGGCATTATCGACAGCCACCGTCTGATGGAAGCCTATATCGCCGATATCGAGAACAACGGCGGCAGCATCGTCCTCAACTCGCCGGTTCTCAGCGGCACCTTGCGGGGCGATTCGGTACGCCTGTCGGTCGGTGGAGCCGATCCTGTCGATGTCGACGCAAAGCTGGTCGTCAATGCGGCGGGCCTCGGCGCGTGGGGCATTTCCGCCGGTCTCGAAGGTCTCAACCCCACGACCATCCCCGAACGCCATTATGCCAAGGGATCCTATTTCTCCCTTTCGGCCCGCGCGCCAGCGCAACGGCTGATCTATCCGGTGCCGGAACCCGGCGGGCTCGGCGTGCATCTGACGCTGGACATGGCCGGTCAGGCACGGTTCGGCCCTGACGTCGAATGGGTGGAGAGGGTCGACTATGACGTCGATCCCGATCGATCGCAGAAGTTCTATTCCGCCATCCGCCGTTACTGGCCGGGCCTTGCCGATGGCACGCTTGTTCCCGCCTATTCCGGCATCCGCCCCAAGGTCGTCGGTCCCAAGGGAGGCGGCGGGGGAGATTTCATCATTCAGGGACCGACGCAAACGGGCCACCCGGGGTATGCGGCGCTCTACGGAATAGAGTCGCCCGGGCTGACATCGTCGATGGCAATCTCCGAATATCTAGAAAAACTAATATATTAACGATTTCGCGAGGTTTGGGAACGCACCTCTGCGAGCCTCGTTCAGCTTTTGTGAAGGAGTAAAGCTCATTGTTTCGCTCAGTACGGGCGATTCGCCCGGTATTTACGGAGTTGAAATGACGCTCTTACAGTTCCCGGCCGATCGACGCACTGGTGATGTCAGACGATGTGCTGAAACCCTGAGTGATCTTCATGGCCACGCCGCCAACCAGTTCTGGAGAACGGAAATGGCGGAATTTGCACGGTCCATGCGCCAGCGCGGCGCTGACGACCAGGAAATCTCAAGGCAGGCCGCACTGTTCATGCATGCCGTCCAGATGGAACTGCAGATGATGTTTGCAGAACAGGACGCGGACGTATCGGCTGGCTGATTTTTCGTGGAGCGCGTGACTGGTATCGCGTGACGCGTGAATGACGGGAGGACCGCCTACGGCGGGTAGCCAATCCTCCCGAGTGACGCTCCTTGGCGGTGAGCGACGGGTTGTTGAATAATAACCGAAGCTTGCCTCACCATGGATTGCGTTTTGCTAATTTTACACTTGCTTAGCTAAGGCCAGCACCTGTCGTCGCAAGGAAGATTGCATAGAGCGATTTCGTTGCCGTGATGAACAACTGGTTGCGCCGCGGGCCGCCGAATGTGAGGTTCGCCGCCGTCTGCGGCAGCAGGATTTTCCCCAAAAGCTTGCCGTCGGGACCGAAGCAATGAACGCCGTCTCCGGCGCTCGTCCAGACATTTCCGTCGACATCGACGCGGAACCCGTCCGCAAGACCGTTGTCGATATCGCAAAATACCCGGCTGTTTTTGAGCTGCCTGCCGTCCACGACATCGAAGGCGCGGATATGACGCGGCGCAGACGGGTCGTGGCTGGAGGATGAGTCGGCCACATAGAGGATCTTTTCGTCCGGCGAAAAGGCAATTCCGTTGGGCTGGCCGAAATCCGTCACCACGGCGTCGATCTCGCCGGTTTCCGGATCCAGCCGATAGACGTTGCGGGTCGCCTGTTCAGGCTCTGCCCGAAAGCCCTCGTAATCGGATTTGATGCCGTAGGTCGGGTCGGTGAACCAGACGCTTCCATCCGAGTGCACCACCACGTCGTTGGGTGAATTCAGCCGCTTGCCCTCATAGCTTTCGGCAAGCACCGTGATCGAGCCGTCGATCTCGGTGCGGGTCACGCGGCGACCACCATGCTCGCAGGAGACAAGCCGCCCCTGCCGGTCGCGGGTATTGCCGTTGGTGAAATTGGAGGGGGTGCGAAACACCGAAACGCCGCCATCTTTCACCCAGCGCAGCATCCGCTGGTTGGGAATGTCGCTCCAGATCAGGCATTGCAGATCGGAAAACCACACAGGCCCCTCCGCCCAGCGGCAGTCGGAATAGAGCTCCTCCAGGCCTGAACTCGGAACGATCAGGTGCCGGAAGCGGTCGTCGTGGATTTCGTAATGTGAAGATGTCTGCGACATGGCATTGCGTCCGGTTGAAACTGTCTGAACTGTTTGAAGATTATCGGCCCGATTGCCGACCGCCGGCCAGAAGAATGACGGCGATGATGATCGTGCCGGTAAGGATGAGGCGCACACCGGCGCCGAAACCATAGGTGTTGAGCATCGACACGACCAGGAACATGAACAGCGAGGCGCCCCAGATGCCCGGTATGTTCGAATTTCCGCCCGCCACCGCCGTGCCGCCGATGACCACGACGGCAATCGACATCAGCAGGTATTCCGAGCCCATGTTGAGCGCAGCACCGCCGGAGAAGCTCGCCAGGAGATAACCGCAGACGGAAGCGAGAACCGCGCACAGCATATAGGTGACAAGCCGCGTGCCATCGACGGGAATGCCGGTCATGCGGGCCGCGAACGTGCTCTGGCCGATCGCCGAGATCCAGCGGCCGTAGATCGACTTCTCAAGTAGCACCCAGGCGACGGCCGACAGGACCAACGCCACGAGCGCCACGTTGGGAATGCCGAACAAACCGGATGTGGCAAATTCCGCCAGCGTTTCCGGCGGCTTGATGCGCAGGCCGCGATTGCTCCAGATCGCCACCGACTGCACGATGAAACTCATCGACAGCGTCGCGATGATCGGCGGAATGCGCAAGAGCTTGATCAGGATGTAATTGCCCAGCCCGACGACGAGACCGATGCCAACAGAGGCGAGCAGTCCAACGACGATCATGCCGTCCTGTACGTCCATCAGCTTCAGGGCAAGCGTGCCTGATAGCGTCATCGTCGCCGGCACGGACAGATCGATATTGCCCGGCCCAAGCGTAATCACGAACATCTGGCCGATGCCGACGATGACGGAAAAGGCGGCAAAGGTCAGCGCTGCCTGCGACAGGCCGAACGAGCTTGCCCCGCCGGTAAAGAGAACGGTGATGATCCAGACGACGGCAGTCGCTGCAAACGACCAGATCCACGGCTTGGCGACGAGAAGACGTTGCATGGTCATTGGCTCTTCTCCCGCTTTTCGAGACGGTTGAGGGCAAGGCGAAGGGCAAGCACGACGATCAGGATCGCCCCTTGCGCGCCGATCTGCCAGTCCGGCGAAATCCGCATGAAGGACAGGAAAGACCCGGCAAGCGTCAGCGTCAGCGCCCCGATGACGGCCCCGATCGGCGACACCTTGCCGCCGACGAACTCGCCGCCACCAAGGATGACGCCCGCGATCGACAACAGCGTGTAGCGCAGCGCGATATTGGCATCGGCAGAGGTGGTAAGCCCCACCAGCGCGATACCGGCAAGCACGGCAAACAGCCCGGCCAGCGCGTAGGTTCCGGCACGGATGCCGATCACGGACCAGCCGGCCCGTTCGACCGAACGGTCGTTGCCGCCGACGCCGCGCATCAGAACCCCGAACGACGAGCGCATCACGATATAATGGGTGACGGCGGCGATGAGGATGCTGGCAACGATCGCCATCGGCACGAGCGGCGGCTTGGCGGTCATGATCCATCGCGCAAAACCCGGTGCCGTACCGCCAGGCGAGGGGAGGATCAGCACCGCAAGCCCGCCCCAGACAAAACTCATCCCGAGCGTAACGACGATCGACGGCAGTTCGCGCAGATGGATGACGACGCCGATGACGGCATAGGTCGCGATCGCTCCGAGCAGGATCAGGATGCCGAGTGCCGGCGAGGTCTGCAAAAGCGTTGCGGCGACACAGGCGCAGAAGCTCACAAACGTGCCCATCGACAGGTCGAGGTCGTTGACGGACATGATCAGCATCTGGGCGATGGTCGCAAGCGCGATCGGCACCGCCAGATTGAACAGCAGGTTGAGGCCGTTATAGCTCATGGCGCGCGGCTGCATATAGAAGACGGCCGCCAGCAGCAGCACCAGCGATGCGGCGGGAATGATCAGGCGAATGGTGCCGGACGAGATCTTCATGCCGCTTCTCCCTGCGCAAACGAGGCAGAAAGCACATTCTTCTCGCTGATCTCCTCACCCACCAGTTCGGCGACAATCGCGCCCTCGCGAAACACATAGACCCGGTCGCAGAGCCGGATTTCGTCCATCTCGGTCGAGTACCAGATAAAGGTCCGGCCGTTGGCGGCCTCCGAGCGCAGGATCTCGTAGACTTCCTGCTTGGTGCCGATATCGACGCCGCGCATCGGATCGTCCATCAGCACGATGTCGGCGGTCGTGGCGAGCGCCCGCGCAAACAGAACCTTCTGCTGGTTGCCGCCGGAAAGCGACAGGATGCGGTTGCCCATATCGGGCGTGCGGATCTCGATCCGCTTCTTCCAGCCTTCGCCGAGCGCAGTCTCCCGGTCGCCATCGATCATCCGCTTCGATGACAGCTGGTCGAGCGAGGCGATCGACAGGTTTTTAAGGATGCTCCAGAGCGGGAACGTGCCGTTGAGGCTGCGGTCGCCGGCGACGAAGGCAATGTCGCGCTTCTTTGTCGGAAACCAGTTGCTGTTGCGCGCAAGGTAAAGATCGAGCAGCGCCTGCGTCTGGCCGTGGCCGCCGAGACCAGCAAGCCCGATCATCTCGCCGCGATAGGCTTCGAACGGCAGGGCATTGCTCGGTGCGTTCCCGTGCCCGCGCCCACGCCGCGCCGGCATCGAAAGCACCGGAGCGCCCGACTTCGCAACCGCGGGGCGCGATAGCTCCTGTTCGCGCACCACATTGCCCATCGCCTCGACAAGGCTACGGTTATTGAACTCGGAGGCGGCGCGGTCTGCCACCACGCGTCCATCCTTCATCACAACGATGCGGTTGGAGGTGGTGAGGATTTCGCCGAGAATATGCGAGATCAGCAGCACTGATCCGCCGGCAGACACGAACTTGCGGATATAGGCCATCAGCTGTGCCGCAAGTCCGGCATCGAGCGATGACGTCGGCTCATCCAGAATGACCAGTTTCGGCGGGGCCGAGATGCCGGCAAAGCTGATGGCAATCTCCACCATCTGCCGTTCGGCGATCGAGAGGTCGTCGACAGTGCTGTCGCAATCGATCGCATGGCCGGGAAAAATGTCCTTCAGCTGGGCTTCGACCAGCGCAAGCGCCCGGCCGCGCCAGTTCCAGCCTTTCAGCTCCGCATGCATGATGCGGGCGTTTTCGCCGACCGTCAGGTTCGGGCACAGCGACAGTTCCTGGAATACGCAGCGCACGCCGTTGGCACGCGCAGCCGAAATGCCCCGCACATCGTTGCCGCTGTAGCGGAGCGAGCCTTCATGGGGAGATAAGCCGCCATTGATGACATTGACGATGGTGGATTTGCCGGCACCGTTATGGCCGACCAGCCCGACGCATTCGCCCGCGTGGATCACGAGGTCGGCGCCATCAAGCGCCTTCACGGCTCCGAAGGTCACACGGATGCCGCGCGCGGCCACAACCTCTTGTCGGTTCAAGGTTTCGCTCATGCAGATCGCAGTCTGTTTGTCTGATGGGAAATCATGCCGGGTCGCGAGAGGTCGAAGCCCTCACGGCCCGGCACGCGGGAGGCGACGCTACTTGGCGTCGATCACCTTTTTAGCGTCTGCCAGCGAATATTCGACATTCGCCACGCCACCCTTCTGGGTGGTCTTCAGGCTTTCTTCGAGGCCGGCCTGGTCGATGCTGAGGAACGGCACGACGAGGTCTTTCTTGACCTCCTTGCCGTCGAGGATCTGCTGGGCGACCCAGAAGGCGAGCGTCGAGACGCCAGGCGCGATCGAGACCGACATGGTCTCGTACCCGTCCTTGTCCTTCTGTTGCTTCCACCAGACGAGCTCGTCCTCGCGGTTGCCCATCACGATCGTCGGCGTCGGGCGCTTGGCGGCGGCAAATGCCTGTGCCGCACCATACCCGTCGCCGCCCTGCGTCACCACGCCAACCACGTCCGGAAGGCTCGGCAGAATACCGGCAACCGCACGCTGGGCCACGTCCTGCGCCCAGTCGCCGTTAACAGAGCCGACCACCTTGAACTGGGTGTGCTTGGCAACGCCTGCCTGGATGCCTGCATGGATCTGGTCGTCGACGGAAACGCCGGCAAGGCCGCGGATTTCGAGAAGATTGCCACCCTTCGGCAGCTTCTTCGCGAGATAGTCGACCTGGCTTTCGCCCATCTTCTTGAAGTCGACCGCGATGCGCCATGCGCAGGGTTCGGTCACGATACCGTCGAAGGACACGACGGTGATGCCGGCGTCGCAGGCTTCCTTCACGGCACCGTTGAGTGCGGTCGGAGACGCGGCATTGATGACGATCGCATCATAACCCTGCAGGATCATGTTCTGGATCTGGGCCGCCTGTTCGGTCGCCTGGTTTTCGGCCGTGGTAAACGGATCAGCGGCTGCGACCACGCCCTTGGAAACGGCTTCCTTGGTGATCTTGTCCCAGCTCGTCAGCATCGCCTGTCGCCAGGAATTGCCGGCATAATTGTTGGAAAGCGCGATCTTCTTGGATGCGGTATCGGCAAGCGCCGGACCACACAGGCACGCGACGGCAACGGATGCCGCAAGCATCGTTCTGATATTCATGATTTCCTCCCAAAAGCTCCCTCTATATCCCCGGGCCGCTCCTCAACGGGTGTCCGGAGATAATGATTGCCCTGAGCCCCTTTTGCTCAGTAAACCGAGAATGGAGGAGTTTTCTAATGTTGTACAGGCGCATCCAAGCACGCTTTCTGCGGGCTTTCGCGCAAAGTCTGCGGGTTCCCGCAGGACGTGACTGAAAAGCTGGCGCTTAATATCGCCAGGGCCTGGGAGGAGGCCTGATCATGCTCAATCCGGCGCGCAACTCGCTGTTTGACCGCTATCTCGGCATCTCGAGATTGCTGGCAGGCCAGCTCGATTTCGATGCGATCATCAAGGCGGTGGGCGAGGAGATCAGCCATATCATCCCGCACGACCATCTCGATGTCTGCATCAAGATGCTGGATGGCAAATACCACATCGCCTATGAGAGCGGCCTCGACACCGCCTGGAGCAAGGAGCCGCCGGCGCTCCTGACCGGCAGCCCGATCCGCACGCTGCTGGCCGGCGAGGTGGATTATCTTCTCTCGGGCGATGCCCTGACCGATCCGCGCTTTCATTTCGAGGGCGCGTTTGCAAGCCCCATCATCGAGCTGTCGCTGAAAAGCCGTCTCCATGTTCCGCTCAAAGCCCAGGGCGACGTGATCGGCGCGCTCAGCTGTTCCAGCCGGCAATACGACTGCTACACGATGGAAGATGTCGAGAACGCCCGCGCCGTGGCCGATCTGCTCGCACCCTATTTCTTCGCGCTGCGGGCTGCCGAACAGGCCAAGCGCTCGGCCGTGATCCAGACCGAAGCCAGCGCCCGCGAGGAAGGTCTGCGGCTCGGCGCCCTGAAACTGACCGAGGCCCTGGAGGCGGAGCGACAGCGGATCGGCATGGATCTTCACGACCAGACCCTTGCCGACCTCACCCGGCTGACGCGCCGCATGGAGAAGCTGACGGGTGTTGCGAGCGTGCCGGGCGATGCGCTGGAACCGCTTTGTCGGGCCATGCAGCAATGCATGCACGATCTTCGCGAGATCATCGAGGAAGCCAAGCCCACTGTGCTGCAACTGTTCGGCGTCGCCGAAGCGATCGAGAACCATCTGGAGCGGTCGGTGCGCGAAAGCGGCCAGACGATCACCTGGGAGATGACCGACGAGACCGGCGGCACGCTTCGCGATCTTGATCCGACGGTCGCGATCGCCCTGTTCCGGATCGTCCAGGAAGCGGTCAACAATGCCATCCGCCACGGCCAGGCGGACCGGATCGACGTGGCGCTGAGCCAGTCGGGCAGGGCTCTTTCGATCGAGGTGAAGGATGACGGCAGCGGTATCGGCGCGCCCGAAAACCGCGCCGGCCACGGCATCGACAACATGAAGACCCGCGCGCGGCTGATCTCCGCAAGGTTCGAGATCACCAGCGCCAAAGATCGCGGCACGCTCGTGCGGCTGACCCTTCCGATACAGCCGACGACCGGGATGGAGATAGGATGATGATGGATGTCCTGATCATCGAGGACGACGCGCTTCACCGCTCCTATCTCAACGAGGCGGTGCGTGCGGCCCTTCCCGAGTGCCGCAGTGTTGTGGAGGCGGAAAACGGCCTCATCGGCGAGGCGCAGGCGCGCTCCTCGCGCATCGAGCATGTGGTGATGGACCTGCAGATGAGCGAGCGCAACGGCATCGAAGCCGCGCGCACCATCTGGCGCGAACGTCCCGATACGAAAATCCTGTTCTGGTCGAACTATTCCGACGAGGCCTATGTGCGCGGCGTCTCGCGCATCGTGCCCGAGGGCGCAACCTACGGCTATGTCCTGAAATCCGCATCCGAAGACCGGTTGAAGCTGGCGCTGCGCAGCGTCTTCATGGAATCCCAATGCGTCATCGACCGCGAGGTGCGCGGCATCCAGCAGAAAAGCCTCGGCAATTCGCTCGGCCTCAGCGATGTCGAATACGAAATCCTCATCGATGTCGCGCTCGGCCTCACCGACAAGGCGATCGCCCACCGCAAGCACCTGTCGCTCCGCAGCGTCCAGAACCGTTTGCAGCAGCTCTACGAAAAACTAGATGTCTACGAATCTTGCGGCCGCAACCACGAAGGCAGCGAAGGCTGGTTCAACCTCCGCACACGCGCCGTCACCGTCGCCCTCCAGCGAAAAGTCCTCAACACCAGCGCGCTAGAACGCGCCGAACGCGATTTGCAGGCGACGGGGCGGATGTGATTGGGGGGTGGGCGGTGGGGAGTTGGGAAAAAATGGTGCCGCTTAGAGGACTCGAACCTCTGACCCCATCATTACGAATGATGTGCTCTACCACCTGAGCTAAAGCGGCCTACGCAGGGCAAGGTGTTGCCTTCTGCGAGTGAAGGCGCTGATACAGGCAATGGGGCGTGATTTCAAGCCGGTTTTCGATTGGCGTGACATTTTATCGATGCGCTCTATGGACTATCAGAGGGCGAGCCTTGTGCGCGCGTCTGCATATTCGCGCTCCAAGCGGCCGACCAGATCCTCGACTGAGGTCACTGATTTGACGGCGCCGACGCCCTGGCCGGCGCCCCAGATGTCTTTCCAGGCCTTCGGGCCGCTCACCGCCGCATCGAAATCCATCTTGGTCGGATCGGCGCTCGGAAGCGCATCCGGGTCAAGCCCCATCGCCGTCACCGACCCCTTCAGGTAGTTGCCGTGGATGCCGGTGAAATAGTTGGAATAGACGATATCGGCGGCGGAGGATTCAACGATCATCTGCTTGTAGCCGTCAACCGCGCGCGCTTCGTGCGTGGCTATGAAGGGTGAGCCGATATAGGCCATGTCGGCCCCCATCGCCTGTGCCGCCAGAATGCCGCCGCCGGTGGCGATCGAGCCGGCCAGCAGCAGCGGCCCGTCGAACCATTCGCGGATTTCCTGGACAAGCGCGAAGGGAGACAGCGTCCCCGCATGCCCGCCGGCACCGGTTGCGACAGCAATCAGCCCATCGGCGCCCTTGCGGATCGCGGACTTGGCATGCCGGTTGTTGATGACGTCATGCAGCACGATGCCGCCATAGGAATGCACGGCTGCATTCACTTCCGGCACTGCGCCGAGCGAGGAGATGACGATCGGCACCTTGTATTTCACGCACATCGTCAGATCGTGTTCGAGCCGCTTGTTGGACGTATGGACGATCTGGTTGACCGCGAACGGGGCGGCGGGCCGGTCGGGATTGGCCGCATTATACGTGGCAAGATCCTCGGTCATCATGGCAAGCCATTCGTCCAGCTGGCTTTCCGGTCGAGCATTGAGGGCAGGGAAGGCGCCGATAACGCCGGCCTTGCACTGCGCCAAGGTCAGTGCCGGATGCGAGATGATGAACAGCGGCGACGCCACGACGGGAATTCGCAGTCCTTGTCTCAGCACGTCCGGAAGCATCGGCAATCTCCTTTTGGTTTACGTTTACGCACACGTAATATCGGTTTTAGCAGATGCACTCGGCTCGGGAAAGATGGCTCCGTCTGGGGAAGGTATGCGTGCCTTGCGCACTGGCGGCTCGATAAGCGGCTGTTTCCGCGGCATTCTCAAGCCTAACCATACCTTCTCCCCAATCTTGGCGAAGGAAGGCCATTGACCACCGGCTTGCAGTTCGGCGACGGAGAGGTTACCGAAAATTAACGCCGTCTTTTCAGCAAGGCCGGCAGTCGGGTATGCACAACCGGAAGGATCCGCAGTGAGCGGTTTGGAAACAGCCATCAGGAATGCCCTTGATCGTTCCGATCGGACCGATGGCGACACGCGGGCACGGATTTATCAGTCGGCGCGACAGGCGCTGGAAGCAGGTCTGCAGCGCCAGGGCGTGACCGACAAGCTGATTGTCATGCAGCAGCAAAAGCGGCTGGAAGAAAAGATCCGCGAGATCGAGACGGAGGAAGTGGACCGGCTGGCCGGTCCCGCTATCGAGCCTGACGAGATCACTCATCCTGTCATCGACCCGGTCGTCGCACCTGCCGCCACGGCCAGAGCCGCAGCTCCAGATGTCGCGGCCCCGATCGTTGCGGATGAAAGGGTAGCCGTCCCCGATCCGGATACCGGTCTCGGCGGCGCAACACGCGCGCCATCCCCGGCAAATGACCAGAGGCAGCCCAACGATGTCCAGTCGGCCGGGGATCTCGGAAGTCTCGGCGCCGCGCGACCGGATTTCCGTCCGGCTTCATCCGAAGTGCCGCAGATGGATGGACTGACCTCGGTCGAGCCGGACCGCGTGCAACGTGGCCAACCGCCTGTTGCCAAGCCCGAGCGCGGCAGGAAGCGGCGCGGATCGCGCGACGCCGAGACGAACCCTGCAGCCAAGCCGCGCAAGAGCCGTCGTCAGCGGCTGATCTCCTGGCTGCTGAAATGGATCATCTCGCTTGCAGTCGTCGGCGTCGCCTGCTGGTATTTCTATAATTCGGGTCTGGTTCAGTCGGTGATGGACGAGGCCCTGCAGGCCGCCAACCGGGCGTCGCAATCGCAGGCCGGTCCCAATGCGCGCTTTGATCCTCGCGGCGGCTTTTCCGATGAATGGGCGCAGGTCTTCGAACCGAAGCAGATCGATACGTTGCAGGTCGGTCGCGAGGCAAAGGCAGAGGCTGCAACCGGTTCGGAAGGTCCAGCCGTTCGGCTCCTGTCGGCAACCCCGCAAACCGGCGGTGATATCGCCGTCACGGTTCCGGCGGATGTATTGCAGCGCCTGGCAGGCGGGCCGGCCACCATCGCAGTCACCGTCCAGGCTGGCGGCAACCAAGGTGTCCAGATGTCGATACGCTGCGATTTCGGCAGCCTTGGGGGCTGCGCAAGACATCGGTTCACAGCAACCCAGGAGCGACTGGAAGCCCTGTTCAAGGTCAGCTTCGACCGGGCGATCGCGCCAAACGCGCCGGGCCGCATCCTGATCAATACCGGCCTCGACGGTTCCGACAGACCGGTCCTGCTCTACTCCGTCCGCATTTTGCCCGCAGGCTGAACCCCGAACGCCGGACGACAACGTCGTCCGGCTCGCTCACCGGTCTCTCTCTATTTCAGGAACTTGCTGCCAAATCCGAGGATCTTGTCGTCGATCTCACCGATCGCGTCCCTGTCTTTCCCTTCGTAATCGAGGGATCCAAGGATGTGGCGGATGACGTTCAGATGCGCACGCCGCTTGTCGTTTGCCAGCACCACCGTCCATGGCGCAAGCTTGCTGTGTGTTCGCTCCAGCATCTGGTCGCGCTTTGCGGTGTAGTCAGGCCATTTGTTCAGTGCCGCGATGTCCATCGGCGAAAGCTTCCAGATCTTCAACGGATCGTGGCGCCGGTCGTGAAACCGCTTCAGCTGCATTTCCTGGCCGATATCCAGCCAGAACTTGAACAGATGGATATCGTCGTCGACGATCATCTCCTCGAATTGCGGAACGTCCTTCATGAAGGCTTCGTATTGGCCCGGCTTGCAGAAGCCCATGACAGGCTCGACCACCGCGCGATTGTACCAGGAGCGGTCGAACAGCACGATCTCGCCCGACGTCGGGAAGTGCGACACGTAACGCTGGAAATACCACTGGCCCGCTTCGGTGGGCGAAGGTTTGCTCAACGCCACCACGCGTGCAGATCGCGGATTGATATAGGAGCGGATGGACATGATCGTACCGCCCTTGCCGGCAGCATCCCGCCCCTCGAACAGCGCAATCATCCGCTTGCCGGTATCCTGCAGCCAGTACTGCACCTTCACGAGCTCGATCTGCAGCTTCTCCAGCTGCTTGGCGTATTTCTCCTTGTCCAACTTGTGGTCATAGGGAAAGCCGCCGGATTCCAGCGCGTGATCATGCACCCAGCCGGGCAGTTTCGGATCGTCAATGTCGAAATGCCTCAGCTTGCCATCGATTTCCAGTTCCGCTGACCGGCTGCTTGTCTCTGCCATGATTGCTGTCCTTTTTCCTTCGGCGGCCGAAACGGCTGCGACTGCTTCAACGGTTTGCAAGGCTTGAGGTTTCCCTCAGGACCGATGCATATCTGTCATGCAAGCGTTATATGACCGCAAGTTCGACCAAACAAAAAGGGGTTCGCGCGTGGAAGCGTTGCCGAAGGAAGAGCGCGGGTTTGCGCAAGAGCTGGCACTTCGCTTCCGGCGCGAGTGGCTGCTGCTTCTGCTGCTCTCGACGATCGCGGTGATCGCTTTTGTTGCCGGCGCGAACGATCTTCTGGTCTTCGCGCTCTGGCTTCCCCTCGTCGTCGCCGTACTGTCCCGGCCCTTGCCGGAGATGCCTGTCGTACCGGTTGAAATGCCTGTTCCGGAGCCACCCGTCTTCGACCCGCTGCCGCTGATCTCGGCAACTCTCGGCACGCTGGACATGCCGGTCGTGGTGCTGGGTGGAGACATCACCGTTCTCTACCGCAACAAGGCGGCGGAGCGGTCCTTTGGCGATTTGCCGATCGGCACCCATCTGACGGCGCGGCTGCGGTCGCCCGGTATTCTCGACATGCTGCGCGAAACCATCGCGACCGGACAACCCAACCAGATCGAACATTCCGAGCGACTTCCGTCCGAACGGGTCTTCATCCTGCGCGTGGCGCCGATCGATATCGCCGACCTGGCACCTGGCATGGGAAACTATTACCTCTTGTCGTTCCGCGATGTCTCCGAACTGCGAAGCATCGACCGGATGCGATCCGATTTCGTCGCCAATGCAAGCCATGAGCTGAGAACGCCGCTTGCCTCGCTCAGAGGCTTCATCGAGACAATCCAGGGCCCGGCTCGCGGCGATCCGAAGGCGCAGGAACGCTTTCTCGGCATCATGCTCGACCAGGCGACCAGGATGAGCCGACTGGTGGACGACCTTCTCTCGCTGTCGCGGCTGGAACTGAAGTCGCATATTGCTCCGGACCAGACCGTGGACCTGAAGCCGCTGATCATCCATGTCAGCGACGCGCTCTTGCCTTTGGCTGAGGAACTGGGCGTCGAAATCCGCCTGCATCTTCCCGAAGGCAGGGTCGATGTGCTGGGCGATCGAGACGAACTGATCGAAGTGATCGAGAACCTCATCGAGAATGCCTGCAAGTATGGCCAGGAGGGCAAGTTCGTCGATGTCTTCCTGAAAGGCGGCGGCAGGCTGCCGGTTGAAGTCAATGTCATCGACAAGGGGCCGGGCATACCGGCGGAGCACGTTCCGCGCCTGACCGAGCGTTTCTACCGCGTCAGCGTCGCCGACAGCCGCTCCAAGAAGGGCACCGGATTGGGGCTTGCCATCGTCAAGCATATCCTCACCAGGCACCGCGCCCGCCTGCTTGTGAAGTCGGAACTCGGCAAGGGGACGGAGTTTACCGTCCGATTCTGACATAAAACCAACCCAGTTTTCCCGGTCTCTTCCAGAACGTCAATATTTTCAACAGCTTGAATTGTCACAAATGTTTCACCGAAGTGACATAAAAGCTAAGGCCAAGGGCGGCTATGACCAGCGGGCCGAGAGCCGGCAAATGTCTAAGAGGCCGGCATGACAAGATTTCTGGAAACCCATACCGGGAGAACTTCGATGAACATGTTCAAACTTTCCGCAGCAGCCCTCGTGGCCTCTGTTGCCTTTGCCGGCGTTGCATCCGCACGCGACCAGGTTCAGGTTGCCGGCTCCTCCACCGTTCTTCCCTATGCGAAGATCGTTGCCGAGACCTTTGCCGAGACCAACCCGAACTTCAAGGCACCGGTTGTTGAGTCCGGCGGCACGGGCGGCGGTCTGAAGGCATTCTGCTCCGGCGTCGGCGAGGGCACGATCGACGTTGCCAATGCTTCGCGCAAGATCAACAAGAGCGAAGCCGAAGCCTGCAAGGCTGCCGGCGTCACGGACGTTCAGGAAATCCGCATCGGTTACGACGGTATCGTATTCGCCGCCGACTCGTCGAACGGCGACATGAAGATCACCCCGAAGGATCTCTACAAGGCATTGGCCGCTGAAGTCGTCGTCGACGGCAAGCTCGTTGCCAACCCTTACAAGAACTGGTCGGAAGTCAATGCGACCCTGCCGAAGGGCCCGATCGCAGCTTACATCCCAGGCTCCAAGCACGGCACCCGCGAAGTCTTCGAAGAGAAGATCATGGCTGAAGGCTGCAAGGAAGCCGGCGCGACCGACGTCATCAAGGCTGCCATCACCGATGCCAAGCAGGCTGCTGCCAAGTGCGTTGCAGTTCGCAAGGACGGCGCAGCTGTCGACATCGACGGCGATTACACCGAAACGCTGGCCCGCATCTCGGCCAACAAGACCGGCCTCGGCGTTTTCGGCCTGGCCTTCTATGAAAACAACATGGACAAGCTGAAGGTCGCGACCGTTTCGGATGTCGTTGCTTCCACCGAAACCATTGCTTCGGGCAAGTACCCGGTGTCGCGCCCTCTGTTCTTCTACGTCAAGAAGGCTCACCTCGGCGTTATTCCAGGCCTCAAGGAATATGTTGAGTTCTTCATCTCCGACGAAATGATCGGCCCTGACAGCCCGCTCGCCGAATACGGCCTGGTTGCTGCTCCGGACGATCAGCGCGAACAGGTCCGCAAGGACTTCGAAGCCGGCAAGACCATGTAATCAAAATTCCGGCGCCGCTTCTTGCGGCGCCGGTTTTCTTTCGTGCCAGGCGGCGACTTGTCCGTCGCGCGACAGAAGCAAAGCTTGGCGTCAGTCGCTGCGTTTTGGATGGCGAAACATATTGATTCCGATGGTGGGATTTGTGCGGTAATGGGTGCCGTCGATGGCGGTAGGCCGGGGGATTTTAATGAGCACACCATTGATTTTATTGATTCTGGCGATAATTGCGATCGCTTGTTACGTTGTCGGAACCAGGCACGCCCTGGCAATCGCCGGCGGCCGTTCCTCAAAGCTTCATTCACGTCCGGGCTACTACGGCACCTTCGTCGCACTCTGCGCCGTTCTGCCATCGGTTCTCATCCTGGCCGCGTGGCTGGTCGTCAGCCCCCTCTATATCAACTCCACTGTCCTCGATGGCTTTCCTGAAGACGTAAAGGCGCGTTCGCCGGCCGAACAGGGTCTCTCCTTCGGCATGGTAAGCTCGCTCGCGCGCGGCATGAACGTATTGAGCCTGGACGAGATCGAGCGCATCGGCGGAAATCCCGTCGAACTGCGCGCAGCGCTTGGCGCTAAGGGCGTCCCGCTTGCCGGCGACCCCGAACCATACATGGTCGAGTCCGCTGGCGATCTCAACGTCATGACCAAGATCAGCAACTGGGTTATGACCGCGGTAGTCCTTCTGGCAGCCCTGATCGGCGCCGGCTTTTCCTACACGCGCATCGCGCCGCGGTTTCGGGCTCGCAACCGTGTCGAGAAGGTGATCCTCGCAAGCCTCGTCGTCGCATCCTCGATCGCGATCCTGACCACGGTCGGCATCGTTGCCTCGATGCTGACGGAAGCGACGCACTTCTTCACCAGCATCCCGCCGTGGGAGTTCTTCTTCGGCACCGTGTGGGATCCGCGCTTTGCGGCCGCCGGCGCCACGGACTCGGCTGGTCAGTTCGGCCTTATCCCGCTGCTTCTCGGCACACTCTATATCGGCTTCGTCGCCATGCTCGTCGCCGTCCCGAGCGGTCTGTTTTCCGCGATCTACATGTCGGAATACGCCTCCCGCGGTGTCCGCTCCGTGGCAAAGCCTCTGCTCGAAGTTCTCGCCGGCATTCCCACCATCGTCTACGGCTTCTTTGCCCTGACGACGGTCGGCCCGTTCCTGCGCGACCTGTCTTCGCAGCTGAACGGCCTTGTCACCGGCGATTACGCCAACTTCATCCAGGCACAGAGCGTTCTCACCGCCGGCTTCGTCATGGGCATCATGCTGATCCCTTACGTCTCGTCGCTGTCGGACGACATCATAACCGCCGTGCCGGGAACGCTTCGTGACGGCTCGCTCGGTCTCGGCGCCACCCAGTCCGAAACCATCAAGAAGGTCGTCCTGCCGGCAGCACTGCCGGGCATCGTCGGCGCACTTCTGATGACCGCCTCGCGCGCCATCGGCGAAACCATGATCGTAGTGCTCGCCGCCGGCGTCGCCGCCCGCATGCAGCTCAACCCGTTCGAGCCGATGACGACGGTGACCGTCAAGATCGTCAGCCAGCTGACGGGCGACCTTGAATTCACCTCGCCGCAGACGCTTGTCGCCTTCGCACTCGGCATCACGCTCTTTGCGATCACGCTTTGCCTCAACATCTACGCGCTCTACATCGTGCGCAAATACCGGGAGCAGTACGAATGACCGACGTGGTTTCCTCCACCGCCGGCGTCTTGGCCAAGCCTGCCCGTCGCGATATCGGTATCAAACGCCGCTACGCCGCCGAGCGCCGCTTCCGTGCCTATGGCATCGCTGCTCTCTCGTTCGGCATCCTGTTCCTGATGCTCCTTCTGTGGTCGGTCGTCTCGAAGGGCTATACCGCCTTTCAGCAGACGATGATCACGATCCCTGTCGAGTTCTCGCAGCAGATCATCGACAAGGATAATGTGCGGGCTACGGATCCGGCCAAGCTGATGACGGCCAACTACCCGATCGTCGCCCGCAATGCGCTGGCGAAGGTTCTGGGCGTCGCCGAAACCGATCGCCAGGGCCTGCGTGCCGTCAACCAGATGATTTCGGACGGCGTTCGTGGCCAGCTGCGCGATATGGTCGTTTCCGATCCTGAGATCATCGGCACGACTCAGACGGTTTCGCTTCTGGCGGCCGGCGATATCGACAGCGCCGTGAAAGGCCAGATCAATCTCGACGTGGCGGAAACCAGCCGCAAGGTGTCCGACCAGCAGGTCGGATGGATGAAGCAGCTGACCGACAGCGGTGCGCTCGCCAAGGAATTCAACACCGGCATTTTCTTCAACGGCGCGTCCAGCCGTCCGGAAGCAGCCGGCGTCGGCGTCGCTCTGATCGGCTCCTTCTACATGATGCTGATCGTGCTCGTCCTGTCGCTGCCGATCGGCGTCGCAGCCTCGATCTATCTTGAAGAGTTTGCCCCGAAGAACCGGTTCACCGACCTGATCGAGGTCAACATCAACAATCTCGCAGCGGTCCCGTCGATCGTCTACGGTCTGTTGGGTCTCGCGGTCTTCATCAACTTCATGGGCCTGCCGCGCTCGGCCTCGCTGGTCGGCGGCCTGGTGCTGACGCTGATGACGCTTCCGACCATTATCATCGCCACCCGCGCGGCACTGAAAGCAGTGCCACCGTCGATCCGTGCTGCAGCGCTCGGGCTCGGTGCCTCGAAGATGCAGACCATCTTCCACCATGTCCTGCCGCTTGCCATGCCCGGTATCCTGACCGGTACGATCATCGGCCTCGCGCACGCCCTTGGCGAAACCGCGCCGCTCCTCTTGATCGGCATGGTCGCCTTCGTGGCGAACTATCCGACCACGCCGATGGATCCGTCGACAGCGCTGCCGGTACAGATCTACATGTGGGCTAACGAGGCGGAACGCGCCTTCGTTGAACGAACCTCGGGAGCGATCATGATCCTGCTCCTGTTCCTGATCTTGATGAATGTTGGCGCAATTCTCTTGCGACGCCGCTTCGAACGGCGTTGGTAGAGGAAGGGGGAAGCAATGAACATGATGTCAGAAGCTGCAGTTGAGAAGGCGCTGGACAAGAAAATGAACGACGTTGCATATAAGATGATCGGCAAGGATGTCTCCGTTTATTACGGTGACAAGCGCGCTCTTTATGACGTGAACCTGAATGTCCGCCAAAATACCGTCACTGCTTTGATCGGTCCGTCTGGCTGCGGCAAGTCCACCTTCCTGCGCACGATGAACCGCATGAACGACACGATCGAGGGTTGCCGCGTCACCGGCAAGATCACGCTCGACGGCGACGATATCTACGACAAGGAAATCGACGTCGTGGAGCTGCGTGCCCGGGTCGGCATGGTGTTCCAAAAGCCGAACCCGTTCCCGAAGTCGATCTACGAGAACATTGCCTACGGTCCCCGCATCCACGGTCTTGCCCGCGGCAAGACGGAAATGGACGCGATCGTCGAGGCAAGCCTGCAGCGCGCCGGCCTCTGGGCAGAAGTCAAGGATCGCCTGCATGAAGGCGGTACCGGCCTTTCCGGCGGTCAGCAGCAGCGCCTTTGCATCGCCCGTGCGATCGCCGTTTCGCCTGAAGTCATTCTGATGGACGAGCCGTGCTCGGCACTCGACCCCATCGCCACGGCCAAGGTCGAGGAACTGATCCACGAACTGCGCGCCAACTACACGATCGTGATCGTCACCCACTCGATGCAGCAGGCGGCCCGCGTTTCACAGCGCACGGCAATGTTCCATCTCGGCCACCTGGTCGAGGAAAACGATACCGACAAGATGTTCACCAATCCGGATGACCAGCGCACCCAGGATTACATCATGGGCCGCTTCGGCTGATGCGGGCGCAGAGCCCGTCAGCCGCAACTGCAGACATCAAGGATCAGACACATGGTTTCGACCCATATTCTCTCGGCCTATGACGAGGAACTGAAATACCTGAACCGCCGGATCTCCGAAATGGGCGGCCTGGCGGAGCAGATGTGCGGTGACGCCGTGCGTGCGCTCGTCAACTCCGACTCGGCGCTGGCCCAGAAGGTCATCTCGGACGACGTCATTCTCGACCATGCCGAGCGCGATATCCAGGACAAGGCGATCGTCACCATCGCCAAGCGCCAGCCGATGGCGGCCGACCTTCGCGAAATCATCGGCACGCTGCGCATTGCAGCTGACCTGGAACGCGTCGGCGACCTTGGTAAGAACACCGCCAAGCGCGTGCTCGCCGTGCAGGGAACAGGCGTCCCGCGCAAGCTCGCCCGTGGTCTGGAGCATCTTTCCGAACTGGCGCTGGTGCAGCTCAAGGACGTTCTTGATGTCTTCGCCAACCGCTCCGCGGAAAAAGCCGAAATCATCCGCCAGCGCGATGAAGAGATTGACGCGATGTACACCTCGCTGTTCCGCGAACTCCTCACCTACATGATGGAGGATCCGCGCAACATCACCACCTGCACCCATCTCCTGTTCTGCGCCAAGAACATCGAGCGCATCGGCGACCACGCGACCAATATCGCCGAGACCATCTACTACATCGCGACCGGCGCACAGCCGGAGGGCGAACGTCCGAAGGACGATACGTCCAACATGCTCGGCTCCGCCGGGACATGATGCAGCTCTCCCGAAATCGCCTGCCGGTTTCGGGACGATAACTGCCAAAACCAATGACCTGAAGCAGCGCGAGCGGATCTGGCGGATCTAAGTGCAGTTCGGGACGAGTGACGGAGCAAGTCGGAATGCAGCCGAAGATCGCAGTCGTGGAAGACGAAGAGGCCCTCAGCGTCCTCCTTCGGTATAACCTGGAGGCCGAGGGTTACGAGGTCGATACCGTGCTTCGCGGTGACGAAGCGGAAATCAGGCTTCAGGAGCGCGTTCCGGATCTTCTCATTCTCGACTGGATGCTGCCGGGCGTTTCAGGCATCGAACTCTGCCGTCGCCTGCGTATGCGGCCGGAGACGGAACGCCTGCCGATCATCATGCTGACGGCGCGCGGCGAAGAAAGCGAGCGCGTTCGCGGGCTTGCCACCGGCGCAGACGACTATGTGGTCAAGCCTTTCTCGACGCCGGAACTGATGGCCCGCGTCAAGGCGATGCTGCGCCGTGCCCGACCGGAGGTCCTTTCGAGCGTCCTCAAATGCGGCGATATCGAACTCGATCGCGAAACCCATCGCGTTCACCGCAAGAGCCGCGAAGTTCGCCTCGGGCCGACAGAGTTTAGACTTCTGGAATTCCTGATGGCGTCGCCCAGCCGCGTCTTTTCGCGCTCGCAGTTGCTCGACGGCGTCTGGGGCCATGACATCTATGTCGACGAACGCACCGTCGACGTGCATGTGGGGCGCCTGCGGAAGGCACTCAACTTCTCCAACATGCAGGACGTCATCCGCACGGTCCGCGGTGCCGGCTACTCGATGGAAGCCTGAGCACCGCGTCTCCTAGCCGGCAGCGTCATGGCAATGACACCGGCCACCACGCAGGCCAGGCCGAGCCAGGCTGTCGAGGCAAGCGTTTCGCCGAGAAACACGACACCGATGCCAACGCCGATCGGCACCCGCAGATAGGCCTGCGCCGTCGTGCCGACGGAGCCGAGCGTCTGCACGAGCCGGAAATAGATGACGAAGGCGAGCGCCGTCGAAAATACCGCGAGCGCCAACAGGGCGAGCATGGAATCGGTGCTGGGAGTCAGCGTCCAGGGTCTGTCGACCACGAGGCTCACGGGAATGAGGATGGCCGCGCCTGCAATCAGCGATCCCGCGGCGGGCATCATCGGGTCCAATCCCTTAAAATTCTTGCCGAAGATGGCAGCCGCCGCATAGCAGATCGTCGCCGCCACGATGGCGAGTTGAGCCCAGAGGTTCTCGCCCGAGCCGGCAAGCGCCTCAATGCCGACGATCAGGCATATGCCGACAATGCCTGCGGCAACTCCAAACAGCTTGGCCGCAGAGACGCTTTCATGGCGCGTGATCAGCGCCGTCAGCAGAAACGCGAAGATCGGTGTCGTGGAACTCAAAATGGTGGCAAGGCCCGCATCGGTCGTCTGTTCGGCCCAGGCAATCAGGGTGAAGGGGACCGCGCTGTTGAGGCAGGCCTGAACCGTGAAAAGCTTCCAGGTCTGCCGGTCGGTCGGCAGCTTCAATCCGCGAAGGCGTAGTGCCGCAGCGAGAATGAGCCCGGCGACCAGTGTTCTGACGGCAATAAAGGTGACAGGCGAAATCGTCTCCACACCGACTTTGATCAGCGTGTAGGACGCGCCCCAAAGCGTCGCGAGCGTGAGGAGCAGCAACAGATCCGTTGCCATGCTTGTTTTAGTGTCCGCCATTCCAGTTCCTATCCCCATCCATGCAATCTCCGCCCCTCTTAGCGGAGAGAGGAAAAGAAATGCTTCGGCGACGGCCGAACCGTTGACCGCTGACGGCAAAGTTTTCCGGTGCTAGAACCGGATCATGTCCAATATGGTTTCAGGAAACACGATTGCGGAGGTTGCAAGCCTGATCGGCGATGTCGCGCGCGCCAACATGCTGTCCGCGCTGATGGGCGGACAGGCGCTGACGGCAGGCGAACTGGCACGCCACGCCGGCGTCACCGCGCAGACCACCAGCGGCCATCTCGGCAAACTGGCGCAGGCTCGCCTGATCGAGGTCGAGAAGCAGGGCAGGCACCGCTATTACCGACTTGCCTCTCCGGAAGTCGCGCACGCGATCCACGCGTTGATGGCAGTCGCCGCGGATGGGCCGAAGCGCCATCATCCTGTCGGCCCGAAAGACGAGGCGTTACGGCTAGTCCGCACCTGTTACGACCACATGGCCGGCCGTCTCGCCATCGCGCTCGCCGACTCCCTGACCGGCAACGGCTATCTGCTGCTCGGCGATGGAGCCGGCCTGATCACCGATGAAGGCCGGCGTTTCTTTTGTGATTTCGGGATCGATCTCGACCAGCTGACCCGTTCGAAACGCCCGCTCTGCCGGACATGCCTCGATTGGAGCGAGCGACGGCCGCATCTGGCGGGACAAATGGGTGCGGCGCTGCTGGACCGCGCTCTTGGCGTCGGCTGGATCAGCCGCCGAGAGGAAACCCGGGCTCTGCGGATCACGCGCGCCGGAGAGATCGGGTTTGCTGACAAATTCAGGCTTCCATCGGACTGGCGTATTGCACCGTCCGAAACTCTGATGGTCAGGCGGCTTCCTGGGTCTTCCATTCCGGCAGCGGGAACAACTTGTCGTAGCCAAGATTGAAGAGATAGGCATAGACCACGTAGAACAGCGCGATCGCGATATCCATTGTCAGCGCATGGAGAAGGGTAATCTGCAGATACCACGCGATAAACGGCATCAGCACGACCAGCAGACCGATTTCGAACAGCACCGCATGAGCAATGCGCAAGGCAGGCGTCTTTAGCGTCGTACCCCGTCGCGCCTGCAGAAAGCGGTCGAAACCCAGATTGTAGAGGTAGTTCCAGCCGGTCGCGACCGTCGCAGACACGACGCCGACAATGCCCATATGTTCGGCCGGCATGTCGAAGACGAAAGCGCCGAGCGGCACCATCATCAGAAGCCCGATGATTTCAAAGCTGATGGCGTGGCGAATACGGTCTCTTATCGAGCGCATGATCTTCCCCTTTAGGTGAGGTTCATGCCGGGTCGTCCCGGCGTTATGCCCATTCAGGGGGAGGTCGTCCTCTCTCGAGGCCGAAATAGGAGCCCAGGGAGTGCGAGGCAAGTTTTTTCAGCGCAAGTCAGCCATGCCGAAAACGCAAAAGGCGGGCCAGAGCCCGCCTTCGATCTTGTTTCCGCAGCCGCCTGACTTAGGACGCGCGAGCAGCCGGACGACGGCGCTCGTGCACCGGCTGGTAGGCAAGCTTCGCGTGATATTTGCAATAGGGCGACGCATCCTGCGCATCGCAACCGCAGAAATGAAAGTCGTCCGTCAGCGGATCGCCAACCGGCCACTTGCATGTGCGCTCGGTGAGATCCGTCAGCGACAGACGGCGCGAGATCGGCACAACGACGCTGCCGGAAGCGGTGTATTTCACCGGTTCGGCGACGTTGACGTCCTGATCTTCCTTGAGTGCGTTTGCACCCACCGTCCGTGCTGCGGGACGGGCTGTGTCGCGTCCGGCAAAGCTCGGCGCGCGCGGAGCTGCGGGCGCTGGGCGCTTAGATGCCGGGCGATTGGCCGACGCCGAACCGCCTGCTTTGGCGCGACCCGGAAGGTTGAGACGGTGCACTTTGCCGATCACGGCATTGCGGCTTACGCCTCCAAGTTGGGCTGCAATCTGGCTGGCGCTGAGACCTTCCGACCATAGTTTTTTAAGTCGCTCGACGCGCTCATCAGTCCAGTTCATGCCGTTCTCCGCCTTTGAACGTTGCTGGCAGACAGAATCCGTTCACCTCTGCGGCGAAATAAATCCGCCGCACCCACGCAATCTATGCTTCGAGGTGACTAGTTCCGCCGCATGCGTTCTAGTAATTGAGGATTAACCTAGTGTGTGGCTGACTCCGTGGCAAGAGTCGCTCGAATCGCCGCGAATCGATTTCGCGGTTTTCCCCAACTTGCTGCCCTCAAGAGTCATTTTTGTCACAGACCGAAATGCCGCAATACAGCATCAGGTTGCATCGCGGCATATGCCCCGAAAGCCCTATAAAACACCAAGTTTTGTTGACATGGAGGCACTTAGCCATGATAGTGCCCGCGCCGCCCGGTGGGCGGCATTTTTGATTTTTCAGGCCGCATTCCCGGTCTCCGGAGAGGTCTGGAGAGGGGGGTCGGAACCTACCCAGAGGAGTGATGTCGCCATGGCTGAAGCCGCACTTTACGACACGTTTGCCCGGGCACCTTTGCGCTTTGATCGAGGCGAGGGCGTATGGCTTGTGACGGAAGGTGGCGAGCGATATCTGGATTTCGGGGCAGGCGTTGCCGTCACCTCCTGCGGTCATTCCAATCCGCATCTGGTAAACGCGCTGAAGTCGCAGGCCGAGAAGGTCTGGCACCTTTCCAACCTCTACGAGATCCCGGAGCAGGAGCGTCTGGCCCGCCGTCTGGTGGATGCCACGTTCGCCGACAAGGTGTTCTTTACCAATTCCGGCGCCGAAGCGCTTGAGACCGCCATCAAGACGGCGCGTCGCTATCATTTCTCCAAGGGCCATCCGGAGAAATTCCACATCATCACCTTCGAGGGTGCTTTCCACGGCCGGACCATCGCGACGATCGCCGCCGGTGGTCAGGAAAAATACATGGAAGGCTTCGGCCCGAAGGCGCCAGGGTTCGATCAGGTCCCATTCGGTGATCTCGATGCCCTCAACGCTGCGATAAACGAAAACACCGGCGCCCTGCTGATCGAGCCGATCCAGGGCGAGGGCGGCGTGCGCGTCGTGGACAAGGAATTCCTGCGCGAGCTGCGTCGCATCTGCGACGACCGGGGTCTGCTGCTGATCCTCGACGAAGTGCAGAGCGGGGTTGGCCGCACCGGCCGGTTCTTCGCCCACGAACTGACAGGCATCACGCCTGATATCATGGCTGTTGCCAAGGGCATCGGCGGCGGCTTCCCGTTCGGCGCCTGCCTTGCAACAGCAGAGGCTGCTTCCGGCATGAAGCCCGGCATTCACGGCACGACCTATGGCGGCAATCCGCTCGGCATGGCCTGCGGCAACGCAGTGCTCGATGTCGTGCTGGCCGATGGCTTCCTTGAAAACGTCCGCGATGTTGCGCTCGTGTTTCGCCAGGGACTGGCAAGCCTGAAGGACCGTTTCCCTGATGTGATCGAAGATATCAGAGGCGAAGGCCTGATGCTCGGCATCAAGGCGAGGGTGCCTGCTGGCGATCTGGTCGTTGCAATGCGCGATGAGAAAATGCTGTCGGTACCTGCGGGCGATAACGTCGTGCGCCTTCTGCCGCCGTTGACGATCACGGCCGAGGAAGCCCGCGAGGGGCTCGCACGGATCGAACGGGCAGCCGAAAAGCTGACCCAGGCAGAACTCAAGAAAACAGCCTGAGCGAGATGAGGGGTGCCGGTAACGGTTCCCCTCGATAGGGGACGATAGCATGGCATCACCAAAGCATTTCCTGGATCTTTCGGCGGTTTCGCCGGAGGATCTCCGCACCATTCTCGACGACGCCAAGAGCCGCAAGCAGGCCTTCAAGGCCGGCAAGGGCGACCAGCCGCTCGCCGGCAAGATGCTGGCGATGATCTTTGAAAAGCCGTCCACCCGCACCCGTGTCTCCTTCGATGTCGGCATGCGCCAGCTCGGCGGCGAGACCCTGTTCCTGTCCGGCACGGAAATGCAGCTCGGCCGCGCCGAGACGATCGGCGATACGGCACGCGTCCTGTCGCGCTATGTCGATGCGATCATGATCCGCACCACCGATCACAACCGCATGCGGGAAATGGCCGAGCACGCCACCGTGCCTGTTATCAACGCGCTGACCGACGATACCCATCCCTGCCAGATCATGGCCGACCTGATGACCTTCGAGGAGCATCGCGGTCCTGTCAAAGGCAAGACCATCGCCTGGACGGGTGACGGCAACAACGTGCTGCACTCGCTCGTCGAAGGCTCGGCGCGGTTCGGCTACAAGATGAACATGGCCGTGCCGATGGGCTCCGAGCCGCATGACAAGTTCCTGAACTGGGCGCGCAACAATGGCGGCGAGATCATGCTCTGCCACGACGCCGAACGGGCGGTCACCGGCGCTGATGTCGTCGTCACCGATACGTGGGTGTCGATGAACCAGGAGCACAAGGCGCGCGGCCACAACATCTTCCAGCCCTATCAGGTCAACAAGGCGCTGATGGATCAGGCAAACAAGGACGCGCTCTTCATGCACTGCCTGCCGGCCCATCGCGGCGAGGAAGTCACCGACGAGGTCATCGACGGACCGCAGTCAGTAGTGTTCGACGAGGCGGAAAACCGCCTTCATGCGCAGAAGTCGATCCTAGCCTGGTGCTTCGGCATCGTCTGAGGATCGAAAGCGCTTCCGACTTGAATTCGATGAGAGCCGCCACCATCTGACGGCTTTCAAAGCGCGCCGCCGAACGAGTGCGGCGCTTCAACACGATATCGTCAACGTTCTCAAATCCCCGGCCGGCGGTTCCGCTGCGGCTGGCGCTTGTGTAAAAGCGTTCGAGGAACTGAGAGCGCCGGCGCGAAGGAGTTAACTCATGGCGGAAGCGACTGTTGAACTGAACGAACTCGATTTTGCCGGCGACGACCGCGTCGTGCCCTTCCAGGTGGATGGCCTCGATGTGCGCGGCCGTGCAGTCCAGCTCGGGCCACTTCTCAACGCGATCCTTGGACGGCACGATTATCCGGCACCGGTCGCCCGGCTTCTGGCGGAAGCCGTCGTGCTCACCGCATTGCTGGGCACCTCACTGAAATTCGAGGGCAAGTTCACCATGCAGACCAAGGGTGACGGCCCGGTCGACCTGCTTGTTGCCGATTTCTCCACGCCGGACGCACTGCGCGCCTATGCCCGCTATGACGAGGATGCGCTGGCCGAGGCCGTCGAGAACGGCAAGATCTCGCCTGCCGAACTGCTCGGCCATGGCTTTCTTGCGCTGACGATCGATCAGGGCCGCGGCATGCAGCCCTATCAGGGCATCGTGCCGATGGACGGCTCGTCGCTTGAAGAAATGGCCGGCGTCTACTTCCGCCAGTCCGAACAGATCCCGACCAGGGTTCGCCTCGCCGTCGCCGAACTCATCGACCGCGACGAGGACGGCAACCCGCGCCACAACTGGCGCGCCGGCGGACTTGTCGCCCAGTTCCTTCCGCAGGCGCCTGAGCGCATGCGCCAGCCCGACCTGCACGGCGGCGACGGTGACGAACGCGATGCCGTCGAAGTCGAGGACGATGCCTGGTTAGAGGCGAGCACGCTGGTCGGCACCATCGATACGGACGAGCTGACCGATCCGCAGGTGGCGATCGAACGGCTGCTGTTCCGGCTGTTCCACGAGCGCGGCGTGCGGGTCTATGATCCGCAGACGGTGTTCGACCGCTGCAGCTGCTCGCGCGACAAGATCAAGGGCGTTCTGGACGGGTTCTCTGCGGAAGAAATCCACGCGAGTGTGGAAGATGGAGAAATCGCGGTAACCTGCGAGTTCTGCTCGACCACCTACAAGTTCGTGACGGAAGAATTCGAAAGCGCCTGATCCGCCTCGCGGGTCAGTTCAGAACGCGCACGACGCCTGGTGAATCCAGCGAGAAGGCGGGAATGTCGACTTTGAAAGTCTCGCCTTCGTCCGTCTTCATATCGTAGGTGCCGAACATGACGCCGGATGGCGTGTCGAGCGGGCACCCGGACGAATATTCGTAGCTGTCGCCGGGCTCCAGTCGCGGCTGGTCGCCAACGACGCCTGGTCCGTCGACCTCGTCGACGATCCCGTTTTCGTCCGTGATGTTCCAGTAGCGATGCACGAGCGTGACGCTGATCGAGGACTTGTTCTCGATCACGATCCGGTATCCCCAGACATAACGACTGTCCTCGGGGCTCGACTGCTCCTCGAGATAATAGGGCTCGACGGCGACGTCTATGTCTCTGGTGCGGGCGCGGTACATTGGCACCTCAAGATTGCTCATCGTGCCGATATCGTACAGTGGGGGAGAAAGGTCAAGAATTCTCGCGGCTTGCATCTGAGGCAATGTCGCGTTCTTGATGATAGGGATAACTGATATGGTAAACCCGGAGCGTTCCGGGTCTACCCATCGTTCGGCGTAAAGTCGATCAGATCTGCTTCAGCGCCTGCGCGAAATCTTCCAGCAGGTCGTCCGCATCCTCGATGCCGGCCGAAAAGCGCACGGTGCCGGGCGAAATTCCCAGTTCCGTACGGGCCTCGTCGCTGAGGTTCTTGTGCGTCGTCGTTGCCGGATGCGTGATGATGGAGCGGGTGTCGCCGAGATTGTTGGAGATGGTGACCACCTCCATGGCATTCTGCAGCTTGAAGGCCGCTTCCTTGCCGCCCTTCAGCTCGAAGCAGACCAGCGTCGATCCGCCCGTCATCTGCTTGGCGATGATATCGGCCTGCGGATGATCCTTGCGACCGGGATAGATCACTTTCGCGACCTTGGACTGCTCGGCCAGGAAATCGGCGATCTTCGCCGCATTGGACGTCTGCTGGGCAACACGGATCGGCAACGTTTCCAGCCCCTTGATCAGTGTCCATGCCGTGAACGGCGACATCGCCGGACCGGTATGGCGATAATAGTCCTGCAGGTGCTCCAGAACCCATTCGCGGTCCGAAAGGATGACGCCGGCAAGGCTGCGGCCCTGGCCGTCGATATGCTTGGTGGCGGAATAGACGACCACATGGGCGCCGAGTTCCAGCGGCCGCTGGAAGAGCGGCGTTGCGAACACGTTGTCGACCACCAGACGGGCGCCGACCTGATTGGCAAGCTTGGCAACGCCGGCAATGTCGATCACTTCCAGCGTCGGGTTTGTCGGGCTTTCCAGGAAAAACACCTTGGTGTTGGGCTTGATCGCCGCTTCCCAGTTGGCAAGGTCGCGACCGTCGACCAGCGTGCATTCGATGCCGTAGCGCGGGGCGAGCGTTTCGACAACCCAGCGGCAGGAACCGAACAGGGCCCGCGCGGCAACGATATGGTCGCCGGCGCGAAGCTGGCACATGAGCGCTGCCGTGATGGCGGCCATGCCGGAGGCGGTTGCGCGGGCTTCTTCTGCACCCTCCAGCGCACACATGCGCTTTTCGAACATGTCGTTGGTGGGGCTGCCGTAGCGGGCATAGATATAGCCGTCGGCCTCGCCCTTGAAACGGGCCTCGGCGGCTTCTGAACTGTCGTAGGCGAAGCCCTGCGTCAGGTAGATGGCTTCAGACATTTCGCCATATTGCGAGCGAAGCGTGCCGCCATGGACGAGCGTGGTGGCCGGGCGCCAGTTCTTGTTCGGGGATTTGCTCATGTGTTCATCACCTTCGTGATACAAAAAAACCGGCCGCAATCGCAGACCGGTTTTCAACCCGGTCTTTTTAGCCACTTGTTTAACGTGGCTGCAAGCCGACCGGCCAAATCACCACGGGATAAAGCTGCCTTACGCCTCGCTTCCGCTTGCGTCAATGGTCCGCATTTGGTTTTGTCGCCCCCAAAATCTGAAAGAGACATGATGGCTCGCGACACGGGAATTCTGGCGGACCGCGCAATTGCGGCGCTCTTCGAACAAGGACGGCTGAAGTCCGAGAGGGCGCTTGATCAGGACCAGATCCAGCCGGCGAGCCTTGATCTGCGCTTGGGCCAGAAGGCGTTTCGCGTGCGCGCCTCGTTCATGCCGGGGCCGATGAGCCTCGTGTCCGACAAGCTCGAGCGCCTCAGCCTGCACGTCATCGATCTCTCCGAAAGCGCCGTCCTCGAAACCGGCTGCGTCTATATCGTGCCGCTGATGGAAAGCCTCGATCTGCCGGCCGAGATGTCGGCTTCGGCCAATCCGAAAAGCTCCACCGGCCGCCTCGATATCTTTACCCGCGTCATCACCGATCGCGCCCAGGAGTTCGACAAGATCCCTTCAGGCTATCGCGGTCCGCTCTATCTCGAAATTTCCCCGCGCACATTTCCGATCGTCGTGCGCCAGGGCTCGCGCCTGTCGCAGATCCGCTTCCGCGTCGGCAACGCCCTTCTGCAGGAGCCGGAGCTGTTGGCGCTGCATGGAGCCGAAACGCTGGTCGCCGCCGCGCAGCCGAACATTTCCGGCGGCGGCATAGCGCTATCGATCGACCTTGCCGGCGACAACGATGGCCTGATCGGCTACCGCGGCAAGCACCACACGGCCGTCGTCGATGTCGACAAGAAGGCCCAGCATGATCTGTTCGATTTCTGGGAGCCGATCCACAGCCGCGGCCGCAACGAACTGATTCTGGATCCGGATGAATTCTACATCCTCGTCTCGCGCGAGGCCGTCCATGTGCCACCGCTCTACGCGGCCGAAATGACACCGTTCGACCCGCTGGTCGGCGAATTCCGCGTCCATTACGCCGGCTTCTTCGACCCCGGCTTCGGACACGAAGCCGCCGGCGGCCGCGGCAGCCGCGCCGTCCTCGAGGTGCGCAGCCACGAGGTCCCGTTCATCCTCGAAGACGGCCAGATCGTCGGTCGCCTCGTCTACGAGCACATGCTGGAAGAACCCCAGGGCCTCTACGGCTCCGGCCTCGGCTCGAACTATCAGGCGCAGGGCCTCAAACTCTCCAAGCATTTCCGCAGCTAGAAGCGCCCCCGGACGCTTCCACCCCGGCGACCTTGACAGACAGGGCCCATTGTTGGAAACCTTCCCCCGACGCGGGTGTAGCTCAATGGTAGAGCAGCAGCTTCCCAAGCTGAATACGAGGGTTCGATTCCCTTCACCCGCTCCAATCCCCTCTCCCGATCAGCTCTCCTTCCGGCGCGGCATGTGGGGTGTCTTGCTCCAGTGGAAGGGCTTTGTCCTGAGTTCCCGTAGCGCCTTCCAGGCGGCGAAGGATGTCATCATCCAGTAGAGCGGCACGGCAACCCAGCGGCGGCCGACGAGGCGTTTTTCGTGGTCGGTCATCGATCCGATGCCGAGGCCGAGGAAGATGAGATAGCTGCCGAGAATGTTGGTGAAGTCGATCGCGAACAGGCCGACGACCTCAAGCGGCAGCGTGTCGATCGGCGCCCGCAGCATTGCCGAGAAGCCGACGCCGAGAAAGACGAGGATCAGCGGATGCAGCAGCGATGACAAAAGCATGCCGCCCACCAGCAATTGGATCACGCAGAAAGGCTTGATGCCGATTTCGCCGATCAGCCGCGCCGGGTCGCGCATCAGCACCAGCCAGGTTTGCAGCCAGCCCTTGAACCAGCGGCTTCTCTGCGACGTCCACACCTTGATCGATAAAGGCGCGTCCTCCAGCGTATGGTGCCGCATCACGTCGGCGGTAAAGCCGAGCCGGTAGAGCCGCATGCCAAGATCGGCGTCTTCCGTCACGTTGTACGGATCCCATCCGCCGGCTGCGATCAGCGCGCTGGTGCGGAAATGGTTGGACGTGCCGCCGAGTGGAAGCGGCATGTTCATTCTCCCGAGCATCGGCAAAAGGCCGCGAAACAGCGCTGCATATTCGAGCGAAAACAACGCGCTCAACCAGCTTTCCCGGGCGTTGGTGATGATCAGTGGTGCCTGCAGGCAGGCAAGTTCGGATGGTGCCGCGCGAAACCGCCGGTACGCCTCGCGGAGTTGTAGCGGGTGCGGCCTGTCCTCGGCGTCGTAGATTGCCGTGAATTCGCCGCGCGCACCTTTCAGCGCATAGGTGAGAGCCTTTGGCTTCGTCCGCGGACCATAGGCCGGCACTTCGACGATCTCGAACTGGGGGCCAGGCTCAAGCGCCTTCAAGGCTTCGATCGTCTGCCGGTCGTCGATTTCGCATACGAACTTGATGTCGAGCAGAGATGCGGGCCAGTCCAGCCGCTTGAGGCTTGCGACCAACTGCTCGGCCATGTCCTCTTCGCGGTAGAGTGCGACCAGAATAGTGTAACGCGGCAGCAGCCCGAACGGTGGAGCGACTGGCACGCGTTCAGGCGCCACCAACGTTTGCCGGATCATCGCCGAAAGCCGAAGACAGAGCGTCGAGAAATAGGTGAGCGACAGGACGATATGCAGCGCAAGCAGCGTATCGATCGGTGCAATCAGCAGGAGACAGGCAAGGGTCGTCAGAAACGACCCACCGTAAAAGCCCTGGTGGCCTGCGAGCACAACGCGGGCCGACAGCAGGGGTCTCTGCTCGAACAGGGTATTCGTGGTCTCGCGGATGCGGCGCGCTGCATCGGCTTTCCAGACGGATTCGCGAATGGCGCTCGGCGTGGTGATGACGAGATCGCGGCCCACAAGCGGCAGGGTCGCAATCGTTGCCGCAATCTGCGAAAGTCGCGCCGCCTCCGGCACGATGGCGATTTCCTGCGCCTTGTTGCGATGGGCGATCCTCACCATGGTCGGGCGTGTCAGCTGGGCGTCGGTCGAGGGCAGGATAACGACAAGCGCGGGATCGAGCGACGAGACGAAGGGAAGTCGCAGCAGACGGGCGATGGCACCGTAATAGGCGTCTTCCCTCACGTCGCCGCATGCCAGAAGCTCGGCCTCGACCGTCGTCCCGTTTTGCCTGGAGAGGCCAGCCAGCTTGGCGATCAACGGTTTCGAGAAACCGAGGGCCGCAAGCGCTGTCAGCTCGACCTGGATGCCGGGACGAAAGTCGAGCAATTGCCCGGACTCGGTCTCGTCGGTCGGCGGCGCCCCCGTTTCGTCGTGATAGGTCGGCTGCGAAGCATGTTCCTCTGAGCGCATGTTGCTGCTACACCGTCCGCAGACGAACCCCTATTGCCCCACACGGATCATAAAGATGCGATACCTGATTACATCCCTAAAAAGCAGTGGTGTTTTCAAGTTTATGCAGCTTTTGGTGGTGGTGATACACGGACTTCTGTCCGCATCGCAGGCACTTGCGGCCTCCACCGCTCCGCCTTCTACCCCGGCGACCCAGCTTCCGCTGATGTTTGACGCACGAGAACGCGTGGAGCGCCAGGATCTGTCGACAATCCTGCGCGTGCGCATCCTGACGACTGTCGATTTCCCCCCTTTCAATTTCGCAGATCAATCTGGCCGGCTGTCAGGCTTCAACATCGATCTCGCCCGCGAGATTTGCACGGTCCTGAAGATCGAGGCAAAGTGCCAGATTCAGGCCATGCCCTTCGCGGATCTCGAAAAGACCCTGGAAGACGGGGGCGGGGAGGCCGTGATGGCAGCGGTCGCTGCAACTCCGTCGCTGCGGCAGCGCTTTCTTTTTTCCAGGCCCTATCTCGGTATCCCGGCAAGGTTTGCCCGCAACAACGCGGCGACACTGGCTGCGACCACGGTATCGGACCTCAGCGATCGTCCGGTCGGTGTCGTCGCGGGAACGGCGCATGAGGCGATGCTAAGAGCGTTCTTCCCGAAGCTCACGCAAAAGTCGTTCGACAGTTACGAGGACATGCTGGAAGCTCTGAAGGAGAGACAAGTGGATGCCGTCTTTGCCGATGGCCTTCGCCTGCCGTTCTGGGTCGCAAGCGAGGCATCGGAGACCTGTTGCAGCCTGTTCGACGGCCCCTACCTGTCGCAGAAATTTCTAGGCGAGGGCCTGACCATCATGGTCCGCAGAAACGATCCGACCCTTGCCGCCGCCTTTGATCAGGCGCTGGCCGAATTGTCGCGCAACGGCCGCCTGCAGGAACTCTACCTGCGCTATTTCCCGAACGGCCTCTATTGAGACCAAGGAATTTTTTCTCAAGATACGTTGAATGCAACGCGGCTTACTGGCTCGCCCAGATGATCCGTGCCATCCATTCCACATCGGCCGTGTCGAAGGAACGGTTCGCGTGTTCGGGGTTGAGCGACAGAAGCTCGATCAGGCGCGCACTCTGGCGCGCCAGAACTTTCGCCATCACTTCGCCCTCGCGGGTTTTCAACACCACGCGGTCGCCACGCCGAACCTGTGCGCCGGGCTCGACGATCAGCACGTCGCCGTCCCGATAGAGCGGCATCATGGAATCGCCCTGGACCTCGAGCGCGTAGACACCGGCTTTTCGAGCAGGATCGACGGGAAACTCCACCACATCCCAGCCCTGTCCGGCAGGAAAACCGCCATCGTCGAAAAAGCCGCCGGAGCCGGCCTGGGCAAAGCCGAGCAGCGGGATCGTGCCGTTCTGGGAGGGAAAATTGCCGTCGGGAAGTTGCGACCTGCCCATCGCATGCGGCAGATAGCTCATGAACTGATCGACCGTTGCGCCGGTCGCTTCCAGAACTTTGGCAATCGATTCCGTCGAGGGCCATCGCAGTCGTCCGTCGGGGCCAAGCCGTTTCGACTTGTTGAACGAGGTCGGATCCAGTCCTGCGCGTCGGGCAAGCCCAGACGGCGACAGCTGATGACGCTCAGCCAGCGTGTCGATCGCGATCCATATCGTCTCATGTGACAGCATCGTCGTCCCTGCCCCCGGCGCAAGAGGAAACAGCCGTTGCCGCCTTCCGCCTGCCATTGCCGATCAGTCCCGTTGGATGCAAGCGTCAAGGATACCGGCCCTCAAGGCGCCGCCGCCCGGAGATGGGCGATCTCCGCTTGCTCGTCGCAGAATTTAGCCCAGCAGGGGGATTTCGTAAAGCAGAAAAGGAATAAAATCCTTTGCTGCTATCCTACGCCACCATGGCCATGTTGAGCCGGCCGAGCTTGATGACGGCTTGGGTGCGACTATCGACGTTCAGCTTCAAAAGAATAGCCGAGACATGCGCCTTGATGGTCGCCTCAGAGACGCCCAGCTCGTAGGCGATCTGCTTGTTGAGCAGGCCTTCGCCAAGCATCGACAGAACCCGGTGCTGCTGGGGCGTCAGCGTCCGCAGACGGTCGAGAATGTCTGATCTTGCGGCGTCTTCCTCGCTCTGCGATGTCTCGCCTTTCGGCACCCAGATATCGCCTTCCAGCACGGCCTGTATTCCGGCCCTGATATCGTCAAGCCCGCAGGATTTGGAAATGAAGCCGGAAGCGCCCAGATCGAGCGCCCGCCTGATCGTGCTGCGATCGTCCGTGGCTGAAACAATGATCACCGGTAGCGCCGGAAAGGCCGACCTGAGCGACGTCAGGCCCGCAAATCCGCTCACGCCCGGCATGGCAAGGTCGAGCAGCATGAGATCGGTTTCGGGATTGTCTTGCGCCGCTGTTCTCGCCGCATCGAAGTCGCCCGCTTCGATGATGACAATTTCGTCGGCAACGCCTTGTATCGCCTGTTTCAGCGCACCGCGGAAAAGCGGATGGTCGTCGGCGATGATGATGTTGAGTGTCTGCATGTCCACGCCCCCTCCCAAAGGCATAGTCGTGCTTTCCCTGTAATACCTAATGTGTAGCGCCGAGTGTGGCGCGACACAAGTCTGCAAAATAGCATGACTCAGGTCCTGTCCGGTTGCGGCTCGCCGCCAAATTCCCGTACCATCGACATGACGCCGCGCATGAACCGCTCGATGATCGAGAGCGACCGGTCGACAGCATCGTCATCAGGAAAGGTCTTGGGGCGATCGGCAAGACGCTGTTCCAGCGCGGTTACGCGTTTTTCGAGCAGATCCAGTTCCTTTTCATAGGCGGCCCGCTCGTCCGGTGCCATGCGGCAGACCAGTTCTCCGTCGGTGTCGTTGCACAGCGACATCGCGCCGGTTTGCGTATCCAGCCGAACGATCCCCTGTTCGGTCCGCTCCAGCTGGAACCGCCGGTCGTCTTGCGCTTGAGCCGGCAGCGAAAGCACCTGCGTCGAGAGCGCAACGGTTACAAAGACTCGTGTCGCAGTGATCCTTTTCATGATCCTTCCTCCTCATTGCACCATGGACAATCAACGCCCTTTGCGGCAAACGGTGCCGATCATAGATCAGAGCCGGACTATGGGAGTTCGTGATGCCCGATATCGTCTACAAGATCGTACCCGATTCACTTTGGCGCAAGGCCAAGGAGACTGGTCGCTTCGAAGGTGCGGAAATCGACCTGCGCGACGGCTACATCCATTTCTCCACCGGGTCCCAGGCGCGCGAAACGGCCAAGCGGCATTTCGCCGGCCTGACAGGCCTGATGCTGGTCGCCGTCAACACGCTGGTTCTGGGCGATGCCCTGAAATTCGAACCCTCGCGCGGCGGCGATCTTTTCCCCCACCTATATGGCTTCCTGCCGTTTTCAGCCGTGCTCTGGGAAATGCCGCTATTGATCGGCGTTGACGGCCAGCATGCCTTCCCGGAGAAAATGCCATGATCGGAACAGTGATGCGGCCGTTTTCGGCGCTGGCGTCGCGCAGTCTGTTCGTCTTCGATCCGGAGAAGGCCCACGGCCTGTCGGTCGCGGCGCTGAAAAGCGGTGTCGTGCCGGCCTGCAGCCTGAAAGCCGATCCGCGGCTCGCCCAGACCATCGCCGGCATCCGCTTTGAAAACCCGATCGGGCTTGCCGCCGGCTACGACAAGAATGCCGAAGTGCCGGATGCGGTCCTGAAGCTCGGCTTCGGATTTACCGAGGTCGGTACCGTGACGCCGAAGCCGCAGGCCGGCAACGACAAGCCGCGGATTTTCCGGCTGGTCGAAGATCGCGGCATCATCAACCGGCTCGGCTTCAACAACGAGGGGCACGAGGCTGCGTTCCAGCGCCTGTCGGCCCGCCGCGGCGCAAGCGGCATCGTCGGTGTCAATATCGGCGCCAACAAGGATGCGCAGGACCGCGTTGCCGATTACATCGCCGGTATTCGCAAATTCTATGGCCTCGCCACCTATTTCACAGCCAATATCTCGTCTCCAAACACGCCCGGCCTGCGCGACCTGCAGGCGCGCGACAGTCTGAAGGCGCTGCTCGAGGCAATCCTGTCGGTGCGAGACGAAGAGGCGACCCGCCACGGCCGTTCGGTGCCGATCTTCCTGAAGATCGCCCCGGATCTGACCGAAGAGGGAATGGATGACGTCGCGGCAGAAGCGACCTCCCATGCTCTGGATGGCCTGATCGTTTCCAACACGACACTGGCGCGTGACGGTCTGCGCAACCGGACCCAGGCGAAAGAAGCGGGCGGCCTTTCCGGCGCGCCGCTGTTTTCACGCTCGACAACCGTGCTTGCCAAGATGCGCCAGCGGGTCGGCAAGGATCTGCCGATCATCGGCGTCGGCGGTGTGGGAAGTGCGGCGCAAGCGCTCGAAAAGATCCGCGCCGGAGCCGATCTCGTTCAGGTCTATTCCTGCATGGTCTATGAAGGACCGGGCCTGCCATCCGCGATCGTCCGCGGCCTGTCATCTCTGCTTGACCAGGAAAAGGCCACATCGATCCGCGAACTGCGCGACACGCATCTCGACCAGTGGGCGGCCAAAAGCCTCTAGATCAGTTGGAAAGTACCATCGCCCAGTAAAGCCGTCCGTCGCTTGCGCGGGCGGCGGCAACGCCGAGGCTCTTGTAGCTGCCCAGCATGTTGCGCAGGTGTTTCGGCGAATCGATCCAGGCCTGAACAGCTTCGCCGACAGTGTGCTGTCCGGTCGCGATGTTTTCGGCGGCTGGCAGCGCCACCTCGCTCTTTCGCATCCGGTCGCCGAAATCGTCGCCGAAGCCGATCAGGTGCTTCATCTCTTTCGCCTTCGCCATTCTGACGGCCTGCCGTCCGGCTGCTTGCTGGGCCGGCCTGTCGAGGCCAAGCGGCGAAAGGCCCTGGGCCTGGCGCAGCTTGTTGACGAGCGGAAGCGCTGCTTCCGTCTCGTCGACAGAACCAGGCGTCGGCGTCATGACAGATGTGGTGGAGCAGCCGGCAAGGAGAAGGCCGGTGCCGGAGAGCGCCAGAAAGGTGCGACGGGAGGGGAGAGACACCATCGACATTCAGCGGCGAATGCTCAGAAGCCGCAGCACGATGAAGACAGGCACCACGATGATCGCGCCGAGAAGGAGATAGTCTCCGACGCGTCCCAGTGCCTGGAAACCGTTGTACCAGAGGTCGAGGAAGTAGTAGCGGATGGTGTCGACGATATTGTCCGGCGTGAAGCCGAAGAACGCCAGCACGAAGCCGACGATCAGGCAGACGACGATCAGCTTGATGATCGTGCGGCCGATCGAATCGCCGAGGAACCTGTTCACGCCATCCGCCATCGTCGATCGTCTCCACCGTTGAAAATTGGTTTGGGATTGCCATAGCCCTGCAGGATCAGTCCCGCAACCAGTCACATAGGCACTCTTCACTAGCCTCTCAAATACAACTTGAGTTTTTTTGTGGCCCGGGTGACAGGAGGGGCGAGGGGAATGGCGAGATGACGCAACTCCGCCGTCGCCGTAATGCCCGCCGCAACTCCAGTGAAAGCCGTCACGCCATGAGCGCGATCCAGTTCTCTTCCGGTGACGTCATTGCCGACCGCCGTGCGGATTATGCCCGCATGCTGGCCGAGGGACAGGATTTCTCCGCAGCGGCGGAACTGATGGAGCAGGCACTTGAGCTCGTCCCCACCTGGGCCGCCGGATGGTTCAGGCTCGGCGAATACCGCGACAAGGCGGCACTCGCCAATGCTGCCGACGCCTATCGCCGCGCGCTCGAGCTGCAGCCGGACGATATCTTCGGCGCCAGCCTGCGGCTCGCGCTGATCGGCGCCGGCGATGTCCCGGACCAGCCGCCCAGCCGCTATGTGGAGGGCCTGTTCGACGACTATGCCGACAGGTTCGATACGTCACTGGTGGAAAAGCTCAACTACTCGGTCCCGCAAAAGCTTGGCACGCTGGTTGCGCCCCATGGGCCGTTTGCGACCGTGGTCGATCTCGGCTGCGGCACCGGCCTGTTCGGGGCCGAGATCCGCGACCGGGCAGGGCGCCTCGAAGGGTTCGACCTGTCTGCCAACATGCTGGCCAAGGCTGCGGAAAAACACCTCTACGATCACTTGAGCCAATCGGACCTCAGCCTTGAGGCAGCACAGTCCGGCCTGTTCGACACGCTTCCACCGCACCGCGCCGACCTCGTCTCGGCAGCCGATGTGCTGATGTATCTCGGCTCGCTGGAAACCGTCTTCCCACTCGTGAACGAACTCCTGGCACCGGCCGGCCTGTTCGCCTTCTCGGTGGAAGATGCGGGCGAGGACGAGACGTTTGTGCTCAAGGATTCGCTCCGTTACGCCCATTCGGAAGTCTATATCGGCGGCCTGCTCGCGCATTACGGCTTCGTTCTCATCGCCGTCGAGCGGACGACCATTCGCATGGATGCCGGCAAACCCATCCACGGCATACTGTTTCTGTCGCGAAAGACCGGGTAAGCCTTCACTTTGTTGTTATTTCGAAAGGCCGTCGGCGCGCGCAGCGATGTCGCTTGATGAAGCTGCTATCGCGGTGCACAATCCGCCAAAAATCAAGGGGAATAGCGTGGCCGACGAACAGGTTGCAGCAAGGCGCCGTATGGGTTTCTACAGCCTTGATCCGGCACGCCATACGATGCTGGAAGATGCGCAGGGCCTTTTCATCAGTGCCATGGTTGCAGCCCTAGGTCTTTATCTCCTGAACCAGGTCGGGCTCCTCACCAGCGGCACGGCCGGCGTTGCCTTCCTGCTGCATTATGCGTTCGATATTCCCTTCGGCGTCCTGTTCTTCGTCGTCAATCTGCCGTTCTACTACCTGTCCTTCAAGCGCCTCGGCCTCGGCTTTTCGGTCAAGACCTTCATCGCCATTGCCGGCGTTTCCGTCATTGCCGAGCTGGAGAAGCGCTTTCTGGTGATCCAGTATCTCGATCCATTCTGGGCAGCGCTGCTCGGCGGCATCCTGATCGGCTTCGGCCTTCTGGGCCTTTACCGGCATCGCGCCTCGCTCGGCGGCATCGGCATTCTCGCGATCTATATCCAGGACCGGTTCCAGATCCCGGCAGGCCTCGTTCAGCTTGGCTTCGATCTCTGCGTCATGGCCGCCGCCTTCTTCGTCGTCAGCCCGATGACCGTGGTCTGGTCGCTGTTGAGTGCTGTCGTGCTCAATCTGCTCTTGACCGTCAACCATCGCTCCGATCGTTACATCGCGGTGCGCTGATGGCAAACGTGACCGACAAAAAGAGCCCCGTCGGCCTATGGGCGTCCAGCTCGGAAAAACACTCGCTCATCGAAGATGTGCAGGCGATCCTTGCCGGTTCCATGCTGGCAGCGCTGGGCGTCGTGCTGCTGCAGGCCGCAAACCTTCTGATCGGCGGCACGGCAGGTATCGGCTTCCTGCTGCGCTATTCCGTCGATATCAGTTTCGGTGCCGCTTTCTTCCTGCTCAACCTGCCCTTCTACTGGCTTGCCTACAAGCGGCTCGGTCCGGTTTTCACGGTCAAGACCTTCTCCGCCGTCGCGGTCACGTCGGTGCTGACAGGCGTCCTGCCGAAGCTGATCACCATCAGCGCCATCGATCCGGTCATTGCCGCCCTGTTCGGCGGTCTCCTGATCGGATGCGGCATGCTGATCCTGTTTCGCCATCGCGCCTCGCTCGGCGGTTTCGGCATTCTCGCCCTCTACCTGCAGGACCGTCTCGGCTGGCGCGCCGGCTTCGTGCAGCTCGGGCTTGATTGCGTCGTGCTGATCCTGTCCTTCCTCGTTGCCAGCCCCTTCGTCATCCTCTGCTCGGTCATCGCCGCCGTGACGCTGAACCTGACACTTGCGATCAACCACCGCACCGATAGATATATCGTTCGGTAATGCTCTTCATTTTCGCCAGGTTCGTCTTACCTTAACGACGTGGATCTCGTCGAAAACCCAACGCCCGGCTCTGATGCTGTCGCTCTGCCCCGCCCGTTCCTCAAATGGTTCGCGGAAAAGCGCTGGTCTCCGCGCGCCCACCAGCTGGAACTTCTGGCCCGCGCCCAGGCCGGCGAAAACATGCTGCTGATCGCCCCGACCGGTGCCGGCAAGACGCTTGCGGGCTTCATGCCGTCGCTGACCGATCTGGTCATGCGCGGCAAGATCCCGCCCGGCTCGGCGTTTACTGGTATCCACACGCTCTACATCTCGCCGCTGAAGGCGCTGACGGTCGATATCGAACGCAACCTGATGAAGCCGGTCACCGAAATGGGGCTTGCCGTCACCGTCGAGAACCGCACCGGCGACACGCCGCAGTCGAAACGCCAGCGCCAGAAGCTCAACCCACCCGATATTCTGCTGACCACGCCCGAACAGGTGTCGCTGCTGCTCGCCAACAAGGAAGCGGAGCGCTTCTTCAAGGACCTGAAATACGTCGTCCTCGACGAACTGCATTCGCTGGTCACCTCCAAGCGCGGCCATCTCCTGTCGCTCGCCCTCGGGCGCCTGCGCCGCCTGGCCCCGACCATGCAGACGATCGGGCTCTCCGCCACCGTGGCCGATCCGATGGATCTCCAGCGCTGGCTGGTGCCGCAGGGCGAACATCCGGCCCCACCCGCCGGCCTCGTCCATGTGACGGGCGGTGCTGCACCCGATATCACCATTCTCGACACGGAAAACCGCATCCCCTGGGGCGGCCATGTCTCGGCCTATGCCATTCCGGACGTCTACCGCGAGATCAAGCGCCATGCGACGACTCTGATCTTCGTGAACACCCGCTTCCAGGCCGAATTCCTGTTCCAGGCGCTGTGGACCATCAACGACGATAATCTTCCGATCGCCCTTCACCACGGCTCGCTCGATGCCGGCCAGCGTCGCAAGGTGGAAGCGGCGATGTCCGAAAACAAGCTGCGCGCCGTCGTCGCCACCTCGACGCTCGACATGGGGATCGACTGGGGCGATATCGATCTCGTGCTTCATATCGGCGCGCCCAAGGGTGCCTCGCGTCTTGCCCAGCGTATCGGCCGCGCCAATCACCGCATGGATGAGCCGTCGAAGGCGATCCTCGTGCCCGGCAACCGGTTCGAGGTGATGGAATGCCAGGCGGCGCTCGATGCCAATTACCTGGGCGCCCAGGATACGCCGCCGGTCGGCGAAGGTGCGCTCGATGTTCTGGCCCAGCACGTCCTCGGCATGGCCTGCGCCGAGCCGTTCGATCCGCTCGAGCTCTATGACGAGATCATCTCGGCCTCTCCCTATGCCGGCCTTTCCTGGGAAATGTTCGAACGGATCGTCGATTTCGTCGCCACCGGCGGCTATGCGCTGCGCGCCTACGAGCGTTACGCCAAGATCCGCAAGACGGAGGAGGGGCGCTGGCGGGTGTCGAATGCGCAGGTGGCCCAGCAATACCGGCTCAACCTCGGCACCATCGTCGAGGCGACCGAGCTCAGTGTCCGCCTCGTCAAGCGCAATGCCAAGGGCGCGGTCGGCCGCGGCGGCATGACGCTCGGCAAGGTGGAGGAACAGTTCCTGGAACAGCTCGTGCCCGGCGATACGTTTCTGTTTGCCGGCAAGGTGCTGCGGTTCGAAACCATCCGCGAGAACGAATGCCTGGTGTCGAACACCTATTCCACCGATCCGATGATCCCGACCTATGCGGGCGCAAAATTTCCGCTCACCACCTACCTCGCCGATCAGGTGCGCGCCATGCTGGCCGATCCGGAGCGCTGGAAGGTTTTGCCGGATCAGGTGCGCGACTGGCTGGCGATCCAGAAGGAACGCTCCATCCTGCCACGCCGCGACGAGTTGCTGATCGAGACGTTTCCGCGCGGCAAACGCTTCTTCATGATCGCCTACTGCTTCGAAGGGCGGCTCGCCCACCAGACGCTCGGCATGCTTCTCACACGCCGGCTGGAACGCGCAGGCGGCAGGCCGCTCGGCTTCGTCGCCACCGACTATTCGCTCGCCGTCTATGGTCTCAACGACATGGGGGGCATGATCGCCGATGGCAGCCTCAGCCTTTCCGACCTGTTCGACGAAGACATGCTGGGCGACGATCTCGAAACCTGGCTCGCCGAAAGCTATCTGCTGAAGCGGACTTTCCGCAATTGCGCCGTGATTTCCGGGTTGATCGAGCGGCGTCATCCGGGCAAGGAAAAGACCGGCCGGCAGGTCACGGTCTCGACCGATCTGATCTACGACGTGCTGCGCAGCCACGAGCCTGATCACGTTCTTTTGGAGGCGACACGCCGCGATGCGGCAACGGGGCTTTTGGATATTGGGCGGCTAGGAGATATGCTGGCCCGAATCAAAGGGCATATCACCCACCGTGCGCTGGATCGCGTTTCGCCGCTGGCGGTGCCGATCATGCTGGAAATCGGCCGTGAAACGGTACCGGGCGAAGCGCAGGACGTGGTGCTGGCCGAGGCCGCAGACGAATTGATCGCCGAGGCGATGGGGTAAGGCTTTATTCGCGATGCGTGGCCCGGACAAAGGCCCTGCGCGGGGATAAAAGGCTTTGCACCGAAACACAGGAAAGACGGAAAGACATTGCTGCACCGCCTGCGCCTAGCCGCCCAATCCAGCACGGTGACCCCGGTCGCGACCGGTGCGGAAGAGATCGTCGTCCATGGCGTCGCGGCCGTCTGCGATCCGCTCGGCGGCCTCTATCTGCCGGCAACCGGCATGCTCGTCGTGTCCGACCTGCATCTGGAGAAAGGCGCTGCCTTCGCGCGTCGCGGCATGATGCTGCCGCCCTACGATACGATCGCCACCCTCAACATCCTCGCCGCCGTCATTGCCCGCTACGATCCGAAAGTGGTCGTCTCGCTCGGCGACAATTTCCACGATCGCCGCGGCTCCGAATACCTGCCGGATAACCTTCGCACCATGATCGCAGACATGGCGCGCGGCCGCGACTGGATCTGGATCAACGGAAACCACGATCCGGACGGAACGATCAGTCTGCCGGGCACCTGCACCGACGAACTCGTCTATGGCGACCTCGTCTTCCGCCATGAACCGAGCCTGGCAACAGGCCCGAACGCCGTCAAGGGTGAGGTCGCAGGCCACCTTCACCCATCCGCCACAGTCCGCCGCCGCGAAAAGTCCGTCCGCCGTCCGTGCTTTGCCAGTGACGGCCACCGCCTCCTCATGCCCGCCTTCGGCGTTCTCGCCGGCGGCCTCGACCTCAATCACAAGGCGATGCACGGCATATTCGACCGCGAAACCCTGGTCGCCCACCTCCTCGGCCGCGACCGCATCTATTCCGTCCGCTACGGCAATTTGCTGGGCTGATCGCCCCAGGGATCAATCCCCTCCTTCAGCCAACGCAGTGTGTCGGTCCAGAACTCCTCACTGTGGCGCGCGTGGAACAGGCCGAAATGCCCGATCCGTGAGTGCCCGTAGACCGCGGGCTCCAGCAGAACCTCCGTCCGTTCGGCGCCGGTATAATAAACAAGGCTGCGGCGAATAGCTGCCACGCTGCCGATGTCGTCGTCCGCAACGGCAATGGCCAGGATGGGTGCCGTGACGGCCGCAAACCGGCGCAGAACCCCGTCGCGCTCGCCGACCGGATGGGTCATCTCCATCCGGGCGCCGCGAAAGCTCCACTCGTTGGCAACGCCCGCCGGCAGGTCTTCGAGCCAGCCGAGCCGCTTGCCCGGTAAATAGCCGAATGCGGCGGTAAGCACCGGCATCACGACATGCCACTTGAAAAACAGCCGGGCGCGGTGCCCCGGCGCATAATCGCGCCAGTAGGCGTATTGCGCGCCCACCGTCAGCATCCGGTCGATCCGTGCCCCGTTCGGAGATAGGCCGGGCAGATAGCCGCCGATACTGTGGCCAACCACCTGCAGCGGTTGATCCGGCCACCTGTCGTGCATGAACCGAAGCGCTGCGTCGAAATCCTGCTCGCCCCAGTCCCGCCAGCGATAGCCGCAGCCCTTAAGGCTCGCCGGTCGCGACAGTCCGATGCCGCGATAATCGTAGGTCAGCACATCGAAGCCGTGCCTCGTTAGAAACTCTGCATAATAGTGATAGTAGCGGGCAAGGACGCCGGTTGCCGGGTTGATGACGACACTGGCAAGCGGCGGCCCCGATGCCGGCCAGATGTGACCGCCGAGCACCACACCGTCCTGGCAGGTGATCGTCATCGGTTCACCTGTCGGACGTGGTGTGTCCTGCTTCAGCGTCATCCCATTCTCCCTTCGGCGAAGGGAGAATACAGCCCGGTTTTTGGTGCGCAATTGGCCGAAAGGCCAAGGCGGTTGCGCGCCTCTACCGCGCCAGTTTTGCGAACCCCTTGGCGAGGATCGGGCCGGTCGGCCGGCCGGTCGGGGAGCCGCCGGCTTGTTCGAGGGTGATCTCGTAGAGCTGGGTATCCTGGGGTCTCGGCAGCGCAGGGCCGTGCAGCGTTGCGGAATGCGCGCCTTCCAAAAGGCCGAGCGACATCGGCCCCATGTCACGCGAGGGCAGCGTCCAGACCTGCATCGTCTTGTCTTGCGGCACCGTAAAGTCGCTGAGCAGTCTGACACTTGCCGTGTCGTTGCCAAAATCCTCGACCACGGCCTGGATTTCGCCGGCCTCGTTGAGGAGCACGGCCACCACCAGCGGCTCGTTCACCCGGGTGACGCTCCAGACCAGACCACCGGCAAGGATCAGCGAAGCCGCGATCGCGGAGAGCGCGGTTGCCCGCCAGCCGGAGCGGCTGTTGTCGTTGCCGGCGAGAGGCAGTCTCGGCGAAACCGACGCGAGAGACGGGGCAGCGGCGCCCGGTTGCTCCGGCAGACGGGAAGAGATCGCGTCCCACAGCGCCGAGGATACCGGAGCCGGCTCGACGCTGGTGTCGAGCGGCAGGAACCGCTCGCGTGCCCTGGCGACTGCTTCGGCAAGGCCGCCGTCGCGCTCGATGGCTGCCTCGACCTCGGCAGCCTCAGCTGCGTCGAGAAGACCCAGAACATAGTCATCGGCGATGGCCGGAAAGTCTCTTTCCTCGATCCTCATGCCATGCACTCCCGCAGCGAGGAAAGTCCGCGCCGGATCCACGATTTTGCCGTTCCAAGCGGAAGCTTGAGGCGTCCGGCGATTTCGCCATGCGTGTAGCCGCCGACATAGGCCATCAGGATGCCGCGTCGCTTGATCTCGTCGAGGGAACCGAGGCACTCGTGCAGACGGCTGTTGCGGTCGAGCCTGTGGAAAGAGGCCATGATCTGGTCCAGCTGCTCGCCGTCCTGCAGTGTCTCGAGCCGGTCTTCGCCGACCAGATCCTCACGCTTGCCGTCGCGCAACAGATTGAGTGCGCGGTTGCGCACGATCGCGTAGATCCAGCCGCGCGCCGATCCGCGCTCGGGGGAATATTGATGCGCATGCGTCCAGATGCGGATGAAGGCTTCCTGCACCACTTCTTCCGCCAGTTCCCGCCGGCGCACGATCCGCTGCGCGACGGCGACCAGCCGGCCGGCCTCGTGGTCGAAGATGCGGCGCAAGCCCTGACGGTCGCCCGCAGCGCAGGCGGCAAGCGCCATCTCGAGATCGTGTGTTTGGTCGGTCACCAGGGCCAAGCCGCTCTCTCCCCATGCGCGTTCGCAGGAACGCGAATATCGTCTCTGTGCTGTTGCCACGGCGGGCATGGGCTCGTCCAGTCTCGAAAGGTTTACCGGCTGCAAAGTCGCCTTCGAACTTAAGGACACGCCAAACCGGAAACTGGATGCAGCGAAAAATATTTTCGTCTGCTGCATCCAAACGTATCCTCCCGTGTGTCTCCCTTCTGAGAGCATCGGAAAGGCCATGCGCCGACATGCTCTCGTCAAAGGTTTCAACGGGAGAACAGACACCATGAAGACCCTTCGCCACGCTCTGATCGCATCCTCGATCCTCGCAGCTTCAGCCGTCACGGGCGCAGTTGCCGCCTCCGCCGCCCCGGTCCTCGGTCTTACCGGCGACAAGACGCTGGTGATGTTCGACACGGCAAAGCCTGAAGTCACCAAGACGATGGAAGTCACCGGCGTCACCAAGCTGGTTGGCATTGATTTCCGTCCGGGCAACAAGACCGTGATCGGCGTCACGCCGGAACACGCGATCGTCTCGATCAATCTCGAAACCGGTGCCGCCACCGAAGTCGCCAAGATGGACAAGATGCTGACCATGTCGGACGCTCCGGTCGTGGTCGATTTCAACCCGATGGCGGACCGCCTGCGCTTCATGACCGGCACCACCAACCACCGCGTCCATCCGGATACGGGCGCCGTCACGGTCGATGGGACGCTCGCCTTCGAAGAGGGCGACATGCACAAGGGCGAGGCCCCGAACATCGTCGCCGCGGCCTATACCAATTCGATCGGCAAGCCCGAGAAGACCGCGATGTACAACATCGATGCCACGATCGGCGCACTGATCCAGCAGACCAAGCCGAACGACGGTACCCTGAAGGCAATCGGCAAGCTCGGTCTCAAGGACAAGCCTGCGACCTACGCCTTCGATATTCAGGGTGAAGACGGCGGCAAGAACACCGCCTATCTCGCAGCCGGAAAGATGCTCTACACGGTCAACCTGGAAACGGGCGCTGCGACCGAAGTCGGTACAATCTCCGGCGTCGAGACCGATGTACGTGACATCGCGGTTCTGCCTGCTATGTAATGCCACCGGCGGGGCGGACCACAGCGGTTCCGCCCCGCCGACTCAAACGATGCGTACCGCCTAGATCTCGCCCGAGATCTCCCGGCGCCTGCGGTCCAGCTCTTCCGTGTAGCGCCGCAGCGTATGACTTTCCGAAAGCTGGCCGATCACCTTGCGCTCGATCTGGTTGTTGACCACGGCCAGCGCTTCCGTCTCCGTCTTGTCGAACATCGCCGCTGCCTGCTTGGCATTCATGCTGCGCAGGAGAACGTCGTTCTTGAAGCGGATGAAATCGGCAAGCTGCGGCTTTTCCTCGCCGCCTTCGGTCGCCGCCGAATAGATTTCCGGCGTCAGCACCATGCCGATATATTTTTCGTCTTCGCCGACCATGATCACGCGCTGGGTTGATCCAAGCGGAAACTCCTTGCGAAAATCCTCGAGCGTCATGGATGCCGGTGCCGTCTTCACGTCGGCGCGCATCAGCTTGTCGACGGTAAGGTTGCGGATCCACCCGACGTCATGGGCGCTGCGGATGCTTTCACCACGCAGGTGAAAACGCCATGTCGCAAACGAGTAGCCGAATGTGGTGCGCACCACGACGGACGAGGTGATGACCGCGGCAAGCGCCAGCGCCGTGATCGGAAAGTCACCGGTCACTTCGAGCGCCAGGAAGGTCATGGTCAGCGGTCCGCCGATCACGGCAACGGCCATCGCGCTCATTCCGACCACGGCATAGATGACTGGCGTCAGCGTCGCATTGGCGAAGATGTAGGGTGTCGAATAGGCAAACAGCTTGCCGATCAGCGCACCGAGAAACAGCGAGGCAAAGAACAAGCCGCCACGGAAACCGGCGCCGATGGTAATGGCCGAAGCGACGGATTTCAGCAGAAGCAGGCCCAGCACCGCGCCAATCGCCATATTCTGGTTGAGGCTGGCATGCAGCGCGCCGTGACCGGCCGAAAGCACCTGCGTATCGATCAGCGCCAGCAGGCCCACCGCAAGTCCGCCGATCGCCGGCCGGAAGGCGGACGAGATGGAACTGGCGCGCGCCAGTTCCTCGACCTTGGTCACACCCTGCATGAGCAGGATGCCGCCGCCCGCACAGACGATGCCCAGCACCACCGCCGGCAGGTAATCGGCGGGCACGACGGTACCGATCTTGCCGATATCGATCATGAAGGCGTCGCCGACGAAAAGCCGGGTGACGAAGGTTGCCGCAAGCGCTGCGACGACGACGGGCGCGAGGCTCACGATCGTGTAGGTGCCGATGATCAGCTCGAACGCGTAGAAGGCGCCGGTCAGCGGTGCGTTGAAGGCGGATGCGATGGCACCGGCAGCACCGCAGCCAACCAGCACGCGCAGATCCGTTCGCCGCAACTGCACCAATGACCCGATCTTCGACGCAATGCCGGAGGACAGCTGCGTATAGCCGGCCTCAAGCCCGATCGAGGTGCCGAAGCCGTTGGAGATCAGGTTCTGCACCGCGACGATGATGCTGTCGGTCAGTGACAGGCGACCGCCATGCAGCGCATTGGCCTCAATCGGGTCGACCATCGGCTTTTTACGCCACTTGCGAAGGATCAGGTACAGCAGGCCCATCACGACACCGCCGGCAACCGGCGCCAAAAGCACCGTCGTCGGCTCGAGAAACGCTGCCGAGCTTAAGCGCTCGGTGCTGCCGATCTTGAAGATCAGGACATGCAGCGCGTGCGAGATAAAACTCATCGCAGCGACCGCGAGGCCGGCGAGAACCCCGACAACGCCTGCGATCAGGATCAGGCCGAATTCGCTGCGCCTGATGACTGCGCGCAGTTCGGACGGCCGAAGCAGCGGACGGAGGAGGGACAGGGAAGCCAAAAGGCGTGCGGCGATCCGGCGGAACATGCTGACGCTTTGCATTGGAACTGTATGTTGCGCCCTAACTAGGGCGTGAGGAGAGGATTGGAAACCGTTCCGGCGAATTTGTTAGACGATCAGTCCTTGCGGAAGATGATGCTCGCGCCCCATCCGGTCACGACAGCGATCAACACGCAGAACAGACCGTAGGCGATCGGACGCTCGTGGGCTGCATCGGTGATCGCCTGCTCCAGGCCGGTCTTGACCACGCGCAACGGCATCTCCCGCTGAAAGATCAGGTCGCCGCTCTTGAACAGATAGGCGTGGACCATGTGCACGCCATCGGGCACGTTGGCTGGAAGCCGCAACGAGGCTCGGAACAGGCTGGACGAGACGAAGCGCACACCGCTCGTGTCGCGCTGGTAAAGCCCGCTGTTGAGCTTCTGCCGGCGATAGGCCTCGCGGAAATCGCTGATCAGACCGGAATTCGGAATGTAGCCGGTGGGGTTGAGAGGCAGGTGTTCGATGCCGACCCCGATATTGTTGAAGGACGGCGCCTGGTGATCGAGGTCGTTCAGCTGGCGTGTGCTGGCGATCGAATAGCTCTCCGGCACCTGTTCGAACGTCATCGCCTGAGTGTTCATCCAGATCCCGAGCACGCGTTCCTTGCGCCGCACGGTGGCATAGTCGCGCGGACCTTCAAGCGTCACGACGATATCGTACTGACCGATCGCGAGCAGCAGCTCGTCCGGATTGGTAATGGCCCCGAAGATGGTGAGGTCGGCGCCGCGGAAATCCGAGGTGATGGCAATCTCGCTCGACGATGCTCCGATCTCCAGCCCTTCCTTGATCGGCGAGGCCGTGTCGAACGGCGTCTGGGCCGCGACCTGCGTTGCCAGCGACAATCCGAATGAGAGAAGAAGAAGGAGGGAGAGGATCAGCCTGCGCATCAGTAGGACAGTCCTCCGACGGCCACCGAATAGACGTCGCTCGGCGTTGCGATCAGGCCGATCGCAAGACGGATGCCGACGGCGAGAACCAGCAGCGCCAAAAGCGCGCGCAGCTGTTCGCCGCGCAGCTTCTGGCCGACGCGCACGCCGTACTGGGCGCCGATCACGCCGGCAATCATCAGGATCGTCGCAAGCACGATATCGACGGAGTAGTTCGTCGCCGCCTGAACCATCGTCGTATAGGCGGTGGTGAAGATGATCTGGAACAGCGAGGTGCCGACCACGACATTGGTCGGAATGCGCAGGAGATAGATCATCGCCGGCACCATGATGAAGCCGCCGCCGACGCCCATGATGGAGGTGAGGACGCCGATGACGAAACCGAGCACCAGGATCGGAATGGCGGAGAGATAGATCTTCGACTTCTTGAACCGCATCTTAAAGGGCAGGCGGTGCACCCAGTTGTGCTGGCCCGGGCGTTTCAGCGGAAGCTGCTGGTTGTTCTTTGCCCGCCGCATGGCTCTCAGGCTCTCCTGCAGCATCAGCGCGCCGATCGTCGACAAAAGCACGACATAGAGAAGCGAGATGAACAGGTCGAGCTGGCCGATGCGCCGTAGCCAGGAAAAGATCCACACACCGACTGTCGCGCCGACAAGGCCCCCGGCAAGCAGCACCGTGCCCAGTTTCATATCCAGCGACCCGCGCCGGAAGTGGGTGATCGCGCCCGAGATCGAGGAGGCAACGACCTGGTTGGCGCCGGTTGCGACGGCAACGACGGGTGGAATGTTGTAGAAAATCAGAAGCGGCGTGATCAGGAAGCCACCGCCGACGCCGAACATGCCGGACAGAAATCCGACAGCTGCACCCATGCCAAGGATGATGAAGATGTTCACCGAAAGCTCTGCAATCGGCAGGTAGACAGTCACGGCTGAACCTCGACACGTCGAAAAAGACAACGCCGTTGCAGGCGGCACGCATTCAAGATGGCCGTCGCTCTGGCTTTGGGGAACCCTTTCACAGACGCGATGAACCGCGCATGAAGGACACCCCGTCATGCGCTTGGCCTGCCGGGGTGTCAATTCGTGAATCCGCGGGGAAAACAGCAGCTTCAGCGTTTTCCAATGGGCGTGGCCGATAGTCCCCAGCCCGACCAGATTGGTCGTCTTACGGGTTGCTGGCTACTTGTTGCGTGCCAGCAATTCCCGAACCAGTGCGTCGTTGATGCGGCCGGAAGGCTCCTGGCCGATCGAGGACTGGAACGACTTGATTGCGCTTACCGTCTTGGCACCAAGCTTGCCGTCCGGCCGTCCGGCTTCAAAGCCGTTCTTGTTGAGGATCGCCTGGATGTTGCGGACGGCCTTTTCCATGTCAACAGATGCGGTGGTAAGACGCTTGCCGGCGGCCCATTCATCCGGAACAACAACGGCATTTGCCCGCGGCTCGGGTGTCATCACCTTCCAAAGGTCGACCTTGGCGCGGGCGCTTTCCAGCTGTTCCTTGCGCATGGCGTTGGCCACTTCGTCGCGCTTCTGGGCGGCGTCGTTGTCGCCAGCCTTTGCCGCGACGGCAAACCACTTGTAGCTCTCTTCCAGATCCTGCTTCACGCCGTTGCCGCGGGCAAACAGGATGGCAAGGTTGAACTGGCTGTCGGCCACACCGTGGTCGGCGGCCTGGGTGAACCACTTGACGGCCTGGGTGTAGTCAGGCTGGCCCGTGGCACCGGACGCGTAGAGAACGGCGAGGTTGTGCATGGCGCTGGCATTGCCGGCTTCGGCGGCCAGCTGATAGTAGCGAACGGCTTCACCGAGGTTGCGCTCGACGCCCGTTCCCTTTTCGAACATGTTCGCCATGCGGTACTGGGCAGGCGCAAGACCACGGTCGGCGGCAAGCTTGTACCAGGTTGCCGCCTCTGCGAGATCGGTCTTGACGCCACGTCCCTCGGTAAAGCGGGTGGCAATCTCGAACAGCGCGTTGGCATCGCCCGACGATGCGGCGTCGGCAAGCGATTTCGGCTCCAGGCCGACAGGCACGACGATCGGAGCCGGTGCCTCGATTTCAGCGGCAGCCGGCGCTTGTGCCGTGAAGCCGGCGTCTTCTGAAGGTGCCGGAGCAGCTTCGGCGGCCGGACGCATTGAAGCGAGATCTCCGGCTGCGGGAACCGGATCGATCAGGTGGTTTGTCGCGGCGTCGGGCGCGACCGGAGGCGGCGTCGCTGCCACATCCTGTCCGTCACCATCGCTGGCTGCAGGGCTTTCGGCCGGGGCCTGAGCGGTGTCGACAGGAGCGGGAGCTTCGACTGGTGCGCTCGGCGCCTGCGCAGTCTCTTCCGGCACGGAGACCGGAGCCGGGGCTTCGAGGGCAGCCTGTTCGGGCGCGCTGTCGCTGCTTCCGGTCACGTTCTTGACCACCTGCATCGACATCATCACCAGCAGCACGGCGCCGACGGCCATCAGGATGGGGCGGCGATGCTGCGAAAACTTGGCAAACATGCCGGTCTTTTCGGACGGCGTGCCGGCAACCGACGTGGTCTGCGACTTGGTGGCGGAGCGAACGCTCTTGACCGCGTTGACCTGTGAAGGATCCGTCTCCTGTGCTGCGGCCTTGGCTGCACGACGGGCAGCGGCGATATAGTCAGCGCGGTCCGATTTGTCGGCCGTTCCGGGTTTCTCGCCACTGAAATCGCCGGCGGCCTGGCTGGCACGCACGCGCTCGAGGATCTTCTTGACGTCGGGAGCGCCCGAGCCCGGCTCCAGCAGGTCGTTTTCACGGCCGGCTGGGAGAATGTCGGCTGGATCGATCGAAGGCGTTGGCTCTATGACGGTGCGGGCCGGCTTTTCGCCTGCATCGCGGGTGCCCGACTTGAAACGCTTCGAGAGGCCGGCCAGCAGACCGGGCTTGGCCGGCTCTTCCCGCGCGGCTGCAGGGGGCACGACGACCTCGTCGTTTTCGACGGGCGCATCTGCCAAAGCAACATGGCGGTCCTCGGCGCCGGCAAATTCCATCGCTGGAACGGACAGTTGCGCTGCGGCCGGCATCTTGGGATGGCGAAGCGGCTGGTCGGTCTGGGCTTCGCGACTGGCCGGCGCATCGCGATAGGCGGGCTCGAAACGGGCCGTGGAAATGCTGTCTTCCAGCGTGTCCAGACGATTGGCGATCTGCACCAGCGTTCCGTGCAAGGCTTCGAACGTCTGATGGCTGCGCGTTTCCGTGCCGCGGGTCAGTTCTTCAAGGTGGCGAAGATCGTCGGCGAGGGCTGAAAGGGCTGCCATGTCGCCGGACGCGACGGCCATGCCGCCGGCGCCGGTATTGCGCGAATAGGCCTCGACGACGGCTTCTGCGGCCTGCCGTGCGGCTTCCAGAATGTACTCGTCGTTGGTCGACATGTAGCTTTCGATTGCCGAGAACCGATGCTCGAAACCATCAGGTAGCGCAGTGACCGAAGATGTCTGCGGCTCGCTGATCAGGCTCGAAAGATGCGCAATCTGGTCTTCCAGGCTACGCAGGGCGTTTTCGTCGCCGCGCGGTGCGCTGGCTGCTTCGTCCAGTCGCATGGCGATGTCGGTCAGCCGGGTTTCCAACCGGTCGAAGGCCCGCTCGTCGGTGGCAGGCGCCGGGCGATATTCGATCTCGTCGATACGACGGGCGAGATCATCCAGCCGCTCGCCCAGCATGTCGTTGATCGAGTTGTGATCAAGACCATCGATCTTGCGCGAGATATCGGCGAGGTGGTCGGAAAGCTCGGTCTGATACGCGGGCTTCTGCGCCTGCGTCAGCATGACCGAAAGCTGGTCGAGCCGCTCTTCCAGCCGCATGGCGGCCTGCTCGTCGGAGAGTTCCTCGATCCGCGCGGTCAGCGCTTCGATCCGTCCGGACAGCATCTCGCTCGGATCGGCAGCAGCCTGGCTGATCTGATCGACCTGCTCTGCGATAGCGACGATCCGGCCGTCGAGCTTCTGCATGAAAGCCTGGTCGAGCGTGGCTGCAGCCGAAGCACGGCTGCCGGCGGCAACGGCGCGAGTGATTTCGTCGAGACGCTCGTCGAGAATGGTGAACTGCTCGGCAAGCAGTTCGTCGGATGGCTGCATGCGGCTGCCGAGTTGCTCCATCGCGGTCGCGATCGCAATCAGCTTCTGCTCCAGCGCGCGCAGCGCGGGGCTGTCGTTCATGCCGCCAAGCTGGGTCTTGATGTCGTCGATCCGGTAGGCGAGCTGCGAAACCTCGTCGCGCAGAAGCTCTGGCTCAAGCCCGTGGATTCGCTCTTCCAGCCCTTGCCAGCGGCTTTCCATGCGCTGCACGGAATCTTCGCGTGCCACGCCATCCATGACCTGGGCCATGACATTGCGCAGTTCCTCGAACTCGGCGCGCAGGGCCTCCGCATCGGGAGAATTGCTGTAGCCCAGCTGACTAATGCTGTCGGCAAGACGGGAGAAATCGCCGCGCAGGTCTTCGGTGCCGCGATGATCTTCGGCAATCGAGCGGATCGAGCGGATTTCGGTTTGCAGTGCGCCCATCTCGCGGGCGACGCCTTCGGCGATGTCCTGCTTCAGTTCATGACGCAAGCCGACCAGCGCTTCGGCGATTTCGCGCATGGAGGCGCCATCGGTCGCCTGCTGGCGGGTTTCCCGCATTTGCATATCGCGGCTGGCGACGGCCCGCTCGAAGCGGCTCGCAGAAACTTCGGTGGCAGTTGCCGCAACCGGTGCAGCCGGACGGCGCTCCTGGCTGGGACGATAGGCTTCCGGCGGCGTGATCTTATCGCGGAGTGGTGATTGGACGGGTTGGCGGACCGGTTCGGCCGCATGCGACTGCTGTGCGCTTGCCATGCGCTCGCGGGCCGATCCCAGCATGCGCTGGCGCTCGCGGATTTCCGCCAGCGGGTCGGCAAAGCGAGGCGCCGCTGGCCTCTGCATCTGCGGGGGCTGCACGGACGCCGGTTTTTCGAGGCGCGGGTCGGAAGCGGGCTGGCGGCGTTCGCGCCCGGCGCCCGACATCAGATCCTCGATTCGGGCCTCCAGGCCCTCGATCGTACGGTTCAGGGCGTCAAGAGAGGAGCGTTCGCCCGGGCGGTTGGGATTCGATCGTGATCCGTTCATGTGCTCGCTCGCTTCCGCGTTTTACCTGCCGACGCTCGGTTTCAGCCTCATCCGCCGCCTATTGGCACCGGTGAATCACATCCATATTAGACATTTCTTACGCAAGGCTTGCCTTATGAAAGAACGACTCATTCGTTGGATGGATTTGACTGACCTCCCGTAGTCCCCACTATTTCCAGAAACGTAGTAAATAAATCGTTAATGTTCGTTAAGATCTTAACCTTTTTGCCACGATTCCGCATGTTTGCCCGGATGACACGGGTTTCGACGATGCTATCACTGTGATGCAGCGCGGCGGGCGCGACTTCCTCGGCAATGCAGGCGAAAGCACCTATTAGGTGATGCTAACGCCGGGTCAAAATCGGCTCGCGATATGAGCCTCCAACTGTTTGACGTTTACGCGAACGTCAATTAAGTAAGTGCAGGAGACGACGGGCTGCAATGCCCGGGAGGAAGCGTCAGGCTAATCTGGAGGATGGATAACGATGCCCGTCTATAAGGCACCGGTAAACGATACACTTTTCGTTCTGAATGATGTGCTCGGCTTGGAGCGTTACGGCAACCTGCAGGGTTTTGCCGATGCGACGCCCGACATGATCGAGGCGATCATCGGCGAGGCGGCGAAAGTGGCCGAAGAGGCCCTGTTCCCGATCAACCTTTCCGGCGACCGGGAAGGCTGCACCCGCAACGACGACGGCACTGTTTTGGTGCCCAACGGCTTCAAGCAGGCCTATGACCAGTATGTCCAGGGCGGCTGGATCGGCCTGGCCGTACCGGAAGAGTTCGGCGGCCAGGGCCTGCCCTACACACTGCATGCCGCCGTCGGCGAATACATGTCGTCGGCCAACATGTCGCTGATGATGTATCCGGGCCTGACGCAAGGGGCGATCGCCGCCATCCTCGTCCACGGCACGGACGAGCAGAAGGCCACCTATCTGCCCAACATGGTCGGCGGCACCTGGTCTGGCACCATGAACCTCACCGAGCCCCATTGCGGCACGGATCTCGGCCTGCTGCGCACCAAGGCGGTGCCGCAGGATGATGGCTCCTACAAACTCTCCGGCCAGAAGATCTTCATCTCGGCCGGCGAACACTCGATGACCGACAACATCGTGCATCTGGTTCTCGCCCGGATCGAGGGCGCGCCTGAAGGTACCAAGGGCATCTCGCTGTTTATCGTGCCGAAGTTCATGGTGGGCGATGACGGTTCGCTCGGAGCCCGCAACGGCGTCAGCTGCGGTGCGCTCGAAGAGAAGATGGGCATCCACGGCAACTCGACCTGCGTCATGAACTATGACGATGCCACCGGCTATCTGATCGGCGCCGAGAACAAGGGTCTCTCGGCCATGTTCGTGATGATGAATGAGGCCCGCCTCGGTGTCGGCCTGCAGGGCCTGTCGATCGCCGAGACCGCCTATCAGAACGCCGTCGCCTATGCCAACGAGCGCATCCAGGGCCGTTCGCTTTCTGGCGCAAAAGCGCCGGACAAGAAGGCCGATCCGATCATCGTCCACCCGGATATCCGCCGCTCGCTGATGACCATCAAGGCCTTCAACGAGGCCGGCCGTGCCTTCGTTTTGTGGACGGCGCTGAAATCCGATATCGCCCACCGCTCGCAAGACGAAGCGGAACGCCAGAACGCCGACGATCTCCTCGGTCTTGCAACGCCGATCCTCAAGGGTGTGCTGACCGACAAGGGTTTCGACCACGCGGTCATGGCCCAGCAGGTCTTCGGCGGCCACGGCTATATCGAAGAATGGGGTATGAGCCAGTATGTCCGGGATGCCCGCATCGCGATGATCTACGAAGGCGCCAACGGCATTCAGGCCCTCGATCTGGTCGGTCGCAAGCTGGCCCTAAATGGCGGCCGCGCGGTCATGGCCATGTTCAAGGAGATCGGTGATTTCTGCGAGGAAAACCGCGGCGACGAGGCGATGGTTCTCTATACCAAGGGCCTCAAGAAGGGTCTGAACGACCTGCAGGCCTCGACCATGTGGTTCATGCAGAACGCCATGGCCAAGCCCGACAATGCCGGTGCCGGCTCGACCGACTACATGCACCTGTTCGGCCTCGTCACGCTCGGTTACATGTGGGCGAAGATGGCAAAGGCAGCTCAAACCGCATTGGCCGCCGGGGACCCGCGCGAAGAGTACCTGAAAGCAAAGCTCGTCACGGCGAAGTTCTATATGGAGCGTATCATGCCGGAAACCGCGCTGCGCAAGGTGCGCATCGAGGCCGGCTCCGACACCATGATGGAACTGGCCGCCGAGGCGTTCTGAGGCGTTGATTACCCCCTCTGGCCTGCCGGCCATCTCCCCCTAGAAGGGGGGAGAAAATGTGTGGCGACCGCTCGTCCCGATTGAACATCGGCGGCGCGGCGGGATAAGCCCTCCTCCTTGTGGGGAGGGTTTGGGAGGGGTCTTCTCTCCCGCAGTGAAACAAAGGCAATGTAATTTGCCACCAAGGGAGATGACACCATGACCGAAGTCTTCATTTACGATCACGTGCGCACGCCGCGCGGTCGCGGCAAGAAGGACGGCTCGCTGCACGAAGTGCCGGCCGTCCGTCTCGCGGCAAAGACCCTCGAAGCCATCCGTGATCGCAACGGGCTCGATACGGGAGCCGTCGACGACATCATCATGGGTTGCGTCGATCCGGTCATGGATAGCGGCGCCGTCATCCCCAAGGCCGCAGCCTTCGAAGCGGGATATTCGACCCGGGCGCCCGGCATGCAGATCTCCCGTTTCTGTGCATCGGGCCTTGATGCCGTCAATTTCGGCGCCGGTAAGATCGCAGCCGGATCCGACGACATCGTCATTGCCGGCGGTGTCGAATCGATGTCGCGCGTCGGCATGGGCATGTCCGGTGGCGCCTGGTACATGGACCCTTCGGTCAACTTCCCGTCCTACTTCATGCCGCAGGGCGTCTCGGCCGATCTGATCGCGACGAAATACGGGTTCTCCCGCGATGACGTCGATGCCTATGCCGTCGAAAGCCAGAAGCGCGCCGGAAAAGCCTGGGATGCCGGCTACTTCAAAAACTCGGTGATCCCGGTCAAGGATCAGAACGGCCTGACCATTCTCGACCGCGACGAGCATATGCGGCCCACAACCGACATGCAGGCGCTGGCCTCGCTCAATGCCTCGTTCCAGATGCCCGGCGAAATGGGCGGTTTCGAAGCTGTCGGCATCCAGGCACATCCGGAAATCGAAAAGATCAATTACGTCCACCACGCCGGCAATTCGTCTGGCATCGTCGATGGCGCTGCAGCCGTCCTGATCGGCTCCAAGGCCGGCGGCGAAAGCATGGGCATCAAGCCGCGCGCCCGTATCCGCGCGTTCGCAAACATCGGCTCCGACCCGGCGCTGATGCTGACCGGCCCAGTCGACGTCACCGAAAAGCTGCTGGCCCGCACCGGCATGACGATTGCCGATATCGACCTGTTCGAACTCAACGAGGCCTTTGCCGCCGTCGTGCTGCGCTACATGCAGGCGTTCGACATTTCCCACGACATCATCAACGTCAATGGCGGCGCGATTGCCATGGGGCATCCACTCGGCGCCACCGGCGCGATGATCCTCGGCACCGTTCTCGACGAACTCGAACGCCGCGATCTCAACACCGCACTGGTCACGCTCTGCATCGGTGCCGGCATGGGTACTGCTACCGTGATCGAGAGGGTCTGACCGTGAGCTTCAATACCGGTACAATCGAAGACGAATTTGCGCATGTTGACGACCACTGGTCGCCACGCGTCATTGCCGATCTCAACGGACAGAGCGTGAAGGTCGCGAAGGTCAAGGATCATCTGACCTGGCATTCGCATCGCGACGAGGACGAACTGTTCCTCATCTGGAAGGGCGAACTCACGATCGAATATCGGGACCGGCCGCATGTTCATATGAAGGCAGGCGACTTCCATGTCGTTCCGAAGGGCGTCGAGCACAATCCGGTCGCGGCCGATGAGTGCTGGATACTCTTGTTCGAGCCGTCCGAGACGAAGCACACCGGCGATGTCGTGGTCGAAAAGACCAGGACGTTGGAAACCCAGCGCAGCCATTTGTCGGCCTGATAGGGGAGGAACCCAATGACCTACACCAACTTCACCATCGAAACCGACGCCGACGGCATTGCTGTCGTGACCTGGGACATGCCGGGCAAGTCGATGAACGTCTTTACCGCCGAGGTGTTGGAAGAACTCGACGCGATCCTGAATGCAACGGTCGCGGATGCCGCGATCAAGGGCGTCGTCTTTACCAGCGGCAAATCCTCGTTTTCCGGCGGTGCCGACCTCACCATGATCCGCGGCATGTTCTCCATGCTGCAGGAAGCGACCGCACAGGACCCGGTTACCGCCAAGCAGAAGCTGTTCGAGGTTGCAGGGCAAATGACCTGGCTGTTCCGCGCCATCGAAACCAATGGCAAGCCCTGGGTATCGGCCATCAACGGCACCTGCATGGGCGGCGCTCTCGAGCTGTCGCTGGCCTGCCACGGTCGCGTCGTCGCCAATTCCAAGTCGGTCAAGCTCGCGCTGCCTGAAGTCAAGGTCGGCATCTTTCCAGGCGCCGGCGGCACGCAGCGTGTCTCACGCCTGACCGATGCCCAGTCCGCCCTGCAAATGATGACGACCGGTCAGACGCTGACGCCGCAACGCGCCAAGGCGATGGGTCTCGTGCATCAGGTCGTCGAACCCGATCAGCTCGTGACCGCTGCAAAGCAGATGATCAAGGATGGTTTGAAGCCCGTCGCTCCCTGGGACGAAAAGGGCTTCAAGGCACCCGGCGGCGGTGTCTGGACGCCACAGGCTGCCCAGCTTTTCCCGGCGGCCCCCGCCATCCTGCGCCGCGAGACGGCGGGCAATTATCCGGGCGCGCTCGCCATCCTCAAATGCGTCTATGAGGGGCTTCAGCTGCCCTTCGATACGGCGCTCAAGGTTGAGCAGCGCTATTTCACGCAGATCCTCGGCACCACCGAAGCCTTCTCGATGATCCGTTCGCTGTTCATCTCGATGCAGGAACTGGGCAAGGGCGCCCGTCGTCCGGCAGGCGTTCCAAAAAGCGAGTTCAAGAAGGTCGGCGTGGTCGGCGCGGGCTTCATGGGTGCCTCGATCGCTTATGTGACCGCTGCCGCCGGCATTCCCGTCGTGCTGATCGACCAGAGCCAGGAAGCAGCCGACAAGGGCAAGGCCGTCTCCGAAAAGCTGGTATCCGACAGCGTCGCCAAGGGTCGCCTGACGAAGGAGGAGGGCGAAAAGCTCCTCTCGCTCGTCACCGCCACGCCGGACTATTCAACACTTGCAGATGCCGATCTCGTCATCGAGGCGGTGTTCGAAGACCGCAACGTCAAGAAGGCCGTGATCGAGGCGGTCGAAGCGGTTATTCCGGAAACCACGATCTTCGCGTCGAACACCTCCACCCTTCCGATCTCGGGCCTCGCGGAAAACTCCAAGCGTCCGGACCAGTTCGTCGGCGTGCATTTCTTCTCGCCGGTCGAAAAGATGATGCTGACCGAAGTCATCCTGGGCGAAAAGACCGGCGACAGGGCGCTTGCCGTGGCGCTGGATTTCATCGGCAAGATCAAGAAGACGCCCATCGTCGTCAACGACACGAGAGGCTTCTTCGTAAACCGCTGCGTCTTCCGCTATATCAACGAAGCCTATGACATGCTGGCCGAAGGCGTGCCGGCAGCCATGATCGAGAATGCCGCCAAGATGGCCGGCATGCCGGTCGGCCCGCTGTCTCTCAACGATGAAGTGGCCGTCGATCTCAGCCAGAAGATCATGAAGGCCTCGATCGCCGATCTCGGCCCCAACTCGGTCAAGCCGGAACACATGGCGCTGATCGACAACATGGTCGATGTGCTCGATCGCCGCGGTCGCAAGAACGGCAAGGGCTTCTACGACTACCCCGCCAAGCCCGCGAAGAAATCGCTCTGGCCCGGCCTGAAGGAGTTCTATCCACAGAAGCCAGCTGGAGACGTCGACGTCTCCGTGCTGAAGCAGCGCTTCCTCGTGACGATCGCACTGGAAGCCGCCCGCACCGTCGAGGAAGGCATCGTCACCGATCCGCGCGAAGCCGATGTCGGCTCCATCCTCGGCTTCGGCTTTGCCCCCTATACGGGTGGCACGCTGTCCTACATCGACGGCATGGGTGTGAAGACCTTTGTCGAACTCGCCGAAAAGCTGGCCGCGCAATATGGCAGCCATTTCAAGCCGACGCAGCTGCTCAAGGACATGGCGGCGAACGGAGAGACCTTCTACGGTCGGTTCGACCCTTATGCGAAAATCGGCCAGGCGGCCTGACGTCGCCGTCAAGCGACCATGAAAAAGGGCGGCTTGGAGCCGCCCTTTTTTGTATGCGAACGATAGTCGTCTTTACCGGATGACCATCTGCTGCGGAACGCTCTGGGCCGCCGGCTTTGGCGACTTCAGGTTCTTCGCAGGTGCCGGCTCCGCCGTGCCGAGCAACTTGTCGCGCTCGCGCCATAGGGCAGGGATCGAGAGAAGGCCGACGGCGGTCAGTGCAATGGCAGTCTTCGTCCACTCGCCGAGTTCCGGCGTACGACCATCGAAGTAGTAGACGAAGTAGACGATCGCGACGTGCCACACGTAGACATAGAGCGAGTGGCGGCCGAGCAGGCGCAGGTACCGCAGGGTGAACACCCAGGTCACGGCAGACGCGATGTTGCGCACCCAGTTTGCCTTGTGCTGCGGACCGGCAACGAGCAGCCAGGTGACGAGAAGACCCATCGCGGCGAAGTTCAGGAGATAGACCGGACCGAAATCGGCACGGATTTCCATCGAGGCGAACTTGCCGATCATGTAGGCCGGCATCAGCTCGTTGGCGGTAATCAGGCGCAGCGGCAGGAAGAACATCACCAGCACCAGCGCCACCTTGGGGATGAACGTGTTGTCTGGCGACAGGATCTTGCCCCAGTTGATCTTACCGGACGAGGTCAACGCACCGAGAACGAGGCCCGAGAAGAACACGATCTGCCAGCCAAACAGGTTGAACGAGACGCGGATGCCCTGATCGTCCGAACCCATGATCAGCTCATTGATCGGGATCGTTGCGATCTGATGCAGACCCAGCTGTCCGGCCATCCACATCATGATCGAGGCGGCGACCACGTAGTGCCACTTGTCATCAAGCACCAGCTTGATGAGCATCGGTGCAAACAGCATGTAGACGATATACTGCGGCAGGATGTCCATGAAGGTCGGCTGGTAGAGGAAGGTGGCGATCGCAGCGAGACGCAGCGGATCGTCGAAATTGGTGTAGCCCAGCCAGTTGAACCAGACCGAATAGGCCCCCGGCAGCAGCATCTGCGCCACCAGCACGGCGATCACGATGCCCATCGCATAGCGATAGAGCTCGAAGGCACGGCTGTAGATCGCAGTGCGACCGGCGGCATATCCGCCTTTCATCATCTTGCGGGCATAGACCATGCCGATCATCAGGCCGGACAGGAACACGAAGCCCTGCGCATCCTCGACAAAAGCAAGCTGGTTGTGGTTGATTTTGACCAGGAAGTAGCCACCGGCAAATATCAGGTGGTTGAGAACCATAAATACAAGGAAATATCCCCGCATCCCGTCAATGATCTCGAATCGTTTCATCGGTCGCGGTCTCCGTCTCTACCGGTTCCGATGGCCTCGTGCCTTTCGGTCCGTAAGGCCTCTTCGGGCCGGGAAGTCACGCGCCTAAACGTCGCGACGCGCCGGAGAGTTCCGAGCGACACTCGCTTTGTATCTGACGTTCAGACATTTCAACCGTAAACAGTCTGTGATGACTATTCGATGAACAGCTTTTTAAGCAGTTTGCGTCATTCCGCCGCGAGACGCCGCAGACCGGAGATCTGGGTGAGGTAAGCGCGCAGCGCCGCCGGTCGCACCGGCTTGTGCTGCAGTGAAATGCCGTGTTTCTCAGCCTCGTTGCGCACATCCGCGGACCGATCGGCGGTGATGAGCAGGGCCGGAACATCGGCCTCGTAAGCGGCACGCAGCGACTGGATCGCCGCGATCCCGTCGCCGTCATCGAGATGATAATCGGCGATAATGATATCCGGCGCCGGCTCACCCGAACGGGTGATTTCGTCCAGCGCCGTGATGGACTGCGCTTCCCTGACCGTGCAACCCCAACCCGTAATCAACAGCGCCATCCCCTCCAGAATCTTCGGCTCGTTGTCGATGCACAGAACCCTCAGCCCGGTCAGCGGCTGCGAGCGTTTGCGCCGTTCAGGCCGCTCGGAGGCTTTCGCCGGTCGCGCGACCGATGCGTCGAGCGGCAGATCCACCCTGAAGATGGTTCCGCGACCGGGCCTCGATGCAAGCTGCACGGGGTGGTCGAGCACGCGCGAAATACGGTCGACGATGGAAAGACCAAGGCCGAGACCGGTTGCGGTTTTCGCCCCTTCGTCGAGTCTTGCGAATTCCTTGAACACGGTCTCGAACTGCGCTGCCGGAATGCCGATGCCGGAGTCGTGCACTTCGATCGATACTCGCCCGCCATGCCGCCGCGCGCCGACCAGAACCTTGCCGCTGATTGTGTATTTGATCGCGTTGGACACCAGATTCTGCACCAGCCGGCGCAGGAGATTGGCGTCGGAGCGAACCCTGAGTGAGGTCGGCATCACCACGAAGGTCAGGTTCTTCTCGCGCGCCATCGGCTCATAGTCGGTCGCGATTCGGCGCAACAGGTCGTCGAGGGCGATGGTTTCAAGCTGCGGCTTCATTGCGCCGGTGTCGAGCCGCGAAATATCCAGTACCGCCCCAAGGATCGCCTCAACCGATTCGAGCGCGGAATCGATGTTGCGCACCAGCGGACCGTTGCGGTCGGCAGGCGTCATGCGCTCGACCAGTGCGGATGAGTACAGCCGCGCGGCATTGAGCGGTTGCAGGATATCGTGGCCGGCAGCGGCAAAGAAACGTGTCTTGCCGATATTGGCTTCCTCGGCCTCGGCACGCGCCTGGCCCAGTGCATGGTTGACGCGGGTTAGCTCTGAGGTGCGCTCTGTCACCCGCTGTTCGAGCGTTTCATTCGCCTGTTTCAGCGCCTTTGCCGCCGCAACACGGTCGGAAATATCGGTGAAGGTTGCAACGATGCCGCTATCCGGCATCGGGTTGGTGCGCACTTCGATGATCCGCTCGCCGCTTGCAACGACAAGCGAGAACGACGCATCCAGCGTCTTGAACCGGTTGACCACATCCGCCTGTTCGTCTGCAGGAATGTCACCCCGGTCCGAAAGCATCGCCACGATATCTGAGAGCGGAAATCCGACCTGGCCGACCTGGTCGGGAAGGTCGAGAAGATGGCGAAAACGCCGGTTCCAGATCGTCAGCCGGTCGGCACTGTCGAACACGGCAATTCCCTGGTCCATCTGCGAAAGCGCCGTCTGCAGCATGTCCTGATTATACTGCAGCGCCTCGCTCGCCTGATCGAGCAGGAAGGCGGTGTCGGCACTGGCATCCTCGGCCTTCTGCAGGATCAGCGACAAGACAAGCCGTGCCGAGGAAGAACCGATCGCGCTTCCCAGCAGCTGTTCGGAAAAATGCACCAGTGCCATGTCGGCCGGCTGGTCGTCCTCGAACCGGCGTCCCGCGGTGCGCTCATAATGGGAAAACGAACGCTGCATGCGCTCCTCGCCGAGATAGCGGGCTATCGTCGCCTTGAGGTCTCCCACGCTGACACGGGTCTTCCAGCCGCGGGTCGCAAACTCCGAGCGCAGATGCCGCTTGACGAAAATCCCGGCCTGCAAACGCTCCACCGGTCGCGGATTGCGTGACAGAGAGCCGAGCACGAAGGCAAGCATGTTGAGCGCCAGACTGAAGATCGTCGCGTTGACGAGAGGATCGGTTTCGGGACCCGAAAATATGCCGGTGCCGGGGATCAGGAAATTCAGCACGGCCGCGGCGATGTGGGAATTGTCCGGTCCGCCGAGGCTCGGCACGAACAGTAGATAGGCCCAGGCCGCAAACCCGAGGCACATGCCAAGGATTGCGCCTCGGGCATTCGCCCTCCGCCAGATCAGCCCGCCGAACAGCGCGGGCGCCACCTGCGCGATCGCCGCAAACGCCAGAAGGCCGATCGAGGCAAGACCCGATTGGGTGTCCGCCATCCGGTAATAGCCATAGCCGAGAAGCAGCACGGCGAAGATCGCGAGCCGTCGGATATTGAGAAGTGCACGGGTGAAATCGGCACGACCCCCATGCGCCGAGCGTGCCGCCATCAGCTTGCGGCGCAGGAAGACAGGAATGATGATGTCGTTCGACACCATGATCGACAGTGCGACGGATTCGACGATCACCATCGCGGTTGCGGCGGAAAAGCCGCCGATGAAGGTGATCAGCGTCACGACCTGCAGATTGCCGTGGAGCGGAAGCGTGAGAATGTAGAGGTCGGCATTGCCGGTTCCACCGAACGTGACCAGTCCGGCAATCGCCACCGGCAGCACGAACAGGTTGATCGCGACGAGATAGATCGGCAGCAGAAACGAAGCGACCTTGCGTTCCCGATCCGTGCGGTTTTCCACGACCGTCACATGGAACTGCCGAGGCAGAAGCAGGATGGCGAAGGCCGAGAGGAGTATCAAAACCAGCCAGCGGCTGAGCGGCGTTTCGTAGGACAGTGCCGAGGTGATCAGGAGGTTGTCGGCAGCCTTGGCCATCAGGTCGGCCGGGCCGTCGAACAGCACGAACAGCACCGTCAGCCCAACGGTTGCAAAGGCGAAGACCTTGACGACGGATTCCATCGCCACTGCCAGGATCAGGCCGTCCTGATGCTCCGTCGCATCCGTATGGCGTGTGCCGAACATGACGGCGAAACCGGCCATCAGCAGTGTCACGATCAGGGCCAGATCGATGAAATGCAGGTTGCCGCTGCCAATCCCGTAGTCGGAAGGATTGACCATCACGGCGACCGAACTCGACACGGCTTTGAGTTGCAACGCGATATAAGGCACGGAGGCCACCAGCGCGATGATCGCGACAATCATCGCGACAGTCGAATTCTTGCCATAGCGGGCAGCGACGAAGTCGGCGACGGAGGTCAGTTTCTCGGCTTTCGCGAGTTCGACGATGCGTCGGATCAGCGGCATGCCCAACGTCAGCATCAGGATCGGGCCGATATAGATGCCGAGGAATTCAATCCCGCGACGGGAAGCCAGACCCACGCCACCGAAATAGGTCCACGAGGTGCAGTAGATCGCCAGGCTGAGCGCATAGACCACGGGCCGGCCGATCTTCGGCACGCCCACGACGCGGCTTCTCCGGTCGCCATAACTTGCGACCGCAAACAGCAGCAGAATATAGGCGAAAGCGGCGACGATGATCACCCAGCCCGAAAGCATGTCTCCTCCCCGCAATGCCGCGACGCGGATGAGATTAGGTCAAAAGCAAGGGTTTGCAAATCGCCGCGGCATTGGCAAAAAGTCCAATGCCTGGTCATCTTTAAGTCTCTGTCTTTTTCACCTTTTCAGCAAGTGGTGATGCACTATGTTGGGGCGGATCAACAACCCGAGCAGCAGGGGTAATGCTATGTCCGTTGTTTCCGAATTCCGTTCCTTTATCGCCAAGGGCAATGTCGTCGATCTCGCCGTCGGCATCATCATCGGCGGCGCCTTTACCGGCATCGTCACATCACTGGTCAACGATCTCGTCATGCCGGTCGTAGGTGCCGTGACAGGCGGTGGCTTCGACTTTTCCAACTACTTCGTGGCGCTGTCGAGCGCGGTCACAGCGCCCTCGCTGGAAGAAGCCCGCAAGCAGGGCGCGGTCTTCGCCTATGGCAGCTTCATCACGGTCGCGATCAACTTTCTCATCCTCGCCTTCATCATCTTCCTCATGGTCAAGGGCGTGAACAAGCTCCGCGCCATGGAAGAAAAGAAGCCTGCGGATGCCACACCGGCCCCGCCGCCGGCCGATATCCAGTTGCTTTCGGAAATCCGCGATCTTCTGAAGACGGGTAACCCGATCCGGTAATCCAACCGCGTCAACAGATCGGCGATCCATCAAGAAAAACGATCGCCGATCCACGGATTGTCATGGGATTTTCCGAGTTCTCTGCGCTAAACAGAATTAAAGCATAGGGAAATGTTCAGGAACCATGTCGATCATTGCAAGTCTCAGCCCGCGCGCCGTCTCCACTCCCGAAAGCGGTATTGTCGAGATCATCAATCACGCCCGCGCCGGTGGCCGCCGCGACCTGATCCCGCTGTGGGCAGGCGAGGGCGACCTGCCGAGCCCGGATTTCATCAATCAGGCGGCCTCGAGCGCGCTTCTGGGCGGTGAGACCTTCTATACTTGGCAGCGCGGAATTCCCGAACTGCGCCAGGCACTGTCAGACTATTACACGCGTCATTTTTCAAAGACGCTGTCGTCAGAGCATTTCTATGTCACCGGCTCCGGCATGCATGCGATCATGATGGCCGTGCAGGCGATCGCCTCGCCGGGCGATGAACTGATCTACCTCTCGCCGACCTGGCCGAACATCATCTCCGCGATCGAGCTTTCCGGCGCTTCCGCCATCGGCCTGCCGCTTGCCTTTACCGGCGGCGGCTGGTCTCTCGATCTCGACACGCTGGACGCTGCGATCACACCAAAGACACGTGGCCTTTTCATCAATACGCCCGCCAACCCGACCGGCTGGACGGCAACGCTTGATGATCTCCGAGACATTCTGACGCTCGCCCGCAAACATGGGATCTGGATCATCGCCGACGAGATCTATGCACGTTACTACTACGGTGGTGCGGCAAGGGCTCCGTCCTTCCTCGACATCATGGAAGAGGGCGATCGGATCATCTTCGCAAACTCCTTCTCCAAGAATTGGTCGATGACCGGCTGGCGCATGGGCTGGCTGGTGGCCCCGCCGGAAATGGGACAGGTGATCGAAAACCTCATCCAGTATTCCAATTCGGGCGTTGCCCAGTTCATGCAGCGCGGCGCGGTCGTGGCGCTGAACGAAGGCGATGGCTTCGTCAACGAGAACGTGGCCCGCGCCGTCGCCGGCCGCGATATCCTCTGCGATGCGCTGATCGCCACCAACCGCGTGCAGACGCTGAAACCGGATGGCGCGATCTACGCCTTCCTGAAGGTGGACGGCGTGACCGACAGCCGCCTGACGGCGATGGACATCGTCGACAAGATCGGCGTGGCGCTGGCGCCCGGTTCTGCCTTCGGAGAGGGTGGCGAACTGTTTCTGCGGGCCTGTTTTCTGCGCAATTCGGCCCATGTCGAAGAAGCCGCCGGTCGGTTGGCGGACTATATCAAGCGCCTCTAACCCCGCTCCATCACCGCAAAGAGGGCGGTCTGTAAAATTTTATCGATCGCCTGAACGCCGTGTTTTCCGTGTTCCGCGTTAAACCCGGCGGCCCCGCCCGGTGGTAAGGTTTGCTGAAGAACGGCCGTGTTTCTCTCTGCGAAAGAAAAAGCAGGGGCGAGAAAATGGCTGTTCTGGTCACGGGTGGTGCAGGGTATATCGGAAGTCACATGGTCTGGGCGCTGCTCGACGCTGGCGAGGATGTCGTCGTGCTCGACCGGCTGTCGACAGGCTTTCGCTGGGCGGTTCCGGACGAGGCGCGCTTCTATCTCGGCGATGTCGGCGATTCCATCATCCTGAAGCAGATATTTGCTGAAAACGACATCGACGCCATCCTGCATTTCGCAGGCTCGATCGTCGTGCCGCAATCGGTCGCGCATCCGCTGGATTATTACGAGAACAATACCGGCAAGACCCGCTTCCTGGCGGCAGCCGCCGTCGAAGCGGGCATCAAGCATTTTGTCTTCTCTTCCACCGCCGCCGTCTACGGCGATCAGAAGGATGACACGCCGGTTCTGGAAAGCGCGCCGACGCTGCCGAAAAACCCCTACGGTCAGTCCAAGCTGATGTCCGAACTGATGCTGCGCGATGCGGCTGCAGCCCATGATTTCCGCTTCGTCGCGCTGCGCTACTTCAACGTCGCCGGTGCTGATCCGCTTGGGCGCACCGGTCTTTCCACGGAAGGTGCGACGCATCTCATCAAGATTGCCTGCGAGGCGGCTCTTGGCAAGCGCCGCGGCGTCGATGTCTATGGCACCGATTATCCGACAGCCGATGGTACCGGTGTGCGCGACTACATACATGTGACCGATCTGGTCGAAGCGCACTTGAAGGCACTGAGCTATCTGCGTCGTGGCGGCGAACCTCTGATCGCCAATTGCGGTTATGGGCGCGGCTATTCGGTGCTGGAAGTGCTCGAAGCGGTCAAGAAAGCCGGAGCCCGCGGGTTCGACATCAACTACGGCCCGCGTCGCCCGGGCGATGCAGCGAGCGTCGTCGCCAATGCGACGCTCGCCCGGCGCCTTCTTGAATGGATCCCGCGCCACGACGATCTCGACCTGATCGTCGAAACCGCAATCCGCTGGGAACGGGAACTGGGCGATCGCCGTCCGGAAAGCATCCGTGCGATCCGCACCCGGCTCGCGTCGGCGAGCTTCTGAGCGCAAGCATGATGCAGTGATGCGGCCGCATTGCTGATACGTGAGAATGCGCATGGTCGAATGGCGTGCAGGGGATTAAAAGCGGGATTCTGGAACAACCCGATCCTGCGGAAACTGACCATGCGCCTCTTGTCCACCGCCGCTATCCTCCTTTGCTGTCTTGCGCCTTTGGCGAAGGCAGACACTCTGGCGGTTCAGAAACTGGTCGAGCCGCGTCTGACGGTGGCGCCTGCGGGAAATGCGAAACACATCCGTGTTGCCCTTACCTTCGATGCCTGCATGGGCAAGGCCGACGAGCGTATTCTGACGACGCTGGTTCGTGAAAGAATTCCCGCAACGATCTTCGTCACGTCACGTTGGCTGAAGCACAATCCGGAAACCGTCGCTGTTCTGCGTGAAAACAGCGATCTCTTCGAGCTGGAAAATCACGGCGAGAATCACATTCCCGCAGTCGATATTCCGATCGCAATCTATGGCATACCGGCCGCAGGCTCGCCTGAAGCTGTCGGCCGCGAGGTGGGGAGAGGAGCCGACGCCATGCTTGCAGCCGGTCTTCCGAGACCGCACTGGTTTCGCGGCGCGACGGCAAAATATGATCTCTCGGCCATCCGGGAGATCCGGGCCATGGGTTTCAAGATCGCCGGCTATTCGCTGAACGGCGATGATGGCTCGCTCCTCGGCGCCGCGGCTGCCGAAAAACGGATTGCTGCTGCCAAGGATGGCGATGTGGTGATTTCACACATCAACCAGCCGACTCATGCCGCCGGCGAGGGGGTCGCTCGTGCACTGGTTGATCTGAAAAACAGAGGCGCAGAATTCGTTCGCCTCTCTGATTTCGAGGCCTCAGGCGACCATGAGACGACCGCCAAGCTGCCTGGATTGTTTTGAGGTGGATCGGGATCAGCCTCAAAAGTAGGGCTCGGAAATTGCTAGTTCCTCCGAATTTCATGTGAAAGCAACGAAGAGAGCGTGAGCATCTCGATTACTTAATTAAGCTTAAATTTTCTTGCAATTTTTATGCTGCACTGCATTATTGTCTCCGTTCAAGGAGTGCGATTATGCAAGCAGAGCTAAACTCATCTCTCTTCGATGCTGCTGCTTATGATGAAGGTGCAGAGCGTCTCCGGCTGTTCATGAAAAACGGGCAAATTCGCGAATTCGAGACGGTACCCGTGCAGGTGTTCCAGCAATTGGCAGGGTCCCGGTCGCCAGGACAGTATTACATCGAAAACATACGGTCCAAGTTCCCGATGTTCGGTTGATCGCCGAAACGGCGTCGCGCGGCGGTCGCGAACGGCCTGAGCTATCTCGCTGACGCGGATCGCCGGTGTTTAAAGGGTAGAGCTCCCTCATAATAACACGTGCACATTGTTTTAGTATTCGCTAAGTAATGGCTGTTATTGTCGTCGCCACTGATGTCGGCAGAGCAAGCCATGGAAAACAAACGCATCTGGACGAACAACGAACTGGACGACCTCCTGCGCCAGTTGAATGTTGCTTTGGAGGCTTCCGGCATCGGCATCTGGCAGCACAATCTGCGCAAGAACCAGACCCGCTGGGATGAGCAGCTACAGGAGCTCTACGGTGTCCCGAAGGGACCGACGGATGTGGTGTGGCTCGAATGCGTCCACCCAGACGACCGAGATGCCGCCAATGCGCATTTCGAAAAGGCAATCGAAAACCGCGAAGACTATGCGTCGCAGTTCAGGATCATCCGCCAGGATGGCTCCATTCGCCACCTTCGCTCACGCGCAAAGTTCTTCATCGACGGGAATGGCGAGCCATGCTTCGTCGGCGCGGAATGGGATGTCACCGACGATGTGATGCGAAGCCATCAACTGGCGGAAGAGCGGGAAGCCGCAGACCAGAGCCGCGCCGAAGCGCGCTATGCTGCTGACCACGACCACCTGACCGGACTTCTCAACCGCCGCAGCTTCGACGCGATATGTGCCAGCCTTGCAAAACGGGGTGAGCTGGACTTCGTGTCGCTGTGCCATCTCGACGTCGATAACTTTAAGGAAATCAACGACCGATATGGCCACGCCTGTGGAGATGTGGTCATCGCCCATGTCGCGTCGATCCTGAAGCAGGCAAGCCGCCCGGGAGATATCGTGGCGCGGCTGGGGGGTGACGAATTCGCCATCGTTTCGATGGACCGCGGCCTCAACGCGATGGAGAAGATCGTCGCCGAAATCCGCGCCGAGCTACAATCACCCGTTCTTCTCAACGGCAAGAATGTCGTTGTCACCTGTTCGATGGGCGTGGCGCAAACCTCGGCGTCGGATGTCACCGGACTGCTCGCCTGTTCCGATCTCGCGCTCTATGAGGCCAAGAGAAACGGACGCAACCGCGCCGAATGGTTCTCGCCCGCCATGGCAGCCGCATCGATCGCCGAAAAACACATCCTCTACGAGCTGCGCAGCGCCATCACCAACGGCAATTTCGTGCCGTTCTACCAGGTACAGGTCGATGCCCGGACCCGCGCGATCAAGGGCCTCGAAGCGCTGGTACGGTGGAAACATGGAGAAGAGCTGAAACCACCCGGCGCATTTCTGCCGACTGCGGTGACGAACGGGTTGATTGACGAAATCGACGAAATCATGCTGCGCCTCGTCCTTGCCGACTTGAGGCGATGGCAAGCCGAGGGATTTGCTCTGCCGCGCGTGTCCGTCAACATGTCGGCCTCCCGCCTCTCGGATCCTGATTTGGAGGAAAAGCTCAAGCGTCTCGATATCCCGGCAGGCCAGGTGAGTTTCGAACTGGTCGAGACGATCTTCCTCGATGAGCTCACACCGGAGATCAGAGCCAATATCGATGCGATCCGGTCGCTTGGGATTGAAATCGAGATCGACGATCTCGGTTCGGGCCATGCCTCACTGCTCGGGTTGATCAAGCTTCGCCCGGACCGCGTCAAGATCGATCGGCAGCTCATCCTGCCCATGCTGGATGGCCTGCCCCAGCAGCGCCTGGTCGCCGCACTGGTCGATATCGCCCGGACGCTGGACATGGAAGTCGTCGCCGAGGGCGTCGAAACGCTCGGCCATGCGGACGTGCTGGCAAGTCTTGGCGTTGACCTGCTGCAAGGTTTTGCCTTTGGCCGGCCGGAGCCGGCACATGTCGTCGAGAAGCGCTTGGAGAAGCGCCATACGACGGCGCCGACCGGTTCGCGCGCGTCTTCGGCAAGGCGTCGCTGATATCCGAGCAGTTTTAACTACCGTAAATAATTTTCTCGTATTCCCCCGAGGTGCTGGAAATTCGCATCCAGGCAGTGCTAGATTCGCGGTCGGTGAAAATAAATTACGGAGAGCATCGTGAGTCACAAGAAAATCGAACGTCTCGCTGCGGCCGACGCACAGGCGGGCGGCCAGCGACGTCCATTCGCCAAGGCCGTGCGCGCCGGCGATTTCGTCTATGTGTCCGGCCAGGTGCCGACGGTGGATGGCGAAGTGGTGACCGGTGGCATCGTGGCCCAGACCGAACAGGTCGTTGCGAACATCAAGGACGTGCTTGCGCTTGCGGGCTGCACGCTGGCCGATGTCGTGAAGGTCAATGTCTGGCTCGACGATGCCCGTGACTTCTCCAGCTTCAATGCGGTGTTCCAGAAGCATTTCATCGATCATCCGCCGGCCCGCTCGACGGTACAGTCGCCGCTGATGGTCGATGCCAAGGTCGAGATGGACGTGATTGCCTACAAGCCGATCGACTGATTTTCGAGATGCTGACCGTCAGTCTCCGAGAAGCTGGCGGTCGTCGCCGTCGCGGTTGCGCACCAGTTCTTCCTTGATGCTGCGCAGCGCCTTGAGGGCGATGTTGCGGTCGGCATAGGCGACCATGTTGGCAAGGATGTCGATCGCGGCAAGATAGGCGAAGCGGGTCGAGGTGGGACGGAAAATGTTCTTGCCCTCCTGCATGTCGATGGCAATCGTCAGGTCGGCGGCATCGGAAACAGGCGAGCCACGTTGCGTCATCACGATGGTGGGAATGCCATGCTGGCGCAAAAGCTTGAGGCACTGGACTAGGCCCATGTCGCGACCGGTATAGGACGAGCCGAACACGACCGTGCCGGGCTGGGCTGCCGCCGAGATCATCAGGTTCATGTTGTGGTCGTTCGATGCATTGATGCGGCAGCCGAGACGAAAGAGGCGATTGTGCAGCTCGTTGACGACCATCGCGGAATTGCCGCTGGCACCGAAGGCCTGGATGAAGTCGGCGCCGCGCAGCATCTGCGCCGCCTTCTCGATCGCGGCGAGATCGAGCTGCCGATGCAGGTCGAAAAGCGCGTTCTGGGCTTTCGAGATGATGTCCTGGGCAACCTCTTCCACCGTCGCGGTCGGCGCTTCCGGTTTCAGATAGCGCAGGCCGACATAGGCCATCTTGGCCAGCTGCACCTTGAAATCGGAATAGCCCTGGCAACCCAGCCGGCGGCAGAACCTTGTCACGGTCGGCGGCGAAACCCCGGCGCGCTCGGCCAGGTCGCTGATCGAGGAATTGACCACGAAATCGACATTGGCGAGCGCAAACTGCGCCAGTTTCGTCTCCAGGCCCGAGAGCCTGCCTTCTTCATCGGAAAGCGCGTGAAACAGATCCATCAGGTACTTTCCTCGAAAATTGGCGCAGACACGAAGCACGTCACAATCGTGAAAATGAATTTCACCAGTTCTTGCCCTGATAGCACAAAGCGGGCAAGCATCAACGAAACCAGCCATGCCCACAGAGGTTTACATCATGAACTATCCCTGGCCTGAACCCGGCACGCCGCTCGATCAGATCGCAACGCCGATGCCCGTGATCGACGAGGATCGGCTTGCCGCCAATATTGCGCGGGTACAGGCCTACTGCGATGCGCAGGGCAAGGCGTTCCGACCGCATATCAAGACCCACAAGATCGCAGCCGTCGCCCGCCAGCAGATCGAAGCCGGCGCCGTCGGCCTAAATTGCCAGAAGGTCACCGAGGCTGAAGTGTTCGCCGATGCCGGTTTCGACGACATCCTGATCACCTACAATATCCTCGGACCGGTGAAACTTGCGCGGCTGAAGGCGCTGAATGCGCGCGTGTCAAAGCTTGCCGTCGTCGCAGATAGTGAAACGACCGTGTCGGGCCTGTCTGCAACGTTCGATGCCGATCGCCCGCTGACCGTCCTGATCGAATGCGATACGGGCGCAAAACGCTGCGGCGTGCAGACGCCGGAACAGGCGGTGGCTCTTGCTGAGAAGATTGCGGCGGCGCCCGGCCTGCGCTTCGGTGGCATCATGACCTACCCGGCCATCGGTGGCGCAGAGGCCGTCGAGGAGTTCATGGCGACCACCATGTCGCTTCTGTCGGAAAAGGGCATCGAATGCCCGGTGCGGTCCAGCGGCGGTTCACCGGATCTGTTTTCGGCGCATCTGGTGCCCTCCGCCACCGAACATCGGGCCGGCACCTATGTCTATAACGACCGCAGCATGGTGCGCGCCGGTCACTGCACGCCAGACGATCTGGCCATGAATATCCTCGCAACGGTCGTTTCGAAGCCGGCGCCTGACCGGGCGGTGCTCGACTGCGGCTCGAAGGCGCTGACCTCCGATCTGCTCGGCTTTTCGGATTACGGTTCACTCGTCGGCTTCGAGGGCGCGCGGATCGTCTCGCTGTCGGAAGAACATGCGGTGGTCGATCTCTCGGGCTGTGCAGTGCCATTTGCGGAGATCGGCCAGATCGTAAAGGTCGTGCCGAACCACACCTGCGTCGTCACCAACCTGTTCGACCAGATGGTGTTTCACCGGAACGGCATCGTCACCCGCGTCGAAAACGTCGATGCGCGCGGCACCGTCTGGTAGCTTACCGATCGATTTCCCCAGACGGAATGAAAATGGGGCGCCTGTTTCGGGCGCCCTTTTTCATGTTCGCAGCGCGAAATGCCGTGGAGGTGAAAATTTCCCCGAATCTAGACCTGTAGAAAATAAATTACACAAATCGGTGCGATGTCTGGAAATTCGTTGACTTCAGCCGGGTTTGACGCATTATGAAGAAAATAAATTACACCAAAATGGTGAATGGGCGAACTGAACGAGAAACGGGACTGAGGTTTTCCGGAGCGTGGCATGCCTGCTCCGGCGATCGACAAAATTCATGCAATAGGGGTGCTGGCGCTCGGTGACCATGACGGGAGCCTGATGCCGTCGGACCTATCTGGATAAGACATATGCGCATCTTCACCGCCTCGCTGGCGACCGAGACCAACACATTTTCTCCCGTTCCGACGGATATGAACGCCTTCAAGGCGGCGTTCTTCGCCGGGCCCGGAGAGCATCCGGATACGCCGACGCTGTGCTCGTCCGTCGTGCCAATTCTGCGCCGCCGAGGCCGGGCCGAAGGTTTTACCGTGATCGAGGGCACGTCCTGCTGGGCAGAGCCCGCGGGCCTGATCCAGCGCCAGACCTATGAAGCGCTGCGCGACCTGATCCTCGCCGAATTGACGGAAGCGCTTCCCGTCGATGGCGTCGTGCTCGGCCTTCACGGTGCAATGGCCGCGCAGGGCTATGACGATCCCGAAGGTGATTTTCTGGCCCGTGTCCGGCAGATTGTCGGCCCGGATGTTCTGGTTGCCGCCGAATTCGATCCGCACAGTCACCTGACGGCGCTGCGTGTCGCCAATCTCGATATCATGGCTGCCTTCCTCGAATTCCCCCATACGGATTTCGAACAGCGCGGCGAACACGTGATCGAGCTGGCGCTGCAGGCCTTGAAGGGCAAGATCAAGCCGGTCATCTCCACATTCGACTGCCGGATGATCACGATCTTCCCGACCAGCCGCGAGCCGATGCGCTCCTTCGTCGATCGCATGCAGGCAATGGAAGGCAAGGACGGCATCCTGTCGGCCTCGGTCATCCATGGCTTCATGGCCGGCGACCTGCCCGACATGGGCACCCGCATCGTCGTCGTGACGGACAACGACAAGGCGAAGGGCGATGCGCTGGCGGCCTCCCTGGGGCGCGAGCTCTACAGCCTGCGCCGGCAGACTGCGATGCCCATGCTCGATACCGAAGCGGGCCTCGACAAGGCCGTGTTGATCCGCGCCTCGCATCCCGGATTGCCGGTGACGATCGCCGATGTCTGGGACAATCCCGGCGGCGGCGTGGCGGGTGATGCGACCTTCATCCTGCGCCGGATGATGGAACGCGGCATGGATGATTTCGCCGTTGCGACCATCTGGGATCCGATTGCCGTCACCTTCTGCCAGGCGGCAGGAGAGGGCGCGGAACTCAGCCTGCGCATTGGTGGAAAATCCGGTCCGGAAGGCGGTGAACCGCTCGATCTGCGCGTCACGGTGCAAAGCGTATTCGATGCGGGCTGGCAGAGCTTTCGCAACAGCCGCGTCACGCTCGGCAGCACCGCCGTCGTGCGCCCGGTCGGCACCCGTATCGATATCGTGCTGATCACCAGCCGCACCCAGACCTACCAGCCCGACATCTTTGCCAATCAGGGCATCGATTTCGCGGCGAAATCCTATCTGCTCGTCAAGTCGACCAACCATTTTCACGCGGGCTTCCAGCCGGTCTCCTCCGAGATCGTCTATATCGCCGCGCCGACCTGTTACCCGACCAATCCCGCAACGACGCCCTATCGCAAAGCGAGCCTCGAAATATGGCCGCGGGTCGCCGATCCGCTGGGACTGGATGCCTGAATTTTCGACCGGACAGGAAAGCCGGCCGGGATTTGATTACTGAAGACAACAAGGGGATGACCATGGAAAAGAGTGCACTTGTTCTCATGACGCTGGCGGCTTTGGCCGGCACCAGCAGCCTGGCGCTGACAAACGCCAATGCCCAGGCAGGCGACGGCGTGCTGACGGTTGCGACGATCGGCGAGCCGCCATCGCTCGACGTGATGCAGACGCCGACCGATATTGTGCTGACGATCGACCAGCACATTTTCGAAACGCTCTACACCTACGACGCCGAGTGGAAATCCGTGCCGCTTCTGGCCGCCGCCATGCCGACGCTCTCGGAAGATGGTCTCACCTACAAGATCCCGCTGCGCGAAGGCGTCAAGTTCCACGATGGCAGCGACTTCGATGCCAAGGACGTCACGGCGTCGCTGAAGCGCTGGATGACGATCAATTCCAAGGGTAAGCAGGTTGCCGGCGTCGTCGAAAGCATCGTGGAAGATGGCGACCATGCCATCGTCATCAAGCTGAAGTCGCGTTATGCGCCGCTGCTGGCAACGCTGTCGCAGGCGTCGGTCATCCTGCCGTCCGAAAAGATCGCCGATACGCTGACCGAATTTGTCGGCACGGGTCCTTATTCGCTGAAGGAACGCAAGCCTGACCAGTACACCCAGCTCGTCCGCTTCGACGGCTACAAGTCGCCCGAGGGTGAGCCGAGCAACTATGCCGGCAAGCGCGAGGCAATCGCCAAGGAAATCCGCTTCGTACCGGTTCCAGACGCCAATACCCGCGTCGAAGGCCTGATCTCCGGCCAGTTCGATTTCGCCGACTCGCTGCCGGTCAGCGCCTATGAGCGCGTCGAAAAGAGCAGCAATGCCAAGCCCGTGATCTTCAAGAATGCCGGCTGGGCGTCGATGAACATGAACATGAAGGAAGGCCTTCTGGTTAAGAAGGAACTTCGTCAGGCCGTTCAGGCAGCGCTCAATGCATCCGACATGATGCTCGCCGCCTTCTCCGATGACCGCTTCTTCAGCGTCGATGCCTCGATCTTCCCGGAAGGCTCCGTCTGGCACACCGAGGAAGGCGTTGCCCGTTACGGCGAAGGCGATCCGGAAGCGGCTGCAAAACTGCTCAAGGATGGCGGTTACGATGGCCAGCCGCTGCGCCTGATGACCAGCCGCCAGTATGAATTCCACTACAAGATCGGCGAAGTCGCCAAGGCCTATCTGGAAGCCGCAGGCTTCAAGGTCGATCTGCAGGTGGTCGACTGGGCAACGCTGACCACCCGTCGCGCCGATGCCAAGCAGTGGGATATCTTCATCACCCACTCCAACTTCCCGGGCGATCCGACGACGATCAACACGATCACCGACACCTATCCGGGCTGGTACGTCTCCGACCAGAAGACCAAGGCCGTTGCGACCTACATGGACGCCACGACCGATGATGCCAAGAAGACGGCCTGGGACGCCATCCAGACGGTCATCTATGACGATGCTCCGCTCTACAAGGTCGGCAACTTCAATGGTGTTTCGGGTCTCGCCAACGGCGTTTCCGGATACGAGCCGACCTACTGGCCGCATTTCTGGAACGTGAGCCCGAAGAAGTAAGCTGGATAACTAGGGACTGGTTATGGCAAGGATCGCACAGGCAATCTTGAAACGGCTGGGGGGCATGGCCATCGTGCTCGCCCTCGTCGTGACGGTGGTCTTCATCATCGTTCGCGTGACGCCTGGCGATCCTGCCGCTGTCATGCTGGGGTCGGATGCGACCCCGGAAGACATCGCGCAGCTGCGCACCCGCATGGGCCTCGATGCGCCCATGCTCGTCCAGTACGGCCAGTTCGTGCTGGGCATTCTGAAAGGCGATCTCGGTCAGTCCATCTTCTTGAACCAGCCGGTCACGACTGCCCTTGCCGCGCGTGCTGAGCCGACCTTCTTCCTCACCCTGTTCTCGATCCTGATCGCGGTTGCCATCGCGCTTCCCGTCGGCATTCTCTCGGCCGTCAAGCGCGGCACGATCTTCGACCAGATCGTCGTGACACTGACCATGGTTGCGGCAAGCGTGCCGAGCTTCTGGCTCGGACTGATGCTGATCCAGATTTTTGCCGTCGGGCAGGGCTGGTTCCCGGCCTCCGGCTATGGCGGTCCGGGTACGCCGTTCTTCGAGCGACTGCATCACCTCATCCTGCCGGCCGTGGCGCTCGGCGTCGTCAACTCGGCGCTGATCACCCGCTTCACCCGTGCCGCAATGCTCGATGTGCTCGGTGACGATTATGTCCGCACGGCACGCGCCAAGGGAGCGGGCGAAGGCCGCGTTATCCTCAAGCACGCCTTGAAGAACGCGCTGATCCCGATCATCACCGTCATCGGCCTTTCGGTCGCCATGCTGGTCGCGGGTGCGGTCGTCACGGAAACCGTGTTCGGCCTTCCCGGCGTCGGCAACCTTGTCGTCTCAGCCGTGTTGCGGCGTGATTATCCGGTCATCCAGGGCGCGCTGCTCGTCGTTGCCGCCATCTACGTGCTCATCAACTTCATCGTCGACATGCTCTACATCATCGTTGATCCGCGGGTGCGCCTATGAACACCATGGCCTCCGTTTCCATGCCCTTCGCGTCAAGCCTGCGCCGCCTGTTCGGAAACCGCGCGATGCTGGCCGGCGCCATCATTCTGGTGGTCGTCGTTGCGGCAGCTTTGCTTGCGCCCTGGGTCGCGCCTTACGCGCCAAACAAGCTGTCGATCGTCAACAAGCTGAAGCCGCCGTCGATGGCGAATTTCTTCGGCACCGACGAATTCGGCCGCGACATCTTTTCGCGCGCCATCTTCGCCGGCCGGATCTCGCTGATGGTCAGCCTCGGCGTGGTCGCCATCTCCACGGTTCTCGGCGTTATCCTGGGTGTTGCCGCCGGCTTCTTCCGCAAGCTCGACGCGCCAATTTCGCGCCTCCTCGATGCAATGATGTCCTTTCCGGATATCCTGCTGGCGATCGCGCTCGTCGCAGCACTTGGTCCGTCGCTGACCACCGTCATCCTGGCGCTCGGCATCACCTATGCGCCGCGTCTTGCCCGCATCATCCGCGGCTCGACGCTGGTGCTCCGCGAACTGCCCTATATCGAGGCGGCCGTCGCCATGGGCCTACCGACATGGCAGATCCTGCTCCGCCATGTTCTCCTCAACCTCGCATCGCCCATCCTCGTGCAGGCAACCTTCGTCTTCGCCTCGGCCATGCTGGCGGAAGCGAGCCTCTCTTTCCTCGGCGTCGGTGTTTCCACTGACATGCCGACCTGGGGCACGATGCTGGCTTCGGGCCGCGAATACATGAACAACGCTCCGTGGCTGATGGTGTTTCCGGGCCTTGCCATCGTGTTTTCGGTTCTCTCCCTGCAGTTGCTGGGCGATGGCCTGCGCGATCTCGTCGATCCACGGCTGGCGAAGGAAAGCTGATCATGACCGACACAGTAAAAACGACCCGGCCGGTTCTGTCGGTCGAAAACCTGACGACCTCCTTCAAGACACCGGAAGGATGGAAGGCCGTCATCCGCAACATCAGCCTGTCCGTCGATGCCGGCGAGACGGTTGCGATCGTTGGCGAAAGCGGTTCTGGCAAAAGCGTGACGGCGCTCTCCACCATGCGGCTCCTGCCGCCGGGACGCTCGCGCACCGAGGGTAGAATATTGCTCGACGGCGAGGATCTGCTTAGCGCAAGCGAATCCGAAATGCGCAAAGTCCGCGGCGGGTCGATCGGCATGATCTTCCAGGAGCCGATGACCTCGCTCAACCCGGTCTTCACCATCGGCAACCAGATTGCCGAAGCGCTGGTCCTGCATCGCGGCCTGTCGTGGAGCCAAGCCGAGGCCGAAACCGTGCGGCTGATGGAGCGGGTGCGCATCCCCGCCGCCAAGGCGCGGCTGCACGAATATCCGCACAAGTTCTCCGGCGGCATGCGCCAGCGCGTGATGATTGCCATGGCGCTTGCCTGCCGCCCGAAACTGCTGATCGCCGACGAACCGACGACGGCCCTCGATGTGACGATCCAGGCCGAGATCCTCCACCTGCTACGCGAGTTGCAGCGCGAGGAAAACATGGGCGTGCTGTTCATCACCCACGACATGGGCGTGGTGGCCGAAATCGCTGACCGCACCGTCGTGATGTTCCGCGGCGACATGATAGAGACCGGTCCGACGACCGAGATCTTCGCAAGCCCGAAAGCGATCTACACGAAGTCGCTGCTCGCCTCGATCCCGCGTCTCGGCGCAATGGGCGCGTGCGTGGCGCCCAAGCGTTTCCCCGAAGTCGATCCCGCGACGGGCGTGGCGACCGAAGGCCGCGAAATGAAACCCGTTTCCCAGACCGTCGCACCGATCCTCAAGGTCGAAAATCTCGCCGTCCGCTTCGATCTGCCGAATGGCCGGGTCCATGCCGTGGAAGACGTATCCTTCGATCTGCGCCCCGGTGAAACACTGTCGCTGGTCGGCGAATCCGGTTGCGGCAAGTCGACGACCGGACGCGCAATCATCCGTCTGCTCAATCCCTCCGCCGGCTCGATCGTCATCGACGGCCAGGATGTGACCAAGGCCGGCACGCGCGATCTGCGAACCATGCGTCGCAATTCGCAGATGATCTTCCAGGATCCGTTTGCCTCGCTCAATCCGCGCATCACCGTCGGTTCGGCCATTGCCGAGCCCATCCTTGCGCACAAGATGATGGGCAAGCGCGACGCCAAGGCGCGTGTTTCAGAACTGCTGGAACAGGTCGGGCTTTCGGCGGCAATGGCCGATCGCCATCCGCATGAGTTTTCCGGCGGTCAGCGCCAGCGCATCTCGATCGCGCGTGCTCTGGCACTGGAGCCGAAATTCATCGTCGCCGACGAAGCCGTCTCGGCCCTCGACGTCACGGTCAAGGCGCAGGTCTCCAACCTTCTGCTCGAGCTTCAGGAAAAGCACGGTCTGGCCTATCTGTTCATCTCTCACGACATGGCCGTCGTGGAGCGCATGAGCCACCGGGTCGCTGTCATGTTCCTTGGAGAGATCGTGGAGATCGGGCCGCGTGCGGCGATTTTCGACAATCCGCAGCACACCTATACCCGCCGGCTGATTTCCGCCGTGCCGGTTCCCGACCCCTCACGCCGCGGTGAGACGCCGCCGCCACTGTCCGAAGAGATTAAGAGCCCCGTGAGGCCGCTCGATTACGTGGCGCCGAAGCGCACCTATCTCGAGGTCTCGCCGGGCCATTTCGTCCAGCAGGCGGCGTAAGCACCCTCGTGCCGGATACGGTCAGGCGATGATGTCGAAGTCTGCTGCGGTGATGTTGAGGCCCTTGTCGACGATGGCAAACAGCATCTGCCCGTATTTCCCGGTTCCATCGGCATCGTAGTAGAGACGGCCGGTCGCCTTGTCATAGATGATCCGGTCGGATGCATCGCTGGCCGCGGTGCCGCTTTGGAACGCGTCCGTTGCGAGATCCCCAACCACGCCGGCCTTTGTGAATATATCCGTGTCGAGCCAGATCGTGTCATCCGCGACGGAGAAATCCGTGATCGTATCCACATTGCCCTTCTTGTTCAGTCGCGTGTCGAACACGAAACTGTCCGCGCCTTCGCCGCCTGTCAGGCGATCGTTCGAAAGGCCGCCGGAAAGGACGTTCGAGCCCTGGTCGCCCGTCAGCACGTCGCGGTATTGCGACCCGATGAGGTTCTCGATCGAGGTATAGGTGTCGCCCTTGGCATTGTTTGTATTGCCCTGCGGCGCGGCGAGGCTGGCAACCACTGCGGTTGTGGCATTGGCGTAGGAGACGGTATCGGTTCCGGCGCCACCGTCCATCTTGTCGGCGCCGGCGCTGCTCATCAGCTTGTCGTCGCCCTTGCCGCCGGACATGATGTCTGCGTAACGCGATCCGTTCAGCACGTCGTTGCCGTCACCCCCAAGCTTGGGTTCATTGAAGGTCACGGACACTGTGATGTACGACGTCGGACCCGCCTTGATGCCGGTAAAGTCGATCGCGATCTTGTTGTAGTCGAACGAAACGTCCCGGCTGTCGAGGCCGGCAATATTGCTCTTGATCGAGACGCCGACGATCGGAGAAAGGTTGTTGTTGATATCGGTAAACACCGGCCCGTTGAAGTGCACAGCGCTGGCGGTGTCGCTTGAGGTCGGCTTGTAGCCAGAGGTCCACAAGGCATACTGGGTAAACTCGAAGCGGATCGAGTTGTCCTGCAGTTTCAGCTGGAACAGCGACTTTGTATTGACGGTAAGCGCGGCAACCGCGGTGGTGTCAACCACGCTGACGACGTCCTTGTCTAGGGACGGCGTAAGCCTGTTTGGGAACTGATACTCGTAGCCAAAGGGGTTGCCGTAAAAGCCCATGGGATGCTCCGCACGCTCTGAACAATCAGAAATAGCGGAGAATGCTTATTTAAGATTTAAACGATGTATTGGCCGCTGTTCCCGTTGTCGCGATCGCTCAAGGTTGGAAACACCTGTAACGCCGGCCTCACTCTCGCGTGATGAGGGAACTCCCTGTTGCGTCAATGTGTTGTCTCTCCATAACACGGAGAACTAATATGCATATTGTTACGAAGTTTCTGACTGCGTCGTCGCTTGCGGTGGCACTGGGCCTCACCTCGCTTGTCCCGGCGACTGCGGCACCCCTGCCGATGGTGAAGTCGCCTCAGGTATCCGATGTCGAACATGTCCAGTACCGTCGTGACATGCGCGAACGCCGGGAAATGCGTGATCGTCGCGGGTGGCACCAGGGCCACCGTGGATACCGTGATCGCCGTCCGGGCTATCGCCGCCATTCCGATGGTTTCTGGTATCCCCTCGCAGCATTCGGCGCTGGCGCAATCATCGGCGGTGCCGTGACAAGTCGCCCGGCCCGCGCAGGTACCCGTGCTCACGTCCAGTGGTGTGCCGACCGCTACCGCAGCTACCGTGCATCGGATAACAGCTACGTGCCACGTGCCGGCGTTCGCGCACAGTGCAACTCGCCTTACTGAGGGCGTCTAGCCTTTTGAGGTGATGAGGGGCAGCGCATTGAGCCGCTGCCCCCATTTTTGATCCAGGTTCCCTGTTGAATATCTGGATCGAGCTACCATATTTTGGCTACAACATTGTTTTCGTCGGCGACCACGGATGTACTGGCGCAGTGGCTGAGAGCAATGCAGGGAGGTCGGCGCGTGTATTCGCTCCGGCCTTTTTTATTGCCCTGATGGCAGCAGTTCCTTGAACCATCAGCAAATCGATATCTGCAGTAGTTCTTAAACAGAAAAATTCAATCTGCACGACGATTAAAATCTTACACTTTCTCAAAACGTGATATACAACGAATGCAGGTAAATTTCTCTCCATTCAACATGGAGACGTGCCATGAAACTGCATTCGATAGTCATAACTCTGGCGTTTTTCGCAGTTCCATCGGTAACGATGGCGGCTGGCCCTGTCGGCATTCTGCGGGATGTGAGAGGCTCAATGCAGCGCATCCAGGAAAATGGTTTTGCGCTTGCGCCTTACGCTTTTGCGAAATTCTGCCGTAGCAATCAGGAACAGTGCGCCGATACCGGCGGCGACGGCATCGTCGAACTGACTGAGGATCGCAAGGCGCAACTGCTTTCGGTGAATTCAGGCATCAATCGCACCGTCCGTCCCGTCAATGATGCCGACGGCTCCGACGAGTGGAGCATTGATGTGGCGTCAGGCGATTGCGAAGATTACGCGCTCACGAAGCGCAAACACCTCATCTCCCTTGGCTGGCCTTCCGGATCGCTGAGAATGGCTGTGGCAAGAACGCGGTCCGGAGAGGGACATGCGGTGCTGGTTGCAAAGACATCCGCCGGCGACCTGGTGCTGGACAACCGGTCCTCCGAAATCAAGCCGTGGAAGAAGACCGACCTGACCTGGATCATGATGCAGTCGCAGAACAGCCCGAGGATCTGGGTCAAGATCGGGGCATCCGACGACCGCCCGACCTTTGTTGCCAACCAATGGTAAACTAGGGTCGCACTCGTCAGGCACCGGCGCGCTGTCCTGATCGATCAGGTCGGACGCCCCGACGGTTACGATGATACCGTATCAGACCACCAACCTTCCCCAGGACCTCGAGACGGAGGCCAGCCTTCGAGACAGCCGTGCTTTAGGTCAGGCAGCAGTCGGCGCACGAACGCGCCGCGCCTTCCAGATCTCAAGAACTGGCCGGATACGATCGTGAAATACGAACGCGCATATCAATGCGTATGCCAGAGAGGCCGCAGCGCTAAATGATACAGCGACTGATAAGTGTTTGAGATCGAGCTGCCATAGCCATAGAAACCCGGTCAGGGTTGATACGATGGCAATCGCGACAATTGCCGGAAATGTTGTTTTGATCCCATCAAACGCGTTGATCTCACTGAATCGTTTCTGCACGGCAAAGAGAATAAACAACGCTGTCAGAGAGAATCTCAGGCTGAACATCGCTGCTGCCCAAAATATCCCGAAATATGCTCCGACTGCAATCATCACGACATCAGCAAGTGCCTGGTAGACATTGTTGAGGAACGCCAAGCTTGGGTGTCCTGTTGCAACCAGGAAGGTTTGCACGGGCACGACAACCGCAATGAACGGTAGAGCCACCAGCATCATTGTTATTGTCTCGGGCAGTTGTGGCCACCTGTCTCCAAAAAACATAAATGCGACATAGGGCGCTGAAAACGCGGAAGCGACAAAGGGTATCGCGGCAACAAGGCCTGTTACCGCGCATGACCGCCACATCGTGCTTATCATCCGGTCACGATCCTCACCCATCCTCGAAAAGATTGGCAGCAGGATGTTGTTGATCGGATTGAGAAACAGGCTTGATGCGAGATCAAGCACCGTGCGTGATAGCCGAAAAACACCCGTCGCTGTCGGTGTCGCGACCAAACCGACCACCACATCGGCAGAGCGCACGTTGATCTGCGTGACTGCCGACATTCCGATTACGGCGAACGAGAAATTCAGCGTCGACCGCATCGAGATCAGCGTCGGCATGGCCGTTGGCTTCCAGCGCGCCGCCACAACACTGACCATCGCCGCAACGATCGGCGTTATCACGACGACTGCAACGATGCTCCAGGCGCCGAACCCCGAAAACGCAAGCGCGCAGCAGACAATCCCGCCCACAAGCAACCCGGCCGACTTTCGGACCGCCAGTACCTTGTAGGCGAAATCTCGCGCGAGCAGTCCTTCCGGCACGACCGCGAGCGCTGAGACAAGGGGAGCGATCGACGTCACGGCAACCATGGCACTGAGGCCGGAGAAGGTTTCCAGGTGGCGGAGAAGGGCGCTCGCTATCAACAGTAGCGCCGAGCCGCAAAGGCCAAGCAGAAGGAAGAGACCGAAGACCGAATTGACGAAGTCATCGTCGAGCAATCGCCGCTGTATCACCACCTGGCTTCCGGACTGCAGGGTGGACGCGATGATCACGGCCGGCGCGGTTGAAAGCGCTGCGACACCAAACTCATGCGGCCCGAGCAAGGCTGCCGCAATCAGAAACACCACGGTCTGCGTCAGCCGCTCGACGAGCACCTGCGCAAGCGACCAGCTCGTACCCTTGATTGCCAGTTTCAAATAGGACATGTGAACCCGATCGGTGATATTTCGGTCGCGTCATGCGAATGGTCTAGGCTGTGGCCCGGTCGATCCGAGGTTCCACCTTAGGGAACGGGTCGATTTCACCGTCGATCAGGTCCTTCGCCAACTGGTTTGGAATGATCTTCGGAACGCCGCGCGGGATCGCCGGCCCGATCAGCAGGCAGGCAAGCCGCAGCAGGGCAAGCTTCGCCTCGCTCCACCTGTTGAGACATGGATAGAGCACCGTCTTTGCGACCTGCTTGAAGAGTTGCTTTGCATAGGCCTTGTGGAACCCTCTGGCGACCAGGGAGCTGCCGTTGCCAAGCGAGTAGTAGAACGTGCGCTGGACATCGAATTCGGAGTTCAACGGCAAAGGCGGATGGTCGATTTCCAGGCCGGCCAACCGCTTGCCCTTCAGGCCGGCATCGACCAAACGTGCCCCGAGATCGAAGCCCTCTCCCGATCCATGAATGGCGCCGATACCCAGCGTGGCATCGAACTGGAATTTTAAGAACGTCTTGCGGCGAAGCGTCAGCCCCGGTTCCCACATGTTGCCGATGATGGTTTGCCTGTTGATTTGGACATCGCTTTCGATCCGGCTTGCAGCCAGCCGCTTGCCGTTCGAGACGATGTTGCAGGTGACGAAATCGACCGCGCCGACATCGAGAATGGTTTTCACCCTGCGGTAGAAATCGCTCGCGGCCGGAAATGTGTCGTCATCCAGAAACGAGATGAGATCGGCCGTCGCGTGACAGGCGCCGACATTTCGGGAATGCGACGAGCTGAACACGCGCGAGAATATGGTTTTCACACCGTCGATGCCGATCGTTTCGGTCTCGTCGAACCCCTGCATCACGATGATGATTTCAAGCGCGATCGCCCTCTGCTCCTGCAATCGCCGCACCACTTCGCGCGTGCGCGCCAGACGACTGCTTTTCGATACGACTGGAATGATCACGGACACATCGTACATCGGGCCACCTACGAGCTTATTCTGGATTGGTTCAGATCGGCGACAACGGCTGAGAAAAAGCCCCAGGAACTGATGAAGTACCGTTTGAACAAGCGACGGGGCTCGGTGGCCACTCGCCAGAACCATTCCATTCCAACCAGACGGAAAACCTTTGGCGCTCGAGTCTTGGTGCCGGCTGTGAATTCGAGAGCCGCGCCGAAGCAGAAGGCGTAAAGGTGCCCAAGCGCGGATCTGTTCTGGTTCACCCAAATCTCGGATTTGGGCGCGCCGATACCCATGAACAGATGCGTTGTGCGGTTGTCGCGGATCGCGCTCAGCAGGTCGCGCGTATGAGAGGGTTGTTTTTCAAAACCAAACGGCGGTATCGCGTAGCCGAAGCCGGCCTCCGTGAAGCCACGTGCCGTCATCTGGACTGCCAGCCCGTCCGCCGTCGCCTGGCTTGAGCAGACGAAGAACGGCCGATGGTTCGTGTCTGTCAGGGCATCGAGCAGCTTGGGAAAGAGATCGGCGCCCGGTATCCGCTGCTTGACGGCCGCGCCGCACAGTTTCGCATAGAGAAAGACGGGCATGCCATCGATCGTGACTGACCACGCACTGTCGTAAGCACGTCTGAATTCAGCATTTTTGTACAGGTTGGAGACGTGATCCGTATTCGCAGTGACGACCAGTTTTACCCCGTCCGTCTCGGAAAGGGGAGAAATAGCCTGTTCTACGAGAGCGTCGTCGGAATATTCGTAAAATGATAAACCGAATATTTTATCTCTGGACCCAAGTCGGTCTTCGGTCATTGCATTTATCTCTTTAAGTGTGTGACGGCTAAAACTTGCTCTGCAATCGCTTTCCAGGAAAAATTCTGATCGACATGGGCGGTCTGCCACCGCAGGATTTCCGCCCGCTCCGCCTCGTCTGAAAGTTTGGTCAGCAGTGCCTTGGCCTGCTCGATATTGCCTGCCTCGAAGGTCTGGCTGGCGCCGATCACCATCGGAATGCCGCCCACATGCGAACCGACAGCCGGCGTCCCGCAATAGATTGCCTCGATGCAGACACGGCCGAACTGTTCCCGCCAGTTCTTCGTCGAGAGGCTCGGCAGAATGAAGAGATCGAGCGCGCTGTAAAATGTCCGCAGATCATCCTTTTGAAGACTGGGAAGAACCGCTACCCCTGCCGCAACGAGTGTATCGACCAGATAATCATCTGCGACCGGCCCGCAGGCGAGGATCGTGACCGGGAGTTCCTGTGCAAGCTGCGCCAGGATCTCTATCCCTTTCGGCTGCCAGATCCGCCCGGCATAGCCGAGAACGAGACCGCCCTTCTTGAATGCATCGGAGACCTGCGGATACTTTTGCGCAAGCGCAGAACGTGCCGCCGACTTATCGACGATCGAAAACGACGACTTTGAAACGCCGTTACCGATGGGGGTTGAGATCTTGCTCCGGGGAGCCCCCCGTCTGTGAAGGACATCGGCGACCTCATGGTTCTTGGGAATGATCTTGGTCGCTGTTTTATAGACGAACCGCTCGAGGACATTCCATCCGGAGAGGTTTCCCTTGAGATTGATGGCCGAGCTTTCGATGTACATCGGCCGCCCGAGACGCAGGTTGGCGCTTAGGAACGCGACAAGCGAGTGCGGTTCCTCATGAACGTAGAGAATGTCCGCCCGTCGCGCTTCCCGGTAGAAAGCGATGGTGCTCGGAATGAATGTCAGCCAGTGCGACGACAAGACGGAATTAAACAGCTTCACCGGGAAGCGGAATTTCTCAGGGTCGAACGTTTTGCCTTGAAAGGTTTTTGGCCCCATGACCGTGAGATTGGCGACCTTCGAAAGCTCGACAAATCGGTCATGGTAGTGCGAGTTTCCGGCTTCATGCCAGAGCATGGTCAACTGGTGCTCAGGCATGGGACCGTGCTCCGGTGCGTCTATGGGCCTGGATTTTCGAAAGCAGGTTGGCTGCGATAAAATCCCAGGAATACCGGGCTCTGTAGGCAAGATACGCGCTCTCAGTCGCTCGCGGAGCCGTCATGATCTCAGTCGCGATCTCGTCAGCGCGTGCGCCCGGCGAGACCAGCCGTCCCCATGGCGGAGAAACAGTCCGGTGGATGGCGATGTCGGACGCGACAATGCTGCAGCCCAGCGACCCTGCCTCGACGAGCGGCATATTGAACCCCTCGTCATGCGACAAGGACAGGAACGACCGGCAGTTTGCGTAAAGCCACCGCAACTGGCTGTCGGATATGTCCTTCATCCATCGGATGTTGCTCGTTGGGTCGTTGCTTGCCCGGTCGAGATCGGTGACAATATTCCCCCAACCGCTGCGCCCGACAACGACCGACACGACATTGTGCGGGTGAAGCGCTGCCGCGACGTCGATGATCTTCTCGTAGTTCTTTCGGGGCTCCACCGTCCCCACGCTCAGGACGAAGTCTTTGCCCCGCAGTTCCGCGATCTCGGACAGTTCGCCGTCGAACGGCAGCGCGGGGGCGTTGCCGATCTCGCTCACATCATGGGAGGGAAAGATCGGACGAAGCTTTGCCGCCGAGTAGCCGGTTGGCGCAAAGATGGCGCGGTATCGGGATGAAACGGCGCGCTCCACATCCCGAAACAGAAGGCGCCCCTTGATCGGCATCTCCTGTCCCCTTGTCCAGGGGAAGTCGTCGTGAATGATGCGATAGAGGGGCAGTCTGGATGATATGGAGAGCGGACTTGCCGGCATGCTCGGAAAGACGGCCGCATCGTAACTGGAAGATGCCAGTCTGAACGGCAAAGTGAGCCAGGCCATCAAAGGATGCTGGCAGAGGACCAGGTTGTCGTCGCTCGAAAAAAACGACGTCGACATGACATAGGCCGTGCTGCCAGGGCAAATTTTCCGGAATGCCTCGAATAGATTGATCCCGTAACGTTCGACACCGGTAATCTCCGGCTTGCGCGTGGCAAGCGTCAGATCGAATATCACTCGCATTCCCACTCCTGCTGTCGCCGGACACCCGCGCATGCCGTCCATCACCGCTGCTGATCAGTGAAATGTCGAGTAACACGACATCGAATCGTGGTTACAGCATGGATATGCTCTTGCTGAGTCCTCAATAAACAAAACTAATCGCTAGGTTAATCGTGTAATGGAATTAAATATGGGTGTTGTAGTGTGAATTCGCTGAGGTGTTGCACAAAAATCCGTAAGTTATTGATTGTTTAGTGCATCAATATTGTAATAAAATCTTTATTACAGGCGTCTTACATGAATGAATGCTCAAGAAGATATTTGTTGCTCGGCGCTGGCGCCTTGGCGGCGTCGGTTGTGTCGTCAGGTCCTTCCGTAGGTGCCCGAACGGGAACGTGCCCGCTGATCGGGGTTAACCTGGCCGGTGCTGAGTTCGAGATGATTGGCGGCCGTTGGAAGTGGCCTCACCTGGAGAACCTGAATTATTACCTCTCGCTGGGCGTGAAAGTGTTTCGGATCCCCTTCAAGTGGAACCGCCTGCAGCCCGATATTGCAAAACCGCTTGAGCCGGCGGCACTTGAGGGCCTCGATCGTCTGGTCGGCCGGGCAGTGGGCGAGGGTGCGGTTGTCCTCCTGGATATGCATGACTACGGAAGGCGCGATAAGATCGTCATCGGAGACGGCACGTCCGCGGCAACGCTCGAAAGCTATGCGTCCTTCTGGGGCGAGCTGGCACAGCGTTACGGGAAAAACAGCCTTGTCTGGTACGGGCTGATGAACGAACCGCATGACCAGGATCCCATTCCCAACCTCAACACCCAGAACGCCGCATGCGCCGAAATCAGGCGGCGTGGCGGCACTGGGACTGTCTTATTTTCCGGCATCGCCTGGACGGGCGCCCATTCCTGGACGAAGACCTCGAACGGCACCGTGATGTTGCAAGCGTTCGATCCTGCAGACAATTACGGCTTCGACATGCACCAGTATCTCGACAAGGGTTTTGGAGGCTCCAACCCGATCGCCACCGAAGGCATCGGAAAACGGATACTGTCGAGCGCCGTGGACTGGGCGACCCAACATCGAAAACGCATCTTCATCGGCGAATTCGCCACCGGCCGAACCGAAGCCTCACTGCGGGAACTGCGCGACCTGCTCGACGTCATGATGGCCCACCCCGATATCTTCCTCGGCGCCACCTACTGGGCCGGCGGCGGCGTCTGGGGCAACACCAACCAGCAAACTGTTGATCCCCCGCGCGACAGGCCGGATATCATGAGTGAGCAGATGAAGCTGCTGCTGCCGTATGTTGGGTGTCGTGGCTAGGCGGGGAGGGGGAGGTGGCCTTCTACGACTTCAGGTTCTCCGGCGAACCAAAGTGGTCGCACGCGAAATCGACAATGAAACGGCTGGTAGTTTGCGCACGCGACGAAGCGAAACTTCGCGTCGCGCTAGGTCGTACGACTGTCCGAAAATTACTGGCAGACTAATTATAATGGATGGAAGGAAAAATGGTGCTGCTAGAGAGATTTGAACTCTCGGCCTCTCCCTTACCAAGGGAGTGCTCTACCCCTGAGCTATAGCAGCATCTGCGGACGTTCGGGTTCGTGTCGTCAGCGAGGGGGCTATTGCCATAGGTTCGGGGCAAGTGCAAGCAGCAAAATCTAACTTCTTGGAGAACCATCCGGGAAAACGCCCGGGGTGCTTTCGTGTGTCGGGCTTTTTCTTTAAGGAGAAGCCATGTCGAAAAAACCAGAAACCTTGGATAGCCAGGCGCAGGCTGCACCCATGAGCGAAGCCGAGCGGCGTGAGCTGGATCGCAAGCAGCGGGCGGCTGCGAAATTGCGGGAAAACCTGATGCGGCGAAAAGGTCAGTCGCGCGCGCGGCGCGCCGGCGAGGCGGACGAGACGCAAGGGTTGCCGGCGTCTTCGCCCTCTGCCGCAAAAACGGACGAATCATCATAGTCTTTGCAGTGCATAAACGGGTTGTGGCACGATTTGCTCTCATCCGCAGTTTTCATCACGGATTGAAGCGGGGCAAGGTTTGGTCTAGAGACGCAAACCCGGCCGCTTGAGAGAAAGAGTTACCACACCATGGATCGCATCAGAATTTCCGGCGGCAACGAGCTTCACGGCACGATCCCGATCTCGGGCGCCAAGAACGCCGCGCTGCCGCTGATGATTGCGTCGCTTCTGACCAGCGATACGCTGACGCTCGAAAACGTGCCGCATCTGGCCGATGTCGAGCAGCTCTTGCGCATTCTCGGCAATCATGGCGTCGATGTCTCCGTCAACGGTCGCCGCGAAAGCCAGGCCGAAAGCTATTCGCGCACGATCAATTTCACCTGCCGCACCATCGTCGATACGACCGCTCCTTACGAGCTGGTCTCCAAGATGCGCGCCTCGTTCTGGGTGATCGGCCCGCTGCTTGCGCGTGAAGGCAAGGCCCGCGTGTCGCTGCCGGGCGGTTGCGCCATCGGCACGCGCCCGGTCGATCTGTTCCTTGACGGCCTGCAGGCGCTCGGCGCCATCCTCGAGGTCGATGCCGGCTATATCAACGCGTCGGCCCCCAAGGGTGGCCTTGTCGGCGCACATTACACTTTCCCCAAGGTTTCGGTCGGCGCCACGCACGTCATGCTGATGGCGGCAACCCTTGCCCGCGGCACCACCGTCATCGACAACGCCGCCCGCGAACCGGAAGTGGTCGATCTCGCAAAATGCCTGACGGCCATGGGCGCCAAGATCAGTGGCGCCGGCACGCGCACCATCACCATCGAAGGCGTTGCCTCGCTGTCGGGCGCCCGTCACCGCGTCCTGCCGGACCGGATCGAGACCGGCACCTATGCGATGGCGGTTGCCATGACCGGCGGCGATGTGGTGCTCGAAGGCACGCAGGCCTCGCTGCTTGAAAATGCGCTCGATACGCTGCGGCTTGCCGGTGCCGAGATCACCGAAACCGAAAGCGGTCTGCGTGTCGTCAGGAACGGCAACAGGATCCAGCCGGTCGATATCGTCACCGAGCCCTTCCCGGGCTTCCCGACGGACCTGCAGGCACAGTTCATGGCGCTGATGACCATGTCGTCGGGCGTTTCGCACGTCACCGAAACCATCTTCGAAAACCGCTTCATGCACGTGCAGGAACTCGCCCGTCTCGGTGCGCGCATTTCGCTGTCGGGGCAGATGGCGCGTATCGAAGGCGTTTCGCAGCTGAAGGGTGCGCCAGTGATGGCAACAGACCTTCGCGCATCGGTGTCGCTCGTCATTGCCGGCCTTGCGGCCGAAGGCGAAACGATCGTCAGCCGCGTCTACCATCTCGATCGTGGTTTCGAGCGTCTTGAAGAAAAGCTGACACGCTGCGGCGCCATCGTCGAACGCGTCAGCGACTGAGCAATATGGCCTGAAGAGGCCGCATGTTTCGAGGGATGAGGGGCGGCCAGGGGGATACCTTGCCGTCCCTTTTTTCATGCCTATGTCAGGTATTGTCATCCAACACGCCCCGCCTCATTTTCATGATCCGGCTTTTCCATCGGAGATATTTTTATGACTGATGCATCTTCCAACGTCTGGTTCATCACCGGCTGCTCCTCCGGCTTCGGCCTGGAACTCGCCAAGCTGACAATTGCAAAGGGCTTTCCGACCGTCGTCACGGCCCGCGACAAGGCAAGGCTTGCCGATCTCATCGCCGGCCACGACAATGCGCTCGCCGTTGATCTCGACGTGACCGACGAAGGCCAGATCGCAGCTGCTGTCAGCGCTGCCGAGGAAAAGTTCGGGCGCATCGACGTCCTCGTCAACAATGCCGGTTACGGCTACCAGGCCTCGATCGAGGAAGGCGAGGAAGACGAGATCCGGGGCATGTTCGATGCCAATGTCTTCGGCCTTTTCGCCATGACGCGGGCGGTGCTGCCCGGCATGCGCGCCCGCCGCAAGGGCCACATCCTCAACGTCACCTCCCAGGCCGGCTTTATCGGCTTCCCGGGCTCCGGTTATTATGCGGCAAGCAAGCACGCCGTTGAAGGCTTTTCCGATGCGCTGTCCGCCGAAGTTGCAGCGCTTGGCATCAAGGTCACTTGCGTCGCACCGGGTCCGTTCCGGACGGATTGGGCCGGCCGTTCGCTGAAACAGACGCCTGTCAAGATCGACGAGTATCAGGATACCGCAGGCGCCCGTCTGTCGCAGACGGCAGGCTATAGCGGCCAGCAGCCGGGCGATCCTGTCCGTGCCGGCGAAGCCATGATCAAGGTCGTCGAGGCGTCCAACCCTCCGCGCCATCTCGTGCTCGGCGAAATTGCCTATACCGGCATCACCGCCAAGCTTTCGGAACGCCGCGACGAGATCGTTGCCTGGAAGGACACGACGCTCTCTGCCGACTTCCCGAAATAGTTGCTTCTTGCCATGCGCCATCCTATCTCCAGACCATCAAACAACGGGGCCCACATCGCGGCCCAGGAACGGAATGGACGCGCATGACCGAGCTCAAGCTTCTGGCTCTCGATACCGACGATCTGGGGATCGTGTCTGCCCATATGCAGGATGCGGTCTTCAAGCTGTCCGACGTGCAGTGGTCGGCGTCGGAAAAGATATTCTCGCTGGCTGCCAACAGGTTTGATTGGGAAAAGGCCGGCGAGAAGAAAAAGGGGTTCGAGCGGCACCGTGCAGCGCTCGTCCTCAAGCGCGTGGAAGCAGTCCGTTCGACCGGTATCGACCGCAACCGCAAGGATGATGTCCTGTCGCTTCTCGCCGTGCGCTTCATGGCCAAGGGCGAGGGGCCTGATGGCACCGTGGAACTGATGCTTTCCGGCGGCGGCACCATTGCTCTCGATGTCGAATGCATCGAAGTTGCTCTTGCAGATATCGGCGGCGCATGGGAAACCGCAACGAGGCCGCGCCATCCTTGACCGGCCTTGTGATCATGGCATGGAACGGGAAGGAATATCCGCTTGGCACTCTGGCTTGAGCAGACAGCACCGGACTTCGAGACACGCTTTTCCGCTTTTCTTTCGACCAAGCGGGAAGTCTCCGAGGATGTGAACGCCGTCGTGCACGCCATCATCGATGACGTGCGCGCCCGCGGCGACGCGGCACTTGTCGACTATTCAAAACGCTTCGACGGCATCGATCTTGCAGCGACCGGCATCCGCGTGACCGATGAGGAGGTCGACAAGGCCTTCGCCGAAACGGACCGCAAGGTGATCGACGCGCTGAAGTTCGCAGCCGAGCGGATCGAAAAGCATCATGCCCGCCAGATGCCGAAGGACGATATCTACGAAGACGCGATCGGCGTCGGCCTCGGCTCCCGCTGGACAGCGATCGAAGCCGTCGGTCTCTACGTACCGGGCGGCACGGCATCCTATCCAAGCTCCGTGCTGATGAATGCGGTGCCGGCAAAGGTTGCCGGCGTGCCGCGCGTCGTCATGGTCGTGCCGGCCGGTGGCGGCAGCATCAACCCGGCCGTCCTTGCCGCGGCGCGCATCTCGGGCGTTACGGAAATCTACCGCGTCGGCGGTGCGCAGGCCGTGGCAGCGCTTGCCTATGGTACCGATACGATTGCGCCGGTCGCCAAGATCGTCGGTCCCGGCAACGCTTATGTGGCGGCCGCCAAGCGCCAGGTCTTCGGCATCGTCGGCATCGACATGATCGCCGGCCCATCCGAAGTGCTGATCCTGGCCGACAAGGACAACGACCCCGACTGGATCGCCGCCGACCTTCTGGCGCAGGCCGAACACGATGCCGGTGCCCAGTCGATCCTGATCACCGACGATGCCGCATTCGGAAAATCGGTCGAGGCAGCCGTCGAGCGACAATTGAAGACACTGTCGCGCGCAGAAACGGCCGCCGCGAGCTGGCGCGATTTCGGCGCTGTAATCCTGGTCGAGAATTTCGAAGCCGCGTTGCCGCTGGCAAACCGCATTGCCGCCGAACATCTGGAATTGGCCGTTGCCGATCCGGACCGGCTCATGGCCGGCATCCGCAATGCCGGCGCCATCTTCATCGGTCGCCACACGCCTGAAGTCATCGGCGATTATGTCGGCGGCTCCAACCACGTTCTGCCGACGGCACGCTCGGCACGCTTTTCGTCCGGCCTCGGTGTGCTCGATTTCGTCAAGCGCACCTCGATCCTCAGGCTCGGACCCGATCAGCTGCGGCAACTGGCGCCGGCCGCCATCACGCTCGCCCATTCGGAAGGGCTCGATGCACACGCCCGTTCGGTCGCCATCCGCATGAACGCCCATCCTCCGCAAGACGAGGGCTAGGGATGGGACAAGGGCACTTCCGGCTCTCGGATGTCGTCCTCGACGACTCGATCGGGCGCTCGACGCCCGATGTCGAACATGAGCGGGCAGTTGCCATCTTCGACCTTGTCGAGGAAAACGCCTTCGAGCCGGTCGGCCATGCAGGCGGCCCCTACACGTTGAAGCTTTCGCTGGTCGAGGCAAAGCTGATGCTCACCATCACTGGCGAAGCGGGCGAGGGGGTTGCGGTCCACATCCTGTCGCTGACGCCATTCCGGCGGATCATCAAGGATTACTTCATGATCTGCGAAAGCTATTACGAGGCGATCAAGACCTCCACGCCATCGCGCATCGAGGCGATCGACATGGGCCGCCGCGGCATTCACAACGAGGGCTCGCAAACCCTGATGGACCGGCTGGACGGCAAGATCCGCCTCGACTTCGATACCGCGAGACGGCTGTTCACGCTGGTCTGCGTCCTCTACTGGCGCGGCTGACGACCATGGCGGCGGAAGACGAACCGACCAGAAAGCAGACGATCGGTATTCCGACCGCGATCCTCTTCATGTGCGGTTTCAACTCCATCCGTTCGCCGATGGCGGAGGCCATTGCAAAAAGCCTGCTGCAGCCCGATATCTACATCCAGTCGGCGGGTGTCCGTTCCGGCGAGCACGATCCCTTCGTCGATGTCGTTCTGGAAGAGGTGGGCCTTTCGCTCAACCGCAACCGGCAGCACAAGCCGCGGACGATGGATGACCTTGAGGATGATTTCTTCGATTTGATCGTGACGCTGACGCCGGAGGCCCATCACGCGGCGCTGGAACTCACCCGTTCGAACGCCGTCGATGTGGTCTATTGGCCGACCATGGATCCGACGGCTGCGACCGGCACGCGCGAGCAGGTTCTCGACGCTTATCGCGAGGTGCGAGAGCATCTGTGGAAGCTGATTGACCGACGGATGAGGCCCATTCGCAGGCCACCTCCGGCAGGCGATTGACGGTCTTCAAGAATCGCTGTCAAGCGAGGTTCACAAACCGGACGCGATTGTGTAGTTTCCGCGCAAATTTCGAGGCGGCTGATCAGATTTCGGCCTGCCCGACCTTCAACACAGAAAGAAAACCAATACATGGCTAAAGAAGAAGTTCTTGAATTCCCGGGCATTGTCGTCGAACTGTTGCCGAACGCGACCTTTCGCGTGAAGCTCGAGAACGAACACGAAATCATCGCCCACACCGCGGGCCGCATGCGCAAGAACCGTATCCGCGTTCTGGCAGGCGATAAGGTTCTTGTCGAAATGACCCCTTACGACCTGACCAAGGGTCGCATCACCTACCGCTTCAAGTAAGAATTTCTCGCGGCAAAGACGGGTCCCCATGGCGATCGAACAAAAGCTCATCCTGGCCTCAGGCTCGCCGCGTCGTCTCGATCTTCTCAATCAGGTCGGCATCGAACCGGCCCGGCTGATGCCGATGGATATTGACGAGACACCTAAGCGGGTGGAGCATCCGCGTTCGCTTGCGCGTCGTCTTTCGACGGAAAAGGCGGAAGCCGCCTTCGCTGCCGTCAAAGACGATCCTGCCTGGCGCCACAGCTATATCCTGTCAGCCGACACGGTCGTCGCCGTCGGGCGCCGCATTCTGGAAAAGACTGAGTATACGCAGGACGCCAGTGCCGCCCTGCATCTTCTGTCGGGCCGCGGCCACTGGGTCTATACCGGCATCTGTCTTGTCACGCCGGGCGGCCAGTTCCGCCAAAAGGTGGTTGAGACCAAGGTGCGCTTCAAGCGACTGTCGACCCGCGAGATCGAGAACTATATCGCATCGGGCCAGTGGCGGGGAAAAGCCGGGGCTTACGCTATCCAGGGCATCGCCGGCGCCTTCGTGCAGAAACTCGTCGGTTCCTATTCCAACGTCGTCGGCCTGCCGCTTCATGAAGTGACGGGTCTGCTGGCTGGCGAAGGTTTTGACGTCGCCGGCGCATGGCCGCAAGGCTGAAGACCTAAGAAGGAGGCCTGATATGGCTGAAACTTCAAACAAGGACATCACGACAGGCGGCAAGGTGGAGCCTTTGCGCAAGGCAAGGCCCTGTCCCGAATGCAGCCGCCCTTCCGCGCGCGAACACTATCCCTTCTGCTCGGACCGCTGCCGCAATCTGGATCTCTCCCGCTGGCTGCAGGGCAGCTACGCCATCCCCGTGGCCGACGATGAAAGCAAAGCCGACAACTACGAGGACTAGATCCTCGTCCGGTTCGGCCTTTGATTTCGCTCATGAAATCAGGTTTTTCACAAACCTTTCAAAAAAGTCGTCCGGGGTGCTGGACATGGCCGAACAAGATGTTATAACCCCGCTCGCTTCCCGGGGATACAAACCCCGGCCGGTCAACCAAGGACCGGAACGGCTTGCATAAAGCCCGGATGCCCGGATAGCTCAGTTGGTAGAGCAGCGGATTGAAAATCCGCGTGTCGGTGGTTCAAATCCGCCTCCGGGCACCATTTTTTATCGAGAAAATGCCTGTGTTGATCGAGTCCAGTTGAAGTCGATTTTTCTCGTCTTTGCAGATCCGGGCATCTCTACCACTCACCTGTTGTTCGTCAAAAACGCGACTCCACAAGGATCGGCCGACTTCTTTGGTGAGCGGCCTCCCGTTCCCCACCACTGGCCACGAGACCGGGCGCCGCAAAAACACGTTTCGTTAACAATTTCAATTAGCTACTTTAGTAACAAACATTTGAAACGGTGGGAGCTGATCGAATGCTCTGATCGAAATGCAGCATGATGCCGCTATAAAAACTAAAAGGCAGATTGCGGTTTATGCTTGCAAAATTGAGGTCTATTTTTTCCTGCACCCGGGGCAATTTCGGCGTGCTCACCGGCCTTATCATGGTTCCTTTGATCGGTAGTGTCGGATTGGCAATCGATTTCGGACGCGCCCTGGAGGCAAAATCCTATCTCGATGCCGCTGCGGATGCTGCGGTACTTGCTGCTGTCTCCGAAAAATCCGCAGCGGTCGCAAAAGCCATGAAAATGGCCGAGGACGGTACTGTCGCCATCGCGGACACCGAAGCCAAGAAAATCTTCAAATCTCAGTTGTCGGCCAGATATGGGGACAACATGGAAGGTTTGTCGAGCCTGCTGATCGACGTCAAGCTGGAGCTGGTAAAGTCCGACGGTGTCGTCACATCGAGACTGAAATACGCCGCCACTCTACCCACGACCTTTACGCGAATCCTCGGCAATGACGAGATGGCGATTTCGGGGCAAGCGACCGCAGCCTACCTGATACCGAGTTTTCTGGATTTCTACATGCTGCTGGACAACACGCCATCGATGGGGGTCGGCGCGACTGCCGACGACGTGGCGAAACTGGAAGCTGCAACGAAGAATGGATCGGATGGGAAAGGCAAGGACGCCAACTGCGCTTTTGCATGCCACATCGTTTCGACGAGCGGTGTCGCCGACAAAAACAGCTATTACTATCTCGCCAAAGAAGTTGGCGCGACCATCCGCATCGACGTTGTCGCGGAGGCGGTCTCCGCGCTCATGACAACGGCGCAGGAGACTCAGACCGTTTCAGGCCAATTCAAGATCGGTGCCTATACGTTCGGACAAACCTCTGCCGATGCCCAGTTATACACCGTTTCCGAGCCGACGAGCAATTTCACCTCAGTGGCAAAGGCCACGAAGATGATTGAGCTGATGAGCGTTCCGAGCCATTCGTCGCCGAACGGGCAGACCGACTACAATGAAATACTGTCCAAGATCGGCCAAAAGATCAAAACCGTCGGTGACGGGAGCAGTTCGGCGGATAGACAGCCAATCGTTTTCCTTGTCGCGGACGGCGTTGGAGACGCATACCGTTCCGATTGTACAAAGAAGCTCTCATCATCCAACGGCGATCGCTGCATGGAGCCGTTGAATGCCAGTCATTGCAACGCCCTGAAGGCGCGCGGAATAAAGGTCGCAGTCCTGTACACGACCTATTTGCCTCTGCCCAAAGACGGTTTCTACAAGAAGTGGATCGCACCCTTTCAGAAGGAAATTCCAACGCAGATGCAATCTTGCGCCACGGAAGGCTACTATTTCGAGGTCAGTCCGACCGATGGCATAAGCGAGGCAATGGATGTCTTGTTTCGCAAGATCGTGGGTCGTGTTCGGCTGACAAGCTGACGCGCCTGATCATTGCGATCTCGGTCCGGTTCACTCCTGGCCTAACCCGCCCTCACTCCACGAACACCCGCACGGTTGCAGCCCGGCCGGCGGAATCGATCACCGTCAGTGTCGAGAAGCCCGCGCCTTCGGGTAACCAGTTGTTGGTGCGTCGGCGGGAAAGATCGGTGAGGGGTTTCCCGTTCGCCAGCCAGCGGAAGGGCGGGCGGCCGCCCTGCAGTTTCAGCACCAGCGGCGAGATCTCGCCGGTTTGGGCGCCGAGATCCACCTTGGCGCCCTCGGGAGGATAGACGATCTGCGGAGCGGCCTCGCGGGTCGAGGCGCTGATCAGGCCGCTTGCCGTCATCGAGAAGCGCCGCTGGCCGATCGGCAGGTCGGATTGCGCCAGCCGTGACGTGGCGGGCGGGGGCGAGGGATGGGGCGTGATCGCTACGCCGGAGCGGGCAAAGGCCTCAAACAGGATCGGCGCCGCTGTCTGGTAGCCGGCGATGCCGGGAACCGCACCATTGTCCGGCCGCCCGGCCCAGACACCCAGAACATGGCGTCCGTCATAACCCACCGACCAGGCGTCGCGGTATCCGTAACTCGTGCCGGTCTTGTAGGCGATGCCGAGGCGGCGGCTTCCGGTTGGCGGCAGCACATCCGAAAGGATGTCGGTGACGTTCCAGACCGCCTGAGGCTCCAGCAAGGGTTCGCTGTCGAGACGCGCCGCGATGGTGTCGATGCCGTTGCCGAGCCGAACGGGCTGGCCGCCGTTGGCCAGAGCGGCATAGGCCTGAACCAGATCCTTTAGCGTGATGCCGACCCCGCCAAGCCCGATCGCAAGGCCCGGCGCCTCGTTCGGGGGAAGCACCGGTTGTACAGCGGCCCGTCTGAACCGGATCATCAGGCGCGACGGGCCGACGGCATCGAGCAGTCGGATCGCCGGAACGTTGAGCGACAGCTGCAAGGCCTGGCGCACCGTGACATCGCCCTGATAGCTCATGTCGAAATTCTTCGGCCGATAGCCGAAGAAATCCGCCGGTCGATCCTCGATCATCGTTTCTTGCGCCACCAACCCCTGTTCGAAGGCAAGTCCGTAGATGAACGGCTTCAGGGTCGAACCCGGAGACCGCAGCACCCGTGTCATGTCGATCCAGCCGGCGCGGCTTGCATCGAAATAGTCGGCCGAACCGACCTGGGCGACAATTTCGCCCGTCACCGCATCCGCCATCACCATGGCGAGAGATGCCTTCGGTTCGAGCTTCGCCGAAGCTTCCCGCGCGACCTCTTCCAGCTTCTGCTGAATGCCGCGTTTCAGCGTGCTCTGGTATCGCGGCACCCCGGGCTGTTTGCGGATTGCGGCTTCCGCCATATGCGCGGCGAGCGCCGGCAGTTGCAGTCTGCGCCGGGGGAGGCCGTCATGGGATGCACGTTCCGCTTCCCCTTCACCCGTCAGCGACGCCACGGCCGGCCTTGAGAGAACGCCTTGACGGGCCCGCATGGCAGATTGCGGGTGCCGGTCCGGCCGTCGCGTTTCCGGCGATTGCGGCAGGGCGACAAGCAGAGCGGCTTCCGCCACTGTCAGCCGCCCCGGCTCCTTGCCGAAATAGGCAAGGCTTGCAGCCCTCACGCCTTCCAAATTTCCCCCATAGGGTGCGTAGGTGAGATAGAGCGCGAGGATCTCCTGCTTGTCGAGACGGCGTTCGATCTGGATGGCGCGGGCGATCTGCAGAAGCTTTGCCGAAAAGGATCGCGCTTCCCGGGGCTCGATCAGACGCGCGACCTGCATGGATAGCGTCGAGGCGCCGGAAACGATCCGCCCGTTGACGAGAAGCTGGAACGCCGCGCGGCCCATCGCCTTCAGGTCAATGCCGCCATGCTGGTAAAACCGCTGGTCCTCATAGGCGACAAGCATTTTCAGGAATCGCGGATCGACATCCGCGATCGAGGTCTTCAGACGCCAGCGGCTTTCGGATGTGGCAAATGCACGGAGCAGCAGCCCGTCCGCGTCAAGCACCTCTGCCGATACGGTTTGCGCCTTGTCGAGCGGCGGCGGATAGGCGCGGTCTGCAGCGTCAAGTCCAATCGCCAGCCCCGCCGCGAGCGCGACGCAAAGACCAAGACCCAACGAATACGTCCATCTGCGTCTCATGGCATTCTTCTTGTCGTCCTGCCGCTGACTGCCTCGACTTCACTCTGCAAGGCGATCGTCATTCGAGGCTCCCCGGTCGCAATCTCATGCTGCAAGCTGCCACCCCGGTGAGGCGGACGGCAGCCACCTGCCTGTCGTCTCTCACGGCGCTGCCACCACCTCCATCTTGCCCATCGCCGTCCTTGCGGAAAGCTGCGGGCGGTACATGTCGTCTACCTGCGCCGCCGGATGATCGTAGGTGCCGGGTGTCACGGCGCGTACCACATAGGCGAGCGTGATCTTGCGGTTGTCACCTTCTGCGCGGTTGAAGGCTGCAACGAAACGGTCGTTGCGGAACTCCGTATGGGCGGCCTGCACCTCTTCGATCCAGTCGAAATTGGCAAGGCTGGCGCTGTTGACGATGCTCGGATTGTCGATCTCGAAACCCGCCGGCAGGAGATCCGTCACGACGATGCGAGACGGCCAGTCGTTTGTCTCCGTGACGTTGAGAACGACGACATAACGCGTGTTCTGCTGCGCCGTGCTGACATTCGCCTCCTCGCCATCCATTGTGTAATAGGTGCGCGTGATCTCGAAACCATCGCCGCCGGCAGCTAACGGCTGCGCCGGGGCGGCAACCGTGGTGATGGCGGCAGACAGCTTATCCTTGCTGTCGTTGCGAACCGTCAGCGGATGGTCGAGCAGCACGTCGCCTGGCATCTGCGACATCAGCGTCCCGATGTGGGCCGCGCCGTTGACGCTGAGACGCAGGTCTTCGTCGCCGTTCTGCAAGGCCCGGGCCGCCAGCAGCATCCAGGTCTGTTCCTGCGTGCTTGTATGTTTCTTCGCCACCCATTCCTTGGCAACGACATTGGCAAGTGCAGGCACGATCGGCGGCACCGGCCGACTTTCGGCGGCCAGCGCCAGAACCGCTGCACCATCTCGCAGCGAGGAGCCGTAATCCGAACGGCTGAGGCTGACTTTCTTGATCTGCGCATCTTCCGACATCTGCAGCGCGTCGTTGAAGATGGTGCGCGAGCGCTGGGCATCGCCGTAAAGCGAAAGCGCTGCAGCGATATGCGCCTTGGCAAGCGGTGTCGGGAAGTCGCCGAGCATCGTATCGGCATAATAGCGCAGGTCGCTGATCGCAGCCTTTCGGTTGCGCGCCAGCACGTAGAGCGCATAGGCGATCTGATTGCCCTGGTCGGCGACATTGGTTGTGTAGGCCAGAGTGTTCTGCAGATTTTCAAGCGCCTGGACGAGCGGCTTTTCAGGCACGTCGAAACCCTGTTCGCGGGCCCGCGACAGGAAGTCGGTAATATAGGCATCCAGCCAGAGATCGGTGCCGGCACCATCAGGTCCCCAAAGCCCGAAACTGCCAGCCGATGCCTGGAAGGAGAGCACGCGGAAGATCGCATCCTGCACGCGCTTCTTGACCTCGGCATCATCGGCAAGCCCGTTCTGAACTGCCATCTGGCTCAGATAGAGAAGCGGAAGTGCCCGGCTTGTCGTCTGCTCGGCGCAGCCATAGGGATAGCGGTCGAGGCTCATCAGCAGCGCCGGAATATCGAACGCGTTGGAGCGGCTGACATTGACGCTGACCGAGGCGCCCTGAAGCACGCTGTTGGCAAGAAGGTTGGAATCCACCGTTACGCTTGCGCCGGGCTTCAGATCCACCAGCCGGCGCTCCGTCACCGGCATGGCCGCCGGGCGAACCGGGATGTTGAGAACCTGATCGACCGACAGGCCGGAAGCATTCGAGACCCGGATCGAAACAGTGCCGTCACCCGGCCCGATGCCCACCAGCGGCAGCGTCACACTCGTTTTTCCGCCAGCCGCCAGTTCGACCGGCTTGATCGCGCTCTGGCCGACCGCAACCGGGTCGTTTGTCGTAATGCCGAGATCATAGGTGCCGGCGGGTCCGTCGGTGTTGACAATGTCCAGTCTGAGGTTGCTGTCGTCTCCCGGCGCAAGAAAGCGCGGCAGGCTGGCGGTCACGACGATCGGATCGCGGATGATGACGTCTTTCACCCCATGACCGACCCCGGATTTCGACCAGGCGACGGCCATGACGCGCGCCGTGCCGTTGAACTGGGGAATGTCGAAGGAGACATTCGCCTTGCCTTCTGCATCCAGCTTCACCGGCCCCGAGAAGAAAGCGACCAGCTTTTCCTTTGGCGGGCTTGCCTGCAGCGCGATGCTGCCGCCATCACCGCCGGTTCGAAGGCGACCGGTAGCACCAAGCGAGCCATCGATCAGCCGGCCGTAGATGTCACGGATTTCGAGCCCGAGACGGCGCTGGCCGAAATACCAGTCGTCCGGCGCCGGTGGCTCGTAGCGGGTGAGATTGAGGATGCCGACATCGACGGCTGCCACCGTCACATAAGCGTCTTCGTTGGCGCCGGCACCGGTCACGGCCACGGAGATATCCAATGGCTGGCGCGGCAGGGTTTTATCCGGTGCCGTGATCGCGACCGCGAGATCGCGCGCTTCCGGATCGACCTTCAGCCAGGTCACGCCGATCGCCCGCATCGGCATACGGTTTTCACGTGCAGCACCCGGGCGGTAGAGTGTCGCGGTCACATAGGAACCGGCTCCCCATTCGGCCGTGACGGGGATCTCGATCTCTCCGCCGGTCTCCGCAAGGCTTGCCGTCTTGACCGCGGTCAGCTGCTCGGAGCCTGCAATGATCATCAGTTCGCCGGCATAACGCGAGGAAACCTTGAGCTTGGCAGTATCGCCGACCTTGTAGCTCGGCTTGTCGAGGGCAATCTCCAGCGCGTCGGGCGTCTCGGTCGACGTAGCGGTCACGAACCAGCCGGCATCGAACTCGGTGCTTGAGGCCGGGCCGCCGGCATCGACCGTCTCGACTTCCAGCCGGTAACGGCCCCATGCGACCGGAACCGAAATCCGGCCGCCGTCAGCAGTTACGTCAACGCTGCCATTGGATACCTGCTTGGTGCGGGTGATCGGCTCGTAGCGCCAGGAACTGCCCTCACGATACCACTGATAGTCCTGCTCGACCTTGACCAGTTTCCAGGCCAAGCCTTTCGCGGCCTGCTTTGCTCCGGTCTCGTCCACGAGGATGACGTTGAAACTGCCGACCGCGCCCTCGGGCAGGTCACCTGAAAACTCCGGCTTGATGCCGATCCGCGGTCCATCCGCCTTGACGGGTAGCGACAGTGTCCGCTCGATGGCACGGCCACCGGTTTCCTGCATGCGCACGACGATATCGGCATTGATCAGCTTGGTGGTCGAGGGAAGCTCCGCGACATCTGCTGGAAACGATGCCTTGCCGTCTTCATCGGTATCGTCGAGTGCCTCGAGCGGAATGCGGACGGTTTCCGCCTGTTCCTCATCTGCAAGGCCGAACTGGTAGCCGGGAAAGGCAGCATTTTCGCGGGTCGGCTTGAGGGCGATCTCGCCTTCCAGGCCAAGTCCCGCTGCCGGTGCGCCATAGAGGAAACGTCCGTCGATCTCGACCGTAGCCGGTTCGCCGACCACGATTTCCTTCGCCGCGCTGGTCATGTCGAACTCGATGCGATCAGGCACGAAATCATCGACCAGAAACGTCTTTTCGCCGATCGCCGAGCCTTTGGGATCGGTAAAGACCTGCATCGTCCAGGTGCCGCGCATGGACGTGTCCTGCAGGGCGAGATCGAGCGTGTAGCCACCGAGCGCGCCTGACTTCACCATGCGGCGGTCCTCGACGCCATCAGGGCGAAGGAAGACGAAGGTGAGCGGCAGGTTGTCGATCGCGGTGGCATCCACATTGCGGGCAAGGGCGCTCGCATGCACCGTCTCGCCTGGCCGGTATATGCCGCGTTCGGTCCAGGGCAGAAGATCGATCGCGCCGGGTGCCGGCCGGCCGGTCACGCCGCGATCGGAGAGATCGAAGCCGGCGCGGCTCATGTCGAGAAAGACGTAGTCCTGGCCGCTGTTTTGCGCTGTCAGCACCGCCGGCACCATGGCCGCCGTCCCGCGCATCAGGCCGGCCGTAAACGTGGCACGGCCGTCGCCATCGGTCTTTGCGGTGCCCAGCACCTCGTTATTCTTGGCAAGAAGTTGAAGATCGACGCCGGCGATCGGCTTGGCGGAACCGAGCGATCGGGCAAACACACTGAGGCCGTCCGTGCCGGCGTAGGTGGTCAGCCCGATATCGGAAACGACGAACCACTGCGTCGCCTTGTTATCCCATTCCTGCGAAATGGCGTTGGCGGCCGATGCGGTCAGCACATAGACGCCGGGCTTGCGGTTCGGCAGCGCCTCGTCGACCGGGAAACTGGTCGCGACATCCTTGTTGAGCTCGCGGTTGGAACCCGGGCCGAGATCGATCGTGCCCTGCCAGACGAGTTCACCGTTTTCCTGCTCGATGCGGTCGGCGGTATACCCGCTCATCTGGGTCAGGAACTCCGAATCCGTCAAAAGCGGCGCGATATTGCGGTCGCCGATCCGGTAGAGCTTGAGAGCGGCCTTTTCGGTATTCACCGAAACGATCGGAATGCCACGCCGGGCCGTGGATGGCAGCACGAAACTGTCGCCGGTGAACCGCACCGTAGGCGAACGATCCTTCACGTAGAGGTCGAGATCGACCTGTGCTGGCAGCGGTTCATCGACGGAGGAGGGAAGGCCACGCCGCAGCGACAGCTTGTAACGCTGGCCGTGGGTCAGACCCTCGACGCAGATCTGGCTGTCCTTCGCCTCCATCGCCTTCGGCGCCTTGCCGTCCAGCGTCACGAAGGGCGCATAGTCGACGCCCGCCTTCACCAGAGGATCGGAAAACTGGACGCAGGCACGCGGATTGGCGCTGTCTGCATCGACCGTGTTGCCGGTCACGCGAAAACCGTGGCGCTCGCGAAGGTCGTTATAGGAAGCCTGCACCGTGCGGGTGCTGACCAGCGCGAGGCTCTGCTTGTAGGCGGAAAGCGCCTGGCGGTAATTCTGCTGCTTGGCAAGCGCTGCGCCGAGAACGGCAAGCGCATCGGCTCTTGCCTGGGTCGTGCGGGTAAGAAGATAGCCGTTGATGGCGCCAAGGGTCGCATCGCCGTCTGCAGAGCTGTTGCCATTGGCAGTGGAGGCGGCGCGGGCAAATTCGATCCAGAGTGCGCCATCATCCGGCGTCAGCGACAGGGCGCCTTTGTAATTATAGATCGCATTATCGAAGCGGCCTGCCAGAAGTTCGGCCTGCGCGTCGGTCTTCAGTCTTTCGACATCCCGGCCCTGCTGGTTGTCACCAAGCGTCAGGCCATCCTTCTGCTCGCGGGCCTGCTGAAGCAGTTCTTCCGTCAGAAAGGAGAGCCGCGGCGCCGCTCCGATATCCGGTTCCGCCGCCACTTCGACGATCTTGCCGGCGACCGCGCCTATAAACGGATTGAGCTGAGCGTGGTCGGACTTGAGAAAGCACCACTTGGCTTTGACATTATAGGTAAAGGCGCGGCACTGGTTGTCGCCGATACAGGCGGTTTCGCACTGACCCTGGCTGACATTCTTGACGGTCCGCAGATCAAAACCCGAATAGTCCCCATCCGCCGTGGTCTCTATCCGCCGCTCCGCCGCCGAAAGAGGCAGCGCCAGAACGAGAGACGAAAACAACAATGCGGAAAGTCCGAAGATCGCGCGCCTAGACATCAAAAGTCCCCCCGGTGGCTGCCGTCCAAGTTATGTTGTCGGATCTGAGTAAGCACTTGTCAACGGAAGTAAAGCCAACCGGCAGATGCAGTTTTGCCTATTTCTACGCTGATCGATTCGACAACCTTTAATCCGAGGTTGAGGCTATCGAGATGACAGCACACGGTTTTCCTCGTCGCGACAATCTACGCCTCGGTATCCGGCCGCATAGCCCTGAGTAAGGGAGGCATTTCACCCAGATTGACATCCGCTTTCGGGGGCCACTCCTGCACGAGGTGCACCCCCATCACAAAAAGACTTGTTCGCCACCAAAAAATCCGTGACATCTACCCTATCGAACAGGAGGCTTTCATGGACCACGCGAGCAAGACAAACGCGCTCAATCTTGACAATTTCTGGATGCCGTTTACGGCAAACCGCCAGTTCAAGGCGACGCCGCGTCTGCTCGCGCAGGCGGAAGGCATGTATTACACCGATGTCGACGGCAACAAGGTTCTCGACGGCACGGCGGGGCTGTGGTGCTGCAATGCCGGCCATGGTCGCAAGAAGATCGCGCAGGCCGTCGAACGCCAGCTCACCACCATGGATTTTGCCCCGACCTTCCAGATGGGTCATCCCATCGCGTTCGATTTCGCCACGAAACTGGCGGAGCATGCGCCGGGCGGCGCCTCCGCCAAGCTGGATCGTGTCTTCTTTACCGGTTCCGGTTCCGAATCCGTCGATACCGCGCTCAAGATCGCCATCGCCTATCAGCGGTCGATCGGGCAGGGGACACGAACTCGCTTCATCGGTCGCGAGAAGGGCTATCACGGCGTGGGCTTCGGCGGCATTTCGGTCGGCGGTCTCGTCAACAATCGCCGCGTCTTTCCGCAGATCCCGGCAGACCATATGCGTCACACGCTCGATATCGAGCGCAACGCCTTCTCGAAGGGATTGCCGGCGCATGGCATCGAGCTTGCCGACGATCTCGAACGTCTCGTCGGACTGCACGGGGCGGAAACCATCGCAGCCGTGATCGTGGAGCCGATGTCAGGCTCCGCCGGCGTCATCCTGCCGCCCAAGGGCTATCTCGAAAAGCTGCGCGCAACGGCCACGAAACACGGCATTCTTCTGATTTTCGACGAAGTCATCACCGGCTTTGGCCGTCTCGGCATGCCGTTTGGCACGGATTACTTCGGTGTCGTGCCGGATCTCGTCACCACCGCCAAGGGCATTACCAACGGGACGATCCCGATGGGCGCGGTGTTTGCCAGCCGCACGATCTATGACGGACTGATGGCAGGGCCTGAGAACGCGATCGAGCTGTTCCACGGCTATACCTATTCCGGCCACCCGGTCGCTTGCGCCGCCGGTCTAGCGACCATGGAAATCTACGAGGAAGAGGGCTTGTTGACCCGCGCTGCTGGTCTTGCTGGCGAATGGGAAGAGGCGCTGCACTCGCTGAAAGGCCTGCCGCACGTCATCGACATCAGAAACCTTGGCCTCGTCGGCGCCGTCGAGCTGGCATCGCGCGAAGGCGCTGTGGGAGCACGTGCCTATGATGTCTTCGTCGATTGCTTCCAGAAGGGGCTGCTGGTCCGAGTCACGGGCGACACGATCGCGCTGTCGCCGCCGCTGATCATCGAAAAGGAGCAGATCGGCACCATCGTCTCGATGCTCGGTGATGCGCTCAAGCGCGCGGCATGACGGCGACCTTAAAAAGAAAGTGCAGCCGGTAGGCGTTACCGGCTGCACATGAGTTCGTCTGTCTAGCGTCGATAAGCGCGAGACCGTTTCCGGATTAAGGCCTTGCTGCTGGCGCAATGTCGGTTTGCGACGGCTGCAGCGTATCGCTTTTACCGGACACTGGGGCCTGACCGGTCAGCCGCTCTTCTGCAGGGGCGGTTGGTGCGGCGAGTGCCGGTTCCGTGGAGCCGGTCGTCCCGTTGGCCGGAGGACTCACTGCTGCAACGGGTGCCCGATCCGTCTTGTCGGTGGTCGCGGCCTGCTGTGCGGTTGCCGCGGTCTGGTCGGTGCCGATCGGCTGCGGAATGACCGTGCCGTCGGCATTGGCGACCCGCCAGACCGTGTTGCCGGAATCGTCGGCAACCAGAAGCGCCCCCGTTCCATCGATCCCGACACCGACAGGTCTGCCGCGCGCCTGATCGTTCTCGATAAAGCCTGTCACGACGTCCTGTGCCTTGCCAATAGGCTTGCCGTTTTCGAAGGGCACATAGACGACCTTGTAGCCGTTGAAGTGATCCCGGTTCCAGCTGCCATGTTCGCCGATGAAGGCACCGCTTGCGAAGGCGGACGGCATGGCGGAATTGGCCGAAAACGTCAGGCCGAGTGCTGCGACATGGCTGGACAGCGCGTAGTCCGGCGCGATCGCCCTTTCGACCATGTCCGGCCGTGGCGGGTGAACGCGAACGTCGACATGGTTGCCGTAGTAGCTCCACGGCCAGCCGTAGAAGCCATCTTCCTTCACCGACGTCATGTAGTCCGGCACCAGGTTCGGACCGAGTTCATCACGCTCGTTGACGACGGTGTAGAGAACGCCCGTATCCGGGTTGAAGGCAAGACCATTCGGGTTGCGTAGGCCGGATGCGAAGACGCGTGCCGCCCCCGTCTGACGATCGACTTGCCAGATCGCGGCGCGGCCCTTTTCAGCCTCGAGCCCGTTCTCCACGATATTGGAGTTCGAGCCGACCGAGACGTAGAGCATCTTGCCATCGGGGCTGAGCGCCAGATCCTTAGTCCAATGGTGGTTGATTGGCCCGCCAGGAAGCGGGGTCAGCACCTTTGGCGGCGCGGTAATCTCGTTCTGGCCGAGTTCATAAGGGTAGGCGATCACGGCGCTGGCCGAGGCCACGTAGAGCGTATTGTCCACCCAAGCCAGGCCAAACGGGGAATCGAGCTTGGTCAGAAGGTCGTGCCGTTCATCGACCGTGCCATCGCGATTGGTATCGCGCAGCAGAGTGATGATATTGGTTTCCTTCTCAGCGCCAATATCGCCGTGGGCGATCGACATGATCCAGCCGCGGATGAAATCCTTCGGCCTCGAGGTCGGCTCGCCTGCCGGCGCCTTGGATTGCACGACAAGCACATCGCCGTTCGGAAGCGTGTGGACGGTGCGCGGGCTCGAAAGATCCTTGGCGTAAACGGTAACCTTTAGGCCTTCAGGAACCTTCGGCGTTTCGCCATCCTTCCAGCCGATCACTTCCGCGACTTTCAGGTCGGGGATGAGCGGGTGCGATGGTTCCGGCAGGACAGGATCGGGGCCAATCTGCGAGTTGACGTCGAAGTCATTGCTTTGGGAAAAGGCCGGCAAGGCGGTGCCGAGCGACAGCGAAAGCGCGGAGGCAAAGAGAATGCGGGACGGCTTCATGGATCAGATCCTCCAGGCCAGGCGGGAATACTTGCGGGCGGAAATCGCGGCGGCGAAAACCGAGAGAACGAATGTGACGACAGAAATCGCCAGTCCGTAAGGCACAACGGCCGTCCAGCCGTCGCCGGCGTGAACAAGGCTGTTGAGGAAAGCCAGCGCCAGAATGACGATATAGATGACGATGGTGAGAAATGCCGGGCGCAGCGGCCGCGTTCTTGGACGAAGCATATCCAGCAGGCCAGCGACGATTGCAACGCCGCCGAAGACAAGGCCGGCAAACAGAAGCCAGGAGGAAAAGTTCTGCCACATCAGGTGACCATCGCTTAGCCAGAAGGCCAGGTCGGTCCCGAGTGTCAGGGTGAAGCAGACGAAAGGAAAGGGAACGAAGAGGGACTGCAGCGGATAGGCCGCAGAGTCTCTGTTATCGGAAGAAAAAACAGTCATGAAAACGCTCCGGGAGGCAAAGAGCCAGGGAATGGACGCCAACCCGTGACGACGCCCTTTGTTCCCTTGGCGCTATCGAGTGGTTAGGTTGGATCATGAACCGCAGAAATGGTGAGGCACGACATGGCACTGGCAGCCGGATTTTTCACGCGGTCCGCGGTGGATGTGGCGCGCGACCTGATCGGCGCTGAATTCGAGCTTTCGGGCGTCGGCGGCGTCATCGTCGAGACCGAGGCCTACCAGCCGGATGATCCGGCATCCCACAGCTTTCGCGGGCCGACGCCCCGCAACCTTGCCATGTTCGGGCCGGCCGGTCATGCTTATGTTTACCGTTCCTACGGCATCCACTGGTGCGTGAATTTCGTCTGCACGCCGGGCAGCGCGGTGCTGATCCGGGCCTTGCAGCCCGTGAACGGCATTGCCGAGATGGAACACCGGCGGGGCAGGGCGGAGCCCCTGCTGTTATGCTCCGGCCCCGGACGCGTCTGCCAGGCGCTGGGAATTGGTATCGAGCATGACGGCCTGTCGCTCATGGAAGCGCCTTTCCGGCTTGCTCCGCCGGTAACGCCGCCCTTGGTGGTCGCGGGACGGCGGATCGGAATATCGCGTGGTATCGACCAGCCCTGGCGGTTCGGCCTTCAGGGATCGCTGCATGTCAGCCGACGCTTTACCGGCAAGGGAGGGCTGCCGGAGGACCCGACAGCCGCACGGGATTGACCTGCCGTGCCTATTTCCGACCGAGCCGGGTCAGCAGTCCACCGGTTGCCAGCCCCACGAGAATTGCACTCGCGACGAGAAGCACTCCGTAGGACATGATGTTGTCCGACAGCCAGTTCGTTGCGATCAACCGTGCATTCGAGAGTGAAAAGTTTGCAGTCGGCGTGAAGTGGAACCAGTTGACCGGAACAATCACCGGATCTGCTTCGGAAACATCGTGCACGGACACGCGTCCGTCGAGTTGGTTCCACGCCTCGCGTGCCGAAAAGGCCTCCATCCCGGCGGAAAGCTCATCGCCCGTCGCGCCGATCACTGCCGTCCAGGTGCCGGTTTGGGTCGGATCGTTTTCCTGTGCGATGATCATTCCGGCGGTTTTCGGCGGCACATAGATCGCGTCACCGGCCGGCGCAAACCGCAGCATCGGTGCGGAGAGGTCAAAGTTCCGCTTGGCCCAATCCGCCACGGAAGAAAGCTGTCGGCCGAAGAAGTTGTTGCCGTTGCGATCCTGCCAGTCCTGGAGCGTCAATGACGCCCGGTCGGCCGGGACGTGATCGCTGTTCTCACCCCAGCTACCGCGGCTTTTCTGCTCGATGCCGAGATCCGTCAGGATATTGGCTGGAAATTCGGAGATCGCGCCGACAAACAGCGCATTGCGCCCGGCGATACGCGCCGTTGAAATCGTCACCGAGACCGGTATTGCCCGATGTGACGCGGTCGCGATCTTGCCAAGGAAAGTTGCCGCAGATCCGAGGGTCTTTTCATCGATCCGGCCGAGGAACAAAGGAACGGACTCGGTGCCGGTCGAGTAAGGAAAGCCGGTGCCCGACGTAGCGCCGAGATTGGGGACGCGGGCAATGCGGGCGAAATCCGGCATCTCGAACTGTGAAGTACCGAAGAGAGCAAACCGCGTGCTTTCATTCGCAGTGGCGCCCGGCGCGCAGGCCTTGTCCGACGCGGTCAGCAGCGCAGCTTCGAGCGTGATCGTGTTGACCCCAGGCTTGAAGTGACGCAGCGTCAGCTTGATCGGCAGGTGGCGCAGAATGGCGCCTCCGTCCGAGGTGATCGGAACGGTTGAGGCAATATTCCCATTGACGAAGACGTCGATGTGACTGCCCGGAAGAACCTCCGACACATAGGCGGCATCCAGCAGGATGCGCGCTTCGCCATAGGCGTTCGCGTAGAAATCCGCCGGAACGCCGATTGTGAACTCGGTACGGTAAAGCCGCCCGGAAAACTCCTCGCTGCTGACCCCGAGAGAATTGAAATCAATCGATTTCTCGGCAAACAGGAATGGCGTATCGATGCCGCGCCAGCTCGAGGTCGCCAGTGTATCGCGGCGCTGGATGCTGCCGCCATCGGTGGAGGCAACGAAACTGTCGATAAGGCCCTGAAGCGCCGGCCAGCTTGGTCCCGACAGGACCAGAGCGGAGGATCCGTGCCCGGGGTAATCGGTAAAGCTTGCAACGGCTGCACTGGAAGCGGCTGCCGCCAGGTTCGGAAGGATCGGTCGAAGCTCGTCCGGCGTTCCCACGAAGACCGCAAGTTCGCCGGGCCTCAGATCGGGTGTGATGGTTTTCTGGAAGGAAAACGACTGGTTCGGCATGCCGCCCACCAGCGATAGTCCCTGCGCAAGCCGCATCAGAACATCCGTCGCGCCCAGCTGGTCGAGCGCCGGCACAATCAAGCGGAATCGCGTCTTTCCGCTGCCGTCGACGCCGACTGCCCTGACATCGTCCAGTCGGTTGAACCGGTCGCTACGCTCGTCGTCGAACGCCAGGAACGTCCGCTTCGGGTCGATGTCGGTCCAGAGTTCGAACGTGGATTCGACCGTGCAGTCGGTGCGGTGGCGCTGATTGGCCGCGAACCGTACCATATTGCCGCCCGCCTTCAGAACGCCCGGCGGTATGTCGAGCACCCGTTCGAACGGCTGGTCGGGCGATGCAATCTTGTCGCCATAGATCTCGACGTCGTTGATCGTCACGGAAAGGCGCGAGGCCTCCGGCGCAACGACGATCGAGTTCTGGTACGTGAGGTGCAGCTTTGCACCCGTCGCCGCCTGCTCCTCGGTCAGGTAGACGGACCAGGAACGCTGCTGGACCTCGCCGTTCAGGCGCAGCGACGGGGCAGGGATGAGGTAGCGCCGCGCCGTTTCGGTCGAAGCCTTGGCTGCCGCCTGAGGAGCAGGGGCCGTTACCGGAGAGGGAGAAGCGGTGGCCGCCGGTGCCGGTGCCGCGGGCGTTTTCGGATCGGCTGGAATGGGCCGTTGAACCTGTGGCACAGGTGCCGGAGCCGGGGTCTGCGGTGAAGGCGGCGCAGTCGGGGTTACACCTTGGCGGGATCGCTCCGGACCCATGTCGAATGGCGATGATGCGGGGGCCGGCGATTGAGCGGGTTGCTGCGCAAGCGACGAGACCGACAGGGCGCCGGTCGATGCCAGCATCGCCGCGACGAATAGAAGGCGGGGGAAGCGTGTATTGATGATCATGTCGCTCAACCTTCCTTCGTCGTCTGGCTCTTGCCCAGATCCTTCAACAGGTAGCCGAGGCCGCGGGTCGTCTGATAGGCGGCAAGACCCAGGAACCAGATCGTGCCGCGCAAGAGACCGGGGTTGTAACGTCGCGAGGTCTGGAATTGTGTCCACTGGCTGGAATTGGCGAATATGAGATCGGCGATCAAACGGTGATCGGTGGATTTCTGGGGCATGTAGCGGCACCCCGCCGTTGTCACGTCGCCGACCGTATCGAAGTTGCGGATTTCGATCGGCAAATCGCTGATCGGCAGGTCGCTGAACGGCTGGAACCGGAGCACACCCATGGCACCGTTCGCGATGTCCCTGGCGCCTTCCGTATAGATCTGCAGTGCTGCACCATTGACCGAAACATCCTCGATCGTCGCCGTGAACCAGCGGTCGCCGATCCCGAATTCGCAACGCCGGCTGACGCGGATACGGCGGGACGACTGCTTCTCTCCACGTTCGGAAACAACGCCGAGCGCACAGCCCGCAATGATGATGTTGAGAAGATTCCAGCCGCCCACGACCAGCGTCACGTCCGCCTTGAACGGCTCGGTATAGACCCGGTAGATGCTGATAAAGAAGGCAATGACGAGAACGCAGAAGATCACGAAGAACGGACGGCTGATCTCCGAAAGTCGGCTGACGGACACGGACTCGTCCTTCGCCGTCACTTTGAAGGTCGGCTTGCGCGGATTGAGCATGACCGAAACGACAGCCGGCAGCAGGTGCACGGTCTGGACGTATTCGTAAAGCTCCGAAATCCACGGCCAGCGGAACGACCCATAGAGGTAGTTCTGCATCAGCATGTTCACGATCATGTAGGTCAGCGAGTAGACCAGGAACTCGCCGCCGGACGAGGTGAAGATCTGCAGATCGAAGAACAGATAAAACAGCGGCGCAAACAGGAAGATCGTCCGCGGGAAGGGAAACAGCCAAAATAGCGTCGAGGACATGTAGCAGAGGCGCTGCGGGAAGGAGAGCCCGCGCTTGAGCGGCGGGAAGCGGAACCGCAGGATCTGCATCATCCCTTGCGCCCAGCGCGAGCGCTGGCCGATGAAGCTGGCGAAGGTCGCCGGCTGCAGGCCGGCAATCAGTGGGCGGTCGACATAGATGCTGTGCCAGCCGAGACCGTGCAGATCGAGCGCGGTTTCACAGTCTTCCGTGATGCTGACGCCGCTGAAACCGTTGGAGACTTCGAGCGCCTTGCGGTTGAGAACGGCCGCGGAGCCGCAGAAAAAGGCGGCATTCCACTTGTCGAGACCACGCTGGATGATGCCGTAGAACATCTCGTTCTCGCTCGGCATCTTCTCGAATGTGCGCAGGTTGCGCTCGACGGGATCAGGATTGAGGAAGAAGTGCGGTGTCTGCACGAGGAAGAGTTTCGGCTCCTTCTCGAAATAGTGGACGGTTTCCAAGAGGAAGTCGCGCGTCGGGGCGTGGTCGGCGTCGAACACGGCAATCAGATCGCCGCTCGAATGGGCAAGCCCGTTGTTGAGATTGCCGGCCTTGGCGTGTTCGTTGCGCTCGCGGGTCAGGTATTTGACGCCGAGGTCTTCGCAAAGCTGGTTGAGGGCCTTGTAGCGCGCATCCGCAGCCCGTGCATCCGCCACGTTGTCGGCGCGGCGCTTCTGCAGCGTGCTGCCGTCATCGAGCAGCCAGACGGTCAACTTGTCGGCCGGGTAATCCATGTTGCGGCAGGCGGCAAGCGTGTTGGCAAGCAGCGTCTCGTCCTCGTTGTAGGACGGCACGAAGACGTCGACGCTCGGAAGCGGTCCTTCCGTGCGGCCGTGCGGCTTTCGCGCCGGCAGCGGCATGGCAACGACGAAGAGGCTGAGCGCCAGCATCATCACGCTGTACATCTCGGCCAGGTAGACGAGCATGCCGGGAATGAAATTCTCCAGCTGGTTCACCGGCGGCAGCGTGCTCGTCGTGCGCCAGTAGACGTAGCGCATCACCATCGCGGTGCCGAAGGCGAGAGCCACGAGACGCCATTTGCCGTCGGCGTTGAGCATCTTGATGATGATCATCACCGTGACGATCAGGACGCTCGCGATCAACTGGGTGCGCGTGTTGATCGGCAGGGTGACCAGGGTCACGATCATGATCGTGGCGAGAACCCACACGATGGCAGAGATAAAAGTACGCATCGCCGGATTACCTTTGCGGTTCGATCGACCGGATTACGGTTGGCAGGATCACGACGGGATTGCCGGCCTGACGCTCAGCGACATACGACATTGGCACCCTCCGCCTGTGTCGAGCAGGAAGGCGAAGGAACCGTGACGCGCGGAGCGGCTGCGGGTGTCAGTGACCTCGGGGACGCAGCAGCGTCCGAGGGCGCTGACGGACTGAGGCCTGCGGGAGAAAGTGCGGAAACGCTGGGGATCCTTGGCCCCACCGGCTGCATGACAGGCTCCATCATGCTGCTGGCAACCGGTGCTACGGCTGGCCGGACCGGCGCGGCAGGGGCTGCGCGGCGGATCATCGGCGCAGCTTGCCGTTGCGGCAGGACCGGAACGATAGCTTCCGTCGAGGCAGGACGCGGGTAGGTCGGAGCGCCGGTTCGTCCGATTTCAGGCGAAAGCGGGCTCGCATCGCCATAGGGATTCCAGCCGAGCGAGTCGACGGAGGCGTTGATAGTGAAATTGTACATGAAGGCGAGAAGTGCCTGCTCCGTCGCGCCGGCCTCGCAGATCCGCACGCGGATCTGGATCGAGCCGTAGTTATCGACCGGCGACATCTTCTGCGCCTGCGAGCGGATCTGCTGCCATCCGTAGAGGCAAAGATCGCTGCCCCTGCCGCGCCCGAACGCATAGCCGAACGGGCCATAGCTGTTCTGGACGTAAAATTGCGACCGCACCATCCGTACACCCGGAAACCCGGATGCCATTTCGCGTGCCGTGCCGCTTTGCGAGACCATTTTCGACGTCAGCCGGTTCGAGCTATAGCTGAACGCGCTCTTCGTGCCGAAGAACTGCGCCTTGATGAAGTTCTGGCCGGGCGTGAGTGCGGATGTGAAGAGCGGAATTTCCTGCTCGATGGCGTTGTCGTAGCGCCGCTCGATGACGCCGACGATACCGGGGCCGGATGGCGGGGGCATGACCATGGCTTCTTCCGCCTGCACGGTCTTCACCAGGGCGCCCGGCTGGATCGGAGCTCCGCCGCAACTTGCCAGGACGAGAGGCAGCAATCCTGCGATGGCAATTGCGAAGCTTCGGCGGTCGCTGCGTACGAACCGGCGAACTTCGGCAAATGATCTTTTCGTCATGGGCACTCGCATATAATGGCGCATCTATTGGACAGTCATCGTCCGATCGCTTCCGTCGCGATTTCCGCTTCCACAAAAGTCTACGCAACGAAGCGAATCGCGAGTCTTGCTTACAATTTGCTAAACAAATCTAAATTGTTCGTTAACCATATCAGCTCATTCTTACACATCATGGCGTTCATGCCATTGATACGCCTCGTTGCGGGGCAACAGGTCGGGGTTAGGATCGGGATCGGAAGTCCATGAAGGTTATGATGATCTCATTGACGGTGGTAGGTATCGCCGCTGTTGGATTCTGGAGCCTCGATAGACAATCCTCCAATGTCGACATGACGCAGCTGACCGGCGCCATCAGTCCCGACGCGCCCGCATGGGCAGACGGTATGCAGCCGCGTCCCAAGACCGAGCGGCTTACGGCTCAACTGCTCTCCTCAGACGAACCTTCCGCGCAGTCTCCGGGTGCAGCAGCGCTTGTGATCACGCAAACGCTGCCGAACGGATCCGCCACCGAACCGGCCGATACGCCTTCCCCGGCGCGTTCGGGCATGCCCTTGATCGCACAGTCCCCGGCCGCATCGTCACCACCACCCTTGCAGCGTCCCGAAAACTTGACGGCGCAGCGCGGCAACACGCCGCCTCCGGTCGTCGTGGATGAAAGCGCCTTGCGATATTTTGCTGCCCGTGGCGACACGGCACGGCTTCAGGCCGAGATCTCGCGCCTGCGCGCGCTCTATCCGACCTGGTCGCCGCCCGCTGATCCGCTGGCTGTGCGCGCAAGCGGTGATCCACAGCTCGAAAACATGTGGCAACTCTATGCACAGTCGCGCTTTGCCGACGTGCGTAAGGCAATCGCCGACCGTCAGACTGCCGAGAGCGGCTGGCAGGCACCGGACGATCTCCTCGACCGGCTAAAGCTTGCCGAGGCACGTGTCAGCCTGACCGGCGCCTCCGACAGCAAGGATTACGACGTCGTCATCCGCATGGCGGCCGAAAACCCGAGCCTTCTCACCTGCAGCGAAATCGACGTCTTGTGGCGGGTGGCGGAAGCCTTTGCCGAGACCGAGCGACAGGGTCGCGCCCGGGATGCCTATCTCTACGTTCTGGACAATTGCGAGGACACCGCCGCGCGTGTCGCCACGGTGCAGAAGGCGAGTGAACTTCTTTCCTCCACCATGCTGGAAGATCTCCTCGCCAAAGAAAAAACTCCCGCCGGTGGTCAGCCGGAATTCGAGGGTCTGAGAAACGATCTCGCGCGCCGCTTTGTCAACGAAGCCGGCGACGATGCGAAACTGGTCGTCGGCCAGCAGTATGTCACGCGTCTCGAACAACTCGCGGAACGCGAGGGGCTCGCCTCGGACGCGCTGCTGCTGGGCTGGTATGCCTATCGCAGAGACAATCTCGGCGGTGCCGAGCGCTGGTTCCGGCGCGCCTATGGCAAGGAAGAGACGGCCTCCGCTGCTGAGGGGCTGGCGCTCACCCTGGTCCGCCAGAAGTCGCCGCTCGAAGCGGAAAACGTTCTCTATCGTTTCCGGGAAAGTTCCGAAGGCACCAAGGCGGCCTATCTTTCCGCCGTCGCCAATCTTCTTGCACTCGATCCTCCGCCCATGCTGCAGGAAGAGGTTCTGGCCCGTATGGCGCCTGTCGTGATCGCCGCCCGCGATGCCGACGCGGCACAACAGTTCGGCTGGTATGCAAGAGCAATGCGGCAGCTTCGCACAGCCGCCGAGTGGTTCGGGGCAGCACTCGCCTGGAAGCCGGATGACGAGCCCTCCGCCTACGGTCTGGCGCTGACCCGCAACGACCTGGGCGACCGGGCCGGTGTCGCTTCTCTCCAGCGTGCCTGGGGCGATCGTTCAGAGCGCATAGCAAATCTCGGCAGACCATCTGTCGCGGGCGTCGACGACCGGACAGGTTACCGTCGCCAACCGCCGCTGCCGAGCGTCAGGCCCGAGGATCGCACTGCAGAAGCCTATTCGCAGCAGGACGGACAACCCTATCAGCAACCGTCGCAACGCAGCGTCCAGCAACCCAACCCGCAGCGTGCCGCTGCAACCCGGCAGCCTGTTGCCGTGCAGCCGTCGGTCCGCCAGGCAACCAGATCCGCTCAGGCAAGCTCCGGGCCGCCGTCTCGCGGTTGTGCTCTGACGGAACTCCGACAGACCAATCCGGACCAGGCGCTATCGCGCGGCTGGTGCCTGATGGATCTGAACAGGCCGCTCGAAGCCGTCAAGGCTTTCGAGGTCGCGCAAAACAGTGCTTCCGACGTGGTCCGCTCCGATGCGTCCTATGGTCGAAGCCTTGCCTATCTGCGGGCAGGCCTGACGGATCAGGCGTCTGTTGCCGCGGCCGCAGCCAAGCAGACCAACTCCCGCGCCGTGGAGCTTCAGAGCGCCATTCTTGCCAATCGCGCCCAAAGCTCCTTCAACCTCGGTCGCTATCGGGAGGCGCTTATCGCGCTCGATCAGCGCGCCCAGATCACGCCGGAACAGACCGATCTTATGATCCTTCGCGGCTACGCCTACCTCAATGTCGGTCGCAAGCCCGATGCGCGAAGAATTTTTCAGGCCCTTGCATCGACCGGAAGCAAGGACGGCCAACGAGCGCTGGCCGAACTGATCTGGCCGCCGGACAATTGAAACACTGCCACAAGCTGAACTTCCAGATTAGATCCATTTGATTTTACTGAAAGTTTTAAAGCTTTTGGTTGAGCTTTTCTGCGCCTCTGTTTGTTGTCACCTTTGCGGACAGTCCGAGCTATGGCCGGTTTCTGACTTTGCTTGAAAGAGCATTTCACACCGCCCGTGTTAACCTTCGGGCAAGGAATTAACCATACATATTAGATAGACGGCGAATGGGATGTCCCGAGGGCTCCCAACAGGCATGAAGCCGCCAAGCCGTACCGGTCTGAATCCGGTATTTCTCATCGACAGATTACGAAATGCTTCGCGGTATAAGCGTCGCCACCGCAGACAGGTCATGGCCTGTCCCGGCACGCTCCCGCCCGTTTCGGATTTGCCTCGCTGGGCGGCAATACACCAACTCGTCGGGTTGGTCTGACTTTCATGCGGGGACGGTTTTGGTGCAGGACACGCCGACAGAACAGGGGCGACGGAGCCAGGCAGGCAGCCTGAGTGAACGCTTGGCCTTTGCTGGCCTCGACGGGGACCTGCGCGACTTGCTGCGCCGGTGCAGGCCGCAACTCGAACCGCATCTCAAAGCCGGATTGCGCGACTATTTTCATCGACTACAGTCCGTTCCCGAGGCTGCCGGTATCTTCGAAAGCGAACAACAGATCGAACGCCTGCATGACCTCCAGGCGTCTCACTGGAGCGTGCTCAGCGACGCGCGCTTCGATGCACTGTATGCCGAACGGGTCAAACTCCTCTCCGATACCGAAAGCCGCATGGGTCTTGATCCGCGCTGGCACCTTGCCGGTCATTCGGTGATGCTCGAGCATCTGATCACCGGTGCGGTCGCCGGAATGTCATCCCGCTCCATTCTTCCGGCAAGTCGCAAGCGCGAACAGGAACTCAACGATCTCGTCCGCGCAATCGTGCGTCTCGTCATGGTCGACGCGGAGATCGCGGTGTCGTTGCGCTTCAACGAATTGCGCCTCAAGCACCAGCGTGCACTGACCGAGCAGCGCCAGGCCGATCAGGCGCAGGCCGTTGAGACGTTCCTCTCCGTGGTTTCAGCGCTGGCCGATCGCGATCTGACCGCCAAGGTTCCGGACGACATGCCGGACGCCTATCGCGAACTCGGCGACATCCTCAACAGCGCCATCGGCGACATCCGCACGACATTCGAGACCGTCGGCGAAACCGGAACACAGGCGGACATGCTGACCGACGCTCTTTCCGAGAGCGCACGCACGTTCGCCAGAACTTCCGAGAACCAGTCCGCCCGCTTGCAAAAGTCTGGCGAAGCGCTTTCGTCGATCGCTGCCGGTGTCCGCCAGAGTGCCGTCGGCACGGCTGCCGCCGAAAAGGCGACGGCCGCCACACGCAGGTCAGCGGAAGACAGCGGCAAGGTCGTCGGCCAGGCGATCAGCGCCATGGCGGATATCGAAGCGTCAGCCGAAAAGATCGGCCAGATCATCGGCACGATCGACGAAATCGCATTCCAGACCAATCTCCTCGCCCTCAATGCCGGCATCGAAGCCGCCCGCGCCGGCGACAGTGGCCGCGGCTTTGCGGTCGTCGCCCAGGAGGTGAGGGCGCTCGCCCAGCGTTCCGCCGAGGCCGCCCGCGAGATCAAGACGCTCGTCAACGGCACCAAGACGCAGGTCGATGCCGGTGTCGAAATGGTTCACCGCACGCAGGGCGCCATCGATGGCATCGTCCAGCAGGTGTCCGCCATCAACGACACGATTGCGGGCATAGCTCGCGATACCGGGGTCCAGGCGGAAGGTCTTGACGTCGTTACGGCACATGTCAGTGATCTCAGCCAGGAAGTCGCATCCAATGCCGTTCTGGCGCGTCGCTCGGGCGAAGGCGCGGACGAATTGCAGACGGTGATCCTGGAGCTTGGACGCACGGTTCGCGAATTCCGGATTGCGCGACAGGGCCGTTACGATGACGACCGCTCAAGACCGGCTGCACGCCGGCCGGAAATTGCCACCGACATCTCCCCGCGGGCCGCGGCGGAACGCATCGGTTCCTCAGAGACATTTTACTCCAAACGACAAGGAATAAGCTGATGGCGGCCAAGAAAGCCGGTCCGGGAAGTTTGAAACTGTCTTCCGTGCTGGACCTCAACGAGGCGTCCGCGCTGCACGCCAAACTGCTGTCCATGCGCGGTAGCGACATCGTCATCGATGCGTCCGGTGTCGAGCGTCTCGGCGTCCAGTGCGTCCAGGTCCTCGTCGCCGGCGCAAACGCCTGGGATGACGACAAGAAGTCCTTTGCCGTCCAAAAGCCTTCCGATGCCTTCGTCAAGACGATGCAGCTCATCGGCCTCGATACACAGAATTTGGTTGCTAAGGAGATTTAGCGATGAAGAAAAAAGTCCTGACCGTGGACGATTCACGGACGATCCGGAACATGCTTCTGGTCACCCTCAACAACGCCGGTTTCGAAACCATCCAGGCTGAAGACGGCATCGAAGGTCTCGAAGTCCTCGAAGGCTGCAACCCCGATGTGATCGTCACCGACATCAACATGCCGCGCCTCGACGGCTTCGGTTTCATCGAAGGCGTTCGCCGCAACGACAAGTACCGCGCCATCCCGATCCTGGTCCTGACCACGGAAAGCGACGCGGAGAAGAAGAACCGCGCCCGCCAGGCCGGTGCCACGGGTTGGATCGTCAAGCCGTTCGATCCCGCCAAACTGATCGATGCCATCGAGCGTGTAACCGCCTGAGCCAGGAAATCCTCCCATGGATATGAACGAAATCAAAGAGATCTTCTTTCAGGAATGCGAAGAACAGCTCGCTGAACTGGAATCTGGTCTGCTGAAGCTGAACGACGGGGACCGCGACCCCGAAACGGTCAACGCCGTCTTCCGCGCCGTTCATTCCATCAAGGGTGGAGCAGGCGCCTTCGGCCTCGATGATCTCGTGGGCTTTGCCCACGTCTTCGAGACGACGCTCGACTGCGTCCGGTCCAACAAGCTCGAGCCGAACCAGGACGTTCTGAAGGTGATGCTGAAATCGGCCGACGTGCTCGCCGATCTCGTCACCGCGTCCCGTGACGGCGGTGGTGTGGACGAGGCGCGATCACGCGGCCTCGTCAAGGAACTGGAAGCCCTTGCCCATGGCGAAATGCCTTCGGCCCATGCCGAAGTCGCAAAGCCTGCAAAGGCCGAGGCACCGAAGCCGAGCGATGATAGCGGTTTCCAGCCGATCCCTTTCACCTTCGATGGTTTCGACGACGACGTCCCGGCAGCAAAAGGGTCGGTCTACGAGATCGGCTTCAAGCCGCGCCACGATCTCTATGCCAAGGGCAACGAAGCAGCCCTCCTGCTGCGCGACCTGTCCAAGCTCGGCGAGATGAGCGTCGGCTGCGACATGGAGCAGCTGCCGACCCTCGACAAGCTGGATCCGGAAGCCTCCTATTTCAGCTGGAAAATCTCCCTGACGACCGAAAAGACCGAAGCCGATATTCGCTCGGTGTTCGAATTCGCCGAGTGGGACTGTGATCTCGACGTCAAGCTGGCCGCAGCAAAGCCAAGCGACGAAGAACTGCCGATGGTTCCGGTACCATTCGATCTCTCGTCGCTAGACGATGAGCTCGGCTCCGACACGAAGGCTGCCGACGAGGCAGCCACCGTCGTGGCGACTGAAGCTGCCGCCAACGTCAGCAAGATGGCTGCCGCCGCGGCACGCGTCGAAAAGAAGGAAGCCGCAGCACCCGCGCCGGCTCCGGCCCAGGCCGCTGCCACAGCGGCCGCCGGCCAGACGATCCGCGTCGATCTCGATCGCGTCGATCGCCTGATCAACCTGGTCGGCGAGCTTGTCATCAACCAGGCGATGCTCTCGCAGAGCGTCATCGAAAACGATGCCAGCGGCACCTCCGCCGTCAATATGGGTCTCGAAGAGCTGCAGCAGCTGACGCGCGAGATCCAGGACTCGGTCATGGCGATCCGCGCGCAGCCGGTCAAGCCGGTCTTCCAGCGCATGTCGCGTATCGTCCGCGAAGTCGCAGACATGGTCGGCAAGCAGATCCGTCTGGTCACCGAAGGCGAGAACACCGAAGTCGACAAGACGGTTATCGACAAGATCGCCGAGCCGTTGACCCACATGATCCGAAACGCTGTCGACCACGGCATCGAAAGCCCTGAAAAGCGCGAAGCCGCCGGCAAGGATCCGGAAGGCACGATCAAGCTTTCGGCCAAGCATCGTTCGGGCCGCATCCTGATCGAACTGATTGACGACGGTGGCGGCATCAACCGTGAGCGCGTCAAGCAGAAGGCAATCGACAACGACCTGATTTCACCGGATGCCAATCTGTCGGACGAGGAAATCGACAACCTCATCTTCGCGCCGGGCTTCTCGACGGCAGACACGATCTCCGACATTTCCGGCCGCGGCGTCGGCATGGATGTGGTCAAACGTTCGATCCAGGCACTTGGCGGCCGTATCTCGATCTCCTCGCGCCCGGGTCTGGGCTCGACCTTCACCATGAGCCTGCCGCTCACGCTCGCCGTCCTCGACGGGATGGTGGTAACGGTTGCCGGCCAGACGCTTGTCGTGCCGTTGACGGCGATCGTGGAGACATTGCAGCCGGAAGCGTCTGCCATCCACTCGTTTGGCGCAACGCAGCGGCTCATCTCGATCCGCAACTCGTTCTGCCCGCTGGTCGATGTCGGCCGCATCCTCAACTTCCGCGCCACACAGGCAAATCCGGTCGAGGGCGTGGCACTGCTGGTCGAATCCGAAGGCGGCGGTCAGCGCGCGCTGATGGTCGATGCCATCCAGGGTCAGCGTCAGGTCGTCATCAAGTCGCTGGAAGCCAACTACACCCATGTTCCGGGCATTGCCGCCGCCACCATCCTTGGTGATGGCCGCGTCGCTCTCATCCTGGATGTGGACGCGGTGGTTGCGGCATCCCGCGGTCAGTCGCTCAGTCCGGAGATGTCGCTCGCTGCGACAGGTTGAACACAATGTCCTACGCTGTGAAAAATCTGACGCAGGCAAGCCGGGAGCTGATCGCTTTCCGGATCGGCGATCAGGAATTCAGCGTCAACATCATGTCTGTCCGCGAAATCCGCGGATGGACGCCGGCAATGCAGCTGCCGCACGCTCCCGCCGATGTGCGCGGCGTGATCAATCTGCGCGGCGCCGTGCTGCCGATCGTCGATCTGTCGGCGCGGCTTGGAATGAAGGATGCCGAACCGACGGCGCGTCACGTCATCATCGTTGCGCAGGTCGGGAAACGGATTGTCGGCCTGCTGGTCGAGGCCGTTTCCGATATCCTTACGATTACAGAAGAGAATATCCAGCCTGTGCCGGAGATTTCCTCCGACCTGGCGAAACAATACGCGAAGGGCATTCTGGCGTTCGATAAGCGGATGATCTGCATGATCGAGCTGGATCATCTCTTCCCCGAGACGTACCTCGAAAAGGAAAGCGAAGCCGCATGATGCCCCTGGGCGCCATAGAAGCCAGACAGTCGCCGGACGAAGTCCTCGCCAGCGGGGAATACCCGTTGACGCGCCGCGACCTGTCGGAGATTGCGGCGATGATCTACGCCGATGCCGGGATCTACCTCAACGATTCCAAGGCGTCGCTCGTCTATTCCCGCTTGTCCAAGCATATCCGCAACCTCGGACTGCGGGGCTTTCGGGAATACTGTACCCTGGTCGCCTCCGTTGAGGGCGCTCCGGCACGCCGGGAGATGCTGTCGCATCTGACGACGAACTTCACCCGTTTCTTTCGAGAGAACCACCACTTCGAGCACCTTCGGGACGAGGTCCTGCCCGGGCTGATCCAGCGTGCCCGCAATGGCGGACGTGTGCGCATATGGTCGGCGGCCTGTTCCGACGGGCAGGAGCCCTATTCGATCGCGCTGACGGTGCTGGGCCTTCTTCCCAACGCTGCCGACTATGATTTCCGCATCCTGGCAACCGATATCGACCCTAAGATCCTGGCTGCCGCGCGGGCAGGAGCCTATGACGAAGGTGCCCTCGAAACCGTCTCCCCGGCCATGCGCAAGCAGTGGTTCCGCGAGGTCGACGTCGGTGGCCGCCGCAAGTTCCAGGTCGATGATCGCGTCAAGAAGCTCATCACCTTCAACGAACTGAATCTGATGGCGCAATGGCCCTTCAAGGGCGGTTTCGACATCATCTTCTGCCGCAACGTCGTGATCTATTTCGACGAACCGACCCAGGTGAAAATCTGGTCGCGCTTCTCCCAGCTTCTGCCGGAAGGCGGCCATCTCTATATCGGCCATTCGGAGCGGGTATCGGGCGAAGCGAAGAACACGTTCGATAATATCGGCATCACGACCTACAAATATATGGGTAAGAATGCCGGGAGGAAGGCATGATCGCACCGGCCAGAGTTCTCGTCGTCGACGATAGCCCGACCATGCGAGGCCTGATCACGGCCGTCCTCAATTCCGATCCCGATGTCAGCGTCGTCGGGCAGGCCAGCGATGCGATGGAAGCGCGTAGCGCCATCAAGCAGCTCAATCCTGATGTCGTGACGCTGGACATCGAGATGCCGAACATGAACGGCCTCGACTTCCTCGAAAAGATCATGCGTCTGCGTCCGATGCCGGTCATCATGGTCTCGACCATGACCCAGCGCGGCGCCGACGCAACGCTTGCCGCGCTCGAAATCGGTGCGTTCGACTGCGTCGGAAAGCCGGTGCCGGGAGACGTTCGCCCGTTCATGGATCTGGCTGAAAAGGTAAAGGCCGCGGCACGCTCTGCACGCCGACAGGTCAGTGCTCCGGTCTCAATGGTCCCGACGCCGGCATCAGATTACCGCAACGGTCGCAAGGTTGTGGCGATCGGATCTTCTACCGGTGGCGTTGAAGCGTTGATCGCAGTGCTTCAAAAGTTTCCGCTGAACTGCCCACCGACTGTAATCACTCAACATATGCCGTCCACGTTTACGAAAAGTTTTGCTGAACGGCTTAATCGTATCTGCGCTCCTGTGGTGCAGGAAGCGACCGATGGTGCGCGTCTCGAGATCGGCAAGATCTATCTCGCGCCTGGTGGCGACCGGCACCTTCAGGTGGTCAATCCGTCGGCGCCATGCTGCCGGCTGGTCGAACGCGATCCGGTGAACGGCCACAGGCCCTCCGTCGATGTCCTGTTTGATTCGGTCGCGGAGTTGGCGGGTCGCAATGCGGTCGGGGCTATCCTGACGGGCATGGGTCGCGACGGGGCTTCGGGACTGTTGAGGATGCGCAGCGCAGGCGCTCGCACGATCGGCCAGAACGAAAAGACATGTGTGGTCTACGGCATGCCGAGGGTCGCCTACGAAATTGGTGCAGTCGAGCAGCAGCTGCCGCTCGGCTCCATCGGAGACGAAATACTGAAACTAACTGCCGCCCGAAAAGAAGGTACCGAATAATGTCCCTCGCTGAAAAAATCAAAGTTCTGATCGTCGACGATCAGGTCACCAGCCGACTGCTGCTCAGCGACGCTCTGACACAGCTCGGTTTCAAGCAGATCACTGCCGCCGGCGATGGTGTGCAGGGCATGAAGATCATGGCCGAGCAGCCGCATCACCTGGTGATCTCGGACTTCAACATGCCGAACATGGACGGTCTGGGCCTGCTGCAGGCAGTGCGCACCAACCCGAACACCAAGAAGGCAGCGTTTATCATTCTGACGGCGCAGGGCGATCGCGCTCTGGTTCAGAAGGCTGCTCAGCTCGGCGCCAACAACGTGCTCGCCAAGCCATTCACAATCGAAAAGATGAAAGCTGCTATCGAGGCGGTGTTCGGAGCCCTTAAATGAACGACCCGGCAGGTGCCAAACGCGTCCATATTATCCAGGGCGAATTCAAGGTCGAAAGCGATCCCAATGTGGTTTTGTCGACGATTCTTGGCTCGTGCGTGGCTGCCTGCCTTCGTGATCCTGTCGCCGGTGTCGGCGGCATGAACCACTTCCTGCTTCCGGGCTCGGGCGGGGCAGCGTCGTCGGGGGGCGACGCGACCCGCTACGGCGTGCACCTGATGGAGTTGCTGATCAACGGTCTCCTGAAAAAGGGTGCCCGTCGTGACCGGCTCGAGGCAAAGATCTTCGGCGGCGCAAAGACGATTGCCAGTTTCTCCAATGTCGGCGAACAGAATGCGGCCTTCGCCGTGGAGTTCCTGCGTGACGAAGGCATTCCGGTGGTGGGGTCCTCGACCGGAGGCGATCACGGCCGCAAGCTGGAATTCTGGCCGGTCAGCGGCCGTGCCCGGCAATATCCTCTCACAGGCGCCGAAACGCAAAAGACGGTTGCGCTGGAGCAGCGTCCTGTCCGTACGCCACCAAAGCCCGTCGAAAGCTCGATCGAATTCTTTTAATTCTTACGCCTGGGTAAAGACGAGGAAATTCATGACTGAAATCACCGCCCCGATACGCGATTCCCTTGAGGAATCTCTGCCCGAGGTACTGATGCGCCTCGTCTCGGAGCTGCACGATGTCGCCTATCTGATCGAGCGTATCGAACCGCAGGTGTTGGAACTGGGCGGCCCGGGCCTGCTTCATTCGCCCGACAGCGTAAAAGTGCTGCAGGGCATCGATCTCGCGGTGCAGAAAACGCGGGGTCTCGCAGAGTTCATCGATACCGTCACCGCGAGCATTCCGAGCGACTGGATGGTGGATCTGTCGACGGCTCTCAGCCTCGTCAAACTTGCCGACATGCAGAAGGCGCTGGCCAACGGGATGCGCCACGGCCACTCCCAGCCGCTCAACAAGGCCGCTGGAGACTTCGATTTCTTCTGACGTCACAGACTGTCTCTGACCCTGCTGCCAGGCCGCGTTGCAATCATCATGCGGCAACCAGACAGGACGTTTCGAAACGCTCGCGCAAGCTTCGCTCCCTAGGGTGATGCTGGGCATAGGCTCGAGATGTTATCTGGCGGCGTGGGACAGAATGAATCTGTTATCTCAATTTCCAACAATATTCAAAAATCTGGCCAGTCTTGGCCAGACACGATTGATCGCGCTGGGCGCCGTCGGCGTCGTTTCGATAGCGATCGTTCTGGCCGCTGCCCTTTATGTGAACAAGCCCTCCTATGAGGGACTGTATGTCGGTCTGGAAACAGCCGATCTCAATCAGATCAGCATCGCCCTTGCGGAAGCCAACATGCCCTTTGAGGTTGGCTCTGATGGCGCAAGCATCCAGGTGCCTGTCGGTATGACCGGCAAGGCGCGTCTGATGCTTGCAGAACGCGGCCTGCCCAACAGCGCCAATGCCGGCTACGAGCTGTTTGACAATGTCGGCTCGCTCGGTCTGACCTCCTTCATGCAGGAAGTCACGCGGGTGAGGGCGCTCGAAGGCGAAATCGGCCGTTCGATCCAGCAGATCTCCGGCGTGTCGGCCGCACGCGTCCACATCGTCATGCCTGATGCCGGCAACTTCCGTCGCGGCGAGCAGAAGCCGACGGCGTCCGTGATGATCCGTGCGAACGCATCCGCCGGTCGCAAAGCCGCTGCGTCTATCCGCCATCTCGTCGCCTCGGCCGTCCCGGGCCTCGAAGTCGACGATGTCACGATCCTCGATTCAACCGGCCAGCTTCTCGCCTCGGGCGACGATGGCAGCAACAGCCAGATCAGCCGTTCGCTCGGTGTGGTCCAGTCGGTCCAGCAGGAAATCGAAAACAACATCGACAAGGCGCTGGCACCCTTTCTCGGAATGGATAACTTCCGCTCCAGCGTGACTGCCGCCCTCAACACCGACAGCCAGCAGATCCAGGAAACCGTTTTCGACCCGAACTCCCGCGTTGAACGGTCGGTGCGCTCCACCAAGGAAGCTTCCAAGTCGCAGCAGGCCCAGAACGACAGCGCGACAACGGTCGAGCAGAACGTTCCCCAGGCCGCTCCTCAGGCCGGCGGCGACGGCGCTCCTAAATCGTCCGACCAGTCGGACAAGAAGGAAGAGCAGACCAACTACGAAATCAATCAGAAGACCACGGCGACAGTTCGCAACGGCTATCAGATTGAAAAGATTTCGATCGCCGTCGTCGTCAACAAGGGCCGTATTGCCAAGATGGTGGGCGAGCCCGCGGATCAGGCGAAGGTCGACGCCTATCTTGCCGAAATGCAGAAGATCGTGTCTTCGGCTGCCGGCATCAGCAGCGACCGCGGCGATGTCGTCACACTCACGGCCATGGATTTCGTCGAAACCCAGCTTCTCGACGAGGCCGCTTCGTCTGGTCCGGGTATGATGGAAGTGCTCAACCGTAATATCGGCGGCATCATCAACTCGCTTGCGTTCGTTCTTGTCGCCTTCCTCGTGGTCTGGCTTGGCCTTCGTCCTCTGGTGCGCACCGTCGGTGGCAACACCAGCGTCCCGGCCGGAGAGCTTACCGCCGATGCGGCCGGCCTCGAACTTCCCGACTTCTCACCGGGTGGCGCAAGCCCGGCGCTCATGGATGGCTTCGGCGCCGACTTCGGTTTCGACAGCTCGGACGATCTTATGGGCGGTGCCGACGACGGCGGCTTCAACCGCCGGGTCAAGGAAGGTCCGGAAAAACGTCTCTCCCGCATGGTCGAGATCTCCGAAGAGCGGGCCGCGAAAATCCTGCGCAAGTGGGCGATCGACAAAGCAGCCTAAACTGCCTTCACAAACATATGATCACAACAGGCCGGGCTCGTCCCGGCCTTGTTGCGTGGGCATTGCCATACAGTTGGCGCATTTTAGCCTCATTGATGAAGCCTTTATGGATGGAAGTGGGCAAAATCGGCGCTCGCGGCATAGCATTTCCAAAAGCGATTCCTACAATGGCCCTGATTCGTACGGCAACGTCTAGGCTTTGCACATGTGAAGTCTGATTCGGAATGGACCGGTCACGCCAGGGTATCGGCACCCGGAACTGCCTTAATTCTGGAAGCGGATGCCATACGTCGTTTGAACATACCGGTGTCGCCCTTCGGGAGAGGAGCCGGTGGGGAGCAGATAACGGTGGAGTTGCCTGAAGCAGAGATGACGATCGACCAGCGCGCGTATCACGATGGACCTGGGTCGAAAATTATCTCCCGTGAACAACTGGTAAGACGGCTTTCGATCTTGTCGAGATCGAACAACGTTCAGGCTATCATGCGGCTGCTCGCAGACTACGTTGGCGCTTCGCATTTTCTTCTCGCCCGCTACGACCTCGTCCAGGAACACGGTCTCGATTTCATCGTAACCTCCAACTGGCCATTCGATCTCGTCCGACGGCTCGGGGCGGATCTGGCGAGTGGTTATGCGCGTTCGACGGAACTCGAAAAGTGTCTGTCGCTGCTGACCCCGAGCTTCGCGCTCCTGCCCGATGACATCACGCCGCCGGACGACATCAGCCGCCAATACTGTTCGCTGACATTCTGCGTCGGCAAAACCCGTTTCTCTCTGATGCTGCTTTTCCTGGAAGGCATCATCCTGTCGCAGGAAAGACTTCGCGAAGTCGGACTGTTTGCATCCTATGGCGCAAGCTTTGCCGAGGCGCGCGATGCCAAGGCTGAACGCGACTTCGAACTGACGGAACGCGAGCTGGAATGCCTGTTCTGGATCGCCGAGGGCAAGACCAGCGATGAGATAGCGGTGATCCTCGGGATCTCCCGCAATACGATCAACAACTACATCACCAGCGTGATGCGTAAGACGGCAACCAAAACGCGGTCGGAAGCGATCGCTTATGCCGTACGCAACAATCTGGTTTAGGAAGGCTTGGGGCAACAATGGGCTTTTCCCGCGGTGGAACGTCAGATGGACCGGGCAGCATCCAGTATCTGCGTCTTCAGCGTGCCTCCAGTCGTTCGGACATATTTCCCAAACTCGTCGCCATGCAGAGGAACCTCAAGGCGCGGCACTTCGCTGTGTTTCGTGTTGCCGGCGCCGGGCTTCCCAACAAGCGCAAGCTGGTCTGCGAGCTGGACAACTGGGGCGCCGGAAGCGGGGAGCATCAGGGCGTACTCGTGAGCTCCTACGGCGATATGTTTCTCGATCATATCGAAATGTCGATCCTGCCGATCGTGTGGACCGGCACGGAAAAAGGGGCCTATAGCGAGGCCGGCGATTTTTCCTCGCTCGTGCGCAAGATCGACGACCGGATCATGCCATCGTCAGGAATTGCATTCCCGGTGCGGTTGGGTGCTCTCGGGAATGGCTACGTCACGTTTTTGTCGGGCTCGCTGGAGCTGGGCAGCAATCTGATCATCGACCAGCACGTCAGAAGTTGTCAGGTCATGATGGACCTTCTGGCACTCGATGAGCGTCGAAGCGTGCCGGCCGAATCCCTGAGCGAACGGGAAGTGGCGTGTCTTCAACTGGCCGGCGACGGTCGTATCAGCGAAGAGATCGCCGAGAAGCTTGGCCTCTCCGTTCACACTGTCAACGCCTATCTCGGCTCCGCGACGATCAAGCTCAATTCCGTGAACCGCATCCAGGCGATCGCCAAGGCGATCCGCCTCGGCTACATCCACTGAAGTCTCTATTTCGATGAAAGCTGGGCGACGGCAAGCAGCGTATCGGAGCTGATGCGTGTCGTGCCGGTGGTTGTGAGCAGCGTCAGCGCCGGCGATGTCGTCGAACTGTTCTCGGAATCGTAGAGCGCCGTGTATTGCTTGATCAACTTGGTCACGTAGTCCAGATCCTGAAGCTTCGAGATGTCGACGTATTTCTCGATCATGCTCGCCTGCTGATCCGTATCCATGTTGGATATGTAGTCGGACATGCTGAACGTCGTCTTGAAAAACTCGAACAGCGCCGTGTCGCCAAGGATCGTATAAGCGCTCGTAACGTCCGCCGCCTTGCGCTCGAAATACAGCGCCAGCCGCACGCCCTCGTTGGATTCCCCCTCCTGCTCTTCAAGCGTCTGTTGCTTGTAGTTGTTGACGGTCGCCAGCACGTCGCCGCGCTGCTGGATCGTGCCCACGGGCTGCGCAGAAAGGTTGCCTTCGCTATCGAAGTTGAACGATGCCACGATCTCAGCAAACACGCCGTTGGCAAGACTGTTCACATAGCTTTTGGGATTGTCGAGATCGGACGAGAACATGTTCTTCAGCTCGTCCTTGGTGACCGATTTGGGATCGATCCCCTTCGATTCGAGCACGAAGGACACCAGGCGGTCGTCGGCAATAAGCTCGGCGGCCGTGGTGATCGTCTGCATCTGGGTATTGTAGTAGTCGATCTCCTTGTCGGCAGCTTCCTCCGCCTTCTCGCGAGCGCTGCCCTTGAGAAGTTTGAGCTGTTCCGTCTTGTAGTCTGTCGCGAAATTGCTGATGACGCTGGCTGACTGGACGAGGAGAGGCGTGTCGATATCGCCTTCCGCGTCGAAGTTGAACGCCTTGACCAGATTGACGTACCGGTCGTCTTTCAGCTGGTTGACATAGCTCTTCGGGTCGTTCGGATCACTTGCAAGAATATCCTTGAGCCGGCTCTTGCTGACATCGGCCGGATCGATCCCATAGGCGCGCAGCGCGACGTCCCAGATCTCCGTCACATCGTCATTGGTATCGTCGTCGTCGTCTTTATTCGAACTTAGAAAGTCATCGACGCTTTTCACCTCGGCGATGCGCGTCTGATAGTTGGTGACCGCATTGGTGACCGCATCTTCCTGGTTGGCCTTGAAGGCCGTCTGGTAGGAGGTGCTGGTAGACGCCAGCTGGGTCTGGTTCTGAGCGGTCTCGCCAGTGGCGATCGAACCGTCGCTCTGGAAATTGAACATCGCCTTGACGCCCGTATAGCCGAGCGTCGCTGCAGCCGAATCGCTGGTCAGCAGCGACCGGATCGTGGAGGTGAACTGCACTTTGACGCTGAAGGCCGTGGTCAGATACTCGACCATCCGGGGGTCGTCGACCAACTCGTCGACACTGGTCATCGAGGCAATATTGGTTTCCCAATAGGTCTGGTTGGCGGCCGCGAGCGTATCGGATGGGAACGTCGATTTGTTGTAGACGTAATCGAGCCTCAGCGATTCGATCTGGCCGCTCGTCTGGGCGCTGTCGCCGTCTGCGACCGTGCCGTCAGCCTGGAAGTTGAACGCTTCGGCTAGCGCCACGAACTTGTCGCTGCCGGTCTGGTTGGCAAAGCTGTTCGGGTCTTCGAGATCGCTGGTCAACACCTGCTTCAGATAGCTGGTGGACGTGTACTTGGCATCAAGCCCGAATGAATCGAGCACATATGTCTTCAGCCGGCTGTTCGACAGGAGGTCGTCGACATCGGTGATATTAGCGATGGCCTTGCTGTAATAGTCGACCTCGGACTGGATATCCTTTTCTTCCTGATCGAAGGAATCCTGATACGCCTTGACGAGATTATCTTCCTGAACCGAAGTCTGCGCCTCGGCGGTCTTCGTGCCGAAGTTGAAAGCTGCCGCCATGGTCGCATAGCGCTTGTCGGTCAGCGAATTGGCAAAGCTTGCAGTATCGCTGAGATCGCTCTCCAGGACCTTCTTCATGAAGGCCTTTCCGTACGTCATTTCCTCAAGGCCATAGGCCTTCATCGCATAGGAATACAGTCGATAGTCATCGACGAATTCGTCGGCTGTCGTCACCTTGTCGATATTGGCTTCGTAATATTCGGTATCGCGAGCGACCGTGCCCTGGTTGGCGACGCGGTCAAGCGACGACTTCATGTCGCGGTTGACGATCAGATAGCTCGTATAGGTCGACAGCGTCGTCGAAGTCATGGTCTTCACCCTTAAAGATCGGGCTTCATTCCCGGGCATCGCCGCTTGATTCGGCAGTCAAATGCCGAATCAAGCATATGTACCAGAGACCCGGTTAAGCGGAGCTTTACGATCCGCGGTACGACGCCTTTTAGTTCGCCGTGGCGGCCATGCCGGCCAAACCGCGCATGGACGGTACGAAGGCTGCGTCCTGAAGACTGCGCTCGAGAAACCGGGTGTTCTCGTCAGGATTGGCCGAGGGCGAAAGGAAGCTGATGTAGTTGATTTCGACGCTCGCCTTTTCGGCCTGAAGCGTCAGCTGAGCATGGATCGTCACGCCACGCGGCTTGATCTCCAGGTCCAGCGTGACCGATGGGTGCGTATCCCAGTCGAGATGATAGTCGCCACCGACGCCGAAATTCACGGTGCCGGGATGGAAATACAGCTCGGCCGCCGAAGAGACGAGGTCCGAGATATTGGCATGATACTCAAGCCGCAAAAGCGAAATGAGATCGGCCGCATCGATGAGCCGTAATTCGGATGCAAGCGGGCCGATGGCCTTTGCGAGAATTTCTTCACGTACGGCGGAATAGGAGCATTTTTTCATTCTGTCAGCGCATCCGTTTGTTCTGACGACGTCCCGCATAGATCCGATGGATCAGTTCAGCGACCGCCTTATAAAAAACCGATGGGATGACGCTATCAACCGAGACTTGCGCAAACATGGAACGGGCGAGCGGTGGGTCTTCAAAAATCGGTATTCCGTGCTCCTGAGCAATTTCGCGGATTCGCATCGCAATCAGATCCTGGCCCTTGGCAACCACGACCGGAGCTTCCGATTCCTGCGCGACATAGCGCAATGCGATCGCATAATGGGTCGGGTTGGTGATGATCAGTGTGGCGCGCGGAACGCTGTTGATCATGCGCCGACGGGCGCGATCACGGGCAATCGAACGCTGCCGGGCCTTGACGAAAGGGTCGCCCTGCGACTGCTTCATCTCGTCCTTGATTTCCTGCTTGGTCATCCGAAGCTCGGTAAACCAGTGGAACCGCGTCCAGGCGATATCCAGTGCAGCAACCAGAAACGTGCAGGCCAGGACGACGATGATCATCTTCTTGATGATTCGCGCCAGAATTGGGAACAGCGTCTGCGGGTCGGAAAAGATCGAATCGAGCAGTTTGAAATACTCGTTGCGCAGCGACAGGTACATGATGATGCCGGCGGCGACGATCTTGATCAGCGATTTGCCGAAATGGACCATGCCCTGCATCGAGAAAAGCCGCTTGAACCCGGACATCGGCGAGATCCGGTTCCACTGCGGCCTGATTCGTTCGAGAATGAACGACGGCATGTGCTGACCTGCCGACGCAAGCAACCCGAAGCCCATGAACAGGACGGCTGCCGGAAGCATGAAATAAGCGCTCTGAAGCAGCACATAGGCGCAAAGCGACACTAGGTCCGCGCTCGAATCGATGCGCCACTGTTCGGGGCGTTCGACCAGATCTTTAAGAACCTCAGCCAGATGAGCGGTATTTTGCGGCAGGAAGAAGATCAGGTAGATGTAGAAGGCAAGCGTCGAGGCGAAGATCGCCACCTCGGACGAGATCGCGATGTTGCCCTTGTCCATCGCGTCCTGGATTTTTTTACCAGTCGGGTCTTCGGTTTTGCTGTCTTTATCCTGATCGTCGGACAAGAGCCAACTCCTGCTTCATCGGCAGCAAGCTTAGCAGAAGCACGGCGCGGTGGCATCTGTCCGCCCGTGCCGCGCCGCAAGGTTTACCGGTTTCTCACAGATGCTTTGAACCCAACGGCCGTCGAGCGGTTCACCGCGACGCGGTGAACCTTACTTACGCGACATAGCGGGCGATCACGGCGGAGATCTGGTCCGGGCTCAACGATCCCATCTGCGTATCGATCAACGCCGCAAGCTGGTCGCTCGTCAGATGCGAGATGTCTGCCGTCGATATGCCGGAGATCCCCGAGGCACTGATGAGCGAGATGTCTTCGGCCGAGAATGTCGCAAGGCCCGCATCCGTCAGTGCGGAAATCTGTGCCGACGTCATCGCGTTGACCTGCAGCGGTGTGAGGGCCTCTGCCTGTGCCGTGGTGAGCGACGCGATGACCAGCGTGCTCAAGCTTGAGATCGCACCGGTGCTGAAGGCGGCAATCTCCTCGGTGGTGAAGCCGAGAATATCGTCGGCGCCGATGCCCGATGCCTGAAGCGCGCCCAGCGCCCCGACCTGATCGACCGACAATGCGGCGAGCTGATCGGTGTTCATGGCGACGATCTGGTTGTACCCGAGGCCGGCTACCTGGCTGGTCGTCAGCGCGCCGATCTGGATCGTGGAAAGACCTGCGATGATGCTGACCGGCAGTCCCTTGATCGAAGTCGGGTTGAGAACGGCCAGTTCTTCGAGTGTGAACGTGCCGAAATCGTCTGCCGAGATCCCCCCAAGTCCGTTGGCGCCGAGGCCCGCAAGCTGTTCGGTCGAAAGCGCGTCGATCTGCTGCGAACTCATGGCGTCGATCTGCAGGCTTGTCAGGCCGCCGACGCTGCCGGCACTCAGAGAAGCAATCTGATCGTTAGAAAGCGCGGCAATAAAGCCGGTCGAAAGGCCCTTGATTGCGGATGAGCTGATCGCTGCCAGATCCGCCGTCGAGAAGGTCTCGAAATCTTCCGACGAGAGCCCCATCAGCGCGCCGGAACTCAACGCCGCGATCTGGCTCGTCGTGAACGCGTCGATCTGCTCGGTATTGAGAGCTGCGATCTGAACACTGCCGAGACCGGAAATGCCGCCGGCACCGATCGCCGCGATCTGTTCGACCGAGAGTGCTGCGATATAGTCTGTGCCGAGCGAAGCCATCTGCTTGGAGGTCAGGGCGCCGACCTGGTCGGTCGTCAGCGCTTCCAGGTGATCGACGCTGATGGCGTTGATCTGGCTGGTGGAGAGACCCGAGATCGCAGCCGGGCTCAAAGCCGCGATCTGCTCCGTCGTGAAGGCGCCGATCGTTGCCGTCGAAAGTCCACCAACGCTGGCCGAGCTGATGGCCGCAAGCTGCTGGCTCGAGAGAACGGCGAGATCGCCGGTGTCGAGCGCTGCAATCTGCTTGGACGTGAAAACCGCGATCTGCGTGGTCGTCAAAGCTTCGATCTGCATCGAACTCAAGACGGCGATCTGCGCCGTCGAAAGTCCTGCAATGCCGCCGGTACCGAGCACGGAGATCTGCTCGACCGAAAACGCCGACAGCATTGCTGTGGAAAGGCCAGGCATCGCCTTCGAACTGATCGCGGCAATGTCACTGGTCGAGAACGCTTCGATATCGTCCTGGCCAAGCGCGGCAAGCTGTGTGGATGTGAGCATGCCCACCTGATCGGAGGTGAATGCCTCCACCTGATCGACCGTCAAGGCGGCAATCTGGGTCGCCGAGAGGCCTGGTATCGCGCCTGTGTTGAGCGCCGCGATATCGTTCGGAGACAGCATCGCCAGATCGTCCGTGCCGAGCACCGCAAGCTGGCGGGACGTCATCACCGAGAACTGTGCAGTCGTCAGGGCTTCAACCTGCAGCACGCTCAGGGCATTGATCTGGGCGGTCGACAGGCCTGCAATGCCGTCGGCGCTGAGAGCCGCGATCCGGTCGGTCGAAAGTGCCGCGATCATCGACGTCGACAGGCCGGGCACGGCTTTGGACGTGATGGCGGCGATGTCTGCAGTCGAGAATGTCTCGATGTCGTCAAGGCCGAAGGCTGCGATCTGGCCTGAGCTCAAGGTCGCGATCTGGCTGGATGTCAGGGCCTCCGACTGGCTCGTGCTGAGCGCTGCGATCTGGACCGTCGAGAAAGCGGCGATCACCGACGGGTTGAGCGCCGAAATGTGATCGGCCGAGATGGCAAGAATGTCGTCGGTGCCGAGCGCTGCCACCTGCCTCGATGTCAGGGCCGAAAGCTGGCCGGTGGTGAGTGCGCCGACTTGATCGGTGCTGAGGACATTTATCTGGGCCGTTGTCAGCCCGGCAATGCCGCCGGTACCGAGTGCAGAGATCTGATCGGCGGAGAAGCTGGCAATCGTCGCTGTCGAGATCCCCTGCATGGCCGACGAACTGATCGCCGAAAGATCGCCGGTGCTGAATGTCGCCAGATCGTCCGTGCCAAGCGATGCGATCTGCGTCGAACTCAGCATGGCAACCTGAACGGACGTCAGAGCTTCGATCTGATCGCTGCTCATGCTGCTCATCTGGGCCGTTGTCAGCCCCGCAATGGCGGCCGTGTTGAGCGCTTCGATCTGATCGTGCGAGAAGGCAGCGATCCCGGATGTGCCGAGCGCCGAAATCTGCCGCGAGGTCAGGTTCTTGATTTGGCTCGTGGTCAGCGCAGACAGCTGATCCGTGCTCATCGCCCCGACCTGAGCCGTCGTCAGGCCGGCGATATTGGCGGTGCCTAGCGCTTCGATCTGGTCTGCCGAAAAGCCCGCGATGGTCGCGGTCGACAGACCCTGCATCGCAGCCGAGCTGATCGCGGCGATATCGGCTTCCGAGAAGGTCGAAAGATCGTCGGCGCCAAGCGCTGCAATCTGCGATGAACTGAGGGCGCCAACCTGGGTCGCTGTAAAGGCCTCGACCTGAGCGGTGCTAAGGACGCTGATCTGCGCGCTCGAAAGCCCCGTAACGCCGCCCGAACTCAGAGCGGCGATCTGGCCGGCCGAAAGGGCCGCGACATCTTCCGTATCCAGCGCTGCGATCTGCTTGGAGTTGAGAACCGCAATCTGGGACGATGAGAGCGATCCGATCTGGTCGCTTGTCAGAGACTGGATCTGCTTCGTCGACAGCCCGGACAGTCCGGCTGCACTCAGCGCTGCGACCTGATCGGTGGTCAGTGCTGCGATCACGGCGGTCGAAAGCCCGACGATGAGGTCGGAGCCGATCGCTGCAATATCCTGCGTCGAGAATTTGCCGATATCGGCAGTGTCGAGCGCCGTCGCCTGCCGGGAATTGAGGGCCGCGACCTGCTTGCTTGTCAGCGCCTCGATCTGCGCCGAGTCCATGGCGTCGATCTGCCTGGTGCTGAGACCGGCTATGCCGGCTGTGCTGAGCGAATCGACCTGGTCGACCGACAGTGCCGCGATCATGTCGGTGGAGAGGCCGGCAATGGCGTCCGAGCCGATCGCGGCGATATCTGCGGTGGAGAATGTGGCGATATCGTCGGTGCCGAGCGCTCCAAGCTGCTTGGAGCTGAGCGCGCCGACCTGCGAGGCCGTCATGGCTTCGACCTGCGCCGTGCTCAACGCACTCAGCTGGCCGGTCGAAAGCCCGGCGACACCCGCCGCGCTAAGCGCCGCGATCTGGGAGGTCGTCAGCACGGTCACGTCGCTGGCGCCGAGAGCACCGACCTGCGCCGAGGTCAGTGTCGCGAGCTGCTTCGTGGTGAGGACCGAAACCTGGTCGGATGTCAGCGCATCCACCTGTTTCGTCGTCAGTCCGGAAATACCGTTCGTGCTGAGCGCCGCGATGGCTGCGGTCGAAAGAGCAGCGATCACCGATGTTGAAAGCCCGGCAACCGCGCTGGAGCTGATCACGCCGAGGTTCTTGGCGGAAAACGCCTCGATATTGTTGGAGATGATCGCCACGATCTGCGACGAGCTCAGAACCGCAGCCTGGCGGGTGGACAGCGCTGCGATCTGATCCGAGGAGAGCGCGGCAATCTGGCTCGTGGTCAGGCCGACAACACCGGTGGAACTGAGTGCGTTCACCTGGCTCGAGGAAAGAGCGGCAATATCTGTAGTCTCAAGAACAGAGACCTGCAGCGAGGTCAGCGCCGACACCTGCTTCGTGGAAAGGATCGCGATCTGACCAGCGCTCAGGGCATCGACCTGCCGTGTCGTCATGCCGGAGATACCGGCTGTGCTGATCGCCACGATCTTCTCGCTCGACAGGCTGGCGATCGTTGACGTGGACAGACCCGAAATTGCGCCCGAACCGATCGCCGAAATCTCCTTGGTCGAGAATGTCGCGATGTCGTCGGTCCCGAGTGCAGCAAGCTGCGACGATGTGAGTGCACCGATCTGATTGGAATTCAGCGCTTCGGCCTGATCGACCGACAGAACGGCGAGCTGTCTGGTGCTGAGACCCCCAACGCCGGAGGCGCTTAGGGCTGCGACCTGCATGGAAGATAGCCGTGCGATGTCGGCGGTATCAAGCGCTGCGACCTGCGTCGATGTCAGGGCCGCCATCTGCTTGGAGCCGAGCACCGTGATCTGTGCGGATGTGAGAGCCTCGACCTGATCGACGCCAAGCGCTGCCACTGCGGAGGCGCTCAGTGCGGCGACCTGCGCCGTGGAGAGAACCGCAATGTCGCTCGCGCCGAGCGCTGCGATCTGTGTCGGTTTCAGGGCGGCGATCTGCTGGGTGCTCAACGCTCCGATCTGGGATGTCGCAAAAGCTGCGATCTGGCCTGTACCAAGTGCCGCCAGGGCACCTGTCCCAAGCGCTGCGATCTGGCTTGCGGAGAGCGACGAGATCGCATCCTCCGACAGCCCGCCAACCGCGCTCGATCCGATTGCTGCAATATCGAGCGTCGAGAAGGTGGCGATGTGATCATCGTCGAACGCCGAGAGCTGTTTCGACGACAGGGCGCCGACCTGTGCCGACGTCAGGCTTTCGGCCTGCCGGGTCGACATTGCACCGATCTGGTCCGCGACCAAGCCCTTGATGGCACCTGTTGACAGTGCTGCCACCTGGTTCGTCGACAGTGTCGCGATACCGTCTTCCGTCAGCGCAGAAACCTGCTTGGAAGACAGGACCTTCACCTGAGCCGCCGAAAGCGTAGCCACCTGATCCGTCGACAGTGCCGCAATCTGCTGCGTGCCGAGGTTGGCAATCGCGCTCGTCCCGAGAGCGGCGATCTGCGCTGTCGTGAGTGCCGCAATGATATCGGTGCTGAGGCCGCCGATGCTCTTGTTGGTGAGCGTCGCGATTTCTGCGGCCGTAAACGTCGCGATTGCCTCGGGGGAAAGCGCTGAAAGCTGTTTCGAGGTCAGTGCCGCGATCTGCAGGGTGGATAGGATATCCGCCTGCTCGGCCGAAAGGCTGGCGATCTGGGTTGTCGAAAGCTTGGCGATCGCACCCGTGCCGAGAGCCGCGACCTGGCTGATGGAAAGTCCTGCGATCGCATCCGAACTGAGGCCGCCGATACCCTTGCTGCTGATCGCGGCGATTTCGGCGGTGGTAAAGGTCGCGACTGCCTCCGGCGACAGTGCGGCAAGCTGCTTCGAGCTCAGCGCCTTGATCTGGACCGAAGACAAGGCCTCGGCCTGTTCGACCGAAAGGGCGGCAATCTGGTCCGTGCCGAGGTTGGAAATGGCGGACGTGCTGAGCGAAGCGATCTGTCCGGTTGTCAGCGCGGCAATGTTCTCGACGGTCAGCCCCGCAATGCCACGATTGCTGATGGCAGCGATATCGTCGGTCGAGAAGGTGGCGATTGCCGAATCGCTGAAGGCTGCGATCTGCGACGAGGTCAGGGCCTTTACCTGGACCGAGGAGAGCGCTTCCGCTTGATCTTCGGAAAGTGCTGCAATCTGCACCGTCGAAAGCTTGGCAACGGTCGCGGTTCCGAGTGCTGCAATCTGCTGCGTGGAAAATTCGGCTATGGTGCCCGTGCTGATGGCGGTGATCTGCGTTGCGCTGAGCGCTGCAATCTGTGCTGTCGCCATGGCAGTGAACTGATCGACCGAGAGCGCTGCCACCTGCGTTGCCGAAAGCTTCGCAACCGTCCCCACGGTCAGGGCGGCGATCTGCTGTTCGGACAGGGCTGAGATCACGTCGGTTGTCAGACCGGAGACCGCCTTGCTGCTGATCGATGCAATGTCCGCCGTCGAAAACGTTTCGATCGCTTCTGCGCTCAGAACCGCGAGCTGGATCGAGGTCAGCGCTTTTACCTGGACCGAGGATAGCGCTTCGGCCTGGTCGATGGACAGAGCAGCAATCTGATCGGTGTTGAGACCGACGATCGCCCTCGTGTTGAGCGCCGCAACCTGATCCGTCGATAGCGCCGCGATATCGTTGCTGGTCAATGCGCCCATTTGCGACCCGCCGAGAGCGGCGATCTGGATTGTCTTCAGCGCGGCAAGGTGATTGGCGGAAAAGGCATCGATCTGGCTCGTGGCCAGATTGGAAATCGCCGCTGTGTTGAGCGCTGCGACCTGTTCTTCCGACAGTGCGGCGATCAGCGTCGATGTCAGGCCGCGCACACCTTTCGCGCTGATCGCAGCCATGTCGGCGGTCGAAAATGTTGCGATCTCGTCCGGTGTAAGGGCCGCGATTTGTTCCGAGGTGAGGGCACCGACCTGGACGGAGGTCAGAGCCTCGGCCTGATCGTCCGAAAGGCTGCTGATCTGTGCGGTTGACAGTGAGGAAACCTGTCTCGTGCTCAGGCTGGCGATTTCGTTCCCGTTGAGAATGGACAACTGGTCCAGCGTCAGGCCGATGATCGCATTTTGCGAAATGGCATTGAGCTGCACCGTGTTCATCACGTCGACGTCTTCGACATCAAGGGCCGCAATCTGCGAGGACGACATCGCAGCGATCTGCTTGGTCGAAAGCGATGCGACATCTTCCGTGGTCCACGCAGCGACGCTTGCCGTTGAGAGGGACCTGACCTGAGAGGCACTCAGGGAGGAAATGGTCGAGGTCATACGCTATGATCCTTGATGCGGCATTTGATTTTAAAAATGGATTTTGAGCCTTTGAGACTGCCGAAAACCCGGACGCTCTCGATCGAGAACAGCCGGGTCAGGACAGTTCAGCCCTTGTTTTGTTTCCAGAAACGGTCGTCGTAGGGAATCGGCGCATATTCGTTCTGATATGCCAGCTTCGATGTGTAGCGCTTCCGGTAGGCATCGGCAGTTTCGAACTCGATCCCCTCGAGAACGAGCTCCGCGCCGACTTCGTAATAGATGTCGAGATTGCGAAGATCAGGCACCGGCGTCTCCCCACGCTCGGCCTCGCCCTGCATCTGCCAGTAGAGTTCTTCCAGCCGACGCGCGAGGCCGGGCATGTCCCGAAGCGCGCTCGTGTCGCGCTTGTCCCAGAGCGACGTTCTGATCGCGCGCAGGCTCTCGCGGTCATGCGCAAAGCCGATGGCGCGCGCGACATACTCCTCCGGTGTGGCGCAGATCATCTCCGGAATGCCGGCGGCGGCAACAATGCTGCCGCAGAACCGCGAGGCAAAGCCGTTGCCCGACACAGTGAGGATCGGAAGACCCATGGTGATGGCGTCCGACGCCGTCGAATGCGCGCCGTAGGGGAATGTATCGAGGAAGAGATCGGCACAGGCGATGCGGGCAAGGTGATTGGCGTTCGGCGCTTTCGGCGCGAAGATCAGCCGTTCTGCCGCGATCCCCTGCTTCTCGGCCAGCTGGCGCAGCCGCACATTGGCATCCTCGTCCCCCGCAAGCAGCCAGAGGACGCTGCCGGGCGTTGCCGACAGGATCTTCATCCAGCGATTGAAGCAGTCCGATGTGATCTTCTGCATGCCGTTGAAGCAGGCATAGACGAAGGCGCCGTCCGGCAGTCCGGCATCGATGCGGCTCGGCGTCGGGGCGATTACGCGCTTGCGGTCGATCGGCTGGTTGCAGGCGATCCGCAGCACCTTCTCCGTATAGAAGATCTCGTTTTCCGGCGGCACGATGTGACCGTCGGCAATCATGTACTGGTGGAACGGGCTGCCGATCGATCCCGGATAGCCGCAGAAATTGACGATGACCGGTGCCGGACGGTAGGCGAAGATTTTCGCACGGGCCATTTTCGTATAGCCGTTGACGTCGATCAGGATATCGATCTCGTCGGCGCGGATCGTCTTCGCCGCTTCCGCATCGCCAAGTGCCGCAATATCGCGCCACTGGTCGGCGACCGCCTTGATGCGGTCCTGCGTCGCGTCATTGGTGCGGGCCTCGCCGCAATAGTAGGCGTAGATCTCGACGCTATCCTTGTCGTGCAACTCGAGCACTTCGCGCAATGCGAAACCGACGGCATGGTCGCGAAGGTCTGATGACAGGTAACCGATGCGCAGGCGCTGGCCGGTTCCGGTCTTCTTCTTAGGAGCCTTGCGCGGGAAGGCACTGAGGTCGAACGGCCCGCCGATAAGCTGCTTGCTGTAGCGATAGGCCTTGGCCAACTGGAACATCGGATCGTCCGAATAGCACGACAGCGTCAGCGGCGACATGGCATCGAGAAGCTGGCGCGGCGTCACATGCGGCGATGTCGTGGTCAGAACCGGCCATTTGCACTGGCGCTGGCGAATCGAACTCCAGTGCTGGCCGGCCTCCGTCTTGTTTGGCTGCAGTTCGATCGCCTGCCACAGGATGGATTCGGCATCATCCAGCCGACCTGCGTTTTCGAGCACGCGGCCAGTATGCTGCATGGCCATCAGGCGGTTGTTGATGCGGTCAGGAATGACTTCGTCGGTCAGATCGATATAGGTGCGCCATTTCTGGAGTGCCTGATTGATGAGGCCGGAATCTTCGAGCGTACGTCCCAGATTGATATGGGCCGGGCCGAAAAGCGGATCGAGCCTGTTGGCCGCCTGCAAGGCGAGAATGGCGCCGGCATTGTCGCCCTGCTGTCGCAGCGTCACGGAGTAGTTGAAATAGGCGACATGCAAAAGCGGGTGGGTTTCGTTGAAGGCGGTCCACACCTTGTAGACCTCGACGGCGCGCGCCTGCTGGCCGCTGGAATTGAGCGCTTCTGCAACCTGGAACAGATCGCCGAGCGAGAGTTGCTGGTTCTGCGCCTTCTCCAGAATACTGGCGAAGGGCGAAGCCTGGGCAGTTGCAGGTGCGATATTGGCGTTCATGACCATCCCGTTCCAAGGCAGCGGTGCTGACGATTGACGCACTCCACGCGTCTTATCCTTGTAATTATCGGGGTTAGCTTGCGTCGGGCTTGTTATTGCGGTCGCGAAGCAGGGTGAGGGCAATCCAGACGTGCAGTGGCGCGCGCGACGATGTCGCGTACTACGTGATAAGATTATCCAGGACCTTTGCTCCAGAGGACGGTCGTCTTATGCAGCATGTCCATGTATGTCACATCGCTTAATTCTCCGACGAAATAGCAGAAGAATAAACGTGGTTGGTGCAGTAGCCGTTAGTATTGGAGAAAGCGCCTGAGTTTTTTCGCAGCAGCGCCTGATATCTGTTCTCCAACCTTAAGAGCTGCGATCTCTCGGTTCATATGGGTAACCGTATTTGTAGTGGATGCATTTTTAATAAAAATAAGCTGTGGCCAAGTGAATTTGGTAATTCATGAATTTCGATTCTATCATGCCTACCAACTGTTCTTGTTCGCAGCAGCGGAAAGCTCCAGGCATCGCTGGATTAACCCAACAATGTGTCGGACGGAGCGCCAACACTTTATGCCTGTGCCCTTGTTAAGCCTCATTTAAGAATTTTCGGCTAAATATTTTAGGGCGCGAAAACAGCGTTCAAGTTTTCGCACAAGTGAGCGTGGGAAATCCGAGCTATGTTCTGGCTCGAATTGCATGATGCCTTTCCGACGCCGAGGTTCACGTGAGCCATGTCCCCTTTTGTTTCGCTGTATTTGCGCAAGGTCGGATTGCCGCCAGGTGTGTGGGTGTCTGACGGCAGATAGGCGTGACCTCTCGTTAACGACATCAAGGACACGTCCATGACCACGATCATCTCTTCCCTATCCAATACGCAGATTTCCAAACTATCGACGACCACGATCGCGGGATTGACCTCGGAAGATGTCGATGCTTTGGGCAGTGCTCAAATCACATCCCTCACCTCAACGCAGATTGCCGCCCTGACGACCGCCGGCCTGGCTCGCTTCGATTCAGCGGATATGAGCGCTATCTCGGTAAAGGCACTCGGGGGCTTGACCCTCGATCAGATCCAAATTCTCAGCTCTTCTCAGCTCGATGGCTTCTCCACCGCCCAGGTGGCAGGTCTGTACAGCAGCCAGGTAGCTGAGCTCTCCACTGCGCAGATCGGGTCTCTTGATAGCACGCAGATCGTTGCAATCAGCAAGAGTGCGATCGCTGGCCTGGATGTTGCCAAGCTCAGCACCGACAATGTCGCAGTTCTCATCTCCACGCAGGTTGCAGCGCTGTCATCGACGCAATTCGGCAATCTGTCTTCCGCACAGGTAACGGCGCTGACCAGCACGCAGGTCGCGGGTCTGAGCTCCGCTCAGGTCGGAACCCTGGACTCCACAGAAATTGCCTTGTTCTCCACCGACGAAATTGCCGCTATCAGTGTCAAGGCTCTCGGTGGCCTCTCCTCTGACGCAGTCGCCGGCCTCGGCACAGGCGGCGCGGAAGCTCTGACCACTACACAGGTTGCAGGACTTTCTTCGACCCAGCTTGCCGCCTTGTCCTCGGGCCAGCTCGCGACATTCTCGTCCGAAGATATGGCCGCGATCAGCAAGAAGGCCATTGCCGGGCTGGATGTTACCAAGCTCAGCACTGCCAACATCGCAGCTCTCAGCTCGACGCAGATTGCAGCACTGTCATCCACCCAGTTCAGCGCTATGTCTTCCG
>NZ_JACYUZ010000002.1:0-631174 GCF_014842035.1 Rhizobium sp. CFBP 8752 | reverse complement strand
CTCACACATAACAAACCGGCCCCTGGCCAAACCAAGGGCCGCTCCCAAAGCGGCCTTTTGTCGTTGGTGGCGTTGAAGCAATTACGGGACGTTCGGTCTGTAGCCGGTGCGTCCCTCACAGGAGACAAATCCTAAAGGATTTGCTCCGGAACTACGCATCACGGCAAAGCCGTGACGCATCGCGAAATTTGGCAAAGCCAAATTCGCTTGGCGCGGGGTGGAGCAGCCCGGTAGCTCGTCAGGCTCATAACCTGAAGGCCGCAGGTTCAAATCCTGCCCCCGCAACCAAACATACTTGTAACAGCATCCACTCCTGCTCACGCTCGGCCAGCAAGGCTTCGCAGCCGCACAGGAATTTTGTCCTGTCCGCCAATGACTTGAATTCGCCAGCGGAACTCTTACGGCCAAACTCCGCCGATTGTTCACTGCGTAGTTCCCGTGAGACATCTCGCCACGCTTCTTGCGCCGCCAGAATGGCCGCGAGGCGGCCATGGATGGTCGGCGCCGCTAACCTTCCACTCAACATTCATCTGGCTTCGATGAGAGCCACGGCAATTTTCGATATGCCAACTGGCTCGGTGACATCAACCGCCGGAGGCGCGAAGCTTCCACATCGCGTAGTTTTTCAGCCGATTGCGGTGATCCCGGCAAAGTTAGAATATCGCCTCGGAAATCTCGTGAATCCCGCAGAGATCAGCCGCCTCCGCGCCGGCCTGCTGCTCTCGCACAACACCGATAATCTGCTCCTCTTTAAATCTCTGCTTCTTCATGTGTCCGTGCTCAACGGTCCTGGCTCTAAACATTCCTGGCGAAAGTTCGCAGTGGCAGGTAACGGTCGTAAAGCGGCATGAATCAATCGCACCGTCAGCTTAAGGGGTCCAAGTAGTCCGCCGAAACTCCAGATATGAGATTGTGAGGCCGGACTACTACGTGGCTAGGGTTGTCTTTCAATAGGTTTCGCAAGATCAGGTACATGTAACTAATCGCGAACAACGCGTCTGAATGCACCGGACGAATCGAAGCGACACTCGAACGTGGTGACCCGCGATCCCTCGGGTGGGAACTGGCCGTAGACAGTGAACCCGCCCCCCGTGCGCTCCACCGGGAGAGTAAGGATTTCCTGAGGCCTGCGGCCGAACGTGGCTGATGCCTCTCCCTGGCAGAATTTACCCATGCTTCCGATGGAGACCCTCTGCCGCGACTTCGTTTCGATATCGCGTTCCGGCGGCGGTGAATACGTGTTGCCGCGGAACGGGAAGTCCGGCTTGTCGCCACGGGAGTTCGGACATTCGTAGCTCATGGAGTACCAGGTCACCGGTCCTGGAACGCTGTCGCCGAGGAGCCCTCCGGCGTGGCTTTCACTGAAAAGAACGTGGTATTCACCACCGCAGACGCGCTGGGCTTCCTGGATGCATGCTCCGCTGTTGCCCTTGCACTTCGTCTGATGAACGTCGTTTGCAGACGCGGGGAGGGCCGACAGCAGGACTATTCCAATGAGAGATTTCGCTACGAGACGCATTCCAAGTCCTTTCGTTCGAACGTTGCGGCACGAAGGCCATGAGTTGGATTTTTCGATGGCGACCGGCCTTCGAGATTCACTCCACTGCGTTGATCGGCACGTGGCCGAACTCCAACATGAAGACAAAGCCAGTCCAGTCGTTGATGATATGGGCGCCCGCGGAGACCCAGAGATTTCTCGTGACGATATAGGCGAGCGTGAGTATCAGGCGGGCAAAACCGATGCCTATGAGAGACTGTGCAAAGTGCCAGTCATAGGTCGGCAGATGCGCCGCGCCGAAGAGCAGAGACGAAATGACAACGGCGATAACGATCCCCAACCTTCGTGACAGGTGCAAACGCTGCACGCACAGCCACAATACAGCGAGGAAAGGCAGTATTCCGAAAAGCTCTTCCCCTACCAACTGGATGCCGGTCACGAGAAGCGTGGCACTCACCTGGGTTGCCGACATCGCGGCGATCGCATCCGCGACGGGATTGGAGTAAAGTTCGAAAAACTGTTGCAGGACCAAGCCCATCGCCATGGATCCCAGCAGCGTAGCAACCCCGAACAGCACCATCAGCCCCACGGATCGAAATCCGACAGGACGGAACAGGCAGTTCCAGTGTGGCCCGGCTACCTTGCGAAGCGCCAACACGGGGACTGCGACGAACAGCAGCGCCGGAATGAGATTGTAGGGGAAGGTGCGAAGGGGAACGAGGGTGAGCACAAGCAGAGCGCTCGCCAACGATACAATGACAAGGAGCCAGCCCGGTCCATCGATTTCGACGGGCTTGCCGTTGTAGAACGGGAAATCGCGATCGGTTGAAATCACCCTTCGAACCTCGACATTTCCGGACGACCGTGTCGCACGCGGTTCGGATGACTACTCGACGTAGAGCGTGAGATCGTAACTCGCGGTCTCATTGCGCCTTGCGGCATTGCGCATCAGATAGACGTCGATGAGGTACTTGCCGCTCGACGGGATCGTGATGCTGGTGCCGTTTCCATCGATCGAGCTGTTGTACATCGCCGCATCGGCGCCCGGAGCGGTCACATTGAAGTAGAGGCTTGTATTGCGGGAATCGAGCTGGACGCTCATCTTCTGGCCGGCCGTAACCGACAGCGCGTACTGAACCGTCTGGTAGCCTTTGACCGACGATTTGATGGTCGAGCTCGAGGATCCCGTAGCAAAACGAACTGTCTCGCGCCGCATCTCGTCGGCGACGGAGGGCACGGCTGCCATCATGGCGACCCCGAATATCAGGCTTTTCATCATCTTCATCGACTGGCTCCTCCCGTTCGATCTACGAGCAACATCTCTGGCACGGCTTGGCACCTTGACGAAGTTGCTCGGGTTCATGCGACGACCTCACGGTGTCTATTTCAAAAACCTACATTAGCCGAAACGACATGGGAAGCCTGTTCGGCCACGTCCTTCATTGTGGCAGCTACAACGCCTGTGCGCAAAGACGGGCTCTGCACAGTGACGTCTGGCGCCGACACTGGTAAGAGGGTCCAACCACACGCAGGCATCAACGGGAAGGACTGGCACGTGGACTTCATGAAACTGCTGAAGTCGCTCGAAGAGCTTCTCTACGAGCTGGTGTCGTGGTTGGTCTTTTATCCCGTTACCATGTGGCGTGCCGTCGTCAGGCCACTCAGCATGATGCGCTACGCAGACATCGAACTCGCCGACGAGCCGGAAGAACAGTATCAGGACACGCTTAGTCCGCCCCTGTTCCTGCTCATTACGCTGCTTCTCTCGCAGGCGCTGTCTGGAGCACTGCCATCGGTCTACGATCCGACGGAAGCTGCCCGCGAGCTCGGCTCGGGCTCCAATCTTCTGATCGCAAGAGGGGTGATCTTCGGTATCTTTCCGCTCTGCATGGCGGTGACGCTGCTGCGATCAAAGAGGGTCAGGATCACCCGCAATTCGCTCCGCCCGCCCTTCTTCAGCCAGTGCTATGTCGCGGCACCCTTTGCCTTCCTTCTCGTGCTGGGCTTCGATTTCTTCAGCATGCCGCAGGAGCAGGGAAATCTCGCCGGCGTCGTCGCAATGGCGGTTGCCACTATCTGGTACGCGCAGGCGCAGGTCCGCTGGTTCAGGCACGACCTTGGCGTCAGCGCGCTGAAAGCGATCGCTATTTTCGTCGGCGCATTCCTGTTTGCCACCATCGCGGCGTTTACCGTTGCGGCGGTGATTACTCTCGACGCTAAGAGCATCGCTCCCGCCCCTGGTTGATTGACTGGCGGAGAAGAGCGACCGGTGGTGCCATGTCGTCATTTTCGTCCGTGACGGATGATCAGCCACATGGGGATGAAAACTCCGATGACGGCCCAGAGAACTACAAAGGCAACGAAGTGAAGTCTTCCTGTTTCGGCAAGCGATATGCCGAGGACAACGGCCGCTACGGTTGTCACCAAGACTGTGACGGACATGATGATCCAGAAAAGCATTGTCATTCCATGATGATGTGATCGGCACGGTACTTCACAGGACCATCCCAGCCGACGGGGGTCACGCCGGCCTTGGCGCAGATAGAATCCTACACCGGCTCCGGCGATCAAAACGCGGGCGCCGTTTTGACGGCCTTGCAGCAACAGGGTCTCTGTGTGACGATCCAACACTCAGGAGGGACCTCATGAACCGCGGCGAAGATTTTGCCCACATCGTTTACACGCTTCTCGTGGTGGAGAAGCAGATGTCGGTTGAGGAAGCGTCGGCCGCCTTGGGGATGAGCTACGCCTCGCTTCACTCCCGGCTGATTGCGCGCAGCCCTTTTTCCGCCGATGAGATCCAGGCTCTGATCAGAGTGTTACCGGACCCGAGACTGGCGTCTTATCTTCTGGACGGAAGCGTCTTCGTGGCAGCGGAGCGTATAATGCCTCCGGTCGACCATCGCCTTGCCAACGAAGCCGTACAAAGGGGAGCGACAAAGGTCGTGGTCGAGGCGGCTGATATCCTTGAGCTTGTGGATGCTGTGTTGGCAGGCGGCGGTCTGGACCACCGTCACAAGAGGCTTCTACTGAAGGATATCGTTGAGGCCGAACGAGCGCTTGCAACACTTCGGTTGCAGATCGCAGATGCTTGACCGACGGAGACAGCAGGCCATCAACGATACAAGCGGTTCTGATCCAAGCTGCAAGATTGAACGGTTGTAGCCGCCTGAAACCGTGTTTTCCAACTGATCACGAATTCGACCGCTTCGAAGTTCCCCCAAGGCCCGCCCCGATGGATGACCTCGGCTTGTAGAGACCGTTGATCGTTTCGGTGAGGGCGTTGTCGTAACTGTCGTCGACGCTTTCGATAGAAAGCTTGATGCCAGCTTCTGCCAACTGCATGGTGTATTTAACGCCCCTGTCCGAGTGATGCACGAGGGCGCCTCGATGAGCGGCACGCCGAGCTCGAAGAGCCTGCTTGAATGCATCGAGGACAAAGCGAGCATTCGCCGTCGGCTCGCCCGCCCACTCGTGCAGCGTGGCTGGCGAGCAGCCGATCTTGGCCGCTATAGATAAAACGGCAGCTCAGCGTGATGAATGCTCGGCTGGCGGTCCAGCACCATACGGATGGCAACCGCACGGACTTCAGGTGAAAACTCGTTCTTTATATTGGTCATGATGGCTCCACTTTCTCTGAAGTTGGAGCCTCCGGCAAACCCGGCGGTTCACTGTCCCCGATGACCAGCCCATTTCCTGTTCACCTTCGACCAGCAAAGTCCAGCAATCCTTGGAGGCCGGGACGTCGCTGTTGAGGTCAATTCGGCGGCGCATCCGGTTACGCGGCGTCGCGGCCGTCGAACGCTTGGCGCGCCCGCTCCACCGCATCCAGATGCTCCATGGTCCAGGCATGGAGTGCCTGAAAAGGGCCGAGTAGCGAACAGCCAAGCGGCGTGATGGTGTATTCAACCCCAATTGGCGAGGTCTCTATGACCCGGCGGGAAATGAGGCCGTTGCGTTCCAGCCGCCGCAAGCATTGTGTCAGTGCCTTCTGCGTCACGCCCCCCAGGTGCCGCTTGATGCCATTGAAGCGCATAGGTCCCGCGTCCAGCACGCTGAGCACCATCATCGACCACTTGTCGGCGATATTGTCGAACAGCGAGCGGCTAGGACAGTTCTCATCGAAGTACTGGCAGACGGGCATGGGGTTTCCTTGGTGATACCTAGGCGACTGTAAGTGGGTTCTTGCAACTTAGTAGCAGAAGTATACCTATCTCGCAAATCAACGAGGGAGGCCCCCTATGACTTCAACCGACGTTCTGTTCCGATCCATTCGCATCGGCTCGATGGAGCTAGCGAACTGGATCGTCATGCCGCTGATAATTCACAGCTTCGCCCCCAACGGATTCGCGGCCCGGCGCATCCCGCGTACTACCGGCTGCGGGCGGCAGGCGTCGTCGGCCTGCTCGACCGATCTGCTTCGTCTAACGTCGGTGAAGTAACGTGACGGGCCGATCAAGTTAGGGCGTTCGGTCAATCCCAAACAGCAAGATCATCCGCAGCCGGGAAAAGTCAGCCAGCTAATCAATTTAACCAAGTCAATCGACATAACACAGTCAGGAACCTTCCGTGATCCGCTTCTTCGCCCTCCTCCCCCGCCGCCCCGATATCGATCGCCAGCGCTTCCACGACCATTGGCGTCACCCGCACGGCACCATGGGCCGCCAGATCCCGGGCATGCTCACCTACGTCCAAGGGCACCAGTTCGACACCGACCGCCTCGGCCCGGGTCAGGACAAGTACGACGGCGTTGCCATGCCGTCGTTCGACTCCCCGAAAGACGCCGCCGCACTGGTCGACGAGCCCTTGTTCGTCGACAACATCCGCCCCGACGAGCCGTTGTTCCAAGACCTGCCGAATGTCATCTTCTTCATCACCGAGGAGGATGTAATCGTCTCGCGGCCTCCAATGGGTGCCGTATCCGACGTTGATCGACAATGGGACGTGCTGGAGCGGCCGACCAGCATCCATCTCCTGCAATTCGTGCACCTTGATGGCAATCCTGGCTGGGTGGGCGCTGATGACGCCGAGCTCGGCCTGCGGATCGGCGCGCTGCGTCACGCGGTGAACCGGCCGAGCGCCGAGGTGCACGGCGACGGCGCACCGTTCCTGGGCGCCCGCCAGTTGTGGTGGCCCACATTGACGGCGTTCCAGGACGGCGTGGACGCCGATCGGGCCGCCTTCGACGGGCTCCTCGCCCAGGCCGGTAAAGCCGTCACCATGTTGGCGGTCTCAGAGCGGTTTGTGCGGTGAGGCGGAGTTTTTTGGAGCGGCCGACAGGGCGCTAACCCTGCCGACCCTTTACGTCTTATCTGATCGGACTAACCCGCAGAGACACTGTCAAGCCGCTGCGGGTTAATCGGACTGAAGGGGAGCGCTGAAGGTCGCCATAGGGGGGTGAGAGGTTTTCGTATCGCTTTGCCTTAAGGAGGTCGATCTCTCCCCAGCTCAACACGGAGCCGTCCAGTCCACCACCACCGCTGTGAGGTGTATCCCGCAGAGGTGGTCTTGTCTGATGCTTTGCTGAGACAATGTAACTGTCAAATGACCCGCGAGACAGTTCAGTTAAATGGGGACGAGCCATGAGAGCGAATGCGGAATCGACCATTTTGAGTTTTGTCGCCAGTCGACCTGATGGGACGACGTGCCCGAGCGAAGTTGCGCGCAGCCTTGCAAATGATCACAACGCCCCGCTTGAGTGGCGTGACTACATGCCAGCCGTCCATGAAGCGGTTGATGCCTTGATTGCGCGAAGAGAGATCACTCTTTCCTGGAAATCTGTCGTAATGGGGGAGAGAACCGGTCCCTACCGTATAAGCGCTCGCAAGCAAAATCGCTAATGCCGAGACGTCTGCAGCCGCTTTTTAGCGCCCTAGACGAGCTCAATGACAGGAAACCGTTCAAGCACATCGCGACCGTGCTGATAGTCGCGAGCCCACTTTAGCATCTCTATAAGCTTCGGGTCAGTAAGTGTGCGCGCAAGAGCGGTCCGGTTATCGGGACTCGGGGAGCTTAGTCGTTGCCCGATTGATGTAATCGACCAGGGCGCGGGCAGCGGCGAATGATTTTACTATTTCCTCGACGAGATTGGAGGACACGAGCATCTCGTCAGAAACGTTGCGACAGGCTCCGAAGTTTTTGAGATTGAGAAAGTCGAGCGCGTCGTGATTTCTGACGTACCCGCTGGCGCTCAAATTATGACCGCCCGTCAGACCATGTGGGAAATATGTCCGAAATAATGAACCGTCGACGATCCCTCTCCATTTGCCGGTGTGGCTTGCGATTGTTTGCCGCAAAACGCGCGCAAGCCTTGGCGGGGGTAGCAGCGCTCCGCCTCCGCTGTATGAGCTGTGCGGAGAGATTTGCACGAAATATGTCGCGGCTGCGTTCTTCGAAGGCGAAACTCGCAACGTGATGCAGCATGTGCCTTTCGAGATAGACGCGGTACTCAAACATTTGCGGGGATCTCGGTTGGCCTCATCTACGCGCTTGTCGATCGACCCTGTGCTATTAGCCAACGCTAAGGTGAATTCAATTAAGTCGCGGCGCGCGCAATCAAGTCTAGCTCGGTTGTCGTCGAGCCACTCGGCGCCGTGATTACTGGAGGCTTCCTCTAGAAATTCAAAAGTCGATCGGTTGATCATCCACTGTCTCAAACATGGCAAACCGGCCTGTCATAGAACGGGCGGAACGTAAAGTGAACGGAAATAGCTCGAGCGGACATGAAAAGAGTTGGAAGTCGGATGCTTCCAATCGCTGATTGCTACCCCCAGATAGGGTAGGGCTCGTGGAATTGCTACTTCGGTAACTGAGCGGCGAGTGGTTCGCTCGCATTTTCGTAAACACATTGTCTAGGAAAGGATCCATATGGCGAGAATGGTCAAGAAAGCGGATCTGCCGATAAAAACGTGTGCGACATGCGGCAAACCCTTTGCATGGAGGCTGAAGTGGGCCAAGAACTGGAGCGACGTGAAGTACTGTTCTGAACGCTGCCGCCGCTCTAAGCTCAAGCCACCACATCCAAAGTTATAGAATCCTGCCCGCCTGCAGATGCTTCGAAGGCTGCCGTACAAGCCGCTTCTGGCTATGGTGGAGCAAACTTCGGACATTCTGAGCTATTTTCGGTGACGAAAGATGGAGGCGAAGTGTCTTGGCACCATCACGGCTGCCGAAGAGATGATCCTAATGCCTTTGATCCTCTTGCTTTGCGGGTCGTATTGACCCCTGGCGCAACAGTGGCCCGATCAGGTCGTGACGACTTCGCGCCCAGTCACAGCCGACACAATCCGGAAAAGACTGCCGAGTTTACTGCATCGTACCACCAGTAAGACCGGGTAAGTCGCGCAGAGCCCCAAGGTCTGACACAAGTCTTTACGACAGCTACGCAAAGTTTTACCGATCGATTCACCGCGTTGCCTACCGTGCCGGCAAGGGGCAGCGATGGCTGAAAAAGCGTTATTGGGTTTCGGCTTACTGCTGATCGTTGCCGGGCTGATCTGGGCGGCCCAAGGAGCGGCTTCTTTCCCTATCCCGCCAAGAGTTTCATGATCGACCCACGACCCTAAATCGTCGGTGGGGCCCTCACAGCAGCTTGCGGCATGGCGTTGCTTTTGTGGTCACGACGGTATTGAGGATGCAGAATAGTCGAGGCTTATTCTGCCAACGCCACAGTATCGCCGATCGTCTCTTACGTTCCCGTGGTACACTGACATTCGAACCTTTACCGCAGCATGGCTGCTGCGCACCTTTCATGTCTGCCAAGGTAAATGCCTCGGCAACCTCGATGAACAGGCTCCGTAGCGGCCGCTCGCCAGTCCACCTACAAAAGGCCCAACTCGAGTGAATCGGATTTCTATCCGATCGCCGCCACTGATAGCTTCAGTCGCTTTTGCGCCTTCAGTGACAAATCAGTCGTCGCGTCGCGGATCCAGCGCGTCGTTCAGTCCGTCGCCCAACAGATTGAAGCCCATGACGAGCAGGATGATCGCGACACCCGGCCAGATAGCCATCCAGGGTGACTCCGTCAGGAACTGCCGGGCGACATCGAGCATGGTTCCCCATGATGGAGACGGTGGACGTTGGCCGAGGCCAAGAAAGGCGAGGCTGGCTTCGGCAAGAACCGCAGTTGCCATGGTAATCGTCGCCTGGACGATGATCGGTGCCATAGCGTTCGGCAGGATGTAGGTCAGCATGATCTTCCTATGCGGCACTCCCAGCAGGCGGGCGGCGTCGACATAGTCTTCGGCCTTGACCGTCATGACCTGCCCGCGCGTCAGGCGCACAAAAATCGGCATGGCCGATATCCCGATCGCGATCATCGCGTTTTCAAGGCTTGCACCGAGAAAGGCGGCAAACGCGATCGCCAGCACCAGAAAGGGGCATGCGAGAAGCGCGTCCGTAATGCGCGAAATCACCATGTCGACGAGGCCGCCGAAATAGCCGGCGATCATGCCGAGGGGGACGCCGATGGCGATGGCGATGGCGACGGACACAATGCCGACAAGCAGTGAAGCCCGCGTGCCATAGATGATACGCGTCAGGATATCGCGGCCAAGGTCGTCCGTGCCGAACCAGTGAGCAACTGTCGACCCCTGCCGGATTGCCATCCAGTCGGACGCATTGGGCTGGTAGGGCGCGATCAGAGGCGCTGCAATCGCGACCAGCACGAAGAACAGGATGATCGTTCCGCCGATCATCACGCCGGGCTGGCGCAGGCACCGTGAAAGCACCGACTTTCTTGCACCTGACGTGCTCGGTAACTGAAGCGTGGCGTTCAACGTGTTCATCCGCGCAACCTCGGGCTTAGAATGACATAGGCAATATCGGCGAGAAGGTTCATCAGCAGGAAGAGTGCTGCCGAGCAGAGAACCACAGCCTGGACCACAGCGTAATCGCGGCTGAAAACACCATCGACGATCATCTTGCCAAAGCCCGGTATCCCGAACACCTGTTCGGTCAATACGGCACCCGACAGGAGTTCGCCCAAGTGCAGCGTGCTCATCGTGACGACGGGGACAAGGCTGTTGCGCAGGACGTGCCGCACGACGACGATGCGCTCCTTCAAGCCCTTTGCGCGGGCGGTGCGGACATAGTCCTGCTTGAGCACCTGCAGCATTGCGCTTCTCGTATGGCGCATGACAATGGCCGCAGCAGCAGTTCCGAGCACTAGGCTGGGAAGAAGCGTGTGGCGCAGATTGTCGAGAGGACTATCGAAGAAGGCGACGTAGCCGCCAGAGGGAAACCATCCGAGCGTGACGGCAAAAAGCAGGATCAGCATGATGCCGAGCCAGAAGCTTGGCACTGAAAGCCCGGCAAGGCCTATGATGCTGACGCCGTAATCGGCCGCCGTTCCGCGCTTCAGCGCTGCGATGATACCGGCCGGAATGCCGATAAGGGTCGCAAGGATCATCGCCATGACCGACAGCTGGATCGTGACCGGCAGCTTTTGCGCAATCATTTCGCCAATCGGAAGCCGAGTACGGATCGATAGGCCGAAATCGCCTTGGACGATCCCGGCGAGCCACTTGCCGTATTGGACGTATAGCGGCTGATCGAGGCTGTACTTTTGCCGCAGATACTCGATGACGGCAGGATCGCGTTCCTCACCGGCCAGCGCGATCGCCGGATCACCGGGAAGGAACTTCAGCAGGCTGAAGACCAGGATCGAGACGAGCAGAAGTGTGGGTATGGCGATTGCCAGGCGACGCAGGACGTAGGAGAGCATGAGCTTTCTCGTGTGGTCCCGCCAGCACCACGGTCCGGCTGGCGGGATGATTTACACAATGCCCTGACGGGCTTGGGCTTACTTCGCAGGCTTTACGTCGGTCAGACGCAGGAGGCCGTCTGGATAAACCGTGATGCCGCCGACATCGGTGCGTACCGCATAGAACCAGTTCGGGTGGTAAAGCGGAATCGTCGGCAGGTCGGCGAGGTAGATGCCGGTCGCCGTCCCGTAGAGAGCCTTACGTTTTTCGACGTCAGACGTAGAGCGCGCCTCTCCGAGGGCCTTATCCATTTCCGGGTTGCTATACTTGTTGACGTTCTGGCTGCCTTCCTTGCCGAAGAAGGAGATCAGTGTCGGGTCCGGATCGGCGCGGCCGCTCCAGTTGCCGATATAGGCCTGAAAGTTACCAGCGAGGTAGCGTTCGACGGCGGATGCCGTTTCGAGCGGAACCAGTTCGATCTGGAAGCCAGCTTCGCCCGCCATTGACTGGATGATCTGAGCCACGCGACCATCGGCGAGCGAGTTTTCGTAGGTGATCTCGACGACGGGTGCGTCGCCGCCGACTTCTTCAATCAAAGCCTTGGCCTTGTCGATGTCGCGGGCGGGAGCCGGATGCGCCTTGTCATAGAAGACGCTGGATGGCGGGATCATCTGGTTGTCGGCAGAGAACTCGCCGGCGAAGGCAACCTTGTTGATGACGTTGCGGTCGATCGAGAGCTCGAGTGCCTGGCGAAGCCGTGGCTCCTTGCCGAGCGCGCCGCCCTTTTCGCCGTTGCCGACATTGATCATCAGATGTGAGACGGCAAGGCCGGGCGACGTGTGGAGCGCCAGCGCCTTGTTCCCGCGGACGGCGCCGAGGTCGGTCGGCGCGATGCGCTCGGCGATTTCGAGATCACCGGCCTGTAGCCGCGAAAGGCGCACGGTCGAATCCGGAATATAGAGGTACTGGACGTCATCGTAACCGATCGCCGCGGCATTCCAGTAGCCGTCGAATTTTTCGAGTGAGATCACGTCGCGCGCGCGGCGTTCCGTGAACTTGAAGGGGCCCGCGCAAACCGGGTTGGCAGAAAATTCCTTGCCTTCCGCGGCAGCCGCCGGAGACACCATCATGCCCGCGCGGTCGGACAGGACGGCGAGAAGCGGGGCGAAGGCCGATTTCAGCTTGAATGAAACATGGGTCGCATCAATAACGGTGACGGTTTCGACGGGCGAGAGCTCACCCTTGCGCTTGGAATCCTTCAGGGACTTCATGCGTTCGATATTGAACTTCACCGCGGCTGCGTCGAAGGGTGTTCCGTCCTGGAATTTGACGCCGTCACGAAGGGTGAACGTCACCTCCGTACCCTCGGCGTTCCAGATCCAGGCGGTTGCCAGCTGCGGTACGATCTCGAGCTTGGCGTCGATATCGACGAGCTTGTCGCACATTGCCGAAAATACGATACGTCCGGCGTAGGTGCCAGAGGTCGCAGGATCCAGCGCATCCGGATCGTCCTGCATGCCGACGCGTAGCGTTGCCGCCTGCGCGGTTGTGAAAGTCATCGCGATGGCAGTCGCCATCAGCGCCAGTTTGATGCTCGTTCCCATTATTTTTCCTCAAACCCGCGCAGAAGAGCGCGTTTCGCCCAGTTTTTGTACGTCGATCAGTGATGCACAGGAACATCCCTATTGTAAAGAAGGATGACTAAATAATTTCCTTCCTTCACAAATTGCATGAAGTTCAATCGATTTTAGCCTTATTTCGATTGACAGACATACCCCGCCAGTTAACTTAGTCCGCAAAGATGACGAATTGAATGAGATCATGACCGATATTTCTGGATTGGCGCCCCTAACGCGACAAATCACCTCGCGTACCGTGCTCCGTACGATCATAGATAGTTCACCGATTTCACGCGCCGAGCTTGCCCGCGTCACCGGACTGTCGAAGCAGGCGATGTCCGAGATCGTGCGCGATCTCGAGGTCGACGGTTGGGTTCGTGAGACGGGACGCACACAAGGCGGCGTCGGGCGCAGCGCAGTCAACTACGAGCTCGATCCCGGCAAGGCTTTTCTCCTCGGTGTCGACATTGGCGGGACCAAGGTCCATGCATCGATCGCGGATCTTTCTGGTACTGTCGTGGAAGAAATCCTGGAGGCGACAGACACCCGCGGCGGAATGCATCTCGTCGAACAGCTGGCGGTACTGCTGGACACTATGACGACCAAGGCGGGGATCGCACCGCAGCTCGTGCGGATGGGCGCGGTCGGCATTCCTGGTGCGGTGGACCCAAAGACCCGTCGTATCACCATGATGCCGAATATCGCCGGCATGACCGATTTCGATTTCGAGGCGGCGCTGACCGGGCGCCTCGGCTTTCCGATGGTTCTCGAAAACGATGTCAATGTCGCGGCCAAGGGCGAGCAGGTCCTCGGCGAAGGGCAGGATATCGATAATTTCGTCTTCGTGGCGCTCGGAACCGGGATCGGGATGGGTATCATCAGCGAGAAGCGGCTCATTCGTGGTGCCCGTGGCGCAGCTGGCGAGATCTCGACCCTGCCGATCGGCGGCGACCCCTTCAATTCCTCTGCGTTCGGTTCCGGCGTGCTTGAAACATCTGTCGGCAGCGCCGCGATCCGGTCGCGGTATGCCGGAAACAGTGGCGTCGAAGGTTTGACGGTTCGCGAAATCTTTTCGCGACAAGACGGGGCTTCCCAGACAGTCATAGACGAAGTGGGCCGCACCGTTGCCGTTGCCATTGCGGCGATTGCCGCCGTGCTGGATCCGCAGCGGGTGATTTTTGGAGGCAGCGTTGGCTCCCGTGCGGAATTGATCGATCGGGTGGAGTACCATCTCACGCGCTGCATGCCCGTGCCGCCCGCCTGCGTCATCAGCTCGCTCGGAAACCGGGCTGGCATTCTTGGCGCCGTCGCAATTGCGCAGGAGGGGTTTTACCAAGCTCTGTTCGGCCTCCCTCTGCGCGGGGTCGAGCCGGTTACTCCGAAGTCCCTGGAAGGTGCTTTATGAACTCGATGCCACGGGACCTTCACCGCCCCACAATCCGGATCTATCAGACCCCCGAGCTTGCGTCCGAGGCTGTGGCTTCTCTGATACTGGAGCGGATTGCTGCGATGCCTGCTCTGACGCTGGGGCTTGCAACTGGTGCAACGCCACGAACGGTGTACAGGACGTTGATCGGTCAAACCGAGACGGTTTCGTGGCGAGAGACGCGCTGCTTCAATCTCGACGAATATGCGGGTCTCGGCCGGGATCATTCTGCGAGCTTCGCCTATTACATGCGCGAGCTGCTCTTCGATCATGTCGATGTCGACGTGTCCCGAACGCACATTCCCGATGGCACCGCCACTGATCTCGACGCGGCCGCGAAGGCCTATGAACAGATGATCTCAGACAATGGCGGGATCGACTTGCAGTTGCTCGGCATCGGCCGCAACGGTCATATCGGTTTCAACGAGCCGGGCTCGGCACATGACAGCCGGACGCGAAGGGTTCGGCTTGCGCAATCGACCATCGATGCCAACCGTCCGGATTTTCCAGACGGCGAAGATCCGCCGGAAACCGCGCTGACGATGGGCATCGGCACCATTCTCGAGGCACGTGAGATCGTGCTGCTTGCGACGGGGGCGGCGAAAGCCGAAGCCCTGGCGGCAGCGTTGCAGGGGCAGGTCTGCCTCGATTGTCCGGCTTCGGCTCTGCAACGGCACGCTACGGTCACTGTATTCTGCGACGAAGCAGCAGCCGCCCAGCTGGACATCCAGCAATTGAGTATGACGGGGAATGTCCATGCAGCAACGTGACTTCTTTAAGCCCGGCCGGTCGGTGGCAATTTCAGACCGCGGTATGGCGGCAACCTCGCATCCGCAGGCAACCCTTGCTGCGGTGGACATACTGCGCGCCGGCGGCAATGCCGTCGATGCGGCGGTGGCCGCTATCGCCCTACAATCGGTGATCGACCCGCATATGACGGGAGTCGGTGGCGATTGCTTCGCGCTCTATACGCCGGCTGGTGGCAAGACGATTGCGCTCAACGGCTCAGGGCGTGCGCCGGGGGCAGCGACCCTCGATTACTTCCTGCAAAACGGCATCACGACCATTGCCGATGACAGCCCACACGCGGTGACCGTGCCGGGCGCCGTCGATGCGTGGTGCCATCTCGTTGCGACCTATGGCGGGCGGGATATGGGCCGGGTGCTCGCGCCGGCTATCGAGGCTGCGGAAAAAGGCTATTGCATCACGCCGCGCGTCGAACTCGACTGGGTACGCTACGCCAGCCGGGTGCAGAAATATCCGGATGCCGCCGCCTATTTCCTCCCAGGTGGTCGGGCACCGAGGACCGGCGAGCGGATGACCAACCCGGCGCTTGCAGCTACATTGCGTCGCATTGCCAGTGAAGGTCGCGACGCTTTCTATGCCGGGCCGGTCGCCGAGGAGATCACCACGCTGCTGAAGTCGCTCGGCGGACTGCACGAGGAGGGCGACTTTTCATCCTACCGTGCTTTCGAAACCGGTCCGATCAGCGCTTCTTTTCGTGGCATGGATCTTCTCGAATGCCCGCCGAATGGCCAGGGGCTGGCAGCGCTTCTGATCGCCCGCATTCTCGACGGCTTCGATCTTCGCGATCCAACCCTCTCGGAAGCGGACCGCATTCATCTTCTCGCGGAAGCCACCAAGGCTGCTTATGCGAGGCGCGACGCGCTGATCGCCGATCCGCAGCATATTACCTTTGATATCGCAGCACTTTTGTCCGACCGGTCGATCGAGGCGATGCGGGCGAAGATCAGTCTGGAAAAGGCAACAGCACCCGGCATATGGGAAGGTCCCGAGCACAAGGACACCGTCTACGTCTCCGTGGTCGATCGCGACGGCAATGCCATGTCACTGATCAACTCGGTGTTCTTCGCCTTCGGCAGCGGCATCTATGCACCGAAATCGGGTGTGCTTTTGCAGAACCGCGGTGCCGGCTTCGTCGTCAGGCACGGCCATCCGAACGCGATCGGCCCCGGCAAGCTACCCTTCCATACGATCATTCCGGCGCAACTTGCCGAAAACGGACGCACCCGCATGGCCTTCGGGGTGATGGGCGGCCAGTATCAGGCGACGGGACACGCCCACCTTCTCAGCCAGATCCTCGACCGCGATCTCGATCCACAGCAGGCGAGCGATCAGCCGCGCAGCTTTTGTCACAACGGCAAGCTGAGCCTCGAGCCGACTATTTCGCCGGACGTGAAAGCGGATCTAGAACGGCGTGGTCACGTGACCGAATGGGCGGACGAGCCCATCGGAGGTTGCCAGGCAATCATGATCGACTACAAGCGCGGCGTTCTTCTGGGGGCATCCGACCACCGCAAGGACGGCATGGCGCTCGGCTATTGAGGTAATCAGCATGTCATCTCCAATCCTGACGGTCAAAAATCTCCGGCTCGCGCTTCCGGAAGGCGGAGACCGCGAATATGCGCTCGACGATCTGACCTTCCATCTCGATGAACGGAAAATTCTCTGCATTGTTGGGGAATCCGGGTCGGGAAAATCGCTTTGTGCCCAGACCGTGATGGGCCTTCTGCCGAAGGCAATCCGCGTTGCCGGCGGAGAGATCCTGTTCGGCGGCCGCGATCTCCTAAAGGTCGACGAAGAGAGCCTGCGTACCCTGCGCGGCAGCCAGATCGGCATGATCTTCCAGGAACCGATGACGGCGCTCAATCCGTCGATGCGGATCGTCGACCAAATCGCAGAAGTGTTCGAGGCCCATGGGCTGCTGACACCCGAGGAGCGCCGTGCGCAGGCGGTAAAACTCGCGACAGAAGTCGGCCTGCCTGATCCCGAGCGTATCATCCAGAGCTTTCCGCACCAGCTTTCCGGCGGTCAGCGTCAACGTGCGATGATCGCCATGTCCCTGGCGCTCGAGCCCGTCGTATTGATTGCAGACGAGCCGACGACCGCTCTCGATGTTACCACGCAGGCGCAGATTCTTGCGCTGATCCGCGACATCCAGCGACGGCGCGGCATGTCGGTGATCTTCATCACCCACGATTTCGGGGTCGTGGCCGATATTGCAGACGAAGTGCTGGTTCTCCAAAAGGGCATCGTCGTAGAGCAGGGCACAGCAGACGACGTGCTGCGCCGACCAACCCACGAATACACGAAAGCCCTTCTTGCGGCCGTTCCGAACGGCGTTCCGTCGGTTCGTGCCGAGGTGGATGACAAGACCATCGCGATCTCGGTTGCCAACCTGCGCAAGACCTACGTGACAGGCGGCAGCCTGTTCAAACCGAAGCGCATTGTGCACGCGGTGAAGGATGTCAGCTTCGAGATCCGGCGCGGCGAGACACTTGGCATCATCGGTGAATCCGGTTCGGGAAAATCGACGGTGGCGAGGCTCGTCACAAGACTTGTCGAACCGGACAGTGGCACGATCATGCTGGGAGGTGACGATTTCGGTGCGCTTCCGGCACGTGGCCTGCGCCATGCGCGCAAACGCATCCAGATGGTGTTCCAGGATCCCTTTGCCTCGCTCAATCCGCGTCGCAAGGTGGGCCTCAGCATCGCTGACGGTCCGATTGCCCATGGCGTGCCGAAAGGCGAAGCTCTGCAGCAGGCAGTTGATCTCCTGAAACTCGTTGGGCTCGATGCCCGTGCTATCGATCGCCTTCCGCACGAATTTTCAGGCGGCCAGCGGCAGCGTATCGGGTTGGCAAGAGCGCTTGCGCTAAAGCCGGACGTGCTGATCGCCGACGAATCCGTCTCGGCGCTGGATGTCACGATCCAGAAACAGGTTCTGGAGCTTCTCGAGGAACTGAAGGGCAAGCTAGATCTGGCGATGCTGTTCATCACCCACGACCTGCATGTTGCAGCCCAGGTCTGTGACCGCATTGCAGTCATGCAGCGCGGAGAGATCGTGGAAATGCGACCGACCCGAGAGTTGCTTGGCAATCCGCAGAATTCCTACACGCAGCTTCTGCTGGCGGCGATACCGGGTAAGTCGCTCGAACACCGTGTATCGATCAGCTAGTTGCTGATTTGTCGCGAACTCGTTTTCAGGCTGGCACGCCGGGTGCGAATACTTACCTAGAAGCGCCACACAACCCGTTTTACACCATAGAATCTTTGCAAACCTAGAGGGTAAGAAGAATTACTAGCGACCTCGTTGGTCCGATTCCTTCGAGTGCTGCACTTTAATTTGTGCTGGTGGCATTGCTGCCACCAGCGTTCGCCTGCGAGAGGGAATTGCGACGTTTCCTAGGCCAGCCACGGTTTTGCCCAGCTAGTTCTCTGTCCCATCACTCCAACTAGACACATGGCCTAAGAATTGCGTGTGACCGGGAGATAGTGAGCCGGGAGACGTCATTGGCAGTTTACGCGCCCATCCAATGCACCGTGATTGCGCTGAGCTGCATCGGAATGAGAGCGATCAGCGCATTTTTGCGCCATGATAGGACCAAAGCACTTGTGTTGCCGGTTATTGCCGTACGCGATCTCGAAGTAAGGCAAACCCTGATCGTCGTGAGCAACAGGAGTGCGTCTTTGCTCCGGGGTCGGGGGGCTGCGTCAAGCGTGGGTCGCTTGCATCTCGCATGCCATTGCTCTGTTGCCCCGGCATGAGCAGATCAAAAATCACCACCGACCTGACGATCCTGGTCATCGACGAGAACGCCATCCGGGGTTCGATCATCGAAGAGGGTTTGAACGAGGCAGGGCACCTGAATGTCAGGGTCATCCACGAAATGCAGGGCGTGGCGCGGCTGATCGAGACGATGGATCCGGATGTCATCATCATTGATATCGAAAATCCAAATCGTGACATGATGGAGCACATGTTCCAGCTCACCCGCATGATTTCGCGGCCAATTGCCATGTTCGTGGACAGATCCGATACGGCGGCGATCGAGGCTGCTGTTGATGCCGGGGTTTCCGCCTATGTGGTCGACGGGCTGAAGAAGGAGAGGATCAAGCCGATCCTCGATATGGCGGTGAGCCGCTTCAATGCCTTCAGCCGGCTGCAGCGCGAACTCGCCGAGGCACGCAGTGCGCTTGAGGAGCGCAAGGTCATCGAGCGGGCCAAGGGCATTTTGATAAGGATGCGGGGGATGAGCGAAGAACAGGCATACGCGCTGCTACGCCAGACGGCGATGAACGAGAAGAAGAAGCTGGCAGACATCGCGCAAAGCGTCGTCACGGCTGCAGGAATGCTGCTTTGAGCGCGGCATCGATCGGAGAATGCTGGTGAGTGATCGTGTTTCCACGCAATCTGGCGACAGCGCCATCAAAGCGCCGTCGCGTGTCCGCGGCAAGGAGCAGAGGCTTCTGCGCGCGGGATACATCCCTTTGATGGATGCAGCGATCCTGATCGTTGCAACCGAACTCGGCTTTGCGGAAAGGGAGGGACTACGTCTCGAACTGGTACGGGATGTCACCTGGGCCAATGTGCGGGACCGGCTGGCGTTTCGTCAGTTCGACATTGCCCATATGCTGTCGCCGATGCCGGTCGCCTCCATGCTGGGCCTAGGATCCAATCCTTCGCCGACGATCACACCCTTTTCGCTTGGCCGCGGCGGCAATGCCATCACGCTGTCGGCGCGGATCTTCGAGCGGATGAAGTCGTTGACGGGGCTTGCCGATGATGCGGGCGCGCTTGCCAATGCGAAGGCTCTCGCGGCTCTACTCGCCGACATGCGCGCCCGCGGCGAAGCCATGCCGACGCTTGGCATGACCTATCCGTTTTCCTCGCACAATTACGAGTTCCGCTACTGGCTGGCAGCTGGCGGCATCAATCCGGACCGCGACGTCAAGCTGGTCGTGGTGCCGCCGCCGCTGACATCCGATGCGCTTTCGGCAGGCGCGATCGATGGATTTTGCGTCGGTGCGCCCTGGAACATGATCGCCTCTGAACGCGGGACTGGCAGGATCGTCGCGGCCAAGCAGGACATATGGCCTCTGGCGCCGGAGAAAGTGTTGGGCATGCGGCCGGAATGGGCTGAGACCAATGCCGATACGGTGTCGCGCCTCATCGTTGCGCTCGACAGGGCAGCGCGGTGGTGCGACGACGCCCAGAATCACAACGAACTCGCAGAGATCCTCAGCGCCCCCGATTATATCGCGGCGCCGACGAGCATTATCCGCAGTGTCCTCAGCGGCGAATTCAGTCTGGATGCGCAGGGCACGACGCGGGTCGTTCCCGACTACTTTCTCTACCACGGCAAGGCGGCAAACTATCCGCGGCCGGACCAGGCAAGCTGGATCTACAGCCAGATGATCCGCTGGGGGCAGGCTGATTTCAGCGAAGAAGGCATGGCACGGGTCACGAGCGCCTTCCGGCCCGACCTCTACGAGATGGCGCTGGGTGCAAACGCGGCCACCCCGGATGAGCCGGGCGAACGAAGTGCATCGGGATATGATGGCTTCATGGACGGGGAGATTTTCGACCCTCGTGATGTGCAGGCCTATGCGGAGCATTTTGCGGTTCGCTCGACGTCATCAGGCGACGACGTGACCGAAGCGTAATCGCGCGCGGTGCGCAAAGCTGAGGCATCTGCATCGAAAGTCAGGCTTCATAACGTGCAGCGCCGCTTGCCCTGCAATCGGCTACGCGTTCGGCAACTGTCCGTAAATGCAAACTAATCGTTCCCGTTGATGGCCTTATTTCGATCTGGCACGATGTTTGCTTGTATCTAACTGTCCGCGGTCAATGGCGATCGCAGGACAGATGAGCGCCCGATCAGGCGCAAATACCCATCCGACACCGACGTCGCATGCTCCCTTGCCGTCCGGCGCTTATCGCCCGGACCCGGCAGACGGGCACGCGGCGTTTTTTTGTTTCCGGATCTCCGTCACACCAGAGGGGCACAACGCTATGACGAAGACTACAGGAATGAACATCAACCGCCGGCAGATCCTGAAGATCAGTTCTGCCGTTGCTCTGGCAAGTGCTGTGCGCGCCGCATTTCCGTCCGGCGCCTTCGCCGCCTCGGCAGGTCCGGAAGTCAGCGGCCTCAAGATCGGCTACATCGCGCTGACCGACGCCGCGCCGCTGATCATTGCACAGGAAAAGGGCCTGTTTGCCAAGCATGGCCTGCCGGATGTGGAAGTGCTCAAACAGGCATCCTGGGGCGCGACGCGCGACAATCTCGTGCTCGGCGGTGCCGCCAACGGCATCGACGGTGCGCATATCCTCACCCCGTTGCCCTATCTCATGTCCACCGGCAAGGTGACCCAGAACAACGTACCGGTGCCAATGTCGATCGTTGCCCGCCTCAACCTCGACAGCCAAGGCATTTCGGTTGCCAAGGAATATGCCGGGACCGGGGTCCAGCTCGATGCTTCCAAGCTGCGGGAGGCGTTTGCCGCCAAGAAGGCTGCCGGCAACGAGATCAAGGTCGCCATGACCTTTCCTGGCGGCACCCATGATCTCTGGATCCGCTACTGGCTCGCCGCCGGCGGCATCGATCCGGACAAGGACGTGTCGACGATCGTGGTGCCGCCGCCGCAGATGGTGGCGAACATGAAGGTCGGCAACATGGACGCCTTCTGCGTCGGCGAGCCTTGGAACGAGCAGCTCGTCAACCAGGGTATCGGCTTCACTGCCTGCACCACCGGCGAGATGTGGAAAGGTCATCCGGAAAAAGCGCTCGGGCTTCGCTCAGACTGGATCGAGAAGAACCCGAATGCCGCGCGTGCGCTGATGATGGCCGTCATGGAAGCCCAGATGTGGGCCGACAGCATGGACAACAAGGAAGAGATGGCCGCCATTCTTGGCAAGCGCCAGTGGTTCAACGTGCCGCCGAAGGATGTCGCCGGCCGCCTCAAGGGCACCATCAACTACGGCAACGGGCGCCTTGTCGAGAATACCGGGCTGGAGATGAAGTTCTGGAAGGACCACGCCTCCTATCCGTTCAAGAGCCACGACGCCTGGTTCCTCACCGAGAACATCCGCTGGGGCAAGTTCGCACCCGACACCGACATCAAGGCGCTGGTCGACAAGGTCAACCGCGAAGACATCTGGCGCGCGGCAGCAGCCGATCTGGGAATCGCTGCCGCCGACGTTCCGGCGTCGAGCTCGCGTGGAAAAGAGACCTTCTTCGACGGCAAGGTCTTCGATCCGGAAAACCCGAAGGCCTATCTGGAGAGCCTGACGATCAAGGCAAGTGCCTGAAGCAGCGGCCCCTTACGCGGCAGCGCATGGGGGGCCTGTCTTGTCCAGAACGAACATCACTTGAAGGGATCACCATGACTGCAACAGCCCGCAAGTCAGACCAGGCAACAACGCCAAAAACGCCGGCGGCGTCGGAGAAAAGCGCGACCGTTGTCATGATGGTCCAGCCCCCAGCCCGCAAGCTCAACATCCGGCATGCCGCCACTGCCGTCTGTCGCAACGTATTGCCGCCGCTGGTAGTGCTGATCGTGCTCCTCGCCATCTGGCAGATCGCCTGCTCCGGTGCTGGCGCTACTTTGCCACCGCCATCACAGGTCTGGATCGACAGCTATGACCTGATCGCCCATCCGTTCTTCGATTTCGGGCCGCAGGACATAGGTCTTGCCTGGCGCGTGCTGATCTCGCTTCAGCGTGTCGCGATTGGCTTCGGGCTTGCAGCAGTGGTCGGCGTTTTCCTTGGCGCCCTTGTCGGGCAGTCGGTCTGGGCCATGCGCGGCCTCGACCCGATCTTCCAGATCCTGCGCACTGTTCCACCACTCGCCTGGCTGCCGCTCTCGCTCGCCGCCTTCCAGAATTCCAATCCATCGGCGATCTTCGTGATCTTCATCACCTCGATCTGGCCTGTGATCATCAACACCGCCGTCGGCGTGCGCAACATTCCGGATGACTATCGTAACATCGCCCGGGTCCTGCGCCTCAATCAGCTCGAGTTCTTCATCCGCATCATGGTGCCGGCGGCGGCCCCTTACATCTTCACCGGCCTTCGCATCGGCATCGGCCTGTCGTGGCTCGCCATCGTTGCCGCGGAAATGCTGACCGGCGGCGTCGGCATCGGCTTCTTCATCTGGGATGCGTGGAATTCCTCGCGCCTCACCGACATCATCGTGGCGCTCGCCTATATCGGCGTGACCGGCTTCGTCCTCGACAAGCTGGTGGGCCTGCTCGGCTCGATCGTCACCCGCGGCACCGCCAGGAATTGAGGAGACGGCCATGAGCGCCTACCTGAAAATCGATCACGTCGACAAGAACTTCGAACGCGCCGGCACAACAACAGAGGTGCTGAAGGACATCTCGCTCACCATCGACAAGGGCGAGTTCGTCTCCATCATAGGCCATTCCGGTTGTGGCAAGTCGACCCTGCTGAACCTGATCGCCGGCTTGACGCGGGTTTCCGCCGGTGCCGTCCTGCTCGAAAACGTAGAGGTCAATGCGCCGGGCCCGGAACGCGCCGTCGTTTTCCAGAACCATTCGCTGCTGCCGTGGCTGACCGTCTACGAAAACGTCAATCTTGCGGTCTCCAAGGTCTTTGCCGGCAGGAAGACGCGGGCCGAAAAGCATGACTGGGTGATGCGCAACCTGGACCTCGTCCAGATGGCGCATGCCAAGGACAAGCGCCCTTCCGAAATTTCCGGCGGTATGAAGCAGCGCGTCGGGATTGCTCGCGCGCTCGCCATGGAACCGAAGATCCTCCTGCTCGACGAACCTTTCGGTGCGCTCGATGCGCTTACCCGCGCCCATCTGCAGGATGCGGTGATGGAGATCCATTCCCGCCTTGGCAACACGATGATCATGATCACCCATGACGTCGACGAGGCCGTGCTGCTCTCCGACCGCATTGTCATGATGACCAACGGCCCGGCCGCCCGCATCGGTGAAGTGCTTGACGTGCCAATCCAGCGGGTACGCGACCGCATCGCGCTCGCGGCCGACCGAACCTACCTCAAGTCCCGCGAAGCTGTACTGAAGTTCCTCTACGAACGTCACCGCTTCGTCGAAGCTGCGGAGTAACCGACATGACGGAAAAGCTCGTTATCATCGGCAACGGCATGGCGCCCGGTCGCATGCTGGAAGAACTGTTCGAAAGGGCCCCCGGTCGTTTCGACGTGACCATCTTTAACGCCGAACCGCGCGTCAACTATGACCGCATCATGCTCTCGCCGGTGCTTTCGGGCGAGAAGTGCTACGACGATATCGTCATCCACAATGACCATTGGTACGCCAGCCATGGCGTGACACTGCACAAGGGTGCAAGGGTCACTGAGATCGACCGCCAGGCGAAGACGGTCACCTCGGCCAACGGCATCACCGCAGCCTATGACAAGCTTGTCATCGCCACCGGTTCTCTCCCGTTCATCATCCCGGTTCCGGGTCACCAATTGCCCGGCGTTCTCGCCTACCGCGATCTCGCCGATGTCGAGAAGATGGTCGAGATTGCGGGCGCCAAGGGCCGCGCCATCGTCATCGGCGCCGGGCTGCTGGGGTTGGAGGCTGCTTACGGGCTGAAGCGGCAGGGCATGGAGGTGACCGTCATTCACCTCAACCCGACCATCATGGACCGTCAGCTCGATCCGCCGGCCGCCTATCTGCTCGAAAAGGCGCTGACCGAACGCGGCATCGACATCATCACCAAGGCCAATACCAAGCGGATCCTCGGCACCGACAAGGTGGAGGGTATCGAGCTGGATGACGGCCGCGTCATCACCGGCGCTATGGTGATCATGGCCGTCGGCATCCGCCCGGCCTCGAGCCTTGCCAAGGATGCCGGCATCGCCGTCAACCGCGGCATCGTCGTCGATGACGGCATGATGACCTCGGACCCGAACGTCTTTTCGCTCGGCGAATGCGCCGAACATCGCGGCATCTGCTATGGGCTCGTTGCGCCCCTTTATGAGGCCGCAAGGGTTCTCGCTGATCGCCTCATCGGCGGGACCAGCGAATATCATGGCTCCGTCGTCAACACGAAGCTCAAGGTCACCGGCATCAACCTGTTTTCGGCAGGCGATTTTGCCGAAGCGCCGGACCGCGAGGAAATCGTGCTGCGCGATGCGTCCGCCGGCATCTACAAGCGGCTGGTGCTCAAGGACAATCGCATCATCGGCGCGGTACTCTACGGCGAAACGGCGGATGGCTCTTGGTTCTTCGACCTGATGAAACGCGGGACCGACATCTCGCAAATGCGCGACACCCTGATATTCGGCCAGTCCTACCAGGGAGGGTCTCCGCTGGACCCTATGGCGGCCGTTGCAGCCTTGCCGGATGATGCGGAAATCTGCGGCTGCAACGGCGTCTGCAAGGGCAAGATCACCACGACCATCACCGGCAAGGGTCTGATCTCGCTGGATGACGTCCGCGCCCATACAAAGGCATCCGCATCCTGCGGTTCCTGCACCGGCCTCGTCGAGCAGCTGATGGCGCTGACGCTGGGCGATGCTTACAACCCGGCCGCCGTCACGCCGATGTGCACCTGCACCGAGCTTGGCCACGACGACGTCCGCCGCCTGATCAAGGCGAAGACCCTGAAGACCATTCCGGCCGTGATGCAGGAACTGGAGTGGAGGACCTCCTGCGGCTGCGCCAAATGCCGCCCTGCGCTCAACTACTACCTCGTCTGCGACTGGCCGGACGAATATGCCGACGACTACCAGTCGCGCTATATCAACGAGCGTGTGCATGCCAACATCCAGAAGGATGGCACCTATTCGGTCGTGCCGCGCATGTGGGGCGGCGTCACCAATGCGGCGGAACTTCGCGCCATCGCCGATGTCGTCGACAAGTTCGAAATACCGATGGTGAAGGTGACCGGCGGCCAGCGCATCGATTTGCTCGGCATCGAGAAGGAAGATCTGCCGGCCGTCTGGGCCGACCTCGGCAAGGCCGGATTCATCTCGGGTCAGGCCTATGCCAAAGGCTTGCGCACGGTAAAAACCTGCGTCGGTTCCGACTGGTGCCGCTTCGGCACGCAGGATTCGACCGGGTTCGGCATCCGCGTCGAGAAGTTCATGTGGGGCTCGTGGACACCAGCCAAACTGAAACTTGCCGTCTCCGGCTGTCCGCGCAACTGCGCCGAAGCCACCTGCAAGGATATCGGAGTGATCTGCGTCGACAGCGGTTTCGAGATCCATTTCGCCGGTGCCGCCGGTCTCGACATCAAGGGCACGGATGTTTTGGGTCTGGTGAAAACCGAGGATGAGGCGCTGGAGCATATCGTGGCGCTCACCCAGATGTATCGCGAGCAGGGCCGTTACCTTGAGCGCATCTACAAGTGGGCCAAACGCATCGGCCATGACGAGATCCGCCGCCAGATCATGGGCGATCCCGAAAAACGCCGTGCCTATTACGATCGTTTCGTGTTCTCCCAGACATTCGCCCAGGTCGACCCCTGGTCGGAGCGTGTCTCGGGCAAGGACAAGCACGAGTTCAAGCCCATGGCGACCATCAGCTACAACCAGGCAGCGGAGTGAGGCGATGAACAGCAACTGGATGACGATCGGTCGAATAGACGACATTCCGCTGCGCGGGGCGCGTTGCGTAAAGACGCTGCAGGGTAAGGTTGCCGTGTTTCGCACGGCCGAAAACGAGGTCTTTGCAATCGAGGACCGTTGCCCGCACAAGGGCGGTCCGCTCTCCCAGGGCATCGTCCATGGCAAGGCCGTGACCTGCCCCTTGCACAACTGGGTGATCTCGCTTGAGAGCGGCCGCGCACTCGGCGCCGACGAAGGCTCCGTCGCGACACTGCCGCTGCGCAACACGGACGGCGAATTGTCCATCCTCCTGGAGAGACGGCTGGAAGCGGCCGAGTGAACACCCCCATCCCGCATATTCCCAAGGAGGCAATGATGCTGTCAAAATCAGACGTGACCGAGATGATCTACGAGAAGAAGCGGCAGGCCGGCCTGAGCTGGGCCTCGATTGCCGAAGGGATCGGCATGAGCGAGGTATTTGTTACCTCGGCCTGCCTTGGAATGAATGCGCTGCCACGCGTGAAGGCCGATCTTCTGGTGCGCAATCTCGGTCTGCCCCAGGAATGTGCTGTCGTCCTGGCGGAGTTCCCGACCAAGGTCTGGGGTCGCGATATCCCTACCGATCCCTGCATCTACCGGCTCTACGAGATCGTTGGAGTTTACGGCGAGACCCTGAAAGAACTCATCCAGGAGAAATGCGGGAACGGCATCATGAGCGCCATCGATTTTGACATGGTGGTGGAGAAGGTTGCCAATCCGAAGGGCGACCGCATTGAGATCCGCATGAGCGGAAAATATCTCGGTTACAATAGTTGGTGAGATGCGGGAAGCCACCATGTCCGGTGTAACCAAGACGACCTGCCCCTATTGCGGTGTCGGCTGCGGCGTGATCGCCGCAGTCGACGACGAGGGCAAGATCAGCGTGTCGGGCGATCCTGACCATCCCGCCAGTTACGGAAGGCTTTGTTCGAAAGGCTCGGCGCTGGCCGAAACGCTGGATATGGACGGTCGCGCACTTTACCCTCGAGTTCATGGCGAAAGAGCCGGCTGGGACGAAGCGCTCGATCTCGTTGCCGCAAATTTTCAGCGGGCCATCGGCAATCATGGCCCGGATTCCGTTGCCTTCTATGTTTCCGGGCAGATGTTGACCGAAGATTATTATGTCGCCAACAAGCTGATGAAGGGGTTTATCGGCTCCGCCAACATAGACACCAACTCACGCCTGTGCATGGCCTCGTCCGTTGCCGGTCATCGCCGCGCCTTCGGCGCCGATACCGTCCCGGCCTGCTATGAGGACCTGGAGCTGGCGGATCTCGTGGTCCTGGTCGGCTCCAACATGGCCTGGTGCCATCCTGTCCTTTACCAGCGTCTGGCGGCGGCCAAGGCTGCCCGGCCTTCCATGAAGGTGGTGGTGATCGACCCGCGCAAAACCGCGACCAGCGACATCGCCGATCTGCATCTGGCCGTGGCCGCCGATGGCGACATAGCCCTGTTCAACGGCCTGCTCACCTATCTGTCCGAGACCGGAGCGGTGGACGAAAACTACGTGTCAAGGCACACATCCGGGTTCCCTGAAGCGTTGATGGCAGCGGCACCTGGCTCTGACCTTTCGAAGGCGACGGGCGTGTCCGGCATGCTCATCCGTCAGTTCTACCGTCTCTTCGGACAAACCGAGAAGGTCGTCACTTGCTACAGCCAGGGCGTCAACCAGTCTGCCGTCGGCACGGACAAGGTGAACGCCATCATCAACTGCCATCTCGCAACCGGTCGGATCGGCCGGCCCGGAATGGGACCCTTGTCACTGACCGGCCAGCCAAACGCCATGGGCGGGCGCGAAGTTGGCGGTCTCGCCAACATGCTCGCAGCCCATATGGCGATCGAAAACCCGGTGCACAGGGATCGGGTGCAGCGCTTCTGGAGTTCACCCACCATCGCCGACAGACCCGGCCTGAAGGCCGTCGACATGTTCGAGGCGGTGGCGGACGGTCGGATCAAGGCGATCTGGATCATGTCGACCAATCCGGTTGTCTCCATGCCCGAGGCCGATGCGGTCAAGGCGGCCCTCAAGGCATGCCCCTTCGTGGTGGTCTCGGACATCCAGCAGGATACCGATACGGCCCGTCTCGCCCATGTCCTGCTTCCGGCCACCGGCTGGGGCGAAAAATCCGGCACGGTGACGAATTCTGAGCGTCGGATCTCCCGGCAGAGACCGTTCCTATCTGAGCCGGGCGAGGCCCGCGCCGACTGGTGGCAGATGGCTGAGGTCGGGAAACGCATGGGGTTCGGCCCGGCCTTCGATTACAGCGGCGAGGCTCAGATCTTTGCCGAGCATGCAGCCCTGTCCGCCTTCGAGAACGAGGGCGAGCGCGATTTCGACATCGGCGCTCATGCCGTAATCAGCCACGGCGCCTATAAGGAGCTCCAGCCATTCCAGTGGCCCTTGCGTGGTGACGGTTCAAAGCTTGCCCGTTTCTTCGCCGATGGTGGTTTCTTCACCGCCGATCGAAGGGCCCGCTTTGTGCCGGTCGCGACGCCTGCGCTGGAAAAGACGGACGGCCGCTTTCCCTTCACCCTCAATACGGGCCGGATCCGCGATCACTGGCATACGATGACGCGGACGGGAAAGAGTGCCCGGCTCTCCGCCCATATCGCGGAGCCCTTCTGCGAGATCCATCCGGCGGACGCGGCGAACGTCAGTATCGGCGATGCCGACCTCGTGCATGTCGAAGGCGAAAACGGCAGGTCGATCATCGTGCGCGCCCTGTTGACCGAACGGCAGATGCGGGGTTCAGTCTTCGTTCCCATGCACTGGACCGGCGAGACGGCGCCGAGTGCCCGCGTCGATACGCTTGTCCCCTCCCGCGTCGATCCGGTGTCCGGCCAGCCTGCCTTGAAGATGGCGCGCGTTTCCGTTGCCCGCCAAGAGGCGCAAGCGCATGGCTTCCTGGTGACGGCGAAGCGTCCGCTCGACCTCCCGTTTGCCTATTGGGCGATCGCGAGAACCGAAGGTGGTTACCGACTGGAATTTGCAGGCGACCCGCCCGCCGATGGCTGGGAGGACTGGTTGCGGCGCAGTTTGCAGCTCGACGAGCGCCAGGACTTCTCCGGTTACCTCGACCGGCAGGCCGGGGATCACCGCCTGCTCGCCTTTGACGGAGAGCATCTGCTGGCAGCCTTGTTCGGGGCACCGGAACCGGTCAGCGTATCGCGGCAATGGGCGGTCGAGCAGCTGAAGGAGCGGCATCTGGACAGCCGCACCCGTTCCATGCTCATAGCCGGCCGGCCGGCAGCGGGGCGACCGGACAAGGGCGCGATCGTCTGCTCTTGTTTTTCGGTCGGTATCAATGAGATTAGTGCCGCCGCCCATCGCGGTTGCCGTTCTGTGGAAGCCGTCGGCCTAGTCTTGAATGCCGGAACCAATTGCGGCTCCTGCCGCCCCGAAATTAGGAGGATCCTGGATGCGACGCAAACCCTTGCAGCAGAGTGACGGAAACGAACGCATCGCAGCACTCGCGAAGCTGCCGGTCTTCTGGAGCCTTACGGGCAAGCGGGCGGTCATGGCGGGCGGATCGGACGGCGCCGCCTGGAAGGCAGAGCTTCTGCAAGCCTGCGGTGCTGAGGTAGAGCTTTACTGCGAAACCGCCGAGCTTGGCGACACGATGAAGGCGTTGGTCGCGCGGACCGGGCTGACGCATCATGACCATCCCTGGCATTGCGGTATCTTCGCCGGGGCGTCGCTGGCGCTCGCCGACTGCGAGACCGAAGCCGAGGCGCAGGCCTTCTACTGCGCGGCGCGCGCGGCCGGCATCCCCGTCAATGTGATCGACAAGCCTGCCTATTGCCAGTTCCAGTTCGGCTCGATCGTCAACCGGTCTCCGGTGATCGTGTCGATCTCGACGGACGGGGCGGCACCGATTCTGGCCCAGGCGATCCGCCAGCGGATCGAAACACTGTTGCCGCCGGCGCTGAAGCAATGGGCAGGCCTTGCGCAGTCGGTGCGGGAGGCGGTCAACCGCCGGCTTTCGCCGGGTCCGGCAAGACGCCTTTTCTGGGAGCGTTTCGTTGCCCGAAGCCTCTCGACCAACGAGCCACCAGCGCAAGATACCGCGGACCGGTTGCTCGCCACCGCCGAGCAGATCGCCTCGGTTCCGAGTTTGGGATCGGTGACCCTGGTCGGTGCGGGGCCGGGAGATGCCGAACTGCTCACGCTCAAGGCCATGCGGGCGCTGCAGGCCGCCGATGTCATCCTGTTCGATGATCTTGTCTCGCCGGAGGTGCTGGAACTGGCGAGGCGTGAGGCAAAGCGGTTCCTCGTCGGCAAGAGAGGCGGACGGGAGAGCTGTCGCCAGGATGACATCAACGACATGATGGTGCGGTTCGCAAAGGACGGCAAACGCGTTGTCCGGCTTAAATCCGGTGACCCGATGATCTTCGGGCGGGCTGGCGAAGAAATCGCCCGGCTGCAAAGCGAGGGCATCGCCGTGGACGTGGTACCGGGCATCACCGCAGCGTCGGCCATGGCTGCGTCGCTGAAGACATCGCTCACCAACCGCGACCACGCCCAGCAGGTCCGCTTCGTCACGGCCCATTCGCGGGATCATGAACTGCCCCAGACCGTCGACTGGGCCTCGCTCGCCAAACCCAACCAGACCTCGGTGTTCTACATGGGCGGACGCATGGCAGGCCAGATCGAGCAGCGCTTGATGGACAACGGGATGACAGCTGACACGCCCGTTGTCGTTGTCTCCTCCGTCAGCCGCACGCACGAACATCGCTGGGCTGGCCCGCTCGCAAGCCTTGGCGATGCCATGCGCACGATCGGCGTCGAGGAGCCTGTGCTGATCGGGGTCGGAGAGGTGTTCGGCGCGGTTGCCGGAGAACACGGTCAAAGTTTCGACCAGGAAGGGCAGGAGCATCGGGTTGGAAGCGTTTAAGCGATGCTGAGCGACGTCGCTGGGATGGAGCGGCACTGGAACCGTTGAAACTCCCATCGATATCGACCGCCCGATGCACCCGTCAGCAGCAAGCCCAATCCAAACCCCGACAAGCCTAGACGGGATCTTTCCGGTCATCGCTCAAGGCCGCCCGTGACAAAACGGCTGGATCGCTCTCATCCTTTAACTGCACTCCGGTGGCGCCTCGCGAAAAGCGCATTCAACGAGCCAGCTCAGCTTGTATGCTGCCGGCTCCGCATCAAGGCCTCCGGGCCTGATGTTCGACACACAGTTGCGATCGGCATCTGTTCGTCCAGGTTTGGGCGCGAGTGTCAGGTAAGCGCCGAGACTATCCGCGACCGAAAGCGCGGGTCGTTCGCCCACCAGAATGATCGTCATCCGCGCACCAAGTAAGTCTCAGCGCGGCGGTTGCGTCTCGCGGGATCTGGAGACTGTCGCGGATCACCGTTGCCGCAGCCTGAATCTTGCGCTCGGATATCGCGTCGCGCGTCATGCCGTTAGCCTCGTTAACCCGTATTTCAGAGAGAGATCGCTGCGCAGTGAGCGAAGGCGGCCATCTTGATCTGACGTTCGCACTTCCTGTCCAGGAGGGCGAACGTCAAAGCAAAGGGATGGCGTCAGCCGTCATGTAAAGGAGCGCTCCCGTGATGCCGAGCGCGATGGCCGTCATACTAAGCCCGAGAAGAACCACGAGACCGTCGCGCTCGATCAGACCGATGGCGATCGCACAGAGTGCCGCAACGGGGGCAAGGTTTCCAAACGGGATTGGCAGAGCGACGGCGACTGCAAGGCAGAAGACCGGAAGCGCAAGCAGGTAGGGCATGCGTGGTCCGGCAAATGCCTTCATCCGACCCGGCCGGACAAATTGTTCGATCCGTCGGACCAACGGCGATGCATACCGCTCCAACGCTTCGAATGCCTTTGCCGATATGCGTCGATTGGCGAGCAGCGACGGAAGCCATAGGGATTCCAGTCCGATCGCGAATTGAAGCGAAACAATTGCGAGCGCGGAGCCGAATATCATCCCGAAAGGACCGGGGATCGGGATCAGCGCCGGCAGTGCCAGAAGAAGCATCACGAAACCGAAGCCGGACCTCCCTATGAGCTCGAGAGCGTCGGCAATGGTCAGGCCGTCCAGGGTGCGTGCGTTTGCTACAAGATGTGACAAGGTCTTGGACGCTGTGCCGGTATCGTGCTCGCCGTCGGGCCCTGCCAGGTTCAACCTTCCGCCTCGCGCGTATTTTTCGTGCTGATCAGTGCGCGCAACGCGCCGCAGCTCGGATCGGCACCATCAAACACCCGTTCAGGTGACATCCACCCAATCGAGATGCCGATCGCTGTAGCCGTCGCCCAGCCCGGCTCATTGCCGGCCTTGTCGATGAGGCGTGGAACCTCAATAGCGAGGCATTGGCGCGATTGCTGCACAAGCTCTACCGGCGCGTTAGCGTTATCGAGATGTTGCCGCATCTCGGCATGCAGCGGATCGATAACGAATAGCGTAAAAATCCATGCGGAAATGTCTGCGATCATCATCCTGGTCCCGTGTCTTACGGCATCTGTCGGTATGGGGTCCGACATCGTGAAAGCGCCGAAGACTTTCACCAGAGGGGCCCGGACCAGCGGGTCGAACATGATTTGGGAAGAGGAGTGGGAGTGTTCAAGGCTGTGGGGCCTTGACGGCGCAAGTCGGCCTGGTCGATCACACTGCAATCGCGCGAACAGAAAGCAATGCTGCATGCCATATTACCTCGTCACCCAGACGTCGCTCGTGGAGGGTGCGGATGAAGTTGAAGCCGCTCGGAAAGTCCTCGCGAAGTTGAAGTCGGATTCCGCCGTGAGATTCACCGTGAAACACGATGAAGAGACTATCCGGCAGGTAACGGTTGCCAACGTCCCTGCAAGGGGAGCCGCGCAACCGACTGCGCAAGATCCCCGATCATCCCCGAAACGGATCCAAGACATCGTGGCTGAGGCCTCAGCCGTCAATCCAGCCGATGCAAATCTCTCCAAGCGGCCTGTCCTGTCAGCCAGGAGTGTTATTCTAGGATTGAGCCTGTTTGCAGCCGGCGTAACAGCGGGGCTGGTCATCATGGCTTTATTTGATCGCACTCATGGATGAGCCAAGGGAAACTTCCAGAAGACAGTTGAGAAGAGCTGCTACTGTTCCTTGAGGGGATCGTTCGGACTGGAAGCGTCACCGCCGAAGCCGTTGAATTAGCCATGCCCCACAGCGCTTTCAGCAGGCAGCTTTTGCAGCTGCAAGCATGGTTAGGCATCCTGCCCTTCGTAGAAAATCGCAGAGGGATGATTTCGACAGCCGATGTCGGTCGCCTTGCGGAAGTGCTCGGTGGTGCTTTGACGGGATTCACGATGCGTTGGAAGTGACTTGCCCCCAAATTATCCAGTTTTGAGTTTGCTCTAGTGCAGTATAGACCCGCTTCGACTGAGCCGCATCGCATCACGTCGCGATTTGATGGTCTGAGCGAACTCTGCAGGTGTCAGCTACGTCTGCTTGGAACTGCTCACAACCGCTTGCGATCCGTAGTGATAGCTCATGAAGCGGTTCGCAGAATTTCGCTACTGCCTGCTCGACCGAAAAAGCCGAGTTGAAATAGGTGACGCCAACCGTTGCGAGGACTTTGTCATCCAGCATCACAGGCATCGCGATGGTGTTCGACGAGCGGGGTTCGCTCATCAAGTCGCGTAGCGAAAATCCTGCACGGCGGACGCGGCCGAGCATGTCTAGCGCATCCTGTCGCTCGACGCGCTCGTGGATGTCGAGGAGGTCCAGGAGCATTTCTCTCTCAGCTATTGGGCAGAAAGCTAAGTAGGCGCGACCTAGCGCCCGTGTAAGCAGGTCGAGGCGTAGGTTGATGGTGCCATGGAACGGAGAGTTAGGGCTATCTATGATAGTACTGAATCGCACAATGACGTTTCGTTCCTCCAGCGTGGCGACGGCAATCGGCCACTGATACTTGCGGGTGAATTCGATCGACCAAGGCCGAGCGGCTTCGATCACCAGCGGGTCGCGATGATAGCCGCAGCTAAGAGCCTTCACGTTCGACGTGACCTGGTAACCGCCCTGACGTCTATCGTTCGTAACGTAACCAGCCTCGCCCAGCGTTTTTAACAGGCGCACCAGAGTTGCCTTAGGTAGCCCTGTCGCCGCGTGTAGATCCTTCAGCGATGTGACGCGGCTGCGGTTCAATTCGCGCAATATGTCGAACGCTCTGAGCACAGATTCAACGGTTTGACCGCTCATGCAAAATTCCACCAGGCGGAACAATAGATATAAGTCATGACCTGACCTGAGGGAATTTGCAACAACCGTTTTCGGAGAGGCACGAGCTTCGTGCAAGGGAGGAAAACATGTCAATGAGCTCATCAGTCAACGAGGCAAGTGTCATAAATCGCCTATCATGGCGGATCATGCCGATGGTGATCGGACTTTATCTTTGCGCGATCATCGATCGCTCGAACATCGGCTTTGCTAAGCTGCAGATGCTCGATGACCTGCATCTGTCAGAAGCAGGGTTCGCGTTCGGGTCCTCGATCTTTTTCCTCAGCTACGTTCTGGTGGAAGTGCCAAGCGCGCTGGCGGCCTACCGCTTTGGTGCCCGGCTGTGGTTTGCGCGCATCGCCTTGACCTGGGGACTGCTGACAGTCGTCCTCGCATTCTCGAATTCCGGCCTCACATTCTATTTCCTGCGTTTCCTGCTCGGGGCTGCCGAGGGAGGGCTTTATCCTGCGGTCATCTACTACCTGACGCTGTGGTATCCCGAACGCCATCGTGTTCGCGCCGTCGGTTTGCTGACGCTTGGAAGCGCTTTCGGCAACATGCTTTCGGCGCTGATCGCGGGTCCGCTGCTGGATCTGGATGGAGCGTTCGGCTTCACTGGCTGGCAGTGGGTGTTCATCGTCACCGGTATTCCGCCGATCCTGCTGTCCGTGGTGGTACTGAAATTTCTGCCGAACACGCCGGCCGACGCGACATTCCTGTCGGCCTCTGAAAAGTCCTGGCTTGGAACAAGCAATTCGGCTCCTAGGCACCATGCGAACCCGCTACGCGCGCTGATCGACCCCAAGGTCCTGTCGATGGCGCTTGTCTACATGCTCATCAATATCTCCCTGTTCGGGGTCATCTACTGGCTTCCGACAGTGATCAAGGGGTTCGGCGTCACCGGTACGCAGAACGGCCTGCTGAATGCCGTTCCCTGGGGCATTGCTGCGGTGCTGCTCATTACCCTGCCGCGACGGCTGCATACGGAAAAAGCGATCGTCAAGGCGACGATGGTCATCACGTTGATTGGCGTTATGTCGTTCGTGGCAGCCACGCAGCTCGACACCAATGTCCTTCGCTTCATCGCACTGGCCATTGGTGCCCCCTGCATCTCGATCCTCTTTCCGTGCTTTTGGTACTTTCCCTCGAAGCTCTTCCAGGGTGCACGCAGCGCAACCAGCATAGCGGTCATCAACACGATCGGGCTCATCGGTGGCTTCATTGCTCAGAACCTGATGCCGGGTGTCGCGCAGATGACCGGCACCGCCGTCGGCGCGATGATCGTGCCCGCCGCCTGCGTCGGCCTTCTCTTCATCATCACCGTCTTGCGCTTCCTGTCGATGCGCGGCGCCCCCGAGGCCGAAGTGCGGCCGGACTTTCACGCAACTGCAAGGCTCGATCATGACTGACATCTCGCAGAAAACCACAATGACCTTCCGTCAGCGCCTTATGGCCGGCGAGCGAATGCTCGGAAGTTTCATCAAGACGCCGACATCCCATTCGGTCGAGATTCTTGGCGATATTGGCTTCGACTTTGTCGTGGTTGACGAGGAGCATGCGCCCTTCGATCGAGCCGCAGTCGACGTCGCGGTTCTGGCGGCGAGGGCGGCCGGCACTGCGGCACTGGTGCGCGTCTCTTCCGAAGTGACGATCCTCAGCGCTCTCGACTGCGGGGCGGACGGCATTCTGGTTCCGCATGTGGCAAATGTCGCCAAGGCCAAATCGGTCGCCGCGGCATCGCGCTATCGCAATGGGACGCGGGGATACTCGCCCTCGGGGCGGTCCGGCCGCTATGGCGCAGACGTGTCGTGGCCGTATATCGACCGGAGCGACGCCCGGATCGCGACGATCGCGATGATCGAGGATCCCTCCGCCCTGGACGATATCGACGCGATCGTCGCCGTCGACGGCATCGATGCGTTCTTCGTCGGTCGCGGCGACCTGACGCTGGCATTGAACGCCGCAAGCTCGTCGTCCGACGAGGTGACCGCGGCTGTGGTGAAAGTGTCCGTCGCCGCCGGAAAGGTGGGAAAGCCTGTCGCGGTGATGGCGGCTACGCGCGAGGAGGGCGATGTCTTCGCCGCGCTCGGGGCAACGGCCTTCATCCTCTCTTCCGATCAGGGCTTCATGCGCAAGGCCGGCCTTCAAATGCTGCAGGCATTCCGGGCCTAGCGGCTGCCCATCCCAGCCTCGATTTCAAAGAAAAGGACGTCTGTCATGTATGACGCAAGTGATCCACGTGCCAGTTTGGCGGCAGGAAAGCCTTTGAGTTCGCCCGCCGGGCCGGCCTTCCCGGCAAGCTATGCCCGGTTCTACGATCAGGAAGCGCAAGATACCGACGGGGCAGGGAAGACCTGGATCGTCCGGGGGCAAAATTTCGTCCTTCTCCACACTCAGGCAGAGGGCGAACTGCTGCTCGAGCGACGGGGCCAGCCGGACGAATATGTGCTGCTCATGCCGGACGAGGCCACGACGGCGGTCGTCGAAGCGGGCGGCGAAAACCGAACGATCGACGGTCACTCGCTGACTTTCCTACCACCTGGCGATAGCAGCGTACGTCTATCAGGTGGCGGCCATGTCGTTCGCCTGTTCACCAGCGCCGCCGGGGATCTTCTCGAACAGGCATCGAATGCTGCGCTCTATGCCACTGCCAACCCGGCCATCCCGCCGCTGGCCAGCTGGCCGGCGCCCGTGGATGGCTACCGCATCCGCAGCTACAGTCTCGCGGTTCAACCGGAGCCTGGACGCTTCGGCCGGATCTTTCGCGGTTCGACCTTCATGGTGAACTATCTCGAACCCAAGGACGGCCCTCGCGATCCGTCATTGCTGTCGCCACACGAGCACTCCGATTTCGAGCAGTGCAGCGTGGCCCTGTCGGGGGAATACATTCATCACCTGCGGTGGCCCTGGACGACCGACAAGGCGCAGTGGCGTGACGACAACCACGAGACCTGTGCCTCACCCTCGGTCGCCGTCATCCCGCCGCAGGTAATTCACACGTCGCAGGCGATCGGAGCCGGGATCAACCAGCTCGTCGACATCTTCTGCCCGCCGCGCGCCGATTTTTCCGCCAAGCCAGGCTGGGTCCTAAACGCAGAGGATTATCCGATTCCTGCCCGTCCGTGAGAGTTGCGTTCCTACCAGACAAGAGGTCAGTCCGATGAATATCGAACCGTTTCTGCCGCGCCATGACGGTGCATTCGAACTCGAACAGCCGGCGCGGGCCGGCGAGGTCGCGGACCTGTTGAAGGGCGCCGTCGACCTGCACTGCCACAGCGGCCCGGCGGCCATGCCGCGCATCCTCGACCACCGGGAAGCCATGCGCGAGGCCGCCGAGGCCGGGTTCCGGGCGTTGCTATTCAAGGATCACTATTATGTCGGCATGCCGCACGCGATCCTGTTGCAGTCCCTCTACCCGGAAGACCGCATCGAGCTGTTCTCCGGAATTGCCTTGAACAACGCTACAGGGGGCATCAATCCCCATGCCGTCGACCACGCGGTCGCGCTCGGGGCAGCGATCGTCTGGATGCCGACACTGTCGGCCGCCAATCACTTGGCCGATGCCGGAAAGCAGACGAAGACATTTCCGAAGACGACCCGTAGAATGTTGCCCGTCGAGCCGCTGAGCGTGCTGGACGCGAATGGTGCACTGACCGATAAAACCAAGCAGGTCCTCGACATCATCGCCGAAGCCGACATCATCTTATCCGGTGGCCACCTGTCGGCAGGCGAGTTGCACGTCCTGTTCGAGGAAGCAGGGGCGCGGGGTGTGAAAAAGATGCTCGTCAATCACCCAACCTACGTGATCGGCTGCACCGACGAGGATATCCGCCAGCTTGTCGGGCTCGGTGCCCATATGGAGCATTCGATCGGCATGTTCGTCGGAGGCAAGTCACTTAAGTTCACCCCACAGGATCTGGCTCATCTGATCGAGGTCGCCGGCATCGATCGCACGATACTATCGTCCGATCTCGGCCTCATCGGCAGTCCGCGCCCGGTCACAGGTTTCCGCGCTGTTGTCCAGACGCTGCTCGATCTCGATTTTCCCGCCGCGGAAATCCGCAAGCTGATCGGCGGTAATGCCGCATCGCTCCTCGATCTGCAGCATATCGGAGAAGGCGCATTTCGATGAGAGCCACGATCCTCACCTGTGCGGTAACAGGCAACCTGACGACGCGCGAACAGCATCCCAGCCTGCCGGTCACGCCCGACGAAATTGCCGACGCGTGCATTGCTGCGGGCAAGGCCGGAGCGGCGATCGCCCACATCCACGTCCGCGACCCGCACACCGGCAAACAAAGCATGGAGCTCGCCTATTATCGCGAAGTTCTCGAGCGGATTAGGGTAAGTGGCAGCGATATCATCATCAACCTGACGACTGGGCCGGGTGGCCGCTATGTGCCGAGCGACGAGGACCCCGGCATTGCTGCTCCAGCCTCGACCATCATGCCGCCGGAGCGGCGCGTCGAGCACATTGCTGCCCTGAGGCCGGAAATCGCCACGCTCGATCTCAACACGATGTTTTCCGGAACTGCCGTAGTGATCAATACGCCGCGCAACGTACGGATCATGGCCGAAGTCATTGTGGCGGCCGGCGCTCGACCGGAGCTGGAGGTTTTCGACAGCGGCGACATCCACCTCGCGCACGATCTGATCACGGATAGCACGCTTTCTTCGCCGGCCATGATCCAGATCGTCACTGGTGTTAAATACGGCGCCGCATCTACCCCCGAAACGCTCGTCTACATGAAATCCCTGTTGCCATCCGGCTCCCACTGGGGCGCCTTCGGCGTCGGCAGGCTTGCCTTCCCGATGCTGGCGCAGTCCTTCCTTCTAGGCGGGCATGTGCGGATTGGACTCGAGGACGCGGTCTATATCGAGCGAGGGCGTCTGGCGAAGGATAATGCTGAAATGGTAGAGAAGGGGGTGCGTCTCGTCCAAAAACTGGGTGGTGTAATCGCAAGCGCATCAGAGGCCCGAGAGATTCTCGGGTTGCAAGGCAAATACGCGTGGTAGCAGCCATAGAGAGTTGTGCGTCGAGGCAACCAACCGCGTAAAACGCCTTGATCGACAGGCCCTAGTTGGTATCGACATTCAGGACTTTTAAAGTTGAGGTAATTGCACCCAAAGGCCATTTGGCCGATGGGGTTCCATACAAGTTTCTGTGCAATCAGGCTCCCTCTCCGGGTCTATCTGGGAAGAAATGACTGTGTGCAGGCTCGGCAGCTAAAAGCGAGCGACAGGCGTACAAGCAATAGTGCTGGTCCCGATGGCAGCCATTGACCTAAAACTCTGAACTTCATGTCGGATCAGTTAGTTGGCGAGCTCAGGTTCCGAGTTCGAACAATGGTAGACGACTGCACAAGCAATGACTGTGCTTCGCCGCTGAAATATCGCTTCCAGGTCTGCTTGTTTGCGCATGAGCTAAATTGAATCATCGAAGATCGCGATACGCCGAGGATAATTGTCATCGACGAAGGCAGCTAGTTCACGAGCAACGCAGTCCTGCAACGGACCGATCAGGTCAATGTCGATTTGCCATGCGTCGTACGTGGCAAGCCAATTTGGAACGCCTACGTCGAAAGCTCCAACGGGAGCTGCGCGACGAGTTCTTTGATCCGTGGTTATCAAGGCCTTCAGACTGGCCAATCGTTGCAACCACCACCGACCGCAGTCTGGCATCTGCCGGCCTACACCTGCGTTGTGCGCTCAGGCCATCGAACCGCTACGTGACGCGGCTCAAGGCACCGTAAGTGCTACACACAGCCGGGCTACCGTCCAGGCTATACTGACCCGACACCGGTGGATCGACGCTAAGCTGGATAGAATTTTAAGGCGCGCTCCAGCTGAGGCTCTTTCCGTTAATAGCAAACAATGCCTATGTGCTTGGTTCGCGCCATCAGTAAATTACCCGGGCTCAGAGCGGTCGCCTCGTCCCTGTCGTCGACTGCCGCGTTTTGTGCCGCTTATGACGAAGCCATACGCGACACAGTCAAAGTTGAAGACCCAGTGCACTTGACAACGTGGTTCTGCCTGTATTTTACTCAAGCTCGCGGAATAGGCATACGCCGCCGCATCACATGACTTCGATTGTCTCCAGGCAGTTTCGCCTCACATCGCCCCGCCCCGTGCGGGATCTGCGTTGTGGGGTTTTTTGGTTTTGGTGCACCCGCATGAGCGACCCGATCAGGATTGGCATTCTCTTTTCGACAACCGGACCCTATGGGTCGATGGGGCGGGACGCGCGCGACGGTGCCGATCTCGCGATTGCCGAATTCGGCGACGCGTCTGATGGCGGCGTCGATGCTGTGTTCTTCGATCCCCACGCGGATCTTGCCGCCTATCTGGACGGTGCCCGCAATCTGCTACGACAGGGATGCCGGCACATTGTCGGCACGATCACCTCGGCTGCCCGCAAGGAAGTCCTGCCCCTGATCGAAAAGCACGACGGTCTTCTCTGGTACATGTGCCCCTACGAGGGGTTCGAGGCCAATGAGAGCGTCATCTATCTCGGCGGCTGTCCAAACCAGCATCTCTTGCCGCTGTTCGAGTATCTGATCCCCCGCTATGGCAAGCGGCCCTATCTGGTGGGTGCCAACTATGTCTGGGGCTGGGAAATGAACCGGCTGGCGCGCGAACTGGTGGGCAATGCCGGCGGCGAGGTCCTCGGTGAGCGTTACCTGCCGCTTGATGAAACCGCCGTCGAACGGATCATCTCGGAGATCGAGCAGCGGCGTCCGAGTTTCATTCTGAACAACCTTATCGGGCCTTCCAGCTATGCGTTTCTGGCCGCCATGCGGGCGCTGGCTGACAGGGATCCTGCGTTTCGGCCTGAGGTCTGCCCGGTCGTCAGCTGCGACCTGATGGAATGCGAGCTAGCCGATATCGCACCGGGTGCTGCCACGGGGCAACTTTGCGCCGCCTCCTATTTCGATACTCTGGCGACGTCCGAAAACGCGCGCTTCAAGCGGAATGTTCATGCGAGGTTCGGCGAGCGCCGGGTGTCGAGTGTCTTTACGAGCGCCTACACGGCGGTCAAACTCGCACTTGCGGCGATTTCGGCGGCGAGTACCGACGATCCGCGGGCCGTGCGGCAGCAGCTCAGCCGCCAGCCCTGGCCGAGCCTGTTTGGGCCGCTTGCCATCGATGCGGAAACCAACCATGCGGCGCTGCCCTTCCATCTCGGCCGCATCAACAGTTCCAACAGTTTCGACGTGATCGCTTCGCGGCCGCCGCTTGCGGCAGATCCTTATCTCACCGGCGGCAATCGTCTGCAGCCGAGACTGCGGGTGGTGTCATGAGGCAGACCCCGACTTTCGCCGGCTCAAAGGTCACGATCCTGCACCGCGAAGACGGCAATACCGAAAAGCTCGTGCGCCAGCTTCGGCTGCTCGGTGTCGAGGCAAATGTCCAGTGGGCACCGCTGTCTTCAGGCGATCTGCCCGACATCGTCATGGTCGATGCGGACCAGGGCTGGGACGATCTCCTGCCGTTCGACAGGCAGGCGCCGCTTCGCCCTGTCGTGGCACTGCTCGGATCGGAAGCGCCCGGTCGCATTGCCTGGGCGCTGTCGCAAGGGGCGGGCGCCATCATCGCCAAGCCCGTCGCCAGTTCCGCCGTCTACCCCGCCCTCGTCATGGCGCTGTCCATCCAGCAGGAGCGCGAGGAAGCACAGGATCGCATTCGGCATCTGGAGGAGCGCTCGCGCCTGAGGCCGCTGGTCTATGCGGCGGTCGAGCGTCTGATGGTCTCGCATGCGATCGGCGAGGATCAGGCCTATCGGACGCTGCGCGAATGCGCCATGCGCCGCCGCTTGCCGATGGAGCAGATCGCGGCCTTTATCGTTGCCGGCGCCGAACCGCTCCCGGAGGCGATCTGATGCGGGTGTTCAAGGAGCTTCTGAGGCAGCCGGTCGCGTTGTTCGGCATTCTCATCGTCCTCACGGTCGTCATTGCAGCGCTCGCCGCGCCGATGATCGCGCCGTTCGATCCTGACAACCAGATGTTCGACGGGCTTTCGCTGGAAGGCGCCCCGCTGCCGCCGGGCGGACCGTTTCTGCTCGGCACCGACACGCTGGGTCGGGACCTGTTTTCGCGTCTTCTCTACGGCGCCCGCACATCGCTGATCATCGGGCTCGTCGCCAATGGCGTGGCGGTGACGATCGGGCTGTTCGTCGGCATCGTCGCAGGTTACGTGCGCGGCTTCTTCGGCACGCTCCTGATGCGGTTTACCGATCTGATGATGGCGTTTCCGGCGCTGCTGCTGGCAATCGTGCTTGCCGCCCTGCTTCGCCCGAGCCTCTGGATCGTCGCGATGGTGATCGCGCTGGTCAATTGGGTGCAGGTCGCCCGCATCGTCTATACCGAAACCCGCGGGCTGGTGGAGCGCGACTTCATCATGGCCGAACGCTCGCTCGGTGCCGGTCACGGGCGGATCCTGTTCCTGCATATCCTGCCGCATCTGATGCCGACGGCGATCGTCTGGGGCACGCTCGGCATTGCAACGACCGTGCTTCTTGACGCGACGCTGTCCTTCCTCGGGATCGGCGTACAACCGCCGCAGCCGTCCTGGGGCAATATCATCTTCGAGAGCCAGAGCTATTTCCAGGCGGCACCGTGGCTGGTGTTCTTCCCCGGCGCGATCATCCTTTTGACGGCACTCTCCTTCAACCTCGTCGGTGACGCCCTTCGCGACATTCTCGATCCGACGCAGCGGGGACGCGGCTGATGGCGATGCTCTTTCTCCGGCGCGTGGTGCAGATGGCGCTGATCCTGCTCGGGGTCGCGGCGATCACCTTCGTGCTGCTCTACGCCCTGCCGGCGGATCCGGCACGGATGATTGCCGGCCGCAGCGCAACGGCGCAGACGGTCGCCAACATTCGCCGCGAACTCGGCCTCGACCAGTCGTTGCCTGTGCAATTCTGGACGTATCTCTCCAACCTGCTGCAGGGCAATCTCGGTCGCTCCTATGCGCAGAAGACCGAAGTCGCGACGCTGATCATGGCGCGACTGCCTGCCACCCTGACGCTGATGTTTTCCGGCATCGTCGTTGAAGTGGTGCTCGGTCTGACCCTTGGAACAATCGCAGCAGTCCGCCGCGGCGGGTTCGTCGACCGGGTGGTGATGATGGCATCCTTTGTCGGCGTGTCGGCGCCGCAATTCGTGGTGGCGCTGCTGCTGCTTTATGTGTTTGCCGCAACGCTCGGCTGGTTTCCGATGAGCGGCTACGGTACGTTTTCACATGTGGTGCTGCCGGCCGCCACGCTCGGCGTGCTCGGTGCCGGCTGGTATGCGCGCATGGTGCGCTCCGCCATGATCGACGTGCTCAACCAGGATTACGTGCGAACGGCCCGCGCCAAAGGGTTGTCGTCGCGCCGCATCACCTTCCGCCATGCGCTGCCGAATGCGGTGCTGCCTGTCATCGCCATGATCGGCATCGATATCGGCCAATTCATGGGCGGCGTTGTGGTGGTCGAGGCCGTCTATGGCTGGCCGGGCATCGGCCAGCTTGCCTGGCAGGCGATCCAGCAGGTGGATATTCCGATCATCATGGGCGTGACGCTCACCTCTGCGCTCGCCATCATTCTCGGCAACCTCGTTGCAGACCTCATCGCGCCGGTCATCGACCCGCGCATTAGAACCCGCTGACAGCAACAAAAAGGGGAACGACATGTTCAAACGCTGGCTTCGAAACACAACCGTGGCAACCATGGTGGCAATCGCCCCCGTGGGCACCATGTCCGCCATGGCGCAGGGCGCACCGCAGCAGGGCGGCGATATCGTCGTCACCTACAAGGACGACATCACCACGCTCGATCCGGCGATCGGTTACGACTGGGTCAACTGGTCGATGATCAAGAGCCTTTATTCGCGCCTGATGGATTACGAGCCGGGCACGCCGAACCCGGTGCCGTCGCTCGCCGAAAGCTTTGAGGTCGCTCCGGACGGGCTGACCTACACGTTCAAGCTCCGCAAGGGCGTAAAATTCTCGAACGGTCGCGAAGTCGTCGCCTCCGACGTCAAATACTCGATCGAGCGTGCCGTCGATCCGAAGACGCAAGGCCCCGGTGCCGGCTTCTTCGGCGCCATCAATGGCTTCGAGGACGTAACGGGCGGCAAATCGACGACATTGTCGGGCATCGAGACGCCGGATGCCGGCACGGTCGTGTTCAAATTGTCGCGTCCGGATGCGACCTTCCTGCACGTGCTCGCCATCAACTTCGCCTCGGTCGTGCCGAAGGAAGCCGTCGAGGCAGCCGGTGGTGATTTCGGCAAGAGCCCTGTCGGCTCCGGTACGTTCACTCTGAAGGAATGGACGATCGGTCAGCGTCTCGTGTTCGAGAAGAACCCGGCCTATTACGTCAAGAACGTGCCGCATATCGACAAGTTCACCGTGGAGGTTGGCCAGGAACCTCTCGTCGCATTGCTGCGTCTACAGAAAGGCGAGGTCGATATCGCCGGTGACGGCATCCCGCCGGCAAAGTTCCTGGAAATCAAGAACTCGCCCGACGGCGCCCAGATCATTGTCGACGGCGCGCAGCTGCATACCGGCTACATCACGCTCAACACCAAGATGAAGCCGTTCGACAACGTCAAGGTGCGTCAGGCTCTCAACATGGCGGTCAACAAGGAGCGGGTCGCGCGTATCCTCAACGGCCGCGCCACGCCCGCCAACCAGCCGCTGCCGCCGCTGATGCCCGGTTACGACAAGTCGTTTACGGGTTATGCCTACGACGTTGCCAAAGCCAAGGCGCTGCTTGCGGAAGCGGGCTTTGCCGACGGTTTCGAGACGGTGCTCTACTCGACGAATACCGATCCGCAGCCGCGCATTGCCCAGGCGATCCAGCAGGATCTGGCAGCGATCGGCGTCAAGGCCGAAATCCGGGCGCTTGCCCAGGCGAACGTGATTGCTGCCGGCGGCACGGAAGGCGAAGCGCCGATGATCTGGTCGGGCGGCATGGCCTGGATCGCCGACTTCCCGGACGCGTCGAACTTCTACGGTCCGATCCTCGGCTGCGCCGGCGCGGTACAGGGCGGCTGGAACTGGTCCTGGTACTGCAACAAGGATCTTGATGCACGCGCCGTTGCGGCCGATTCGATGTCCGATCCGGCAAAGGCTGCCGAGCGTACCGCTACCTGGGGCAAGGTCTTCACGGACATCATGGCCGATGCGCCATGGGTCCCTGTGATCAACGAGCGCCGCGTCGTTGCCAAGTCGCTGCGCATGGGCGGTGCCGACAACATCTACATCGATCCGACCCGCGTCATCAATTACGACGCGATCTTCGTGAAGCAGTAGACGCTTTCGGCTTTCGCCTGAGGTCGATACCCCCTCTGGCCTGCCGGCCATCTCCCCAACAAGGGGGGAGAAATCCGCGAGGACGTCTAGTTTCGATCGCGGACGGAGCGGCAGGCAAGCCCTTCCCCCTTGTGGGGAGGGGTCGGGGAGGGGACTTGCTAACAAAAGATACCAGGGAGAACATTCATGTGCATAGCCTGTACCCACACCATTCACCGCGCCCAGCATAATTTCGGCTGGAACAAGGATTTCGAACCGGCCGTGGTCGCGAAAGCGGGCGAGACGATCCATTTCGAGTGCCTGGATTCCTCCGGCGGCCAGCTCGGTCGCGATGCGACGCTGGAGACGCTGAACAGTCTCGATTTCGGAAAGATCAATCCGGTTTCCGGACCTGTTTATGTGGAAGGCGCCAAGCCCGGCGACGCGCTGAAGGTCACGCTGCGCAAGTTCATTCCGTCAGGCGTCGGCTGGACGGCCAACATTCCGGGCTTCGGTCTTCTCGCCGACCAGTTCAAGGATCCGGCGCTGCATGTCTGGACCTATGATACCGCAACCATGGCGCCGTCGCTGTTCGGCCCCGGTGGACGGGTGCCGCTGAAGCCGTTTGCCGGGACGATCGGTGTCGCTCCTGCCGAACCGGGCACCCATTCGGTCGTGCCGCCGCGCCGGGTCGGGGGCAATCTCGATATTCGCGACCTGTCGGCCGGCGTCACGCTCTACCTCCCGGTTGAAGTCGAGGGTGCGCTGTTCTCGATCGGCGATACGCATGCCGCCCAGGGCGACGGCGAGGTCTGCGGCACGGCGATCGAAAGCCAGATGAATGTCGAGGCGACGATCGAGCTGGTCAAGGATGCGAAGCTCCAGTCCCCGCGCTTCACCGTGACCGAGCCGGTGACCCGCCATCTCGACGGCGCCGGATACGAAGTCACGACCGGCATCGGGCCGGACCTGATGACCGGTGCGCGCGAAAGCGTCATGCGAATGATCGATCTGCTGACCGTCGAACACGGGTTGAACCCAGTCGATGCCTATATGCTCTGCTCGGTCTGCGGCGATCTCAGGATCAGCGAGATCGTCGATGCGCCGAACTGGGTGGTGTCGTTCTATTTCCCGCGGATCGTCTTCGCGTGAACGAGCATTCCGCAACAGCTGCGATGCCGATCCTCAGCGTCCGCGATCTCGATGTCGATGCGCGGACGCCCGAGGGGCGCAAGCCCGTTCTGCGAAACGTGAGTTTCGATCTGGCGGCGGGCGAAACGCTCTGCATCGCCGGCGAATCCGGGTCGGGTAAATCCGTCACCTCACTGTCGATCATGGGACTGTTGCCGAAGGCCTCGCTGACGGTGACCGCGGGCAAGATCCTGCTCGGCGATCGCGACCTGACATCGCTTTCCGATCGGGCGATGCGCGCGGTGCGGGGTCGCGATATCGCCATGATCTTCCAAGAGCCGATGACCTCGCTCAATCCCGTGATCTCGATCGGCACGCAGCTGACCGAAGCGATCCGCGAGCATCAGGGTCGCGACAATGCGGACGCCGTGGCGCTTCAGATGCTCGACGCGGTGCATATGACCGAACCGGCTCGTCGGCTGAAGCAATTTCCGCACGAGCTTTCCGGCGGCATGCGGCAGCGGGTGATGATCGCCATGTCGCTGTCCTGCCGGCCAAAAGTGCTGATCGCCGACGAGCCGACGACCGCGCTCGACGTGACGGTACAGGCGCAGATCCTGAAGCTGATGCGCGAATTGAAGCGCGAGTTCGACACCTCGATCATCATGATCACCCACGACATGGGCGTGGTGGCGGAAATGGCCGACCGCGTCGTCATCCTGCAGAACGGCAGTATCGTCGAGCAGGGCGGCGTCATCGATATCTTCCACCGGCCGCAGGCTGCCTATACGCAGCAATTGCTGGCCGCCGTGCCGATCCTCGGTGCGCATGCGGGAACCGACGGTCCGCCGCGTGTCTCGGCCGAACCGAAGCAGCCGCTTCCCGCGCCGGATCGGTCGCCAGTCCTCAATGTCCGCGATCTCGGCGTCAGCTATGGCAGCGCTGCCGGCCGGATTTTCAAGGGCAAGCCGCCGGTGAATGCGGTCAGTGACGTCGCCTTCGATATCCTGCCCGGCGAGACGCTGGGTCTGGTCGGCGAAAGCGGATCGGGCAAGTCGACCACCGGAAAGGCCGTCCTCGGGCTTATTCCCTTCACCGGCCAGGTGATGATCGACGGCCGCGAGATCGGCATGCTCAGCCAGCGCGATATGCAGGCTGTGCGCCGCTCGGCGCAGATGATCTTCCAGGATCCCTATGCCTCGCTCGATCCGCGCATGGCGGTCGGTCGGGCGATCGCCGAACCCTTGGTCATCCACGGTATCGGCAACAGAACCGAACGGCAGGACCGTGTCGCAGACCTGCTTCGCCGCGTCGGTCTGCCGCCGGAGGCTGCCAGCCGGTATCCGCACGAGTTCTCAGGCGGCCAGCGACAGCGCATCTGCATCGCCCGGGCGCTGGCTCTCGAACCCAAGCTCATCGTCGCCGACGAAAGCGTCGCGGCGCTCGACGTCTCGGTGCGGGCACGCGTGCTCGACCTGATGCTGGAACTGCAGGAGACGATGGGGATCGCCTATCTGTTCATTTCCCATGACATGGCGGTGATCGAGCGCATGTCTCACAATGTGGCCGTGATGCGCGGTGGGTCGATCGTCGAGATGGGCCGCCGCCGCGACGTCTTCGAACAGCCGAAGGACGAGTATACGCGGGCGTTGATGGCTGCGGTGCCGATCCCCGATCCCGCTGCGCGTCGCCATCACGGTTAAGGCGACGCGTATTCGTGGATTGCCTGACCTCGATGCGGGACTGTCTTGCCACGGTGACGCGGCTGACGATAGACGCTTTACGACGAGGATAACGTTGGAGCGTCAACACGTATGCCGAACACAAGACACGGATTTCGTTGCTACTCATCGATTTTTTTGACAGCTTGTGCCGCAGATAGCCTTGGCCATCACACCAACGATACAACTCTATCAGCTATAACGGAACTCGTATGACAATGTTGAAGAACATCCCAAAGCATTTGAGCCCGGATGTGCTGTGGGCACTCGCAGCAATGGGGCACGGTGATTGTCTGGCTGTGGTTGATGCCAACTACCCAGCTTATTCTCGTCATCAACGTGTCTTACCGATTGTGGGAGTGCCGCTCGTTTCAATCATCGCCGATATATTGAAGTTGATGCCGGTCGACGACTTTCTCGAAAAACCCGTAGTTAAAATGGTCCCTGACGGAGACCCGAGCTACGCCGCGTCGGTTCATTACGATGTCGAAAAGATAGTAAACGACACGGAGGAGCGGCAGGTTAGCTTCGAGCCCGTCGAGAGGACGAAGTTTTACGACGTTGCGGCTCGCGCATTCGCTGTTGTCGCGACTACGGATGACAGGCCCTTTGGTTGTTTCATTTTCACAAAGGGCGTCATCCGATCCGTCTAGTTTCCGTCGGCGCCGTCGGTTCGATTTTGCAAGAGTTCTGATATGGTTAGGCGTCCTTTGATCTCTGATTCAGAGCTTTCGGGATCGTGACGTGGATGCACTTTTTCATGTTGACGACCTGCGTGATGCGAATATCGGCCGCCAAGCTGCAGCGGGCGTGCATGTCACCGAAGCCGTCTGCGGCTATGTCGGATCGAGTGCTGTCAGGTTAGAAGCAGATCGAGGTTAGGTAGAGACCACATGCCGCCAGCAATCAGCCGCTTTTGCAATAGGCGCGCCAGCCTCCGTATCGGCTAATGTCGTTTGCGCCTGTCTCGAGCGCGATCTGTTCGCAGAGGAACCCCTTTGCCGACGTTCCGTCCGAAAGCGAGATCGTGCCGATCCCGAGAGGTGAGGGGATGGCCGCCACAAACCGGCCGAAGGCTGCGGGCGTCAGGCGCCAGATCTCGACTTCTATTTCCGTGCCCTGTCCGTGGCCGACCTTTACCATGCCCGGCTTGGCGGGAACGGTGCCGGCGAGGGCGTAAAGGCTGTAGTCGCCTGACGTCCGTGTCGTTCGGGAGAATTGTCCATCGAGCGCGATGAGCTGATGGTTGAGCGGCATTCCCGAAAGATGCGCGCCGACCACGACCAGATCGATCAGATCATCTGCCGTTACCACAGGCGGTGCCTCGGTCGGAGCCGGTAGCGGCCAGCCCGTCGCGCCGAGCGTCAGCCCGCTCGCGGCGTGAAGATCGCGGGCAAGCGTCGCTGTCAGCCCGTCCTTGCCGGCCGGCGCTAGAAGGGTGACGCTTGCCGGCAGGCCATCCGGTCGCTTGCCGGTCGGGACGGCGATGCCGCACATATCGAGCAGATTGACGAAATTCGTATAGGTGCCGAGGCGGGAATTCTCCCGGATCGGTTCGGCTTCCAGCTCCGCGACCGTGAAATGGCGCGGTGCCGTGGGCACGCAGAACAGATCGACGGAACCGATGACCGGCGCGAGTTTCTTCTTCAGCGCCTGCAGCGCATAAAGGCCGTTGAAAGCATCGGCCGCCGAGAGGGCTTTCGCTCCGCCATAGATGCTGCGCGTTACCGGATGGAACGTGTCCTCATGCGCATCGAAGAAGTCCTTCACGGCTGCGTAGCGTTCTGCAACCCAGGCGCCTTCGTAAAGCAGGTCCGCTACCTCGTAGAAATCGGCAAAGGGAATTTCTACGAGCTTGTGTCCGAGGCCCGTCAGTGCGGCGAGGGCCTGTGCGTAGGCCGCTTCCATCGACGCGTCGCCGAAGAACCTCAGGTCGGCCGCTGCGGGAACGCCGATCGTCAGCACGGGAGGCGCCGCGCGATAGCCTGTGGTCGGGATCGCCCTCGAATAGGCGTCGGTCTCATCCGGTCGGGCTGCGACGGAAAACACGGTCCAGGCGTCCTCCACCGTCAACGCGAAGACCGAAACGCAATCCAGCGTCCGGCACGCGGGAATGACCCCCGTGGTGGAAAAGGCGCCAAGGCTTGGTTTCAAGCCGACGATATTGTTGAGGCCGGCCGGAATGCGCCCGGAACCCGCCGTGTCCGTTCCTAGCGCGAACGAGACGATACCGTGTGCGGTGGCAACGGCCGATCCTGACGATGAGCCGCCCGGCACGAGTGTCGGGTCAATGGCATTCTTCGGGACCGGGTAGGGCGAGCGCAGGCCGACAAGGCCGGTGGCGAACTGGTCGAGATTGGTCTTGCCGATCACCAGCGCTCCCGCCTCCTTCAGCAGGCGCACGATGGTCGCATCTTTTTCCGGCGTGTAGGCGTAGTCCGGGCAGGCGGCGGTGGTTGGCATGCCCGCGACGTCGATATTGTCTTTTACCGCAAAGGGTATGCCGAACAGCAGCTTTGCGGGATCGAAGGCGCCGAGCTTTTCCGCTTCCGCCAGGATCTCGAGTTTATCGCCCAGGTGGATGAAGATACCGGGGTCATCGACCTCGGCAATCCGGGCAAACACGCGCTCGACGATCTCGGTGACGGTGCCGCCGTTGCGATAGAAATTCGACAGCGAGACGATGTCGAATGCGGGTAGATCCGTCGATGTGGAGTAAGTCATGCCATGCTCTCTTCAAGTATCTTCACGGGCCGGTCCCACTGGATCAGCACCACACATCCCTTATCGCTCCAGACCGAATGCTCGGTGCCGGCGGCGTTGACCACGTAACTGCCCTCACCGTAATCCCCCGCTTCATCGGACTGCACGCCGTTGAGAACGAGGATGGTTTCGAGCCCCTGATGGAGGTGGCGTGGCACGGATGCTCCCGGCTGGTATTTCAGGATCGCCACGCCCGGCTGGTCGCCCTCGAACGGTCTGATCCAGTGGATCGTGACGTCTTTGCGGAACGGCCCGAAGTCCAGGTCCTTCCAGCCTCCAGACGTCAGCATGGCGCGTGTCGTTTCAGGCATGGGGCAGTCCTTTCAGGATGTCGTCTATATGCGCCGTCCAGCCAACGATCGCGCCCTGTGCGCGGATCATGGCGATGGCGGCGGCCTTGAATTCGGGGAAATAGCTTTCGGTCGCCTCCTCGCAGAGCAGGCATTCATAGCCGCGGTCGTTTGCTTCCCGCATGGTCGTCTGCACGCAGACTTCGGTGGTCACGCCGGCAAAGACGAGCTGGGTGATGCCCTTCTCCTTTAGGATTTCGCCGAGTGCCGTCGCATAGAACGCGCCCTTGCCGGGCTTTTCGATCACCTCTTCGCCGGCGATCGGGGCGAGTTCGGGCAGGATTGCCGTGCCCGGTTCTCCCGCAATCAGCACACGGCCCATCGGCCCTTCGTCGCCGATCCGGAGAGAGGGGTTGCCGCGATCCCGCTTGGCAGGCGGCAGGTCCGAGAGATCGGGCCTGTGACATTCCATCGTGTGGATGACGGGCAGGCCCGCGGCGCGAAAACCTTCGATAAGCCGCTTCACGTCCGGCACGATCCGGGTGATACGAGAGACGTCGTTGCCGAGGCTTGCGCCGAAGCCGCCGGCTTCGGCAAAATCGCGCTGCATGTCGATCACAACAAGCGCCATCTCGGCAGGTCGCAATGGAAAATCGAACGGTTCGGCCTTGATCATCGACATCAGTGGTGCCCCGCCATATGTGCCCCGATCACGCCGATGTCGGCGCCACGCGCCGGCGTCTCGTAGACGAGCCGTCCCTCGGAAATGACGATGATGCGGTCGGACATTTCGAGAAGCTCGTCGAGATCTTCAGAAAGCAGCAATACGGCCGTTCCCGCGTTGCGCGCCTTCATGATGCGGGCACGGATTTCCGCGACGGCCGAGAAATCCAGCCCGAAACACGGGTTGGAAACGATCAGCAGATCGACTTCGCCTGTCAGTTCGCGGGCAAGCACCGCACGCTGTACATTGCCGCCGGATAGGGCCGCGATCGGCGATGACGACGACGCGGTCTTCACCTTGAAATCGGAAATGAGCGCGGTCGCTCGCTTCTTCATGCCGGCCTTGGAGAGCCACATTGCATCCCGACCATCGGGCTTGAGATCGAAGGTCCTGAAGGAAAGGTTTTCGCTCACCGTCATCCGGGGTGCGCATGCGTTCTGCAGCGGCTCTTCGGGAATGAAGCGCACGTTGTTCGCCCGCGTTTCTGCGCGAGTTGCCCCATAGGCCGAGCCGTTGACCTCGATGCTGCCGGCGCTGAGAGGTCGCTGACCGGACAGGATCTCGGCAAATTCCTTTTGTCCGTTGCCGGATATGCCGGCGATCCCGACGATCTCGCCTTCGCGGACCGACAGGTCGTCGATCTCGATCGTCCTCAGCCCAGATCGATCCGGCGCCCTGACGTTGCTGAGCCTGAGCACCGTTTCCGCAGATTGGTTGACAGGCGCGCGGCTGTCGAGTTCGGCGAGTTTCACATTGCCGATCATCATCGCTGCCATGTCGGCGGTCGAGAGGTCACTGACCTTTCCCGTCCCGACCAGCTTGCCGCGACGCAGGATCGAGACGTCGTCGGCGAATTTGGTGATCTCGTGAAACTTGTGGGATATCATCAGCACGGTCAGCCCGCCGCTCTCCGTCATCCCGCGCACGAGGCCCAGCATCTCGTCGGCTTCGGCGGGCGTCAGAACTGATGTCGGCTCGTCGAGAATGAGGAAGGACCGGCCGAGATAGAGCTGCTTGACGATTTCAAGCTTCTGTTTCTCGCCAGCGGCAAGCTCGCTGACCGGTCGGTCGAGCGGGATCTTGAACGGCATACGCTCCATGAATTCAGCGAGTTCGCGGCGCTCCTTCGCCCAGTTGATCACGGCCGGCACTTGAGCCCGGCTGATCACGAGGTTCTCGGCACCGGTCAGCGAAGGGACGAGGGTGAAATGCTGGTAGACCATCCCGAGCCTGTAGGTCGCCGCATCCCTTGGAGAAGCGATCGCGACTTCGCGTCCGTCGACCGAAAGCGAGCCCGACGTCGCGTGGTAAAAGCCCATGATGCATTTGACCAAGGTCGACTTGCCGGCGCCGTTCTCGCCGAGAAGCGCGTGGAAGGATCCGGCTGGAACGCTGATCGAAACGTCATCCAGCGCCGTAAACGCGCCGAACCGCATGGTCATTCCCAATGTGTCGATGCTGGCAGCCTTGCCACGCTCCGGAAGAGGGGTATCGCGAACAATGCTCACTTCATCTCTCCTTTTCAACAATGATAGCGACAGGCCCGCCGCCGGGTGGTCCCTGGTGCTCGGCGCCACCAGAGACATAGAGATCGGTCATGCCGAAGACGCCCGCGAGCACGCCGCCGACAAAGGCGCGGGCATGGCGGGTGCCGGCAATGTCTGAATCGTCCAGCATCGTGTGACGCCGGCCACCGACCATGCCGGATGGGTCGGGTTCCGCCTTGGCCAGTACGGCGGCAATCGTCGCCCTTTCCGGCAGGCGCGCACGGGCGCCGTGCACGGAAGCAGTATCGATGGCGCTCGCCATGACGGCGTGATCGATCGCAAGCGGTCCGCTCCAGGCTCGGCTCATTCCAAGTACGATGATCTCGTGATCGGTCAGTTCGACGCCGGCGGATGCGGATGCGCGACGTGAAAAGAGGTCGTGACGGGAGCCGATGACCTCATCGGTAATGGTTGCGGCATCGACTTCGCCAAGTGCTAGGGCGACGCCCAGCGCCGAGGCTCCACGCGAAAGTCCCATGGACTTGAGTGTCTCGCGCGTGGCGACGGCGTGCCCCGTACTGTCTGCTTCGCCGATGCGGGCAAGCGTCAGAAGCGGGCATTTGATCTGGACGAAATGGACGTCCGCGGGGTCGTCGATGCCTGCATCCGCCATCGCGGTTCTTACGCCTTCGGCGACCATAAGCGCCTGTTCACGACGCCCGAGATGATGGAATGGGAGGTGGGGCGTTCTGGATGTACCGATGGCGAGAGCGGGCCCGCCTGCATCTGCGGCGTCATCAATCAAGCTCTCACGCGCAAAAACCGTCCAGTGCGGCGACAGGGCTCCTTCGGTGCCACCGGACATCACCAGCGAGACACCCTCGACGCCGTGGCGCGCGAACAGTGCCTCGAAACTCGCCGTGGCGAAGCCCCTCGTGAAATCGTTGACGCATCCGTTGCCCTCCGTCTTTCCGAGGATCGCAACGACGTTTTCCGGCTTCAGCCCTGCCGCGAACAGGGCTTCTACGCCCGATACATCGGACGGACCGCTCGCCGCGACGCGAAAGACTTGAGCACGCCTGGTCATGGTGGCGGCTTGCATCATCACGGGAGTGCCTCGATCAGCATTTTCGAGCTGGCCACCGCGCCGAAGACGCCGCCCTGCATCTTGACCATCTTGATCGCAGCGAGGTGGTTGCCGTAATCGGTCGCGCCGCAGCAATCCTCCAGAAGCAGGCATTCGAAGCCGCGGTCATTGGCCTCACGCATGGTCGTCGAGACGCAGACATCTGTTGTGATGCCTGTCAGAATGAGGTTCTCGATGCGCTTCTGGTGGAGGATCAGCTCCAGATCCGTCGCGCAGAAAGAACCCTTGCCGGGCTTGTCTATGATCGTTTCACCCTCGATCGGATAGAGTTCCGGAATGATGTCCCATCCCGGCTCGCCCCGGGTCAGGATGCGGCCGCAGGGACCGGGATCGCCGATGCCAGCACCGATGCGCTGCGAGCGCCAGCGCTTGTTGGCGGGAAGGTCGGCCAGATCGGGACGGTGGCCTTCACGCGTGTGGATGATGTGGTAGCGTTTGGCACGCATGGCCGCGAGCACCGATCTGATCGGCTCGATCGGCGCCTGTACCAGCGACAGATCATAGCCCATGTGGTCGACATAACCGCCCTTGCCGCAGAAGTCCGTCTGCATGTCGATGATGATGAGGGCGGTATTGTCGGGCCGCAGCTTGCCGTTATACGGCCACGGATAGGGATCGGCGCCGACATAGGTCTCGGTTGTTTCGACCATCGCATCCATGGAGTCTCTCCTATTCCGCTGCCGGCTTGAGGGTTTCGCCATAACGGCGCGACGGCTTGTCGAAACCGCAGGACGTGCCGTCGGTGACTTTGACCTCGTTCTCCCAGGGCAGCTGGTATTTGCCGGCGAGCAGGTCGTGCATGTAGCTGTAGGGCGCATCGCCGGCGCCGCCTTCGACTGCGACGTAGCCGCGATGGCCGAACTGGTAGATATTGTTTTCCACGCCCCAGCCGCGCCGCGCCTCGCGCACAAGATCCGGACGGACTTCCGCTGTGATGATCTCGTTCGGCCGCCCGGACGTCCCGTGTGCAATGACCGAGCCGTCGAAATTGCAGATCATGCCTTCACCCATGCTGTCGAAAGTACCGTCCGAGCCGCACATGCAGACATTGGCGGTGACCATGAGGTTGCAGAAGGCATTCGACTGGTTGGTAAAGCGCCAGGCCTCGCGGATCGGCGCCGTATAGCCTGCCGTCCTGATCATGATTTCGGCACCCTTGTAGGCGCATTCATGCGCCATCTCCGGGAACATGCCGTCATGGCAGATGATCAGTGCGAGCTTTGCGCCCTTGGGCCCGTCGATGACAGGTATGCCGAGATCGCCAGGTTCCCATGGCTCGACCGGCACCCAGGGATGCATTTTGCGATAATAGAGCTTCAACTCGCCCTGGTCGTCGATGACGATACCGGAATTGTAGGGCATGCCGCCCGGGTTCAGTTCCATGATCGAGAAGCAGCCCCAGATCGCGTTATTGCGGCAGGCTTCCTTGAACGCAGCGACCTCAGGCCCGTCCAGCGAGCACATGATGTCAGGATTGATGTCCATCGACAGACCGTGCAGGGCATATTCGGGGAAGACGACGAGATCCATGCCGGGCTGGTTGCGCCGCGCCTTGGCGACGAGATCGACGATCACCTGAGTCTGGCGGGCAAGGTCCGCTTTCGTCACGGTCACCGGCAACTGCAGCTGCACGAGACCGATACCGACGCCGTGTTCGGATTTGTTGAGGCCGCCTAAGCCATTCATGTGACAACTCCTATCATTTCGTCAGGGAAAGCTCGCCCGGCGCGCCTGCAAGCGCTCGGTGGGGCGAGGATGTGGCAATCAGTATGGCAAGCGTCAGCACGTAAGGCGCCGCGTAGAAGAGATAGTAGCCCTGCGTCACGCCGACCGATTGCAACGCCGGCCCGAGCGCGCCTGTACCGCCGAAGAGAAGGGCGGCGAGGAAGCAGTGGATCGGGTTCCAGCGGGCAAAGATCACCAGCGCCACAGCCATGAGGCCTTGGCCGGAGGAAATGCCCTCGTTCCAGGAGCCGGGATAGTAGAGCGAGAGATAGGCCCCGCCGACGGCCGCCAGCGATCCGCCGAGCGCGGTGGCGAGCAGGCGGACGCGGTCCGGATTGATGCCCATCGCGCGGGCCGCATCGGTGGAGTCCCCGACGACGCGCAGGATGAGGCCGGGACGCGTATTGCGGAAGGCCCAGAACAGGAAGAGAGCCAAGGCAAAGCCGATGAAAAAGAGGACGTTGATATTCAACGCCGCCTGGACCTGCGGATAGGACGACCAGTTGCCGAGCGGGATGGACGGCAGCTTTGGCGCAGAGGGCTGGATGAACGGCTTGCCGAGGAAGAAGGCAAACCCGAGCCCGAACTGCATCATGGCAATGCCGATTGCGATGTCGTTGACCCGCGGGAAGCGGCAGATAAAGCCGTGAATGAGCCCGAAGATGGATCCCGCCGCCATGGCGGCGAGGACGCCAAGCCAGGGCGAACCGGTGAGGACCGCGACGGCGTAGGCCGTCATGGCGCCAAAGACGAGCGTGCCTTCCAAACCGAGATTGATGCGTCCGGAACGCTCGGTGATGGCTTCGCCGAGCGAGACGAAAATGAAGGGCGTAGAGACGCGGATCGCGCCGGCTAGAATGGCAAGCGGAACGCCCCAGAGACCAATGTTTGTCTCGTCCATCACGGGCTCCTTTTCCAGAGGTCGGGATTGAAGACTTTGAACCGGCCGTAAAAAGTCTCGCAGAAGAGGATGACGATGAAGAGCGTGCCCTGCAGCGCAACGACGGTGGCATCGGGCAAGCCCATGCGCCGCTGGATCAGGCCGCCGGATGCCTCGAGACCTCCGAGCAGAAACGCGATCGGTATGATTGCCAGCGGATTGTGGCGCGCCAGAAATGCCACAAGAATGCCGGTATAGCCGTAGCCTGCCGCGATCGAGCCGTTCGCACTGCCCTGCACGGCCGCCACCTCCAGCATGCCGGCGAGCCCGGCAAATGTGCCGGCGATCGCCGTGAAGCCGACGATCAGGCGACCGACCGGCAAGCCCTGAATTTGTGCGGCGCGAACATTGCCGCCCGCCATGCGTGCGGCAAAGCCGTAGCTCGTCATCTCGATCAGGATCCAGGAGCCGACACAGGCGATGATGCTGATGACGAGGCCCCAGTGGACGTCCATTCCGGGGATATCACCGATCATATATCCTGGTGGCAGCGGCATGGTGGAGGGCTTGTTCAGGCTAGCCGGATCCCGCAACGGTCCTTCCACGAGCTGGTTCATCAGCGCGATCGCGATATAGGCCAGAAGCAGCGACGAGATCGTTTCGTTGACGCCGCGATAGTGCCGCAGAAACCCGACCGCACCGATCCAGATGCCGCCGACGATCATGGACGCGAGCGCCATGGCGATGAGCGCCGGATAGGGAGGAAGGATGCCGGTCAGCGGTGCGGCAACCGCCGCTGCCGCAACGCCGCCGAGCACCAGCGCGCCTTCTCCGCCGATGATGACGAGGCCCAGCCGCGCCGGCAGCGCCACGCAGAGTGCTGTGAGGAGGAGGGGGGCTGCGCGCGACAGGCTGTTTTGCAGCGAAAACCAGCTGCCGAAACCGCCGGTATACATGAGCTGGAAGAGCGCGACCGGCGATTTGCCAATCGCGAGGATGAAGAGGGAGAAGAGCATGAGGCCCGCCAGAATGGCAGCAGACCCGATCACGACAGGCTCCGCCCGCCGCGCCAGCCATTCCAGAAGCGGGCGGAGAGTGGTTCTTCCGCCGGCATTCAACGACAGGGCTGGATCGTTTGCTTGAACTGTCATGACGCTTCTCCCTTCTTTTTTCAGGAGGTGGAGCCGACGACGCCCTCGACGAGGTAGGCCATGCTTTCGAGATCGATCGCGTCCTCCGCATAGGCCTTGTCGGCCGCGATCACGGCATTGCCTTTGTTGTCCTTGAGGGGACCCTTGAACACGGAAAGCTTGCCGGTCATGGCCTCGGCAAGCGCCGCATCGAACATCTTGCGGCCTTTCTCCGATACACCGGGACCGAGCGGGCTCATCTTGACGAAGCCGTCCTTCAGTCCACCACGAACGAAGTTCCCGAGCTTTTCTCCGGCCTGGGCCTTCTTGATGAAATCGGTATAGACGTTGCCCCAGGCCCATTCGGCACCGGTCAGGTATTTCTCTGGCGCAAGCGGGCTCTGGTCGGCGTGATAACCGCAAACGAACGCGCCGCGGCCGGCGGCGGTCTCGACAACGACCTTCGGGCTGTCGACGTGGCAGGTGATGACATCCACCCCCTGATCGACCAGCGCGTTGGTGGCTTCGGCTTCCTTGATGGCGAGCGACCACTCACCCGTGAAGATCACCTGGCAGGTGATGGTCGGGTCGACGGAACGAGCCCCGAGCAGGAATGCATTGACGTTCTGAACCACCTGCGGGATGGGCTTCGCCGCGACGAACCCGATCTTCTTGCTCTTGGTCGCGTTCCCGGCGGCAACGCCGTTCAAATATTGACCCTGATGGATGTAGCCGAAATAGGATCCCGTATTGGCCGGGTGCTTGCCCGCCTGCCACAGGCCACCGCAATGGCGGAACTGGGTGTCGGGATACTTCGCTGCCATAGCCAGCATGTGGGGATCGAAATAGCCGAACGACGTCGGGAAAACCAACGACGCGCCATCGAGGTTGATCATCGATTCCATCGTCTTCTGGACATCGACGGTCTCGGGCACGTTTTCTTCTTCGACGAGCGTGACACCCGGCATGGCCTTGATCACCGCAGCACCTTCGGCGTGCGCCTGATTGTAACCGTAGTCATCCTTCGGTCCGACATAGATGAAGCCGACTGTCAGCGCGGTCTGCGCCCATGCGGTTGCAGGCGTGAGACCCGGGACTGCGCTAGCCGCAAGTCCAGCCGCAGACACCTGCAGAAAATTTCGGCGGTTCATGGAAAGGAGTTTCGTCATCGTCATTCTCCCTCGCGGCGCTCGGCCGTTCGCTATTGGACAAGGGACAGCAAGCAACAGGCGTGCCACTTTGTAAGTCATTGAAAACGCTGATGCCGACTGAACAGACAACAAGAACTGACAAAACTGCATGCAGTTTTGGACGAGCGTGCTGATTTTAGCGGCACTGTATGAAAAATATTCGGAGAAACCGAGATGCGCTCCCAGCGCTATCTAGGATTCCTGGACGAAAAGCATTTAAGTTCAATGCATTGAGGAAAGCGTTGACATGGCGGAACACGAACTGCATCTGTATGCACTACGTCTAAAGCGCCGAGAGTGTCGTGACTGAGGTGAAGCGAAGAAGATTAGTCCGGGCCGGGACGACTGTGGAGCAGATGGTGAGAGCCATTGCCGATATGATCGTGACCGGCGAGATGCTGCCTGGCGAAAGGCTCGACGAGCTTTCTCTCGCCGCCCGGTTCGAAGTCTCCCGGACGCCTGTCCGGGAAGCGTTGCGGGAACTTGGCGCAATGAGCCTGGTTGGCCGGGAGCCCAATCGCAGCGCCGTCGTGATGAACGTGTCGCAGGCCCGCCTACACTCCATGTTCGAGGCCATGGCGGAACTGGAAGGCATCTGCGCGAGGCTCTCTGCCGAGCGCATGACGGTCGACGAGCGACGTGGCTTGGATATCGAACATCGCAGTTCGATACATCTCGTGCATTCGGGCTCGCCGGAGGACTATTCCGCTTACAACACCGAATTCCACAACAGGCTTTACCGAGGAGCTCACAACGATCACCTTCTCGAATTGGCAACACAGACCAGGGCAAGGCTGGCGCCATTTCGCCGCGCGCAGTTTCGTCTGACCGGGAGGCTCTCGAAGTCATACGATGAGCATGACCGGATCGTTACCGCCATTCTGCGCGCCGATTGCAAAGCCGCCGGGCAGGCGGCCTTCGACCATGTGTCGATCGTCAGCGACGCCAGCGCGGTTTTTGTTGCAGCGCATGGTTGAGGTTTTGACGTCGCGGATTTTCGAAAGGCTAGCTCTTCGAGAGGCGAGGACGACGGTTTGCTTCCCATCACGGAGTGCGAATGTTGTGCTGTGACGAGATCCCGCAAAATTGCATTGAGACCGTTGGGAAAGACTATATTTGTCTTATTCAACGGCATACCGATTGGTGCTGCTGTATGACCTGTCCAATGAAAGCGTTTTCATGCCGTATGCCGCCGCACCTGCAATCCTGCTAGATCTGGATGGAACTCTAATCGCGTCGGAACCCGGAATTGTGTCGAGTTGCAGGGCAGCCCTTCGTTCCCTTGGACATGATACTGATCCTGCCATGGACATCAGGTCGATCATTGGCCCGCCGATAGAGGACGTCATGCGGTACCTGCTCGGACAGTTCGGCGACGACCGGGTCACCGAAGGGGTCGATGCCTACCGGCAGGACTACGGGTCGCGAGGCCTTCTTCTGAGTGAGGTCTATGACGGTATCCCGGAAGCTCTTTCCAGGATGAAGAAAGAAGCCAGGCTTTTCCTCGCGACATCCAAGCGCGAAACGTTTGCGCGCCGCATACTGGAAGACAAAGGCCTAGATGCTCTGTTCACCGGTATTTATGGATCGACCCCGGCCGGCGACATCGACCATAAGCCTGAACTGATTGCGCACATTATCCAGCAGCATGAGCTTGACGCGGATCGTTGTGTCATGATCGGCGATCGAAAATACGATGTCACCGGCGCCCATGCCAACGGCATGCGGGCTGTTGGTGTGCTCTGGGGCTACGGTGAGCAAGCCGAACTGGAGAGCGCGGGAGCGGATCGCCTGGTCGTACAGACCGCGGAACTGGCCGATGTCGCGCTTGGCATGGTGTCCAGCACCGAACGATAATCCAGGCTGTCGCTTAATAACCGAGCGCGATGCCGTCCTTGCGGTGGTCGGTGGCTCCCAGCAGAACGCCCCGCTCGTGGTCGATGTAGATTGCCTGCGCACCGCCGATCGGTTCGTCCGCCCAGACGGTCGTGTGGCCGCGACGTTCAAGATCCATCCGCACATCGTCGGAAATGGTTGGCTCGAGACTGAGCTTGCCATCGAAAAAGAAACTGCGCGGCTGGTCGCTCGCCTGCTGCGGATCCATGTCTCGATCGAGGATTTGGCTCAGCAGATGGCAATGGCCGACCGCCTGGTATTGCCCGCCCATGACCCCGAAGGTCATGCGCGTCTTGCCGCCCTCGGCCAGCATGCCGGGGATGATCGTGTGGAAGGGCAGCTTGCCGGGGCCGATGGCGTTGGGGTGGCCTTGTCTGACCACGAAGCCCGCGCCGCGGTTCTGCAGCAGCACGCCGGAGCGTGGCGCGTAGATGCCGCTGCCAAATGCGAAGAAGATGGAGTTGATCAGCGAGACGGCGTTGCCGTCGCGGTCGACCACGGTCACGTAGACGGTGTCCTTATGCGTCGGACCTTCCCAAGTGCCAGCCGGAGCGGCCTTTTCAAGGCTGATCTTCGAGCGGATCGCGTCTATCGAGCGATCCGACAGGATGGCATCGCCGTCGGCCGTCATATGGGCGGGATCGGCGATCACCTGGTCACGCCAGGCATAGGCTGCCTTCGATGCTTCGGCGAGAAGATGGATGCGGTCTGCCTCCGACAGCGTCTGATCGCGCAGGTCGAAGCCGTCGAGGATGCGCGCAATCATCAAAGCGGCAAGCCCCTGGCCGTTTGGCGGGCATTCCAGCACATCCCGGCCCCGATATTTGGCCGAGATGGGTGCGGTTTCAAAGGCGGCGAAACTGGAGAAGTCACTTTCCTCGTGCAGGCCACCTAGCGACTGCAACAGGCCGACGATCTCCTCGGCCACCAGGCCCTTGTAGAAGGCGTCGCGGCCGCCCGTCGCTATGGCGCGCAGGGTGGCGGCCAGCGCCGGGTTGGTCATCCGCTGGCCGGTCACCGGCGCCATGCCGTTCGGCAGGAAGTAGCTTGCGGAGCCTGCGAACTTACCGACGCGGGGGCTGTAGCGCGCCCAATCGAGCGCGACGCGTGGGGTGATGCAATAGCCATCCTCGGCAGCGGTAATCGCTGCGGCCAGAACACGGTTCATCCCGAGGCTACCATGGCTTTCGATCAGCCGGCACCAGGCATCCACTGCGCCGGGTACGGTTACGGCATGTGCGCTATCGTCGGGGATGGAGGAGAAGCCTTTGTCGATGAAATAGGCTAGCTCGGCCTTCTGGGGTGCACGGCCGGATCCGTTGAGCGCGACTGGCGTTCCGCCGGCCGGTGAATAGAGAGCAAAGCAATCGCCGCCGATGCCGGTCATCAGCGGGTCGATCACCGATTGCAGCGCCACCGCCGCCACCGCCGCATCGACCGCATTGCCGCCGGCGCGCAGGATATCGACCGCCGCCAGGGTCGCCTGGGGATGGGAGGTCGCAGCCATGCCGCGGTCCGAAATGGCGACCGAGCGTCCCGGCTTGAAGAAATCGCGCGATGTCATGGCATCTGCTCCTGATCTGCGAAGATTGGGTATCGGCGGCCGGCCGGTGGTCTCGCATCCGGCCAGCCGCGTGTTTCGTCGCGCGCTGCCGTCAGCGTGTTTCGGTCATCCAGCCGAGGATGTTTTTCCAGAGCCTGGCGTAACCTTCCCATTCGCAGAAAGCCGGCGAAAGCCAATGAGGGCCGATGTCCGAAGTCCACGCCACGGTGCGGCCTTCGCCATGGGTGCCGGTCACCAGCAGCGGATGGCCGCCTTGGTCTTCGGGCAGGCGGGCGAGCACGTCCACATCGGCGCGGTCGCGCACCTCCACCTCGTTGACGCCCAGAAGCAGAGGCCATTCGCCGCTAAGGCCGGCCATCACCGGATGGTCGGGCTTGAGGACGACGGCGGTCGAACCCTCGGGTATTTCAACCCGATCGTCGTAGGGCAGGCAGGTGACGGGCAGCGTGTCCTCTACGGCCGTGCGGCGCCAGCGTGCCTTGCCGTCGATGCCCTGGAACGAGAAATATCCGCCGACCATCAGCAGTCCTCCGCCCTTTTCCACCCAGGCCTTGATGAGCTTCAGCCGGTTGGGCACGGTCTTGGAATGCAGCCATACGGCCGGCGGCAGCAGCAGCGAGTTGGCGCCGATATCCGAGAGGATGATCGCATCGTAGGCGTCGAGCCCGGCCATCTCGAAGGGGAATTTCTCGACCGCGTCATGGGCCGGCATATAGGTCAATTCGTACTCGCTGCCATCGAGCGCCTTGACCAGCGGCTCGGCGCCGAGGTGGAAGGTGACGCTGCCGAACTGGTCGAAGCCCTTGTAATGGGTGGCGGAGCTGATCCAGCTTTCGCCGACGAGAAGCACTTTCTTGGTCATGTCTTACCGGTCCTCGTGAGGAGTTGGAATATCGCTCTTGGTGGCGTCGGTTGCACCTTGAGCGAGGTGGAAGATGGCGGGTCCAGTGGCATCGGCTCAGTCGCGCGGATCGAGACGGTCGCGTAAACCATCGCCGAAGATGTTGAAGCCGAGCACAGTCAGGAAGATTGCAGCACCCGGAAACCAGGCGAGCCAGGTTGCCTGGTCGATAAAGCTGATTGCATCACGCAGCATGCTGCCCCAGGTCGGGGTCGGCGGCTGGACGCCAAGACCGAGGAAGGAAAGATAGGACTCCGTGATGATCGACGAGGCAAGCAGCAGCGATGCCTGGACCAGGACGGGCGACAGGGCATTGGGCAAAACGCTGCGGGTCATGATCGTCAGATTGCTAAAGCCGAGCGCCCGGTTCGCCTTCACGTAATCGAGGCTGGAGACCAACATGGTCTGGGCGCGGGTCACCCGGGCGATGGTCGGCGTGTTGATGACGGCGATCGCGATGATCGTGTTGGTAAGCGACGCGCCAAGCGCCGCTGTGATGCCGAGTGCCAGCAGGATGCCCGGAAAGGCCAGTAGAACGTCCATGCAGCGCATCAGAACCGCATCTGTTCTGCCGCCCAGGTAGCCGGCAACAAGGCCGATCGGCAGGCCGAAAAGAACCGCGCCACCGACGCTGATCACGCCGACAAGCAGCGATACCCGTGCACCGGACAGGATACGCGACAGCACGTCGCGACCGAGATCGTCGGTACCGAGAAAATGATCGGCTGACGGTGGGGCAAGCGTTGCCATGAAATCGGCAGCGTCAGGCGCATAGGAGGACAAGACCGGTCCGAACACCGCAGCCAGGACAAGAATGCTGACCAGCGCCATGCCGAAGGCACTGCGGCTGTCTTCCACAAGACGGCGTATCAACGAGTGAGATGCGGGAGCTGTGGTCATGCACGTTTCCTCAGTCTGGGATCGAGCGTCGCGTAAAGAAGGTCGGTGGCAAGATTGATGAAGACGAAGAGTACGGCGGATGCCAGGATGGCGCCTTGCACCACGGGATAGTCACGCGCGAAGATCGCATCGACCGTCAGCTTGCCGATGCCCGGCCAAGCGAACACAGTCTCCGTTACCACCACGCCGCCCATCAACTGGCCGAGCTGCAGGCCGACCAGCGTCGTTACCGGGATCAGCGCGTTGCGCAGCGCATGTTTCCAGACCACACGTCGAAAGGGCAGGCCCTTGGCGCGCGCCGTCCGGATATAGTCCGCATTCAGCACGTCCAGCATGGCGGCGCGGGTCATGCGCATGGTCGACGCGGCCATGGCGACACCGAGCGTGATCGCCGGCAGGGTGATGTGGCGTAAAGCGCCAACGGGATCTTCCCCGATAGGCACGTAGCCGGAGGAGGGGAAAATCTGCAGACGGATCGACAGGAAGAGGACAAGCAGGATCGCCAGCCAGAAGCTCGGCAGCGAAAGGCCTGCCAGCGAAATCAGCGAGACACTATAATCAGCGACGCTGTTGCGGCGTGCTGCGGAAATCACTCCGGCCGGAATGGCGATGACCAGCGAGATCAAAAGCGCCGCTAGGCCGAGCTGCATGGTCGGCACCATGGCGGTCATGACCATGCTGAGGACCGGTCGGCCCGACTGGATGGAACGACCGAGATCGCCGATCAGAAGATGCCCGAACCAAGAGATGAACCGGAGCGGCAACGGCTCGTCGAGCGCAAATTTTGCGCGCAGCGCGGCGATCGCTTCCGGCGTGGCGTCCATGCCGAGCATGGCGGTGATCGGATCTCCGGGGATCATCGCGAGCAGCGTGTAGGAGAGCACGCAGAGGCCGAAGAGGACCGGAATGACCGAGAGAACGCGGGTGACGATCAGCTTCATGTCAGATGTCCTCAACCTGTTGCGTTTGGCGGTCACGGGCGCGGCGATAGGCGGCCATGCGGGCAGAGGCGGATGTGCCCGGCAGGGTGTCTGGGAGCGTCTCGACCTGCGGAAGCGTCGTAGCGAAGAAACAGGCCGACAGGTGGGCCGCATCCACCGGCACGAGTGGCGGCTCCTCCTGCGTGCATCGGTCCTGCACATAGGGACAGCGCGCGGCGAACCGGCAACCGGCGATGCGGTTGGTCGGATCGGGTGGCTCGCCTGTCAGAAGCACATGCGATTTTCTCTGGATCTCGACGCGGGGTGCGGCGGCCAGAAGCGCCCGGGTATAGGGATGCTTGGGATTGTCGAAGAGTTCGCGGGTCGGCGCCTGCTCGACGATCCGGCCCGAATACATGACCGCGACATCGTGGGCCAGATGGCGAACGACGGCGAGATCGTGCGAGATGAAGATGAAGGCGACGCCGGTATCGCGCTGCAGGTCCTGCAGAAGGTTGACGACCTGCGCTTGCACGGAAACATCCAGCGCTGACACCGGCTCATCGCAGATAATCAGATCCGGCTGCACCGACAGCGCCCGGGCGATCGCGATGCGCTGCCTCTGGCCGCCGGAAAACTGGTGAGGGAAGCGGTCCAGCTGTTCAGCGGACAGACCGACCGCTTCCATCAGGGCGGCGGCGCGCTTCAATGCTTCCGGCCTGTCGCAAAGCCGATGCAGCAGCATGGGGCGGACCAGGACCTCGCGAATGCGTTCGCGAGGATCGAGCGATGCAAAGGGATCCTGAAAGACGACCTGAACCCGCCGACGAAAGCGGCGAAGGCCATTGCTGTCGAGAGCCATGGCATCCTCGCCGTCGAGACGGATGCTGCCGCTGTCGGGATCCTGAAGGCGCAGCAGCAGGGAGCCGACCGTGCTCTTGCCGCAGCCGGATTCACCGACGACCGCAAGCGTGCGGCCACGCTCGACCGAAATGCTGACAGTGTCGACCGCATAAAAGCGCTTGGGCTTTCCCCAGCCGGTGGAGACGGAAAACGATTTCACCAAATTTTCGGCGGCGAGCAGTGGCGTCATGCCAAGTCCTCCACGGGCGCGCGCCAGCAGGCGACATGGTGGTCGACGCCAATCTCGCGCAGTGGCGGGAGCTTGGCGCATTCGGGTGCCGCAAACGGACAGCGCGGCGCGAAACGGCAGCCGAGCTCCTCCTCCCATGGCGGCGGCATGCGGCCGAGGATAGGCTCGAGGCGTTCCACCGTCGCGCCCAGATGCGGCATCGCTGCCAGGAGGGCGAGCGTATAAGGGTGCTGGGCATCGGTAAACAGAGAGGCGGCCGGCGCCCTTTCGACGATGCGGCCGGCATACATGACCGCCACGTCGTCGGCGATTTCCGAAACCACGCCAAGATTGTGGGTGATGAACAGGATGCCCATGCCGGAGCGCTCCCGAAGCTCCATCAGCAAGGCAAGGATCTGCGCCTGAATGGTCACGTCGAGCGCCGTCGTCGGCTCGTCGGCGATCAGCAGCGACGGTTCGCAGGCCAGCGCCATGGCGATCATCACGCGCTGGCGCATGCCGCCTGACAGCTCGTGTGGATAGGCATCGAGCCTGCGCTCGGCGGCAGGAATATGAACGCTCTGCAAAGCCGCGAGCGCTTTTTCCCGGGCTTCGGCAGCAGATACGTTCTGATGAAGTTGGACCGCCTCGGCAATCTGGTCCCCGATTGTAAAGACCGGATTGAGACTGGTCATCGGCTCCTGAAAGATCATCGCCATGCGGCTGCCGCGCAGCTTGAGCATGTCGCGTTCGGTGAGTGTCTTGAGATCGTTGCCTTCGAACAGCGCCTTCTCTGCCGTCATTTCCGAAATATCGTCCGACATGAGCCGCATCAGCGACATGGCGAAAACGCTCTTGCCGGATCCTGACTCTCCGACAACGCAAGTGATGCGGCCAGGGGCAATTTCCAGCGAAACATCCCTCACGATCCGAACTCGCTTGCCCGGCGGACCGAGGGCCACGGACATGCGATCGATGTCCAGAAGAAGGTTCTGTTCTGTTTGCGCCATCACGTCAGGCCTCCGTTTTGCAAAGGGCGGAGAGTTCGGCAGGGCTGGGCAGTGCGCGGAAGGCGCCGGGACGCGTGGCCGTGATGGATGCAGCAGATTGGGCATAGGCGATCGCTTTCTCCAACGAATGGCCGAGCGAGAGGGTCGCGCACAGCGCGCCGCAAAACGTGTCGCCGCAGCCGGTCGTGTCCCTGACCTTGACGGCAATCGCTTCGTGGTGCCGAGTGGTGCCGCTCGAGTGCACCAGACAGCCGTCGCCACCGAGCGTGATGATGGTGGTTTTTGCGCCTCGTTCGTGAAGCCTTGCAGCCGCAGCACGGGGATCATCCAGACCACTGATGGCTTCGGCCTCACCGCGATTGACGACAAGAATATCGCAGTGGGCAAGCAGCGGCGTGGCATCCCACCAGATCGGGGCCGGGTTGAAGACCGTATAGGCGCCGCGGTCGCGTGCGGCCTTGAACCCGGCAAGTGTCGTCTCCTGCGTCAGATTTCCCTGGGCAAGGAAGAGATCGCCTGCCTCAGTGTTGGCGGCGAAGCGGGACGCGGCTTCTTGAAAAAAGGCGGCGGCACAGGCGCCGGCGGTGACGATGCTGTTTTCGCCATCGGGCAAGACCATCAGGAGCGAGAAATCGCTTGAGCCTTCCAGCCGCTGCGGTTCGAAGACCAGGTTTTGTTCGGCCCCGAGGATTCGGATGATCTCCTCGCCCATGCCGTCCTTGCCGATCGGGCCGGCAAAGCGCGTATCGGCCCCGGCGCGGGCGGCAACGACCGCCTGATTAAGGCCCTTGCCGCCAGGCGCACGCATGGCACCGTCGCCGAGCAGAGTTTCGCCCCGCTCGGGCAGGCGTGGCATCTGCAGGCTGATATCGAGCCCGGCATTGCCGAGTACAAGGACCTTAGCCACGCGCGGTCAGCTCCTTGCCTTATTGACGGCCTGCATAAAGACGTTCAGGCGCTCGGGATCGACGGGGTTCCACCAGACGCCGTCGCGTTTCAGGTAGCTTGCGACGATGACGGCGTCTGCGACCGAGAATATATCGCCGACATTGTCTGGCGTGACGCCGGAGCCGACGGCGACGGGAAGCGACGTGCCGCTATCGATGGTCTGCAGCTCTTCCATGGTGGCGGAATCGCCGGTGCGCTGGCCTGTGGCGATCGCTACGTCGGCGTCGAAGAATTCGTTGTCGCGGGCAAGTTCCTGGATGGTGCGGTCGCCGGTGATCGCATGGGCGCCGTGCTTGACGTGCACGTCGGCAAAGATCTTGATGTCACGGGCGCGGAGGTACGCACGGTAGCGCGCAGCTTCGCCGGCGGGTCCGTCCATCAGGCCTTCGTTTGCGACATAGGCATTGGACCACTGGTTGACGCGCACGAAGGCGGCGCCGGCGGCCTTGGCAACCGCAATCGCCTGGATCGCGCCGTTGGCCAGAACATTGACGCCGACCGGAATGCCGGTTGCGCGACGCACTGCGTCTGTCATCACGGCCATGGAAGCGGCGGTTTCCGGACCAAGATTGTTCGGCTTGGCGAACGGGATGTCGCCGTGGTTTTCGACGATCAGGCCATCGACGCCGCCGGCCTTGTAACGCTCTGCCTCGGCAACGGCAAAATCGATAATCTCGGAGATCGGCTGACCGTCATAATCGGGCGAGCCGGGAAGAGCGAGGGAATGGATCACTCCGATGACGGCCTTGCGGCGTCCGAAAATCTGCTCGATGGCATTTGGCTTCACGCGGAAGACCGGTTTTGCCTTTGGTGTTTCACTCATCTGGTTGCCTTTTTGGTTTTGCAGTCTTTTGGCACCGTCGCGACGCAGCAGGGCGCGCGACGGTGTGTCGTGAAGTTAGAGGAGAGCGGAAGGGATCACTTCTGGAGCCACGCGTCTCCGAGGCGGAAGGCGGTGTCTGGGTAAGGGGTCCAGTGAAGCTTCTCGGTCGAGCCCTGCAGCGTCGAGTCGAAATGCAGAAACAGCATTCCGGCGTCGTCGGAAATCATCTGCTGAGCCTGCCTGTACATCGCAGCGCGTTCGGTCTGGTCGGCGCTGACACGCGCCTTTTTCATCAGGCTGTCGACGTCATCATTGCTGTAGCCCGAGAAGTTGTTCGGACCGCCTTTGGTGAACCAGTTGTACATGTTGCCATCCGGGTCCGGACGACCGGTCCAGGGCGACCAGGAGATATCGAAGTCCTTCTTCTGAAGGACCGAGATCAGGCTTGTCGCGTCAACCTGACGGACCGAGACCTTGAAACCGGCTTCCTGCGCCTGCGCCTGGATGATCTGTGCGACGCGGAGCTGCAGGGGCGAGGCGACGACGGTGATCGCGAACGGCACGCCGTCCGCATGACCAGCCTCGGTGAGGAGTTGTTTGGCCTTTGCAACGTCACGCTTGTAGGGCTTGAAGTTAGGATCGAACGCCCAGGTGATCGGTGGTGGAACGGGGCCAAAGGCAGGCGAACCCGTATTGAAGTAGGCCACCTTGTTCACGACGTCCTTGTCGACGGAATACAGCAATGCCTGACGGACCTTCATATCGTTGAAGGGGGGCTTGGTATTGTTGATCGAGAAGGCATTGAAGCCGAGGCCCGGAATGTCGGCCACATTGACAGACGGATCGGTCTTGATCTGCGCCAGGCTCTGCGGCGGGACGATGTCGACCAGTTGTAGATCGCCACTTTTCAGGCCGGCCGTGCGCAGCGTCTCGTCAGGGATCGGTCGAATGATGACCTTGTCGAGAGGGGCACGTCCCTTGTGGTAGCCGTCGAAGGCAGAAAGCACCATCTGGCCGTTCTTGGTCCAGCTATCGAGCTTGAAAGGTCCGGCACCAACCCCTTTGGTCGCGAAATCCGGGCCGAGTTTCTGCAGCGCGGTCGGCGAGACGAAAAGGCCCGCGCGGTTCGTCATCACCAAGGGAAATTGTGCGTAGGGCTGCGAGAACTTGACGGTGAACGCGAGCGGCCCCGTAACCTCAACCGATGCGATCGGGCCGAGGTCCGAACGACGCGGCGAACCGGTCTTTTGGTCTAGCATACGGTCGAGATTGAACTTCGCGGCCGCGGCGTCGTAAGCGGTTCCGTCCTGGAACGTCACGCCCGGTTTGATCTCGAATGTGTAGGTGAGGTTATCGACCTGTTTGTAACTGGCAATGCCCGGGACGACCTTGAGATCCGGCGTCATGGTCAGCAGGGGTTCATAGATCAGGTATTGCTCGTAGAGCTCGAAGTAGGAGGCGAAGAAGGCGGGATCCAGTGTCACCGGATCCGAGACGACGCCGATGTTCAGCGTGCCGCCTTTTTCTTGTGTCTGAGCCGAAGCTGCGACAGGCAAAAGAGACAGGGAGAGGGCTGCGAGGCCCAGAAACGAGGTGCGTATAGTCGTCAACGACATGTTCCTTCTCTGGCGATTCTTATTTTTGTTGTGTCTTCAGTTTTTCTCGGGACGCACCTCTCCTGCGCCGGGAAGCCCGTCGGGACAGATGGTCACGGATGTTTGTCTTCATCGACGGCTGCCAAAACGGCACGGATATCCGGCAGAGCCCCCGACCAAGCCGCGGGCTCCTGTGTTGCGATCAGCCTTTCGAGCTGTCAGGCTTTGATGAGCTTCACGTGGAAGCTGTAGCGTTCTGCGAGATAGTGCAGAACGACGTATTCCACTGGCTGCCTGTCGGGCATCCAGGAGGTTCGGTGGCAGATCAGCACGACCGCCGGCTGCCGGACGTTGAGGATGCGGGCCGTCATGGTGTCGGCCATTGCGGCTTCGATGCGTTCGTCGCCACCGGCGAAAACGATGTCGTCGCGCCGGAGTCTTTCGTAAAGCGAGCCGCTATCCAGTTCCTCGATCGTCGGGATACCCGACTTCTTGAACAGTTGCGGGCGCAGATATGTGATCGAGGTTGCAAGCGGCATGCCGTCCGCCAGCATTGTCCTGTCGATCTCCACCACGTCGTCGCCGGGCTGAAGTTGTAGCTCCAAAGCGATTGCCGCACTGGCGGACACGACCTTGACGGATCGTGTTCGATAGCCGGGTGTGAGACCGCGCCGACGCATGTCTTCCGAAAACGAGGAGATCTGGTTCAACGGACGCTCGACACGCGGTTCGATGACGATCGACCCGACACCGGAGCGTCGCTTGATGAGACCTTCGGTTTCCAGATAGTCCAGAGCTGCCCGTGATGTACTCCGGCTTACACCGAAGCGCTTGTTGATCTCCGCTTCCCCCGGCAGAACATCGCCAGGCTTGAAACTGCCGCTCTCGATGTCCGTCCGCAACCGGTCCGCAATCTGCGACCAGCGTGGTATCGGGCTTTCTTCAAGATCGGTATCATTCCAGCTCATGGCGATAGAGTATAACGTCATGACATTTCGTCAAGGCTATTTTTGAGCAATTTGCTGTGCGCTTAGTTTTTGGGCGAGTTGAGTATTATTGAACAGCGCTCGCCGATGGACGGTGCCGAGGTGGCCGTCGAAGTGCGGTCCCTCCAACGCGGGAAGTATGTTCGTGGTCGAGTGCTCCACCGCCTTGGAGCCCTCCATCTTGGGGTAAGGTCAAGTCGGGGCGGCAGGACGGCTCGTCAACATAAGCCGTCCCGTCGCAAACGGAGCGAGCGTTGCTCTTCCACCATCGCCAGCTTCCTCACATTCAAAAGCGCTGAACTCTGACATCATCGAACACCAACGCCGATCCATGGGAAAAGCCGAGGAGTTTATCGCAGCAGATATGCAGTTTCACACGCGCATCGCGCAGATCACCGGAAACCCGATCTTAATTGCAGTCAGTGAAGCGATGCTGGCATGGCTGATGACCTATTACACGGACGTGCTCATCTGGACCGGCAAGGAGAAATTCACGCTGGTTGAGCATGAAGAGCCTCCATCGACTGGCGGCTAAGGATGTTGGCGGTGCGGTCCTTACGCACCTTGGACGGTCGAGGGCATCGTACACGCGATAGCAAGACCATAAAGGGACGGATGTTCTGACGGCAGGTCGATGGTTCTCGTCCGTTAAACTTGAAGGCTCGGAAGCGGATGTCGCGATAGCGCTTCTCTGTGGTAAAGTTTGGTCACGGCTGAAATGGAATGGTTCGCCCAGGTTGGCGCGCCTGACCCTTGGTGTATGAAACGCCATGCACCTTGACGCCATCGACGTTCAACAGAGTTATGATCCCTCCCTTGTTAGACAAAGCGGCTGGTGACTTGATCTCGATGCTCATGGTCGCGCCAGCAGCGATCGTGCCGGACAGCGTCATCGTATTCTTCTGCTTATCCTTGATCATCCATCCATCGAGCTGAACGGCAACGTCGGCCGTATTCAGTAGGGTGACGGTCTCGCGTTCGGGGGTGCGCACGTCGTTGACAAGTGCTGCGATGATCCGCACCAGTCCATCAGGAACGTCAAACGGCGGAATTCGGTCGCGATCGACCGGCGTATGTGGCTCACCATCGTGATCTGGATTGGCCGGGACGATCGGATCGGCGCTATCGTCGTCGGAATGCCAAGCTTGCGTCTGAAACTTGAGGAAGATCGCCACCCACTGGTTTTCGTTCGGGAATTCGAAAATCAGCGCACCATCTTGGAATTTGCCGTTGTCGCCCGCGAATTTACCGGGCGGGTTACCCTGGTTCATATGGATATCATGAATGCCGCGACCTGGCTTAAAACCGAAATACTTGTCCGCTTTGTCGGGTTCTGGACCCCAGGTTTCGCCAAATGCATAGATCCACGAATCTTCATCGGACATGGCGCGCTGTACATAAGCGTCGATCTTTTCGTTCAGGTCGTTGTCTGGCCCTGTGGCTGAAAGCGGCAAGGGCTTTAGCTCCCAAGGCTGCATGAGATTGCTCCGAATGAAGTCGAGAGCGATGCCATCTGGAACGCTTCCTGCGCGGTGAAGCCCCTCGGACAACGCCGCAATCTCTTCCGTGATCGGATGCTCAAAGGCCGAGCGGACCAAGAACTGTACTTCGCTCCCGTCCTGTGATCTGACATTGATCGCAATGCGATGCATGGTTCCGTTTTCGGATACCAAAACCTGATAGTGGGGATTTGCGCCTGTTGCGAGGCGGTTGTTCGTCGGACGTCCCTTCAGGACGGCGTAGTTTTTCAGCGGCATGTCAGGGCTCCCACAGTTAGAATTCATCGAATAGCAGTGTCGTGACAATTGCAGGTTGGTTGATCGGCTTGAGAACGACAGTTTCTGTAAAGTCTGACGTCCTCCGTTTGCGAGTGGATCAGTCAAAATGACAGGGCAAGCCAACGCGCCGCGTGCCTGCGGCAGTTTAGCCTAAAGCTTTGGCGCCGCCCGCCTCACGGCTTTTGCTGCGAACGAAATCTCGCCTGTGGCCGAGACCTTAAATCGATACGCCTCGTTCATAAATTTCTTGCCTGAGTGAGTGAAAGCGAGCACCCGCTCACCATCTGTCCTAACGTGAGAGATACCGAAATTGGTTCGCTCAAAAGCGAACACCTTCCTCGCGGCATCCTTGGGGTCATTCACAGAGCCAAGGACCTTGAAAAAAGCCGCGAGCTCAGTGCAGAATATGATGGAAGGTGTTGTTCGCCCGGCTTTTCCAAGAGCTGCTATAAGAGTGGCGCGTGGGTGAATGTATTCCTTAGCTTCGCTCTCGTCTCCTGACGAAATCAATGACACGACCGGAGAGACCTCCTTGAGAAACTCCATGTCGAAGTCGGCGGACCCATGGTGAGGCGCCTTCAGGATTTCCGCGCGGACGGCTGCACCGGGTAGCGCCTCTCGAAACCGTTGCCCGGCCTCCTGGTTCATGTCGCCGGTAAAAAGAAACCGAACGTTGCCGTAGCGGAGACGGAAGTTGATCGAATGTCCGTTGATCGTATGAGACGCGGAGGGAGAGCCAACCTTGGCGGCGACAGTCCCTAACATGAGATTTGCATCGTCCGGTGGTTCACCCAAAAACCGCAAGCCGACATCCTTGTCGATAATATCGGTAATGGGGCCAAGAAGCTCCACCGAGATATTGTCGGCGGCGAGAAAGTCGAAGGCACCTACACTTGTGTGATCAAGACGCCGCTTCTCAATCGGCTTCCCGGTTGCGCGTTCGACGCGTGGTCCCCACGCTTCGAGGGTCTCGACCCAAGTGTTGAACTTCCCGTTTCTGTCAACTTCCGGGACGGTAGCTTGATCGTCCACGAGGTCGACAATGAATATCCTTCCATCTGCCTCTACGGTCCTGCCGAACATCTCGGTTTCTTTTCGGCGTTCGCCGGTAAGCTTCTTCAGCGGGCGTTTCACGATGCCATTGTGAAAAATCCGCTTCGGGGCGACAAATATCCGCTTTTGAGGTCTCGTATGGGTTTCCGACTTTCGCAGTTCGGTAAGGCCATCAAAATGGTCGGCGTCACCGTGCGTGATGAGAATGAGATCGACAATCAGTGGATCGTCATCGCTTGTTTTCGGAAATCGCGCATTGGCATGCCGAGCAAAGAGCTGGTTGTCGCCGCCGTCGATGAAGATCACTTTACCGCTCGGCGTTTCGATGATCAGGCCATCGCCTTGCTGGACGTCGACCATCGACAGACGGAGCAATGCATCCGACCGAAGTCGAGCCCGCCCATCGATAAATCCTCGGTCTACAACTCCCCGGAGACCGACGATCTCAACCTCTTTTTTGCCCTCTGGCTCAGACAGGACATTGCAGCCATCACCCCAGTAGTACTGGGCTTCCGAACCGTCGGGTCGCCGAAGATTTACGATGTCGTCATCAAGATATTGCATCGAAACTCCTCCACAGAGAACGATCAGCAACAAAAGTTTAGATTAGTATTCTATCGAGTCAACTAGAGTCTAATATTAAAATCGTTCAAAAGCAGTCATCAGTTATTCATAAGGTTCAAGAATATTGTATTTATCAATGCCATATAAAAAGAGTGACTGAACTCCGTCAAAGATGCGAAGCATAGGCCTTTGGTGCGGATCGCAGCGGTTTGCGCTTGCCTTGTCGGGTGGCGGATCGCGCACCATGCTCTCTCGGTGTCCTGCTGAGGCGGGCAGTCAGGCAGGAGCATCAGTGTTATGTAAAGCAGCCGCGTGACGGCTGACGGCTCCTAAACCGATCGACCGTGTCTCAAATGGACGCGATCCAAGCCTGCCTCGATCTGGCAATTTGTGCGACAGATAGCAAGCTGAGGCTGTAGGAATGCTCCAGACGAAGACGCTCGCCAAGATTCGCAATGTCGACGAAAAAGTCGAGCAGCGCGTCAGCTGGCCCAGTCACGTCGTGGTCGACGGTGGCCTTACATTTGTCATTTCACTCCATACCCATGTTGACTCATAAGCGCTTTTCCGTGGTATAAAGCTTACAACATAAGTAGGTGGAGGCGTATGTTAGTCATTCTTGCGGACGACCTGACCGGTGCGCTCGACTCGGCGGCGCCTTTTGCCGGGCGAGGTATTCGCACCGACGTGGCGCTCAACCTTGATGCAATTACTGGGATCGTCGCCGATCGCCCCGCTGTGCTGTCCATCAACCTCAACACCCGCGAAACAAGTGCCGGCGACGCACGTGCCGCCACGGCTGCGGCAATCGCCTTGCTGCCGCCGGGAACGCGGCTGTTCAAGAAGGTCGATTCCCGCCTCAAGGGAAATATCGTTGCCGAACTGGACGCCATCCCTTTCACCCATGCCCTCGTTGCGCCTGGGATACCAGAGTTCGGTCGGGTCGTTGCGAACGGATGTGTCACCGGCTTTGGTATCGACGCTCCGATCGTGATCGCCGACAGGCTCGGTGCGCACACAGCTCGTTCCCATATCCCTGACGCTAGCTCAGCCGCCGACATGGACGTTGCGCTCGACGTCGCTGAGAACAACGGGACCGATCTGCTGATCGGCGCTCGCGGTCTTGCAGAAGCGCTCGCCCGTCGCATGACGAACAAGGTCGACGCGAAGGCAGCGACCATCCCTTCCGGTCCGATCACATTTGTCATCGGTTCGCGCGATCCGATCACGCTTGCGCAGATCGACGCCCTGCGCAACGGCCACAGCCTGACGTATCTGCCTGCGCCGAACGGCCGGCTGGACGCGGAAAGTGGGACAAGACCTGATCTGATGCTCGTGCAGGCGACACCGGGTGAGGAAGAGGTCGATGCGCAGCTTGTGGCGGAAGCTCTGGCTGACGGCGTGCACGAGAACCTTGCCGGTTACGACGGAACGCTGCTTCTCTCCGGTGGAGCGACGGCCGAGGCGGTGCTGCGTCGGCTGGGCCTGTCGAGGCTGCGTCTGCATGGCGAATGCCTGCCGGGTCTTGGTCTTGCGTCGGCACAAGGGCGCTGCATTATTGCAAAATCGGGTGGCTTCGGTCATCCCCATACGTTGAAGCAAATTGCAGACATGGTCCTGCGAAAGGCAGGTTGACGATGGGACTGGAAACGGGAACCGCCCGCAAGGGCCTTGCGGATATCGTGTTCGAGCGGATGTTGCGCGCAATCAAGTCCGGTGCGTACAAGCCCGACGAGCGCCTGCCGACGGAACACGATCTGGCCGCCGAATTCGAGGTGTCCCGACCCGTCATCCGCGAAGCACTGAAACGGCTGCGCGACCAGAGCCTGATCTATTCAAGGCGCGGTGCCGGCAGTTTCGTCCGCTCGGTGGGCTTGCGCAATCCCCTCGGTTTCGGCCAATTGGAAAACGTCGCAGACCTTCTCAACTGTTACGAATTCCGCCTGACGATGGAGCCGGCTGCCGCCGCTGCCGCTGCCGCCCGTCACGATGCCGACAGTCTGAAGGCGATCCGCCAGGCGCTCGAACTGCTGCGCGATGCCACGAACCGTCAGTCACACCGCGAGGATGCCGACTTTCAGTTCCACCTCGCCATCGCCCGCGCCGCGCAGAACAATTATTTTACCACCGCCATGGAAGCCCTGAAGGATCATATTGCCGTCGGCATGAAATTTCACGGCGCCTCGATCAAGCGGGAAGCGTCCGGCCTGTCGCGCGTATTTGGCGAGCATGAAGCGATTGCGACGGCGATCGCCAACAGCAACGAGGATGATGCGCGCCGTCTGATGTTCGAGCATCTGAAGGGATCGCGGGAGAGGCTCTTTCAGTCGTCGCATCTGTAGGCTCGATCTTGAGGATCGCGAGCGATTTGACTTCGGTATGAGACGCAAAAGGCGGCGCTTGGCGGCACCGCCTTTTTCACTGGAGCGAGGTTCTCAGAAGCTCGCGCGATAGATCGCCAGAACGTCATCCACGCTCATATCGGCCGGGTTGTTGTCCATGAGGCGACGGATGGCATGCGCATCTGCGGCAAAGCGCGGAAGATCGGCTTCGGTCGCGCCATGTTTTGCCAATGACATCTCGATGCCGAGATCAGCACAGAAGCCATAGGCCTGCGCGGACAGGTCGGCCTGCGAGAGATTTTGGCCTAGCCCCAGCGCCTGTGCTACTTCCGCAGTCTTGTCCTTTGCCACTGGCGCGTTGAACGCCAAGACGTGGGGAAACACGATGGCATTGGCCAGTCCATGCGGCAGATGCAGCAGCGTGCCGAGCGGATAGGCGATGGCATGGCCTGCCGCGGTATTGACAGGCCCGAGGCAGATGCCGCCGTAATAGGACGCCAGCATCAGCCCTTCGCGGGCCTCACGATCTGCGCCGTCCTTGACCGCGCGGCCCAAGAACTTGCCGACGAGGTGAATGCCCATGCGCGCAAAACCGTCGATCATCGGATGCGAACGCTTGCTGGTGAAGGCCTCGACGCAATGCGCCATCGCATCGACTCCGGTTGCAGCGGTGACCGCCGGCGGAACCGAGTAGGTGAGTTCCGGGTCTAGCACTGCAAGATCGGCGATCAGGTGAGGGGATTCGACGGCAATCTTCGCGCCCTTTACGGGATCGGTGATCAGCGAGCGTATGCCGGCTTCGGAGCCTGTTCCAGCCGTGGTGGCAACCTGCGCCAGGCGCGTGCTGCGCCCCGCCACTTTGTTGGGTCCTGCGACATCGGACAGGGTCTGCTCGCTATCCCAAAGGGCCGCGACAAGCTTGGCCACGTCCATGACGGAACCGCCGCCGAGGCCGACGACGAGATCCGGCTTTGCGGCGCGCGCTGCCGCCAGTGCGGCATCAAGCGTTTCGATCTCCGGCTCGCCTGGAATGGCGTCGAACAGGGTAACCTTGCCCGGCAGTTTCAACCGGTCGACGAAACCAGCGGTAATCGGTGTTGCGATTACCAGCGCGGAGGAAACCGCTCCAGCCCAGTTGCCGACCTCGCCGACGCTACCGGCGCCGATGACAAGTCGTTTTGGTTGATGCAAGACGATTAATGGAGCGCTGCTCATGTCTGCTCTCCCTTGCCGCCGGCTACCAGCTTGCGGGCATAGGCGATGGCCGACAGCATGTTGCCGTGGTTGGCAATGCCCTTGCCGGCAATGTCGAAGGCTGTGCCGTGGTCGACGGATGTGCGGTCGATCGTGAGATCGACAGAGACGTTTACGGCCGTATCGAAAGCGACGAGCTTGATCGGGATATGGCCCTGATCGTGGTATTGCGCGACGACCAGGTCGAAGCCGCCGGAATAGGCACGGTGGAACACGGTGTCTGCCGAGATCGGGCCGTAGGCGTCGATGCCTTCGGCGCGGGCGGCAGCCACAGCCGGCGCGATCTGGTCGTCATCCTCGGTGCCGAACAGGCCGTTTTCACCGCAATGCGGATTGATACCGGCGACGGCGATGCGCGGACGCTCGTAACCGGTGCGCTTCAGGTGATTGTTGCCGGCCTTGATGGTGGCCAGCACCCGTTCGGTGGTGGCGCGGCGGATCGCTTCCTGCAGCGAGACATGGGTGGAAACGTGGATGACCTTCAGCTTTTCCGAAGCGAGCAGCATATAGGCGGCTGCCGATTTCGTCAGGCTGCGCAGCATACCCGTATGGCCGTCGTAGTGATGGCCGGCAAGGTTGAGCGCTTCCTTGTTGATCGGGGCTGTCACAATGCAGCCGATCACGCCGGCTTCGGAATCGCGCACGGCCTTTTCGATAAAGCGGAAAGCTGCATCGCCGGCGACCGGTGAAAGCTGCCCCCAGGGTAGCGGTGCCCCTTCGATCGGCAGGTCAACGACATAGGCCGCAAGATCGATCTCGACGTTCAGCGCCTTGCGGGCGGCTTCCAGCGTCGGCAGGTTTCCGTAGATGCGGGTGACGGCACGATCCGCGTCGCTCATTTCGGCAAGCGCCCGTACCGTGATCTCGGGTCCGACGCCGCAGGGGTCACCCATGGTGATGCCGATGATGTTGCTCATGCTTGTTCTCCCGCTGCTGAACTGGCCCAGCCTGGCGCCAGACGAACGTATTTGATGGCGCGCCTGTAATAGGTGTAGGCGATATGAAGACTGCCGTCGTTACCCTCAAGCAGCGACGGATAGGACATTTCCTTGTTGTGACCGTCGATCGAATTGTTCGACAGGCAGGTGCCGGGACCATCCTCGATGATGATCCGCTGCGAGAAGCTTTTTGCTCCGTCGTCGGAAATGCAGACGGCAACCGGCGCACGGGGCACACCCCAGATCGGCACGCAGCCGCCATCCGGATTGGCATCCGGCCGGTCGTCGCCTTCGCCCAACTCGTCGTAAAGCGAGGCGCGGCGGTCTGTGGACATGTCCGCATTGGTCGGGTTGCAGATCATCGCGATACGGCCATCCTGCAGGCGGGTTGCGGCGATCGATGAATTGTTGTTGGGAACGTCGGTCGCTTCGGGCGCGGACCATGTACGGCCGCCGTCGACACTCTCGGTGCGATAGACGAAATCGGCCTGCCTGCGGCGGAACACGGCGGCGTACTTGTTGTCTCCTATGGACACCGGGCTCATATGGACGCAGCCGGTCGACTGATCGAGGTCGTCCAGACGCCAAGTTTTGCCGTGATCTTCGGAAATGCCGAGGGCTGCGCGATCATGGCTGCCGTTCCATTTCTGGCCAGGACGCTGGATGCAGCGGAAGATCGGCAATAGCCAGGCTCCATCGTCGCGAACGGTCAGCGGTGCTCGAACGAAGCAGCCGCGCGGCAAATCGAGATAGCGTCCATCGCTGACCGTCAGTTTGGTCGCGTCACCGGCATCGCGATTTACCTCCGCCATGCGGATACGGCATTCGTCCTGATTGCCTGAAGGCTGAGACGTGTGGAACAGGAGCAGGCCGCCTTCAGGTGCCGCAAACAGAACCGGGTTCTGTTCGGAATGGGCGGGGTCGAAACTCAACCGCTGCGGCTCGCCCCATGTGTCAGACCCCGGCGCCAGAACGGAAGCAAAGATCGAGATATCCGACTTGCCTTCCAGCGTGCCGCCGAACCAGGCGCAGATCAGCGCGCCGTCTTTGGCAAGGTGCAGGAATGAGGCATGGTTCTGGATCATCGGGGAAGCCAGCGTGGCCTCGTGTCGTCCATTTCCGACGGCTTTCACCGTGCCGGTCATGACGGTTGCAATCTGTTCAGGCGTCATCGGCGTCTCCTCTTGCCCCCGTGAAAATCACCAAAATAACAAAGTTGTCAAGTTTGAAAGACGTTGAAATTTGAAGATTGAGGCCAGTTCTTCAGCCTCATCATCATGATAATAAATGGATTTATCCTCACGAAAGTTTGTCCAAATCCTATAGCGGAATAATTAATTTGACAAACTTGGTCAGACATCAGATGGTCTGCGTCAGCCCGCTTACGGCGACGAAACGGACGGAGGCATCCCGACCGACGCACAGGGCCACACGGAGGAATGCCTGAAGCGCACAGTCGGGAGACCATCGCAAGATGAGCACTGACCAGTGCGATCCGCAGCTAGAGGGAGGAGAATGACATGAAAACTTCGCATCTATTTGGAGCCTTTCTGTGCTCCGTCCTTGCACTTGGTACCGGTTTTTCTCCGGCGCAGGCTGCGTCGAGCGACATCAAAATCGTCTTGCCTGAGGAAGCCGACCTGCTTGAGCCCTGCATGGCGACGCGCTCCAATATCGGCCGCGTCATCATGGAGAATGTCAGCGAAACGCTGACCGAGCTCGATGTGCGCGGCAAGCAGGGCGTTATGCCGCGGCTCGCCGAAAAGTGGGAGCAGACCGGCGACGGCACCTGGCGCTTTCATTTGCGCCAAGGCGTGACATTCTCCGACGGAAAAGCCTTTGGCGCCAAGGACGTCAAATACAGCTTCGATCGCATTTTCAGCGACAAGAACATCTGCGAATCCCGCCGTTACTTTGGCGGCATGAAGTTCGACGTAAAGATCGTCGACGACACCACCATCGACTTCAAGGTCGATCCGGTTCAGCCGATCCTGCCGCTGCTGCTGTCGCTCGTGACCATCGTTCCCGAGGGCACGCCGCTCGAATTCATCCGCGAGCCGGTCGGCACCGGCCCGTACAAGCTGTCCAACTGGACACCGGGCCAGCAGATCGTGCTCGACGCGCGTGACGACTACTGGGGCAAGAAGCCCGCCGTTACCAAGGCCACCTACCTTTTCCGTTCCGATCCGGCCGTGCGCGCCGCCATGGTTCAGACCGGCGAAGCGGATCTTGCTCCGTCGATCTCGCAGGTGGAAGCGACCAACGAGAAGACGGACTTCTCCTATCTCGACAGCGAAACCGTTTATCTTCGCATCGATGGCAATATCGCGCCGCTCAATGATGTCCGCGTCCGCAAGGCGCTGAACCTCGCCATCGACCGGGAGGCCTTTATCGGCACGCTCGTGCCGCAGGACGCGGTTCTCGCAACGGCGCTTGTGCCGCCGACGACACTCGGCTGGAATCCGGATGTGAAAGTTTTCCCGTACGATCCGGACGAGGCGAAGAAGCTGCTCGATGAGGCAAAAGCTGACGGTGTTGCAGTCGACACGCCGATCACCGTCGTCGCGCGGACGGCCAATTTCCCGAACGTGACGGAAATCATGGAAGCCATCCAGGCTCAGTTGCAGGATGTCGGCTTCAAGATCGACCTCCGGTTTGTCGAAGTAGCCGAGCACGAGGTTTACTACTCGAAGCCGTTCAAGGAAGGTCGCGGTCCGCAGATCGTTGCCGCCATGCACGACAATTCCAAGGGTGATCCGTCCTTCACCATGTTCTTCAAATACGACTCGAAGGGCACCCAGTCGGGTTATTCCGATCCGAAGGTCGATGACCTCGTGTCCCGCGCCTCCGCTGCCACTGGTGATGAACGTGCAAAGCTGTGGTCGGAGCTGATCGCCTACGTCCACGACGATCTCGTCGCTGACGTTCTGCTCTTCCACATGGTTGGTTATTCCCGCGTGTCCGAACGTCTCGACTTCAAGCCGAGCATCGCCACCAACTCGATGCTGCAGCTCTCCGAGATCGGCATCAAGAACTAACGCGGACCATACTCCGAGGACGTATTCTGATCGTCCCAATCGAAGTGAAATGGGCGGCGCTCCTGCCGCCGTCCATTCCAGCAAGATCGAGGTCACCATGCTCACTTTCGTTCGCAAGCGCGCCTTTGCCAGCCTCATCTCGCTCGTCGGGTTGCTGGTCATGGTGTTTTTCCTGTCGCGCCTGACAGGCGATCCGGCTTCCCTGTTTCTCCCCGTCGAAGCGTCCGCCGAGATGAAGGCCGAGTTTCGTGCGCTGCACGGTCTCGATCAGCCACTTCTCGTGCAGTTCGGACAGTATGTCGGCAATGTCGTCACCGGCGATCTTGGCGAGAGCCTGCGCAAGGCGCGCCCGGCGCTCGATGTCGTTCTCGAAGCCTTCACCTGGACGTTGTGGCTTGCCGTCATCACCATGACGCTGGTCACCATCGCGGCCATCGTCGTCGGCTCGCTGGCTGCGTTTCGAACCGGCGGCTTTTTCGACCGGTTTTCGTCGATGGTGTCGCTGATCGGTGCTTCCGTCCCGGATTTCTGGCTCGCGATCGTCGCAATCGTGGTGTTTGCCATCCAGCTGTCCTGGCTGCCGACCTCGGGCACCGGCACGCTCTCGCACTGGATCCTGCCGATCTGCGTTCTGTTCGTGCGCCCCTTCGGTATCATCGTTCAGGTGGTCCGCGGCTCGATGATTTCGGCGCTGTCTTCGCCTTATGTGAAGACGGCCCGCGCCAAGGGCGTCAAGTCGGGGCCGATCATCTTTATCCACGCCCTGCGCAACGCCATGCTGCCGGTCATAACCGTCATCGGCGATCAGGCTGCCAGCCTTCTCAACGGCGCGGTCATCGTCGAAACCATCTTCGGTTTCCCGGGCGTCGGCAAGCTCATGATCGACAGCATCCTGCAGCGAGACTTCAACGTCGTGTTGGCGGCGATCCTTGTCACCGCTTTCGCCATCTTCCTCATGAACCTCGTGATCGATCTTGCCTACGCTCTGCTTGATCCACGCATCCGCTACTGAGGATCGACATGACAATGGCCGTCCCATCCCCCACGCCCGACAATACCATCGCCGCCGAGCCGGGCTTCTTCGTCCGCATGGCGCGTATGCTGTGGGCCGACAAGTTCGCGCTCTGCGCCGCGATATTTCTGGTGTTCGTCATTGTGATGGCGATCATCGGCCCGACCCTTCTCGATGATCTCGCGACCAAGCAGAACCTTCGCGGCCGCAATCTGGCACCGTTCGATTTCAGCCGCGACTGGTTTATGTGGCTCGGAGCCGATGCGCTGGGTCGCCCGCTCTGGCCGCGCATCATTGTCGCCACGCAAAACACGATCATGGTCGCTGCCGGTGCCGTGCTGATCTCCGCTGTCATCGGCACGCTGCTTGGCTTGATCGCCGGCTTCGCGTCGGAGCGAACGAGCCAGATCATCATGCGTATCGCCGACGTCATCATGTCCTTCCCGTCGCTGCTGGTCGCGGTGATCGTGCTCTATATTCTCGGCTCCTCCATCCTCAACCTGATGCTGGTCCTGTCGATCACCCGTATTCCGGTCTATCTGCGCACCACCCGCGCGGAGGTTCTCGAAATCAAGAGCCGCATGTTCGTGCAAGCCGCCCGTGTCATGGGCGCATCGTCGAAGCGTATCCTCTTTCGCCACATCCTGCCCGTCGTCTTCCCGACGCTGATGACGCTTGCCACGCTCGACTTCGCCTATGTGATGCTGGCCGAAAGCGCACTTTCGTTCCTTGGCATCGGCATCCAGCCGCCGGAAATCACCTGGGGCCTGATGATTTCTCAGGGGCGCCAGTACCTGACCAATGCCTGGTGGCTGTCCTTCTGGCCCGGGCTTGCAATCATTCTGACCACGCTGTCGCTCAACCTTCTGTCCAACTGGCTGCGTATCGCGCTCGACCCGGTCCAGCGCTGGCGCCTGGAAATGAAAGGATCGAAAAATGGCTGATCATCTTCTCGAGGTCCGCGATCTCTCCGTCGACTTTCACACCGTGACCGGCACCGTCCACGCCGTACGCAACATCTCCTACTATCTGGACCGTGGCGAAACGCTCGCCATCCTCGGCGAAAGCGGTTCTGGCAAATCGGTATCGTCAGCGGCGATCATGAACCTGATCGACATGCCGCCGGGCAAGATCACGTCCGGCGAGATCCTTCTCGACGGCAAGGATCTCTTGAAAATGTCGGGGGAGGCTCGCCGCGCGGTCAACGGCCGGCGCATCGCGATGATTTTTCAGGATCCGCTCAGCCACCTCAACCCGGTCTATAGCGTCGGCTGGCAGATGCGCGAGGCGCTAAAAACCCACGGCATCAGCACCACACAGGCGCAGGCCGAAGCCTTGCGTCTCTTCAAGCGCGTGGCGCTGCCGGATCCTGAAGCTGCGCTCGACAAATATCCGCACGAGTTTTCCGGCGGCCAGCGTCAGCGCGTCATGATCGCCATGGCGCTGGCGCTCAAACCCGACCTGCTGATTGCCGATGAGCCGACCACCGCGCTCGATGTCACCGTGCAGGCGGAAGTGCTGGCACTTTTGAAGGAATTGCAGCGCGAAACGGGAATGGGTGTTCTGATCATCACCCACGATCTCGGCGTCGTCTCTGAGGTCGCCGACCGCGTCGTCGTGATGGAAAAGGGCCAGCTTGTCGAGAGCGGTACGGTGCGCGACGTCTATCGTAACCCGCAGCATGCCTACACGAAAAAGCTGATTGCGGCTGCACCCGGCAAGGGCGACATGCATGAGCCGGACGCACACGGCGCATCGATCCTCAGCGTCAAGGATGTCCGCAAGTTCTATGGGGGCTTCGAAGCGCTGAAGGGCGTGTCCTTCGAGCTGAAGCCGGGTGAAACCGTCGCCGTCGTTGGCGAAAGCGGGTCGGGAAAATCGACGCTTGCCCGCGTGCTGTTGCGCCTCGAAGAGCCGGATGGTGGCACCGCGCGCTGGAAGGGCAAAGACCTGTTCACGATGTCGCCGGGCGACCTGTTCAAGCTGCGCCGTGATCTGCAGATGGTGTTTCAGGACCCGACCCAGTCGCTCAACCCGCGCATGACGGTCTACCAGCTGATCTCCGAGGCCTGGGTCATCCACCCGGAAATCCTGCCCAAAGCCAAGTGGCGGGCGCGCGCCGCCGAACTGCTCGATCAGGTCGGCCTGTCGCCCGAGCATATGGGGCGTTACCCGCACCAGTTTTCCGGCGGTCAACGCCAGCGCATCGCCATTGCCCGCGCCCTTGCGCTCGAGCCGCAACTGATCGTTTGCGACGAGGCCGTGTCGGCACTCGACGTGTCTGTCCAGGCGCAGGTGATCCGGCTGCTCGACGGCTTGCGCAAGAAGATGGGCATCGCCTTTATCTTCATCGCCCACGACCTGCCGCTGGTGCGCGATTTCGCCGATTACGTGATGGTCATGCAGAAGGGCGAGGTCGTCGAGTTCGGCACTGTCGCGCAGGTCTTCGACAATCCGCAAATGCCCTATACGCAGGCGCTTCTTGCCGCGAGCCTCGATCCGGATCCGGATGTGCAGGCCGCAAACCGCAATGCGCGCCTCGCACGCGTTTCCCAGATTTGATCCCGGAGTAGAATAATGACCAAGAAAGCCTTCGTCGCGATCGTGACATGCTTCAACGACGACGAGACCATCAATTACGAGGCCACGCGCGCCCAGGTGCGCCGCCAAGTGGCGGCCGGCAACAACATCATGTGCGCCGGCACCAATGGCGATTTCTCGGCGCTGACCCACGGCGAAAAGATCAGGCTGCTCGAGGAAGTGGTCGACGAAGTCGGCGGTAAGGTCGATGTCATCGTCAATGCCGGCATGCCCGCGACATTCGAGACGCTGCAGCTTGCTAGGGAATTCGACCGGATCGGCGTGACCGGCATCGCCGTCATCACGCCGTTCTTCATCGCCTGCACGCAGGATGGCTTGGTCCGCCACTTCTCGACGGTCGCTGATGCGGTCGACACCCCGGTCTATCTCTATGACATTCCCGCCCGTACCCAGAACCATATCGAGCCGGAAACCGCCCGCAAACTGGCGACCCACGGTAATATCGCGGGCATCAAGGATTCCGGTGGCGCGCAGGAAACGCTCGCCGCCTATCTTCAGGTCTCCAAGGACGTCGACGGTTTCGAAGTCTATTCCGGTCCCGACCATCTGGTGCTCTGGGCGCTGCAGAACGGCGCTGCGGGCTGCATTTCCGGTCTCGGAAACGCTATGCCTGACGCCTTGGCCGGCATCGTCGGCGGATTCAATTCAGGCGATATCGCAGAAGCCGAACGTCAGCAGGACATCTACACCGCTTTCCGAACCGATCTCTACGCCCACGGCTTCCCGCCGGCCATGGTCAAGCGCGCGCTCTACCTGCAGGACCCCTCCGTCGGCGCCAGCCGCCAGCCGGCGCTGCTGCCAAATGCCGAGCAGGATGCCCGCATCGGCGAAACGCTGAAGACGTTCGGACTGCTGTAAGCTACGACTGAGAGTTCGAAGGCCCGGACAGGAACGCTGCTGCAGTCATGCAGCGCTGACGGATCCTGATGCTGCGATCACCTATTCTGGGGCACTCAGCCACAAAGAGTGGGGTCAGGCAGCACGAGGCCCGATTAACGATCCAAGACTCGTCCGAGAACTGGATTGGCGAGAGATGGTCTTGAAATCGAGCGTCGACTGCCTCTGCAGATCTAGCTGGAGAGATCACGCACTGCGGAGCTTCCAACAAGAGCGCGAATCTCCGGCAATAGCGGATTGCGGTTTTCGCTGCTCCATATGGCGTGCAGTTCCGCAATGCATTCCTGCCTGAGGTCGAGCGGGCGGAAGACGACGTTGTCGAAGCATGCGTGGCGGGTTGCTGCGGGGACGAGGGCGAGGCCGATGCCGGCGCTCACCAGCGACAGGATTGCCTGTGAATGCGTCATGCTCTGGACGATATGGGGCGTGATGTTGTTGTCGGTCATCAGTGCCGTGAGCTTGTCGTGCAGATAGCGGGCCTGGGGTGAGAACATGATGACCGGTTCGCCGTTCAGCGCCTCCAGCGTGGGCCTTCGACGCGATGCCAGCGGGTGTGCCCGCGGGATGGCCAGCATCATCGGTTCCTGCACAACGCACAGGCTTTGCAATTGATGCGCGCCGGAAAGCGGGCGGGAGAAGCCGAGGTCGACATCGCCGCGATTGATGGCCTGCAACTGTTCGGCCGTTTCCATCTGCACCAGGTCGAGTTCGATCTGCGGCGTCAGCGTCCGGGCGGCTGATATGAAGCGCGGCAGAAAGCCGTAGGTTGCGGCGCCGACGAAAGCGATCCGGATGGAGCCGGCGCTGCCACGGGCGGCGCGACGTGTCGCCGTTATCGCTGCATCACCTTGTGCCAGAAGCTTTTGCGCTTCTGCGAGAAACGCGAGGCCCGCCGGGGTCAGCGTGACGCGCCGGCTGTTGCGCTCGAAGAGCGTCACGTCGAGTTGCTGTTCCAGCAGCCTGATCTGCCGGCTGAGTGGCGGCTGGGTCATGTTCAACTGTCGCGCGGCACGGCTGAAATTGAGTTCCGACGCGACCGCGACGAAGGATTTCACCTGAACCATATCGAGCATCTATTCAATTCCTGTATCGCTGAGCGACAATTTTCGATTTGGACTTAACTTGATTGAACGCGTATTCGTCAAGCAGGACGCTCCTTGCGGGCAAAGGACCAGACGGGGTGGAGAGATGGACGCGCACTTGGAAACGAAGACTGCATCGCAAACCGTTGTTGAGGCGGATAGCATTGCCTGGATCAAGCTGTCTTCGGTCTTCCTGCCGCTGAAGACACCGATCAGTGATGCGAAGGTGCTGACCGGGCGGCAACGCCCGCTCACCGAAGTGGCGTTCCTGTTTGCCGAGATCGAGACGAAGCATGGCCATTCCGGTATAGGGTTCAGCTATTCCAAGCGCGCCGGAGGACCTGGCCAGTACGAGCATGCCAAGGAAATTGCCGATGTGCTGATTGGCGAGGATCCGAACGATATCGGCAAGCTGTGGAACAAGCTGTGCTGGGCGGGGGCATCGGTTGGGCGCAGCGGGCTTGCGGTGCAGGCGATCGCGGCTTTTGATGTGGCGCTGTGGGACCTCAAGGCCAAGCGCGCAGGACTGCCCCTCGCAAAACTGCTGGGAGCGCATCGCGATAGCGTGCAGTGTTACAATACTTCTGGTGGGTTTCTCTCTTCTCCGATCGAGGAGGTTCTCGAGAATGTCGAACAGTCGATTGCCGACGGTATCGGCGGTATCAAGATCAAGGTGGGCCAGCCCGACCTAGCACTCGACCTCAAGCGAGTTGCTGCCGTGCACGAGCGTATCGGCGAGCGGGCGGCGATGATGGTCGATGCCAACCAGCAATGGGACCGCCCGACCGCCATGCGCTTCGGCCGCCTGATGGAGCCCTATCACCTGACCTGGATCGAGGAGCCGCTGGATGCCTATGACGTCGAGGGGCATGCCGCGCTTGCCGCCCAGTTCGATACGCCCATCGCCACCGGTGAGATGCTCACAAGTGTGCTGGAGCATGTGGCACTGATCCAGAACAATTCGGTCGATTTCATCCAGCCGGACGCCCCGCGAGTGGGCGGCATCACACCGTTTCTGAAGATCTGTGCGCTGGCCGAGACAAAGAAACTCCAGCTCGCCCCGCATTTCGCCATGGAGATCCATCTGCATCTTGCCGCAGCCTATGAGCTGGAGCCGTGGGTGGAGCATTTCGACTGGCTCGATCCGCTGTTCAACGAACGGCTCGAGATCAGAGATGGGCGCATGCTGGTACCAAACAGTCCGGGCCTCGGGATCACGCTTTCGGAACAGGCTGCCCACTGGACACGCGGCACGGCGGAGTTCGGCAAGCGGGCCTGAGGCACTGAGACTCAGGCGGTTCCACGGACAACGATGTGAAAATCGATATTGATCATCGCTTCCACATCCTTGCCGCCAGCAATCTTTCTGAGGATCGACTGGGCCGCTTTGGTTCCGATATCGCGGCGATCGATGCGCACGGTGGTCAGCGGCGGGTGGGTGTGAGGCGCAAAGTCGAAATCACCGAACCCGACAATGGCAAGTTCGTCCGGCATGCGGCATCCGCGGGCGTAAGCTTCCGCCAGTGCCCCGTGGGCAACCACGTCCGACGAGCAGAAGACCCCGAGAGTTCCCTTTCCGCGATCGAGAAGCTGCGCCATCGCCAGCCTTCCGTCGCGGAAGGTGGAGGGCGAATTCATTTCCAGGTCCGGCAGTTCGACATCGGCGACGCCTCTCAGGCGGCTGACGAAACCATCGCGGCGCTGGACGGCGCGGGGATCGTTGGCGCCGACCTGTGCGTAACGGTCATATCCCCGGATGAGAAGATGCTCGGCAACCAGTGCGCCGACAGCGGCATGCGAAAACCCGACGGCAGTATCAAGCGGCGAGGGTGTCGAATCCCAGATCTCGACGATTGGTAGGCCGGCGCCCGTCAGCATCGCCCGGGTTTCCTTGAGATGTGTGATGCCGGTAAGGATCACGCCATCGGGCCGGCGAGCGAGAATGGCTCGGGTCAGTTCCAGTTCGCGCGCTGGCTCATAGCCGGAGAGGCCGAGCAGAAGCTGATAACCGGCAGAGACCAGTTCGGCATTGAGGCCCTCGATCGTTTCGGCAAAGATGGTGCTGGCCACAGAGGGAACGATCGCGGCGATGAGCCTGGTCCTTCGGGAAGCAAGGCCGCCCGCGAGAAGATTGGGCACATAGCCCGTCCTCGCAATGACTTTCTCGATCGCCTCCAGCGTTCGTGGTTTGACCAGAGCGGGCGTGTTGATGGCACGGGACACAGTGACAGGCGAGACCCCTGCGAGCTTCGCGATATCGGCAAGTGTCACCGGGCTGTTGCTCGTCATGCGCTTGCTATTGAAATCGTCTGTCATCGTGAACGTCCCTCTCAAAATGAGTTACGCTTTCATTTTAGAACTAATCAAGTGCGAACAGGATAAATTGTACTGTCAGGTGCGTATCAATCTGATTCCAAACAATTTTAAATTTTCTCTTCGAGGTTGCGGGTGGAGATTTTGACGATAGAATGAAAGCGCTTCCATTTCTTCGGGAGGAGGATTTCGAAGAGTGGTTTAATGGGACCGGCCAGATACCGGACAAGTGGAGGAAGTATTATGAACCTCAAGCGTTTGATGACGCTGGCGGCCGCTACGGCCGCGATATCTGTGGCCGGCTTGACGGGTAGCCGCGCACAGGACTATCCGACAAAGACCGTGACCGTCGTCGTTCCGTTTGCGGCCGGTGGCAATACCGACACATTCGGCCGCCTCGTCGCGGAAGAACTCGACAAGCGGTTGGGCCAGCGTTTCATCGTTGAGAACAAGCCAGGCGCCGGCGGCAATATCGGCCTTGGCGATCTCGCCCGCTCCAAGCCCGATGGCTACACGATCGGCATGGGGACAGTGAGCTCGAACGCGATCAACCAGACACTTTACAAGAACCTGCCTTACGACCGGGAAAAGGGCTTTGCGCCGATTTCGCTGATCGCCAGCCTGCCAAACGTGCTTGTCGTCAACACGGACAAGATCAAGGCGAACACTGTCGAGGAACTGGTCGCGTTCCTGAAAACGGAGCCGGGCAAACATACCTACGCTTCGTCAGGTGTCGGCACATCGATTCACCTTGCAGGTGAGCTGCTCGCGACAAAGACCGGCATCAAGATCACGCATGTCCCTTACAAGGGCAGCAGCCAGGCAATCTTGGACGTTGTCGCCGGACATGTGGATATGATGTTCGACAATATTCCCACGGCCGCACAGCAGGTAAAAGCCGGCAAGGTAAAGGCGCTGGCCGTCACCAGTCTGGAAAAGGCCAATCTGCTCGCTGACGTGCCGACCATGGCAAGCGTCATCCCCGGCTTCGAGGCAACCTCCTGGCACGGGCTCTTTGCGCCTCCCGGCACACCGCCGGAAATCGTCGAAAAGCTCAGCAAGGAAGTGCAGGCGATCATTGCCGATCCCGCGATGAAGGCAAAGCTCGAAGCGATGGGCGTGACACCTGTCGGCAACACGTCTGCCGAGTTCCAGGCTTTCATCGACAAGGAAACGGCGAAGTGGGCCGAAGTCATCAAGGCCGCCAACGTGCCGCTGCAGTGAGACCATCTGCCGGCCGGATCTAGTCTCCGGCCGGCACATCTTTCACACCCGAGTATCAAGCCATGCTGAAAATTAGAAACGGCCGCGACTTCGTCGGCGGCGTGACGATGATCTGCGCCGGACTGCTCTTCATCTGGTTCGGCCGCGAACTCGAAGTCGGCACCTCGTTCCAGATGGGCCCCGGCTATTTCCCGATCATGCTGAGCCTGCTCCTGATCGGGATCGGTGGGCTGATCATCGTGCAGGCGATGATGGTTGGCGTCGAGGCGAGCGAGCCGGAGGTCTGGAACTGGAAGGCCTATGCCTTGGTGATTGCGGCGCCGGTCGCCTTCGGCCTGCTGCTCGCGGGCCTTGGTCTTGCGCCTACGATGTTCCTCATGATCGTCGGGGTCGCGACCGCAAGCAGATACGCAAACTGGCGGCACTCGATCCTGCTCGGACTGTTTCTCGCGGTCTGTTCCTCTCTGCTTTTCACAAAACTCCTTTCGCTTCCTGTCAGCGCCTTCGGCCCATGGGTGCCCTTTATCGGCGAACTCATCTGACGCTCGCATCTGATGCCTTAGGGCAGCCGACGAAACCGGATTGGATTGCATATGGATCTCTTATCTAACCTCTGGCTCGGCGCCTCGACCGCCTTCATGCCGATGAACCTGTTCTACGGCTTTGTCGGCTGTCTCCTGGGCACCGCGATCGGCGTGCTGCCGGGCCTCGGCCCGACGGCCACGATCGCCATGCTTTTGCCGATCACCTTCGGACTGCCGCCGGAATCGGCCCTCATTATGCTCGCCGGTATTTTCTACGGCGCCCAGTATGGCGGCTCGACGACGGCGGTGCTCATCAACCTTCCCGGCGAAAGCTCGTCCGTCGTCACCGCGATTGACGGTTACCAGATGGCCCGAAACGGCCGCGCCGGAGCAGCGCTTGCGACCGCAGCTCTCGGATCCTTCTTCGCCGGCACAGTTGCGACGATCCTGCTTGCGGTCGCAGCACCGCCGCTTGCCGCGGTCGCCCTCAATTTCGGGCCGGCGGAATATTTCTCGCTGATGGTTCTCGGCCTCGTCGCGTCCGTGGCGCTTGCCAGCGGATCGCTGCTCAAGGCATTCGCGATGATCGTGTTCGGACTGATCCTCGGCACGGTCGGGACAGACGTCGAAAGCGGAACGCCGCGCTATGTCTTCGACATTCCGGAACTCTATGACGGACTGAATTTCGTCGCCGTCAGCATGGGCATATTCGGCATCTGCGAAATCCTGCGCAATCTGGAAAGCGAGCAGGAACGCTCCGTCGGCGTCAAGAAGGTGACCGGCCTGATGCTGACCAAGGAGGATTTCAAGCGGATTATCGCGCCGGTCCTGCGCGGCACAGCACTCGGTTCCTTCCTCGGCGTGCTGCCGGGTGGCGGGGCGATGCTGGCATCGTTTGCCTCTTACGCCGTGGAAAAACGGATCTCTCCCAACCGGGCCGAATTCGGCAAAGGGGCGATCGAGGGTGTGGCTGCGCCCGAAGCGGCCAACAATGCCGGCGCGCAAACCTCGTTCATCCCCATGTTGACGCTTGGCATTCCCGGCAACCCGGTGATGGCGCTGATGGTGGGCGCAATGATCATCCAGGGCATCACGCCCGGCCCGAACGTCATCTCAGACGAGCCGGAGCTGTTCTGGGGCATGATCGTCTCGATGTGGTCGGGCAATCTGATGCTCGTTATCCTCAACCTGCCGCTGATCGGGCTCTGGGTGCGGATGCTGACGGTCCCCTATCATTTGCTGTTTCCGGCCATCATCGGCTTCTGCTGCATCGGCGCCTACAGCATCAACAACAGCGTGTTCGACGTCTTCGTCATGGCAGGCTTCACCGTCGTCGGTTTCGCGCTCAGCAAGATGCGCTTCGAACCGGCGCCGCTGCTTCTCGGTTTCATTCTCGGACCGATGCTGGAAGAGAACCTGCGTCGCGCGATGCTGATCAGCCAGGGTGATCCGTCGATCTTCGTGCGCAGCCCGCTCAGCCTGTCGCTGCTGATCTTCGCCGTCGCCGTTCTCGCGCTCGTTCTGGCGCCGAGCATCAGCCGCAAACGCGAAGAGGCGTTTACCGAATAAGCGATCGAATTGATCTTGGAAGATTGCCCTCGCGGCACGGGAGTTTGGAATGGCAGGCAGGAAGACTTACGAAGAACTGCGCTCGGCGCGCTGGATGATGCCGGATGATCAGCGGTCGTTCGGACATCGGTCGCGAACGATGCAGATGGGCTATGCACCGGAAGACTGGGAAGGCCGGCCGATCATCGCGATCATCAACACCTGGTCGGATGCGCAGCCCTGCCACATGCATTTTCGTGAGCGTGTGGAATGGGTAAAGCGCGGCGTGCTGCAGGCGGGCGGGTTCCCGATGGAGCTGCCGGCGCTGTCGCTTTCTGAAAATTTCGTCAAGCCGACCACGATGCTTTACCGCAACATGCTGGCCATGGAGACGGAAGAGCTTCTGCGCTCGCACCCGGTCGATGGCGCTGTCCTGATGGGTGGTTGCGACAAGACCACGCCGGGTCTTGTCATGGGAGCGGTATCGATGGGCGTTCCCTTCATCTACCTGCCGGCCGGACCCATGCTGCGGGGCAATTATGCCGGCAAGGCGCTGGGGTCGGGCACAGACGGGTTCAAATACTGGGACGAGCGACGGGCTGGCACCATCTCCAAGGAGGAATGGCAGGGGATCGAGGGCGGTATCGCTCGAAGCTATGGTCACTGCATGACGATGGGTACGGCTTCCACGATGACGGCGATTGCCGAAGGCATGGGGCTGACGCTGCCGAACGCCTCTTCCATTCCGGCTGCAGATGCCAACCACCAGCGCATGTCGGCCACCTGCGGGCGGCGGATCGTCGAGATGGTGTGGGAGGATCTGACGCCGGACAAGGTAATCACGCCGGCTGCCGTGAACAACGCGGTGACGATCGCGATGGCGACGGGGTGTTCGACCAATGCGATCATTCACCTGATCGCCATGGCCCGCCGGGCCGGGGTTCCCTTGGAACTCGATGACCTCGACCGGATCGGTCGTACCACGCCCGTCATTGCCAATATCCGCCCGTCCGGCAGCACCTATCTGATGGAAGACTTCTTCTACGCCGGCGGCCTCAGGGCACTGATGAAGCAACTGGGCGACAAGCTCGACCCGACGGCGATCACCGTTACCGGCCTGCCGCTGACCGACGGTCTGGATCAGGTCAAGATCTACAACGAGGACGTCATTCGGCCGCTCGACAATCCTGTCTATCATGAAGGGTCTCTCGCCGTGCTGAAGGGTAACCTTTGCCCCGATGGAGCGGTGATCAAGCCCGCCGCCTGCGATCCAAAATTCCACAAGCACCGCGGCCCGGCACTGGTGGCCGACAGCTATGCCGAACTGAAGACGATCATCGACGACCCGGATTATCCGCTGACGCCGGAAACCGTGCTGGTCCTGCGCAATGCCGGGCCGCAAGGCGGGCCGGGCATGCCCGAATGGGGCATGATCCCGATGCCCAAGGCGCTTCTGAAACTCGGACTGCGCGATATGGTGCGGATTTCCGATGCGCGCATGTCGGGCACGAGTTTCGGCGCCTGCGTGTTGCATGCCTCGCCTGAAGCCTTTGTCGGCGGCCCGCTGGCGCTGCTGAAGACCGGTGACATGGTGGAACTCGATATTCCGGCGCGCAGCCTCAACATGCTGGTCTCCGGCGAAGAGCTCGACGCTCGTCGCGCCGCCTGGGTGGCGCCGGAACCGCGCTATGAACGGGGCTACGGCTTCATGTTCACCAAACATATCGAGCAGGCCGACAAGGGCTGCGACTTCGATTTCCTGAAGACGGACTTCGGCGCCAAGGTGACCGAGCCGGCGATCAACTGAGCAAGCATCAAGGAGAAACTATGAACCCCGCAACCCGTGACAAACTGATGGGCGTCTCCGTCGCGACGCTCTGCTCGGCGCTCTACAAGCGTGGCCTCAGGAACCAGACGATCCAGGATGTGCGGCCGGTCAAGCCGAAGGGCCGCAACATGGTTGGGCCTGCGTTCACGTTACGCTACATGCCGGCGCGCGAGGACCGCAATCCCATGACGGTGTTCCGCAACCCGCAACATCCGCAGCGACACGCGATCGAGACCTGCCCGCAGGGCCATGTGCTCGTGATGGACAGCCGCAAGGATGCGCGCGCGGCATCCGCCGGCGATATCCTCATCACCCGGTTGATGGTGCGCGGCGGGGCAGGCGTCGTGACCGATGGCGGCTTTCGTGACGCAATGGTGATCGGCGAACTGGACATTCCCGCCTATCATCACCGACCCTCCAGCCCGACGAACCTCACCCTGCACGAAGCGATCGACATCAACGTCCCGATCGGCTGCGGCGACGTCGCCGTATTCCCGGGCGATATCGTGGTCGGCGACGATGACAGCGTCATCATCATCCCACTGGAAATTGCCGACGACATCGCCGACGAGGCAGTCGAGATGACCGCCTACGAGGATTTTGTCGCCGAACGCGTCAAGGCAGGCCACACGATCATCGGCCTGTACCCCGCGACGGATGAGAACAATTTGTCGCTCTTTGCCGAATGGCGAAAGACGAATGGTCGGTGAGGGGATGGAGGTCGGGGTCCAGGGTGACGGTAGGCCAAGACCTCTGTAGTTGGCGCTTGCGAAGCTATCCAGGATTTCCAGGATATTTCGTTGTGAGGATACCTGACCCGTAGGTGTGGGGTTTTCAAATTGCAGCCAACCAGAAGCGCTCGTCCGGTGGTAAAAAGCAGCCGAAGGGCTACTCTTGTTCGGTCAGCAGGTAGTTCTACAGGACAAGTTGTAGACCAGATGCGAGTAGGTTCGGGTCCCGCCAAGGGTTGGGATGGCCGGCCACACACCAAAACAGGGTAACGTCTTTGGTGAAGCCTGCAGCGCAACCGCGTTTAAAGGAATTACATGAACCTTTACCCCGCAACTGCTCTGACGTCGCGACATCAGTCGTCTGCATGGCATAACTCTTAAAATTTCATCTTCATTACGTCTCATGCTCGTCTGCGCGAATTTCCTTCGTGCTTATTCGCGAAATCATATCGTTTGACGATCTTTCAGGAAATTAGTTCCTTGGCATTCTCAACAAGACGAGGATGCTTTGACCAAAATCGGATTCAGAATGTTGGAGCGCACAGGCGCGCCCGTACCCCGCAACGTCATCGACGCCTTTCTTAGTATCGGCGTGGCTCAGGCGAGTGATTGCATGGGTCGTCTCTACGGCTCCCAAGAACTCACTGCCATCCACGGTACAAATCAGCGCATGGCGGGCACAGCGCTGACGGTAAAAACACGCCCTGGTGACAATCTCCTCATTCACCAGGCAATCGCCTCCGCGCAGCCGGGCGATATCATCGTCGTGGACGGTGGCGGCTGCACAGCCAATGCTCTAGTCGGAGAACTGATGCTGAAGCAGGCGCAGGCGCGCGGAATTGCCGGCTTCGTCATCGATGGCATGGTTCGCGACGCGGAAGCATTCGAGCGCGAGAAATTCCCGTGCTTTGCGCGCGGACTTTCTCATCGCGGCCCGTTCAAGGACGGCCCCGGCGAGTTGAATGTTCCAGTCGCAGTCGGTGGTCTCGTGGTGCAGGCAGGTGACGTGATCATCGGCGATCTGGATGGTCTGCTGTCCATACCGGCAAGCCATGCAGCCGAGGTGCTGGCGATGGCCCAAGCGACGGAGGCCAGCGAACAGAAACGGATGACAATGATTGCCGCCGGGACCTATCAAAAGCCGTGGCTTGTCCCGGCACTTGCAAAGCTTGCCGAGGACTACGCATGACCATTGTTGCTCAGCGGATGCGGCAGGTGAAGCTGTCGCCCAGCGTCGCCGCCCGCATTGTCCTCAATCGCCTGCGCGAAGAGGGACGTCGCATTATCGACCTGACGATCGGCGAGCCCGATTTTGATACCCCGGCCCATATCCGTAGGGCTGCGGTCGAGGCCATGGAACGTGGTGAGACCAGGTATCCGCTGTCGCAGGGAACGATGCCGCTCCGCCAGGCAGTCGCCGATCGCCTGATCCTCGACACTGGCGTCAGCTACCCCGTCGACCAGATTATCGTCAGCACCGGTGCCAAGCAGGTTCTCTACAATGCGCTGATGTCATCGCTGGAGACCGGTGACGAGGTCATCATCCCGGCCCCTTACTGGGTCTCCTATCCGGACATGGTCGAACTTGCCGGCGGCACGCCCGTTGTCCTGTCGACCGATGCAACCCGACGGTACAAGATCGATCCGCAAGCCCTGGCGATAGCAATCAAGCCCAAGACGAAGTGGCTGATGATGAATGCCCCGAGCAATCCGTCGGGTGCCGTCTACGACGAGGCGGAACTGCTGGCCTTGGCAGAGGTCCTGCGCGCCAACCCGAATGTCTGGGTGATGACCGATGATATCTATGCGCGGCTCACCTTCAACGGCCGCCCTGCGCCGCACATTCTCCAGGTGGCCCCGGATCTCGCCGAACGCATCCTGGTGGTGAACGGGGTTTCCAAAGCTTATGCCATGACTGGATGGCGCATCGGCTACGGCGCAGGTCCGAAGGATCTGATCAAGGCGATGGCCGTGGTCCAGTCGCAGAGCACATCGGGGGCCTGCTCGATCAGCCAGGCCGCCGCTCTCGCAGCATTGACCGGCCCGCAGGACTGCGTCGCCGCTTTCGCGACTTCGTTCCAAAAGCGTCGCGATGCCGCTCTGGCAATTCTATCGACCGCGCCTGGCCTTCAAGCCGTCTCGCCAGATGGCGGCTTCTATATCTTTCCGGATTGTACGGCGTTGATCGGCAAGACCGCGCCCGACGGCACCGTGATCAACAGCGATGCCGAACTTGTTCAGTATATTCTAAAGGAAACCGGGGTTGCTCTGCTCGACGGGGGCTCCTACGGCGTGCCCGGCACATTTCGCCTCTCCTTCGCCTCTGCCATCGACGATGTGCGCGAGGGGTGTGCAGCTATCAGGGCGGTGTGCTCTGCACTGTCTGAATGACGAAAGACCAACCACCCGGCCCAAAAAGTCGGCTCCAAAAATAAAAAGAGAGGGAATAATGACAATGAAAATTCTTGCCAGCCTTGCGATCGCTCTGCCCATTGCTTTTTCGGCAGTTGCCGCGAAGGCGGACCAACTTGAAGACATCAAGGCACGCGGAACGATGGTGTGCGGGACGCTTGGCACCTCGCAGCCGTTCAGCTTTCAGGACAACGCGACACGCACGCTGGTCGGCTACGACGTCGACGTTTGCAAGTATGTCGCCGACAAGCTGGGTGTAAAGGTCGAGTACAAGCTGCTCGCCGTCGCAGCCCGCATCCCGGAACTACAGAGCGGACGCGTGGATATCGTTGCCGCCAACCTCGGCTGGTCGAAGGATCGCGCCGAACAAATCGAGTTCAGCCATCGCTACTACACGACGCCGCAGAAGCTTCTGGTACGAGCAGACAGCGACATCAAAACAATCGAGGATCTCGCCGAAAAGAGGATCGGCGCAACCAAGGGGTCCAGCTCCGAAAGGGTGATCCAGGAGCGCCTGCCGAATGCCCGCGTCATCGGCTATGCCGATAGCCCGGCCGCCTTCCTGTCGCTGCAGCAACGCAAGGTCGATGCGCAGTTCGCTTCGGAACTGGTGCTGGTACGCCTCGTCAACCAGAGCCCGGACGGTTCGCCGACCCGCATCCTCGACAAGGTCGTTGTCGATGAGCCATGGGGTCTCGGGATCAAGAAAGGTGAACTCGGCCTCCTGAAGGCAGTGAACAGCGCCCTCGACGAGGCCGAATCCTCTGGCGAGGGACAAAAGATCTACGACAAGTGGTTCGGCGACGCGACGGACTACAAGCTGAAGCGCTCCTTCACCATCGGCCCGATCGCCGCCGAATAATCGAGGTCAACCGGCAGGTTGCGCTCCTTTGGCAAGGAACGCGACCTGGCTTTGCGTGAGGCGAGAATGGACCTACTTACGGCTGATCAGATCCAGCAACTGCTTTGGGGGCTGAAGACCACCATCCTGCTGTTTGCGGTGTGCTGGTTGATGGCTTTCACCATTGCGCTCGCACTCGTGGTGGTCAGAGCAACCGAGATCGCGACCTGCCGATGGATCGTCGATGCATTTGTCGCCTATCATCGCAATGTGCCGCTGCTCGTGCAGGTCATGTTCTGGTATTTCGGCATGCCGGAATTGTTGCCGGAGGGCCTGCGCTACTGGCTCTACGACCACAATGCCGAATTTTGTTTCGCAGCCATTGCGCTGGCACTCGGCAATTCCGCCTATCTCGCCGAGGACATTCGAAGCGGCCTCCGCGCCATTCCGCACACCCAATTCGAGGCGGCACGGTCGCTCGGCTGCAGCTACATGCAGACCATGCGCTACATCGTCGTACCACAGGCATTGCGCATTTCGCTGCCGCCGCTCGTCGGACGCGCCCTGCTGCTGTTCAAAAACACCAGCGTCGCCATGGCTATTGGCGTGGCCGAACTCACGTACAAGACGCGCGAGATCGAAAACCTGACCTTCAAGACATTCACCGTCTTCGGTATTGCCACCCTCCTCTACCTTATCGGAACCCTGTTGATCATGGCTTTCGGCTCGTGGCTGGAAAAGCGGACCCGCATCGGTGAGAAGGACGCTTCCCATGCTTGATATCATCCGCGAGTACTGGCTGAGCTTCCTGGTCGGGCAGTATCCGAACGGGCCGCTCGGCGGTCTAGCGATGACGCTGATTGTGGCGGTCATCAGCATTCTCCTGTCCTTCCCGCTCGCCATCGGCCTGGCACTGTCACGCCTGTCAGCCTTCCGCTGGCTGCGCCTGATGAGCGCATTCGTCGTCAACATCGTGCGCGGCATCCCACTGTTGATGCTCATTTTCTGGTGCTACTTCGTCATTCCGATCGCGACCGGTTATGCGGCCAGCGGATTTTGGACCATGGTCTGCGCGCTAACCATCTACGAAGCCGCCTATCTGTCCGAGGTCGTGCGTTCGGGGATCGCTGCTCTTCCCAAGGGGCAGTTCGAGGCATCCCGATCGCTGGGAGCGGGCTATGGCCTGACTATCCGCAGCATTGTGCTGCCTCAGGCGCTGTTCAACGTATTGCCAAGCATGACCAGCCAGTTCATCTCCACCATCAAGGAAACGTCGCTCGGCTATGTCATCGCTGTCAACGAACTGACCTTTGCGGCCAACCAGGTGAACGGTCTGCTTCTGACGAAGCCGCTGCAAGTCTTCACCATTCTCGCTATTACTTACTTCATCGTCTGCTTCCTGCTCACCCGCGGGCTGACGGCGCTTGAAACATCCATCCGCCGCAGGAGAGGCCTCGCATGAGCGACATCGATATCAGCACTGCCATGGTCTCGTTCGACAAGGTCAACAAATGGTACGGCACTCATCAAGTGCTGACCGACGTTTCTTTCCAGATACCGAAAGGCCAGGTTGTCGTGGTCTGTGGTCCCTCGGGTTCAGGCAAGTCGACGCTGATACGCACGATCAACAGTCTGGAGCCGATCCAGGATGGACGCATTCTCCTCGACGGGGTGGACGTCCATGGCCCAAAGACGGATCTCAACCAGTTGCGCCAGCGCGTGGGCTTCGTTTTCCAGCAGTTTAACCTCTTCCCGCACATGAGCGTTCTGGACAACATTACCTTCGCGCCGATCAAGATCCAGAAGCGGCCGCGCGCCGAGGCGGAGGAGTTCGCTCGTAAGCTTCTCGACCGCGTCGGGCTCTCCGAAAAGGCGGGAAGCTTCCCCGGCTTTCTGTCAGGCGGACAACAGCAGCGCGTCGCCATTGCTCGTGCTTTGGCGCTTCGCCCTCCGGTAATCCTGTTTGACGAACCAACAAGTGCGCTCGATCCGGAAATGGTCGGCGAGGTGCTGGCGGTGATGAAGTCGCTTGCAAGCGAAGGCATGACTATGGTCTGTGTCACGCACGAAATGGGTTTCGCAAGAGATGTCGGCGATCGCGTGATTTTCATGGACCAGGGTCGGACCGTCGTTGATACGACACCCGAGATGTTCTTTAATAATCGCGAACATCCACGGGTACAGCGCTTCCTCTCCGACATAAAGGGGCAACACTAGGCAGCCCGTCTGAACCGGGGAGGCCGCGGCGTGTATACTCTGAAGCAGCTTGAAGCCTTCTGCGCAACGGCTGCCTGCGGAAGCTTCACCGAGGCGTCCAAGCGCCTGATCCTCACCCAGTCGACGATTGCCAAGCGCGTGGGCGAACTGGAAAGCAGCGTCGGTACCCGTCTTTTTCACCGGGACGGAAAATCGCTGCATCTGACGCAAATCGGCGAGCGGCTTTTGACGCAGGCGCAGGAGATGATGGCGCTGCACGAGCGCATCACCAAGACGCTGACGGACGTCTCTCAGTTCGACGGACGCCTGCGGATCGGTGCGACGGACATTATTGGCCTCACCTGGCTTCCCGCATTGATCCAGTCGGTCAGGACGCATTTCCCGAAGGTGAAGATCGAGCCAGAAATCGACGGCGGCGTTCGGCTGTATGAACGGCTTGACCGCAACGAGATTGATATCGCCTTGATGCCCGGTCCGTTTTCCAGCCCGACAATCGAATCGCGCCAGATCGGCCAAGTCGAGAATGTCTGGATGGCGGCACCGGGCTTCGTCGTGAAGGAGGGCACGCTTTCAGCCCAGGATGTTTCGGAACTACCATTCATCGGTCAGCCGGACAATTCCGCTCTGACGTTGCTCTACCGCGACTGGTTTGCCGAAAACGGCTTCAACATCCAGAAGGTCCTGTCCTGCAACAGCCTCGGGATGGTCGCCAAGCTGACGACCTATGGCCTGGGTCTCAGCCACCTGCCGAAAAACTACTTTACCCCAATGCTCAGCGCCGGAGAACTGAAGATCGTCGATGTCTGGCCAAAGCTGCCGCCGGTCCAGTATTTCGCGTTTTACAAGCGCGACCATGCGCCACGCCTGATAGACGAAGTAATGACCATCATTCGCGAGGTGGCCGACTTCTGAAAACGCTCGTGCGGACGAGGACTAACATGCTTCTCTTACGATTGCTCAGGCCAAGGTCCGTCTCAAATCCAACCGGCCATTTTCCAAGTCTTGGTGCTGGGAAATTCGGAAGAGTGGTGCCTCCATCGAGCCAGGCATGGCTGTCGGACGCGTACATGACGCCAGTTCCTACCGGCGTTCGAGTATCCAACGCAAAGAAGCACGACCAACCATCCTTGCCGACAATGGCAGACCAGGTTTCTTTTAAGGGTTGGCGGGAAACCGAAACCTTTGTACATTATCGATCCTAACAGCGGGGCCTGTTCGAACTCTACCATTCGCGTCTGGACCCGGCTGGCCCCCCGGGATGGTGCGTGCGTTCGCGCCGCGTGTAAGCTTCGTCCAGCCGAGCCCATATTCAAGAAGATGTTTCGATCGGACCCAGTCTCTTACCTCGTCAGACGCCGTGTCCACATTCAGCTGCAGGTAGCGGTTCCTGACTTTCGGCGCAGCCAATCATACCCCTTTTCCAGATCCTCGACCAAACCTAACCCCAGAATACGATTACGGCCGATCACAGGTGCATCCAGCAGCGAGATCGCACAGCCCCCGTAAGGAAATGCAGTCGAAATGCTCCTCTTTGCGAAGGCGACTTGGTGCCACCCTATGCAGATCGAGGAACGCCATGGCTTCTATGGCGTCTTCCTCCGCTGGGAGCGAGGGATTTGGTGATGGACATTCCACGGCAGCTCCTTGCGGCCCGTTCAAGACCAAAGAGCAGGTGTGGCCTAAAATAAAGCCCGAGTTCGGTACCGGGATGAGCGTCTGGCCGACGACTAAGCAGCCGTTGGAAGAGGAGGTCGTCGGCGCTTCAGCGCGACCCTCGCGGGGTCGCGGCGGCTGCATCCGTCTGCGTTAAGCTTGACCTTCTCGACGCCGCTCTTCGGCGTGAAAGTCGGAAGGGATAGTCATTCAGATTGGGGCATCTCACAGCTCCTCCAACCGGAATGCATGATCGTCGGTGCCGGTCTTTCCGAGTGAGTGATCTAATCCTGGAACGCCCAGTCTGCCACCTGCCAACGCAACGCCCCGTTATCGGCGACGATACGGCCGAGTCCAGGGAAAGGCATGTGCGTCGCCGCAATCAGCGCGCCCTCAGACGCGGCACGCGGAAAGAAGCGATCACGCATTGCTTTGGCTGCGGCCTGATCCTGTTCGAACAGGAAGAAGACGTCAGTTGCGACCGGGTGCACGACCGGAAAAACCATGTCCGAAACCATGATCAGGCTTTCACCGCCGTCTTCGACCCGCACGCCTACGTGGCCGGGGGTATGACCCGTCAGATCGATAATCGTAATTCCCGGCATGATCTCCCGCTCCCCGTCGATTGCCTGGAGCCTCGGATAAAGCCGTACGACCTCTTCTGCCATCTTGAAGCTGGTCTGAAGGTAGTCGGGCGCCCCGGCACGCTTGGCAGGGTTGGTCCAGTGTGAGACGTCGCGACGGTCGATGTAGACCTCTGCCTCGGGGTAGTTGTTCTTGCCTCCTAAAACCAAGCCGCCCATGTGATCCTGATGCATATGCGTCACAATCACGGCGTCGATCTGACTGGGTTGCAGGCCGAGCGTGACAAGGGCCTGTGGCAAACGACCGGTCTGCCCGATCGAACCTGCCGCACCGGCGTCTATCAGAATGCGGCGTTCGCCATCCTCCACGAGATACTGGTTAAAGAGGAAGCGGACCCCGCTCGGTCGCGCAGTGGATTGTGCGCTGGCCATCTTCTCCACCTCGGGCGCCGCGCGTCCTGGGAAGTAATCATACGGCATATCTGCATACCCGTCTGTCAGGGCAGTCACGGTAAACCGCCCTATGCGGATCTGAGCGGACGGGGTGACGGATAGAGGCGTCCTGCCAGCCGTTTGTGTTGCCGCGCTGGCGGGGGAGTTTGGCAGCAGGGTCCCACCCAGCAGGCTTCCCCCGATGAGGCCGATAGGCAGGGCGCTGGCAAAGGCACGACGCGAGAGTTGAGGCATGACATTCCTCCAGATTGGCCAAAGACGTTCGCAGCCTTCGGCTACGTCCGGCAGGGTGAATTTCTTCGCATGCAGTTCCCGAGGCCTTCGATGATGGTGCGCATCATCTGGCTGTCCGAGCTTTGGCTTCGTTGTCCCCGGTTAACGCTATGAGTAGGTTAGATCCGGCCCTGCCTCAATTTGGATCTTGGTCAAGCAAAACTAGACGAAAGCACTGCGAACCTAGACCTTCGTCTATCAATCTGGCCTAACGCTCCGCTAGAAAAAAGCTTAGCTTTCCAGTCTCCGACGAAGCGCACGAGCCGAGAGATGGACTTGCAAAAACAGGGGAATGCCGATGCGATCATCGACCTGATCCCGGCAATGGCATGGTCAGCAACGTCCGAAGGAATGCTCGATTTCGCAAATCAGCATTTCCTTGAGTTTATCGGGCTGCCACTGGCAGCGATTGCAGGGGAGAACTTCTACCGTTTATTCCACCCCGACGACGTGGCGCGCCTCGCGTCGGAATGGCACGACATCATGGCGACAAAGAACGTCCGTGAAGTCGATGGACGGATCCGGCGGGCCGACGGGCGTTTTCGCAGATGCAGCCTCCGGCAAAAGCCAAATCTCGATATCGAGGGCAACGTCGTGAAATGGTACGGCGTCGTTCTCGATATAGAGGATCGCAAAAAGGCCGAGGATGAACTCGAGCAGACAAAGTCGGCACTCGCGGCCAGCGAAGAGAACCTTAGGCTTATTATCGACTCGCTTCCTGTCCTCGTCTGGTCGGCGCGGCCCGACGGAAGTGCTGACTTCGTCAATCAGAGTTGGCTGGACTATGCCGGTCTGCCGGCCGATCAAATCCTCGAATGGGGGTTTTTGAACCTCTATCATCCCGATGACATCCCGGAAATGGTGGAGATCTGGAAACGGGACCTTGAGCATTCCGACTTTACGCAGTTAAAGGGCCGTATCCGCGGTGCGGATGGACGGTACCGCTGGTTCTATTTTTCCGGGCGCAAGCTTACGGATGCGAATGGCCTTGTACGCTGGTTTGGGGTCAACATCGATATCGAGAACCTGCAGTACGCGGAGAATGCTCTTCGAGAGAGCGAGGCCGCGCTGAGGGAGAGCGAACGCAAGCTCAACCTCATCATCAACACGATCCCTGCCATGGCTTGGTCCTGCACGCCAGACGGACAGCTTGAGTACTGGAACCAGAACCTGATCGATTTCGTCGGTCTGCCTTTCGAGGAGATTGTCGGGTACGGCTTCTACCGTATGTTCCATCCCGACGATGTCGACCGTATGCGCATGACCTGGGAGGACATCATCGCAACAAGGCAGGGGCGTCCAGTGGATGCCCGCATCAGACGCGCCGATGGCGAGTACAGGTGGTTCAACCTGCAACAGAATCCACTGCTCGACGCGGATGGAGATGTCGTGCGGTGGTATGGCGTCGTGGTGGATATCGAGGATCGCAAGCGGGCTGAAGAGTCCCTGCGTCAGAGCCAAAGTAACCTTGCACAGGTTACCCGAATGACCACCATTGGCGAACTAGCGGTATCAATAGCGCACGAGATCAATCAGCCGCTCTTTGCAATCGTTACCAACGCCGGGACCTGCCTGAGATGGCTTCAGGACGGGCTCGTGGATCTCAAGCAGGCTAGATTGGCCGCCGAGCGGGTCGTGCATGACGGTCACCGTGCCGGCGAGATCGTTGCCAGCATACGTGCCATGGCACAGAGGTCACCCGTGCGAATGGAGAGAACGGACTTCAAGAGGACCCTGCGCGATGTGCTTTTCCTTCTTCGGGAAGAGCTGCAGTCGCGGGGCCTGCAGGTGGTCGCGGATCTTCCTCCGGAACCTGTCGAAGTCTTCGGAGATCGGACCCAGCTACAGCAGGTTCTTCTGAACCTGATCATGAACAGCGCCGAGGCGACGCCCGATGCTGCGGAGGCACTGATCCGCATTGCGTGCACGCTGCGCGAAGGCGAGGTCGAGGTGAGCGTTTCGGATACCGGGGTGGGAATACCGGCGGAGCAACTCGATCGGGTATTCGAGGCGTTCTATACCACGAAGTCGGACGGAATAGGCATGGGGCTTTCCATCTGCCGCTCCATCGTGGAGGCCCACGGAGGGCGCATCCGGGCCACGGCCAACCTTCTTGGAGGAGCCTCGTTGAGCTTCACGCTTTCCAGGTATGAGGACACGACCGTTGATCGATGACAGAAAGAACAAGCGACCCACCGTCATCGTCATAGACGACGATCGGAGCGTCCGCGACGCTCTCAAGGGACTGTTTGAGTCTGTGGGCCTCAGTGCTGAAACTCACGGCTCAGTGAGAGAGTTCATCGCGGCTGACGACCCCGAAAAGGCTGGCTGTATTGTCCTAGACATCCGTCTTCCTGGCCAGAGCGGGCTTGAGTTTCAAGAGGAACTGGCAAGGAGCAGTATTCGCCGGTCCATCGTCCTGATCAGCGCCCATGTGGACGTGCCCATGGCGGTCCGAGCGATGAAAGCGGGTGCCATCGATGTTCTCAGCAAGCCGGTTCGGGAGCAGGACCTCCTGGAAGCAGTCAATCGCGCGATCGCGGAAGACGCAGCTCGTCGAGAGGAAAGCACAGCGAGAGCTGCCACTACGTCGAGATACCAGACACTGACGCCACGCGAGCGACAGATCATGACGTTGGTGATCGCCGGCAAGCTGAACAAGCAGATCGCAGCCGAACTGCAACTAGCGGAGCCGACGGTGAAGCTTCACAGAGGCCATATGATGCAGAAGATGAAGGCGACATCCGTCGCTCATCTCGTCAGGATTGCCGATAGACTTTGATGGCGACGACCACGAAAGCAATTTTACCGCGGCTGGCTTCCGATGCGCACCTATAGTTTACGTGAGCGCTGGCCGCTTGCAGGGCAAGATAACGACGCTGCCCATGCCGTCCTACCGGGCGCGTGGATCAAGCGCGTCGCGCAGACCGTCGCCGAGCAGGTTGAACGACAGTACGGTCATGAAGATTGCCATGCCCGGCCATAGCGCCATCCAGGGAGCGTTGCTCATAAATCGCTGGGCGGAATTGAGCATGGAGCCCCAGGATGGTGCCGGCGGCTGCAAGCCGAGGCCGAGGAAGGACATGCTGGCTTCGGCGATAATAGCGGATGCGATCGTCAGGGTCGCCTGTACCATCAACTGGGGAAGAATATTCGGCAGGATATGGCGAACCGCGATCCGCCAACGTGGATTGCCCACGGCACTTGCCGCTTCGATATACTCTTCGGCCCGGATCGAAAGAACCTGACCCCGGGTCAGTCGGATAAAGAGCGGCATGGCGGTGATGCCGATTGCGAGCATCGCATTCGTCAGGCTTGGACCGAGAAAGGCGGCCAGTGCGATTGCAAGGATCAGGAACGGACAGGCGAGCATGGCATCGGTAAAGCGGCTGATAAAGCCATCGACCACGCCGCCGAGAAAACCTGCCGCAAGCCCGAGGGGCACGCCGATTGCCATCGCGATCCCGACCGAGGTGAGCCCTGCCAGCAACGAAGCGCGGGTGCCCCAGATGATGCGGGAAAGTATGTCGCGGCCAGCCTCGTCCGTGCCGAACAGATGCGCCATTGACGGTGCCTTGCGAACCGCCGTCCAGCTCTGGGATGCCGGATCGTAGGGTGCAAGCAGGGGGGCAAGAATGGCGACGGCCACCACGAACAGCACCACGAAAAGGCCGACGAGCGCACTCTTGCGCTTCGACAGGCGTCGCCACAGGCGACCGTGGAAAAAGTTCGTGACAGGGCTGATCTTGGGGGAGACAGCCGGTTTGGTCGTTGCGATCGTTGGCACGGTCAGCCTCTCAGTCTCGGGTTAACAAGGATATACCCGATGTCGGCCAGCAGGTTGAGGGTGATGTAGAACAGCGAGGTGACAAGCACCACGCCTTGGACCACAGGATAATCGCGCGTGAACACCGCATCGACGATCAGCTTCCCGAAGCCGGGGATCGTAAAGATCTGTTCCGTCAGCACGGCGCCGGATAGCAGGGCGCCGAACTCCAGCGCACCGAGCGTGATGATAGGTGTCAGCGCGTTACGCATTGCGTGCTTAAATACGACGACCCACTCGCTTAGACCTTTGGCCCGGGCGGTGCGGACATAGTCGCTTTCCAGCGCCTGCAGCATGGCGCCGCGGGTATGGCGCATGATGACGCCGGCGATCCCGGTGCCCAGAACGAAGGCGGGCATGATCGTCGTCATAAGGTTCATCTTCAGGTCTTCCCACGGGCTGACGAAGCCGGAGGCGGGAAGCCAGCCAAGGTACACCGAGAAGAACATGATCAGCATGATGCCAAGCCAGAAATTCGGCAGCGAGATGCCGGCCAGCGAGACGACATTGGTGGCGTAATCGACCGGAGTGTTCTGGCGCAGCGCCGAAATTACACCTCCGGTAATGCCAAACACCAAAGCAAGGACAATTCCCATCACGGCGAGCTGCAGTGTCACGGGCAGCTTCAGAAGGATAAGTTCGAGAACCGGGCGATTATGGCGCATGGATTGCCCAAGGTCGCCGGTCAGGACGCCCTTCACCCAGTAGAGATATTGCACGAGCAAGGGCTGATCGAGATGATACTGGGCGCGGATTGCGGCTAGCGTCGCTTCGTCCGGACTTTCACCCGCAAGCACAAGCGCCGGGTCACCAGGAAGCAGATGCTGGAGCGAGAAGATGATCAGCGACAGCAAGACGATGGTCGGAATGAGCTGCAGCAGACGACGTGCAAGAAGCGAGGTCAAGGAATTAGCCTCCGGTCACGGTTGAGGAGGGCGTGGGCGTCATCCGGGCTGCCGCCATCGCTTCGAAGGCCGCAAACAGCTTTTCCAGCTTCGGATCGCGAGGTTCGCGGGTGATCTCGGCCGTATCGAGTTCGGGTAGCTCTCGCCAGAACGCACAGGCATTCGCATGGCCGCTTGCCTCAACATCGAGCGCCATGCTGACCGCCGTGCATTCGGGTCGCGCGTGGGGACATCGCGTATGCAGCCTGCAACCTTGCGGAGGCGACATCGGGCTTGGCAGATCGCCATGCAGGCGCGCTTCCTTCGAACGCTGCTGGCTGGGCGGGGCGGCGACCGGAATGGCAGACAGCAACGCCCGGGTATAGGGATGGCGCGGGGTCGCGAAGATTTCGTCCGACGTCCCGATCTCGACGATCTTGCCGAGATACATGACCGCAACGCGGTCGGCGATGTGTTTCACGACGCTCAGATCGTGCGAAATAAAGATGAACGCCAGACCCAATCGGTTCTGCAGGCTCTTCAGAAGGTTCAGGACCTGTGCCTGGATCGACACGTCGAGGGCAGACACGGCCTCGTCGCAGATGATTGCCTTCGGTTCGGAGGCAAGCGCACGCGCAATCACCACGCGCTGACGCTGGCCGCCAGAGAATTCATGCGGATATCGGCTGGCCTGCTCTGGACGAAGGCCGACCATTTCGAGCAGTTCCGCAACGCGTCGAGCCCGCTCGATTGGCGGCACGATATCGTGCAGCATCAGCGGTTCGCCGATTGTCTGGGCAATCGTCATGCGCGGATTGAGCGAAGCGTAAGGGTCCTGGAAGATCAACTGCACATGCCGGCGCTGCCGGCGCATCGCCGCATGGCTGATGTTGGTGATATCCTGACCATCGATCAGGACCTGACCGTCGGTCGGCTGGATGAGGCGCATCAACAACCGGCCGAGCGTCGACTTCCCGCAACCGGATTCGCCGACGATTGCCAGCGTCTCGCCGGGCATCAGGGACAACGACACGTCGTCGACAGCGCCGACGGACGCCAAGGGCCGGCCGAAGACGCTGCGTTTGACGACGAAGTTCTTGCCAAGGTGACGCGCCTCGATGATCGGCGTCTTGGCTTTCAAGAGGGCTTCACTCATGGGACGAGGTCCTGCAATGGCGCACGCCAGCAGCGGCTGAGGTGACCTGGGGATATTTCCATCAGGGTGGGCATCTCGGCGCATTTGTCGATGCTAAACGGACATCGCGCCCGAAACCGGCAGCCGGACGGTGGGTTGGCCATGTCCGGGACCGTGCCGGTGATGGCGACAAGCTGTTCTCGCTTCTCGTCCAGACGCGGCAACGATCCGAGAAGACCAACGGTGTAAGGATGCTGGGGAAAGGTGAAGAGGTCTTCGACCGAGCATTGCTCGACAACCTGACCCGCGTACATGACGATCACGTCATCGCAGGATTCCGCGACAACGCCAAGATCATGAGTTATGAGAACGATGGCAGTTCCGGTCTTCTGCCGCAGTTCCCCCATCAGTTCGAGGACCTGGGCCTGGATTGTCACGTCCAGCGCCGTCGTGGGTTCGTCGGCGATCAACAGTTCCGGCTCGCAGGCAAGCGCCATGGCAATCATCACGCGCTGGCGCATGCCACCGGAGAGATTGTGCGGATACTGGCGGTAACGCGTTTCCGGTGATGGGATACGCACCAGCTTCAGCATGGCGATGCCGCGCTCTGTCGCCTCTTTCTTCGAAATCTGTCGGTGACGCAGGATGACTTCGTTGATTTGCTCGCCGACCGTATAGGACGGATTGAGAGAGGTCATAGGCTCCTGGAAGATCATTCCCATCCGGTTGCCGCGCAGGCTGCGCATACCGCTCGTCGTTTCCTCGAGCAACTCGCGACCGGCGAAATTGATGCTGCCGGACACGCGTGCTGTGTGTTCGGGGAGGAGGCGCATGACGGCCAGGGAGGTCACGCTCTTGCCGCTGCCGGACTCGCCCACGATCGCGAGCGTGCGCCCTTTTCGAACGTCAAAACTCACGCCGTCGACGGCAGTGACGGTACGCGTGTCGTCTTCAAAGACGACACGCAGATCATCGACCCGCAGCACCAAGGCCGCGTGGTCGTCAGCCCGATCCGATCGGGCTGACTTGTCTTGGATGAGATCAGATGAGGTGCTCATTACAGCCTTAAGCCATCAATTCTTCCGGCTCACACCACTCAGGCGGATGATGCCATCCGGAGCGGGCGCAAGGCCGGTGATGTTGGAATTGTGCGCGAAGATCCACTGCGAATGATACATGTAGACAATCGGAAGGTCCTTCTGGAGGATCGCGATTGCCTTGCTGTATTCTGCCTTGCGGGTCTCGACGTCTCCCGATGCGCGGGCTTTCGCCAAGATCGCGTCGAGTTCCTCGTTGCAGTAATGCGCGTCATTGGTCGGAGCACCGCAAGACAGCATCGGCGTGATGTTGAGGTCTGGATCGACGCGTCCGCTCCAGCCGACGAGATGCGATTGGAACTTGCCCTGGCGAGCAACGTCGAGCAGGGTCATCAGCTCAGTCGGCTTGATGGAGACATTGATTCCGACTTCGGCAACCATCGCTTGGATGAGCTGGGCAACCTGCTGACGTTCGGCATCGGTGGGCACCAGAAGTTCAAGATCGACGGATTCGACGCCGGCTTCCTGCATCTTCTTCTTGGCAGCGCTCAGATCCCGCTCCGGAAGCGGGAAATTCTTATCGTAGTATTGGTTTGACGGCGGGAACGGCTGGTTGCCGATGCTCGCCTGACCGTCGAATACGACATCGCTGATGGCCTGGCGGTCGATTGCAAGGCTGAACGCCTCGCGGATTGCTGCCTTCTTGCCGGCATCGAGGTTAGCCCCCTCGCCACCAATGCTGAATGTCACGCCGTAATATCCAAGTCCGACGACCGGCTCCACGGCCAACGATGCATCCGCCTTCACGGCTTCGACTTCGGTCGCAGCGAGCCGTTCGATCAGATCGAGCTGGCCGGAACGAAGGTTGAGCAGCCGCACGTTCGAGTCGGGCATGCCGCGATAAACGAGCCGATCGAAGTGGTATTTGTCGGCGTTGTAGTATTTTGGGAATTTCGCAAGGACAATGCGGTCCTGGATCACGCGTTCGGCGAAGGTGTAGGGGCCTGAACAGACGGGAGCATCGGTGAACTTCTCACCGAGCTTTTCAGCTGCAGTCGGGCTAACGATCATGCCGGCCCGGTCGCTGAGAGCTGCCAGCAGTGGTACCGATGGCTGTTTCAGGTTGATCTGGACGGTTGTCGGATCGACTACGTCGACGGTGCTGATGGAGCTGATTTCGGGTTTGCGGCGCGAGAACTTGGCATTGAGAGCCCGCTCGAGATTGTACTTGATTGCGGCGGCGTCGACCTTGGTTCCGTCGTGAAAGACGGCATCGTCGCGCAGTTTCAGCGTCAGTGTCTTGCTGTCGTCACCCCATTTCCAGCTGGCAGCCAGCATCGGGATGATCTCACCCTTCTCATCGATATCGACGATCTTGTCACACAGCGACTGAAGAACGTGGCGGCCAACGAAGCTCCAGTTGGTTGCGGGATCAAGCGTATCCGGATCGTCCTGCAGGCCGATATTGAGCGTCGATTGAGCAGCCGCCGGGGCGGCCGTTGCCTGAATGCCTGCAAGCGCCAGTGTGGCGGCCAGTGCGAGATAGTGTGGTTTCATCGCTATTCCCTCTCTTATTCGAAAAGTCTCATTCATCGTGCAACGGCGTAGCCCTGTACGCCCCGCGGATTGGCGCCGGCCTTTACGAGTTGCACGTCACCGTCCATTTCGCGGGCAACTGCCGACAGACGCCCTTCCGACCATGCGTCGCCCACTGTGATCTTGTGTCCGCGTGCTGCCAGATCCTCGCAGACCGTGTTGGAGAAGCGCGATTCAAGCGTCACCGCACCGAGGCTGATTTCTCGCGGCCAGAAGGAGCTCGGCAGGTGATCGGTATGGAATGACGGAGCATCGATCGCCTCCTGCAGGTTCATTCCCTTGTGCAAGTGGCGCAGCAGCATGATCAACTGCCACTGGTCCTGCTGATCTCCGCCCGGAGTTCCCAACGCCATGTAGGGCTTGCCATCGCGGAAGACGGTGGTGGGCGTTAAGGTCGTGCGGGGTCTTGTCGATGGCATCAGCGACGAGTTGAGACCCTCCTCCAGCCAGAACATCTGGCCGCGGGTCGTGAGGCTGAAGCCGAGACCTGGAATGACGGGGCTCGATTGGAACCACCCGCCGGACGGCGTGGCAGAAACCATGTTGCCCCATCGGTCGATCGTGCTGACTTGCACGGTATCGCCGCGCTGAGCACCCTCGCGGGTCAGCGCCGGTTCGCCCTGCCGGTCATTGGGCAACGGCTGCTCGCGCGCGACCGTCGGCTCGCCGCCGCCGAGCCCCGGCTGCATAATTGTACCCACAGCGCGCAGGGGCGGCAGGTTGGGGTTGCGACCGTCAGGCGAGCCTGGACGCACCTCAAGAGATGCAGAGCGACCAATCAGAGCGCGACGGATGTCGGCGTAATCTGCAGACAGGAGTGTCGCCATCGGCACGTCGACGCTATCGCCGTACCAGGCCTCGCGATCGGACATGGCAAGCTTTGCGGTTTCAATAACGAGATGCACGAACTCTGCGCCCATCGGGTCAAGGTCCGCGATGTCGGTTCCCTTGAGGATCTGCAACATCTGCAAGAGGACCGGCCCTTGAGACCAAGGTCCGCATTTGAACACTTCACAATCGCCGTAAGTTACCGACACCGGCTTCTCGATCGATGGCGTATAGTCTGCCATATCCTGCGCTGTGATCAGGCCCTTGTGTCGTCGGCCTGAGACATCCCATACTTCCTGCGTTTCGCAGAACTGCTCGATCTGCTCGGCAATCGGTCCGCGATACCAGAAATCTAGTGCGGCATTGATCCGCGCCTCGCGGCTGCCGGCCGATTTCGTCTGATCGAGGATCAGTTGGTACATGTCGGCAATGTGCGGGTTGCGAAAGAGCTTGCCCGACTGGGGCAGGGCACCGCCTGGCAGATAGACGGCGGCCGATGTTGGCCAGTGCGTCTGAAACAGCTCCTGCATCGATGCGATCGTGTTTGCGATGCGCGGCACCAGCGGGTGACCAGTCCTTGCATAGTAGATCGCCGGGGCAAGAACCTCCTCGAGTTCAGCCTGTCCGTAGTCCCGCAAAAGCGTCAGCCACGCGCCAAAAGCGCCCGGGATACAGGCTGCGAGAAGCCCTGTCCCGGGAATGATGTCCAGACCAAGTTCCTTGAAATACTGAATGGTCGCCTTCGCAGGAGATGGGCCCTGACCGGAAATGACAACCGGAGCATCGGCGCCCGCTGGGGTGACGATAATGGGAACTTCGCCGCCGGGGCCGTTCAGGTGCGGCTCCACCACCTGCAAAACGAAACCAGCTGCCACGGCCGCATCGAACGCCGTGTGCCCTTTTTCGAGAATAGACATACCAACGGTCGAAGCCAGCCAGTGCGTCGACGAAACTGCCCCAAAGGTGCCGCGCAGTTCCGGTCGGGTGGTAAATGTCATTTGCTTCACTCACTCCTCGTGTGAAGGCGGCAGCGGAGACAGGACCATTGTCTATCTCTACACAAATTGCCTCCAACGTCCCTTTGGGATACAATCCCGTCCTCTGTGGACACTTTGTATATTATTCGGGCGCATGGCAAGTCAGTTGTGTAATTTACTTTCGTCGCGATAGGATGGTGTGTGACCTTGTGGGGAAGGAAACCTATGCTGGATGGACGGACGCCACTAAAAAAAGCTCGTAGCGATGTTATCGCCGACCAGCTGGAAGAAGCTGTGATTACCGGGGAAATTGCTGCTGGATCGAGGCTCGACGAGAACTCTCTCGCGGTCCAGTTCCAAGTATCCCGAACACCGGTTAGAGAGGCTCTTCGCATCCTGTGCGGCCGGGGACTGGCCGAGCGGGAAGCATTCAAGGGCGTCATTGTCACCCAGATTTCCACGGAGCGCATCGACGAAATGTTCGAGGCCATGGCGGAACTTGAAGCGACATGCGGCAGGCTGTCGTCCCAGCGTATGACAATGCGCGAACGGGCTGAGCTGGAAGCCATGCATCGTGAGATGAACGGCCTCGCACAGGATGGAGACCACGTTGGCTACAACGCCGTCAACACGGAGTTTCACAGCCTGCTGTTTCAGGGTTGCCACAACCGGGATCTGATCAGCGCGGCGCAAACGCTGCGGTTGAAGCTTGCACCCTTCCGGAAATACCAGCTGAAGGACGTGGGGCGTCTGAAACGATCTTGTGACGAGCATCAGCAAATCGTTGACGCGGTTCTCGAGCAGGATGCGAAAGCCGCCGAAAACGCGCTGAGGCGGCACCTGGTCTCGGCCGCGCAAGAGGTTTTGGTCAGACGGCAGCAGCAGAAGGTAAAGACCATCCAGGACAATGATCCGCTGGATAATAAGGAGGCTCATGATGACGCAGGATGATGAAAAACAGGCCATCCGCGACGTCATTGGCGTCATGCAACAAGCGTGGAATACCGGCAACTTTCAGGGCTACATGGCTGGCTTTGCCAACCCGGATATAATTTTTGTTTCCCGCGGTCGAATCCAGAAGGACTGGCAGGCGACGCTCGACCATTACATCAGCGATTATGGAGGGTCCGAGGGCTCGCAAGGTCAGCTGACCTTTTCCAATATCCGCATCGAAATTCTGTGCGACGACGCAGCCCAGCTCATCAGCAACTACCAGCTGATCCGCCCAGCGGGAAATCAGACGGGAGTGAACACGCGGCTGATGCGCAAGCGCGAAGGAAGGTGGCTGATCGCCCTCAACCACGTTTCGCAGGTCGAGATGTAATATATGGCGTATGCTTGTTCGCTCAGTCGACTTGTTGTCGCTACCGATCTGACATCAAGGGATAACAGGCAAGCTTTGCTATTGCCGACTGGGTTGCTGATCGTCAGGCGCGCGCCCATGGTAGCCGTCGGATCTAAACCTACGCAGCGGGATGGCTGATGCGCGTTTTTCTTGTTCGCCACGGCGAATCCCTCGGTAACCTCGACGAACGGGCTTACAGCCAGTTTGGCGATCACAACGTACCGCTGACGCAATGGGGACATCGCCAGGCCGCCGAAGCCGGGGCTGTGATCGCGGCCTATATGTCCGGCCTGACCGGGCGGGGGGTGCAAAAGCTGCGCGTATGGTACTCACCGTTCCTGCGGACACGGCAAAGCAAGGACGCGCTCCTTGAAGCCTTGCCTGTCGAACGCATTGGCAAGGTGCGCGAGGACTATCTGTTGCGGGAGCAGGATTTCGGCCTCTTTACTGAAATCTATGACCACGCCGAGCGGAAGCAAAAGTTTCCCGACGAATTCGAGAAGTGGGCGAGACTGCGTAGCAACAGCGGTAAATTCTACGCCCGGCCGCCGGATGGCGAAAGCCGCGCCGATGTTGCACAGCGCATGCGGTTGTTCCTGCAGACGATCATGCACGAGGCCCGACACGGCCACGACAACGTGGTGATCGTCGGCCATGGTGTCACCAACCGGGCCTTCGAGATGAGTTTTCTGCAGCATCCTGTCGACTGGTTCGAACGTTCGGACAATCCGGGGAATGCTGACATCACTCTGATCGAGGGAACGCGCGAAATGGGATACACCTCGACGCTGCTGCACCAGGCGACCGACCGTCAGCCTGGTCAGAACGATCTGCGACAGGCGTATGGCGCAGAGCAAACGATCAGGCCGGAGCCGGAGGCCTGAAATGCCTTTTCCAAACTGGACCTCGTTTTCGCCGGCGATAGATACCAAGCTGGGTATGGGTATCCCGATAACACCCATCGAATGACACTGCTGATCGATAACCGGGCTCGCTTGTCGGGTACCGCGAGCGGTGGCTGGTTCCGTTCAACGTCCCGCACATCAGCGATGGTGACGTACTGAATGCCGGTGGCGGCAAATACCAGCTTACAATCGACTAATCGCTATTTTGGGCATTTGCCTTTGATATCAATTGTCATCGATGAGATTCTAGGCACGGTAACCAAGCCTCAATACGTTTTCTCTATCAGGTTCGGTATCGTCCTACCTTTGAGCCTTGGCAGTTTTCCTGCAGCTCATTCAGCAAGATATCGAGGCCTACGTGAGGTTTTTTTGAAATTTGAAAATAAGGACGCGTGTCGTTCTTGTAGCGGCGATCCCGACCATTGCGTTGATCGCTGCTGTCGTACAGGACAATATGAAGCGCCTTGAGCAGGCTTCGGAAGCGCAATCTGTCGCCGAAATTTCTTCGATGGCGCCCGTTATCGGCTCAGCCATCCATGAAATCCAGAAGGAGCGCGGTGCTTCCGCTGGTTTCGTCGGTGCCAAGGGCCTCGGTGAGTTCGGGTCGCTCCTGGAGAAGCAGCGTCTCGCAGCGGATACAGCACTTGCCAGTTTCAAGGCCTTGAACCTGACGACGAGCGAAGCTCCGGGTGGCTCTGAACTGCAGCAGCTTGCGCTCGCGGCCCAAGCCAAGCTCGACCAGCTCAAGACAATGCGTGACGAGGTTACGGCGTTAAAGGCAGGCGTGCCTGATATTGCGTCCTATTTCGAGGATACGATCGGTAGCCTCATCAAACTGATCGGATCCATGAGTTCGCTCACCACCGACAGCACGATCTCAAACCGGATTGTTGCCTACTCGGCTCTTCTGCAGGGTAAGGAACGCGCTGGTCAGGAACGCATGATCGGCACTGCAGCATTCGCGGCCGGTAGTTTCTCGCCGGAAGGATATCAGCAGTTCGTGAAGTTTGGCGTCATGCAGAACGTCTACTTTGCGGATTTCAACAGCTATGCAGGCGCACCGCAGCGTGCGGTGCTTCAGACGGCCCTTGCGAGTGATGCCGGTCAGCTGGTGGAGAAGCAGCGCAGCGTCGCTCTGAAGGCTCCGTTCGGCGGACAGATGGGCGGAATTTCCGGTGAAGACTGGTATAAGGCTTCGACCAACCGCATCAACGCGCTGAAGACAGTGGAAGACCAGACCGGTCTGGAGCTAATGGATTATGCGTCCGCTTCGGCTGCGGTTCAGCACAGGAATTTCCTGATTTCGGTCTTCACCTCGCTGGGCGTTCTGGCGGTCGTTGCTGTTCTCGCGACCATCGTCACCCGCTCCATCACCCGTCCCGTCACGCGGATCGTGCAGACGATGCGTGAGCTCGCGGCCGGCAACGCAGAGGCTGAAATCGATGCCATTGCCGATCGAAGCGAAATCGGCGACATGGTCAAGTCTGTTGCCGTCTTCAAGCAGAACGCGCAGGACACCTTGCGCATGGAAGCGGAAGCGCAGGCTAACCGTTCGATGTCCGAACGTCAGCGCCTCGAGCAGCACGAGCGTCAGGCGGAAGAAGCAGCCGAAGTGCAGTTCGCAGTCGATACGCTCGCCGTTGGCCTCGGTGCCATGGCGAATGGCAAGCTGAACCATCGGCTCGACCAGGCGTTTGCAGAACGCCTCGACAAGATCCGCGTCGACTTTAACGGTGCGATCGAGCGTCTCGAAGATACGATCGTGGACGTCAGCGGCAACGCGCAGGCGATCTCGGCCGGTTCGAACCAGATCCGCTCCGCGGCTGACGACCTGGCAAGGCGCACCGAACAGCAGGCAGCATCTGTCGAGGAGACCGCAGCAGCCCTTGAGCAGATCACCACCACGGTTGCCGACACGACGCGTCGCGCAGAAGAAGCAGGTCGCCTAGTCAGTGAAACGCGCAAGAACGCCGAGCACTCGGGCCTCGTGGTGACGAACGCAATCAACGCAATGAATGCGATCGAAGCGTCATCCAACGAGATCTCCACCATCATCGGCGTCATCGACGAAATCGCGTTCCAGACCAATCTTCTGGCACTGAATGCGGGCGTGGAAGCGGCCCGGGCAGGTGACGCCGGCAAGGGCTTTGCAGTCGTCGCGCAGGAAGTTCGCGAACTTGCGCAACGGTCCGCAAGCGCCGCCAAGGACATCAAGAGCCTGATCGCCAATTCCGGTGAACATGTCAAAAGCGGCGTTTCCCTTGTCGGCGAAACGGGCGAGGCGCTTGGGCAGATCGTCAATCAGGTCAAGGCAATCAGCGTGAACGTCCTCTCGATCGTGGAAGCTTCACGCGAACAGTCTACGGGTATCAAGGAAATCAACCATGCCGTCTCGTTGATGGATCAGGGGACGCAGCAGAATGCCGCTATGGTGGAAGAATCCACCGCAGCGAGCCATTCTCTCGCGAGAGAAGCCGAAACGCTCTTCCAGCTCGTTGGTATGTTCGAGACAGGATCAGTGGCAGGTGGCATTCACCACTCGCATCAATCCGGCGACTCTCCAGCTCCTTCGAACCGGTTGATGACCCGAGTGACCTCGTCCTTCTCCAGACGCGTGGCATAAGCTTCACGGCATCCCCCGGCTGACGGCCGAAAACAGAGGCAGAGAGTGAACCGGAAAAGCCGCCGAAGAAATCCTTTCGGCGGCTTTTTGTATTAGGCTGATCCATGCTGGTTGGTGAAAAGAAGCTTCCAGCTGTCATGACATCTTTAGGTTGATCTGCAACCGCCAAGACACCCCAGCCGCGTGCTCGGGTCATCTTGGCTGCGATGGACGAAGTGACAGTGAGAGACGCTTGTCTCCATGGCTCCGTCACATCACTCGATATACTCGCAGCCGGCTTCCTTCAGTACCTTGTCAACCCAGTCGCGGTTGACTGTACCAGCTTCGGTCTCGGCCATCTGCTTGGTTTCGGCGTCGTGCTTCTTGATCGTGGCCGTCAAAATATCATGCGCATCGACCTTCGGCACGCTGACGACGCCGTCGAGATCGCCAAGGATTAGGTCGCCCGGTTCGATGACGGTGCCGTTGATCGCAATCGGAAGACCGATTTCTCCAGGGCCGGTGCGATAGGGGCCTCGATGGGTCACGCCGACGGCGAAAGTTGGAATGTTCCGTTCCAAAAAGGCTTCGGCGTCGCGGATGGCGCCGTTCAGCACGAAGCCGGCCACGCCGCGCCGGATGGCATGGGCAAGCATCAGCTCGCCCATCAACGAATTGGCCAAATCCGCGGCAGCATCAACGACGATTACGTCGCCTGGCTGAGCCATGTCGATTGCCTTGTGCAGCATCAGGTTGTCACCCGGCCGGGTCCGGACGGTCAGCGCCGGACCTACAAGGTTGCCCGACTTATGCATCGGCCGCATTCCTGTGCCGAGCGCACAGATGCGCGACATAGAATCGCTTACATTGGCAACGGGAAGGCTTCGGAAGGACTGGACAAGAGCCGGCTCGATGCGATTCCAGTTCAGTTTGATGCGAAATCCGTACGTCATGAATACCTCAGGCAGAGAGTTCGGTTGGACGTGCAATCGAGCGTTCGTCCGGCGCATTGCCGTCGAGAACGCTGATAATGTGATGCGCGGCGATGATTGCCATCGCATCGGCGGAGCCGTATGTGACACCGCCAATGTGTGGCGTTGCAATCAGCGTGTTGAAGGCCCAAAGCGGGTTGTCGGCCGCCGGCGGCTCGGTGGCGAAACTGTCGAGAGCTGCCCCTGCGACAGTCCCAGCGCCGAGAGCCTCTGCAAGTGCCGCTTCGTTGACAATACCGCCGCGTGCGGTGTTCACCACAACCGCGGAATTCTTCATCATCGCGAGCCTCCTCGCGTCGATCAGATCGCGTGTTGCCGCGGTCAGCGGGCAGTGAATGCTGAGAATGTCGAGCGCCGGCAGCATGGCGTCGATATCGTCTGAAGTTGCGAAACCATCGGCTTCTGCTGCGTCCGGCGCGAAGGGGTCATAGACCACGACTTCCATGCCAAGAGATTCGGCCATGCGTGCCGTCTCGCGACCGATCCCGCCGTAACCGACAAGACCTATTGTGGCGCCTAGGAAATCCTTGCCGATAAATGTCGGCTTCGGCCATTCACCGCTTTTCACGGCGCGATCGAGCGGCAGTATTTCCTTGATCAGACTGAGCACCAGCGCGATCGTGTGCTCGGCGACGGCACGCGAATTCGAGCCCATCGCCCGAAGCACGGGGATGCCGAGCTTGGCGGCTGCGGCGATATCGACATTGTCGACACCGACGCCATGCTTGGCGATGACCTTGAGATTGGGAGAAGCGGAAATCACCGCTTCGTCGATGCGGCCTTGGCGCACCATCAGTCCGTCAATCTTGAGATCGGCGGCGCGCTTGGCCACCACATCGGACGGATCGTAGGGTGGCGAGAAGAACACGTCGATATCATGCGCATTCAACAGTCTGATCGCCTTTTCAGCGATCTGGTTGTGGCTCACAAGGATGCGTCGGCCACGCATGCCGTGCTCGACCCCTTGGATGATGTCATGGATCATCAGCTAGCGCTTCCTTTCTGCGATTTGCGAATTAGATTTTCGGCGCGCGTGACGATCGGCGCGTCGATAAACTTGCCGTCCAGCATGAAGGCGCCTCGTCCAGCGGTCGCCTCTCTCTCGTTAGCGGCAACGACTTTCAGCGCCCAGGCGACCTCCTGCGGACTTGGCGCGAAACCTTCGTTGAGGATAGGAACGACGGAAGGGTGAATGCAGCTTGCCCCGTCAAAACCGAAGTCACGCGCCTCCAGTACGGCGGCGCGAAGGGCCTCCTTGTCGGCGAAATCCGCGATGGTTCTGAGAAGCCCGAGAGACAGCACGCCGGCCTCCTTGGCCGCGTAATGGATCATGAGCTTGGGATAACGCAGCACCTCCGGCGTCGGCTTCGCATCCATGGCGGTCGCAAGATCCTCGCCGCCGCAGGCAAGGGCCATGACGCGCGGCCCCTTGGCAATGGACCGAACCTCGAACAGGCCCTGCATGTCCTCTATCAGCGGCACGAAGGCGATCGGCGAGCGATCCTTTTCGTGGTTTTCGAGGCTCTTCGCCAAACGGACGAGAACATCGGGGCTGCAGACCTTCGGGACGTAAAGTCCGTCGGCACCGGCTTGCGTCGCGGCGATCGCGTCCTCGATCAGCCGCTCGGAGTGGTTGACGCGCACGAACACCCGGCCGCCGGCCTTCTTGATCGCCGGTACCCATCTCGCCAATCCATCTCGGGCTTCGGTCTTGGCTGCCTCGGGTAAGGCATCTTCAAGATCGACGATAACGGCATCGGCCCCGCGCTGACCGGCCTTTTCCAGAAAACGGGGCGCGTTGCCCGGTACGTAGAGGAGTGACGAGATCATGCCTTGTCCTCCAGGTCAGCCAAGGTCATGCCGATCTCGGCAAGGATTTCTTCGGTCTGTTCTCCGATGCCCGGTGCCGGATGACGAAAGCCCCCTGGAGTCGTCGAGAAGCGCGGAAAAATGTTGTGTTGCGGAATGCTGCCGAGATCGGCATCTTCCACATCCACGACGATTTCTCGCTCGGCAAAATGCGGGTCTGTGCTGATATCGGCAATGTCATAGACCGGACCAACGGTTGCGCCAGCGGCACGCATGGCTTTCAACGCATCGTCGCGGGTGCGGGTGACGAACCACGCGCCGAGTGCTTCATCCACCAGCTCACGATGGCGGACACGTTCGACATTGGTCGAAAACCGCGGATCGTCCTTCATCTCCGGGCGGCCGACAATGTCGAAAATCCGCATCGCGATGACCTGGGTCGATCCCGAAAGCGCCACATATTTGCCGTCGCTGCACAGATAGACGTTGCGCGGTGAGACCGTATTGGAGCCTGAGCCGGAGCGCTGCTTGACCTTGCCAGTGACGCTATAGATCGATGCTTCCGGCCCAAGCGAGGCGAAGATCGGCTCCAGCAGGGAAAGATCGATCACCTGACCCTCGGCGTCACCGCGTTCGCGGGCAAACAGCGCCATCATTACGGCATTGGCACCCGTCAGTCCTGAGATCATGTCCGCCAGCGCCAGAGGTGGCAGTACCGGTTCGCGATCCGGAAAACCGGTGCGCGAGGCAAAGCCGCTCATCGCCTCGACCAACGTGCCGAAGCCGGGCAGCTTGGCATAGGGGCCGGTCTGGCCAAAGCCCGAGATCCGCACGATGATAAGCCCCGGGTTGATTTCCAGGAGGCTTTGCGGCGAAAGCCCCATTTCCTCCAGCGTGCCCGGCCGAAAGTTTTCGATGAAAACATCCGCCGTTTCCAGCAGCTTCTTCAGGGTTCTCAGCGCCTGCGGCTGCCGCAGGTTGAGCGCGATCGAGCGCTTGTTTCGGCCATAGGTTTTCCAGTGAAGCGAATGGCCATGGTCGCGCCATTCGCGCAGCGCATCACCCTGTGGCGGCTCCACCTTGACGACGTCGGCGCCGAAATCGCCGAGCTGCAGCGACAGCATGTTTCCGGCAACCACGCGGCTGAGGTCAATGACCCGGATACCGTGCAGCGGGCCCTTTTGTTCCGGCTGAAACCGGACGGTTGTTTTCGTCTCTGCCATGAAAACCTCAATTCGCGCCGGGCTTGTCGGGGAAGACGGCGCAATGTTCCTGAGGAATGCGCACGAGGATCGAATCCTGCTTCAGCTCTGAAGGCGTCTGAACCCGGAACTCGATCGGGCCCGACCGGACTGCATATTGCCAGACCGAGCCGAGATAGGTCCGCTGATCGATCGACACCCGCATCGTGTTCGGGCCAGTCTCGTTCGTGAGCTCGATCTTTTCAGGGCGGATGGCAACGACGACGGAACCGTCCTTGCCTGCGGCACCGGGGGGCGTGACGAGCTCGCTGCCATCGGCCAAGCGGATGCGGGCTTTGTCGGCACCGTTCTCGACCATCGTTCCGTCGAAAAAGTTAGACGAGCCAATAAAGTCCGCGACAAAGCTGTCGGCTGGTCGCTCGTAGATTTCGCGCGGCGTGCCGAGCTGGCGCATCCGTCCCATGCTCATCACCGCAATCCGGTCGGAAACGGCCAGTGCCTCTGCCTGGTCGTGGGTGACGTAGATGGTGGTGACCTTCAATCGTTCCTGCAGCTCTCGGAGCCAGACGCGGGCACGCTCGCGCAGTTTGGCATCGAGGTTGGAAAGCGGCTCGTCGAGGAGCAGAAGCGGCGGGCGGTAGACGAGGGCTCGAGCAAGTGCGACGCGCTGCTGCTGGCCACCGGAAAGTTCGAACGGAAAGCGGTCCGCATAGGGAAGCATTTCCACGAGGCCGAGCGATTCCCGGATGCGCTCGTCACGCTCGGCTCTTCCAATCTTTCGGAGCGTCAGAGGAAAAGCGAGGTTCTCGGCCACGGTCTTGTGTGGCCACAGTGCGTAGGACTGGAATACCAGACCAATATTGCGCTTCTCCGGCGGCACCGTGTTTTTGGCGTTGCCATCGAACAGGATTCGGTCGCCGATGCGGATCGTTCCTGACGTAGCATGGTTGAGACCGGCGACCGCGAACAGCGAGGTCGACTTGCCGCAGCCGGACGGCCCGAGCAACGTCAGAAACTCTCCGGATTGAACATGGATGTTGAGGTTGTCGACAGCCGTGACGGCGCCGTACTTGATGGTCAGGTTCTGAAGGACGAGATCAGCCATAGATTTTGGCTCCCATGACGCGGCGAGCGATGATCACGAACGCGGCGGTAATGACGACTTGTATGGTTGCGAGGGCGGAGACCGGGCCGTTGTCACCTTGAGCGACAAGCTGCAGCATGGTGGTGCCGATGATTTCGGACCCCGGTTGATAGAGGAAGGCCGCCGTCACGTATTCCTTGAAGAAGTGGATGAACAGCAACGCATAGCAGCTGAACAGCGCGGGCTTGAGGATCGGCACAATGATGCGTGTCACGGTCGTCCACCAGTCGGCGCCGGAAATGCGCGCGCCGCGGTCGAGTTCCTCACCGACCTGAGCAAGCGCCGGCGCGATGGCACCAAAGCCGACCGGAATATAGCGGATCATGAAAGCAAGGATCAGCACCGCGATCGTGCCGCGGATGACGTCTGCTCCGGGCAGCCAGATAACTGCGTAGAAGAACCCGAGGCCAGCGATGATGCCGGGAAGCGCGCGCGGGAAGAGCGCGATATATTCTAGCGCCCGGCTATGCTTGAAATCCGACCGGCGGGCGACCAACGCGATGACCAGAATGAAGAATGTGCCGATCGCAGCACCGATCGTCGCGACCAGAACGGAATTGACGATCGAGCGCACGTAGGTGGCCGAGCCAAGAACCTGCTCGAAATTGGCGGTCGTCATCACCTTCCAGACTGGTATGAGCGGTGTGAGGAAGCTCACCGCCGAGCGCAGAAAAATGCCTCCGAAGATTGAAATGATCGTCAGGAATGCGAATGCGAAGACGAACAGGAACGCCGGCCAGCGCCAGGCACCGAGATCGAGCGTCGAGGGACGGCTTGCCTTGCCGCGCACGGTGACGAAGCGGCCAGCGCCTTTCATCAGAAAGCCCTGTAACCAGACAAGCAAGGCAACGACGACCAGTAGGATGACGGCAGCCGCGCCCACAATTCCGTATTCTGGCCGTACCGCAGCGTTGATGCCGGCGTTATAGAGAAAGGTCGTGACCGTCTGAATTCCAGACGGACCGCCGAACAGCAGCGGGATGGCCAACATCTCGATGCCAACGACGAAGTTCAGCACGGCCGAATAGATGATCGCGGGACGGATCATTGGGATGGTGACCGAAAACAGGGCTCGGAAGGGACCAGCTCCGGTCGAGCGCGCCGCATCTTCGAGCAGCGGGTCGGCCTTTGTGACGGCGGCAAGACACATGAGATAGGTGAGCGGCGCCTGGCTGAGACCTGCGACGATACCCATGCCAGTGACACTGTAGAGATTCCAAGGCGCACCGCCGAGATAGGTTTTCGCCGCCAGCGTCATGAAGCCTGACGGTCCGTACATGGTGAACCAGCCGAAGGCGATGACGAGGTTCGAGACGAACAGCGGCCAGATAAAGATCTCGCCCAGCCACTTGCGACCCGGCAGGTTGGTACGACCGACGAGCACCGCCATGACAGCACCGAAGACCTGCGCGACGACCATCGTCAACGCACCGAAATAAAGGGTGTTGAAGAAGACGGCGGCTATGCCCGGTTCGCTAAACAGGCGGCTGAAATTGCCGACCGTCATGACAGCCGTATCGTCGTAGAGCGGCTTGTCGAGGAAGGCCTGGAAGACAATCGGGGTGATCGGACCGAATACGAGGATCGTCGTCAGCGCCGCAACGCCCCAGTAGATCGCACGCGATCGGTCTATCCCCCGTCCGGCCGTGCCGGGGTGGCTGATATCCGTCATCGATATTTCCTGTCAGGGTTGATGGAAGGGCCGACGACCAGTCGGCCCTTTGGCTCGGCTTACTTGCCGGCGATCGCAGCGTTCCACTTTGCGACGAAGGGACCGGCTTCCGTAATCAAGCGCTGGTCGAAACCGGCCGTGATCACATTATCCTTGCCGACGATTTCGCTTATCTTCTGAAACGTGTAGCGAACCTGGTCCTCTGGAACGTCCTCGCGATAAGGCACAAGACCGCCCTTGCCGACCTGAGTCTGGCCATCCTGGCTCAGCGCATAATCGACGAAGAGTTTTGCTGAGTTCGGATTAGCCGCGCCCTTCGGAATACCCATGCCGCGCAGCATCATGATCGTGCCGTCGTCTGGAAAGGCAAAGCCGAGGATTTCGCCACCCGGCTGTTCGAGGCGCGGGAAGATGGTGATGCCGGAAACGGCAATGCCCATGAGATATTCGCCGGTGGCGATCTTCTCGTTCATCGGACCGCCCGAGGTTTCGCCGCGGATCATCGGACCGATCTTGCGAAGTCCGGCCCAGCCGGCTTCACCTTTCTTGTCCATATAGGCCCACCATGCGGTAAGGCCGAAGCTGTTGCGGGCCGCATCGTAGGTGGTAATCTTTTCCTTGAACGTATCCGGATCGGCAACGGCGTCTTCAACCAGTGAGGCGAAACCTTTCGGGCGCTGATCTTCCGGCAGAAGAGCGGCATTGTACGTGATGACCAGCGGATCGGTGGAAAGCACATTCACGCCGGGATAGGGGTAGGCGAATTCCGGGAGCTTGGCGATCTCGGGGCTCTTGTAATCCTCCATCAGGCCGTCTTTGCCGTAGGATGCCCAGCGGTCGTTGGCGCCAGAGACCAGCACGTCGGCGGTGCGGGCGCTCGAGCCTTTTTCGGCTTCCCAGCGCGAATGGACAGTGCCTGACCCCAGATCGACAGTCTCGATCTTCACCCAAGGATACTTTGCGTTAAAGCCCTTGATGAGCGGCTGCCAGTTGTTGTCGGCCATGTTGGAATAGATCATCAGGCCCTTTTCGGAGCGCGAGCCTTCGATGATCTTCGAGTAATCAGCGGGATAACCGGCTGGGGCATCCTGAGCCTGCGCGAAACCGGCAATGCCGGCCAAAAGCCCGGCCACGGCCGAAAATGTTACAAATTTCATTCCTTACCTCCCTTTGGATAAACGACGACTGCGGCGCGCCAACTCCTCGGTAATCGCGACTGCAGTTTCCCTGACCACGTGACTGATGCGGTCGGAATTTTGAATGAAGCGCCCTTGCGGGCCAGATATATTGAAAGCAGCGATGGCTTTGCCATTTGCAGCAATGATCGGCGCTGCAGCACCGGCAGCACCTTCAACGACACCCATCTCATTGACGTAAAAACCTGATGCGCGCGCACTGGCGATGGCTTCTTGAAGTTTCGACTGCTCATCCTCGGACAGGGACGACGCTTCCGCATAGGCTTCCACATCCGCATCGCTGCCCGATGCCAAGAGAACGACGCCGCTCGCAACCTTGTGTGCTGGACGCGTCGGCACGATGTCGCGATCGTAAAGGATCTCTCGCTTGGGTAGCACTTTGTTGAGATAGCGGATCGATGGACCTTCCAGCACGGCGATGAACCCGCTCTCCCCCGTCTCTTGGACGGCATTCAAGAGATAAGGTGACACAAGCGCAATCAGCGCCCCGTAGTTTGGACCGTCTGCAGAGATCTCACCCGGGAGCCTGATGAGTTGGTACTCACCGCTGCCCAGTCGGTGTATGTAGCCGCGCTCGGCCAGCGATTGCAGCATGAGAAGCGCGCTCGACTTGGGCATGGCAAGTGCAGCCGCGATCTCTGAAAGGCTCGCGCCCTCCGGTGAAGCCGCAAACCACTCGATCATATCCAAAACACGCTCGACACCACGACCGCTCACGATAACCTCTGTCTTCAAAAGTTCAGTATAATGAACAGATACAGAATAGTGAAAATTGGCGAGGTAGTCAACACGCGACCATTTTGTTGCGTCTCTCCGTCTCGTGCTGCGGCATGCTGAGAGGCTTGAGTATCAGAGCCGGATACAGCAGCGGCGTGAAGGCTGGCGGCTCATTGACCAAAGCCGCAGTCCTTCGAATGGACGCGATCCAAGCCTGGCCTTGATCTGGCGATCCAGCGCGACAAATAGCTGTCTGATCGATGGGGAAATGCATCCGATGAAGACGCTCGCAAAGGCGGTTACCGCCTCGGTTCTGGTCCTGATCCTTCAGGGTTCGGTCCCATATCTTTTGGGGACATCCCCCGTACAGGCCCAGTCGCCACCCGATGCCACCGTATCTGACGCGGCGATGGGCAAGATGAACACGTACGTCGAGTTTCTCAACCAAACCCTGCGCGCGTCCGAGTCGCTACAGCGTTACGACAGTTGGGTCGACATGAAGAAGGGCCCGACCGGCAAGGAGCGCATCATCTATGGCATGTACTCTCTATACGACGTGAGAGAGTTGGCGGGCAAAGCCTTGGCTTCCGCTCAGGAAGAGCCAAAGCTGCCGGAGCTTGACGCTGCCATGACAGCCTATGTCGAGACCTACCAGCAACTGGCTCCCGTCATCGAGCGGGCGAACAAGTATTACGAGCGCCAGGACTATAAGTCGGACAAGATGGCAGACGGTAAGGCGTTCCATAAGGACATCGCTGCCCTATCGCCCGTCTATGAAGAACGCCGGAAGACAGTGGACGCCGCATTGAGGACCGAAAAGGTCAAGCTCGACCGCGCATCGCTACTCGCGCTCGAAAAGGCCGAGGGCAAGAAATCGCGCTGGCATGTGCGAAACGTCATGTTCCGGGCAGAGGCCGTGATGGACGTGATGCCGACAAACGAAAAGCCCGTGGTCGCCATGCCTGCATTCAGATCAGTGCTTGCCGACTACGCTCAGGCTGTCCGGGAGTTCGACGACTACGCTCTCCAGCATCCCAACTCATTCCACGTGTTTGAGTCCAGCCCGGCGTCGCTCCTGTCCAAGCTTCGCAATTTCGACGAAAAACTCGAAATGGCCAAAGGCGACGCCCGCAAAGGCGCGGGCGACGATCTCGAATGGCTTGTCTCTGACTACAACACGATGGTCTCCACCTCAGAGTCCGCTACGGTGTTTGCCAAGGACTGATGTGCGTATGGCGATGATGGCGAAGGAGTGGCTGCATAGATGAGAACCCATCTCGAGAACGGAACCTGGGTCAACGAGCCTGCGAACTGGGAGGTCTCGGCCGATCGTCTTACCATGACGACCGACCAGAAGACCGACTTCTGGCAGAAGACGCATTACGGGTTCGCGCGGGATAGTGGACATTTTCTTGGAGTTTCGGTCAGCGAAGAATTCACAGCGCGGGTCCGGGTCCAGGGAGAGTTCCGATCCCTGTATGACCAGGCGGGTTTGATGTTGCGGATTGACGAGACACGCTGGATCAAGACCGGTGTCGAGTTCACGGACGGCGAGCGCTTTCTGTCAACGGTTGTCACCAACGGAAGCTCGGACTGGTCCGTCTCGCAGCCGTTTCAAGGATTGGAAGACTTCATCATACGGATCACGCTCAAAAACGGAGCGGCAAGGATACAGGCCTCGTCGGACGGCAAGGTATGGCCGCTTCTCCGCCTGGCGCCGTTCCCTTCCGCGGATCGCTATCTCATTGGACCGACCGCCTGTACGCCGGAGCGCGGCGGGCTGAACGTGCGCTTTTCAGACTTTGATGTGGGTGAGGCCATAAGGAGCGATCTCCACGATCTGTCGGTATGAGGCCAGCTTGGAGTGGTGAAAGACTGATGAGCGCTGCGTGGTTCAACCGCCACGGCTCTCTGCCCTCAGAACCAGTTCTTCAACTCAACGCCAGAAAGGCGGCAATCAGCGCCCTTAAGAATACAATAGGGATGCGAGAGAGGCTGTCCGTAAGCCGACGTTCGAAACCTTACAGACCAGAAAACCCGGGCTTTTTCGTACCTCGAAACGGCCAGCGGCATCGCGACGGCTCCTGCTATCAGGCTGGACACCGATAGAGCTGATCCTCAACGTCCTGCACCCAGTCCGGTGAGTCCGCGGGCGAGCCACCCGTTCGATCTTTCCGAAGGGGTTACCGGACGTTACGCCGAGCGACGCGAGGGGAGCACCGCATGCACGGCCGTTACGCCAATGACGACGATGGCGCCAAGGATGATGCCCAGCAAAGCCTGAAGCGAGGATGTCGTAAGCCACCCGACCACAGCCGGAGCAACCCCGATGGTAGTCGTCATGAAATGGGATGCCCCTTCTATGACATGCTCGGGTGTTGACAGCCCGAGCCCATCCAGCCCGTGGACGACGATACTGCCGCCGACCCAGAGCATGGCCGCAGTGCCCACGGCCGCCAGGATCTGTAGAAACACCGGCACACCCTTGACCAGGCTGCGGCCGATCACCCGTGCCGTGCCAGATCCCGCCTTTGCCATGTGCAATCCGATGTCATCGGCCTTTACGATGAAAGCCACGACGCCATAGACGGCAACCGTTATCAGCACTCCTACGGCAGCGAGCACCATAGCCTGGGTATAGATGCTGGAATCCGCAACATCGGCAAGCGTCAGGGCCATGATCTCTGCGGATAGGATGAAGTCCGTGCGGATAGCCCCGGCGACCTTCTGTTCTTCGAGCGCGACCGGGTCAACCGGTGTCGACGAGTCACCCACATCGTGCGCGTGGGGGGCCAGCAGACCGTATATTTTCTCAGCGCCTTCGAAGCACAGGTACAGGCCGCCGATCATCAACAGCGGGGTGATCAGCCAGTTGGCGAAGTAGCCGAGCAGGAGGCAGATGGGCAGGAGGAAGACCAGCTTGTTGCGCAGCGAGCCCAGAGCGATGCGCAAAATTATCGGCAGCTCCCGGGCCGGTGATAGCCCAACGACATAGGTCGGGGTTACAGCCGTGTCGTCGATAACAACGCCTGCAGCCTTGACGCTTGCTTTTGCAGTCTGGGCCGCAACATCGTCCAGCGACGTAGCAGCCAGCTTCGCTATTGCAGCGATATCGTCGAGTAGTGCTATCAGGCCTGTCGCCAACGAAATGCTCCGTTAATTTCCGATTGGACACTCACAACAGATCAATAGCACGTCAAGTTCCGTCATCTCTTTCCCTAGCTTTTTGAAGGTAGGGCACGCCTTTACCCCGCATTTTCGAAGCTAGGAACTAAGCTTAAACCCCCGTACTTCAATCACTCCAACCAGGGCAGGGTGCCCTTCGGCATGCTTGAGCCAATCAATGTCGCTCCCCCGGCAAGGCTCAACACGAGGAGGGTCGAGAGAACTGCGACTGCCGCTGCGCCAGTCGAGTTTCCTTCATACTGAAGGGCAAAAATCATCACACCTATGGTTTCATTTCCCGACGACCAGAGCAGTGTCGAAAGCGTCAGCTCGTTGAGCGCCGTCATCACGACCAGAATCGCCCCGGCAGCCGCGGCCGGTAGCACGCCGGGCAAGAAGATGGACAGGATGCGGCGATTAAGACCGGCGCCGGTAATGCGAGCCGCCTCGTCCAGTGCGGGGTCGGCTGATTGCGCGGCGGCGGCCACGGGCCGGAGCACCAGCGGCAGGAAGCGCGAGAGATAGGCGATGACGAGGATCGCCATGGTCCCGTAGAGCGACAGCCCGATCAGCGGCAGCGGCTTGAGGAACGCGAGGATCATGCCGAGCGCGACAACAGTGCCGGGAACGACCCAGGGCCCCTCGATGACGAAATCAAGCAGCCGGAGCACAGGATTTGTACGGCGTTGAGAAAGAAAGGCCAGCGGTACGGCCACCAGCATCGAAATTGCGGCCGTGATCACGGCGAGCAGCAGCGAATTGGCAAAAGCCCTTCGCACGGTCGGATTGTCGAGCACGGCGCGGAACTGGTCGAGGCTTATCGTGTCGGGTCCGAAGGCCACCCCGATGGCCGGCAAGAGCGCAGTCATGGTCAGCGCCGCGAGCGGCACGAGCGACAGGATGAGCACCACGATCCACAGCAGGAACTCGATTACAGGCGCGCGGCGGGTAGGCACGAAGGGTGTCCCGGCCGGAAGCGGCACGGCGATGCGGGTCGTGACGATGTTGCGCAGGACGATGGCAAGCGCCGCCATGGCAGCGAGCATCAGCGCCAGTGTCGCCACTTGGCCGGCGGCGGCCGGGCCGAAGCCGTTCAGCCGTTGGTAGATCAACGTTGTCAGGACCGAGATGCGGCCCGGAATGCCAAGAAGTGCCGGCACGCCGAAATTGCCAATCGCCGCGGTGAACGCGATCAAGCTTCCAGCCAGCACCGAAGGCATGACGATGGGTAAGACGATTCCGAGGCCGATCCTGCCTGGCGAAATACCGAGGATGCGCGCGGCCTCGACAAGGTCGGCCGGCAGTGCCCGCAGCGCCGCCCGGACAGCAATGAAAACCAGCGGCATGTGTTCGATGCCCATCACAAGCGCGATCCCGCCAGTTGAATAAAGCGGGTTGGTGGAGCCCGGCGGTGGCGCAAGGCCGAGCGGTTTCAGGATCGGCGACTGCGCGCCAAAGAGTTCAATCCAGGCAAGCGCCATGGTTTGCGACGGCACGATCAGCGGGATCAGGATGAGAAAGGTCAGTGCGGCGCGGGTGCGGAGTTTCAAAAGGCTGACTGCAAAGGCGAGCGCCACGCCGATGACAGTCGACACGGCAACGGACAGAAGCGCGGTCTGCAGCGTTCCCGAGAGCGCCCTGAGTGCCGAGCGACTGGCGAGCGTGGTCAGCATCAGCCCGAGCGGCGTGCCGTCCTCGCCGGGTTGGAAGGCGGCGGAAAAGAGCCGCGCGAGCGGCCATAGCGTCGTGAAGGACACGTATAAAACGAGAAGGGAGACGAGCAGATGCTCGCCTCCCAAACGATGCGGCCGGCCCATAACGGGTCTGCGGATCATAGGGTCAACCGCCAAACAGTTCCGCGAACTTTTCCTTGGTTTCCTTGTCGGCCTTGAGCATGGCATCGCTATCGGCGGGCAGGATCTTCAGTGTGGTAAGCGCCGGGTACCCTTCCGGCTGCGCGACACCGGGCAGGATCGGGAAATAGCCCTGGGCGGCGGCCTGTACCTGGGCTGCCTTGGAGAGCTGCCAGGCGACGAAGGTCTTGGCTGCCTCGACCTGATCGGACCCCTTGAGCACGGCGACTGGCTGGGTGATCGAGCTTACACCTTCTGCGGGAAAGACGAAGTCGACGGGTGAACCCTTCTTCTTGGCGTTGAGGGCCATGTATTCGATGATGATGCCGTAGGCCTTTTCGCCGCGCGCAACGGCTTCGACAACCGTGCCATTGCCCTGGCCGGCAACGGCGCCGGCCTCGGCCAGCTTTTCGTAATACGCCCAGCCGAATTCAGGCTGCTGCGTTACCGTGCCGACATGGATGACGGCCGCACCGGAATAGAGCGGGCTTGGCATGATAAGGCTCTTGGCCGCATCGGCGGCAAGCAGGTCGTTCCAGCTCTTCGGGGCGGTCTTCACGAGGTTCGTGTTGTAGATGATCCCTGTGGTGATCACCTTGGTGCCGAAAAAGGTCTTGTCGGCATCGATGAAGGCCGGGTTTATGCCCGCAACCGGAGCGTCGGTAAAGGCCAGAAGGCGGTCGTCGTTCTTCAACTGCGTCATCGCGACGGTATCAGCGATCAGGATGACGTCGGCCGGGCTGTTGCCAGCGGCATATTCAGCCTGCAGCTTGGCCATGACCTCGGTCGTGCCGGAACGGAAGAGTTCAACCTTGATCTCTGGATGGTCGGCGTTGAACGCCTCGATGACCTTGGTCATCTGATCCTGCGGCTGCGAGGTGTAAACGGTGATCGTGTCTGCGGCCGCGGCCTGGAAGGCGAGGCCGGCAAGAATGGTTGTGGCGACGAGCGTGCGGAAGAACATGAGAACCTCGTTGATAGGGCAGATTGTTTTGAACGCGGCCCCGCCCGGGCGATGGGGAGACGGCCACCGGTTCGGCAGGTGCTGTTTCGCCTAGCTCACAGAGATGACGGCAGAACGACAGGTTGACGATCGACCAGTGACACGGCCGGCCCAGGTTTGGCCTGTTCCGCCGTCGCCGATCACCCAGCCGCCCGTAAGGACGAGTTCGATCGATGTGCCGGGCGCTAACCGCTCCTCGAGCGGCAGGCTGACGACGTCGCCGTCAATCTCAGTCGGCAGACAGTGGCTGAGGAAGACGCCGTTCTGAAAGACCTGACCCAGGAGCTCGACCTTCAGGTGGCCGCCCTCAGGCACGCGCTTGAAATCGGAGGCATGACAGCACAGCCAGCCATAGCCTGTCGGGGCCTCGCCCGGCATGTCGAGGAGCTGCTGGCCGAGCATGACCTTCGTTCGACCCGCTCCGGACTCAACCACTTGGACCGGCAGCGTCCGTCCCCGACCGATGAAACGGGCAACCATGCTCGAAGACGGCTGGCGGTAAAGCTCTTCCGGCGTACCGAGCTGCTGTAGCCGGCCCCGGTCCAAGACGGCGACATGCGTCGCAACCGCCATCGCCTCGTCCTGATCATGGGTGACGAATACGAATGTGGCGCCGGTCAGACTATGGATACGGCGGAATTCCGCGAGCATGGCCTCACGCAAGTGAGAATCGAGATTGGCAAGCGGTTCATCGAGCAGGATGAGTTGCGGTCTGGTTGCGAGCGAGCGAGCAAGCGCTACCCTTTGCCGCTGTCCACCCGACAGTTCGTGCGGTCGGCGGCCATCCAGCCCCCGAAGCCCGACGACGTCCAGAACCTCATCGATGCGTTGGTTTCGCTCCTGAACCGTGAGCCCGGCGACTTTCAAGCCGAACTCGATATTTTTTCGTACGGTCATCGTCGGCCAGAGCGCATACGACTGAAAGACCATGCCAACGCGACGCTTTTCCGGTGGGACAAAGACGGCATCACCGGCGACTAACTGATCGTCGAAACGGATCTCTCCTTGATCGGGATGCTCAAGCCCGGCGATCAGGCGCAGAAGAGTGGTCTTGCCGCAGCCTGAAGGTCCAAGCAAGGCGAGAAACGCTCCGTCGGGTATCGCGAGCGAGACGCTATCCAGCGCTGTGAACTGGTCGAAGTGCTTCGATATCGCGTTGAGGCATAGATACGGCACGTAATCGCCCTCCGATCGTCAAGATCAGATTCCACGAATATGTGACGTGTGGATGACGGTCAGGTGCGAGGCATAGCCAGTTCCGACTGGGTAGGGCAGTAGAACGAGGTCGATATTCTCGCTATCGAATTCGTACTGAAGGCCATCAAGCCCTTGGAAATTGCTGTGACGGACGTGCCCGATGGACGCTGAGTGCGTCGGATTGAGCGGTGCCTATCTGCACTCAATGGATGCCTTTAGACGGTTCCGGTAATGTCGCGTCCTCTCGAATGGCCGGAATAATCGAGACCGTGCTTTCGAGCCTGTTTCTCAGTTCCTGTGAAACAAGTGGAGCCGGACTGTTTTCGTCATCTGTCTCCTGAGTTTCTTCATCGACCCCCAGCGAGGACAGGCGATAGTCGATAGCAAGCGCGTAGATTGCTTCCAGCAGACCCCTCTCCTTGATGTCCGGGTCGGACAACGCAAACAGGGAGGCTTTGACAATGCGTTTGCTCGATGTCTTCGGGCATTCGTCTACGACATGAGCATAGAGTTCTTTGCCGGTTAGACCGTCGGCTGCGCCACTGACGAGCGCCTCGTAGACCTTGTTCAGTTTCTTGCCCATGAGGATGATTCCTTTTTCGGATGAAAGTTCGGTTCCGATGACGACGGTGTGCGAATGTCGTTCAGGGCAAATTGATCCTGACGACTGCCCGGCCTGGTGTCAAACTGGATCGGGCTGACCTCGTGTCAGGATCGCACTCAATGCAGCCATCAGGACTCTTAAGCCCATCAGGTAACTCCCACGCAGGATTACGCAGACGACTGCTTGGCCAAGGCCATCTTATTCCTTAAGCCGCGTCACAAAACTGAAATAGACCAGGGATAGCTGGAGACAGCATTGTCGCTTCGGCGCGTGTTGCGTTGATCGAGAGTGTTACCTGGAGACCCGGTCGTTGAGAACCCATCTCGAAGTTGTGCATGCTCTATCGGATCTATTGCGACGATTGCGGCTGAGGCCGCCGTCGCAGATTCGGTTTCGCACGATCGCAAACACGCCGACGACAGTGAAGTTTTCCAGGCACGAGCTACTCAACGCTCTCTATGCCCTTGAATACGAGGGTGTTATCGCACTCCACAATGATTACAGCTTCAGTGTGCTGAAGCCCTCTTCCGCAATCTAGCCGAGGGGGCAAGTGAGCTGCGCCGCACCGGCACGCACGCGGTTATGTCACAGTAAATTCACACTCCGTAGACATTTGCTTAAGAGCCGAAGGGCATTGAATGCCGCTGTTTTCTTGCCTTTGAGGTCTAAGCCTTTGCTCTTCGCCCATCTTCGAATCTCGCAGCGCGTCATGCTCCTGGCGGCGATGGCGCTCGTCGGTATCATCACGATCTGCGCCATCTTTATCGGTCAGCGCCACGTCGAGCACGGATATCGTGCCGCTGCAGATGCGCTTGCCGAGAGCAAAGCCGACGTTGCAAGCCTGTCGGCCAGCGTGAGCGCCAGCTACATGTTCCAGCAGGCATTCCTGCTCGAAAAAGAGATGGCCAGCACGGAAAAGTTCAAGGCAGCCGTTTCCGAAGGTCGTAGCGTGCTGGCGAGCCTTCGTCGTTCCGCCACTCCTGAACTCGCAGCCCAACTCGACCAACTGAGCATTGGCCTGACTGCCTACGAAGCAGCGTTTGATACGCTTGTGAAGAACAATCAGGACCTTGGTCTCGATCAGGACGATGGCTTGCAGGGCGCCATGCGCTCGGCGGTGCATTCGATCGAGGGACGTCTGGACTCCGTCGACGATACCGCTATTCGCGCCAGCATGTTGATGCTGCGGCGTCATGAGAAAGACTTCATGCTGCGTGGCGATGCCTCATATCTGCAAAAACACACAGAGGAGGCTGAGACATTCGCGACGCTTGTGAAAAACGCCTTCCGCCCAGGCGCGCAGCGCAGCCGGGTGCTCGATGGCCTGGAAATTTACCGATCGGCATTTCGCTTTTACGCCGAAGCCAGCATTGGGGAAGCACAGACCCGCAAGGATGTTGCAGCTGCCTACCTTGCGTTAGAGCCGCAGGTGCAGGCTGTCAGCGCAGCTTACGAAACGGAGCGCGAGACTATCCTCGTGGAAAATGAAAGAGTCGCGTCTCGCAACCTTACCGTCGTCGCCGGCCTGGTTCTGCTGGCGATCGTTGGGCTTGGTGGCGGCGTCTGGATTATCGGCCGGTCCATTACGCGGCCAGTCGCGGCGATGACCGGTGCCATGGGTGAACTCGCCGAGGGACAGACGGATCTTGCGATCCCGTCGTTTGGATCTCGCAGCGAATTCGGTGCCATGGCCGGCGCGCTGCACACGTTTCGGGAGGCTGCGATCACCAACCGTCGTTTGGAAGAAGAAGCAGCGACCGCACGGGCCAACGCGGAAGGTGAACGCGTCCGCCTGCAACGAGAGGCAGAGACCGAGGCAAGGGCACGCTTGAGCCATGCAACCGGAGGTCTCGCCGAAGGGCTGCGGCGTTTGGCAAGCGGCGATCTCGCTTTCGAACTGACCGAGCCATTTGCGCCGGACTTCGAAAATCTGCGCCGCGATCTCAATGCAACAGTCGCCCAGTTGGCCGATGTCATGAGCTCGATCGCCCATGCAAGCATTTCCATCGAGGGGGGAAGCCGCGAGATCGCCTCGAGCGCCGACGATCTGTCCCGCCGCACCGAGCAGCAGGCCGCATCGCTCGAAGAGACCGCGGCAGCGCTCGAACAGATCACTGCCAATGTCGGCAACGCGTCGCGCCGATCGCAAGACGCCCATCGTATTGCCAGCGAAACCAATGCCGCAAGTGAAAGCACAGCAGTGCTCGTTTCAAATGCGTTGAAAGCCATGGCACGCATCGAGATCTCGTCGACCAAAATCGGCGGAATCATCAGCGTGATCGACGAGATCGCCTTCCAGACCAATCTCCTGGCGCTCAACGCCGGCGTCGAGGCGGCAAGGGCGGGGGAGGCAGGACGAGGATTTGCGGTGGTTGCCCAGGAGGTCCGCGCTCTGGCAGGACGGTCGGCGGAAGCCGCACGAGAAATCAAGCAACTGATCCAGACGTCTGACCGAGAAGTTCTAGACGGCGTTCGCTGCGTCCGTGAGACCGGCGAAGGACTGACCGAAATCACCGGCCGCGTGGAAGCGATCACCACGCAAGTCGAAGCGATTGCCCTTTCGGCTCGCGAACAATCCGTCGGCCTCAACGAGATCAACACGGCCGTCAACATGCTCGATCACGGAACACAGCAAAATGCCGCGATGGTCGAGGAAAACAATGCGGCAAGCGCACTGCTCATGAACGAGGCGCAACGCCTACGCGGTCTCGTCGGCATGTTCCAGCTCGCGGTGGAAACGTCTTCGCGTGACACTCACGCGCGTGGGGTAGACCGCGCTGCGTGATTGAAACGAGGTTCGCGGAAGCTAGTAAAACATCCGCCGAAAGGGCAGGATCGCTGCTCCCATGGCGGCTGCGTCGCTCGGTATCTCCGACACAATGAGCTTCGGTACGCACCATCACCCCCGATGCGTCCCGTGACGGCGGCTGATGATATCGTCATCGATGCCGACATCGCAGCCGAGCGCAAATTGGGCCAGCGAATTGCCGCCATCGTCCGCGGCCGGAAAACTATCGCCGGCATCATCCGCGTTATTCGCTTCTAAGTGATCTTCTCGCTGCGCGCCCCGGTCAGGGTGCATGACATGTATCAGCAGACGGTACCCACACCCGCCGTTCGGCCAACACCGACACCAATTGACGAGGAGCATGGTTTCGTTCCGCTGCATATGTTCAAACCGGAGATGCGTTTGCAACTCGCGCTAGAACATCGTCGGCATTCTCCCGAATCCTTGCTGAGTCGTACTATGAACCGGCTCCTCCTTGACGAGAGACCAGCGATTTGAACGCCTCTTTCTCGTTCAGATACGCGCGATAGGCGATCAGCCCGGACAGATAGTGTTCCACATCGTCGATCCTTACGCGAAACGCGTGGTGGCGGATGTAGAACGAAGCCATGATCCGCCTTGGGTTGCGCATGAACATCGCCACCTCCGGGTAGAAATGACCGTTCAGCAGGTAATGAGCGCGTTTTTCGAGCGCTACCTCGAACGCTGCAAGGTCGATCTCGCCGAGGAGCGGAACCAGATCCGGGTTGTCAGCAATCCGCGACAGCGCCTGCCGGGTTGCCATCATCAGTTCCAGCAGTGTCGGAAAGGTGGTGATGCGATTGGCGACAAAATCGAGATAGGTGCTGACATTTTCGACGCAGAAGCGGAAATAGCGTTCCTCCGGCCGAAACAGCGTCAGTTCGTTGGCGCAATAACCCAGCCAGTGGTCGTGATATTGCGTGTAGTTCCGGCGCAGGAAATGCTCGAAAGCCTTTTCAACCGCGCCGAGCCAGCGGATGTCGTGGGTGAGCGCATAAAGGCGCATCAGCGCGAAGGCGGCCTCGCCGTCGTAATAGACAGTGCGGAACTCGGCCTTGGTGGAAAGGTCCGGGTAAAGCAGGACGTGGCGGAATTCACCGGTCTTTGCGTCCTGCATATGAACGATACCGGTGGCGAGTTTATCCATCAGCGGCAGATATCGATCATCGCTCATGACACTTGTATATTTCGCGAGCGCCAGGAGGAAGACGGCATTGCCGCCGAGCTTTATCTCCGAACCGACGTCGATCAGAAAGGCGGCCTCGGCCCCATCAGGCAGTCTCGCGATCCGGGTAAGATGACCGGTCAGCTGCCCGAGCGAGCGCTCTATTGCAGCTCTCGTCTTGCTATCCCTCGTTACCTCGTAAGCTTCGATCATTGCATAGGTCGTGCTTGCATGGCGCAGGACATTGTAGGTGCGGATCTCGCGGTCGAAGCACGGGTGATAGCCGTAGACGAACGCGCCGTCCGGCTTGACCTGAGACGCAAGATAGCTGGATGAGGAGTCGATCAGCCGATCGAGCATGGCACGATCAAGCGGCTGACCTTCACGCTGACCGCTTCCCGCACCTTCGCCGCAAAGACGGTAGTGTCGGCCTTCCTCATCGAGAAAAAAACCGCTCGTTGTAAACGCCCAGAGCGCTCTCGCCTCGGCAAAATCCGTTTCGAACGCTTTTCCAAATCGTGTCTTCGCATAGAGCGCGAAGTTTCGTTCGTTTAGAACGCAGTGCTCGACCTTGTTGCCACCATAAAGCATGGCGTTGGCGTTCAGTTCGTTGTCCAGGAACGCGGTTTCGAATTGATCGTCCAGCGACAGTCCGAGCCGGAAGTAGTTTCTCTTGGTGCGACCAAGCTGTTTGTGGAGGGTCTTGACCGTGATCTTCTCCATCCGCACCGGCCAGTCGATCCGCAACAGACGGCCGTCGAGCCTCTGGCTGTCCAGGAGGTCGCCGGCGGCGCTTAAAGCCTTTTGCCAGGCTGCGTCAAAACTGTCGGCGCCGACCGTTGCAACGGACGCTCGTCTGTCTCCGTCGCTGATCGAGACAAACAGCACATAAGCCGGATGCGGTGCGTCAAGTGGTTGGATGACCTGCCGAACAGGGTCTCGAAGGCGATCCAGCCGCGCAAGGCCGAAAGTTTCTGCGGGCATGGTCACCTATCGCTCGCGCAGCGCCTCGCGCGCCTTGTTGAAGGGTTTGATCAAGTAGTCCAACACACTCTTGCTGCCCGTGTTGACATCGACGGTTGCCACCATGCCCGGAACGATCGGCAGGCGCGTCCCTTGCGCGGTCACCAGTGCATCTGTGGTGGTCTGCACGAACACACGGTAATAGAACGTGTTGGGATCGACCTCGTCGCGCATGGTATCGGGGGAAATCGCAGTTACCCGTCCCTCCAGCCCGCCATAGACGGCGTAGTCATAGGCGCTGATCTTGACGCTGGCGCGCTGATCGGGGTGAATGAAGGCGATATCGCGTGGCGATATACGCGCTTCTATCAGCAACTCGTCGTCCAGCGGGATGATATCCATCAGCTTGCCGTTTGGCGGCACGACGCCACCGATCGTCGACACCTCGATATTCTTGACGATGCCCCGAACCGGTGAGCGATGCGTCAGGCGCTGCAGGCTGTCGGACCGTCCCTTGATGGTCGAGGACAGCGATGTGATGTCGGAATTTGCCTTGGCGAGTTCCTCGCGGGCGCTGAGGTTCTGCTTGGCGGCGATATCGACCTTCTTCATTTCAAGATCGACCAATTCCCGCTTCAGCCGGATGATCTCGACATTGCTGGCGGCGCCGATCTTGGCAAGCGACTCGCTCATTTCCAGCTCGCGTTTGGCCAGCACGATCGCTTGTTCCATCCATTCCAGAGACTGTTCAAGGCTTGTCGTCCGCGCCTCGAATTGCTGGGTTTCCGAACGGATGAGATCCGGATAGGCATTCAGCTCGGTCGGAAAGGTCAAAGCTGTCCGGTTGATCTCGGCCGTCAGGCGTGCGGCGGCCGCAAGCGAGGCACGGTATTTGGCCGATGATTCACCGACATCCGATTCGGTGATCGTCGGATCCAGCTGCGCCAGAAGCTGACCGGTTTCTACAATCTGGTTTTCGCGAACAAAGAGCTCCGAAACGATGCCCCCCTCAAGCGACTGGATGACCTGTTCGCGCCTGATCGGAACGACACGACCCGCGCCGGTGGAGACCTCTTCAAGCATGGCGAAATAAGCCCAAACCGTCGCGATTGTCAGGAGGATCATGGCCAAAAGAATGACGGTCTTTGCCTTTGACAGCTGGACATCGTCCTCGTCACCGAAAGCCCACCCGTAGTCCGAAGCCTTGTCGCTCGAGATCTCTGCCATGTCTTCAAATCCCGCCAGACGTGTTGTGAACAGGAACCAGTTTGGGTGGCACTGTTTTTTCTGGGGCGAGCGGCTTGATGCCCTTCAGCGTCGTCATCGCGTCTGCCTTTGCCTCGTCGAGCACCAGCTGACCCTTGTCGAACACCATCACTCTGTCGACCAGTTCCAGAACCCGCATGCGATGGGTTGCGATGACAACCGTCTTGTCGCGCGACCAGGTCTGGAAGCGCGATATGAACAACCGCTCCGTCGCCTCGTCCATGGCGGCTGTCGGCTCATCGAGGAGGACGACATTGGGATCGCGCACCAGCAGGCGGGCGAGGAGGAGCGCCTGCAGCTGCCCGCCGGACAGCCCGTTGCCGCCCTCCTGCAACGGGTAGTCCAGTCCCTTCGGCAGAGCGCGGATAAATTCGTCGGCACCGACGATCGAGAGCGCGTCGAGGATTGCGGACTGGGAGGCGTTGGAGGCACCGAGCGTAACGTTCTCCCTCAGGGTCCCGTGGAACAGGCGGGAATTCTGGGTCAGCAGCCCCACGTCACGGCGCAGATCCGACGGATCGATATGTCTCAGCGCAATATTGTCGAGCATGACTTCGCCGGAACTCGGCTCGATCATTCCCGAAAGCGCCTGCAGAAAAGTTGATTTCCCTGCACCGTTCTTGCCCAGTACGGCAATCTTGTCGCCGGCGGCGATCTTGAGGCTTCTCAAGACCAGAGCCGGTTTACCGGCAGGCTCCGCGTGGTGGAACGCGGTCGATCGAAACTCGTAGGTTCCGGCAATGGCGGAAATAGAGATGCGTGTCTCGGCGACCGGATGGTCGACGGGCATCTGCATGATCGCGTCAAGGCTCTTCAGCCCGATTTTTGCCTGCTGGACACGGCTGAGAACCTGGGTGAGCTGCGCCATCGGCGCCATCATCCTGGAACCGAGAATGGAGCAGGCAACAAGCGCACCCGTTGTCATGTCCCCAGCCATGACGATCGGTGCGCCGAAGAATACGATGAACGCGTAAACGCTCGTCTGAACGCTGTGGCTCCAGCCGGTCAGAGACGACGTCAGAACGCGCATCTTCAGTTGGGCGTCGGCATTGACCGCGTTGTAGTTATTCCATTTCTGCTGGAAGCGCTCCTCCGCCTGCAGCATCTTGATGTCTTCGATGCCCTGAATGCTCTCCACCAGGATCGCGTTGCGGAGCGATGCCTCGCGCATTGCAGCGCTGGCGCTCTGGTGCAGTCTTCGTTGTGACAGAATTCCAGGCAGGACAAGCAGCACGAGTGCGACCGCCGGGATGACGACCAGCATCCCGCCCACGAACCAGAAGATGACCAGAAACAGGAAGAAGAACGGCAGGTCCGCGACCGCGGCAACGGTGGTCGAGGTGAACACCTCGCGGACCTGCTCAAGATCTCGCAACTGAGCAATGAAGGTTCCGGTCGATCTTGGGCGGACGCTGTTTTTCACACGCAGCGCGTGGCCGAAGATCAGATCGGACAGTCGCAGATCACAGCGCTTGCCGAGGATATCGATGATCGAACCTCTGATCTTGCGAACGACATAGTCGAACAGCACGGCGAGCATGACGCCTGCAAACAACACATAGAGCGTGCTCATGGAGTTGGCGGGGACAACGCGGTCATAGACCTGCATCGAAAAGATGACGCCAGCGAGCGACAGCGCGTTGGCAATCAGGGATGCGACCAGAACGTAGCCATAGGGGCGCAGGTCACCGAGCGCGAACCGTCTGAACCAGCTTCCGTCATGCGGGGCGATATAGGTGTCCACCCTCGAGTCAGGTGTGGAGCGTGCCGGCCTGGGAATGGCCGCAAGCGTTGCCTCGGCACACAGCACATCGATCGCCAGCGTCGTTTTGAGACCGTTGTCGCCGGCAAAGACGACCGCGCCATTGCGTTGCGCATCGATGGCGACAACCGTTGCAACCGACCCGTCCTTGAGCTGCACGATGACGGGAAGCCTCCAGCTGGTCATCATGTCCAGACTGGGTTGAGCCAGCTTCACACGAAGCCCGAATTTTTGCGCGAGCCGCTGGACGTATTTCGCCTGGTCTTCCAGCGAATAAGCCGCCGCAGCCTTGCGGGCCGCTTCGATCGAGAAGCCCAGTCCGTAAATCCGGGCAACCTGCTCAAACATTTCGATCCAGCCGTCCGCCTGGTTCTGCTGCACGACGTCGAACTGAGGTGTTGCTTGGGTCAATGCCGTGCCTTTCAAGCGTCTGCAAACGACGGGCGAGCGGGTGTCGTGCCGCTGCCGCAGAACCGGCAGCAGCACGACTGAGGGCTAGATCACTGAGGTACCGGCATGGTGCAGAGCGTCGTCGTCGAGCAGGCTGCCCACAGTTCCCCCCAGCAAGCCGCCATGCAGCACACTGTCTGCGGCCGAACCGTCCAGCAGGTCCACGGTCGTGTCCTCCAAGACCGTGGGCACGAGGTTGCCGGCAAACTCGGGCAGGTCGGCAACACCGTCGGCTCCGGCGAGCCCGCCGATATCAAGGTCACCGTTCACGACAAGGCCCTGCTCTCCGCTTAGAAGTTCGTGGAGGCCAACGTCGATCGGCAGTGCGCTGACGCTCCCGAGATCGATGAACTCACCGAGATCGGTGCTCACACCATCCAGCGAGATGACGTCTGTCAGATCGCCGAAACGGCCATGGTTTCCGGTATCGAGATCCAGGAGGTCGACGTCTGCGAACGCGGACGTCAGCATGCTCGGCTGCAAAGCTTCAGAGCCTGTATCGGCCGCCATCATCATCGACGTTCCGGCGACGGGCTCGGCCTGGTCGATGAGGATCGTCAACTCTGCTTCAACGACATCTCCATTGGGATGAACGAGACGGTAGGTGAAGCTGTCGGTCATTCCATCGAGGCCGAGTGTGTCGTTCGGCTCATAGGAATAGCTGCCATCGGCAGAGACTTTGAGCGTGCCGTGATCACCCACGATGACGGTACCTGCGGCGGCCGGATCGACAAACACTGTCCCATTGGACACCTGGAAGTTGGTGAAGTTGGAGTCGAGTGTATCACCGGCTAGAACGTTGCCGACTGCCGCGACCACGCCATCGGAAATGACCGTTCCGAGGTCACTCGTCGACGTGGCGAGCTGCACGTCGATGTTGCCACCGATGTTCACGCCATCCTGCGATACCGTAACGCGGTAGTTGCCCGCGTCCAGGTCCTGCAGTTCCAGGCCTGTGGAGCCGCCAAGCAAACCGGCAAGCTCGGCCAGATTGGCACCTGTGCTGGTTTCGACGATCGTCCAACTGAGGTCAGCCTGCTGCATTTCGACGGTGATCGTCGTTGTCCCGAGGAGACCCAGGAGCTGGTCTGTGTCCGCGCCGATCTGAACCGTTGCCAAGGATCCGGCGGCCACCGTGAACGTTCCGGTTTCACTTCCCCCAAACAGTCCCAACGAGACATCGAGGAAGTCGGCGTTCACGGCCTCCGTCACGGGGTGAGTGGTCACGACGGTCGCCGCCCCAGCGTCGTCCGTGGCGACAATTCCAAGGCTCGCATCCGCCGTTGGATCAATCGTCGAGAAGGTGAGGTTTTGTCCCTCGCTGTCGATCTGGACATGCAGTTCCGCAGTCGAAGTCGCCTGGGTTTGCGGATCGAAGATCGTGTATTCGAAGGAGTCTACCCGTCCGATGCCGGCTGCATCGGGGTTCGGGGTGTAGGTGTAGCTGCCATCCTGGCCGATGACCAGTGTACCGTGATCTCCCTGGATGGTTGCGCCTGCAGCGGTCACCGGTGTGGCATTGATGCTCTGAATGATGGTGCCGGGATTGACCGCGTCGATTTCTCCGCCGATACCTGCGTCGGTGATCACGTTGCCGCTGGCAGCAACTACGGCGATGGCGCCGATACTGGTTGTGTCGGTATCCGTCCCGGTGATCGTCAGCTCGCTTCCGAGGCCCGCACCCAGCAAGCCGTCATAGGCGATAAAGGCGCGGTACTGGCCCGGTCCAAGATCCTCCAGGCTCACTGTCGGTGCACCATCCAGCAACTGCAGGTCCAGCAGTGTGGCATTGCCGGTGCCGGTGCCTGTGACGTTGGTCCACTGGACACCGTCAAATCGTTGGATGACCACCTGATAATCGGACAGAACGCCGAGACTGAGGCCCTCGTCGAGTTCAAAACGTGCATCGAGCGTATGGCCCTCCTCGACGTTGAAATCGATCGTTTCGACGTTCGGAAGCACCTGGAGATCCAAGCCACCAAGGCTGACGGCAACGCCGTAAGTCTGGGTACCTATATCAACGTTGGTCACCACGGGGGAAAGGTTGATCGACGCGACGGCGGTATTGTCGTAGGCGGTTGTGTCTGCATCCGCGTCAGCATCAGCATCTGCATCTGCATCTGCATCTGCATCCGCATCCGCGTCTGCATCGGCATCCGCATCGGCGTCGGCATCCGCGTCTGCATCGGCATCCGCATCCGCGTCGGCATCTGCGTCAGCATCAGCGTCTGCATCCGCGTCTGCATCGGCATCCGCATCCGCGTCGGCATCCGCGTCTGCATCGGCATCCGCATCCGCGTCGGCATCTGCGTCAGCATCAGCATCTGCATCCGCGTCGGCATCCGCGTCGGCATCTGCATCCGCATCGGCATCTGCGTCAGCATCGGCATCTGCGTCAGCATCGGCATCGGCGTCTGCGTCAGCATCCGCGTCCGCATCCGCATCCGCGTCGGCATCCGCATCGGCATCCGCATCCGCATCCGCGTCGGCGTCTGCATCTGCATCCGCATCCGCATCGGCGTCAGCATCTGCATCGGCGTCGGCGTCGGCGTCGGCATCCGCGTCCGAGTCATCGTTGTCGTCGCCACCGCCGCCGCCTCCGGAAGCGAGAGCTATTCCTCCAGCTCCAAGCGCGCCGAGTGCAGCAAGGCCGAGAATGGATGCATCGCCCCCACCTTCAGCGCCACCCACCAACTGGTCGCCGCCGGCCGACTCGGTGAATGAGAAATCGGCTTCTCCGACGGTGTGGTTGCCATCCCAGACGACCCCGTTCTCATCCACCAGGACCAGCTTGCTTGATGCTTCACCAGGGCCGCTGGCGTAGAAATCGGCAACTCGGATCGCCTCACCGTTCTGCAGGCGGATGACGAGATCGTCGCCCTGACGGATGGTCGCAGCAATGTCTTTCGGGCCGACCTCAAGCTGAATAACACTTGGTTCACGGACAGAGATGTTTCCCGATGCGACGGTAATGCTTTCACCACTTGCGATATTCGTTACAACGGCAACCATGGATACATCCTCTTAAGGCCGTGAGCGTCACAGCGAAACCGAACGGACTTGGCGGATGGGCAGCGAGATGCGATGACACGGACCGTCAAAGGTCTGCGCCGGGCAAAATGTTGAATACCGAACTGGCTGGTCCGGCAGTGTCTCGATTGCTGTCAATCCTACCAAGAAACTCTGGGATAAGACTTGCTCAATTTTAGAACGTTATCAATTAGCGATAACTAATTCTCGCATCGGACGGTTGATGCAGTGTTAATGCCGGTCAGCGTATTTGCGTTTATGAAAGGCGGACAGAACCGAATTTGACCCCTGCGGGCTAGAGAGCGCCGCGCAAAGCAAGCTCTTCGAACCGGTTTCGCTTGTCCTTAACGTCCGCGCCGATACTGGAGGCTTGAAGCGAAACGGCAAGCGCCTCGCTTAGCTCGGTCTCAACGTCTGCTCCGCGTTCGGCATTCTCTGCGGCAGCTGGTCCTGCCTCTATCGGCAGTGCTTGTCGCGCAGGCATCGCGACCGCCATTTCGATTGGCGTCTCCGACCTGGAGGCGCCGCCGTTCACGACGGTCGCGGCCGTGCCCGGCTTCTTTTCGAGCTTGAAGATGTCCCGCAAGCGCCCCGCTGCGGAGGCACACTCGATATTCAGCTTATGGACATCGAACTGGATGTTGATTGCGTCGAAACGTGCGGCATGTAGCTCCTGATCGGCATTCAAGACATCGAGGAGAGTCCGCGTTCCCAGGTCGAGGAACTGCCTCTGATAAAGATCTCGGGTTTCGCGCATCAGCGTCTGTCGCGAGGCGAGTGTCGTGAGCAAAGCGCGCATTCCAGACAGCTGCGTGCGCGATTCCATCCAGCTCCGCTGCGCGCCTGTCCTGGCATTGGCGATGCCGGCCTCAGCGGACTGAACCGCGAACTGGCCAGCTTCGCTCCGGGCCTTATAAGAGCCGCCGTTGTAAAGCTTGCCGGTCAGTTTCAGACCGATCGTATAGTCCGGGCTGCCTGGTGAATTTCCGAGCAGATCCATGCTGCTACCGCCTTCAAGCGCCAGGGTGGGCAGGACATCGGCCTTGCTGAACCGCAGGTTGGCCTCGGCGGCCGTCTTCTTCGATGCCGCCGCCCGGACGCTCGGCACCGTACCCCAATCGGGCTCTTTGGCAGAGCAGGCATTGGGGAGGTCTGAGGGAATACTCGCTCCGAGATTGATCTTCCCGGACATACCCAACAGCGACGCCATGCTGCCCTGCCAGCGCTCCGACTGAGACCTGATCTCCAGTGCCGTGGTCTGGGCCATCTGCACCCGCGCTTCGGCCTGAAGCTTGTCCGATCTCGTGCTGGCTCCCTGTTCCGTTCGCGCGTTGACGAGCTCGAGTATTTCCTTCGTGTCGCGCACCTGATCGGACGCGACAACCGCCAGACTGCGGTTTCTCAGGGTTTCGAGGGACGCAAGCGCGGTGTCCCTGATCACGTTGTCGACCACGGCAATGAACTCGGCGCGCCGGGTTTCCTCTGTCGCCGTGGCACTGGCGACCTGACTGGAGACTTTCCCGAAGTCGTAGATCATCTGCGACGCGGTCACAGTCGCTGCCGGCTGAAAACCGTTCCCGAAAGCGCTGCGCCTGCCGACATCGATCCCGCCCCCGATCGACGGAAAATATCCAGAGCGTGCATCTCGGATCGCCGCGCCTTGCTGGTTGAGTTCGCCCGCCGCCTGCATGATCGAAGGCTGATAGTCGACCGCCCGCCGGACGGCCGCCTGCATGGTCAAAATCGTGTTCCGGTCCTTCACTGCGGGCCGAGAGCTCGGAATCGAAGCGGTCGCGATACTGTCGACCGATGTCGTCCGCGCCCGCGTCTGCGTCTGCGCGCAAGACGCAACGCTGAAGGCGAGCGGCACAAATATCGCCGTCCGGACAACACGGGAAAGCATGCTCATCGTATCCCCCAAGCCCGCAGGTCCAGACGGACCTGCAAAGACAAACCACCGCCGCTCGACTACTTTCCAAGCCGAAGCATTTCAAGCAATTCTAATATACGTCTGAAGATGGTTAATGACTGCTTAACTGAGACCTCGTCAGTCTCTGGAGCATGATGATTGTGTTGTCGGAGTGGGCGGGAGAAGGCCGCGCCGCGGGCCGGACGAGAGGGCGAAGCTAAACTGGCTTCTGGTAAATGCTATGCTCGACAATGCGGGAGTAAAGAAACCCTTATACTGCCTTCAATGGTTCATGGGATGGTGGTTCGAATGCCATCGAGGTTGCGGAAGTTATCTTCTCCGTCCCATCAGGACCGCGCTGCCACAGTCTGTCGGGACGACACCATGCGATGGACAAACATACCGGCAAGCATGGCCGTGACGAACAGTGCTGCTTCCCAGCGGCCTGTAACGAGAGAGGCGATTGCGGGACCCGGGCATAGACCGACGAGGCCCCAGCCGAGACCAAACAGTGCAGCGCCTGCGACAAGCGGACGGTCGATCATGCGGCTCGTCGGCACATGGAACTGGGTTTCGAAGACCGGTTTGCGGCAACGACGCCGGATCGCATAGGCAATTGATGACGGGATCAGTGCCCCGCCCATCACGAAAGCAAGCGACGGATCCCAGTTACCGGTCACATCGAGGAACGCCAGAACACGGGCAGGATTGACCATGTCGGACACGACAAGGCCAATGCCGAACAGAATTCCGCAGGCGATGGAGACGAGAATGCGCTGGGTCATCATGCCACTCCCATCAAATGTCGGGTGATGAAGACGGTTGCTGCCGCCACGATCATGAACGTTGCCGTCGCGACGATGGACCGGGGCGATAGGCGTGCCAGTCCGCAAACACCGTGGCCGCTGGTGCAGCCGGAACCAAGCCGCGTCCCGAAGCCGACCAGGAGCCCGCCTACCACAAGAAGGGGAGGCGAGGCGGTGATCGCGAACTCTGCGTGCCGTAACAAGGTAAACGCGGCGGCAGCTCCACCGAGTATGCCAACCAGAAAACCGACCCCGAGCGGACTGATTCCACTGCCTGTCCATCCGACAGCAGATGCGGCCAGACCGGAAATTCCGGCTATCCGACCGTTCAGCAGCAGGTAGATCGCGGCGGAAAGGCCAATCAGAAGGCCGCCGGACAGCGGCCAGATAAAGCTGAGATCAGACATGGGTCGTTTCCTTGGCGCCGACAGCGCGTTGACCGATATCTTCAGATAATGAATGCCGTTGTCTTCGGCCAGGGGGAACTGGCGCGCAGTCCCTACACGCTCAAATGACAACGCAGCAGCAGCGCGGTACTGCTAAACGCGTGATGGCCGTAAGCGCGTCCGAAACGACGCCGAGCAAGTTCCGTTACGATGACGCAGCGGTGGACGCATGCGTTTAAGTCTGCGCGTGGGGTCTTCCTGCCGGGGCATGGCATCACAATGCAAAGCCCCAGCGTAACCTGCCCCCTTCATGTTCGAGCCATCCGGGAGACGTATGCTGCAACGTCCTGGCGAGGAAGAGGTCGCGACATCAGAAAGCCCTGAAGATCGTCGCATCCAAGCCGTTCAAGTTCGGCACGCTGCTCGATTGTCTCAACGCCTTCAGCCGTTATCTTCAGCCCTTTCGCTCTGGCCATGCCAATCATCGCAACAACAACGGCTCTGCTGCCGCTTTGGTGCATTTCGCCGATAAACGACCTATCGATTTTGATGCGATCCACCTCGATATTCTGCACGCGCGAGAATGAAGAATACCCGGTTCCAAAGTCGTCTATGGCAAACCGAACGCCTGCTTTTCGCAGCATGGCTATGGTTCGCTTCAGGTCGATCGTGTTATCCGCAGTTGCAGTTTCCGTCATCTCGATCTCAAGCCTCTCGGGGCTTACGTTCATGTTTGCGAGGGTCGTCAAAACCCGCAGACTGTAGCCGGGAGAACTAAGCTCAAGCGGCGAAGCGTTGATCGCAATAGAGATGCCGGGAAGATCAGCGAGAGTTCTGCATGCATTGTCCAGCACAAGGGCGCCGATGTCGTTGATCAACCCGATGTCCTCCGCCAGAGGAATGAACTGGTCGGGACTTATGTAGCCCATCGTCGGGTGCTTCCACCGAGCAAGCGCTTCGAGAGAACAAATGCTTCCGTCGGTCGCATTGAAGACTGGTTGATAAAAAGTCTCGAGCTGGGTCCTGGTCTCGACTGCAAAACGGAGATCGCTTTCCAACGCCCTGCGCCTGCGTAGCAGTTCGTCCATATGTTCACCAAACACCGCATGGGTATTCCTGCCGGCTGCTTTGGCATGATAAAGCGCGATATCAGCCTGGCGCGTCAGTTCGATGGGGTCACATGGGCCGGTTGCTAGAGCTGCTCCGACGCTTGCGCCAATGACGACATGCGTCGTTCCGATTTCGAACGGTGCCCGCAGTGCCTGCACAATTTTCGATGCGAGATCTTCAGCATTCCTGGCATCATTTTCTCCCAGCAGAATGGTGAATTCGTCGCCTCCCACCCGCGCCAGAAGAGATTGCGGCAGGAGATCGCGCATCCGGTTCGCTGCCAAGCAGATCAACTTGTCGCCAACCGGGTGACCGAACGTATCGTTCACAGCCTTGAAGCGATCAAGATCAACGAACAACACACAGTGGAGGGCGTCGGCGTGTCCGTTCGATAGTTGACGATTGAGTTGCTCGTTGAAGTAAGCGCGGTTTGCAAGCCCGGTCAGGGCATCGTGGGAGGCTTGATGTTTCAGTTCTGCGCGGCTCGCAGCCAGCCGCTCGGAGCGGCGCCAGATTGCACCTCCAGAAAAACTGGTCCCAGCGAAAAGTGCAATAAACGCGATAAAAAGGGCCGGGGCAGTGGCTTCGAATACATATTGTCCGGGTTGGAATGGGTTCCAACGGAAGTATCCAAAAACTTGCCCGTCTCGTGCGACCAAGGGTACGTACGCAACATTCCGTTCCAGAGGTCGCTTGGAGGTGAACTCCAGTTTGGCGAACTCATATTCGGTACCGATGGCCAGAGGAAGATCGCCGTCGAGAAAGCGTATGCTCACATGCAGCATTTCCTCGCCCGGCGTCTGTTCCAGATCACCGGTGTCCGAAACGATTGGCTTTATGCTGACAATTGCAGGTCGAAATCCGACATAGCTCAGATCAGCTTCGCCAATCGAAAGCGTCCGTTCGCTGATACCCTCGGTATCTTCGGCAAGTAGACGCGCTTGAAGCTTTTTAGCGAGCGGCAAGTAGGCGTTGCGGAGATCATCTGGGGTAGGGGAATAGTCTGTCTCGGATGAAAACAGATATTGCACAGAGAGGTCCGGTCGAAGGACCAAGGCGCCATCATGCCCAAAATAGCTGTGCATCCATGAACCGAGGTTCGTCTCGATCCATTTCAGGTCGCCACTGGTTGCATGCCTCACGGCGTCGTCCCAGACAGTTGCGCTTTCCTGGTCATGCGCAATGCCAGCCGTCAGTTTCGCGACCGTAAGTTTCATGAGATCGCGCTGCCTTGCCGCGGCCACCTCATCGCTTGTAGCAGCCGCCCAACTCAAACTCAGTAAAAGCAGACCACAGACGACCAAAGAAACGAGAGCCGGCAGGCACCATCGTAGAAACCACTGACTCTGAAACTGTATCTTCATCCCGCAACCGTCATCTCTTATTTTACGTGATGGTAAAACAGAGGCTATTAAAGCACGGGTAAGTAAGGTGGTTACGTCTGCGTTAAATGGCGAAACAGCGGCACGACTTGCTCAGGCATCCTCCTACTAACGAGTGCGAAGAGCGGCTGAGGGATAAGCCTTATCGCAGGCATTCTCCAGACAAATCCGCTAGGTTAACTGGCATGCGCGAACTGCCTACCACCCTTTGCCTGGACAACACCGATCAACCATTCACGCGCGGCCCGACGCCGTTTGGCGGGCTTCCAATCGGAAATTACCGCCACACAAACTGCGTCCAACACAGTGGTCGCGCGCTCTTGGAACTTCTGGTCGTGTGAAATTGCGGGAGCTGGTATTCAGTCACCATTCAGGCCCGATGACTAGTTTGACCTCCAACTTAACAATGGGAGGCATGGACTCATGCTCGCTACGCGATGCAAAAGTGTCTTCGATGACTTCTCAGTCCGCGAAGAACAGGATGGAAACCTTGGAGTCGATAAGGAGCAACTTCTGTTGGCTTTCCATCAGGGAACCATCGCCGCGAAGGCAAACCGCGATGTCGGCCACTGTCCTTTCAGCGCACTGACACAACCGTCCGAATTCCTCGCGTGGTTGGAAGGCTTTCAATGCTGTTCGGCGTCACGCTAGCGAATTCGTCGGAGCGGTCCTCCTGCATCGCATCTCTGCATGAGGTGGGCTGTCCAGATTCTCTGTTTACGGCGAGACAGGCTCTTCGCCGTCGAGGACGCACTAGCACCGAGATTGCAGAAGTAACCCCCGGGCGGTGACGCTGCTTCGGGATATCAGTCCAGGAGCAACCGCCTGCCTCGTCCACTTCCAAAAGCCGATACGACGACGGTGGGACACCTTCTTTCGTGAAAGATTTTCACTGGCATGATCGACGATTGACCCTCTGGCTGCCTTGCTGCTTGCTCACACAGCCAGCGTGGAGGCGCTGCATTTGACTGCAGCTCACAAGGGGAGATCCAGGACATGAATGCGATCAGGAACGTTGCCATCGTCGGCGCAGGTCTGGTGGGGCAGGGCTGGGCGATTGTCTTCGCGCGGGCCGGCATGGACGTCACCGTTTATGATGCCCGCGAAAACGCCGAGACTGTCATCGGCGCGCAGATCGACAAGGCCGTCGGCGATCTTGCCGCCGGGGGGCTTTGCGGCGACGTGCCTTTGGTCCTGTCGCGCATCCGTTTTGCGCGGAGCCTCAGCGAGGCTGTGTCGGGCTGCGACTACGTACAGGAGTCGGCGTTCGAGCGGATCGATGTGAAGCGCGAGGTCAGTCTTGCGATCGATGCGGTGCTTCCCGCCCATGCCATCGTCGGCAGTTCCACCTCAGGATTTCCCGGGTCGGCGTTCTATGAGGAGTGTGGCAACCGGGAGCGGTTGATGGTGGTGCATCCCGTCAATCCTCCGCATCTCGTGCCGCTGGTCGAAATCGTCCCGACGCCCTGGACTGCGCCACAGGCAGCGAGCCGTGTCCGGCGCCTGATGGAGGATGTGGGGCAGTCAGCCGTGTCGCTGTCGCGCGAAATTCCCGGCTTCGTGCTGAACAGGTTGCAGGGCGCCCTGCTGGACGAAGCGTTTGCACTGTTTGCGGAAGGCTATGCTACGGCCGAAGACATCGATCGCACTGTGCGCGACGGGCTTGGGTTGCGCTGGTCGTTCATGGGACCGTTCGAGACCATCGATCTCAACGCGCCGAAGGGGCTTGCAGATTATGCCGAACGGCTCGGGCCGATGTATGCCGGATTTGCCGATCAGCGCAGGGTAGACCGAGGCTGGGCGCCGGATGCGGTGACACGGGCGGATGCGGAGCGTCGCGAACTGCTCGCAGAGCAGGATCTCGATGCCAGACGCTCCTGGCGCGATGAAATGCTGATGCGGATCGTCCGGGCGAAGCAGGCGGTGGCGGACTAGTCCGCCGTCCAGCCGCCGTCGATCATCAACGCCGAGCCGGTCATCAGGGACGACGCGTCGGAGGCAAGGAAAATGGCGGCGCCGACGACGTCTGCCGGCTGCCCCAGGCGACCTAGCTTGATCTTGGACAGCGTCTCGCGGCGAAACTCCTCATCCTCGAAATACGAGGCGGTCATGGGTGTCTCGATAAAGGTGGGGCAAAGGGTATTGATGCGGATGCCGGCAGGTCCAAGTTCGACCGCCAACGCCTTGGTAAAACCTTCAATCGCAAATTTTGAGCCGCAATAGAGTGTCCTGTTGGCCGCGCCGACATGGCCCATCTGCGAGGACATGTTGATGACGGTGCCCCGCCTACCGTGCTTCAGCATCACGGCCGTCACGGCCTGGGCTGCAAAAATTGCAGCCTTCGTGTTCAGGCCGAAGACGGCATCGTAGTCGTCTTCAGTGATCTCGGTCAGCGGCTTGGGGCGATTGGTGCCGGCATTGTTGACAAAGATATCGAACGGCGCTTGCGCTTCGACATGTCGGCGGAAGCCGGCAATGTCGGTGACATCGCACACAAGCGGCCGCGCCCTCCAGCCGCGCGTAGACATCAAAGAGCAGGCCTCCTCGATCTCCGTCCGCGAGCGCGCGCAAAGCGTTACCTCGGCACCCGCCTCGGCAAGGCCTTCGGCGACCGCGCGTCCAATGCCACGGCTGGCGCCGGTGACGAGCGCCCGCTTTCCGGCAAGATTGAAAAGGCCGCTCATTCGGCTGCTTCGCCGTAGGCGACGTCGCGGTTGCCATAGCGTCTCACCCGTAAGTTCGCCTGTTCGGCATGGCCGACGAAACCCTCGAGCATGCTCAGCCTCGAGCAATAGGCGCCGATCTCAGCCGCCGCTTTGTCCGTTGTGACGCGCTGGTAGGAATGGGTCTTGAGAAACTTGCCGACCCAGAGACCGCCGGTATAACGCCCCGCCTTTTTCGTCGGCAAAGTATGGTTGGTGCCGATGACCTTGTCGCCATTGGCAACGTTGGTGCGTGGGCCGAGGAAGAGCGCACCGTAGGAATGCATGTTTTCGAGAAACCAGTCGTCCCGGTCTGTCATAACCTGCACGTGCTCGGAGGCGATGTCGTTGGCGACGTTGAGAATCTCCTCGTAGGTGTCGCAGACGATGATCTCGCCGTACTCGCGCCAGGATACGGAAGCGGTTTCGGCAGTTGGCAGGATTCCGAGAATTCGATCGATTTCAGCGATCGTCGCTTTCGCCAGCGTCTCCGAATTGGTCACGAGAACCGCCGGGGAATTGTAGCCATGTTCGGCTTGCCCCAGAAGGTCTGTGGCGCACATTTCCGCGTCCACAGTCTCGTCCGCAATGACCATTGTTTCGGTCGGGCCGGCAAAGAGATCTATTCCGACGCGCCCGTAGAGCTGGCGCTTTGCTTCCGCAACAAACGCGTTGCCGGGGCCGACAAGCATGTCGACGGGGCGAATGGTCTCGGTCCCGAGCGCCATCGCGCCGATCGCCTGAATGCCGCCGAGGACATAAATTTCATGAGCCCCGCCGAGATGCATTGCAGCGACGATGGCGGGGTGGGGTTCGCCTTTTTGGGCCGGAGCCGCTGCTGCGATGCGGGGAACTCCCGCCACCGAGGCCGTGAGGACAGACATATGCGCCGACGCGACCATCGGGTACTTGCCGCCTGGAACATAGCAACCGACCGACTGGACCGGAATATTGCGGTGGCCGAGGAAGACCCCCGGCATTGTCTCGATTTCGATATCGGTCATCGACGCTCTTTGGGCTTCGGCAAATTTGCGGATCTGAGTCTGGGCAAACCTGATGTCGTCCATGTCGCGAGCCGACACCTTGTTGATTGCCGCCTCGATCTCGGACGTGGTCAGTCTAAACGAGGCCGGAGAGAAGTTGTCGAATTTCGCCGACAGGTCGCGTACTGCGGCGTCGCCTCGGGTTTCGATGTCCTTGAGCGTCGCTTCGACAAGCGTCCTGACTTTGGCGTCATCTTCGGCGCGTTCGGCGGCCGCCTTCCCCTGTTTCATATAGCGAATTGACATGTCTCACCTCCCTTTTGACATCGAGCGTAATGTGCTAGCGACGCTGAATGCAAGTTTTCATCATTGCGTGAAAAAATTTCATGGAGTCTGTTTTGAAGCCGACAGCCAAGCAGGTCGCTCATGAGGCGGGCGTTTCCATCGCCGCGGTATCACGCGCGTTTTCGCCGGGGTCGTCCATCGATCCGTTGAAAAGACAGCGTATCCTTCAGGTCGCAGCGCAGTTGGGTTATAGCAGTCCGGCGCGCCGTACTGCCGAGGTGATCTCCGCCGGTACAGTGACGTTGGTGGCAGGCGATCTCGCCAACCCGTTCTATCCACTCGTTCTCGACACGCTCGCAAAAGCACTGCAGGCGGTCGGGAGACAATTGCTCGTCTATGCTATCCCGCCGCAGGCGGACATGGACCAGCTGACGCCGCAGATCCTTGCCGCTCGCCCCAGCGCACTTGTCGTGACCTCCGCAAGCCTGACGTCTGGAATGGCCAACGCCTGCCGGCAGCATGGCATCCGGGTGGTGCTGCTCAACCGGATCCAGCGCAATGTCCGCGTTAATGCGGTCGCGTGCGACAATCACGCAGGCGGTCGTGATGCGGCACTGTTTCTGCTCGGCAGGGGGCGCCGACGGATAGGCTTCATCGGCGGGATCTCCAACACGTCTACCCACCGTGACCGGGCGGGAGGCTTTTCCGAAGCATTACGCGAGAGCGGGCATTCCGTGCTTGCCGAGGGAAACGGGGAGTTCACCTACCGAGGCAGCTACGGCGCAGTGCTATCACTGCTGACAGCAAAAAACCGTCCGGATGCGCTGTTCTGCTGCAACGACATCATGGCGCTCGCCGCCATAGATGCTGCCCGCGAACTTGGACTGTCCGCACCTGAGGATCTTTCGATCGTTGGATTTGACGACATTCCCATGGCCGGTTGGAGATCCTATCGTCTGACGACGATCCGGCAGCCGATTACCCGCATGATCTCCGAGGTCGTGGGCCTGATACAGGCCAGCAAGACCGTTCCACTCGACGTGACGACGACCAGCATCCTGCCTGGCAAATTGATTGTGCGCGGCAGTGCCTGAAGACGATCCGGCGCAACCGGGGATGCAGGATATTTCGCGCGTCGGCAGAAAAAAACTTGACGGGACGGGCAAATTTGCGAAAGTTAGTGCACACGTTTGCGCATCTGCAGCGGCGATAAGGAGGTCGCAACTGAGTCATCGGATGCAAGCATTTACCGGGAGGGATAAGATGAAGCTCAAGACACTTGCTGTCGTTATGGCAGCTCTTGTGATGGGAACGGGACAGGGTTTCGCCGCCGAGCGGGCCCTTCGCGTCGCCACCAGCGTTCCGCACAATCACTACCTCACCAACGTCATCAAGGAGTTCGCAGACAACGTGTCGAAGCGGACAAACGGCGAAATTACCTTCGAATTCTATGACTCTGGTTCACTCGTCAGCGACCAGCACATGGACGAGGCGGTTGCAAACGGCACGATCGATATCGGAATTGCCTCTGCATCCATCCTTGCCGGCACCGTGCCCGCTCTCAACGTGTTCGCCGTGCCATTCTTTTTCGATACGCGCGAAAAGCTTGATCGCGCTGTGCTGCCCGGAACCCCGATCAGGACCATACTCGACAAGAGGATCAACCAGACCGGGTCGCGCGCGATGTTCTGGATCCCTTATGGCTTCATCACGATGATCACCCGCGACAAGGAAGTTCATGTCCCTGCGGATATGCGCAACCTGAAGATCAGAACGTTCGGCTCTACCGTCAGCGAATTCGTCGAGGCCGTGGGAGCCGCTCCGGTCGTCACCAGCGGTAGCGAACAGTTCCTGGCGCTTCAGCGCGGTATCGTCGATGGCGGGCTGACGGGATGGCCGTCGGTCGAGGAACGCCGCCTTTTCGAGGTTTCGCGCTACGTCATCGCCACGGACCACATGTATGAGACGCATTTCGCCCTGATGAGCGAAAAAGCGCTCGAAAAGATGCCGACCGAACTTCGTGCGATCTTCCAGGAGGAGGCCGCGAAACTCGAGACGGTGCTCATGGATCGCATCTTCGATGCCACCAAGCATACGCGCGAGGTTCTCGCGAAGAAGATGGAGATCATCGATCTCACGCCGGATGAAATCGTCCGGTGGAAAGAGGAAACGGCACCTGTCGCAAAGTCGTTCTACGACAACGGAAACGACCTTGCGAAATCTGTTTTCGACGAAGCGCAAAAGCTTCAGTAGCGGCAATTGGCTAGCCGCGCCGCCTCGCACAGAGTCGGCACAATGTAAAAGCACGACACCAAAAACAAGGGCGGGGCGCAGTGCCACCGTCGCGGCGAAACGCGCATTCGCGCAGCGTCTGAGAGGGTCAGACGCAAACGTCTGGGAGGAACGGCACCATGCCCCCGCAAGAAAAGAAATGGGTCGGCACAATCGAGTCGACCATCATGAGGATCGGTGAATACAGTTCATGGATCTACCTCTTCATCGGCATCATCGTCGCCTATGAAGTGGCGTCGCGATACTTCTTCAACAGTCCGACGGACTGGGTCGAGGAGACCTCACGTCTCGGCATGGTCTGGGCAACATTCCTGCTGTTTCCAGCCTGCATGGGGCGCCGGCAGTTGATCTCGATCACGCTTTTCTCCGATGCGGTCGGCGAACGCGCCAAGGTCGTTCTCGAAGGCATAAGCTTTGCGATCATCGCGCTCGCCTGTGCCGTCGTCTCCTTCGAGGCGCTTGTTGCCGCAATCGACGCGGCGACAGTCGGCCGCGCTACGGCGAGTGTCCTGCGCATCCCCTATTGGCTCTTCTACCTGCCGGTCGCGATCGGGTTCTTTCTTTTCTTCGTCCAGGCTGCGCTGGAACTGATCCTGCTTGTTGCGACGGGGCAGCGACGCAAGCTCGAACTCGCGCACGAGGAGATCTGATATGGAAAGCGTTATCGTACTAGTCGCGCTCTTCGTCTTTCTGTTTGCGGGCATACCGGTCGGTATCGCGCTTTCGACGACGGGTATCGTTCTTCTCCTGATGAAGGACGTGCCGCTCGCCAGCGTGTCGATGGAATTCCTCGGCTCGGTCAACAATTTCATCCTGCTGGCGGTGCCGGTGTTTCTTTTGACGTCGAATATCCTGCTGAAGGCCGGGGTCGCGAAAGACCTGTTCGATGCGGTTCAGCGATGGGTCGGCGGCGTGCGCGGCGGTGTCGCGATCGCAACGATCATCTCCTGCGGCATCTTTGCCGCGATCTCGGGCTCTTCCGTGGCCGTTGCGGCCATGATCGGCACCGTGGCAATTCCCGAGATGACCAAGCGCGGCTATGATCGTCGCTTTGTCATGGGAACGCTCGCCGCTGGCGCAACGCTTGGCATCCTCATCCCGCCGTCCATTCCGCTGATCATCTATTCGGCGGTCGCGGAGCAGTCCACCGCCTCGATGTTCCTTGCCGGCGTCGGGCCCGGGCTGTTCCTGATCGTGCTGTTCCTGATCTACTGCATCGTCAAGTCGTTCATGGGGGCGGCACCGAAGGCGGAAAAAGGTGAATCCGGACCGGGTGGTCGGATGGCTGCAAGCTTTCGCGCCCTGCCGACCATGGTCATTGCGCTGACGATGATCGTCGGGATCTATGCAGGCGTCTTCACGCCGACGGAGTCGGCAGCTGTGGGCCTCGTCATGACCCTGATCTACGTGTTCGGCATACGCCGCGGCGTGTCTTTTGCAGATTTTCGGGGGGCGGTGTTCGGCGCGGGTCTTACCACGGCGAACCTGCTGCTGATCATTGCCGGGGCAAACGTATTCGGCAAGGCAATCATGCTTTACCGCATTCCCTACGAAATCTCCCAGTGGATCGCCGTTAATATCGAGACGGCTGGCATGTTCATGCTGGCGGTCACCGCGGTGTTGCTCTTGCTCGGCCTGTTCCTGGAGGGGATCGCGATGATCCTGATCGTCCTTCCGGTTCTCCTCCCGTCGCTCGGCGTGCACGGAATCGATCCGATCTGGTTCGGCATCTACTTCGTGCTGATGATCGAGATCGCGCTCATCACGCCGCCGGTGGGTATGAACCTCTTCGTGATCCAGTCGGTGGCGAAATCGAGTTTGAAGGAGGTGATGTACGGGGCTCTGCCATACGTCGTCATCATGCTGTTCGCCGTGCTTGCCATCTACTTCTTCCCCGCAATCGTGATGTATATTCCGAAAGCGGGGGGATAGGCTGCACGGATTTTGGATCGAGGAAGGGCGCTTTTAGCGCCCTTTTTCATGCCCTGCCGGTGGAGCCGCGAACAATCAGCTTGCCGCGCATGGCGATCAGTTCGTCCGGCAGGCTCGGATCGACCGTGCGCGCTCGCAGCAGTTCAAAGGCGCGCTGGATCATCAGGGGCAGGGGCTGCTGGATTGTCGTGAGGTCGTAGATCGGCCGGGCGGACGCCGCAACGCCATCGAAGCCGGCAACCAGGATGTCGCCGGGCACATCGATCGACGCCAGGCGCAGTGCGTCGAGGACGCCCATGGCCATGATGTCGCTCAACGCGAAGATCGCATCCGGGCGCTCCGCCGACGGGATCGCCGCGATCTCGCGACCGGCCTCGAAACCGCCGTCGTAATTGGAGTGGCCGTCGATTCGAAGCGAGAGTGCCAGGCCGGCCTGTTCCAGTTCGGCGACAAATCCTTCCTCGCGTTCGCGAGACGTCGAACTGGTGGAGGAGGTGTAGATCAGTCCGAAACGACGGCAGCCGCGCGACATCAGAAGTTTCGCCATCTCAGCACCGCCGGCACGGTTGTCGCAGGTGACGAAGCATCCGTGCGAAAGTGCGACGCGGTTGACCATAACGAGCGGGACGTTGTTCTGGGCGCAGATGTCGGCGGCCTTTGAGGACAATATGGCCGACGAGATGATGCAGCCATCGACCTGGTACTGAATCAGCGCTTGCGCAGTGGTATCCTCGATAGGCCCGCCGCCGGCATGAATGATGAGGAGGCGAAAGCCGAGCTTCTCCGCTTGTCGCGTCGCTTCGTGCAACAGCTCCGTATAGAACGGGTTTTCAGCCGGTCCGAGGACAAGTCCGTACAGACCGCTCTTCCCCGAAGACAGCGTGCGCGCCAGAACGTTCGGCATGTAGCCGTGTTCTTTCGCAAGCCCGATGATCAGGTCCCGCATTTTTTGGGAAATCCGCGTGTCGCCTTTGAGCGCGCGGGTCACCGTCGATGGCGCGACTCCTGCCAGTGCTGACAGGGTAACGACCGTCGCTCGGCGCGGTGTGGAAGGCGGCAGTGTTGAGTTCATACCGATTCATAACAAAACAGCTGCGCCCTGTCGCGCCACTCCGCATCCGCACCGATGCGAAAAAGAGGGGCTGCATGACAAAATATTCGCTCCCAACTTGACATCTCCTCCAGAAAGCGATTGGATCGGGGTGCGCAAACGTTTGCGCACTTATTTGCGATTGACGATGACACGGGAGGAACGATGTCTACTTCAAAACGCCAGATGAAAATGGTGGGCTTCCTGCAGGCGCAGAACTGCTCGATTGCGCCCGGCTCATGGCGGCATCCTGCCGGCGCCACCGATTTTCTGTCCGCCGAATATTTCCAGCGCATCGGACGCATCCTCGAGGACGGCAAGTTCCATCTCGCCTTTTTCGATGACCGTCTGGCTATGCCCGACATCTACGGTGACGATCACCAGGAAGCGGTCGAGAACGGTGTTCGCGTCGTCAAGATGGATCCGGTCTCGATCATCACGGCGATCGGCATGGCAACCAGCCATATCGGCCTCGGCATTACCTATTCGACCACCTATTACGAGCCCTTTCATGTGGCACGTCTGTTCGCAACGCTCGACCTGATGACCAAGGGTCGTGCTGCGTGGAACGTCGTGACCTCGCTCAACAATTCCGAGGCGGCCAACTTCGGCCGCGTCGAGCATCTTGCGCATGACCTGCGCTACGAGCGGGCCGACGAATTCCTGGACGTGGTGACAGGGCTTTGGAACAGCTGGGAGCCCGATGCGCTGATCGTCGACAAGGGGACCGGCCAGTTCGCCGATCCGAAGAAGGTCCATCGGCTCGATCACAAGGGCAAGTATTTCAGCTCGAAGGGTCCGCTGCCGGTGCCGCCGTCAGCGCAGGGGCGCCCGGTGTTGATCCAGGCAGGCCAGAGCGGCCGCGGTCGCGAGTTCGCGGGCAAGTGGGGCGATCTGATCTTCGTTGTCTACCCGACGCTTGAGGCAGGGCAGAAACAATATGCCGCTGTCAAACAGGAGGTCGCTGCCGCCGGTCGCAATCCCGACGATGTGGCGATCTGCCCGGCCTGCTACGTCTGCGTCGGCGAGAGCCAGGAAATTGCCGAGGAGAAGCGCGAGTACATCCGTGCGCTCGCCAAGCCGATCGATGCCGTCGTGCTGTTGTCGGAAGCGCTCAACTTCGATTTCGCCAGCAAGCCGATGGACAGCGAATTCACCGACGAGGAGCTGAAGAAGCTGTCATGGTCGGGCTTCAAGGAGCGCGTCATCTCCCTGAGCGGCAAACCCAATCCGACCGTGCGTGACTTCGTGCACTATTCGGGCCGCGGCACGATCGGCGAGTTTCCGATCTTCTGCGGGACGCCGACCATGGTCGCCGACCAGATGGAAGAATGGTTCACATCAGGAGCCTGTGACGGTTTCGTGCTGGCGGCCACCCATACACCGGGCGCCTACGAGGACTTCGTCCGCTACGTGGTGCCGGAGCTCCAGCGTCGCGGCGTCTATCAGAAGGACTATGCCGGCACGACGCTGCGCGAAAACCTGGGCATTCCCATGCCGGTTCATCCCGCCCAGCGCCAGGCGGCGGAATAAGCGAGCAGTCGGAGAAGAGTGATGAAAGAATTCAGAATGCTCTCGACGAGCGGCATCCTCGGCTACGGTTATGCCGAGGAATCGCTCAAGATCGGAATGTCCTGGGAGCCCCATGTCATCGGTTGTGATGGCGGCAGTACCGATCCGGGGCCCTACTATCTCGGTGCCGGAACGTCCTTCTGCTCGCGCCTTTCGGTCAAGCGTGACCTGCGGCTGATGCTGCAGGCCAGCATTGCGGCCGGTATTCCCTGCATCATCGGCACGTCCGGTGGGGCAGGGGGCGAGCCGCATCTTCAGGATACGGCAGCACTGGTGCGGGAAATTGCGCGGGAGGAGGGGCTGTCGTTCAAGATGGCGCTGATCCATTCCGAGCAAAGCAAGGGCGACCTCGCCGGCTGGGCCGAGAAGGGCCTCACGAAACCGCTTGCAAAGATGAAGCCGCTCGATCGGCAGATGATCGACAACTCTACCCGCGTCGTCGGCATGATGGGGCCGGAGCCGTTTGCAAAGGCACTCGACGAAGGCGCGCAGGTCATTCTTGCCGGTCGAAGCAGCGATCCGGCGCAGTGGGCGGCACCCGCCATCCGGGCCGGCATGGCGCCTGCACCGTCGTGGTATGCGGGCAAGATGCTGGAATGCGGCGCCGAGCCGACCGTGCCCAAGGAGCCGGACTGCATCTTCCTTCGCGTTCGCGACGACCATGTCGTCTGCGAGCCGCCGAACCCGATTCGGCGCTCGACGCCGTTGGCCGTCGCGAATTTCGCGCTGCATGAAAATTCGAGCCCGATCCACCACGTCGAGCCCGGTGGTCTGCTGGATACGACCGATTGCCGGTTCGAGGCGATCAGCGATCGTGCCGTCAAGATCGACGGCATGACCTGGACGCCGGCCGATCGCTACACGATCAAGCTCGAAGGCGTCGAGATGGCCGGTTACCGGTCCATCGCGATCTGCGGCACGCGCGATCCGATCCTGATCTCTCAGATCGACGACTATCTCGCCACCCACCGCGAGAAGGTTGCTGTGAAGGCCGAATCGTTCGGCGTTCCACGCGACGATTACCGGATGATCATCCACTGCTACGGCAAGGACGGTGTGATGGGCGGCTGGGAGCCGGTCAAGCAGATCACCAGCCACGAACTCGGCTTCGTGATCGAGGTTGTCGCCAAGACCGCGGATATCGCCAATGCGGTTATCGCCATGGCACGCACCTCGATGCTGCATGCGGATTTTCCGGGGCGTCTGTGCAAGGAAGGCAATATGGCGTTCCCGTTCAGTCCGTCGGATATCGACATGGGGCCGATGTATCGCTTCAGCATCTTCCATACGGTCGAAGTCAGCGATCCCTGCGCCCTGTTCCCCATCGAATACGAGAAGGTGTGACATGGCCCTCATCAGAGACATCGCCCAGATCTGCAAGAGCAAGAATGCCGGTCCTTTCAACGTCACGATCGACGTCCTGTTCGAGGATCACGACCTCTACCGCCGCGTGAAGGCGACGGGAACGCTCAATGCGGCCCTCTTCTCCCGGCTCTACGGCGTCAAGGAAGAAGACGTGCTGTTTACGCCCTACGATACCGCCGCCGCGTTCAAGGCGACGTTCCCGCGAGCGATTCCCGCCGGCGATATCGGCGATACCGACGTCTACGGTGCGCAACAGCACGCCCCCCTGCTGGATGTCGACATCCCGCTCGAAAACTAACCACGACCTGCGCATGGGTCTTCCGCTGGAGGCTCAAGGGAGACCCATGCGATTGCCAATAACAGCTCGGGGAGGAGCTTCATGGCCACGCAAACATCCGACATCCGCAAGGTCGCACTGGCGAGCTTTATCGGATCGACCCTGGAATGGTACGATTTCTTCATCTTCGGTACCGCCACGGCACTCGTCTTCAACAAACTGTTCTTTCCGGAATTCGACCCGGTCACAGGTATGATCGCAGCCTTCGCGACCTTCGCCATCGGGTTCATTGCCCGGCCTCTCGGAGGCATCGTGTTCGGCCATTTCGGTGACCGGATCGGCCGCAAGGCGATGCTGATCCTCAGCCTCACCATGATGGGCGGAATCACATTTCTGATCGGTCTTATCCCGACCTATGCCGTCCTCGGCGTCGGGGCGCCGATCCTGCTTACCGTGCTTCGCTTCCTGCAGGGCTTTGCGGTTGGCGGCGAATGGGGTGGAGCGACCCTGATGGTCGTCGAACACGCGCCGAACAAGACGCGCGGCTTTTTCGGCAGCTGGCCGCAGATGGGCATTCCGGCGGCCCTTCTTCTTTCGTCCGGCGTGATGGCGCTTGTCGGCGGATTGACGACGCCCGAGCAGTTCATGGCCTGGGGATGGCGCTTGCCCTTCCTGTTCAGTGGCATCCTTCTCGTCTTCGGTATCTTCCTCCGCAGACGCCTTGCGGAATCGCCAAGCTTCCAGAAGCTGAAATCCGGTGGCGAACGCCAGCGCCTGCCGATCGTGGACGTGCTGGGCAAGCATGGAAAGAAGACAGCGCTTCTGGTCGCCTGTCAGGCCGCGGAAAACACCAGTTTCTATATCGTGGCGGTGTATTCGCTGGTCTATCTGACGACGGTCGTCGGCATCGACCGGGCGACGGCGCTCAATTCGCTGATGATCGCAGCCGTCTTCTGCTTTATCGCCCAGCCCCTGTTTGCCGGACTTTCCGACCGGATCGGCCGCAAGCGGGTGTTCATGGGGGGCATGATCTTCAACGGCCTCTTCATCGTGCCGTTCTTTCTTCTCATGGATACGGCGAGCGTATTCTGGATCACCGCTGCGATGACCCTGTCCATCATCTTCGGGCAGGCCACGACGCAATCTACCCAGCCCAGCCTTTTCGCCGAGCAGTATGGGGCGTCGGTCCGCTATAGCGGCGTGTCCGTCGCCTATCAGTTCGCAACCGTGCTCTGGAGCGGACCGACGCCGATGATCGCAGCCGCGCTCTGGGCCTGGTCAGGGAGCTGGATACCGCTTGCCTGCTACATCATCGCCGCCGCCTGCCTGTCGGTCGTCACGATCATTCCGTTGCGCGAGGCGGCCGGTGCCGATCTTGAAGACGAACAGAGCGGCTCGCTGCCCCAACCGGCATCACCCGCAAAGACCATTCATCACCATCAATAAGACAGGGAGCAATCACCATGTCCAACGACCCCCGCATTCTGCGTAACGCGCTTGGATCCTTCGCGACCGGCGTGACCGTCGTCACCACCCGATCCGCGGACGGGCAGGATATCGGACGCACAGCAAACAGCTTCAGTTCGGTGTCGCTCGATCCGCCGATGATCCTCTGGAGCCTTGCCAAGACATCCTCAAGCTTCGACGATTTCCGGCAGGCGGGCCATTTCGCAGTTCACATCCTGTCAGCCGAACAGAGCGACATCTCCGGTCTTTTCGCCAGCAAGAAGGAAGACAAGTTCGAGGGGCTGACCGTGGAGAGGGGAGACGGCGACATTCCGCTGCTCAAAGACTGCGCTGCCCGTTTCGAATGCCGGACCGCCCATCAGTATGAAGGCGGGGACCATATCATTTTCGTGGGCGAGATCACCGGGTTCGAGCATTCGAGCACACCGCCGCTGGTCTTCCATGGCGGGCAATACGGCCGGCTCATTCGCCACGCCGGCGAAAACACCTCGTTTGAGAAAACGGAAAGCAGTCTTTCGCCCGATGATTTCATCTACCAGATCTCACGGGTCTTCTATCAGATCCGCAACGACGCGGTGTTCGAACGCCGGCGGCGCGGATGGAGCGGCGCGGACTATGCCGTGCTGACGCTGCTCGGCCATGAGGATGGCAGGACACTCGACACCATCAGCGAGATCGGTCGCTCCCGCGGAGACGAGATTACCGACGAGACGATGGCAAAGATCGAGGCCGAAGGGTTGATCGAGATCGACGGGACAGGACCACGGCGTGCGCATCTGACGGGCGCGGGACGCAAGGCGATGATGGAGATCGTTGCCATGCTGAAGGCTGCCGAAGCCGACTGCCTTGCGCTTCTCGACGAAAACGAGGTCTGGGTGCTGAAACAGCTGCTGAACCGGCTTGCGACATCGACTGATTCCGGTTGGCCTCCGGTCCGGCAACAGGCAGCTGTCGCGAGCGCGTGAGCAGGCCCGAACTTCGGAGATTTTCATGACCCGTTTTGCCATTGGAGACATCACGGTTTCGGCCATCTGGGAGCTGGAAGATACATCGTTCCGGATGAAGACGTTCTTCCCTCTCGTTACGGACGAGTTCCTCGAGCGCGAGCGTTCCTGGCTTGCACCGGCGTTCTACGATGCCGATAGCGATCGGATCAGGCTCAGCATCCATGCCTGGCTGGTCGACACCGGCCGGCACAAGATCCTGATCGATACCTGCGTCGGCAACGACAAGGAACGGCACGCTCGCACCCAGTGGTCCAACCTTTCGACCCCGTTTCTCGAGCGTCTTCGCGCAACAGGCGTTGAGCCCGAGGACATCGATTATGTCTGTTGCACCCATCTCCACGCCGATCATGTCGGCTGGAACACAAGGCTGATCGACGGACGCTGGGTTCCGACCTTCCCGAATGCCAAGTACATCTTTGGCCGCACAGAGTACGATTACTGGGCCGAGAAATACGGCTCCGATCCCGGCGGCCATCATCTTGCAGCCTATAGCGACAGCGTTCTGCCCGTCGTGGAGACCGGTCAGGTCGTGCTGGTCGACGATGGGTATGAACTGGATGGCTGCCTCACGTTCAAACCGGCGCCGGGCCACACGCCTGGCCATGTCGCGATATGGCTGCATTCCAATGGCCGCGAATGCGTGTTTTCAGGCGATATCATCCATCACCCGATCCAGCTCAAATATCCGCAACTGAGTTGCATGGGCTGCGAAAATCAGGCCCAGTCCGCGCTTACGCGGGCAGCATTGCTGGGCGATATCGCCGACACCGAGACTATGCTGATGACGGGGCATTTCCTGGCGCCGCACGCCACGCAGATCGAAACCGACGGCGGAAGTTTTCGCATGCGGTGCAGACAATGCTAGTTTTCACGCGCCGCATTCCAGATTCCAGAGAGGTATGACATGAAGATCCGAGCCGCAACGCTTCGCCAGACAGGCGCGAGCATGCCTTATGCAGAGAGCAAGCCGCTTGAAATCGCCGAGCTGGATCTCGATCCGCCGGGGCAGGGAGAGGTGCTTGTGCGCATTCGTGCCGCAGGGCTCTGCCACTCGGATCTCTCGGTGATCAACGGAAGCCGGCCGCGACCGCTGCCGATGGCAATCGGTCACGAGGCCGCGGGCGAAGTGGTGGAGCTGGGTGAAGGTGTCGACGATCTCGAGGTCGGCGATCACGTCGTGCTTGCCTTTGTGCCAAGCTGCGGCCACTGCCTTCCCTGTGCGGAAGGAAGACCGGCGCTCTGCGAACCGGGCGCTGCAGCAAACGGCAAGGGCACACTACTGACAGGCAGCATCCGCCTGAAATCGCACGGCGAGCCGGTCCATCATCACATCGGTTGCTCGGCTTTTGCCGAACACGCGGTCGTGTCGCGCCGCTCGATCGTCAAGATCGACAAGGACCTGCCGTTCAACGAAGCAGCGCTGTTCGGCTGCGCGGTCCTGACCGGCGTCGGCGCGGTGGTGAATACGGCGAAGGTCCAGGCAGGCCAGACCACGGTCATAATCGGCCTCGGTGGGGTCGGGCTTGCCGCTCTGCTGGGAGCTATTTCGGCGGGTGCTGCGCAGGTGATCGCCGTCGACCTCTCGGATGACAAGCTGAGCATCGCCCGCGATCTGGGCGCCACGGCGACAGTCAATGCCCGCGATGCGGATGCGGTCGACAAGGTTCGGCAACTCACCAATGGCGGCGCTGATTTTGCTTTCGAGTTTGCCGGTTCCGAAAAGGCGCTGGAGAGCGCCTACAGGATGACACGGCGCGGCGGGACGACGGTGACGGCCGGACTGCCGGCACCCACCGCGACGCTTCCCCTCAACATCGTCAGTCTTGTCGCCGAGGAGCGAACGCTGAAGGGCAGCTATATCGGCACCTGCGTCCCCGTCCGCGACATTCCGCGCTACGTTGCTCTCTACAAGTCCGGGCGCCTGCCGGTGAACAAGCTTCTCAGCGGCGAGATCCGGCTCGACGAGATCAACGAAGGTTTCGACCGCTTGCACCGGGGCGAAGTGATCCGGCTGGTTGTTCAAATGTGACGGCGGGCTTGAGCGGTAGAGACGATCACCATCGGGCGTCGCTCGGCGCGAATTCTATGTCGTCGCCGTGCCGGGTGTGGACAGCTTGAACGACATTCGAGGAAATCTATCGCATGATGCCGTCGAGGAGCGGCATCCTTTCGGACGATAAAGCCGCTGATAACCGCCATCAATCGCTTTTTGCCTCTGCGCGCGCCGGTGTTCGGCAGCCCGCGAGGATTGAGATGGTCCGGCCTCACTGGAACGGATGGATGGTGCCGTCGCAGCGCAACTCGACAGGCCAATGCCGAGGCTGACCGCCAGAGCTGAAAGACGCAAAGTTGTGCCAATCCTGAACATCTGAATCTCCTCGGTCAGTGCTTTTTGCTTCGATGGATCCGGTTTCGCACCCAAAGTGATTGGATTGCCTTAATTAGACCTACGAAAAGTACCTTCACCGCCACTTTTAGTTAAAAATCTTTTAACTCTCCTACTGACATTTGGCATCAGGCGAATGACTCCGACATGAATGTCCCACTCAGGAGAAGTTCAGCTCACTCGCGTCATGCCGCTACCGAACGCCACGTTCGACAAAATTTGAGGAACCCCATGAAAACCGCAGGTCTCTTGCTCGCATCTCTCCTTATGGCCTCGGCCGCCCAAGCAGACGATATCTCGCTTGGCACACCAGGCTATGGCGGAAGTGGTTGCCCTTCTGACAGCGTATCGGCGACCATCAGCCCTGATGGAAAGGCTCTCAGCCTGCTGTTCGACAACTACATTGTTGAAGCCGGCGGTGATACCGGCAAATCCCTGGACCGCAAGACCTGCAACGTTGCCATACCGGTCCATGTCCCGCAGGGTCGCAGTGTTTCGGTCCTCGCGATCGATTACCGCGGGTTTAACCAGCTCCCACGCGGCGCGCGCTCGCAGTTCAATGTGGAGTACTTCTTCGCGGGCAGAAGTGGTCCGGCATTCACAAAAACGTTCAACGGCCCGGTCGAGAAGGATTATCTGATTTCAAACAAGCTCGTTGCGGAATCACTGATCTGGTCGGCGTGCGGCGAGGACGTAAACCTGCGCACCAATTCCAGCATCCGCGTCAATACCACGCGCAAGCAGGAGGCCATGGCGACAGTTGATACGCAGGACGTGAAGGCAGCGATCGTCTACCAACTTCAGTGGCGCGACTGCCGCTAAAAAGGAAAATCCGGGGCAGCACGGTCGCTGCCCCCCCGATGCCGGGAATATTTTGTCATGCGTATCCGCCGTTTCCTCCCGCTGCTTGCTGTGGTCAATTTCTCTGTTCCAGATCTGGTGCTCGCAGCAGACGGATGCGCTGAAGGGACATACTCGCGCGTCCGATCACCCGACGGCAACGCGACCAGTTATCTGTTCGACGATTTTTCGGCGACAGCGGGCGGTGCCTCCGGTATCCGCCGCGCCACGACACGCTGCTCGCTCAGCGTACCGGTGACACAGCCGGATGGTCACTCAGTTTATGCGATGGACTATCGCGGCTTTGTTTCGACGTCGGAAGGGCAGGCCGTGTCCATTCAAGCTCTCAAGGATCGGATGGAGATACTGAAATACGAGGCGTCCGGCCCAGTGGATGCCGACGTCGCGGTTGGTGGCAAGGTCGGGGTCTCGGGATCGAGCACACTCGACCTTACAGTGCTCCTCACATCCGCCGGGCCCTTGGACGATGAGGCCCAGGACGCAATCCTGTTCCTCGATACCATCGATTTCGCTCGCCTCGGCTTCACCACAACCCGCTCCGTGGTGGACTCGATGAACCAGATTGCACATCAGCGGCAGTCCATTGCACTCGATCTTTCTCAAACAGCACTAACGCTGTTAGGCCAATCCGAGCGCTTCGACAGCGGAAGCTATGTCTCTCTCTCGGGCAACAGTGACGCGGCGGCGGGCTTTAACGCTCGCTGGGAAGCTGGCAGCGGCTTCAGCCTGCTTGGGGGCGCAACACGCGTCAGCGCGAGCGCGTCGGACGCTCGCTCGGACGACCTTGCGCTCTTTGCCGGAGGTATCCGATACACGACTGCGCCGGCAACATGGCGTGCTTTCGGGGAGGCTGGCGCATGGGGATCGCCCGATGTTTCCGCGTCGCTCACCCGAAGCTACATGAACATCGATGAGATGATCCAGACCGGGGGTGCGACATCTGGATCGTTGTTTGCGTCCTACGCTCGGGTTGGTGTCATCTACGCGCCCGACGATACCAACGAACTGGCGCTGTCGACCCGTTTCGCTCGATCCTGGCTCGACCTCGATGGCTATGGGGAAGACAAGACCGACAATCTCTTCGCCGCCAGGATGGGATCCGGCTCAACGATCACTGACAGTCTCGGCGCCGAATTAGCTTGGAGCCGCAAGCTCGATGAGCGGTTCGACCTGACGCTTTTACTGGGTGTAGGACGCACGTCCGCAGACAAGAAGGGCGTAGAAGCCTCCGTCGACTGGGTCGGCGATGTCAAGGGCAGCACAGAGGACCAGAATTATGCGGCGCTTGGCGGACGCATCGGGTGGATGGTTACCGAAAAATGGCAGGTCAACACCTCTGCCGCAGCAACGTTTCGCGAAGACGCCGATCCTGTATGGAGCATCGGCGGCCAGCTGAAGGCGTCGTTCTAGGTCCCCGCAACGAAAGCGCTTACGTGGAGGTTCGGTTTCATGCGAACGACTTTACAAGGCTCTCTGCTTGCCGGCCACAGTTAGCTTGAAACTGGAACGCGACGTTTGAAGCGCTCTTCCATTCTCTGCATGACGACGAAGAGCGACGGTACGAAAACGACGGTCAGGCAGGTTGAGCCCATCATGCCGGTCAGAACCGCGAGCCCGATCGACTTTTGCGCGCTCGCTCCCGCCCCGGTCTGCAGCACGAGCGGCACGACGCCGAGGATGAAGGCGATCGACGTCATCAGGATCGGTCGAAGCCGCGTGATCGCAGCCCTTATGGCCGCATCCACGGTCTCTGCGCCGTCATGCAGCCGCAGATGCCGCGCGGTTTCAACGATCAGGATCGCGTTTTTGGCCGACAGTGCCACCAGCAACACCAGACCGATCTGCGTGTAGAGGTTGACGGCGGCATTGAGCGACAGCAGCGTCGTAGCCGTTCCGATCAGCGCGAGCGGGACGGTCGCGATGACGCTGATTGGTGCGTACCAGCTCTCATATTGGCCAGCCAGAACGAAATAGACTAGAAGCAGGCTCAGGCAGTAGACCAGATAAATCTGTCCGCTGAGTTCTCGTTCCTGGTAGGACGCAGCCGTCCATTCCCGTTCGAAATTGTGAGGCAGCAGCGACTTTGCGATCCCGTCGAGTGCATCGAGCGCCTGGCCGGTCGAATAGCCTTGCGCCTGCGAGCCGATGATTTGAGCGGATGGATAGAGATTGTAGAGGCTGATCAGCGCAGGCCCGGTGGCCGGTTTTACGTCTGCGATCGAGCCCAGCGGCACCATCTGGCCGGAGGCGCCGCGCAGCCGAAGCCGCTCCAGGTCGGCGACTTCGGCGCGCCTTGAGGCGTCTGCCTGTACATAAACCTGGAAAATGCGGCCGAAGAGGTTGATCTGGCCGGAGTAGGACGATCCGATGTACTGGCTGACAGCGTCGTAGGCGCCGCCTACATCGATCTCGGCGCGCTGAGCCTTGCTTCGATCAATCGAGACGGCAAATTGGGGGGCGTCGGCACGGAACGGACTGAAGGCTTCGCGGAATGTCGGATCAGACCCTGCTGCACGGGCGATGCTGGCCGCCACTTCTTCCAAAGCCGCATAGTCGAAGGCGCCGTCACGGGCCTCTACCTGCATGGTGAAGCCCGCCGCGTTGCCGATACCCTGGATCGGAGGCGGCGGAAGCACGAGCGCCTGTCCGTCCGGGAGATCGGCAGTCAGCCTACGCAGGTAGGTGTAGAGCGACAACAGGTCATCTCCCTGTTGGCGAAGGCTCCAGTCCTTGAGGATCACGTAGAGGACACCCGCGTTGGAAAGGCTGGCATTGTTGTTGAGGGCGGAGACGCCGCTGATTGCGACCGCCGTTTCAACGGCATCCAGCTTCTCGACCCGCCCCCGCAGGTTTTCGATTGCGAGGCGTGTGCGCTCGAGCGACGCGCCCTCGGGCAACTGGACCGATACCAGAAAATACCCCTGGTCCTCGATCGGCAGGAAGGCCGTCGGCACCTGCGCCAGCAGGGAGAGCGAGAGCGCGACCAACAGCAGTGCCACCAGCGAGACCGTCACACTGAAACGGGTCATGACCCTCACCAGCCCTGCATAGACCCGTTCGACGGCATCGTAACTTGCGTTGAAACCGCGGTAGACGACGTTCTTGCGCGGCTTCAGGGCATGTGGTTTCAGCCATAGGGCGCATTGGGTCGGCTTCAGGGTCACGGCGTTGACCGCGCTGATCAGGGCCGTTGCGGCAATGACCAGCGAGAACTGGCGATACATTTCGCCACTGAGGCCAGGCAGAAAGGAGGCCGGGAGGAACACGGCAAGCAGCACAAGTGTGATGCCGATGATCGGGCCCATCAACTCGTCCATGGCAAGCGCCGCAGCCTCCGTTGGCGTTTTTCCGTTATCGAGATGGCGAGCAGCGGCCTCGACCACGATGATTGCATCGTCAACCACGATGCCGATGGCAAGGATGATGGCGAACAGGGTGGAAAGATTGATGGAGAAACCGAACAATGCCAATGCGCCGAAGGCGCCGATGATGGTGACAGGCACCGTAGTGGCAGGCACCAGCATCGCGCGCCAATCCTGCAGGAAGATGAGGATGACAACCAGCACGAGGAACGCGGCTTCCACCAGGGTGTGGTAGACATCATCGATGGCGGCCTTGACGAACAGCGTCGTGTCGAACGGCACGGAGTGGCGAAGCCCTTCGGGAAAGTCGGTCGACATGACCTCCAGTTTCGCCTTGACCGCCGCTACGACGTCAAGCGCATTGGCCTCGGGCAACAGAAACAGTGCGAGGCCTGCCGCCGGCTTTCCATCGAGACTGAAATCCTGGCTGTATTGCTGAGCACCCAGCTCTACCCGTGCCACGTCGCGCAGGCGCACAAGATCACCATTGTCATTTGCGCGCAGGACGATGTCTTCGAAGGCCGCCACATCGGCGAGCTTGGAGTCGAGCTTCAGCGTGTATTGGAAATCGCGCCCCTCCGGCACCGGTGGAAGGCCAAGCTGGCCGGCGGACGATGTGCGGCTTTGCTGACGGATCGCGTTGTTCACATCTGACGGCATGAGACCGCGTGCCGCCATCAGGTCCGGATCCATCCAGATGCGCACCGCATAGTTGCCGGCGCCGAAAACCGAAACACTACCGACGCCGGGGATGCGAGCGATCTGATCGATCAGGTTGATGGTTGCATAATTGGTCATGAACAGGCTGTCATGATCCGGGTTGTCGGAGGTGAGTGCTACAATCGCCAGAATAGCCGTCGAGCGCTTGGCCGTCTGCACGCCTTGTGCCTGTACGGCATCCGGAAGGGAAGGCGTCGCACTCGCCACACGGTTCTGCACAAGGATCTGCGCCGCGTCGGGATCGGTGCCGATGGCAAAGGTCACGGTGAGTGCGTAGGTGCCGTCACTGGTGGAGGTCGATTGCATGTAGAGCATGCCCTCGACCCCATTGACCTTTTGCTCGATCGGCAATGCCACATCATGGACGATCGTCTCGGCGTTGGCACCGGGATAGCGTGCCGTCACCTGCACCGAGGGCGGTACGACATTCGGATATTGTGCGACAGGCAGGCCGACCAGCGCCACCAGACCGAGTATGACGGTCAGGAGCGCGATCACGTTCGCAAGCACCGGTCTATCGATAAAGAACCTGGCCATCCTGGGGCATTCCCTGTTTCTGTAAGCAGATCAATCGAGTGCCGTCACGACTTCGACGACTTCTCTGGCACGCAACCCAGCCCCGCCCTTGACGATCACGCGGTCGCCCTCTCTCACGCCATTGACAACCTCCCGTCGGCCGCCGGCGGCTTTTTCTCCGAGCGCGACTTTGACGGCTGCGACCTTGCCTTCGGCATCGACGATTTGAAGCGTTCGGCCCAACTGGGAATTGCCGATCGCGGCCTCCGGCACGGTCAGTGCCTTGCGCGTGACGATCGGGACTCGGACGCGGGCAAACATGCCCGGCGATAGCAAGCGGTGCGTGTTGGCAATAACGCCGCGAAGGGTCATGGTCCCACTCGCGCTATCCAGCTCTGGCGCGATGTAGTCGAGATATCCACTGTAAGGGTAGGTCGCATCACCCTGAAGACCGGCTTCAACTCGGATCGCCCCGAGGCTCCTCAGGTCTATATGGCGCTCAGCCATCGCGCGGCGAATGGCGATTACCTGCCGCTCATCGGCCGAGAAGAGTACGTGGAGCGGGTCCGGTTCGACCAGCGAGGCGAGCTTCGGAGACGATGCGGCATTGATAAAGGCGCCGAGATCGGCCGCGCGTGCGGATAGGATACCGTCGAACGGCGCCTTCACTTCCGTGTAGCTGAGGTTGATGTCAGCACTTCGCACCTTGGTCTTGGCGGCCTCGACCTGTGCCTCGGCTGCCAGTCGCTGTGCCACCGCCGATTCATTTGCGCTTAGCGATACGACCTGCTTGGCAGAAAGTCCTTCCTGCCGGGCCGCGTTTGAGACCGCCTGTTGCAGGTTGGCCTGTTGCTGACGCAGTTCTGCTTCGGCAGCTGCAAGGCTGATGCGATAGGGTTCGGGCTCTATGAGAAAGACGACGTCACCTTTTCGCACGGTGTCGCCTTCATTGAAGTTCACTTTCTCGAGCGTACCGGAGACTCGGGCGACGAGGTCAACCTGGTTGACCGCGCGGAACGTTCCCGTCGTCTCCAGGTACAGCGTCACCTCGACGAGGGTAGGTGCCTCGACCATGACTTTCCGCTTCTCGGCCTGGGCGCAGGCCTGCCCGACCCAGCCAATCAGCAGAGCTGCGGCCACCAGGGGCAACAGTGCATGTTTCATGGAAAGATCCTTCCCTTGCGCATGTCGTGGCAGGCCTGCTCAGGGAGCGGCAGCTATTTCAGCGACTGCAACTCGTTCGGCGTCAGGAGTCCGTTCTTGTCCTTGTCGATCCGGCCAAACGCCAGGTTGTAGCGACCGGCCTGCTTGACCTTGAGTGCTATCGGCTTTCCGGACGCGGCCATCGTGTCGATGAAAACCTTGAATTCGGGTTGGTCCAGCATCGTGTCGGCGTTCTTGTCTGCGGTCATGAAGGCCTCCTGTTGCGCATAGCCGCTCGAAGCGACGGCCAGCCCCCCGAAGACGATCAGAACAGGGGTGATCAGCTTAACGTTTGCCATTTCGATCTCCTTTGAGTGTTGCGATATCCGCCAGGTTGATCCCTGTGTCGGGAGCCTCCTGCCGGGCGGACGCGGTCAGCAGTCCATTCTTCAGTTGCGGAACTGCCAGCATCAGCTAATCCGGACCAATTCTTCGCGACGAGGCCGCAGGACCTGCTCCAAGGGACTGGTCAATGTCCCTACGATGCTGGACGGCACGATCAACCAAAGGCTGCAGTGAAGCCATCCCATGTTCATGGGGTCTGCACCTCGTCCAGTGTGCCAGCCACCGGGGCTGCCGTGGCGCGCCTTTCAGCAAGAGAGACGTGGACGCCATCTGGCGCGAGATCGAAGCCGGAGGCTTCGAGCACTTCAAGCAGCAGAGAGCGGATCAGGGGAAGGGCGGTCACCGCTGCGGCACGCGCCAAATTGAAGCTCAACACCAGCTCCCTGGTCTGCAGATGGGCTTCAGGCGGGCTGATCGCGATCTTGCCGACGATATCGGCCTGAAGCCTGGTTTCGCTTCGAAGGGTCGACGCCGCCAACCGCAGTAACCGCGCGTGCCCGACGGCGTCCGTGTCGTTCTCCAGTCTCAGGCTAACCCGAGCGAGGACGAGTCCGCGACTGCGGCTGACAACGGTCTCGATCTGGCCATAGGGAATTGTATGCAGCCTGTCATCCAAGCCGCGCAGTCTGAGACTGCGGATCAGTATCTGCTCCACCCTGCCGGGAGTGGAGTCGATTTCAATCTCTTCGCCGAGCCGGAACGCATCGTCCAGCATCCAGAAAATGCCCGATATTACGTCCTTCACCAACGCCTGGGACCCGAGACTGATGGCCAGACCCAAAATGCCGGCGCCGGCTATGATGGGAGTGGTGTCGACCCCAAGAACCGACAGGGTCACGAGCGAGAAAATCGATCCGATGAGCCCCAGCAAGACCACACGAAGGATCGGCAGAACCGTTGTCATACGCGCAAGGTGCAACTCCGCGTCTTCCAGCGAGGTGAGAGCCTCCTTCGGCATCATGCGCGACTCTACCCATGCGTGGGTAACCGCGGCGAGTACGGCAGCGAGCACCAACACCAAAAGCGAAAAATTGATCTGCCGCGAGTAATGCGGCCAATCCTGTTGCGGGATGACCGCAAGCGTGCCGACCAGCCAGTACTCGACGATCAGCCTGAGGATGACAGCTGCCGCCAAGGCATCGATCACCACCCGCACCACGAACAGTCGACGCATCACCTCGGGCTTGCGCGACAGCTGGATCGAGAGGGCGATCGAGCGATCGAAGGCCAGCGCCAGCATAAGAGCGATCGTTGTTCCCTTGATGCCCTGGTACAGGTCAAACTGCTGCATCAGCCAGCCCCATATCCACAAGCCTGACACCAGCAGGATCATCCAGGCGGCGACCATGTGTAGCCGCGGCGTCAGGCCGTGCCGGCGCAGAAGATGCAGTAATCTCAAAGCCGCCGCCGTCATGGCAAACGCGCCGAGTATCGCCAGCAGCCGCACCGAGTTCGGCGGCATGCCGACGCGGGCGGCTGCTGCCAGAAGGCACACCATCAGGTATCCGCACGCCAGGATCACGGCGCTTCGCCGAAGTCCTTTTTCCGCGCCGCTCTCGTCCAGCGGCAGAAGCCGCAATTGAGGAGTGCGGGGCGAAAAGACAATGCCGAGAAAGGTAATGGCAGACAGCCAGTAGATGACGGAAACAAGAAACTCCCTGGCAAAACCATCCCCGAGCGGATCGGCGCTCAGCAGTCGAACGGCTATTGCGCGCCCCACCGCGGTGGCGGCCAGCAATGGCACAAGGCTCCAGGCCGTCCGTTTCAAGACGGCGAGGAATGGGACGCGTTCGCGCGCGGCAGCCTCGCGTCGGCCTCTCAGCCCGTAACTGCTCAGCATAAAAATCAGCATGACGACACCGACGGCGCCAAGGCTGAGGGCAAGAACCCTGGGCGCCGAGGTCATGGACACCGTGCCCGCCCATAACAGTTCCCGATCAAGATGTGGCAGGGCGAGCGCCGTGTCCACCAACGCCGTCTCGAGACGATCGACGACCTGCTCTGCACTGACGATCCAGTCCGCGACGTTGACGACAGACTGATCGGGGGCCGGGGACGGGCCTGTTGCAGTCGCGGAGACGTCCATCGTGCCAGTCCCGTTCGCACTTGCAGAGAAACTACGGCTCGCCGGGCAAACCGGCTTGGCGAGCAATCGATAGTTTCAACCATTAAGTGCGTTTAAGGTGCGCATCCACCCCATGTTCATGGCGTATTCGCGGCACCGGAAACGGGCATGATGGGGTCAAGCCGGTATCCGTCGGCGCAGTTTAGAATCCGGGAGACATTCGCCATGAAACATCGCCCAAATGGTTTCAAGGCCGCATTGGCCCTTACCTATCTTGCCGTGCTGGCAGCGCCAATTTTCACGGCCGCGCCGGCGGCGGCCGTCGTGTATTGCAACGCCGTCGGCGTCCCAAAAGGCTGCGTGGTGCGCCCCCCGGCCGCGGTGGTCGTTTACTGCACGGCGCCGGGGGTTCCGCTTGGTTGCGTGGCGCGTCCCGTGGCAAGGACCGCGATCTATTGTACTGCTCCGGGCTTGCCGGTTGGGTGTGTCCGCAGGCCGGGCGTTCGCGCACCCGGTCTCGGTGTAGCGCCGGTCAATCGTGGTGGCCCGAGGAACCGTCTCGGCATCAGATAGTCCAGGCGATGAAAGTTTCTCCGCGCTCGGTTCCTATCACCTTATACGCGCGCTCCCCGCTGGCATCAGCCCCCTTGGGTGGCTTCGGGGAAGTCGGCGGGTAGCAGCAGCGAGACCGTCGTGCCGAGCGGTGCGCTTGTGACGGACAAGGTCACATCGCAGAGGGCTGCGCGCTTTTTCATGTTGAGCAAGCCTCGGCCCTGCACCGTCCCCGCCCCATTCACCGCATCGACCGCAAAGCCGCAACCGTTGTCCCTGACGGAGATCTGGCCCCTCGCGTCGCCGTCGGGGCCAGCTATGGTCTCGATCATGATCGTCACCATCGATGCGCCCGAGTGTTTGATCGCATTGGTGACAGCTTCGTCAAGCAGCCTGATAACCTGGATAACGTGCCTTGGACGAAGGCCCGGATAGACGGGAAGTCCGTGTGGCGACTGCACGCTCCAAACCAGCTGCATGTCGTGGACACGCAACTGGCCTGATATCCGCTCCCTCCAGGAGCCAAGGGCAAGCATGAGGTCGCCATCGATCTCTTCCATTGCGTTGATGACCAGACGAAGATCGCGCAGCGCAGCGCGAGCGGCATCTCCGATTGTATTCGTTGTATCTCTCGGCTGTTCGGCAAGAGCGACGATGCTGACGAGTTGCCCGCCCAACCCGTCATGCAGGTCCCGCATCAATCGCGTCCGCTCCGAGGCCAAAGCCGCCGCCCTTGCGCGTTCTTCTTCGCGGGAAAAACTTGCCCTGAGCTTGACCTCGGCCTCCGATACTTGCTTCACCAACCGGTCGGCGAAACTGTCGGCATCATTCAAAGCCTGGACGAAACGCCAGGTCAGCCAGACTCCGATGACGATCAGGACGATCGAATAACCGAACCAGCCGATAAAGATCCGTTCACCCGGAATGAGCCGGCTGACCGTCAGGATATCGTTCAGGGCGCACCCCAGCATGACTGAGAATACAGGCGCCATTATCAGCGCCTTTCGGTTTCCGCGCAGAGCTGCGTTGCCCAAAAGGAGGCAAGCAACGGCGGCGCAGAGAGCAATCGTTGGTGGCCCTAGCGGCAGGAAGAGTGCGTGAAGTAAATCATGCTGTCCCGTAAGGCCCGCAAAGGCAATAATAATGCCGGGTACGAATGTGAGATGAAGCCATCGCGGTGGCGGCATGTCGATGAAGCGCACGATGAAGTGCAGAACCAGCGGCGCTTGCGTAACAACGGCAGCGCCGACGAGGCCGAGCGTCTGTGGCGATGCTGGCATCGAGACGAAATACTGAAAAAAACCGATCAGCATGGCGAGCGCAAGCAGCCCATAGCTGCGATCGTTCCGGCGGTTGATCCAGATCAGGCCGAGGATCGCTCCCAATGTCGCCTGTCCGGCAACAAGGATGAGGGGCAGGGTCTCGAACATGATCGACCGCTGATCGTGAACCGGTCTCAGGATCTTGTCCGGACCGGCATAAACGCTGTCCAGATAGCCGCCGACCGGCCCCCATGTGACGAGGTGAATGATCAGCTCATTGCGCCCCTCATGCAGCAGGCTTTCCGGAATCGTCGCTATGGCGGACGTATTGCGGTCGGGTCTGCGGCTCATAACATTCCGGTGCGTATCGTGGATCATTGAGCCGTTGACCTCGAATTGTACGCCCGTGGTAAAGCGCGGCACGAAAATGCTCCATGCCACATCTTTCTGCGTGGTCGGTCGTTCGAGTGAGACGCGATAAATCGCAGAGGAGGTCGCATCTTCGGAGACGGGGCGAAAGTCCGGGAGGTCCACAGAACGGAATTGGCCTGTCGCGTCTTGAAGCTCAACGCCGCTCAGTTCATAGACCGCGGGAGGCAGGGGCGGGCCGATCTGGCGGGCCAGGATGCAAAGGACGATGATGACAGGTTGCAGCGCCAGGTACAGCAGCACCCAGCCGATCCTGCCACGCGGTCGAGCCATCCTTCCAACTTGGTGAGCGGCAGCTTTCATCCTAAAGCTTTATCAAGCCCTGCTGCAAGGCTTCGAATACGGCCTCACCGCGGGTATTCACCTCGAGCTTGCGATAGATGTTCTTTATATAGCCGGGAACGGTCTGGCGTGAAATACCCAGATAATCCGCGATGTCGGCGTAGCTGAAACCCTTGGCGATGCCCCACAGAATGTCGATTTCGCGCGCTGTCAGCTTGGCGGTATTCAAGTCCGTCCCGACGACGGGATCCTTGACGCCTTGGGTCCGTTTGACGATGAAACGGGCTATCGAGGCCGAGATTGGCGAGTGGCCCCGCATAAGATCGCGCACCGTGTCGGCGATGTCGGTCAGCAGAGCGTCCTTCAGCAGATAGCCGTTGGCGCCGAGTAAAATAGCCGAAATGACGCTTTCTTCATCGCCCAGGATGGAGATGACCAAGATCTCGGTGGTCTGGCTATGCTGCCGGACGTCGCGGATCAGGTCCATGCCATGGCCATCGGGTAGCTGGAGGTCAGTCAGAAGCACATCAGGATAACCAGACTCCAGCACTTGGCGCGCCTCCGAGAGCGTTCCCGCCTGAAGAACCGAAAATGCGGAAGCGTCGGACAGGCCGTCAGCGATACGCCGACGTGTTGGTCCATCGTCCTCGACGATGACAACGGATATAGGTCCGGCTCTCTCCGTTTGGGTGTTCAAGATAACACTCGCTTTCAGGCCTCGGCTTGGCCAGAAAGGATTATTGAGCAAATCCCCAAACCGCGCCAGCCATGAACATGGGGGTGTGGCGGGTCAGAATTGGCGGACCGCAAGGGGAAAATGCAGAGAAGAAAGCCGCAGCGGAAAAACAACGGTGCCAGCTGCGCTCACCAAAACCGGCCAGAACGATTTCTGCAAGCCGTCGGACGCGGCCACCCGGCTCAAGAGCGTGGTTACGCTTGTCGCCATAGGCATCAATCATTCAATCCGACTGTCCGTTTCCGCATCGAACAGATGAATGTGTTCCTGCTGGAAATTCAATCCGACGGTTTGACCGCCGGTTATTGGAACTCGTCCATTTACGACGACGACACATTCGGGCGTCGTTGCCGTTGTGACGAAGGTCGTTGACCCTGTCGACTCGACCAAGGCCACTGGTGCTTCCAACAAACCCTTGCCGTCTTCGGCGATGGTAAGATGTTCGGGCCGCAGACCGACGACAAGATTTCGATTGGCCGGAATGGTTCTGTCGAGACCGATCGTCTGTGGCCGGCCAAGATCCAGAATGAGGTTTTTTCCATCCGGTCCAGTCGTTGCCGGAATGAAATTCATGGCCGGCGATCCTATAAATCCGGCAACGAAACGGTTGACCGGTCGGTCATAGAGTTCAAGTGGCCGGCCCTGTTGCTCGATCACGCCCTGGCGCATGACCACGACGTGATCAGCCATTGTCATCGCTTCGATCTGGTCGTGCGTGACATAGACCGAGGTCGCGCCAAGCCGGTCATGCAGTGCCCTGATTTCCTTGCGCATATGGACACGCAGGGCGGCGTCGAGGTTGGACAGTGGCTCATCGAACAGAAAGGCTTTGGGATTGCGGATAATGGCCCGGCTCATCGCGACACGCTGTCGCTGTCCGCCGGAGAGTTCGCGGGGATAGCGATGCAGCAGGTCCGACAGGCCGGTAATGGCGGCCACGTCCTCTGCCGCCTTCTTCGCATCCGCCTTCTTGGTGCCGCGAATGCGCAGGCTATAGGTGAGGTTTTCCTCAACCGTCATATGCGGGTAGAGCGCATAGGACTGGAACACCATGGCGAGATCCCGCTTGCGGGGCGGTACATTGTTCATGCGGTCGCCGGCAATAACAAGGTTACCTTCGGAGATCGATTCAAGCCCTGCGAGGGCGCGCAGAAGCGTTGATTTGCCACATCCGGACGGTCCCACCAGGGCGACGAAAGCGCCTTTGCGAATGGTGAGGTCGATGTTCTTCAGCGCGTGATAGGCACCGTAATATTTGTTGACGCCCGACAATTCGATTTGATTGGTCATTTGAGAGCTCCCGATGTGAGGCCGGAAACGATGCGGCGCTGCAGAAGGACGAAGATGGCAAGGATCGGGGTTACGTACATCGTTGCGTACGCCATGATGTTGTTCCATTCGCTGGTGTTTGGGCCCATGAACGAGTTGAGACCGACACTTGCGGGCTGCAATTCGATGTTCTGGATCATCGACTTCGAATAGACGAACTCGCCGAATGCCTGCATGAAGATGAGGATGGCGCTGACAAGAATACCGTTGCGGGCAAGCGGGAGCACGATGTTGAAGAAGGCACCGATGCGCGAGTTGCCATCGACCAATGCGGCCTCCTCAAGCTCCATCGGCACAGCCATGAATGTCGCCCGCACGAGAACCACGAAGAACGGCATGCTCTTTGCCGCTATCGCCAGGATGACGGCAAAGCGCGGGTAGTCCAGCAAACCGACTTGGGAGAACCCGACGAAGATCGGCGTGATCATCAGCGATGCGGGCAGAACCTGCAGCATCAGAATGAGGAACAGGCCTACATCCACCCAGCGGTTACGGTACCGCGCCAGTACATAGGCACAGCCGGTACCGAGAACGGCGATGAGCGCCACCGATCCAAAGGCGATCAGCGTTGAGTTCCATAGGTAACGGCCCATGTTCCGGCTTTCCCAGACATACGCGAAGGTGCTCCACTGCGCTGTCGATGGCCAGAAGCTGGGCGGGGTGGCAAACATCTCCGAGCCCGTTTTCAAAGCCGTGACGTACATCCAGTAGAGCGGAAACAGGTAGATCGCCGCCATGATGATGGCGATGGCGAGCATCAGGCGGTTTCGGTTGGTTTCAGTCATCCGCGCACCTCATGACGGGTCGAGCGCACATAGACGATAGCCGCAAACATCACGAACACGGTCATGATGACCGAGATCGTCGCGCCTTTGCCAAAGTCGTATTGCCGGAAGGAGAGGTCCCAGGCCCAGTATTGGGCGACATTGGATGAGTTGTTCGGCCCGCCATCCGTGATTGCCGCGAACAGATCGAACTGTTGCAGTGTGAAGATAAGCCCGAGCGAAATGATCGCGCCGATGGTGGAGCGCATCATGGGCAGTGTGATGGTCCAGAAGCGCTGCCAGGCGTTTGCACCGTCCAGCTCGGCTGCTTCATAGAGATCGCCGGGTATGGCGGAAAGACCGACGGACAGAAGGATCATGTTGAACGATGTACCAAGCCATATATTGGCGAGCACGACCGCCCAGAGCGAGAAATTGGGGTCTGAGCGCCAGAAGATATTGCTGTCGATCAGGCCGCTTTCACGCAGAAAGAAGTTCAGGACGCCAAAGTCCCCCGAGAGTATCCAGTTCCAGATCGCACCGACGACCAGACCCGGCATGACCCAAGAGACCAGAAACAATCCACGAAGCCACGATGATCCCGGAAAGTTGACCCAGAAAAACAGCGCAAGGCCAAACCCGATGAGAAACTGGCCAGCGATCGAGCCGACCACGAAAATGACGGTGTTGAAGAGAATAGGCAGGGTTTCGGGCTGCTTGAACAGATCGATGTAGTTCTTGAAGCCGACGAATGGCCTGATGATGCTTCCCAGACTGAACATGTCCACTTCCTGAAAGCTCATCAGGATATTGTAGAGCAAGGGCAAGCCCGCAAGAATGAACAGGAAGGCAAAGGGAACTCCGACCAGGCCAATGTCGAAGCCGCGGCCGTCCGTGATGCTGGAAAGTATCCTTTTCATGGAAACCCCATAAGATCCGGTGTGGAGCTGTCCGCTCTTGACGAACGAGACAGCTCCTTCCGGGAGGAAAAGGTGGATGGCACGAGTGCCCTCGGCTCCTGAGAAAGGCAGTCCTGCCTCAGCCTTCGATAAGCTTGATCTTCTCTGCAGCCTGATCGAGCGCGGCCTTAGGCTCCATCTGTCCGGTCAGCGCCGCCTGGACGGCATCTTGAATTGCCTTGGAAATCTTCGGCCATTCTGGCGAAGGGCCGCGTGGCTTGGCATATTTCAGCTGTTCCACGAAGGTCTTGAGGGCCGCATCCTTAAGCGCATTTCCGGTCGGCGGGATCGGCAGGTCGGAACGGGCAGGGATCTGGCCGAAATCCTTGTACATGGTGACGTCTTTGGAGGCGAAGAACTCAAGCGCCTTGAACGCCTCTTCCGGATGTTTGGTATTGGAGAAAATCGCCCAGTTGTAGTCGCCCATAGCGGAAGAGCGCTCGGCACCTTCCTGCGGCACTGGCAAGAGCGCGGTTCCCCAGTCAAACTTGGCATCGGTCACCATGCGGTCGATTTCCCAAGGTCCGGATATCGCCATCGCCGCATTGCCCGCATTGAAGGTTGCCGTGGAATCCCACTGGCTGCGCGTCAACGTATCGGGAGATGTCATTTTGCCGTCGAGCAACTGCTTCCAGATCGTCAGCGCCCGGACAGCCCCATCACTGTTGATGGACTTGTAGGTGGCGCCGCCCATCTGTGCCCAGGGCAGGAACTGGAACGTGCCTTCCTCATTGGCTTTGGCCGAGAAGGTGATGCCGTAAACATTCTTGGATGGGTCGGTCAGCTTCTTGGCGGTCTCGAGCAACTCGTCCCAGGTCTGCGGCGGCTTTTCCGGATCGAGGCCCGCGGCTTTGAACAGATCCTTGTTGTAGTAAAGCGCGATCGTATTCGTCGCTTTCGGCACGCCGTAATATCTTCCGTCCCAGGTGGCGGAGGCGAGCGGGCCGGGGAAGTAGTTTTCCGGCTTGATCGTGCTTGAACCGGCAATCATGTCGGTAAGGTCCAGAAATGCCTTGCGGGACGCAAACATGGCATGATTTGGGTTGTCGATTGCGATAATGTCAGGTGCTTTACCGGTCGAATAGGCTCGCATCGCCTCGCTGACCACATCGTCGAACTGAATCTGGCGATATTCGATCTGGATGCCGTTCTTCTGGGCGTTGAATTCCTTGATGAGATTGGGGGCGGGCTGAATGTCGCGGTCGAGCGACCATAGCGTCAGCTTGACGTCTTCTGCCTGAGCGCTGAGCGCAAAGAGCGATGCAGTTGCTGCAAACGCCGTAGCGATGGCGATCGTATATGTTCGGATACCCATATTGTCCTCCTTTGTGGTTCTCCGGAATGCACTTTCGCGCGGCGCGGCCTCCTCCTTGCCGCGCCAACATTGAACGATCTAAACCGGGTCGACGACGAAATCGCCGCCGCGCGCCTGTTTCAGGTGATTGAGACCGTGAACCTGTCCGGTCATCTCCAGTCCATCCCGATAGACCGGGTCGTGCCAGCCTTCGATGTCGATGGAGCCGGACCAGCCCGCCAGTCGCAGCTCGGAGATGATGTCCGTCCAGTTGCTGTCGCCGAAACCGGGTGTGCGCATCAAGACGAACGGATGTTTGCCGAAAATGCCATGTTCGCGAATGACGTCCCACCGAATGGTCGCATCCTTGCCGTGGACGTGAAAGATCTTCGAAGCCCATTTGCGGATCTGCGGCAGTGGGTCGATGAGATAGACCATCTGATGGCAGGGTTCCCATTCAAGCCCGATATTGTCATCGGGGGTCTCGTTGAACATCAGCTCCCAGGCATCCGGATTGTGAGCGATATTCCAGTCGCCCGTCGCCCAGTTGCCGTCCATGGCGCAGTTCTCAAAAGCGATTTTCACACCCTTGTCCGCCGCCCGCTTGGCGAGCTCACTCCAAATCTGCTTGTAACGTGGAAGGCTGTCGGGCAGGGGCTTGTTGCGGATGCGGCCGGTAAAGCCGGCAACGCACGTCGCTCCAAAATGGTGGGCATTGTCGATGCAATCCTTCCAACCCTGCAACGTCTGAAGGTCCATGTCGGTCTCTTCGAGCGGGTTACCGAACATGCCAAGTGTCGACATCGTAATGTCGCGATCTCCAATCGCCTCGCGGCAGCGCTTGCCGAGCTCGGCAATGTCCTGACCATTGGTCGTCTGCCAGAAAAAGGGCTCGAAACTTTCAAACCCCATGTCGGCGATCTGCGAAATGCGTTCTGCAGCCTGCCCCTTCGAGGCGCTGACCATGGTGCCGATGCGAATGGATTTTTCCTGCTGGTTGATCAATGTCACGGTCCCTATGCTGAAATGTCGACGGATTGGCCCGACTTGGCGCTTTCGATGGCGCCAAGCACCATGGCCAGGCTTTTGATATTGTCGTGGTTGACTGTTTCGGGTTCGCGCCCGGTGCTGATGGCATCGAGGAAATCGGCGATCACGCTGGCGTGGCCGTGGGTTTCCTCGTCTCTGGCAGGGTCAGGCACGTCAATTGACGTAAAGCCCGGGAGGAGGCCGGGTTCGTTCCCGGCAACGGCAGCCCTAAACGTGTCTTCGCCATCCCAGGTCAGCATGCCTTTCGAGCCGACAATGCGCCACGCGCTTTCCCAGCTGGTGCGCTCGCCTTCGGCACACCAGGAACCTCGATAGGTAAAGACCACATCGTCCGAGAAACGGAAAATCGCATTGGCCGCAGCGCCATGGGCGTACCATGAGCCGGCCGGATTGGTTTCAACACAATAGACCGAGAGGGGCGCCTTGCCGGACACGAAACGCGCTGCATCAAACGTATGGATCGCCATGTCGAGGAGCAGGACATTCTCCATCTCTTCTCGAAAGCCACCGAAATGTGGGCCGAGGAAGAAATCGGAATGAATGCCCGTGACCTCGCCGATCGCGCCGCTTTCGACCAGACGACGCATGCGGCGGACGCCTGCAATGAAACGTCGGTTCTGAACGACGGCATGAATACGACCCGCTGCGCTGGCGGCACGGCGCAGATCCTGCGCTTCCTCCATGGAGGTTGCCATCGGCTTTTCGCTTAAGACGTGGCAGCCATGGGCGAGGCCGGCGCTGACCACCGAATGGCGAGCGTTGGGGATGACGACATCCAACAGGATGTCTGGCTTGGTCTCCGCGAGAACAACTTCCAGATCCGTCCCGATAACCGCTTGTTGAAGATTGAATTCGGTTGCAAGCGCCTCAGCTGTCGCTCGGTCGAGATCAACGAGGCCAACGATTTCTATGGCATCTTTGATGTGGGGCGTGTCCCGCACCGCCCGGAGCCAGCCTTTGGCCATAGCTCCGCATCCACACAAAACAGCATTGTATGTCACTAGTATCCTCCTCCTTACGGAAATCAAAACTCCTCTTCCGATTTTCCGTAAACGTTTACGGTAGTATGGACAGGAGCCAGAATTTGTCAATATTGTTTTGGGCGACGCATTCGGGTCCGCGGAAAGGCAGTTCATGAAGGGCATTCGCCAGCTGGCAAATTATCTAGATATATCAATAGGAACTGTGTCCCGCGCCTTGAACGGAAAGGCGGACGTGAATGAAGAGACTCGGCGCCGGGTTCTCGAAGCGGCCACCAGACTGGGCTATGTCGCCAACCAGTCGGGGCGTTCTCTGCGCAAGGGGTCGACAGGCGTCATCGGCTTCATGATGCAGACGGGACCCGAAATTACAGGCCAGGGCGACACGTTCTTTATGAGTGTCTTCGACGGCGTGCAAACCGTCCTTGCCCGTCACAAGCTTGATCTCGTCGCACTGCTGTGTTCATCCGACCAAGACCCGGACGCCTATCTTCAGCGCGTCGTCGCGCGTGGCTTCGCGGATGCTGTCATTCTCTCTGCCACCCGTCTCCACGATGCGCGTTTTGAACTGCTCGCTCGCCACAATATTCCCTTCATCACCTTGGGGCGAAGCCAGACCGATGTCGGCCAGCCTTGGATCGATCTGGATTTCGAGGGCATGGCGGAGGTCGCCATCGAGCGGCTTGTGAAAAGCGGTCACCGGCACATCGGCCTGATCTGGCCGAATGGTGATCTGAACCTCGGCCATCTGTTCGTTCACCGATCCCAGGAGGTTCTTGCCCGGCACAATCTGTCCCTTTCGCCGGAGCACATTTTTCGTGCCACGCCGAGCGAAACGGGTGGCTATGGCGTGGCTCGTCAGATCATGGACTGTGAAACCCGTCCGACCGCTGTTGTCCTTGTCAACGAGACGTTGGTGACCGGGCTCTACCGCGGGCTGGAAGAGGTCGGGCTTATGCCCGGCAAGGACATCGCCATCATCGGGCGGCAGAGCCCGCAGGCCCAGTTTCTCAAACCAAGCCTGACCTGCTTCAGTCTTTCTCTTCGCGATCTCGGCATAAGCCTTGCCGAGGGTCTGTTGTCTGTCATGCCGGAATACAAGTTGCACTACCCCGATGCCGTCAAACGTTTGGTATGGCCCATGGACCTGATTGAAGGTGAGAGCAGCTGAGAACTGCTGCCTCTGTAGATCGGGTCGTCGATCCAAGCCAAACCAAGCAGTGGCGGTAGAATAGACAGGCGCGACGCCAATCGCGTTATGACATACGCGAGGCGGAAGGTCGGATTCTCAGGGCACGCAGGGCGTTGAGAATGACGGCGATATCGATGATTTCCTGAAACAGTGCACCTTGCACCGGCGTCAAATACCCCGCTGCGGCGAGGATCATCGCGCCAACCGACAGACCGATGCCCGCAAAAATACTCTGTAGCGCGATCCGTCGACAGGCGTGCGCAATCGCGATGCCCTCCACAATCCTGTCGAGCCTCTCCACCAACAGAACCGCATCGGCCGACTCGATGGCGGCAGCTGAGCCATGCGCACCCATGGCAAGTCCGATATTCGCTGCAGCAAGGGCAGGCGCGTCATTCACGCCATCGCCGATCATCATCACCGGCGCGCGTGTCTTTTCATCCTTGACGATGTCGATCTTTTGGCCTGGCGAGAGGTCGGCTCTGACCTCATCGAAAGGCAGGCCGGCGGTGATTTGGCGTGCGACAATCGCGCGGTCGCCCGTGGCCAGAATGATCCGCGTTACCCCAATTGCCTTGAAACCGTTCAACGCCGAAGCAGCTCCCGCCCTCAGTTGATCCGAAAACAACAAGATGCCGGCAAATTTCCCGTCGATCGCGACCGCTGCGGCGATGGTTCCCGGTGTGTGTGCGTCGTTGATTTCAACGCCGTAGGCCGAGGCGATGAAGTTGATGCCACCGATGGCAACCTTTCTGTCGCCAACCGTCCCAGCAATTCCTTCGCCGGGTTCCTCGCTCACCTGTTCCGGCGAAACAAGGCTCAAGTTCCGGGCATGCGCTGCATCAACCAGCGCCTTGGCTGCCACGTGGCTCGATGCTTGATCGAGCGAAGCGACGAGCCGCAGAAACTCGTCCTCTGCCCAAGATGTAGAAATTTCTCGCAGGGTCGGTCTGCCATCGGTCAGCGTCCCTGTCTTGTCGAGCACCAGCGTCCGGATCATGCTTAGCTCTTCAAGGATTTTTGCCCCCTTGATCAGAAGACCGGAGCTTGCCGCCCTTGAGACACCAGCAGCCCAAGCGATCGGTACGGCGAGGATGAGTGGGCAGGGTGTTGCGACCACGAGGACAGCGACGGACCTGACAGGATCCCCGGAAATCCACCAAGCTAGCAAAGCGATTGCCATTGTGACGGTCAGGAAGACCAACGCGTACCGGTCTGCCATGCGGGCCATCGGCGCCTTGCTCTGCTGGGCCGCCTCAACAAGCTTCAAGATGCCCGCATAGGTACTGTCGGAGGCTGCTTTTGTGGCGGTCATATTAAAGAGGTCACCGACATTGGCGGCCCCGCTCATGACGATATCGCCCGGGCGTTTCTTGGCAGGCAGCGGTTCGCCTGTCAGTGCGGACTCGTCGAGAACAGCCTCGCCGTCATTCACGGTTCCGTCGACCGGCACCAGATCGCCACGCCGAACAACAAGGCAGTCGCCAACCGCTATGGAATCGACCGACACTTCCTCCATCTGGCTTTCACGGCGCCTCGTTGCCACATGAGGTGCACGCGAAAGAAGCGCGGTCATCTCGCGGCGGGCTCTGCCCTCGGCGACATTCTCGAGATATTGACCGCCGGAATACATCAAGGCCACGATCGTCGCCGCAAGGTATTCGCCAAAAAGTAGGGCTCCGCCCATGGAGAGAAGCGCGATGGCATCCAGACCGATTTCACCGGCGCCAATCCGCGCGATGATCTGGGCAACGAGGGCGACCATGACGAGGCCGGTCGCAAGCGCCAGCGATGTGGCATAGAGATCCTGAAATCCGCCGTGCCAGGCGATCAATCCTATTGTCAGCCCGAAGATCGGGGCCGCGACGAGAAGGGGCCGTAACGGCCGGAGCCAGTGTTCCAGGGGCATAGTCATCCTCGTCTTCAAGCGCCTGTTGTTGAGGCAGGGGACCGTCACCGGGATCCGCTACCAGGGACCGACCGCATGATCAGGATTGCAATCTTAAGAGTGCGGTATTCCTAACCCCGGTTGCCGCCGAGACGATTTGTATAGGATCGACCAGGTCAGCGACGCGGGAACGTGCTAGGCGGACCAAGCCCTGAACCACGAGAACCATCGGGCGCGCGACGGCCATGAGGCCGTCAACGTGCCGGACGGAACGAGAGGCCCGACCGCAGCCGATGCCCCTAAGGTTCGGAGACTGTGCGTGACAGCCGCTCATCGGGCCATGAATATCGGAAAATCCGAAGATTCCAGCAAGGTTGCCGTCACACCGCCGAAGATACGTTCATGCAGCCGCGAATGGCCGTAGGCTCCCATGACGATCATGTCGCAGCCGGTTTCCAATGCATGCTGCGTGAGAATGTCCTCGGTTGCTCGGCCGCCGCTCGCCAGCTGTTCGACGACAACCTTGATGCCATGTCGCGAGAGAAATGCGGCAACGTCTGCGCCAGGCTCGCCCCCGTTTTTGAAGTAGGCACCATCCGGATCGACGAGAACGACATGCACGGCATCGGCTCGTTTCAGAATATCCAGTGCATCCTTGGCGGCTGTTGCGGATTCCGCTCTGGAATTCCAGGCGAGAAGAACATTTTTGGGCGGAAAAGTGATGTTGCCCTTGGAAGGGATCAGCAGGATCGGCGTGCGGGCGTCAAAGGCTGCAGCCGAAACCACCAGACGTCGCAACCCTCTTTCGCGCCGGACGCTGTTGCCGAGAATGACGAGGTCGGCATACATGGCGCGCACGCCGATATTGCTCTGAAGAATGAAGGTGTCGTCGTAAAAGTGATCGATATCGAAGGAAACGGCGTTCTGGCTGCACAGCGCCTCGGCGCCCGTCTTGACGTTGACCAGCGCCTTTATCTCTTCCTGCCGTTGCTCAAGCCAGGCGGTCCCCACGGGATAGTCGGACGTGATCGGTTGCAACGCCGTGCCGATGACCATGATCGAAAGATGCGCGTCTGACTCAATTGTCAGCTCGATGGCCTTGGCAATATCGGCGTTGGCGCCGTGTTCACCGACGACAGCAAGAATAGTTTTGAACGACATGGTTGGCTCCATCATTTCAGAGGTCTTGGATGAAGCAAGCCTAGAAGCCTCGGAAGAGATGGCGATGATCTTTGTCAATCGATGGGTACGAAAGCGCTTTCGGGAGACCCAACAGGTCCATTATCTTCAGACCGGCCTCGTCGCACGCGCGTTGCCCGGACTGGGGCTCGAAGCGGTGATCGTTGATGAAGATCAAGGACGGCCCGAGCCGCGGGTTTAACCTCCCGACAACGAGGGAGAAAAGACCATGCAGACCGTGCGATCAATCATGACGGCAGATCCGATTTCTGTTCACCCAGACGCCAAGATCTGGGAGGCGGCCAACACCATGTTGGATTGCGGGTTCAGCGGTCTGCCGGTGATCGATAATGACGAGCAGGTACTGGGCGTGATCAGTGAAAGCGATTTCCTGCGACGCGGGGAGCTTCGGTCGCAGGCTTCGCCCGGGATGTGGCGTAGGCTGTTTTCGTCACGCGGTGCGTTGGCGGAGGATTACGCGAAAGCTTTCGGGAAAGAGGTGAGCGAAGTCATGTCCTCGCCGGCGATCACGGTCGAGCCATGGATAACCGTCGAGGATGCCGCGAACCTGATGGGCGATCGCGGCATCAAACGCCTGCCGGTTGTCGAAAATAACAATCTCGTCGGCATCGTCACGCGAGCCGACATCATGCGCACCCTGATCCGACAGATGTCAGCGTCCGCCGTCGATCGAATCGACGCGGATATCAAAGCCGGACTTGAGGCTGAATATGACCGGCAACGCTGGGGTGACACCATCACGGTGGCCGTCGACGCGACTGTGGTCACACTGGAAGGCAGGGTACTGGATGCACGCGAAAAGACGGCTGCGCGGGTCGCGGCTGAGAACACTCTGGGTGTCACCAAGGTGATCGATCAGATTCTGGTTGTCGGACTACCGGAGATGCCAGTCTCACCTCCAGGATTTTAAGCCGAACAGTGCCTGCGAAGGACGGACCGTACGAAATCGCTCGCGCATGATCGTCTTTGTTTTGAGGGGCGGTCGCCGCCTGCGCCCGCCTATGTGGACAACCGAAAGGCGTCAGACAGGGCGAACGTCGCGTCAGTGGTCCAGTGTCTCAACGCAGTTGGTTTCGAAAATCAGGCCGGCTACACCAGCAACGCTTTCTGCCACGACTTGCATGGCTCGCCTTTGCGCAGGCGAGGGGACAGGGCCGAAGATTTCGACGATCGAATTCCTGACCTCAACTGTAAGTCTCTCTGGCTCGAGGCCGAGCTCCGAGCGCAGCCGCGTCAAAACTGCAAGCCGCAACGCGAGATCTCCTTTTGCCACCGCATCGCGGTTTGCAGTCACGGCCCGTATGATATCGCTCCGACTGATGATCCCCACGAGCCTTTCCGACTGAAGAACGGGCAACCGTTTGATACCATGCGTCCTGACAAGCGCTGCAACATCCGCAAGCGATTGTTGTAGCGAGACGGAGATAACGTCCTTTGTCATGGAATCTGCCACGGTGGTGCCGTGCGCTCGCACGTAATTTTCGAAGAAACTATCGTCAGGATCTTTCGGTGGAGACTGCGGGCCGAGATTGAAGGCGCTCCGACTCAAGAGATCGCCTTCCGTCAGCATCCCGACGACTTGACCATCGTCGCTGATCACCGGCAGACCGCTGACCTTGTGATCGAGCATCAGCTGGATCGCATGTTTGATACTCGTGCTCGCCGACACGCAGATCGGCCTCTGTGTCATGAAGTCCCTGACCAACATCAAACAATCCTCTCGCAGCTTTTATTCACTTTGACAGATGCGATGCTGGAGACCTTTGATCTTTCGCAACGCAAGGCGCCCGAGACGCAGCCACTGCCGGAATTCACGCCTTCGCCCGTAACGCCGCCATAGGGCGGTCTAGAGATGCTGAAGCGCGTGTGCGCAGGATTGGCAGAACGGCGTGTGCGGGACGATGTCGAGACGTTGGTCGCTGATGGCATTGCCGCATTTGGCGCAGATACCGAAAGTGCCTTCCTTTACCCGGTGAAGGGCGGCCTCGATCGCCAGCAGCTCCGTTTGCCCCGCCTCGCCGAGCTCATCCAGAACCTCGTCGTTGTTGCGTTCGACCGCACGATCGTCGTCGTCGCGATTACGAGGTTGTTCAAAGTCATGCTCGATTTTTTCGAGGCGCGTTTGCAGATACTGCTGTCGTTGGAGGAGGATCGCCTTGAACTTCGTCTCGCGCTGCTCCCGCTGCTCAAATGAGAATGTCGTCATCGTGTCCCCGAGTTTTAAGTGTGAGACCGGATATTCTTCCACTCGCAGGAAAGGGCATTGATCGTGGTCAAGCGGACTTGGTGCTTCCGCTCAAAGCAGCCCGAGCGTGATAGGTCGGGCTGCTTCGTTTGATGCCCGGCCTCTTATCCGACCGTCTTGGAGGCTTTCCATTTCCAGTCGCGAATTTCCGGCATGTCCTCGCCATGTTCGCGGACATAGCGTGTGTGTTCCGCCAGCTTGTCCTCAAGCATCGCGATCACGCTGCCTGCCTTGTCCTTCAAACCGGGTACGCGTTCGATTGCCTCGATCGCGAGATGGAAGCGATCGAGTTCGTTCAGCACCGTCATGTCGAATGGAGTTGTCGTCGTGCCTTCTTCGATGAAGCCTCGAACATGGATGTTCTGGTGGTTGGTGCGTTTGTAAGTCAGCCGGTGGATGAGGTAGGGGTAACCGTGATAGGCGAAGATCACCGGCCTGTCGGTGGTAAACAGACTGTCGAACATCTCGTCTGAGAGACCATGGGGATGCTGGTCCTGCGATTGCAGGGCGAGCAGGTCGACGACATTGACGACGCGGATGCTGAGTTCCGGGATCGCGTCCCGCAGCAGGCAAACCGCCGCCAGCGTCTCGAGCGTCGGCACGTCACCGGCGCAGGCCATCACCACGTCGGGTTCGACCGCACCGTCCTCGTTGCCAGCCCAGTCCCAGATGCCGATGCCGGCCTCGCAATGCCGGATCGCTTCGTCCATGGTCAGCCATTGCGGTTCAGGCTGTTTGCCGGCAACGATCACGTTGACGCGGTCCCAGGTCTTCAGGCAATGGTCGCCGATCCACAACAGAGTATTGGCATCCGGCGGCAGGTAGATGCGCACGATATCCGCCTTCTTGTTGGCAACGAGATCGAGGAAGCCCGGGTCCTGGTGGGAAAAGCCGTTATGGTCCTGCCGCCAGACATGCGAGGTGAGCAGGTAGTTGAGCGAAGAGACGGGCTTGCGCCATGGCAGTTCACTCGACACTTTCAGCCACTTGGCGTGCTGGTTGAACATCGAATCGATGATGTGGATGAAGGCCTCGTAGCAGGAGAAAAGGCCATGCCTGCCGGTCAGCAGATAACCTTCCAACCAGCCCTGGCAAAGATGCTCTGAAAGCACCTCCATCACCCGGCCGTCGCGGGACAGATGCACGTCGTAGGGCTCGATCTTCTCCATCCAGACGCGGTCGGTGACCTCAAAGACATTGCCGAGCCGGTTCGATTCCGTTTCGTCCGGACCAAAGATGCGGAAGTTCGAATTCGCGTCGTTGCGCTTCATTACGTCGCGCAGATACTTCCCGAGGATCTCCGTCGTCTGCACCATGTCGGCGCCCCGCGTCCTTACGGGAACCGCATAGTCGTGGATGTCGGGGACGATGAGTTCCTTGCGCAAAAGGCCGCCATTGGCGTGGGGGTTGGCACCCATGCGGCGTTCGCCGCCGGGCGATAGCGCCCGCAATTCCTCCTTCAGCCGGCCGTTGGCGTCGAACAGATCGTCCGGATTGTAGCTCCGCATCCAGTCCTCAAGGACCTTGCGATGCCCGTCGTCCTCGCGGCAGCCGGAGACCGGCACCTGGTGCGCGCGCCAGAAACCCTCGACCTTCTTGCCGTCGACTTCCTTTGGTCCCGTCCAGCCCTTGGGGCTGCGAAACACGATCATCGGCCAGCGTGGGAAGCCTTCCGACACCGTACCGTCGCGGGCTTCGGCCTGTATCGTGCGGATGCGATCGAAAACCGTCTCGAATGCCGCAGCCATCTGCCGGTGCATATCGGCAGGCTCATGGCCCTCCACGAAAAACGGTTCGTAGCCGTGCCCGCGGAAAAGGTGCTCGATGTCTTCGTCCGCCATGCGGCCGAGAAGAGTTGGGTTGGCGATCTTGTAGCCGTTCAGATGCAGGATCGGCAGCACCGCACCGTCGCGGGCGGGGTTCAGAAACTTGTTCGACTGCCAGCTTGCGGAAAGCGGTCCGGTCTCTGCCTCGCCATCGCCGACGACGCAGGCGACAATGAGGTTCGGATTGTCAAAGGCTGCGCCATAGGCATGCACCAGAGCGTAGCCGAGTTCGCCGCCTTCATGGATCGAGCCCGGGGTTTCCGGGGCCGCATGGCTCGGAATGCCGCCAGGGAAGGAAAACTGCCGGAACAGTTTCCGCATACCTTCGGCATCCTCGGAGATGTCCGGATAGATTTCGCTATAGGTGCCCTCGAGATAGGTGCTCGCCACCATGCCGGGACCGCCATGGCCGGGTCCGCAGACATAGATCATGCTGAGATCGCGGTTGCGGATCATCCGGTTGAGATGCGCATAGATGAAGTTGAGGCCGGGCGTCGTGCCCCAGTGGCCGAGCAACCGTGCCTTGATATGCTCCGGCTTCAAGGGCTCCTTTAACAGTGGGTTGTCGAGAAGATAAATCTGCCCGACGGAGAGATAGTTTGCCGCCCGCCAATAGCGGTCGATGAGCGTCAGCTCCTCGGTGCTGATCTCGGGCGTGACGGGCAGGTTGTTACGTAGCTGCATCTTCTTGCTCCTTCGAAACGGCGAGTGATCGAAAATTACTGTCGTGACTGGGAGCGACGCCTCCGCGGTGCCGTCAGGTGGCGGGATGTTCCCTCGCGCGAAAAACGGACAGGCACTCCTCTGCGATCATCTGTTCTTCATCCGTAGCGATGACATGAAGGGCAACGCGGCTTGCCGCGGTGCTGATCGTGGGCGCGTTGTTTTGATTGGCCGAACCGTCCAGCTCTACGCCCAGCCACAAAAGCTGGTCTGCAATACGCCTGCGGATCTCCGGTTGGTTCTCGCCAATGCCGGCGGTGAAGACGAGGCCGTCGAGCCCACCGAGCGTGGATGCAAGCCTCCCGACCTCGCCGGCGATCCGGAGCGTGAAGAGATCGATTGCCTCCCGCGCTTCTTCACTGTCGTTCTCCAGGAGCTCGCGCGTATCGCCGCTAAGGCCTGAAACACCCAGCAGGCCGGACTTGTGGTAGAGCATGTCCTCCACGTCTTCGACCGACTTGCCGAGCGGCCCCAGAAAATGCAGCAGCACACCGGGATCAAGCCAGCCGGGTCGCGTTGCCATCGGGATTCCGTCCAGCGTCGAAAAGCCCATGCTGGAATCGCGGCTGAGACCCTTTTCGATGGCGCAGAGGCTGGCGCCGCTGCCCAGATGGGCGATGATGACCTTGCCGTCCGCAATACCGGGCGCCTTGGCGGCCAGTGCACCGGCGACGTAGCGATAGGACAGTCCATGGAAGCCGTACCGCTTGATGCCCTCGTCATGATAGGCGCGCGGAATTGCGAGACGCCGCACGAGGTCGGACTGTGTCGCATGGAAAGTCGTATCGAAGGAGCCGGTCTGGAACAGATCAGGGCGCAGGTGCCGGACGGCTTCGATCATCCGCAGCGCCTGGGGCTGATGGAGTGGCGCAAGTGCCGTCAACGACCGAACCTTCGCAACAGTCTCGGTCGTCAGTTCCACGGGACCGTCGAAGACGTCGCCGCCATGGACGATGCGGTGACCGGCGGAGGTGACGGCGTCGAGATCGAAATGGGCACTCAGTTCCCCGAACACCTTGTCCATCAGGCCGGCAAGATCGTCGCCGGAAGCGCCTTCCAGCGACAGTTCGAACTGCGCCGGACCTTCCTTGAGATGCAGCGACACGGGGTCGCTTGCAAAATCGACCACGGCTTTGCCGATCCGCTCAGGCCTTTCACCGTCCACTCTGAAGATGCCGATTTTCACGGATGAAGATCCGGCATTGAAGGTGAGGAGAAGCTTGTCCGTCATAAAGGCGTCCTTGTTTCACGTCCTCTTGCAGCCCGCGGCTCGACACGGCGCTGTAATGGCAATCATTCAGTAGTCCTGCGACCGCATGGCTGGGCTTTGGGGCCGCGTGTTCAAAACGGTCGTTCTCGGTGGCTCGCCTCCGGTAACTCTTTCACCCGGAATGGTGCGGCTCTCATTGATAAAGCGCAATGCAACGGGGCGTTGATCGTCGAGCCATTGCGGGTCAGGCGTTTGTGGCGAAGCAGATGTTGGCAGAGGACCAGTTGAAGACCGTCGCCTGATTTCCGAGCAGGCATGCCTTCCAGGTTCATCGGGCGAATGGATAAGCACATCCTTGCGCTCTCCTTCCATCTTCACGCTACGCGCTGAAGAAGGCGCTTCAGCGTCCATATTGCGTCTTTCTTCACCCGCGCTGACCCTTCGACATCTGCAGTCGTTGCGTTGACCGCCGTCAATGCAGGCTCAGCCGGTCCACCAAAGATTATCGGTGCAACGGGGGGATGGAGATGGATGCGGACTATACGGTCAGTGCACTTCGAGCCTCGGACGTTGCTCGTGCTTACGCAATCGTTCGGCATCTCTTTCCGAACATTGATCTTGCCGAGTGGCAGGCAGCGACTTCCACAGAAGACCTCCGGAGAAATTGGCTTACTGTAATCGACCCGGCAGGGGTTGTCCGCGGGATTTCCCTGGTATTTGTCAGCCCGCAAAGTGGCTTGAGCAAACAGCTGGAAGTTCCTGTTCTCGCGTCCGTAAGTCTCCTCAATGAGCACAGCGTGGCAGGGCGCTTGTTGGAGTATGCGAAACGCCGCGCTGGAGAGGAAGGATGCAATCGCATCCACGTCTGGCCCGTCGCCAAAACCGACCACTGGCTTCTGGGCGACACCTCGACTTTCAAAGTACCGCGGGCCGGTTTAACGTATGACCTATCGCCCTCTAAGCAACCTTCGCCACGCTGACGCGTGCGGCGAAAATATAGCCGACGCCCCGGATGGAGCGAATGATTTGCGGCTGTTTGGGGTCGATCTCCACCTTGCGCCGGATCCGGACGATTTGAGCGTCGATTGCCCGATCGTAGGCATCGAGATGGCGCCCTTTTGTTTCCTCTAGCAAGAAATCTCGCGACAGCACGCGTCCTGGATGGGCCACAAAGGCAGCAAGGAGGTCGTATTCGCCTGTTGTCAGATGGATACCTTCGCCATCCGCTGATGACAGCTCGCGTCGCGTAAGGTTCAGAGCCCAGCGGTCGAAATGGACGATCTTGTCGGTCTCTTCCTGCTCGGGAGGTTGCACGTTTCGCCGGCGAAGAATGGCTTTCAGCCTGGCGTGCAGCTCCCTGAGGTTAAACGGCTTCGCGAGATAGTCGTCGGCGCCCATCTCAAGCCCGATGATCCGGTCCACAACGTCATTTCGACCGGTCAGCATGATGATCGGGGTATCGGACGCCGCTCGCACCTCCCGAACAAGATCGAAACCATCGGCCCCTCCGGGCAAAGAGACGTCCAGCAGGATGAGATCGACCTGTGTGTGCGCAAGTTGCAGGCGCATTTCCTCACCGTCCTTGGCCTCGCTGGTTAAATAGCCCTCTTCGTTGAGATATCGCTTCAACATTTGAGTGATCCTCACATCATCATCGACGATGAGGATGTGAGCTGTCGCAGGATTTTGCCGCGCCATTATCCCCTCCTGTTACAATGTGTTACGCAATTCCATAGATTGTCACGGAAACAGCATCCGCCCGTCACGCCACGCGAGTCAACTGCGCGCATCGAGATTGGAGGCACGGTTATGCTCAGTACAACTCAGAATTATGAAAGTGGGACGACTGCTCTTCACGCAGTCCATCACCAAACCAGCCTTCACAGCCTGTTCTGCAAGCAGCCGTTTGAACATTTGACAGCGGGAAAAGCGCTTTTCTTTGAGAGCGACGATGCGGTCGATGTTTTCGAAATTCTCGAAGGTACGTTGAGGATTTTTCGGATCATCGCCGACGGACGGCGCGTGATTACCGGCTTCCTCTATCCAAACGATATCGTCGGCATCTCGCTTGGCGGGCGTTATCTCTACAGTGCCGAGGCGGTGACGTCTGTAACCCTGAGGCGATTGTCACGACGCCGGTTCGATGCAGCGGTGACCGAGAGTGATCACTTGCGCCCACAGCTCTTCGCTCTGGTCTCCGACGAGATGGCGGCAGCGCAGGATCAGATGGTGCTCCTGTCGTCCAAGAACGCGGAGGAACGCCTTTGTTCCTTTCTGCTGGCGACACTCCGGCGCCAAGCGGCTTCCTCAGGCAACCGGACCACGCTGGAGCTTCCCATGGGGAGGCAGGACATAGCCGATTACCTTGGACTGACAATCGAAACAGTCTCGCGCACCATGACAAAGCTCATCGGCAAGGGTGCCATCCAAATCGACGGTGTGGCGGCTCGAAACGCGATAACGATCTGCCGTCCGGTTCTGCTTGCGCAGATGGCCGGAGATGAAGATGATCGTTCCCGCGAGCCCCGGTTAACGATCGTCCGCGGGGGACGGTCCCACTGAGCGTGCGATCATGGGAAAGCTATGTCATATAGAGGCAGTCGAGATGAGCTCGAACGACAGCTTTCTGCTGTTACAGGCTTGCTGGATGCGGCAAACATCATTGTTCACGGAACGGATGGTATCATCCGCAGCTGGACTGCAGGATGCGAAAACCTCTACGGATGGTCACGCATCGAGGCCGTTGGCCAAGAGGTTCACGAGCTTCTTAGCACGCAGTTCCCTGAATCTGTTGAAGAGCAAAGAAACCGGTTCTTGGCTGCGCAGTCTTGGAGCGGCGAAGTCATCCATCACCACAAGGATGGCCGTCCTCTCTTCATTGCGACCCACTGGGTTCTTCTATCGCCGCTGGGCTCGGCCGAGCAGGTCGTGGTCCAGACAAACAACGATGTCACGGCCATGAAAGTGATGCAGGAAACCGTCGCCGAGCGCGAGGCCCACCAGCTTTCTATCCTGGATACCGTTCCTGACGGGATGGTCGTCATTGATGAAGCGGGCATCATTTCATCGTTCAGCGCGGCTGCGGAACGGCTGTTCGGATACAAGGCAGCAGAAGTCTGCGGACTGAATGTCAAGGTTTTGATGCCCGATCCCGACCGCGCGGCGCACGATAGCTACATTTCCAATTACCTGACGACCGGCGAACGGCGCATTATCGGATATGGCCGGGTTGTGACCGGACGACGCAAGGACGGCTCGACCTTTCCGATGGAGCTTTCGGTGGGCGAAGCAGCAACCCACAACAAGCGGATCTTTACGGGCTTCATCCGGGACCTGACGAGCCGACACAAGATCGAGGAAGAACTGCGCCAATCGCAGAAGATGGAGGCCATCGGCCAGCTGACCGGCGGTTTGGCTCATGATTTCAACAATCTCCTGACCGTGGTCAGCGGCAATCTGGAAATGATCGATAACAAGCTTGAGGATCCAAAGCTTCGAGTGCTTCTGCGTGAGGCGCAAAGCGCGGCAGATGACGGTGCCAAACTGACAAGCCAGCTTCTCGCATTCGGACGGCGTCAAAGCCTCAATCCGAGAACGGTGGATATAGGGCAACTCGTCGGCGGCTTTTCGGACCTGTTACGCAGAACCCTTGGAGAAGCCGTTGAGCTTCGCACGGTTATATCAGGCGCGGCCATCGAGGCTTCGGTCGACGGATCGCAGCTCCAGAATGCCATCCTGAATTTGGCGATAAATGCGCGCGACGCTATGCCAAAAGGCGGAAGGCTGACGATCGATATCTCCAGCGTCAAACTCGATGCTGACTACGCGAAAACCTATCCGTCGGTAAGGACTGGTGACTTTGTCTTGATCTCAGTAACGGACACGGGTTCGGGAATGACGGCCGAGGTTCGCGAGAAGGCTTTTGACCCGTTCTTCACAACGAAGGGCCTTGGTGCCGGGACAGGTCTGGGTTTGAGTATGGTCTACGGTTTTGCCAAGCAATCCGGTGGAAACATCCAGCTCTACAGCGAGCCCGGGCAGGGAACGAGCGTCCGGCTCTTTCTGCCTTCCGCCCGGTCAAAAGCTGACGAAGAGATCACGCATTTCGACACGGCAGAAACCGCTCCGTTGCCCCGAGGCCGGGAAAAGCTTTTGGTCGTCGAAGACGATCCGAGGGTGCGTCGAGTGGTGGTCGCACGGCTTGCAGACCTCGGCTACCAAATCATCGAAGCAGCAACTGGAATTCAGGCGCTCGAACTTCTCCAAAAGCACGATGACATCTCGCTCCTCTTTACCGACATCGTCATGCCAGGCGGCATGACAGGCAACGAGCTTGCGGATCAAGTGAGGATGGCAAAGCCGACGATAAAGGTTCTGTTCACGTCCGGATACGCCGAGCCAACCATCGCAGGTAAAGAACTGGCTCAGTCAGGACGATGGTTGCGGAAACCACATACTGCTCGGGAGCTCGCGACGGTCTTACGCGAACTTTTGGATTAACTCCCCTGAACACGGCGTCCGTTTTTCTTCTGCTTTCGCATACGCTTTGAATGATCGGTCTTTCACCCCGTGTAACTCTATCCGTGACCGCAACGGCTCGCGCGGATGAACCTTTCCACGGCGACCGGCACGGTGTTCGGGCCGTCCGGAACGGGACGTCGTGGCGGCTGGGTCTCTCTACCTGATGCAGTCGCAAAACGCTTCGAGACCGCGTCATGGCAGCGGAGGCAGGCGTTGGGAAATGACCCTGAGCGCCTTCAGTTCAATGTCAGCTTCGGCCTCTAGTCGATTATCCTGACAACCGAAGGAATGAAACGGTGCGTGTGAAGCTGAAGTCCCCGCACCAAGCGATCTCGATGATCAAACCCAATGCCCCGTCGACGCTCACCATCCGATCGCCCCATGCGACGTCTGAGACAACCACGATGGAAGGATCACCAATGACAACGTCTAGACCTCTATCATTCTCCGTATCTCAACGCGTCCTGCACTGGCTTACCGCTGCGCTCGTCACTTTCAACCTCGTCCTGCCCGATGGCATGAGCGACTGGAACCGGAGTATGGAGCGAGACGGGATGGCCTCTGCCGACCAAGTGGCAAGTGCCAATATTCACGCCTATGTGGGCATTTCTATTCTGGCTCTCGTCGTGCTTCGCCTGATCATCCGCTTCACCCGTGGCGTTCCGGCATCCCCGCCGCAGGAACCCCCGATTTTTCGGATGGCTGCCACAGCCGCGCATGCCGCGCTCTACATTCTGCTCGTCGCAATGCCGCTGACTGGCATGGCTGCATACTATCTTGGCTACGGCAGTGCAGGGGAACTGCATGCCGATGTCCTCAAAGTCGCCTTATGGGTGCTGATCTCCGGCCATGTGCTGGGCGCTCTTGTCCACCAGTTCTATTGGAAAACAAATGTTCTGCGCAGGATGACGACTGGCTAGAAGGCTGCGCCGGCCGACACAGGTGACGCCGGCCCCGGCTCACGCCCTCGGATAGACTCGCCTCGTCAATCAAACGGCCGCTCGAGAGAGGACGACGGCTGCGTGAAGAAGGCGGGGCCCTCTTCGGTCATGTAGATGATGTCTTCCAGGCGCACGCCGCATTCGCCGTAGAGTGCAAGCATCGGCTCGTCGGAAAACACCATGCCTGGAGCAAGAGGTGTCTTGTTGCCGCGAACGATGTAGGGGTCTTCGTGCATATCCATGCCGAGCCCGTGTCCGGTTCGGTGCGGCAGGCCGGGAACCTGATAGTCGGGACCGTAGCCGGCATCGGTCAGCACCTTGCGGGCGGCAAAATCAACCTCTTCGCAGGCGATCCCGATCTTTGCCGCGTCAAAGGCGGCGCGATGGGCTTTCTGTTCGAGCGACCAGATCTCGCGCTGCCGTTCCGTCGGCTCTCCGAAGACATAAGTGCGGGTGATATCAGAGCAGTAGCGGTGGATATGCGCGCCGAGATCGATCAGCACCATGTCGCCCGCCTTCAGCGTCTGCGCATAGGGAACGCCGTGCGGATAGGCGGTCGCTTCGCCGAACTGCGCGGCGGCAAAGATGTGTTTCATGCCGAGCTTGGCATGCGCAGCGGCAATGAAATCGGTGACTTCCGTTGTCTTCACGCCCTCGTAGAGACCTTCCCAGACGGCCTTGTGAACACGAAGGCTCGCGGTCATCGCGGCCTGGATGATCGCGATCTCGTTCGCCGACTTGATCTGCCGGCACTGGGCAATCAAGTCCTTGGCGCCGGTAACCGTCAGGCGGTCTCCGAGATGCGTGGTGATCGTGCTGGAAAATGCGAACGGCGTCGCCGGATCGAAGGCCAGAATGTCGCCGTCCGCGGCAAGGCTGCAGATCAGGTCTGCGACCAAGCGGGCCGGATCCTCATGCTCCTCCCAGACCGCGATCTCGCCGGGGATCGTGATCAGGGTCTGGGTCTTCGGCTCCTCGAAGGCGGGGCTGATATAGATCGGAGCGCCGCTCGAAGGGATGATTGCGCCATGCATGCGTTCACTCGCCCCGAGCGTCATAGCGGTAAAATAGGTCAGGCTCGTCGATGTATCGAGATAGACCGCCTTGACGCCTCCGTCGCGCATCAGCCCCTGCAGCTTGGCTATGCGCGCGTTCAGTTCCTCCTTCGAGATCGGCGGAACCGCGGCAGCAATATTGTCAAAACCGGCAAGCGACTGTTCGAACGATATGTAGGCAGGGGCACTCATGCTGGGACTTTCCTGAAAGCGCTGTTCGGCGGGCGGGGCCTACGCGAGGGGTGAGATCTTTGAGCGTGCGCAGTTGGCGTAGCGGTAGCGTTTGGCGATGAATATGCTGATGGCGACGGTCGTCAAGACTTTCGTTCGAATTGCCGGACGGGCTGACGACGAGGAGAGGATGCAGTAGTGCATGAATGACAGATAAAAACTTTGTGGGTGCCGGCATGGACGACAGCAATCAAAATCATGCGCTGGAGCGCAAGAGGGGGTCCGGCGCGAGGCAGGTCTATGACCTCTTGCGGGATGAAATCCTTGATCTTCGCCTCGCCCCTGGAAGTGCGATCGACGAAGTTCAACTGGCAACGCGGTTCGGCATGTCGCGCACGCCGATCCGTGAAGCTCTGGTGCGGCTTGCCGGAGAGGGGCTGATCGAGACCCTGCCGAACCGGTCGACCATGGTGTCGAACATCGACTTTCTCGGCATGCACGCCTATTTCGATGCGCTGGGTTTGATGTACCGGGTCACGACGCGGCTCGCCGCGCAGCACCACAAGGCAGGTGACCTCGACATCATTCGAGCTCATCAGGCAGAATTCAAAGCGGCTGTCGAAGCCCAGGACGCCTTGGCCATGATCGCAACCAATGCGGACTTTCACGCGGCGATCGCTGCGGCTGGCCGCAATGAATACTATGCGCGCTTCTTCGAGCGTCTGCTGGGCGAAGGGCGGAGAATGCTGCGTCTCTACTACCAATCCTATGATGATCGGCTGCCATCCCGCTTTGTGGACGAACACGAAGAAATCATCGCGGCGATCGAAGCGCGAGACGTGGAGGCCGCGGACAGGCTCGGCCGCGCTCACAGTGAGCAGATCGAAGCCCAGATCGAGCGGTTGCTGACCCGCCATGACAGGCTCGACATCCTCTTGTAGGTCTTTGTATTTTTCTTGTCGACAAGATTGAAGAAGACGCTATGCTGCTCGTCGATAGGGACAGGGGCGCGTTTCCGTGCGCCGAAACGAAGGAGCTTTCCGTGACTGCAAGCATATTTTCGGGCGTCGTTCCGGCGCTGATGACACCGTGCACCGCAAACCGCATGCCGGATTTTGACGCGCTGGTCCGTAAGGCACAGCAGTTGATCGAAACGGGCATGTCGGCAGTGGTCTATTGCGGATCCATGGGTGACTGGCCCCTGCTCACCGATGCGCAGCGCATGGAAGGCGTCTCGCGTCTGGTTGAGGCTGGCATCCCCGTGATTGTCGGCACTGGCGCGATCAACTCCGCATCTGCCGTCGCGCTTGCCGCACACGCCCAGAAGGTCGGCGCAAATGGTCTCATGGTCATCCCGCGGGTTCTGTCGCGCGGCTCTGTGATCGCCGCCCAGAAGGCGCATTTCAAGGCAATCCTGTCCGCGGCACCGGACCTGCCTGCGGTCATCTACAACAGCCCCTATTACGGCTTTGCCACGCGCGCCGATCTGTTTTTCGCGCTTCGCGCGGAACACCCCAACCTTGTTGGTTTCAAGGAATTCGGCGGTCCGGCCGACATGCGCTATGCGGCCGAAACCATTACCAGCCGCGATGACGGCGTGTCTTTGATGATCGGCGTCGATACGGCCGTCTACCACGGCTACGTCAATTGCGGCGCAACCGGCGCCATTACAGGCATCGGCAACGTTCTTCCCAGGGAAGTGCTGCATCTGTGCAACCTCGCGAAAGCCGCGGCCACGGGTAACGCGGATGCACGCTTGCGCGCCAAGGAACTGGAAGAAGCGCTCGGCGTGCTTTCCTCCTTCGATGAAGGCCCGGATCTGGTTCTCTACTTCAAGCACATGATGGTCCTGAAGGGCGACGCAGAATATGCGCTGAACTTCATCGAAACGGACGTGCTCAGCGACAGCCAGCGCGGCTATGTGGAAGCCCAGCTGACGCTGTTCGACACATGGTATGCCGACTGGTGCACGCTCCCCGGCGCTGTACAGACCTGCAAGCCCTGATCTTTGCGCTCGCGGGTAAAACGGTTCCTGTTTCCGCGACGATAAACGCCGTGGCCGTGTTGAACTCAACGCGGCCCCGGCACTGCGGTGATCAAAGTCATTGTTGCCCCGAAGATTTCCGGCCGCCAGTGAACCTGCAGGATTTCAAATCAACGCGCCCTGGAGCGTAAGCGCTGCCCGCACGTCGTCGGCCGAAACTGTGGTGCTCGAGGCGCGCAATGCTGCGGCAATGCCGGCTGCATGCCCTGTTGCGAAAGCGGTTCCCATCACCCGCAGCGAACCATAGGCTGCCTGATCGGCCCCGGCGACGCGGCCCGCGAGGTAAAGATTGGATGCTCCGGCAGCCTCGATCGATCCCATCGGGATGTCTGCAAATCCTTCTCCTCCAAGATCGACGAAACGAACTTTTCCAGGCGCCTCGTGAACTTCCATCGGCCAGGCTGCGCGGCCGATACCGTCTTCGCGCCGCTCGCCTTTTGCTAGGGCTGCACCGGTCAGATCGTTGCGCGACCGTGTCCGGCGCGTTTCGCGGATGCCGATCTGCGGTCCGGTCGCTGCGATGAAGGCCGTTTCAAAGCCCGGTAGCTGCCGCAGCAACTGAAGGTTTCGCCACGCTTCTCGTCGTGCCTGGCGTTCCGCTGATCCAAGACTTGCGCCGCTCAAACCGTCCGTGTCGAGGTCGATCGTCATCCACCAGTAGTCGTTCGATGTCGGAAGCCGCAGCATAACGCCCCCGTCTGCACGGTGGATTTGCGTATCGCCGCTCTCGTTGTGCCTTGCAATCAGGTCTGCCATCCGCGCCCGGTCGAATGAAACCCCTGGCGCTACTCCGCCGATGCGAACCGGCATGGAGGCCGGCTGAACCTTGTCGCCTGCCATGCTGTTGACTGTCATTTCGAACCCGGCGAGCGATGCGAGCGCTGCCTCGCCACTGGCATCGACGAATGCGGCGGCAGTGATCTCGTAGCAGCCGGCGTGGTCAGTCACGGTGATTGCGGTCAGGCCGTCCGAGCTGGTTGCGACGGCTGTCACGCGAGAGTGCAGCAACACGTCGATACCGGCAGCGTCGGTCATCTGGTCGAAGCCGAACTTGATTGCCTCCGGATCCAGCATGACGATCCAGTTGCCGCTGCTCGACCTGATCGGCGCGACCTCCTGGCCGAGCGTGCCGAGGGTGTGCAAGAGATCCGCACCTATGCCGCGCACGGCAAAGACCGGTTCGGGGCCTTTCTGGTAGAAGCCGCAATAGGCGAGAACCAGAGAATTTGCGGCTGCGCCGCCGAGAAATCCGTACCGCTCGACGAGCAGAACTCGTGCGCCCGATCGGGATGCGGCCACCGCCGCGCTCATGCCGGCTGCACCGCCTCCGACCACCACGACATCATATCGACCACCACGCATAATGCTCATCCTATGGTTCTCAATCGATGATGCTCACTGCGGTTGCGAGCATAAAGGCGACGATAGGGGGCCGCGGGTATTGACGCCAATACAGTTTCCGAACCAGGGTATAACCCGGATTTATAGGACGGAGACCCGTGGCGGATGCCGAACCCCAAGCTCAAGGAACGGCAGATCGAGATTTTCCGGACGATCATGGCGACGGGTTCGCTGACGGTTGCCGCAAGACATCTCGGCGTTTCGCAGCCCAGCCTGTCGACCGCGATCAAGCGTCTGGAGGACCAGCTCGGCATCGCGCTGTTTGCCCGCATCTCTGGCCGGCTGGTCCCGACGCAGGAGGCCGAACTGATCCTTGCCGAGGTCGAGCATGTCCACCAGCAGTCGGAAATACTGTCCGATGTCATCTACTCGATTGCCCGGGGCGACGCGTCCACCTTCCGCTTCGGCTCCACGCCAAGCCTTGGCGCCCGGCTGATCCCGAAGGCACTGAAGCGCTTGCAGCAGCAGGGCACCGCCGGCACTTTCTACAGCGATTCCTTGTCGCAGCGCGATGTGCGTGACTACCTCCTCTTTGGCCAGGGGGCCTGCGTCGCGACGATCGCGGAGGTTAACGATCCGGTTATCCAGACTGTCCCGATCGCCACCGCTGGCCTGGTCTGCGTGGTGCCTGCTGGCCATCCGCTGGCAGGTAGACGGTCTGTCAGGCCAGCGGATCTTGCGGACGAACAACTGATTTCGTTTGGCGCGACCACGACGCACGGTCTTCTGATCGATCAGACCTATCAGCGCTGGGGCGAGACGCGCAAAACGGCGGTCTACGTCCATTTTGTCGACGCCGCTCTCGCCTTCGTCGCCGAACGTATAGGCATCAGCGTTCTCGATGCCTTTTCGGCAATCGACTGCGATGTCCATGGGTTGGTGGCAATACCGATCGAAAACAGCGCCAGCGTTTCCGCCTATGTTCACGTCTGCGACCGTCGTCCAAGACAGAAAGGCGTCGACAGCCTAATAACCGCGCTCCGAGAAATCGCGGCAGCTGTGACAAACACGCAAGCAGGAGCGAAAACCGATGAGTAGACCGGCAAACGCCCTGTTCCCGGGGTTCAAGGACCGTCGCGTCCAGACGGCTGATGTCGATTTCGCCGTCCTCACCTCAGGCTCCGGCCCTGCCATCCTGCTGCTGCACGGCTATCCGGAAACCCGTTCGGCCTGGCACCGGATCGCGCCCGTGCTCGCTGCTTCCTATTCCGTGGTCGTGCCCGACCTGCCGGGTTACGGCGATAGCCGGGTCACCGGGACGCTCAAAGATATGGGGTCCAAGCGCCGGATGGCGAAGAGCCTGCACGAGATGATGCGAGCCCTTGGGCACGACCGCTTCGTCGTCGTCGGCCACGATCGCGGCGGAAGGGTTGCCTATCGGCTCGCGCTCGATTTCGAGGAGGAGGTGCGCGCACTGGTTTCCGTCACCGTCGTGCCGACGCCGGAAATGTGGGAAGGGGCAGGCAAGGCTTTCGGGCTTGGCGCCTGGCACTGGTTCATGCTGGCGCAACCCGCACCGCTGCCTGAAACGCTGATGGCGGCCGATCCGCGTTTTCTTATCGACTTGACGCTCGCCAAGATGGCCGGCGACATCCGCCTGATCGATCCTGCGGCGCTGGAAGACTACCGGATGGCCTTCGACAGTGACGAGGTCCGTCATGCGATGTGCGAAGACTACAGGGCTGGCGCGTCGGTGGACGAGGCAGACGACCTTGCCGATCGCAACTCCGGTCGAAAGATACAGGCGCCGGTGCTGGTGCTCTCCGAACAAGGCCGGCTCTACGGTGGCGGACGCACGCCGCTCGACATCTGGGCTGACTGGGCGGTCTCGGTAGAATGCGAGGGTCTTCCAGGCGGACATCTGCTGCCCGAAACGGCGGCTGACCAGATGATCGAGAGGTTGCTGGCCTTCCTTGGGAAAATCACCGATGCCCGCTGAGAACGACGACCACCAGCACAGGGTGCCGGCCACCACCGACGGATTGCTGAGCCTGCGCCAGATGGAGGTTTTCCATGCGGTAATGCAGGCGCGTTCGATCACCGGCGCCTCCAAGGTTCTCACCATATCGCAACCGGCGCTCAGCCGCACGATCCGCCGGATTGAGGACCTGCTTGGAATCGCGCTTTTCGCCCGTGATCGTAACGGGCTGGTGCCGACGTCCGAGGCGCTGGAAATATACGCGGAAATCGATCCGTTGATCCGCCAGCTGACCGGTGTTGGAACGCAGATCGGCCGTATCGCGCGCGGCGAAACCGCCGTGTTTCGGGTCGGCTCGACGGCCAGCGTGGCGCGGGCGCTGGTTCCGCAGGCGCTGCGGACGCTCTCCGTCGAAGTGCCTGAAATCGAGTTGTTCTTCGACGTGCTGCCGGTCGACCAGATCGAGGAATATCTGATTACCGGCCGCGGTGAAGCGGTGGTGACGATTGCATCGCTGGACCATCCGCTGATCGAAAGGGAACATGTCGGGCGCGTCGATCTGGTCGCGGTCATTCCCAAGAGCCATAGCCTTGCGGCCCGTCCCGTCATCCATGCAGCGGATCTTGCCGACGTGGACTTCATCAGCTTTGCCGCCGGTGGCGCCCATCAGACAATCGTCGATCGTTTCCTCAGCCGCGAGAAGCTCAAGGTCAACAACCGTGCCGTTGCGCGCTTTTCCGACACTGCCTTGGCGCTGGCGAACGAAGCCATGGGTATCGTCCTTGTCGACTACGTCACGACTCTCGGCCCGGTTGGGAGCAATCTTGTCATCCGACCGATCCACAACGCACCCCAGTTCTCGATATCCGTCCTGTGGAACCGTCGTCGCTCGCACTCTGCCAACCTGCGCAAACTGATCGAGATCCTCGCCGCACGACTGTCAGCCCTGCCGCCGCTGCCCTGAGAGGCCGGGTAACATGCTCTGAAGGCATGGGAGGCATAATCATTGTTTGTTGTCTTCTGGTGCGGTGAGTGGCAATGAGGGGCACTGGCGTAACGCAACGCCGTCCTTGGAGGAGGATAATCATGAAGTTTCAAATGAATCGCCGTCAGGCACTCATCGGCATGGGTGCACTCGGCAGCGCTGCGGCTTTTGGTCTGCCTGCACGGGCTGCAACCCGTAACCTCGCCGTGCTTCACCTTGCCAGCCACGCACCGAGCTTCATTGCCTTCGAACGCGGTTACTACAAGGACGCAGGGCTGGACATCGAACTGAAGTTCTTCGAGGCAGCGCAGCCGATGGCCGTGTCAATCGCTTCAGGTGATGCCGACTTCGGCGTTACCGCGATGAGCGGTGGCCTGATCAGCCTCGCGCAAAAGGACGCCATCAAGGTTATCGGCGGCGCGCTGACCGAGCAGAAGGGCGTTACCGGTGCGATTATCCTTGCGTCGAACAAGGCTTATGAGGCCGGTCTCACCGACCCTTCGAAACTGTCCGGCAAGAGTTTCGGCATCACAACGGCCGGATCCTCCTTCCATTTCATGGCGCACAAGATTGCCACAGCCAACAACATCAAGCTGTCCGACATCCAGCTGCGTCCGCTGCAGAAGCTCGGCGCAATCGTCGGCGCCCTGACCACGGGTCAGATCGATGCCTGGGCCATTCAGCCGAATGTCGCCAAGAAGATGATCCGCGAAGGCGCTGCCAAGCAAATCGGCCTCGTGTCGGACTACGCACCGGATTACCAGGTGACGACCGCCTTTACCTCGACCAAAAACGCCGCCAAAGAGCGCGACATGACAGCGTCTTTCGTCAAGGCCTATTCGCGGGCGATCGCCGACTACAACGCTGCCTTCGTTGACAACAAGGCAGATGACGCCGAGCGCGACGCTCTGGCCAAGATCGTCCACAAGTATGTGGAAAGCGACAGCCCATTCGAAACGGCCAAGCAGAACCTGATCGAAGGCGCCATGCGCGTCAACGAGGGCCTCGCATTGTCGCTTGGAAGCTGTGTCGAACAGCTCGAATGGTTCAAGTCCGAAGGCATGGTCAAGGACGCGATCACCAACGAACAGCTGTTCGATACGTCCTACGTCAAGACCATCTGACCGGTCGAACCCGCGGCAGCACTGTGGCCTGCCTGGAGTACCCATGGATTTGAAGCTCAACAACATCAGCCATTCCTATGGAGCCGTCGAGGTTCTGAAGGATATTTCGCTCGACATTCCGAAAGGGCAGATCATCTGCCTGATTGGACCGTCTGGCTGCGGCAAGTCGACCCTGCTTCGGTTCCTGGGTGGCCTGGAGCGGCCGACCTCCGGCAACGTGCTGCAGGTCGGCAATCCGCCGGCAGATTCGCTCAACCCGCTGACATACGTCTTCCAGCATTTCGCTCTGCTGCCTTGGCGCACGGTCGAGGGCAATATCCGGTTGGTCCTCGAGGACCATGGCCTGAGCGGACGTCAGATGGACGAAATCGTGACGGATGTTCTCGATCGCACCCGCCTTTCCGAATTCCGCAAAGCCCTTCCCAAGCAACTGTCGGGCGGCATGCGCCAGCGCGTGGCAATCAGCCGGGCGCTGGCGGTCCGTCCCGCAGTCATGCTGATGGACGAACCGCTGTCGGCCCTCGACAGCCAGACCCGCGAACTGCTGATGGATGACCTGATCTCGCTCTGGACGCGCCAGCCGTTCACCTCGGTTTATGTAACCCACAATCTCAACGAGGCGGTCCGGCTCGGGCACCGAGTCGTCGTCCTGTCCCGCCGACCAGGCCGGATCCGCGAGATCGTCGATATCGACATTCCACTGTCGGATCGGCATCTCGGCGATCCCGTACTGGAAGAAAAACAGAAGCAGCTCTGGGATCTCATGCGTGAAGAGGCCATGGCGGCCGACAAGGAGTTGGTCAATGTCTGACGTCACCACGTTTTCCAGCCCTGTAGAGACATCAAGCAAGGGTGAAACAGGAAAGATATCGACCGTATCGTTCCGCGGTGGCGGCTTTGCGCCGATCCCGGTGCAGGGCGTCGGCATTTCAGTCTTTGTCGTTCTGATCGCGCTCGCCGAAATCGGCACCCGTAGCGGGTTCATCTCGAACCTGACGCTGCCACGGCCCTCGGCGGTCCTCGATACCTTTGTCCAGCTTTGGCAGACGGGTCTGCTGTGGAAGCATCTTCTGCCTTCACTGCAGCGGCTTTTCGTCGGTGCGTTCATGGGCATTAGCGTCGGCATAGCGGTCGGTGTGCTGATCGGTCTTTTCAGTTATGTCCGCGCCGGACTGGTCCCGCTTGTCGCCGCGCTGTTTCCGATCCCCAAGATCGCGCTCCTGCCTCTGTTCGTCATCTGGTTCGGCATCGACGAAATGTCGAAATACGCACTGATCGCTTTTGGCACGTTTACGCCAACCGTGGTTGCCACCTATGGCGCCGTCGACAACGTCGATCGCACGCTGATCCGCATGGGCCAGAGCTTCGGGCTGAATTGGTGGTCGATCGTTCGCAAGATCGTCCTGCCCGGGGCATTCCCGGCCATCCTTTCGGGTCTGCGCGTCTCGATTTCGATCGCGATCATTCTTCTCGTTGCCGCAGAGATGCTCGGTGCGCAATACGGCGTCGGCTCTTACATCCTTGAGGCCGGCTCGCTCTACGACCTGGAAAAGCTCTTTGCCGGCGTCACCATCCTGTCGGTCATGGGACTGCTCGTGAATTTTGTAATCGGGCAGGTAGAAAAGCGCTTTCTGAGCTGGCGCGGCTAAACACCTAAATATTATCGAAGGGAACGACACCATGCTGGCATTGCAAAAGGTCCGGCCCGCCAAAGGCGTGGAGTTTCGCGAGATCGGCGTGCCGGAAGCTCTTGCTCCGCGCGACGTTCTGGTCCGTGTCCATTCGGCCGGCATCTGCGGAACAGACCTGCACATCGCGGAGTGGACGCCGGGCTACGAGTCGATGGAGCGCGCCATGCCCGTCACCCTTGGCCACGAGTTTGCGGGCACGATCGAACGGGTAGGGGAAGCTTTGTCGGAAACGATTATCGGCACCCGCGTGACCGCAAGACCCTCTACCACCTGCGGCCGTTGCGATGCCTGCCTTCGCGGCGACGAAGACAATTGCACGGCGCGCAAAGGGATCGGCATCGGCCGCAACGGCGCATTCGCAGGGTTTGTTTGTGTGCCCTACGATAACTGCCACGTCCTTCCCGACAGTCTCGACATGGATGTCGCGGCTTTGACAGAACCGATGACTGTCTGCGCCGAGGCGGTCGCGACTGCGGAGGTCCAGCCGGGTCAAACAATTCTGGTGATCGGTCCGGGTTTCATCGGACAGGGCATCGCCATCATGGCACGGGCGATAGGTGCCAGGGTCGTAGTGATCGGCCGCGATGACGGGCCGCGGCTGGATTCCCTCCGCGCGGCGGGTTTCGAGCAACTGATCGATACGGCGAAGACAGACATGGCGGGCGTCCTGGCGGACCTTGCGCCGTTCGACGCGATCATCGAGGCGGCCGGCGTACCCGCGCTCGTCAGCGCCACGCTCCCGTATCTCAAGAAGCGAGGGATCTTCACCGTTGTCGGCATCCACCCTCGGCCAGCCGAAATTGACCTCACATCCGTCGTGCGCATGCATCAGCAGATCCGCGGCTCCTACCGGGCACCTGCTGCCGACTGGGACGGCGTCATTGCCTTTCTTGACGCCAATCAGCCGCTGATGCGACAGCTGATTTCGCACACGCTCCCACTGTCGGACGCGCTAACGGGTTTCCAGGCCGCGCAGGACCGTATCGCATCCAAGGTCGTCCTTCGCATGGGAGAGCCCTGATGAGCCCCGCCATTCTCGCGCTCTGGAACGATTATCCCGCCGCCATGGCGGAGGAATACGAAGCCTGGCACACATTCGAGCATGTCCCGGAGCGATTGACGGTCGCCGGCATGCGTGCCGCCAGCCGATACGTTTCGGCAGCCGGAAAAGAGAGCTATTTCACCCTCTACGAGCTTGAAAGTCTCGCGGTGATCGAGCAGCCGTCCTATCTCGATCTTGTGCGAAATCCGACCCCCTGGTCTCAGAAAATGCGGCAGCATTTTTCGAGCGTGCTGCGGATCCCAGGCGAGATCGCTGTAAAGGCTGGAAGCGGTATCGGCGGCGCAACACTCGTGCAGGCCTATTCTGTCGAAAGCGGAAAGGCCCATGCATCAATACCGATGATGGAAGAAACTCTGCGCCAGCTGATGACCCAAACCCGCATAACGGGCTTCCAGGTCGCACTCGCCGAGCCCAACCAGGTGTACGAGGTTTTCGAGCAAGATGAAGCGACCGACCCTGATACGGTCAATGTTGTCATCATCGCCGAAGGAACCTCTGTCGAAGCTTTATCGGTCATGCAGGCCGCATTGACGCGTCAGATCGAGCACCGTCTCGAACCCCGCAAAAGGCTGCGCAGCGACCTGTTCAAGCTGCTGATCAGCTACCGCGGCGAAGACTTTCCCTCGCATCGGTCCGAGATCGATACAAACACGATGTGGCATAGCGGCGATCACACCTGATCCAAATCGACGTCAGAAACGGAAGGGATCGACCTCTTTCGAAAGACCGAGCCCGCGGTCGCTTGGTGGGTGCCGCAGCCGTGCAATTCTGCCGATGTGACGATGAAGCGCAGGACCGGGGTTGAGTATCGCTCATCGCCTCCAAGTGGCGGGATTAGCGGATGTTCTGCGTCGCCAGCAGGAGAATGACATACGCGAGGACCGTCAGGACCAGTCCGCGAAAGGCGAACGACACGCACTTGTACTTGCGGCGCGCGATCAGCGACAGGATGTCGGCGTTATCGAGATATTCGTTGAACAGGTAAGAGACATCGCGGTTCGCCGCAGCGAGCTCGAACAGCGGGCGATGATGCGGCCAGGTGCCCCAGAAGAGAGACGTCGAGCGGGGGATGTTGCGGGGGAGGACAACCAGGATTGCGCAAATGATTGAAAAGACTGACGCGCAGGCCAGTATCGCGCGAAGCAATGCCTCCGGAATGTCTGCCTTTGCATAGAGCGCCCAATCGAACACGCTTCGCCCTTCCGCAGAAGAGATCAAGAAAGCCAGCATGAACGTGAAGATATAGGCGGCCTTTTGGTCGGCTATCTTGATCTGGTCATAGAAGACGTCGTTGATCTTTCGGATGTGGTTTATGTACTCCTCCGTCACCTCACCGCTCGCCATGGTCAGGTCAAGCATCTCTGTAGGTGCGCTATCAAAGTCACTCACGTGAAAATTCTCCGCTTACAAAGTATCCTCTCTAATAAGACTCTGGCGGCTATTCAATAGTCTTGGTAGGGCGACTACGACACTTAGTTGCTTAAGGTTGGAGCGGCGGGGGATGCCGGATTGTAGAGTGAAACTTTTTAAGGCAGTAACAGTGCTGTCGCTGACGACGGCTGTTCTGTTGTCGGCTGCACTTGAGCATGCGGGTGCGGAGCCCGTTCCGCGCTCAGGTACTGCAGCTGGGGCCGTCATCGCACGTAAGACCGGCGAGGAAGTCCGCTTTATTGACGTGTCCGACTGGCAGTCCGTCGATCTCAAACAGGACCTGATGAGCGGCGATATCCTGCGCACGAACGAGGTCGGCCAGCTCGCCATCGTTTTCTCGGACCGTACCCAGGTCAGGCTCGGCCGCAACACCTCGATGGTCGTGAAGCAGATCACCAGCGAAACGAGTTCCGACACGGTGTTGCAGCTTCAGTCAGGAACGATCTGGGCCCGGGCCGAGCGCGGCGGGCCCGGCGTACAGGTCCAGACGGCCGCAGCGGCTGCCGCTATTCGAGGGACCGACTGGACCATGACGGTCAGCGGCAACGACACGTCGCTGACGGTTCTCGACGGGATCGTGCAACTCGCCAATCCACAAGGCATGGTCGACGTGCGTGCGGGTGAGGCGGCAGCAGCCACCTTGGGTCAGGCGCCTCGCAAGGTGGTTATCGTCGAGTCCGATGACCGCGAACAAATGCGTTCTACCTTCCACCGCGAGAAGCGTTCGAGCGTATGCCGCCAGCAGCGGTCCCATTTGCAGACATGCGCCGAAATGCCGATCGGATTCTGGCGATTCCACCTGAGAAACGTTCGACCGCCGACCTGGTCGATCTGGCGGAAGCGCAGTTGTCGCTTGAAGGCCCGGCAAAGACAATGGGGATGCTTGGTGCGCTGGAGCGCACGCAGTTATCATCGACCCAACGGGACCGGCTGATCCTGATCAAGGCCATCATCGCAGCCAACCAAGCGCGATACGGTGAAGCGGCGGCCCTTTTCGCGCAGGTTTCTCACCGCCTCGATCCGCGCAGGAGAGCGATCGCGCTCTGGGGTGGCTATTACGCACGGTCGCTGGCAGATCCGAGCCGTGTCGAGCCGCTGCCACCGAGCAATGGGGGACCGGAAGCCGCATTTCTGCGGGCCTATGCGGTCGGTTTCCTGAAGGACCTGAACGCGTCGATCGAGGCTCTTCGCGAAGCGGAGCGACAGTACCCTTCCGACCCCTCGCTTCCGGCCTATCGCGGCTGGATCGCACTGTTGTTGAATGACCGCATGCAGGCGGAGGAGGCGATAAACCGCTCACTGTCTCTCGATCCGCATGAGCCCACTGCGCTGGAGGCGCGATCTCATTTCAAGGCAGGGTTCCAGGGCGATAACGACGGAGCGCTGGCAGATCTCTACGAGGTTCTGAAGGTAACGCCTGGAAGCAGCACCACCTGGAATGCGATCGCCGACATCCACTCGACCAGAGGTGCCAATCGAGAGGCAGAGGCAGCGCTTCGAAAGGCGATCGAGCTGGATCCGATCGATCCTATATCGCACTCGAATCTGGCGATCTTCTATCTGGACACAAACCGGGTGAAGGAGGCGAAGCGCGAGATCGATCTCGCCATGGCTGCGGATCCGGCGCTGGATCAGGTTCTGATTGCGAGAGGTCGCTACTATCTCCAGAAAGGCGAGCCCGACAAGGCGGTCGAAGACCTGCTCGCAGGCACTGTTTCCAATCCGGCGGATGCCCAGGGGCAAATTGTCCTTGGCGCGGCCTACTACCAGAAAGGGGACCGTGTCGCTGCAGAACAGGCGATCGACAATGCCGATAGACTGGATAACAACGATCCCGTCATCTCGGCGGTTCGGGCCTCGGTGGCCATTTCGGAGTATGATGCGCCGGGTGCGATCCAACATGCGCGAGACTACGTCCTGCGTGCGCGAGCGCGCGGTGGAGAGTACACGTCGCTTGGCGCAAACCAGCAGGCGGGTTCGATTCTCAACAGTGCGTTCCGCTTTCAAGGGCTGAACGCCTGGGGCGAATTCTACAGCGATGCCGTCTTCGATCCATTTTCCGGTGCTGCCTATATCGATGAAAGCATCCGTGGCAGCGTCAACCCTTTCGCGAACAGCTACCTCTATGGTGAGGACGTCATCAACAACGCCCCGAACGGGCAATTCTTTTCATCAACGCTTCAGGGGCTCCTGCTGGAGCCGACACTGATCTCGTCTCCCAGTCGCGGGTTTGACATTCTCACCCGGCCGTTCTTCGAAGTGTCTCTCGGAGGTGGCTTCACTGCGGCGGGCGGAGGCACCGGCGGGACGGGCGAGGCAGAGATTCAGGGCTATACGAACTTCCCGAACCCGACGAGCTACTATGCCAATTTCGAATGGCAGAAGTCACTCGACGCCCGCGATGCCGGCTTGATCACGGATATCGGGACAGAGCTGGAGGTGCTCGGCGGCAATGTCTTCCTGACCACCAGTCCGACCTATTACGACCGCATCGTGTTCTACTACAACGATGCAAAGAGTACCTTCGAGCAGGAGGTGACGATCCCCGGAACGTTGCCCGTCGTCACGGGAACGCGGCAAGACGAGATTGTCGGCCGAAGCCGCAACGGAGGTTTGGGCTGGAGCCACACGTTCGCCTACGAGAATGTCATGAATGCCGCCATTCTTCACAGCGGCACGAGGCGCAATGACACACGGTACAGCGAGATCGACCTTGGAACTCCGTTTCCGACGATTCCAAATGCTCGCGAACGCGATGAGTATGAAGAAAATGCCTATATTGCTGCTCTAAGCCATACGTTCAAAGCGGGTGATCTCACCTGGCGCTATGGTTTGGAAGGTGGCTGGATCTCCGAATCCCAGACACAGACGATAGAAGACCTTATCGGCGGGGCTTCCGGGACCGCCAGCAGCTCGGATCGCACGAGCGTCGCAAGCGTTTATGTCGATCTGCTCCACGAGATCCAGTCAAACTTGAAGGCTGAGTACGCCGTATTCGGTAACTACCTCAGCAACGACGCATCTGACGGTGTTCGCCTTGAGCCGCGTCTCGGCCTTGCCTGGTCACCGGTCGAGGGACAGTGGCTCCGCGCTGCCGTGATGCGCAGCAGCACGGATCTGTCGACGCCGACGCTGTCGCCGGTCTCTGTCGTCGGCCTGCAGCCGAATGCTTTCGACGTTGCACCCGAAGGACGTGCCGATACGGTCGCACTTCGGTGGGATGCCGAGTGGACAGACCGGTTCTTCACGGCTGCGGAGTTCCAGCACCAGGACGTGCGCGACATGCAGATTGCAGTTCCACTGACAGCCGTTCCCTTCACCACCAGCGAGGGACGCATCGATAGGGCGAGTCTGACAGGCAATCTTCTCTTAGGGCACGGCTTCGGTCTCTCGTCCACGATCGCCTACGCGGATTCGGAAGAAAAAGGCGGCAGCCTGCCCGCCGGCTCATCCTTGCCGTTCATCCCGGAATGGGCAGGCCAGCTGGCGCTCACCTATGTCAATCCGGCCAATGTCCAGGTTTCGCTGGCCGCCAACTACATTGGCGAGCGGATAGGCAGTGCCGGGACTGGCCTTGGTGACTACTGGACGCTCGACAGCAAGCTGACCTGGGAGCCTCTCGACAAGCGGATGGCGCTGATACTGGAGGCTTTCAATCTGCTCGACGAAGAGTTCGAAGTCGACGCCGGCGTTCCCGCATGGGGAAGATCCTTCAAGGGTACGTTGAAGGTTCGTTTTTAGATGTCCGGTAGTCGGTCGAATGCCCGCGGCGGGCCCATGCTCCGGTCTCGGCAGCTAAAGCTCACGGCGCTGTCACTGATAATCTACGTCGCATTGACGTTGATCGCTCAGCTTCCAGCTTGGTCGCTGCTCGACAACCGTGCGTTCGACTATCTCTCGACCCTCAACCCTTTGCCGCTTACCTCGGACAGCCCGATCGTCGTTGCGATCGACGAACCCTCTCTCGCCGAAATCCAGAGCCAGTGGCCGTGGCCACGAGGCCTGCATGCAAGACTGGTCACGGCGTTGCGCGCGGCCGGTGCCAAGACGATCGGCATGGACATCATCTTCGCGGAGCCGTCCAATCCGGGAGACGACGCCGCCCTTGCCGCAGCGCTTGGACCAGACGTCGTGCTCGCCGGTGACGAAACGCTTGTGACGTCTGCGCAGGCGGATCAGTTCGTGCGGGTTCTGCCGCTGCAAATGTTCAGTGACGCCTATGCTTTGACGGGCATTGCCTCGATTACGCTTGATCGCGACGGCGTTCTGCGTCGTCTGCCACCCTATGACGATGGCTTCGCCGCCACGGTTGCGACTGCTGCAGGTTTCGAAATTCCTCTGGGAGTGCCGAACAAACTGCTTCAGGTTTACGGGCCAGCCCGCACATACCCGACAGTTTCCTATTACCAGGCGCTCGAGCCGGAGCGGTTCCTGCCCGATGGGTTTTTCAAGGATAGGATCGTTCTGGTCGGTCTAAGCCTTCAAACCGCAGCGACGGTGGAGAAGGGCGGAGCGGACGCTTATGCAACACCCTACACCGTCCACACCGGTCACCTGACGGCCGGCGCTGAAATCCAGGCGACGATCGTCGACAACATAAGACTGGGATCTTCCGTTACAGAAGCTGACCAGGCACTGCGTCAACTTCTGCTGTTTGGTGCGGTCGTCATCGGGGCGCTGCTGGTCCGCAAGGATACGGGTTGGAAAACCGTGTTGTACAACAGTGTCGCGCTTGTCGTGATGCTGGGTGGAGCTTACGCGGCGTTGCGGTTCGGGAGGGTGTTTGTGTCTCCGGTCTCACCCGCTTTGGCGATGCTCAGCATGAGCGCTGCGCAGGCGGGGCTCGATTACGCGAAGGAGCGGGCGGGCCGTCGCCAAATCACGCAAGCGTTCGCTCAGTACCTATCGCCTGACCTTGTTTCTCAATTGGCCAGCGATCCGACCCGTTTGAAGCTTGGCGGCGAGAAGAAGAAGCTGAGCGTCCTTTTCTGCGATGTCCGCGGGTTCACGACAATCGCCGAGCAGCTAAAGGATGACCCTCAACACCTCACCGAGCTGATAAACCGGCTGTTGACGCCGCTGTCGGATATCGTGCTCTCCCATGGGGGAACGATCGACAAATATATCGGCGACTGCCTGATGGCATTCTGGAATGCGCCGCTCGACGATCCCCACCATGCCGATCACGCGGTTTCAGCCGCGCTCTCAATGCTCGCTTCAATGGAGAGCCTGAACGCCGAGCTCGCGCGTGAGGCGGAGATCGCCGGTCGAACGCATCACGAGCTGCGTATCGGCATCGGCATCAACACGGGTGATTGCGTCGTGGGCAACATGGGTTCGACCCGGCGCTTTGACTATTCCGCGCTCGGCGATGCCGTCAATCTGGCAGCACGTCTCGAGGGGGAATCCAAGAACCTCGGCGTATCCCTACTGATCGGGGCCGGGACCGCGGCCAGCCTGGCCGACACGAGCGGTGTGAGGGAGCTCGGCCGCATCCTCGTCAAAGGCAAGAGCGAGGAAGTCTCGGTTTTCACTGTTGTGCGGTAGGAGATCGGACAGGAAGAATTTGGCGGGAGAAAGCGTGCATCGATAGAGACGAACCGAAGAGTGTGATCCCGATCAACTGCGGCCGGAATGTCCACCGGCCGGAAGAATGAGCATTCCAATCTTTGATTTGGTCGAGCTATAGTCCGATCCGCGGCGCCGCACCGTCCGGTCACCATGCGGGCCCGCCTGAATATGGGGGTTCACGTGCCGTATCATTTCCTGGAAGTCGCCGTGACGCCGAGCGTCAGAGCCGCACAGGCGGATATGGGTGCGGATCAAATATGGTTGGGCAACCACGACCGCCCCTCAGATACATTCACGGAAAACGAAATCGCCTTCATCGCCTCGCGCGACAGCTTCTACATGGCATCGGTGTCTGAAACCGGGTGGCCATACGTTCAACACCGTGGAGGGACAGCTGGTTTTTTGAAGGTCGTCGATCATCGAACCATGGCATTTGCCGATTATCGAGGTAACCGCCAGTACATCAGTGCAGGAAATTTCGCAGCCAATGACCGGGCCTGCCTGTTCCTGATGGACTACGTCCGACGAGCCCGGCTCAAAATCTACGCACATGTCGACCGGCTAACGCTCGATGCCGATCAGGCTCTTACAGATCTGGTCTCCGATCCCACCTACAAAGGCAGGCCTGAGCGGTTATTCAAGCTTCGGCTCGAGGCTTACGACTGGAACTGCCCACAACACATCATCCCGCGCTACACCGAGCAGCAGGTCGAGGAAGCGGTAGCACCCCTTCGTCAAAGACTGCATCAGCTGGAAGCCGAAAACGCGACACTGCGGGCCCGTCTGGAAGGCAAAGCCTTGTGACCGACGCTCGAACGATCGTCTAAGACTTACGAACGAAATTGCGTGGTCGGTCGCCGGGCAGAGTTGCCTCAGCCGCTGATCTCAACGTTCGTCGCCGGATGATGGTATAGCAGGCGATCCCAGCTGTACGTGGCTCGCCCGTTCGCTGATGTGACGATCGAGGGACGCGATCATCTCTTGGGGGCTGTCGCAGCCAGCGCCATATGCCCTCAACAGATAGGCAACCGCTTCCTCCCCCAACACGCTGGTCGGCTCAACGGTGTTAACGGCGCACCAGTCGAGGTGCGCGTCTCTGATCAAGTTGAGTTGCCTAACGTCAAATACACCCGCCACCATCGTCGTCTCCATTATCGATCTATTCGCAGTTACCATCAGACCGTTGCGACGATAACGCATGGACGCGGTTCTTGTTGCCGGCGACGAAGCCTGTTTCTCGTGACAATGCCTCGTCCAGAAGACATGGAGAACCTCTATGACGTAGGCCCCGCGCTGAAGGATGGGCATCGCCCGCAGACTTGAACACGGCTGCTCGGCATCACATCTATTGCCAGTAAAGCCCGCTCCGTCTTGAAAATCTCATCAAACTGGAACGGTAACGTTTGTTTTCTGCACACTTCGGTGCAGACTGTCACTTGGAACGATTCCGGTTTTTACTCTTCAGTCGACTCCACGACGGGCTTACTTAACGAGGTACTCGGTGATTGATTTCTTCGGCACAACGCAAGGTTTCATGACGTTGGGAGCGCTGATTGGCGCTGGTAGCTTTGCTCTGGGATCCGCCAGTCGGTCCATCCACAAACTTGGCGTTCTCGTCCGTCCGGGACAGACAAACCGGAACGCGCGCAGCCTTGCAATGCGAACGATGCTGGCGCTCGATGACTACGTCGGGGCTGCCTACGCAGCCGTCCATGACCGGCCTGAGTTCAATCCTATGGACCAAGAGGAGTTCGCGTTCCATCTTCCCGAACCAGTGCTGATCCTTCCTGACGACGCGGACTGGCAACTTTTCGGTGCAGATCTTGGCGAAGAGATATTGTGGTTTTCAAACCGTGTTAGCAACCACGAGAACGCTCTCGAAAGCCTCGATTTGTCGAAACCCGCGCATGACGGCTTTTTCGAGCGCCGCATTGAGGGTTACGCCCGGCTTGCTGCAAGAGCGATGGATCTGATTGCTCGGATCAGCAGCGAGTTCGACCTGACCCTTCCTGAAAAACCGGACTACTATCGTCAGGCGGAAGGGCTGGCCAAGATTCTGCACGGCCTCGATAAGGCGACCGCAAACAAGCTCCAACCCGCCACTGGGAATGCAGCCACGAATGTGACGCCACTGTTCCCAAAGTCAGTGTGATCTGCAGCCTGCATCTGCTGATCGACATTTCCAACGTCAGGCTATGCGATCAGGCTGAGCCTGATACGGGCCTTTTTTGTCAGAACTTGTACCGGACCCCTACGACATTGGCGTTCGAGCCGCCGTGCATGTCGCCTAACGTTCCCCAGGCACCTGAGCGATGGTGGAGCCGCCAGAACACCTCCGTGTTCGGGAGCTTGTCGCTCGAAAGGCTCAGCTCGGGTCCAAGGTAGAACAGGGTGCGGGCGTTGCCGTCCCGTTCCTGCTCGTGATCCCGCTCCCGACCTTTCTGGCTTTTGGTGACATGGCTGAGGCCGAACGTGAACGATGGCGCGACACGCACAGGGCCGAGCTTGACGCCGTCATGTCGGCCCACAACACCGCCCCACACCTCGCCGCTCGTGCTCTGGCCGAACCGACCAGCAAGACCCGCCTCCAGGCCGAAGCTGAACGTCCCGAACTGGTATGGGAACACCTGGTACCCCAGCCCAATCAACGCGTTATCTTCGTAGTCAGAACCGAACACGTTGGCAGCGTCGAGCATATTCTCATCGACCATAGCGCCACCGAACACCATCACCGACTGATCCAGATCAGGACGGTCTGCTCGCGCGTGACCGAGACCCAACTGCAAGACGACGGCCACCAAAGCCACCCTCGGGAAGAAATTCATTCCAGCTTTCCTCCTCAGGAGTTGTTTCGCGCGCGGTAACGTTAGCAAGTCAACATACGACCTGATCCGTTGTAGGCAAGACGTCATCGACTGTCGAGAGTTGTGGCAGATCCGAAACGACCGATGGAATTCTGCCACCGTTCGTGTTCCGTTTATATAGAGACGCGTATTTGGCTCGGCCGCACCTGGTGGCCGAAGGCCCCGATCGGTATGGGTCGCGAGAAAAGGTAACCTTGCAGCTCGTCGCATCCCGCTGCGATCAGGAACTCCCTCTGCTCCTCGGTTTCGACACCCTCGGCCGTTGTTGCCTTGCCCAATGTTCGGCTCAGACTGGCGATAGCGGAGACGATGGCGGCACCTTCTGCCTTGCAGCCCAGCAATTGGACGAAGGACCTGTCAATCTTTACGCGGTCGATTTTGAGGTCAATCAAATGGCTCAGCGACGAAAAGCCGGTGCCGAAATCGTCGAGCGCAATTCTCACCCCGCGTGACCTGAGTAGGTTCAGGTTCTCGGCCGCGCCTTCGTCGAGGTTGAAAATGGCAGCCTCTGTTACTTCAAGCTCCAAGCGATCCGGCGAAAGCCCGCAATCTCTCAGAATCGACAGAACCATCTGGGCAAAGTTGCGCTGTCCGATTTGTGACGGGGAGACGTTGACGGCAATCGAGAGATGAGCCGGCCAGGACGCGGCAGCGGCGGCCGCCGTGAGCAAGACCCATCGGCCCAGCTGGTTGATCATCCCGGCTTCTTCAGCAATCGGAATAAACTTGTCAGGCGACAGAAGCCCCCTTGTCGGGTGGCGCCATCGGACAAGAGCTTCCGCACCTGTAACATCACCTGACCTGTCTGCCTGATGGACGCCTTGAGCAAAAACTTCCAGATGACCTACCCTGTTGTCGCGCATCACCCCTTGCGTGGCACCCGGACCTTCATCTCTTTCGAGCATGATGCGCAGTTCGTTCCGCAGTTCGGTGCGTTCGTTTGCGCGGGTGTCCAGCGAACTATTGTATTCTGCCGCGCGGCCGCGGCCACTTTCCTTGGCATCGTAGAGTGCGACGTCTGCCCGACGAAGGAGTTCCCGGGCGGTGGTAAACGCGCCCTCAGGGGCCGTGTATCCGATCGAACCGCCGATAGAGACAACGACAGTACCGTTCACAAGATGAAACGGGTCGCTGATGCGCGCCATGATCTCGTTGCACAAACCGATGATGCTTCGGTTGTGGCCGAGAGAGGGGATGAGGAGGGCAAACTCGTCGCCGCCGAAACGCGCAAGTGTGTCACCAGGCCGAAGAAGCGACTTCATCCGCTCTACGGCGATACGCAACAGCTCATCGCCAGCGAGATGGCCGTAGACGTCGTTGACCTGCTTGAATCGGTCGAGGTCGATCAGCGCGACGACAGTCTCGCGGTCTTGTGTCCCGAGTTCGGTAAGACATTGCTCAAGTCTTGTCGCAAACAAAGCGCGGTTGGGAAGACCGGTCAGCACGTCGTGATGGGAAAGATGCCGCGCATGGGTCTCGCTAGCAGCGAGTTGTTTCAGGCTATAGCGCAGGCGCAGCAGCAGGGCGGAAAACAAGATGGTGACGACAAGTCCGGCGGCAGACAGGAAGGGCAGGAGACGCGCGATAACGCGAGAACCAGGCAGGTCCGGTTTCCAGACGATAAATCCGATGGGCTCTGCCGTGCGGGTGGACGCCACCTGGAACGCGACCTCACCCGGTTCGTAATCCGCTGTGCGAGCGTAACGTGCCCCCGCGAGTCCCTGCTCCCTGCTCAACATATCGAGCGTCGGGCCGTCCAAAAACCGGATGGCGATAAGATAGTATTCCGCCTTCACCTTACCTGGATCATCTTGCACCTGATGAACCACCGGAACGATGCCCGCAATCGAGGGCCTGCCTTCCAGCCGGAGCAACTCCACCTGATTCTTTTGGGGAGCGGGAGCGTGCTGCCCATCGGTTTCCAGGCCTTTTGTTACGGCCGAGATCATTGGCCAAAGGACGGGACGAACCCATTTGAAACGACGCACGCTATCGGGGTCAGGCTGGAGTGCGAGTTCTCCGTCGGGCGAAATCAGAAAAACGGCGCTGTAGCCAAAGACGGATGTGGCGATCCGACCAAACGTCTGGATCGACGCGCTTCTGGATATCTCCGTGCCGCTGTCCGAAGAGCCGGGCGATAAGAATGAAGCATAGCCTTCCGCCAGCAGTTGCATATCCTGTGCAACGCGGTCGACCTGATTTTGCAGCCTGCCGTCAACCAGCTCTCGTTGCCTGTCGCGCGCCGCAGAGTCGCTTTCACTTCCGGCCCAAATGGCTGCGAGAACAACGAGCCCTAATATTGCAAGACCGGTTCCGGTCAGCAGGATCAAAACCGACTGCGACGACGAACGAGCCGACAGTCGCGTCAACAATGAAAACACCCAGTTTGAAGACACGGAATCTCCCCTCGCCCAGGGAAGTGTAGAGGGAATTAATTACGAAATGCTTTTAAAGCATGTCTCAAAATTGAAGCATTCGCGATTGATGACGAAAACACGCAATGCCGGAGGCGGCCGGGGTCAAGATGAGCTTCTGGTTGGCCGCTGACAAGCATGCGAGAGAAGCTCTTAATCCTTGTATGTTCTAATATTCCCAATACGGGAATCGAGCCCGGACGACAAGAGGAGAGCCAGATGCCGAAAATGAACCCCAGAGCGCTGATCACACTGTGTATAGCTGCTTCGTGGCTCCTTTTGCCCACACATAACCTTAGAGAGGCAGTCGCTGCCGACCGGGCAGGAGATCAGAAGATCAAGGTTGCGTTTGAGGGAGGCTTTCCTCCCTTCAACTACGTGGACTCCAGCGGTCAACTGCAGGGTTTCGACGTCGACATCGCCAAGGCCCTTTGTGAGACGGCACGGCTTTCCTGCGAACTGGTCGTCCAGGAATGGACCGACATGATCCCCAATCTGCTTTCGAACAAATACGACATGATCGTATCGTCCATGTCGATGAGTGCAGAGAGACGCAAACTCGTGACATTCTCGGACAAATACTACGACAGTCCCTCCGTCTTTATCGCACGCAAAGACTCGGTCTTGACCACCATATCGGACGAAAGCCTCAAGGGCCTGCGCGTCGGCATCGCGGCGGAGACCTCACAGCAGGCATACATCAAGAAGTTTTTCCCAAGCGCCGAGACAACGGTGTTTCGCTCCTCGCCGGAGCTTTACAAGGCGCTGGCAAACGAGGACGTTGACGTCATGCTTGAAGACAAGCTTGCCGTGTACGACTGGCTCACGAACACAAATGAAGGACGTTGCTGCAAGTTCGTTGGCACCGACGTCAAGGACACATCGATCTTCGGCGAAGGTGCGGGCATCGCTTTCCGCAAGGACGATGCTGCGTTGACGGCAAAGATCAATGCGGCCCTGGCGGAGCTTCAGGCTGGCGAAGTCTATGACAGCATCAACGCGAAATATTTCCCCTTCAGCATCCGTTGATGCGGGCCATCTGGCATTCCTGAAGATCGAAACAGGATGTCGGGTCGACACCCTGCCGCGAACCGGCCTAAGCCGGAATCCTGATACAGCTCAGCGAATGTCGTAGTGGAGATCCGCTCGCATCATTTCGGTCAGTTCCGCACCGTTCCATAGGGCCCGTTCAGCTCCCGAGCAACCGTTTGGCAGGCGCGTGTTTGGTTGCTGTCTGGCTCGCTCACGCCCGCCAGACAGCAACCTCATACGGGCGAAGAGTGCGCTCGCCGAGCACGATGCGGATCCCGGTTGGTACCGTCCAGTCCTCCGCACCGTAGTTAAACGCGAAGACGAGCTCGCCGCGTCGCCGCATACGAACATGTTCCGGCAGCTCGAACGTGGGGATGTCCGCAGCGTCCAGAACCAGGCTCATCGTTGCGGCAAGGAGTGACTCATCCGGCCAGCAGGCCAGGTAATGGATCTTCTCCTTGCGGGTGAGGGCCGGCATGCCATCGCCGAAGCGGGCAAGAACATCGCCGGTCGCTTCTATATCTTCGCGCCAGCGGATTGCCGCGCCTGAGATCTGTCCGGTCACAGGCTGGGCAAGGCCCGGCCGCAGGGTGGCGACCTGCAGGACGCGGTGGCCTGTGAGATCGGCGAGCGGACCGGGGGGCAGATTGTCGGGAATGGTGAAGTTGCGGGTTCGGGATCCGGTTCGTGGACCGATCAGGACCACGCCGTCGAATTGGCGGAGTTCCCTCTCCAGATCCGCGGATACTTCCGTGACGCAGGGCAGAACGACGAGCGCGTAGCCATCCAGCGGCGCGCCGGGGCGCACGAAGTCGATATCGACGCCGAGGCGCCGAAGGCTTTCATACCAGCGGAAGGTCAGTTCTTCGTAACGGAAGTCCTTGCCCTGTGGCTGGATCACCGTCGTCCAGTAGCTCTGGTAATCGAAGACAACAGCAACTTTAGCCGTCTGTGTTTCCGGCAGAGTTCCGAAGGTGGCGAGCTCGCTCGCTACCTGTCCCGCTTCACGGCCGCCGGGCGAAAGTTCGTCTAGGCCGGGAAGGTTCAGACCCGCATGCATCTGCTCCTGCGCGAAGGGTGCCTGCCTCCAGCGGAAATAGCTGACGGCTTCCGCGCCATGGGCCAGCGCTTCCCAGGTCCAGAGGCGCACCATTCCGGGCTTCGGGATCGGGTTCCAGGGCGCCCAGTTTACCGGGCCGGGTTGCTGTTCCATCACCCAGAACCGGCCACGGCCCACCGCGCGATAAAGATCGTGGTGGAACGGCGCGATATCCGGATGCGACGTCTCCGCCCAGCGATTGCGCTCCGCCTCCGAGAACGGAAATTTTTCGACGAAACCGATCGGGTAGCTGTCCCAGGAGGCAAGGTCGAGATTGTCGGCCACCTGGAAATGGTCGAAGTCGAGAACGAAACCCATGAAGTTATGAGTGATCCAGCGATCCGGCGAATGCCGGCGGATGATCTCGCACTGCATCGCGTCATAGGCTGCGACCTGATCCGAATGAAAACGCCAGAAATCGAGCCGCGTCGCCGGGTTGCTTTCGGTCACGGTCAGGTTCGGCAGCGCGACGTCGTCGAAGCTTCCGACTTCCATCGACCAGAACACCGAACCCCAGGCTTCGTTGAGCTGCTCGGCAGACTGGTAACGCAGCCGCAGCCAGCGGCGGAATGCCTTCAGGTCTTCAGGTCCAAAGGACAGCGTCGTGTCGTGGCAACCGTATTCGTTGTCAGTCTGCCAGCCGACGAGACCCGGATGGTCGCCGTACCGTTTCGCGACCGCCTCGACGATGCGGGCGCTCTCGCGCCACCAGGTTTCCGAGGAGAAGGTGTAGTGACGCCGCGAGCCGAAACCACGCGGACGCCCCTGTTCGTCATAGGGGAGAATCTCGGGATATTCGTCGATCAGCCATTTTGGCGGTGTCGCCGTCGGCGTACCCAGCACGATCTTGAGGCCAGCCTTTGTCAGAACGTCCATCGCCCGGTCGAGCCATGCGAAGTCGAAATTGCCGCGGCTCGGCTCAAGCCGTGACCAGGCGAATTCGCCGATGCGCACGAAGGAAATGCCGAGTTCGCGCATGCGCCGCGCATCGGTTTCCCAGCGGTCTTCGTTCCAGTGTTCCGGATAGTAGCAGACGCCAAGCATTATCGTGTGAGATCTCCATTGACGACGGCATGGCCGTCGGTATCGAACAGATGGCAGGCCCTGGCCGGAATGCCGATGCGGACAAGGTCACCTGCGCGCTGGCTTGCAAGACCGTCGGCCTTTACCGAAATTTCTGCACCATCGGCGAGCGAAACGAAGAACAGGGTCTCGGAGCCGAGATGTTCGGCAAGCTTCACGCGGCCTTCGAGAACGACGTCGCCGTTGCCGGTCGCATCCAGATGTTCGGGGCGAATCCCAAGCGTCATCGTTGCGCCTTTCACAGACGCGCCGTGCGTGTCGAGCGAAAGCGATGCGCCACCGGGAAGGCTTGCGGTGACGCTGCCGTTCTCTCCTGATGTCACGGGAACGGTGAGGAAATTCATCTTCGGCGAACCGATGAAACCGGCGACGAACAGGTTTTTCGGCCGGTGATAGAGCTCGAGCGGCGCACCGACCTGCTCAATGCGACCTGCCGACAGCACGACGATCTTATCGGCCATGGTCATCGCCTCGACCTGATCGTGGGTGACGTAGATCATCGTCGCCTTCAGATCCTGATGCAGGTTCGACAGCTCCGATCGCATCTGCACGCGCAGCGCCGCATCCAGATTGGAGAGCGGTTCGTCAAACAGGAAGACGTCCGGATCGCGGACGATGGCGCGGCCGATCGCGACGCGCTGGCGCTGACCACCCGACAATTGCCCCGGCTTGCGCTGCAGCAGCGGCTCAAGCTGCAGCATCTTTGCCGCATAGGCTGTGCGCTCTGCGACCAGGGCCTTCGGATGGCCCGTCATCTTCAGGCCAAAACCGATGTTTTCCGCAACCGTCATATGCGGATAAAGCGCATAGGACTGAAACACCATGGCGACACCGCGCTCGGACGGGCCGACGTCGGTCATCTCCTGGCTGCCGATCGACAGCGAGCCCTCGGAAATCTTCTCCAGGCCGGCGATCATCCGCAACAGCGTGGACTTGCCACAGCCGGACGGGCCGACGAAAACGCAGAACTCGCCATCGGCAATATCGAGATCGACACCCTTGATGACATTGACGGCGCCAAAGCTTTTCTTGACGGCGCGCAGGCTGACGTCGCTCATCGCATCTGTCTCCCATGGTTAGGTGTTAGTTCAAGAAGCAGGGCGCTTTCGGGCCGAAGCATCGGCAAGGGAAGGCCAGCAAGACCGGCATTCGCCAAATCGAAAGTGATCTCGCCCGAAAGCAGGCGCTTCTGACCGTCCGATATGCGGATGAACTCGGGCTCTTCGGGCAGAACGGTCTCGATGCGCCAGGTTCCGCGGAAGCGCGTGATCTGTTCGGGCAATCGCAGCGGAGAGGGCTGTTCGCCCACCATCTGCGGTCCCTGCGCAACGATGACGACGATCTTTTCAGCGCTGGCGGCACCCCAGACATAACGGCCGTCGATCGGCTCAAGCCGGAAATTGGCGCCGGGCGCATGCAGAAGAGGGCGAAGCCGCTTGTGGGTCTCAATACAGAGCGCCAGTTCGGCGCGCTCTTTTGCCGAGAGCTCCAGCGGGTTGAGTTCGACGCCGAAATGATAGGCCATCGCCACCAGCGCCCGGAAGCTCAGGGAATGGCGACGGTTGGTCTGGTGGTTGGGGTCTGCGGAGATGTGACTTCCGAGGATTTCCGGCGGTACGAAAACCGAGGCGCCGCGCTGGATTTCCAGCCGCTCCAGCGCATCGGTGCAGTCCGATGTCCAGACGCGATGGGTGCGGGCGAGCGCGCCATAATCGATCCGGCCACCGCCCGACGCGCAGCTTTCGATCTCGACATCGGGGTGAGCGGCGCGAACGCGATCCATCAGCGCGTAGACGGCGCGTGTCTGGGCGGCGGTCTTCGCCCTGCCGTCGCGACCGCCGCTATGGGTCAGGTCGCGGTTCATGTCCCATTTGACATAGGAAACCGCGTGGCCGCTAAGCACCGCATCAATCTTCGAAAACAGATAGTCTGAGACGTCCCGCCGGGTAAGATCGAGCACGAGCTGGTTGCGGGACGCAAGCAGTGGCCGCCCTTCGACCTGCAGCGCCCAGTCCGGGTGGGCGGTGAACAAGTCGGACAACGGATTGACCATTTCCGGTTCGAACCAGATGCCGAACTGCATGCCAAGGCTTGTCACGTGATCGACGAGCGGTTTCAGTCCGTTCGGATATTTGCGCGGGTCGATATCCCAGTCGCCAAGGCTCGTCGTGTCGTCGTCGCGTTTGCCGAACCATCCGTCGTCCAGAACGAAACGCTCGATGCCGAGTGCTTCAGCCGCAGAAGCCTGCGCCTGAAGCGAGTCGAGCTGGTGGTCGAAATAGTTGCCTTCCCAGGTGTTGAGCGTGACAGGCCTTGGGCTCATGGAGCCGCCCGGCCACTGGACAAGCTCGGTGCGGACGAAGGCATGAAATGCCTCGCTGTGTGGCCCGGCATAGGCGACCGGGCTCTGGTAACTCTCGCCGGGCGCAAGAATGATCTCGCCGGGTTCGAACAGTTCGCCGAGATGGGCGAGGCGCTGGCCGTCATCGGTCCGGTCGATGGCGATCTGGTGATTGCCGCTCCAGCCGAGCGTGACGCCAAAACGCTGGTCAGCGCTTTCGACGAACAGCATTGGAAGACGGTCGTGCGAGGTGCGGCCGCGGCGGTTTTCCTGCATCCATAGGCCATTGCCGAGCGTCTCGCGACGCGTCTGGAATTCACGGCCCCACGAGCCGGTAAAACTGGTGATGGTTGTCTCACCTGAGGGCGCCAGGAAGCTCGCGGCCATGCAGCGATCGAGTTGGTAGTCGCTATCGCCCGCATTGGAGAGCCGGGTTGCGATCGAGAGCACGCCGGACGCATGGTCCGTAAGCGTGATGGAGATCCCGATCCGTGCGACCGGGTCGTTCGCCGAAAGCACGGTCTGTGCTCCGTCCCGTGCTGCCGACCAGCCGCTGAAGGCGAGAATGAAATCGCGGCCGGCGCGGTGGCCTGCAATCGCCGGCCAGCCGAAAAAGCCCATTCCACCAGATGGCAGCAGGACGGCGGAGGGGACAGCGACGTCCATGCCGTTGATTCGGCTCGATCGTTCGATCTCAAACAGCGGATCGGCGACAACCGGCGGGCGGCCGAAGGCCAGGAATTCAGGCATTCCGGTTTCGGGCAGGCGCAGGCTCAGCGCGAAATCGCCCGAGCCGACAGTTACGATGTCACTCATCCCTTGGTGGCTCCAAGTGTCAGGCCGGCAATGAAATGCCGTTGCATCAGGAAAAACATGGCGACCGGCGGCAGGGCCGCGATGATCGATCCGGCGGACACCAGATGCCAGGCGGCAACCCATTGGCCGTTCAGCGAATAGAGGCCGGCGGTGACAGGCATGGCGTGCTGGCCCTGCACGAGCACGGTCGCCCAGAAATAGTCGTTCCAGACGAAGGTGAAGATCAGGACGGAAAGAGCCGCAATCGCCGGCCGCATCAGCGGCAGCACGATATGGCGAAAGATCTTCCATTCAGAAACGCCTTCGACGCGCGCTGATTCAATCAGGGCAAAGGGCAGGCCCTTGATAAAGTTGCGCATGAAGAGCGTGCAGAAACCGGTCTGGAAGGCCGCATGGAAAAGCACCAGTCCCGTCACGGTGTCGTAGAGACCGAGTTTCAGCGTCAGGTCGCGAACCGGAACCATCAGGATCTGGAAGGGAATGAAATTGCCCGCGACGAACATGAAGAACAGGACGAGATTGCCCTTGAAGCGATAGACCGCCAGCGCAAAGCCGGTCAGGCATGAAATACCGACCGCGCCGATGACCGTCGGGATCGTCACCTTGAACGAATTCAGGATGTAGAGACCGATCGGAGAATCCTGGAAGACGGCCGTGTAGTTCTCGACACCGGCGAAACCGGAGGGCATGCCGAAGTAGTTGCCGGCTGCCAGATCGCCCGCCGGCCGCACCGAGGTGATGGCGACGCCGATCAGCGGCAGCAGCCAGAGGACGAGCGACACAGGCAAGAGCACCTTGTAGCTGGTCCGCATCCAAGGCGATGCGTTCTGAATGGGGGAGGGGAACATCAGGCGTTCCTTTCCTGGACAAGCATCCGCACGATGAAGAGCGAGATGAACACCATCATGATCAGGAACAGTACGACTGCGATCGCGGCGCCATAGCCCATGCGGAAACCGTATTCCGACAATGCCTGTTCGAACATGAAGTAGGAGAGAACCTGGCTCGATCCGTAAGGACCGCCGGCGGTCATGATCGACACGAGGTCGAAGGAGCGCAGCGAACCGATGACGGTGACGACCATCGCGATGAAAGTCGCCGGCGCAAGCTGCGGCAGGACGACGTACCAGAGAAGCTTGAGCCCCTTGGCGCCATCCATCCGCGCGGCCTCGACCTGTTCCGGATTAATGTTGTTGAGACCGGTGAGATAAAGGATCATGCAATAGGCCGTCTGCGGCCACAGGCCGGCGATGATGATGCCGTAGGTGACGTAGTGCTCATCCGCCAGAACCGCCACCTGCTCGCCCGTCAGCCATTCCAGCAGTTTCGAAAACGGCCCGAAATCCGGCGCGTAGAACCAGGTAAAGATCAGGCCGACCACGACCTGGCTTATGACGAACGGGAAAAAGAACAGCGACTTGTAGAGCCGGATCCCGGTGACCGACTGGTTGAGAAAAAGTGCTACGGCAAGGCCCGCAGGGATCGCCAGAAGATAGAGCAGCAGCCAGATGACGTTGTTCTTCAGGGAAACGTAGAAGGAATCGTCATCCAGAAGTTCGCTGTAGTTGCCAAGCCCGATCCAGACCTTTTCGCCCAGCCCGTCCCAGTCATGAAAGCTGATCCAGATCGACTGGAAGATCGGCAAAAGGACATAGACGATGAACATGAAAAGGCCGGGGGCGAGAAACAGCCATGGCGTGAGCCATTCCCTGTTGTTCTTAGAGCGGCGCGACGGCTGCTTTGCGGAATAGCTCACGACGATACTCCTGCAGATTCTTTTAGGATTGCGGCCGGACGCAGGACCTTGCGGTCGCTGCGCCCGGTCTCCTGGGAGGAAGCGCTACTTGTAGACGCGGGTGCGGACCTTCTCGAGCCGCGCCAGGATGGCGTCGATCTTGTCCGGCTTGACCATGAACTCCTGGAAGCCTTCCATGCCGGCCTTTGCCATTTCGGCATTGGCGTCGCGGTCATAGAACTGCGCAAGACCCTGGGCGCCTGATAGCATCGTGAAGCCTGCTTCGAGGAAGACGTCCTTCGGCTTTTCGGCCTGGTTGTTGACCGGCAGCTGGCCAAGCGTCGCATTCATCGTCGACTGTGCCTGGGCCGAGCCGACGTAAGCGAGAAATTTTTTGGCGTCTTCCTTGTTCTTGGCCTTGGCCGGAATGTGGAACGTATCCGTCGGCGCTTCTTCAGCCCTCGGCAGGCCGGGGGTGATTTCAGGGAAGGGAAGGAAGCCGATCTGCTCCTCCTTCAAACCGCCGTCCTTCATGGTGGCGACGGCGAAATTGCCCATCAGATACATGGCGGCCTTGCCCTGGACGAGCTGCGGGACTGCGTCCTGCCAGTCGATCGCCGCATGGTTCTCGATAAAGTAGCCGGGCTTGACGAGCTCTGCCCATTTCTCGAACACGGCCTTTACCTTGGGATCGGTGTAAGGAGCCTTGCCGGCCGTCAGGTCCATGTGGAACTGGTAGCCGTTGACGCGAAGATTGAGATAGTCGAACCAGCCGCCGGTCGGCCAGAGTGCCTTGGTGCCGATCGTGAAGGGCGTGATCCCCGCAGCCTTGAGCTTGGCGCTCGCGGCGATCAGGTCGGCCCAATTCTTTGGCGGGGTAATGCCCTTTTCGGCAAAGATGTCCTTACGGTAGTAGATGCCCCACTGATAGTAGGTGTAGGGCATGCCCCACTTCTTGCCGTCGATCGTCATCGACGGTACGGCAGCCTTCATCTGCTGGTCATAGCCATTGGCCGCCCAGACATCGCTCACATCGGCAAACAGTCCCGCCTTGACGAAGGGCTCCATGCGATTGCCGGCATACCAGGCGACGACGTCAGGCGCGTCTGCGGTCAGGAAGTTGCGGATCGCGGCCTTATAGCCTTCGTGGTCAAAATTGTTCCACTTGACCTTGATGTCGGGATTGGCCTTCTCGAAGGCCGCAATCAGATCGCCCATCGCCTTTTTCGGCACGGGATCCGAATGGTCTGAATTGACTGTGATTTCGCCCGCGAAAACCGATGGCGCAATCAGAAAAGTCGACAATACGAGGCCAAGCAGCCTCTTTCTTAGAACGGTCATGTGTTCCTCCCTTGTGACCATCGGTAACCGGATGAAGTCCTAGATTTCAGCCTTACCGATCGAGCTCCTCCAGCCCGTCTTGAGGTTCCGCCACAAACCCGTAGAGTTCCACCGTATTTCAGGGAATGTTTTCCGGGATCCTAAGATGGATAAGGCCGCATCAACCATTTCAAAGGACGGATCGGTTCCGGCACATCCCGATCTCGATCCGCGGCACCCGCTTGTCGTGTTCGGCGACCATCGGTTCTGCGCCGGCGAAACTCTTGTCGTGCAGCGGATGGCAGGCCCGCATATGCACAGTCAGATCGAACTGAATTTTCTTACCCAGGGCCAGATGACTTACTGGTTCGACGGGCGGGAACTGACGATCGGCGCGGGTCGTCTCTGCCTTTTCTGGGGAATGGTTCCGCATCAGGTGACGGAGATCGAAAATGGTACGCGGTTTGTCTGTCTCTATGTTCCGATGTCCGTTTTTCTTGGTCTTGCCACTCTCAGCCGGTTCCGGGATGCCGTCTTCCGTGGTGCGGTCATCGAAGCGACCGTTATCAGGCCTTTCGATGAGGACGTCTTTCTCAGATGGCGCGAGGAACTCTTGCAGGGTGACGAGGGACTGGCAGAGATCGTCCGAACCGAGCTCACGGCCCGGGTTTTGAGGATCGAACGGGAAGGTTGGCGGGATCTGCGCGAACACGCCCCTGCCATTGCCGGCCTCTCATCCAGTGACAGCGGGCGCGCCGGTCATGTGGAGCAGATGTTGCGCTTCATTGCCGAACACGCCCTCGGCGATATTTCCGTCGATCACGTGGCGCGGGATGTGGGACTTCATCCAAATTATGCCATGAGCCTGTTCAAGCGGGCGGTCGGCCAGACGATGAACCAGGCGATTGCCCGCCACCGGTTGGACACGGCTCGCTCGCTTTTGATCTCGACAGACATGTCGATCACGAATGTCGCCTTCGAATCCGGCTTCGGCTCGGTCTCGCGCTTCTACGAAGCTTTCACCGACCGCTTCGCCGACCGGCCATCCGCGTTTCGCCGCAGGATGCAGGCAAATGCGCGACGCGACTGACACTGCTTGATGACCAGCCGTTCTGGTTGAACGTCCGATTTCAAGTTGAATAGAGCCTTCGCAGGCAATTCCTGTAAGCCGCGCTGAGCAGCGGCCCTAACGTGGTCGTGCACGTCGATTGAGGTTGAGTTTGCATTCTGGGCGATACCTCCGTACATCGCGCAGACACAACCGCTAAGCCCTGTAGGAGTATAATTTTGCCGGAGTTCGAACAGACCCTGGGAGCGGGTACGCTCATATCCATTGCGGCTGGCGCCGTTGCGCTGCTGCTGGTTCTTATCATCCAGTTTCGCATCCACGCTTTTGTCTCGCTCATTCTCGTCAGTTTCCTGACCGCGCTCGTGACGGGAATTCCGGCGGGGAATATCCTCACCACCCTCACGTCCGCATTTGGCTCGACCCTCGGGGGCGTTGCTCTGCTTGTCGGCCTTGGCGCCATGCTGGGTCGCTTGCTGGAAGTATCGGGTGGTGCGCAGGCTCTTGCGGATGACCTCGTCCGCCGATTTGGCGAAAAACGTGCACCGCTGGCGTTGGGCATCGCGTCGCTGTTCTTCGGCTTCCCGATCTTCTTCGATGCAGGCCTCGTCGTCATGCTTCCGGTGATGTTCACGGTAGGGCGTCGCCTTGGCGGAAGCCTTCTTCTCTACGGCATCCCGGTCGCGACCGCGTTCTCGTGCATGCACGTTTTCGTGCCGCCGCATCCCGGGCCTGTCGCCGCAGCCGAACTGCTGGGCGCCGACGTCGGACTTCTGATCATCGTCGGTCTGTTGGTCGCCATCCCGACCTGGGTCGTTGCGGGCCATTTCTTCGGAAGCTGGATCGGCAAACGCATCTACCTGCCGGTGCCCGACAACGTCACTGATGAGCAATCCTCCGACGACGAGAGAATCTCCCTGCCGAGCCCTGGCCTCGTCGTTGCACTTCTTCTTTTGCCGCTCGTTCTCATCTTCATGAATACCGGCCTCGATTTCGCGCGCGCACAGGAATGGGTCAGCAAGGATGCCAGCTGGTTCCAGCTTGCCCGCACCGTAGGCTCTACTCCAATCGCACTTCTGATTTCGGTTCTCGTCGCCGGCTACGTTCTTGGGCCAATGCGCGGTCGCGATCCCATCAAGGTGGAGCGCATCGTTGACTCTGCTCTTGGACCTGTCTGCTCTGTTATCCTCATCACCGGCGCGGGCGGCATGTTTGGCGGCGTTCTGCGTGCTTCGGGGATCGGCAACGCTTTGTCGGATGTACTTGCCGATATCGGTATGCCCATACTGGTGGCAGGCTTCCTGATCTCGACCGCGCTGCGCGTTGCACAGGGCTCCGCGACGGTTGCACTCATCACGGCTGCTGGTCTGGTGCAGCCTGCGGTGCAGGCTGCCGGTTATCAGGGTATTCAGCTGTCAGCGATCGTCATCGCGGTCGCATCCGGTTCTGTCATGCTGTCGCATGTCAATGACTCCGGCTTTTGGCTGGTCGGTCGCTTCTTCAACATGGACATCAAGACCACGTTCAAGACCTGGACCGCGATGCAGACCTTGGTGGGCCTCGTTGGCTTTGCGCTTTCCGGGATCATCTTCTGGCTGGCCTAACAACCCGGTTTCATAGCCAGGCACGCTCTTGATGAAGGCGTGCCTGGCTTCCCCCGCGCTAATCGGCAAATTTCGAGACGGTCGGCAGCAAGCCGCGTTCAGACAGCGCCGTGACCACGGTATCCATTACCGGAAAAACTTCTGCAGAGACGGCCTCAGTCGCAGGAACCCCCGATAGGCCATCTCGAACAATGGCGTGGCGGGAGGCCAGCCTGCGATAAGACCGAGCGGGCGCAAAAGGGGTATCGCCCGCCACATTGCGGCAAAGGCTGCCGCCCCCGACAAAAGCTTGCCCCCTTCTTCGGCATGAAACCGCGACAGGATCTCCACACGATCGACAGGACACGATGCCATGGGATCGCAGGCGTCGATGAAGCGGATTGCATTGCGGCGGTCCAGCCTCCGGATGATCGCGATCTCGCGCCGGCAAAGCGGACAGCCGCTGTCAAACCAGACCGTGACTTGCCCCATCATGACGTCGCAGTGTTGATGAGCATGGCTAATACCTCGAGTGCGAAGAATTCCAAACCATCCCATCTGCATAGATGTTCCGCAAGCATAGGTTACATCACAGCCTACCTGCTGGATCGGTGCCCTCTATCCCCGATATAGGGCACCTTGCGCCCACGAGCGCCCACGTATTCAACCAAGGCCGCATCCAAGATGGAAACCAGAGACGCAGCCTGATCGGCTTGCGGCGGCGGAACCTATGGGGCATTGATGGCCTCAGCCACCGCCGGAGATCGACAGACATGGCAAGACGAATACGACTGGGCATCGTCGGTGCAGGGATCGCCGGCCTGACTCTGGCCAGAGCCATGGCCGACTGTGCCGATGTCAGGATTTTCGAGAAAAGCAGAGGCGTCGGCGGACGGATGGCGACACGGCGAACCGATGCCGTGACTTTTGATCATGGAGCGCAGTATTTCACCATCAGGGACGGACGTTTCCGTGCAGCGCTGGAGACGGCGCAGGCCGACAGAGTGATTGAGCCCTGGACCGGTGCGCTTGCAACGCTGCCCGACGGCAATCTCGCGGCTTTGTCGGGGGGCGACACCACGCGTTATGTCGGGAGCCCTTCGATGAACGCGCTTGCGAAAGCGATGGCGGCAGGCCTTGATATCCAGACCGACGCGCCTGTGGAGGCGATCAGCGGCACGGCGGGTAAGTGGTTCTTGAAAATCGGCGATCGCCGCGAGGGCCCGTTCGACTGGCTGGTTTTAGCGGCGCCAGCCCCGCAGTCGGCATTGCTTCTTCCTGACGAGTTTACGCATCACGGGGCGCTGGCAAAAACCCGGATGAATGCCTGCTTCACGCTGATGATCCGCCAGACCGAGGATGCAAAGCTTCCCTTTGCTGCCGCCCGTGTCGATGATTCGGTCATCGGCTGGATCTCCCGCAACAATTCCAAGCCGGAACGGCCTGACGAGCCCTGTCTAGTGGTGAACGCGACGGCCAAGTGGTCGGACGATCATTTGGAGGAGCCACTGGAAGACGTTCGTCGGACGATGCTGGAGGCGCTCCAGCGCTATATTCCGATCTCCCCGAGTGAGGCTGAGGCTGCAACCATCCATCGTTGGCGCTATGCCAATGTCGATCGGCCGGCCGGACAGGCTTTCCTTCTCGATGATGTGTCCCAATTGGCGGCTTGCGGAGACTGGTGCATCGCAGGGCGGGTCGAGGCAGCGTTCCTCAGCGCCGCGGCCCTTGGCGATGCGCTCAAACAGATCGTAAAGGTAGCGCCATGACAATAACCCCGCGGACCATCTCCACGCTTCTGACCTATTGCGGGGCCCTGCCGTTCTGGCTGCTGGCATTTGCCCCCTCGACCGTTCTCGGTTTTGAAACGGCACCCGCATTCCTGTCCTACGGGGCAGTCATCGCATCCTTTATGGCCGGAGCCCTCTGGGGAAGCGCTCAAACCGGCAGGGGCGACCTGGTGATCATTGTCGCCAGTAACGTGCTGGCTCTCATTGCCTTTGCGACACTGGTTGCCAGTCCTTTGCCGATAGCCCTGCTGGTACAGGTGTTGTTGTTTGCCCTTCTGCTGATCGCCGACCACAGGACCCTTTCTACGGATCCTTCACGGCAGTGGTATTGGAAACTGCGCATTCGGGTGACTGCGCTTGTCGCGCTTGCCTATGGCGTCATGCTTTTCCGCTACGTCTTTTGAACGGGTGGCTGAAACTGCGCTCTAAGGTGTCATCAACTCGATAGGTTGCCGAAGCCGCAGGTATCTCGATGGCACACTTCCGGTGGCCGTCTCAAGACTGCCTGTCCGTCTCTTTCTAGCTCGCAGGCCCGGTGCGTCATTTCCCTGAGGCTTTAAGCTCCCGGTTGATCCGATCGGCCGCATCCGCCAATGCTGTCCTGTCTGACTTTGCCCCCGACAATGCGTCATGCACTTCCTCGCCAAGGATCCTTTCGATCGCTGAATATTGCGGAATATTGGGTCGCTGCCAGGTGTGCAGCAGGTTCTTCTTCGCGAGCTGATCGACAAAACGCACGATCGGCGAACTCGCCGCAGCTTCCGGGTCCGCACTCACCGAGAAGCGCGGGGCGATCGGAAAGCCGTTCTTGACATGGGCCTTCATGGCCTCGCGCGACGCCATCCAGGCGATTGCGTCTGCGGCGAGTTCCACCCGGGCTTCGGGCAGATTGGACGGAATGCAGAAAAGGAAACCGCCGATCGGCGAGGCGCGGGTGCCGCCGGGCCCGGAGGGCTGTGGCAGGTACTCGACCCGCCGCTTGACCACGGACTGGACGTCGTACTCGAACCTTGCCGCGCGCATCGTCCAGAAATAGCCGAGACTGGCCTTTCCCTTCATGAACACGTCAAGCGTCTTGTCCCACGCCATGTTGAGAATGCCCGGCGGCGAGATCTCGATCAGGCGCCGCATGAAGTCCAGCGCGGAGAGGGCGGCATCCGACTGGATGGTACAGTGCAGTTCTTCGAGGTTCACACCCTCCAGCGTAAAGCCCGCCCGGGACTTGCGCAGTGAAATGGTCGGCTGGCCGCAAGCGCCGAGAAAGAACATGAAGCTCGACGCGATCGGCATGCCGCGGGCACCGTCCCAGACTGCGCCATACATGCCGTGCTGCGGGGCGTGGAAATACCGGCCTGCGGCAAGCACGTCCTCGAACTTTCGCGGGAAATCCAGCCCGGCATCGGCGAACAGGTCCCGCCGGGCGGCGAGGATCTCGATCGTGCAGTAGCCCGGAACGCCATAGTCCTGGCCATCCCAACGGGCCGTCGACCAGATGGAAGGATGGAAGTCGAGCGGGTTGATACCGGTTTTCTGAATCAGGGCATCGAAGGGGCGGATGATGTCCTTTTCGGCAAACTCGCCAAGCCAGGGCATGTTGATGGCGAGAACATCGTAGTCAGAGATCGGTTTGTTGCGATTGTCCAGGATGCGGCGATAGAGATCTGGCAGTGGCAGAAGGTCGAAGTTCTTCTTCGATGCGAGGTTGTTGCGGAAGTCGGCCCACATGTTGCGCATGGACGAAAAGTAGTTGTCGTCGTTGAGGAGGAAGCGCAGTTCGATATGCGACTCGACCCGCTTCTGCACCAGTCGCATGGGCGGGATGATCTGCGAGCCCAAAGGGGTCCCGCCGAAATAATAGTCTTCCTCCTGCTCGCCGCCGCGCAGGCCGAGCGTCTGGGCAAGCAGGGACTTCGTCTTTCCGGCATAAGCCTGGAAGGACTGCAGGAGCTTTTCGCTCGGTTGCAGGGAAAAGGTCTTGGCGCCGGGCCCCTTGGGGACTTTCAAAATGTAGCCGCTGTCCACCATGCGATTGATCAGCCGCATGGAAGTTGCGTAGGGCAGGCCGGATTCCTGGCCGAGCGTTGAGATGGCGACAGTCTGGCTGTGGATATGGGCCTTGATCAGAAAGACCACGATTTTCCAGCCGGGGTCTTCGTCGAATCCGCCGATCACGTCGCCGAAGGGCCGCCGGGTCTTGTCCAGGAACTCAATCACCCGCAGCATTTCGTAGTCGTTCACGTCGGCCCCCCGTCCGTCGCGTCACTAGACGATGTTCGTAGCCATTGCAGCGCCTCTTGGCTAGGCGCTCCAGGTGCTGACGCGAATGTGGTGATTATTTTTCCGCTGGCGGCAGCAGACCCGCGCGGCGTTCGGACTGCTCGAACAGCACAAAGAAGTCCTTTTCGGCCAGCCCTTCCGTAAAGGCGGTCTCGTATTGCTGACGGATCATCGATGCCATGTACATCGGGATATGGTCTGCCCGGGCCGCGTCGAGGATCAGGTCGAAGTCCTTCATCATCTGCGACACCGAAAAAGCCGGATCGAAATTGCGCTGGACCAGAAGGTCACGCTTATAGGCGATCAAAGGCGACGCAACTGCACTTTCGCAAATGACATTGAGCATGGTCTCAACCGAGAGGTTTCCCTTGAGGCCGAGCGTCAGCGCTTCGCCCAGCAGAGCCGATGTGGCGCCCACCAGGGCGTTGAGGACGAGCTTCAGATAGCGGGCCTCCTCGGCCTGGCCGACATAGAAGCGACGCGAGGCAAAGCAACCAAAGATAGGATCAAGGCGCTTGTAGGCGTCTTCCGGACCTGACGCCATAACCGAAAGGGTTCCCGCAGACGCGGTCGCCGTGCTGCCCGAGACCGGTGCGCGCAGGTAATGGACGCCGCATGCGCTCATGGCTTCATTCACTTCGGCGGAGATCGCGGGCGACACAGTGCTCATTTCCACCAGCGTCTGGCCTGATGTCATGACGCTCGCAAGGCCACCCTTGCCGAAGATGAGGTCGCGCAAAACGGCGTCGTTGGGAATAGTCAGGATCACGACGTCGGATTTCGCGGCCAGATCCTCAAGCGTGTGGGCGACATTGGCGCCTTCCGCAACGATCGTCGCCCGATTTTCGGGCAAGGGTTCATAGACGTGAAGCCGGTAACCGGCTTCCAGCACCCGGCGGCTCATCGGAGCGCCCATCTTGCCTATGCCAGCCCAGCCGACTGAAATTTCTTCGTTCATTGCGTCCTCCCGTCCCAATCGACAACAGGCTGTGACGGACCACCGATCTGGCCATCGCCTGGGGATCCATACGCCCAGCGCGCGCATCGAACAGCGCGGACCAGACATTTCCTCCCTCCAAAACACTAGGGCGACAGCTTACCGAATGCTCTCTGCAAAATATCCATTCTGGACAAAAGGAGGGCTGTGACAGGTTCCGTTATCTACTAGCCTGAAGTCGGACCGTTCAGCGTTCCGTGGGAGGAACTTAGCTGACAACAAGGATCATGGTGCGCGCTGTCGAGCGTCGTTCCCCTGTGCCGTGTGTTTCGCAGGATATGTCGAGGATCGGAGGAGGATCCGCCATGCAAGACGATCATTTCAGAAGTTTGGATATTCGCCGCTAGCAAACCTCGGCAATGCGTTGGTGAGGCTACTGCCGCCATGTCGCCTCGTGACATCGGAGATTGGCGGGGCGCGGCTGGCAACGCAGGCAGATGCAGTTATTTCGGGAAGGACAGTCAGATGAAAGCCGTTCGCTACTACACACAGAAAGACATCCGGGTGGAGGATGTCCCGGCGCCTTCGGGTCCGCTCGGGGACGACATGGTGCTGATCGAGCCGCTGGTCTGTGGCATTTGCGGGACCGACCTGCATGAATACATTGCCGGACCGATCGTCACGCCGAGCACGCCTCATGTCTATTCGGGCGCAACACTGCCACAGATTCTAGGCCACGAATTCTCGGCGCGCGTACTCGAAGTCGGGCGCAACGTCACGCATGTTTCGCCCGGAACCCGCGTGTCGGTGCAGCCGCTCATCTCCCCACGCGACGACTACTACGGGCGCCGCGGTCAGTATCATCTCAGCGAGAAAATGGCCTGCGTCGGCCTGTCCTGGGACTGGGGCGGCATGGGAGAGCGCGCTGTCGTCAACAGCTACAACGTCTTTCCGGTCCCTGACAGCGTCAGCGACGTTCAGGCGGCGATGATCGAACCGGCGGCGGTCGCGCTCTATGGCGTCGATCGCGGCGGTGTCGAGGCCGGAAGCACGGTCCTCGTGTCCGGTGTCGGGCCGATCGGAGCGCTGGTCCTTCTGGCGACCCGCGCAGCCGGTGCGACGACGATCTTCGTTTCCGAACTCAATCCAAACCGCCGCGCGCTGGCTCAGAAGCTGGTCCCGGAGGCGATCGTCTTCGACCCGCGCGAAACGGATACGGAAAGCCTTTTCCGGCAGCATACCGAAGACGGCGTCGGCGTCGATGTGGCGCTCGAATGCGTCGGCGCGGAAGCCTCTCTCAATCTCTGCGTCAAGGCTGTCAAGCGCCGAGGCACGGTCGTCCAGGTCGGCCTGCATGTCAAACCTGCCTCGATCGACGCCATGCTCTGGGCCTTGAAGGATATCACAGTGGAGGCGACGTGGTGCTATCCGGTGACGATCTGGCCACGCATCGCCCAGATGATCGGCGCCGGCATCTTTCCGGTTGAGCAGATTGTGACCGCGCAGATCTCGCCGGAGGATGTGGTCGAGAAGGGTTTCGAGGCTCTGCTCGATCCCAATGCGTCACACATGAAGATTCTGGTCAACATGCAGGGCTGACACCCTGCGCTTGCCGCGGACCGTGACAAGCGCGGCCGCCACGCAGATCCGTCCGACCAAAGGTGATTTGCGGGCGGTCTGCAGCACTTGAAACAGCCTGATCCAAGAGGGTTATCATGCATTACATCGTTCATTGCCTCGACCATCCCGGCGCCGTTGACAAGCGCCTCGCCCATTACGATGCCCATAAGGCCTATCTGGCATCTGCCAAGACAAAGACCGTAATCTCCGGTCCTCTTCTCGCCGACGACAACGAGACGATGATCGGCTCGCTGTTCCTGCTCGAGGCCGACACGAAGGACGAGGTGGTGGCCTTCAACCAGGCAGATCCGTTCAATGCTGCCGGCGTCTGGGCGTCGGTAAACATCCATCCCTTTGCCAAGCGGGTGGACAACCGATGAGCGGCTACGAGGGAAAACCCGTCCAGGCGGCCATTGTCGGCCTTGGCTGGTGGGGCAAGAAAATGGCGACGCTGGTCAATGCGGGAGGTGCTGAAATGCACTTCGTGCATGGCGTCGACCCCAACCCGGCAGAGCAGGGCTTTGCCGCGGAACGGGGCATGCGTTTCTCCTCCGAACTCGGCGAGGCGCTTGCCGATCCCGAGGTCGAGGCCGTGATTTTGGCAACGCCACATTCGCTGCACCAGAGCCAGATCGCGCAGGCGGTTGCCGCCGGCAAGCATGTCTTTTGCGAAAAGCCGCTTGCGATGACCAGGAAGGACGCCGAAGCCTCTGTCGCGCTGTGCGAGAAGGCCGGTCTGGTGCTTGGCATGGGACACGAGCGCCGCTTTGAACCGCCGATTGCCGAGATCCTTGATGCCGCGGCCACGGGCCGCCTTGGCCGCCTACTGCAGATCGAAGCCAATTTCAGCCATGACAAGTTCCTGGGGCTCGATCCGTCCAACTGGCGGCTCGATGCCGAACAGGCGCCGGCGGGCGGCATGACTGCCACCGGCATCCATCTGACGGACCTCTCCGTCAAGCTGATGGGGCCGGCGAAGGATGTCCGCGTCATCTGCGAAAACCTCGCGTCGGAAATCTCGCAGGGCGACACCATGAGTGCGCATATCCGCTTCAAGTCCGGCGGGTCGGCCTATGTGTCCGCCACACTTGCAACGCCGTTCATCTCGCGCTTTGCGGTGTTCGGCACGCTCGGCTGGATCGAGGTGCGGGACAAAGCGCATGTGGAATCGCCGGATGGGTGGATCGTCACCGAGGGCTGGAAGGGCCAGCCGATCACGACCCGCGAAGTGTCACCGGCCGAGCCGGTCCGGGACAACCTGCGGGCTTTTGCGCGCGCTGTCCGCGGCAGAGAGACCTATCCGATTAGCGGCGAAGAAATGATCGACAATATTGCGCTGCTCGAAGCGATCATCCTGTCTGCCCGCTCGGGCGCAGTCGAGCAACTTTGAGATTGGCTTTGGGAGGAGCATCATGAAAGCCTTGGTATTCGAAGCACCGGACAAGCCTGTCATTGCCGATCTGGCCATGCCGGAAATCTCTGCCAACGAGGTCCTCGTCCGAACCCGTGCCGTCGGCATCTGTCACTCGGATTACGAACTTCTGGCCGGTCGCTACATCATTCCGATCTCCTATCCGGTGACGCCCGGCCACGAGTGGAGCGGCGAGATCGTCGAGGTCGGTCGCAACGTCACGGGCTTCAAGGCGGGAGACCGTGTCGTCGGCGAATGCGTGGTGCGCACGCCCGAGCGGCTTCATCATTTCGGTTTTTCGATAAGCGGCGCCGACCGGGAGTTCTTCGCCGTCAATCCGGAGTGGCTGCATAAGCTGCCGGACGCGGTGGACGACAAGAAGGCGGCGCTGATCGAGCCGTTTACCTGCGGCTTCTATGCGGTGCTGCGGTCCGGCGGCACCAATGCCAGCGAGACGGTCGTCGTTTCCGGCGGCGGAACCATCGGCCTGGTGTCGGCAGCGGCTGCGATTGGCATGGGTGCGCGCGTCATCGTCGTTGATCCGCTCGCAACCCGTCGCGATGTGGCGCTGAAACTCGGCGCAGACGCTGCGATCGATCCATCCGATGGCGGCGCGGCAGATCGGATCCGCGAGATGACCGGTGGTCATGGCGCTGATCTGGTGGTCGAAGCCTCCGGACATGATGCCTCGCTTGCGGCGGCGTTCGACTACGCAAGAGAAGACGGGCGCATGTCGATGGTCGGCATCAACATCGGCCGCAAAGTCCCTGTTGTCATCGGCCAGATCCAGATGAAGAATCTGACGGTTCGGGGCTGTATCGGCTCGCCCGGAGTCTGGCCGGCCGCGATCCGCTTCCTGGAGCGAACAGGCATCGACCTCTCGCCGATCCAGACCCATGACTATGCTCTGACCGATGCGGTGCAAGCCTTCAACTTTGGCAAGGACGCGACCAAGAGCATCAAGATCACTCTTTTGAATGGATGAGAACATGACACATCACGCTCTCATTGTCGGTGCGACCGGCATTGCCGGCAGCAATCTTGCCGAATACCTGCTGGCCCAGGGCGGCTGGGAAATTTCCGGCCTTTCGCGGTCGCAAAGCCCGATTGCGGCCGTCCGGACCCTGTCCTGCGACCTCACCGACGCTGCTTCCGTCGCTGCCGCCCTCGAGGGTATCCGGCCCACCCATGTCTTCATCAACGCCTGGTCGCGGCAGGAGACGGAAGACGAGAACTGCAAGGTGAATGGTGCGATCGTCCGCAACGTTCTCGATGCCCTGCGTGGCCGAGGTGTGAACCATGTCGCCCTCGTTACCGGCACCAAGCATTATCTTGGGCCTTTCGAGAACTATGCGAAAGTCGCGCCGCAGACGCCGTTCCGCGAAGAGCAGGAGCGCCTTCCCAACCAGAACTTCTACTATGTGCAGGAAGACGAGGTCTTTGCGGCGGCAGCCCGCGAGGGGTTCACCTGGTCAGTGCATCGGCCGCACACCCTGATCGGCTATGCGGTCGGAAACGCGATGAACATGGCGGCCACGCTTGGCGTCTATGCCTCTCTCTGCAAGGAAACCGGGATGCCCTTCGTGTTTCCCGGATCCGCCGAGCAATGGCAGGCGGCAACCGACGTGACGGATGCCCGCATCCTCGCCAACCATCTGGCCTGGGCCGCAACGACGCCAGCAGCTGCCGACACGGCGTTCAACGTGGTCAATGGCGATGTCTTCCGCTGGAAGTGGCTCTGGCCGAGCATCGCCGCCTATTTCGGAATCGAGGCCGCGGACTATCCGGGCTCTCCGCAGCCGCTCGAGACGAAGATGGCCGATGCCGCGCCGATCTGGGATGCGCTCGTGAAGAAGCACGGTCTGAAGGAGAATGCGCTCTCGCGCGTCGCCTCCTTCTGGCACACGGATGCCGACCTCGGACGGCAGGTGGAAACGTTCAACGACATGGGCCGCAGCCGCAAGGCAGGCTTCCTCGCCTACCAGGACACGACGGAGTCCTTCACGGACGCCTTCGATCGCCTGCGCGCCGACCGGATCATTCCGTGATGACAGGACCACGCGACCAGCAAGGAGATCGACAGGCCATGGCGGACATCGGTTACTTTACGGAGACGAACTCGGTCGACACCGTCAATGCGCGCATGGGCGCTGACGTTGATCCGCGTCTTTCGCAAGTGATGGCCAGCCTTGTGAAGCATCTGCATGACTTTGCCCGGGAGGTCCAACTGACGCAGGATGAGTGGGAGACGGCGATCGGGTTTCTCACCCGCACCGGCCAGATCTGCACGCAGGAGCGGCAGGAGTTCATTCTTCTGTCCGATACGCTCGGTCTGTCGATGCTGGTGGATGCGATCAACAACCGTCGGCCCGAGGGCGCAACGGAGAACACCGTGTTTGGGCCGTTCCATGTCGAAGGCGCCCCGGTGAGGGAAATGGGCGCGCAGATCTGTCTGGACGGGAAGGGCGAGAGCTGCCTGTTCCTCGGCCGTGTGCTCGATCTCGAGGGCAAGCCGATCGAGGGGGCGCGGATCGACGTGTGGTCCGACAATGCCGACGGCTACTACGACGTCCAGCAGCCCGACATTCAGCCGAAATGGAACAATCGCGGCGTATTCGTCACCGAGGCCGACGGACATTACAGCTTCATCGGCATCAAGCCGGTGTCCTACCCCATTCCCGACGACGGTCCTGTGGGCGAGATGCTGGCGCATCTGGGACGGCATCCTTATCGCCCAGCGCATATGCATTACATGGTGCGTGCCGAAGGCTACCAGAAACTGGTGACGCATACGTTTGTCGGCGGTGATGCGTATCTCGAGTCCGACGCGGTGTTTGGCGTCAAGTCGACCCTTGTGGCACCGTTCGACCGTATGGAAGATGGCGAGACGCTGTGGCGTTCGGAGTTCGATTTCATCCTCGTCCCTCCGCAACAGTCTAGATAGGAGCAAGGCGTGGATAATTTCGTCTATAATGGAAATCCGGCCCGCGTCATTTTCGGAAGCGGCACGGTATCGCGCCTGGGTGACGAAGCCGACAGGCTGGACGTCCGGCGCATCCTGGTCCTTTCGACGCCGGAGCAGGCGGAACAGGCGCAAGGGATCGCAGAGGTTCTAGGCTCCCGTTTTGCCGGGATGTATTCGAACGCGCAGATGCACACGCCCGTCGAGGTGACGCAGGATGCGATGCGAACGGTCGAGAGCCTCTCCGCCGATGCCGTGCTGTCGATCGGTGGCGGCTCGACGACAGGCCTTGGCAAAGCCATCGCATTTCGCACCGACCTGCCGCAGATCGTGGTGCCAACGACCTATGCGGGCTCGGAGGCGACGCCCATTCTGGGTGAGACCGAGAACGGACGAAAGGTCACGAAATCCGATCCGCGCATCCTGCCCGAGGTGATCGTCTACGACGTCGACCTCACTCTGACCCTTCCGGTTGCCATGTCGGTCACGAGCGGCATCAACGCGATCGCCCACGCGGTGGAAGCGCTTTATGCCCGCGAGGCCAACCCGATTGTTTCGCTGATGGCGGAGCAGGGGATTGCCGCGATTGCCCGCGCGCTTCCCATCATTGCCCGTCGACCGAATGATCCGGACGCCAGGGCGGACGCGCTCTATGGGGCCTGGCTCTGTGGCGTGTGCCTTGGATCCGTCGGGATGGCGCTGCACCACAAGCTTTGCCACACGCTCGGCGGCATGTTCAACCTGCCGCACGCCCCCATGCACACGGCGCTTCTGCCGCATGCGGTCGCTTATAACGCACCGGCCGCGCCGGAAGCCATGGCGCGTATTGCGCAGGCGCTCGGCGCAAAGGATGCGGCAACGGGGCTGTTTGATTTGGCTCAAGGACTAGGGGCTTCGATGGCTCTTAAAACTATGGGCATGCCGGACGACGGCATCGATCCTGCCGTCGAGCAGGCCATGGCCAACGCCTATTGGAACCCGCGAGTGCTGGAAAAGGATGGTTTGCGCCAGCTCCTGGCCGGGGCTTACGAGGGCCAGCGACCAGAATAACGTCCTATAATGAACGGCCCTTGGGAGGGGGTAGCGATGAGCAAGTGGCTTAGTGAATACTGGCAGGTGATATCGGATTGGCTTCGTGAACTGGGCGCGGCCCACGTCGTGGACGACGGCTCATCCGAGCGAAAAGACAAGCCATGATCAGGCACATCGTCATGTGGAACGTGCGCGGCGAGACGCCCGAGGAAAAACTCGCCTCTGCGCGTCTGATCAAGACCAAATTCGAAGGCCTCAAAGGACAGATCCCTGGTTTGATTACAATTGAGGTGGGGTTGGACATCAGCCGCATTTCCTATGCCTGCGACGTAGTTCTCTACTCCGAGTTCGACGACGAAGCCGCTCTGAAGCTTTACGCGGACCATCCGGCGCACGCGAAGGTGCGAGCCGAGCTCGAGGGCATCCGGATCGCCCGCCATCAGGTCGATTATATCTGCTGACCACACGTGTCGCCTGACCGCGCGATAAGCGCGGCGCGGCCCCGCCTTCATGCCCTTCTAGGAGACCATCGCATGACCTCCCATTTCAGCAAGACGCCGAAAATTGCTTTTCTCGGAACCGGCGCACAGGGTGCATCGATCGGAGCGGACTTCGTGCTCGCCGGTCATGACGTGACCTTCATCGAGCAATGGCCCGACCATGTAAACGCGATCCGGGAAAATGGGATCACCGTCAATCTGCCGACCCGCACGATCAACGCCAGGGTCAAGGCCTTGCATCTCTGCGAAGTCGCGGAGATCAAGGAGCCGTTCGATCTCGTCTTCCTGGTGGTCAAAGCCTACGACACGAAATGGGCGACCCAGCTGATCGAGCCGGTGCTGGCCAAGGACGGCCTTGTGATCGGCCTCCAGAACGGCATGACGCACGAGGACATCGCGGCCATCGTCGGGCGGGAGCGGACTATCGGCGCCGTCATAGAGATCGCTTCCAACATGTTCGTACCCGGCGTCACCAACCGGCAGAACGATCACGACACATCCTGGTTTGCGCTCGGCGCCTTCGATCCGCAGACCCAGGAGAGGGTGGAGTCGGTCGCCGAACTTCTGCGCTGCACAGGGACCGTCGAGGTGACGGATGATATCCGCTCCGCCAAATGGATGAAGCTCGTCGTCAACGCCGCCGAACTTATTCCGTCTGCCATCGTCAACCTGCCGCTCGGCGATGCAGCCCGCAGCACGGGAATGCTAGAGGTGATGCGGGCGGCCGGCTATGAGGCCATGCAGGCGGCGATTGCCGATGGCGCAAAGATCGTCCCGATCATCGGCATGCCACCGGTCACCACAAACCATCCGGAGCGCTACGTCGACCAGATCTTCGAGGAGGTGCTCACCGTCTTCTCGCAAGCCGATACGCTCACGACCTCGCTGCAGGACTGGCGGAAGGGCCGGCGGGCCGAGATCCAGGAGGTCAACGGCTGGGTCATCGACACGCTGAAAGCGCATGGCCGGACGGCCCCGATCAATCAGCGGGTCGTAGACCTTGCCTATGAGATCGAGGCGAACACGCTTGAGGCGAAACCAGAAAACGCCGCTTTGCTGATCGAAACCTATGCGGCCAGCATCCCGGCGGGCTGAGGGTGCACTGATATGTTTCCCGTCTCGAATACACTTATCCAAAGCGGATATTTTCAGGGTTTTCGTAGTCTTCAAAATACATACAGTTGATCGGAAGGAGTTCGGAGGAGAGAATTTCCTGACGTATTTGAAGCGCCGGATTGCGTACTTGTTTTAGCAAGAGATGCTGACCGGTCAGAGTGACAAATTCTTGGAGGAGCAAGAATTTGGGCAATCCGCAAATCATCGTGCCTTCTGAAGTTCTGACCGCGCAGCGGTTCGGAGCCAGCTACAGGCTTGCCGAAGCTTGAGGCTGAGGCCGACGATGCCAAGGATCTGTCCAGCAGATTGCTTCCTCCAGGTATGAACCATAACCGGCTCTGGGAGGAGGACGCGATGCCTGATTTTGCTGACAAACCGACGTGTCTCTTTGCAGACTTCAAGGCGGCGTCCAACGCCGCCGAAGAGATCGGTTTGCGCCGCCCGGCCATCGCCTCGGGTGAGGTGCGATCATCAAAAGGAGCCGACCGGTGAGTGCAGTCTCAACAATCCCCACACGGGCGGACAGCTATGCCCCAGGCCGGATGAAGCTGACGCGGAGTTTCGTGACCGTGGTGTTCTCAACCATGGTCCTTCTGGTCGCCTGCCTGGTCTTTGCGCCCTCAAGCGTATCCTGGGGTGCCCTGTCAGGCAGTCTTCCTTTTGCGGCGATCATTGCCATCGTCGGCCTTGGCCAGTTGATGGTGGTTCAGCAGGGTGGTTTCGACCTTTCGCTTCCCGGTGCCGTCTCTCTCGCCGTCGTGGTCTCGACGCATTACCCGCAGCAGAATGACGGATTGCTGTATCAGGCGGTGCTCTTAGCGCTGGCCTTCAACCTGTCGATCGGCTTTCTCAATGGCATCCTGGTCAGCATCTTCCGCCTGAACTCGATCATCGCGACGATTGGCACCAACGCACTGCTTTATGCGACCGTCTTTGCCATGTCGGGCGGGGTGCCGTCTGTTACGACGGGCCTGCTCGCCAATATTGCCGGCGGCGAAACCTTCGGCCTGCCCAATGCCGTCTACTTCGCCCTCGGCGCCACCGCGCTGGTCTCCTTCATGCTGAAAAAGACCGTGGGCGGCCGCCGGTTCGAGGCGATCGGCGCAAGCCCTGCTGCCGGAGAGGCCGCAGGCCTGCGCGTGCGCTCCTATCAGATGATGGCGTATGTCTATGCCCAGCTATTCTATTGCCTGGCCGGCGTCCTGATTGCCGGCATCACCCGCGAACCCACGGCCTTCCAAGGCGATAGCCTGCTGCTGCCGTCGGTTGCCGTCGTCGTGCTGGGAGGCACGTCGCTGCTCGGCGGGCGCGGATTTCCCATCTCGACGGTGCTGGCGGCCTTCTTCCTCAACCAGCTGAGCCAGTTCGCGCTGTCGGTTGGTGTGCCCTATTCAGCACAAACCATCATCCAGGCTTTGGCCCTCGGTTTCGGCATCGGCGTCTACTCGCTCCGGTGGAGCGGGAAAGTCAGAAAAACAACCTAACAATAACAAGTGGAGGAGCAGACATGAACTACGCAAATTTGAAGAAGGGCCTGGCAGTCTCGGTTGCGACTGCGGTCATCGCACTGGGAGGTGCGGGTCTGGCCAAGGCGGAGACACCGTCCTGGTGCGGGCCCAAGAAGGCGACGCTTGCCCTTCTCGACGGCTACGGCGGCAACAGCTGGCGTCAGGTGACGACGGCATCCGGCAAGCAGACCGTCGAACTGTGCCCCAGTATCACCAAGTATGAGTATGCCGACGGCCAGGGCGACACCCAGAAGGCAATCTCCGACATCAAGGGTATGGCCGCCAAGGGCGTCGATGCACTGGTCGTCTTTGGCGACGCCGGCCCGGCCATGCTGCCGGCCATCACCAGCGTCTTCAAGGCCGGAAAGATCATTGTGCCCTACCGCGTCGCTGTTGGCGGCAAGGAAGGCATGAATTATTCGAAGTTCATCGGCTCGTCCTTCGAAAACGACGGCGTCACTTGGGGCAAGTGGATCAAGGGTGTGCTTCCCAAGGGTGGCAATGTCCTGTTCCTCAGCGGACCTGCCGGCAACAGCCAGGGCCTGGATGAGCTGAAAGGCCTGAAGAGTGTGCTCGGGCCTGAGTATGTCTTCGTCAATCAGGCGCCTTTTGCCGTCACGAACTGGGATCCGGCGCTGACGCAAAAGGTGCTGACCGCCGAAATCGCCAAGAACGCCAAGATCGACGTCATCGTCTCCGACTTCGGCCCGTCGCTGGTCGGTGCTCTGCCGGCCTTCACCAAGCAGGGCAAATCGATCCCGGCACTGGCTACGTCAGACGGCAACTCGCTCGGCTGCTTCTGGCAGGACAACCACGCCAGCAACCCGGACTTCAAGCTGTTCACCGTCGCCACCGGTAACGACAATGTCCGGTTGGCCGTGCAGTGGGCCGTCGCGCTTGCAACCGGCGGCGAAAAGCCGAAGGAGCAGATCTTCGAGGCGCCTGCCTACGAGAATTCCGTATCGGGCAAGCCCAATGCCGTTCAGTGCCGCAAGGATCTGCCGGGCGCCATCTACATGTCCTCGGCGCTGAAGCCGGAAGACCAGGCAAAGGCCGTCGGCCAGTAACTGAAACTCACGCATCGCTGACCCCGGAGGGTTTACCTTCCGGGGCTCTGTCACCAGGACGGATTGCAAATAATGTTGGCACGAAACAGTCAAGACGTGGCGCTGGACGCTCGGGATGTGGTGATCCGCCTTTCGGGCATCTCGAAATATTTCTCGGTTGTCGCGGCACTGGCCGATGTCAGTGTGGAATTCCGCGCCGGCGAAGTGCATGCCCTTCTCGGCGAGAACGGCGCCGGAAAATCGACCCTGATGAACATCATTTCCGGAACGCTGCAGCCGACCGAGGGAGAGATTCACTTCGAAGGCCGCGCCGTACAGCAAATGACCCCGGAAATCGCCAAGTCCCACGGGATTGGCATCTGCTTCCAGCATCCTGCCATTCTGGACGATCTGTCGATCCTGGAAAACCTGCGCGTGGCCTTGCCAGCCTCGGTGTTTGCGGGCGCAAAGCCCGACGATGTGGGCCGGCGCGTGCTTGCCAAGGTCGGCCTGCATCTCCCTCTTGGCATGCGCGCCGACGGTCTGACTGTTGCGCAGAAGCATTTGCTGGAGATCGCCAAGGCGCTGGCGCTCGAGCCGAAGGTGCTGATCCTGGACGAACCCACCGCCTCGCTCGACCAGGATTCGACCGACATGCTGTTTGCCCGCATCCGCGAGGTGGCGGCCGCTGGCACATCGGTCATCTACATCACCCACCGCCTGGCCGAACTTCGCCAGATCGCCGATCGGGTCACCGTGCTTCGGGATGGTCGCGTGCGCGGCTCCGCCGTCATCGGCGAGATCAGCGATTCCGACCTGGTCGGCCTGATCGTCGGGCGTACTCTGGAATCGGCCTTCCCGCCGAAAGCGTCATCAGCCGATACGGAGACCGGTCTGTCCGTGGTGGGCATCACCAACAGGGACCTGAAGAACATCAGCTTCGACGTGCCGCGCGGGCAGATCGTGGGGATCGCCGGTGTCGCCGGCAACGGTCAGCCGGAACTGATGCGGGTTCTTGCAGGGCTGAGGCCTGCCGAGGGGCAGATCGTCTTACGCGGGCGCGCACTCGCCCAACCGGAACTCCTCCATGAGGCGGCCTTCATGCCGTCGGATCGCCACGTCGAAGGTGTCGCCGGCAGTTTGACCGTTCGGGAAAACGCAACTTATTCCGCGCTTGAGAAGTTCGCGGTCGGTGGCGTGATGAGCCGCAAGAAGGAACTGGCGCAGGTCGGTGCGATCTTCCGTGAGCTGGCGGTCAAGACGCCCGGGATCGAAGCGCCGATTTTTGCGCTGTCGGGCGGCAACCAGCAAAAAGTGGTCATGGCCCGCGCACTTTTGTCCGAGCCGGGACTGATCATTGCGGACGAACCGACGCAAGGGGTGGATGTCGGAGCCCGGTTTGAAATCTACCGAATTCTGCGCGAAGTCTCGGAGGCAGGGACGCCGGTTGTGGTGAACTCCTCCGATGCCGTGGAGCTCGAAGGGCTGTGCGACAAGGTCGTCGTGCTGTCGCGCGGGCATGTGGTCGAGATCCTCGAAGGTGACGACGTCACCGAAGAACGAATAGTCGCTGCTGCCGTTGGAGCGGAGACGCATGGCGACAGCAGTTTGACTGTGGCACAGCCGAGTACCGGCAGCCGATGGCGCGACCTTCTGCGGTCGGACAATGCTCCGGCGGTCCCGCTTGCCATCGTGACCGTGCTCCTTGGGCTCTATGTCTATGGCCAGAACGAGAACTTCTTCTCTGTCTACAACATCTACAACATCCTGCTTTTGGCGACCGCACTCGGCTTTATTGCGATGGGCCAGACAGTGGCGCTGCTGATGGGCGGGATCGATCTTTCGGTCGGTCCTCTCGCCGGATTTCTGGTCGTGGTCGCGTCATTCTTCATTACCGACGACAATTCCACTGCGATGATGGCGGTCGGCTTCCTCCTGATGTTTGCCGGCGCCTTTGTGACCGGGGCTATCAACGGTGTGCTGATCCGATTTGCGAATTTCACCCCGATTGCCGCGACGCTCGCCATGTATATCGCGATCCAGGGCTGCAGCTTCCTGCTGCGCGACAATCCGGATGGCTATATCAGCGCGACGGTCACCGACTGGGTCAACTGGCAATTGGGTCCTTTCCCGGTCGCCTTTCTGGTACTGGTTGTTGCAGCGGTCGGCGCCGAAACGCTGTTGCGCCGGACACGTGCAGGCTGGCGTTTGCGGGCGGTCGGATCCGATGAACAATCTGCGCGCCGGGCCGGCATTCCTGTCGAACTCACCTTCATCGGCGGCTATATCGCCTGTTCGCTGTTGACCGCTGTCGGTGCCATCATGCTGATGACGCAGATCGGTGTCGGTGACCCGCGCCAGGGCGTGAACTACACGCTGGCCAGCATCACCGCAGTCGTTCTGGGCGGAACGAGCCTTTCGGGCGGGCGGGGAACCTTCATCGGAACCCTTCTCGGAGCCGTGCTTCTGACCGAAGTGCTGAACGCGGTGACATTCCTGGGGCTGACCCAGACCTACCAGTATCTCTTCCAGGGATTGCTGGTTGTGGTGGCAGCGCTGATCTACGCAAGCGCTGGCCGGCGGAAATCGCACTGACTTCCTGGTTCTGAACACGAGTACCTGCCGTCGAGCGGAAGAAGTCGATCTGGACCGCGCATCTTGACTGATTCCATAAATCCAGTATTCTGGATATATGGAATCAGAAGTCGGTATTCTCGCCCTTGCGGCGCTTGCTCAGCCAACCCGGCTCGAAGCTTTTCGCCTGCTTGTCAGGCATGAACCGGATGGACTGCCCGCAGGTGACATAGCGCGCGCGCTCGCGGTGCCGCAAAACACGATGTCTGCGCATCTCAACATCTTGTCACGCGCGGGTCTTGTTTCTTCGCAGCGCCAAAGCCGCGTCGTTACCTACCGTGTGGAGATGGAGACGTTACGGGAATTGGTGCTCTTCCTTCTCAAGGACTGCTGTGGCGGAAACGCAGAGCTCTGCGCGCCGCTGATTGCGGAACTCACCCCGTGCTGCCCTCCGGGAAAGGCGCTCTCATGACCGACAAGACATTCAACGTCCTGTTTCTGTGCACCGGCAACTCTGCGAGATCGATCCTCGCGGAAAGTGTTCTGCGAAAAATTGGCGCTGGGAAATTCAATGCCTACTCGGCGGGAAGCCAGCCTAAAGGCAACGTCAACCCAATGGCGCTCGATGTGCTTGTTGGCCACAAGTTTCCCACGGAGGGACTTCGGTCAAAAAGTTGGGACGAGTTTGCGGGTGCCGAGGCTCCGCAATTGGATTTTATCTTTACGGTCTGCGACAACGCTGCTGGCGAATCCTGCCCGGTCTGGCCGGGAAAACCGATGACCGCCCATTGGGGTATCGAGGATCCTGCTGCAGTGGAGGGGACCGACGCGGAAAAGCGCATCGCCTTCACCACAGCGCTTCGCTACATGAAGCTGCGTATCGCGGCTTTCGCCGCGCTGCCTTTGGAAAGCCTCGAAAGGATAAGCTTGACCGCCAAGCTTCAGGAAATCGGTCAGCTCGAAGGATCGACAAACAAAAGGCCTGACGTTGCATGACTAACCCCATCGATATCGTCATCTACCACAACCCGGACTGCGGGACCTCGCGCAACACGCTTGCGATGATCCGCAACGCCGGCATCGAACCCCATGTGGTTGAGTATCTCAAAACCCCGCCAGCGCGCGCGCTGCTTAAGCAGTTGATCGACCGGATGGGAATATCCGCGCGCGATCTTCTTCGCGAAAAGGGAACGCCATTTTCCGAACTCGGTTTGGGCGACCCTTCCTTGTCCGATGAGCAACTGGTCGATGCCATGATGGACCATCCCATCCTGATCAACCGCCCGATCGTCGTCACGCCTGCCGGTGTCAGGCTGTGCCGACCATCGGAAGCGGTGTTGGATATTCTTCCAGCTGGCCAGCAGGCTGCGTTTGCGAAGGAAGACGGCGAAATCGTCGTCGACCAAACCGGCCGTCGCGTCGTCTGACGCACGCCATTCAAGCCGAACCCGTGCGGCCCAGTCTTCATGGCAAGGCTGCGGACGATGTCTATCTGCCAAGGAGGCCGCAAATGCGTCCCGAAGAACCAACACTGCGTCTGTCGTTCCTCGACCGCTATCTGACCGTCTGGATTTTTGCCGCCATGGCACTGGGTGTGCTGCTCGGAACTGTCTTTACCGGCCTGCCCGCAGCGCTCGACAGCCTGTCCGTCGGCACCACCAATATTCCGATTGCAATCGGCCTCATCCTGATGATGTATCCGCCTCTGGCGAAAGTGCGCTTTGAGGAACTCCCTCAGGTGTTTGCCGACAAGCGGGTTCTGGCGATTTCTCTCCTGCAGAACTGGATTATCGGTCCGGTGCTGATGTTCGCGCTGGCGGTGATCTTCCTGCGGGACTATCCGGAATACATGACCGGCCTCATCCTGATCGGTCTTGCCCGCTGCATTGCAATGGTTCTCGTCTGGAACCAGCTTGCCCGGGGCGACAACCAGTATGTCGCGGGTCTCGTTGCCTTCAATTCGATTTTCCAGATCCTGTTTTTCAGCGTCTATGCGTGGTTTTTCCTGTCCGTCCTGCCTCCGCTGTTTGGTCTTGAAGGCAGTGTGATTGACGTCTCGTTCTGGACGATTGCGGAAGCGGTGTTGATCTATCTCGGTATTCCGTTCCTTGCGGGATATCTGTCGCGCCGCTTGCTGACCGCGAGCAAGGGCAGGGACTGGTACGAAAATGTCTTCCTCCCGAAGATCAGCCCTATGACCCTGGCCGCCCTTCTGTTCACGATCGTCGCCATGTTCAGCCTGAAGGGCGGAGACGTGGTCCGCCTGCCGGGCGATGTGGTGATGATCGCCATTCCGCTGACGATCTACTTTCTCATCATGTTTCTTGTCAGTTTCTGGATGGCGAGGTCGGTGGGGACGGATTATCCGCGCACGACAGCGGTTGCCTTTACTGCGGCCGGCAACAACTTCGAGCTGGCTATCGCGGTTGCCATTGCCGCGTTCGGCCTGGCGTCCCCGGTCGCATTTGCGGCCGTCATCGGCCCGCTCGTCGAGGTTCCTGTGCTGATCCTTTTGGTACAGATGGCACTGTGGATGGGCCGCAGATATTTTACCAAATCGGCAGGAAGCCCGGCCGTGTAGCGCTCCCAGCGGGCAACCAAGGACGCACGGATCCCGGCGTACTGGTTCAGGCCGGACGGCTCGCGAGATGATCGCCAGACTTGTGGCGGCGCTCCAGTCGCGCAATCCCGACGAAGGCGACAATCGCACAGGCCCCGAGCGCTGTTGTGATGGTCAGTGACCACAGCGTACCGATATGGGCCATGGCAAACGCCAGCGCAAACGGTGCGGTCGCGGACAGGATCAATCGTGCGGCCATGACCTTGCCCTGCAGCCTGCCGTAGCCAGCGCTGCCAAACAGCATCAGCGGCAGGGTGCCGGTGACGATGCTGAAAAGACCGTTGCCCAAACCGAAGACAACGGCAAACGCCATGGCGCCTGTCACCGACGGAGCGGTGAGGGTGAGGATCAATACACCCCCGGGGATCAACGTGGCGGCAATCGTTGCCAAAGCCAGCGGCGGCAGATTGCCGCCGAGCACCATATTGGCAAACCGGCTCAGCACTTGTGACGGACCAAACAGCGTGCCGACAATGGCGGCCGTGGCCCCAAGGCCAAGACCCGACAGCAGCGGCACCATATGCACCAGGATCGCCGCACTGACGAGAGATTGCAAAGAGAACCCCACCACCATCAGCTTGAACCCGAACTGCCGGACGTCCGGGCTGAGGCACCCTTCGACGACTTGCGCCGTGCCGTTCTGTTTCTGCGACTTCCCCTGGGCAAGGCCGTAGGACAGCCAGGCGTGCAGAGGCAGGCAGACGAGCAGATTGAGCCCGGCAAACACCAGGTAGACATTCTGCCAGGACAGATGGGCGTGCAGAGCCGTTGTGATGGGCCAGAAGATCGTCGAGGCGAAGCCGGCGATCAGGGTCAGATAGGTGATGCTGCGCTGGGCGGTGCGGGGGCTTGCCTGCACCAGCAGCGCAAAGGCTGCGCCATATTGTACGAGATTGGCGGCGATCTCGATCACGACCAGAGCGGCGACGAAGCCGCTCTTTCCCGGCGCATAGGCACAAGCGACCAGCGCTGCCGCAGCAATCGCGGATCCGGCCGTCATCACCCGTCCTGCGCCAAAATGATCAATGGCCCGGCCGAGCCAGGGAGCGGTCAAGCCGCCCAGAAGAAGTGCCGCCGAAAGTGCGGCAAATATCCACTCCGTCGACCAGTTCAGGTCTCGCGCCATATCGGGTGCAAGAATGCTGAAGCTGTAATAGAGAGTTCCATAGCCGATGATCTGGGTGAGGCCCAGGGCAAGGATAGTGCCGATCGGCGGCCGCTCGCTCATATCGACTTCAGATCCACGCGCTGTTCGAGCTTTGCGGCCTCTTCCTTCCTCTCGCTATAGCGGTCTGTCAGATAGTCGGACGCATCCCGGGTCAGCAATGTGAATTTGACCAGTTCCTCGCAGACATCGACGACGCGATCGTAGTAGGCCGAGGGTTTCATGCGGCCATCCGTGTCGAACTCCTGCCATGCCTTGGCAACCGACGACTGGTTCGGAATGGTGATCATCCGCATCCAGCGACCGAGAATGCGCAACTGATTGACCGCGTTGAAGGATTGCGAGCCACCGGAGACCTGCATGACGGCGAGCGTCTTGCCCTGCGTCGGTCGCACCGAACCGGTCGTGAGGGGGATCCAGTCGATCTGCGCTTTGATAATGCCGGTCATCGCACCGTGCCGCTCGGGGCTGACCCAGACATGGCCTTCCGACCAGAGAGAAAGCGCGCGCAATTCCTGAACCTTCGGATCCGTATCCGGTGCGCCATCTGGAAGGGGCAGACCTTCGGGATTGAAGATCTTCACCTCGCATCCAAGGTGCTCGAGGAGCCGTGCTGCCTCTTCCGCCAAAAGACGGCTGAACGAAATCTTCCGCAGCGATCCATAGAGGATCAGGATCCGCGGCTTGTGCTGCGAATAGGGTGGGCGAAGTGCCTCAAGGTCGGGCTGGGAAATAAGATCAAGCGAGGCGGCTGGCAGATCAGCCATTTGGATACTCCATCGAAAAAAAATGAAACGTTCGCATTTGGGGCTCCTATAACGCAGACCCTGCGAGTTCTGTAGGCCCGCAACCGGCATCAGATTGGCCCGAACAACAGTTCTCCATCAGGAAATGGGCGAGGCCGTTGAGGGTCTCGAAATTCGCGCTGTAGACGATGGAGCGTGACTCCCGCTGAGCGCTGATCAGGCCCGCATGTTCCAGTTCTTTGAGATGAAAAGAAATGTTGGAAGGCGACACGTTCACAGCGTCGGCAATCATACCCGCCGCCAGTCCGCCCGGGCCTGCGACGACGAGCTTGCGAATGACCTGCAGTCGGGTCTGCTGTGACAGTGCGCCAAACGCATCAAGGACCTGTCGCTCGTTCACCAGTTCGTTCCTTGTCCAATAGTGATCAGGCGCGGGCGCTTGCCCGGCTTTCAAAGCCCTGTAAAGGCTATAGAACAATAATTATTCAATACTTCAAGGATTATTGAAATATTGGCCGAAAACAATCTGCGTGACGAAGCCCGCGCGCTCGATCCCAGAATTCCATTCGGTCTCTCAAGCTGGTCGCAGGGTAGGGGCCGAGCTTTATAAAACCAAGGTTCGAAGCCGCAGCGAAGCTCGCGTTCCGAACGGTTGTCTTGTCGCGTGGACGCCAAACCGTTCGGACGCTTTCCAGTCAGCCTAGCGGGCTGGCGGAAATTCCAGCTTCTTTACGTCGTAGCCGAGTTCGCTCGCCTTGCGCACCATGCGGTTGAGCTTGGATTTCGATGGTACGGTTCGCGAATAGATCCACAGGTCCGACATCGACGGGTTGGCGCTGATGAACCAGGATTTATCCGGCGATTTGTAGAGCACGCGGTAGGTGAAGGTGATGAGCAGTGGATAGCGGACGCGCATCGTTGCGTTCGTCGTTCCGTAATCCTGGATCTTCCCGGTCCCATTGATCGTCTTGAGGCGACCGTTTGGAGTATCGACACGACAACCGTCTTCGACCATGACCGTGTCAGGCGTTTTGCCCTTGCGGTAGGTGGAATAACCGGCAACACAGCCGTCGGTCAGGAACATCGGGGTCCTCCCGATTTCCAGCCATGTCCCCTGGTAGTGATCCGGCCCGACTTTGACGACATCGGGAGCGGCGAGGGCCTGCGATACGACGCCGATCGCGAAAAGGCATGTGATAAAGTGCAAGCTGAGATTTCTGATAAGATTGTGCATATACTCATCCTGTCGGTTGCCGATCCCGCGTGATCTCGAGGCAACCGTACTCCCCGCGGAAGTACTCGCTGTTGCCAAACGGAACCACACATCAGCCGCATTCAGGGTCGCCGAGACATGCGCCACAGGCACAACCAGTTTGTTTGCCGGCCAACGATGTGGATCTATGGCTGCGACGGGCAAAATCAAGCGCGTTGCCACGCGCGAACAACTGCTCGGCTGGTCTCGATCCAAGGGCGCGGCTTATCGGGTTGGCCCTATCGCTTGGTAAGCAAGATTGCGGCAAAGGGCTCCGAGTTGACGTTCGTGAGAGGTTGACTTAGGAGGGGCCGCCGTGACGCTTGATGTCCTCGTCTTGCCCGCTGTCACAGCGTTGCTGCGATCAGACCTGCCTCGTGGACATCCTGTGGCCAGACCATCATAAAGCCGCGCCAGTGCAGGCGTTTGACAAGCCGGATTTTACACCATGAGTGCCCAACCCGAAGTCGCTGGTTTTTACGACGCGCGTAGCGGCAGCATCCAGTATGTCGTAAGCTGCAAGGCCACGAAGAAATGCGCCATCATCGATCCGGTTCTCGACTACGACGAGAAATCCGGAAGCACGGCCACGCGTCACGCCGATGCGCTCCTTTCACATATCCAGATGCAGGGACTGGACGTCGCGTGGATCCTCGACACGCATCCCCATGCAGACCATCTCACCGCAGCAGCATACCTCAAGTCGAAGACCGGCGCGCCGACCGCGATCGGCGCCGACGTGGTCAAGGTCCAGGCGCTATGGAAGGACATCTACAATGCGCCGGCGATGCCAACCGACGGATCCCAGTGGGACCGGCTGTTTTCGGATGGCGACCGGTTCATGATCGGTGAGATCGAGGGCCGCGTCATGCATTCGCCCGGCCACACACTGGCATCGATCACGTATCTGGTCGGTGATGCGACCTTCATCCACGACACGCTGTTCATGCCCGACAGCGGTTCGGCCCGCGCCGATTTTCCCGGAGGCAGCGCTGAAGATCTGTGGTCGTCGATCGAGGCAATCCTGAACTTGCCCGACGACACCCGGCTGTTCACCGGCCACGATTATCGTCATGGCGGGCGGGAAGCGCTCTGGGAGAGCACCGTCGCGCAACAGAAGGCGCAGAACATTCACCTCCGGTCAGGGCGTGACGAGTTTATCCAGTCCCGCATCAGCCGTGACAAAACGTTGCCGTTTCCAAAACTGATGCTGCATGCCCTGCAGGTCAATCTGATGGCAGGAGAGCTGCCGCCAAAGGAGGCGAACGGCGTGAGGTACCTGAAGATCCCGATCGACGCCTTCCCTGTGGCGGCCTGGTAAGACATTTTGTCGGCGCCAAGCGCAACCTCACGAAATAGTGCGGCCGTAGGCGGTTTGATGCTTTTCAGAAGGGGATAATGTTTGCATATTGTCTCGGCAGACGACGATACAGTCGTCGGCAACCCTCGGTATAGCTTGGAGGAGCGATTACATGAAGCGGACGTGGCCTGAGGAATTTGACTTCATACTGGATGGGGCTGAGGAGGTTTCGCTGGAGGTTCCAGTGGCCCGCAAGGGAGATGTTTCGCAGGGCGAAACGGTAACGCGCCATGCTCTTAAGGTCCGTCTCACGCAACAGGATTACGAACGTGTCTGGCCGTTGGCGGAAACACGCTATCGTCTTGGCGGTAGCCGTACTGGCAAAGCGATCACGCTGATCGCCAACAATCCGCACTACCAGCAATGGCACCCGGCCGACGGAGGTTCGGACGCAGGCGATGCCGAGGGCGGCCGATCCTATGCGACCCGCTATGTGGTCGTGTTCTTCCTGCTCGACGAAGTGCGAGAGACTGCAGACGCCTGACCTCTTGAGATCGCAGCCGGCCTAGAAACCCGACTGCACATGAGAGAAAATCTCGACAACGAGAAGATTGAGTTGGCCGCCTATGAACGGGGCGGCCACTGCCAGCGCTACAAAGACAGCAACAATTTTTGGCGCAAAGCTCAGCGTGCTTTCCTGGACCTGCGTGAGAGCCTGGACAAGGCTGATAACCAGGCCGACTGCCATCGCGGTGAAAACCGCGGGCGCTGACGCAAGGAGCATTGCCCAGACAGAGATCCGCAGGATCTCCAACGCGTCTGCTTCTGTCATTTCACACCAGCATTGAATGTATATTGGGCGGCGAGACCGCGTTTCGTATCTGCCTTAATACAGATTCGGCGGTTGTCAGAGTTAAGTATTGTTAAGATGCGTAAAACGTCTGGACTGCGATAAAATAACGTACAATTTGCGTATTGAAGCAGAGACGTAATGCGGAGATGCTTAGCCGCCGCAGCTTGTATCTTGCTTGTATTACTTCTCGCTGATGTGGCGCCGGACTCGGTTCGGTCCATGAAGATACGCGATTTTATTCAATGGTGGTTGGAGGCGTTATGGACATCGGTCTGTCGGGAGAAGTTCTTCCCTTCGATGAGGGCGACGCCGCCGATCTACTGAAGGTTATGGGGCACCCCGCACGGTTCAAAGTCCTTTGTCTGGTGCAGGATCGGGAGCGCGACGTGCGTTCACTCGCAAAGGCGGTGAATCTCAGCCAATCGGCATCTCTCAACATCTGAAGATTCTCAGGGACGCGAACCTCGTCTCGGCGCGTCGACAAGCGCAGACGGTTTTCTATCGCTCTCACGAGGAAGGTGTCCGCCAGGTTCTTGACTGTATGCAAAGCATATTCTGTCCCGTCGCAGAGACTCACGATGCTGTGGCGGTTGCCTACGCTTAGACCCTACGCAATGACCTTGACGATGTCCCAGCTCTCTTCTGTCAATATCGACCGCTGTCTTGAGAATGCAATGAGCACGCTGCCGGTCATAGCAGCGCTTACATGCGGCATGAATTTTAAGGCAAAAACTCGTATTTTTGGCTCTATGCTTGACGATTGCCAGATATAGCCTCGGTCAAACGATCGCGCTGCTTAAATCAAGTTCTGCTACTATAGCATAGGGCGAACTATTAACGGTTTTTTATCCCCTGAATCCTAGATTTGTGGTGCCAGATAGGCGCCGTGGCGCCGCATACCCATGAGGGTTTTATGGCCGTGAAGATCAGGAACAGCCGCCACCTGACAGTCTAACACCTGTTCGGTAGACATCTGGGTTTTTGAGCCCCCTTGCTTGCCCCGCGATGGCTTCGAAGCACGCGCGCCGGTGATGGACTGCGTTCCCGTCAGCAACAGATCGCACTCGCTTTAGCGGGCAGACCAACCATGCCTTGTTACCAAGGGACCGCAGCAGGGGACATACATGAGTACGCAGAAATCAGCACAGGCAACGCTTAACGACCGACTGGACTTCGCTGGTCTTGGTGATCCACAGCGCAGGACACTCGCAGCATTGGCGCCCATCATTAACGGGTCGCTCGATAGCGCGCTCGATGTGTTTTACGCCAAGGTCCGTCATCACCCGGAAACCTCCAAATACTTTTCCGGTGAAAATCACATCACCCAGGCAAAAGGACGACAGGCTCGACACTGGGAAACGATTTCCTCGGCAAAGTTCGACGAAGCCTATGTTGATGAAGTCACCATGATCGGCAAAGCCCATGCAAGGCTTGGGCTTCAACCGCGCTGGTACATTGGCGGCTATGCGTTGATGATCGAGAACATCGTGCGCGCCGTCATCGATAACGAGCTTGGTAGTTTTCTGGTGCGCGGCAAACGCCAGAAGATCGGAGACGACGTAACGACCGTTGTCAAAGCGGCCCTTGTGGACATGGATTATGCGATCTCCGTCTATCTCGACGTCCTTGCGGACGAGAGAGCCAAGGCTGAAGCGGAGCAGGCGACGCTGAAAGCGGAACAAGACACAGCGCTCTCAGCCCTCGAAGGTGCGTTGAGATCTCTCTCCGGCGGTGATCTGACCCGGCCCTTGGAACAGCCCCTCGCGGTCAGTTTCGACGGGCTCAAGCATAATTTCAACGATTCCGTATCGAGCCTCAACGGTGCTCTTTCCGAGATCTCAAGCACGGTCGGCTTCGTTCTCTCTCAGTCGGCCGAAATCGCCACTGCGACCGACGAAATGGCAAAGCGCACCGAACGGCAGGCCACGGCGCTTGAAGAAACAGCGGCAGCGCTAGAGCAGATCAGTTCAATCGCGCGGCAGTCTCAAACCCGGACGACAGAAGTCCAGGCGGTCGTGACGGCCTCTGCAACAGAGGCAGCAACGTCCGGAGAAATCGTAGAGCAGGCCGTCAAGGCGATGAGCGACATTGTCGAGTCATCCAAACAAATGAACGACATCATTAGTGTCATTGACGAAATCGCGTTCCAGACGAACCTCCTCGCACTCAATGCGGGGGTCGAAGCAGCCCGTGCCGGTGACCAGGGGAAAGGCTTTGCGGTGGTGGCGCAGGAGGTGCGGGAGCTCGCGCAACGCTCAGCCCGGGCCGCCAAGGAAATCAAGGATCTCATCTCGAGATCTTCTCAGGATGTCGCGCGCGGCGTCGATCTTGTCAACACAACGGGCAAGGCATTGAGAAGCATCGGCAGACAGGTGCAGACGATCGACGAACACATGGTATCGATTGCCATGTCGTCGCGCGAACAGGCGACTGGGATAGCTGAAATCAACTCTGCCGTGGGCAGCATGGATACGATCACGCAGCAAAACGCTGCCATGGTGGAAGAGACGTCTGCGGCGACGATAAAACTCTCCAACGAGGCCGAGAGACTTTCGGAGCTTGTCGCCGGGTTCAAAACGACGCCAAGCGCGGTGGGGCAAAGCAACGGTCGGGCGCATGCGCCTGCAGCTTCGCCTGCGCGACAAATGATCAAGTCGCTTCCTGGCAAACTACAGCGGTCGAAGGCGGCCAATGAAGGCTGGTCGGAATTCTGAGCATGGCGACCCGGTACGCCACATCATGAGGGTAGTTTTGTGAAAATGCTGATCGCAATACCACTCGCACTGCTGGCTGCCGGGCTCTCCACCGCACAAGCGCTCGATAAACTGATCCTTTTGGTCAGGAGGAATCTCGAGCACCTGGACATCGGCAATACGGCGCAGTTCGATCTGAACATGCTCACGTGGTTTGCGGGTCGCCAAGGGTATAGGTCGGGATCCAAAGCAGCCGGGGCCGAATGGATAGAGATCACGGAGGTCGTCGAGTTTGTGACACGTATTGTGGACGCAAAACTAGCTGGAGGTTTTTCAGCCGCGAACCTCTCCATCGGGCGAGGTTGAGGCGAGGGAATGATGACAGACAGAACCTGCGACATGCAATATCGGGTGGATCTGCGGTTCTTGCCGTCACCGGTCGTCCTGCTGTGGCAATTCCCTAAAGCGAATAAGGGTTAGGCCGATGCTTTCGGATGAACGGGCGGCAGCCTCACTCTTTTCCAATGTGACACAAGGCGGAGATGGGCTGGACGGAATGTTGCAGACGCTGTTTCACATCTCTCCGCTTGCCTATGCCATTTCGATGGCCGGGCCAAACTCCGTTTATGTGCGGGTCAACCAGGCTTACATGGACCTCGTCGGGATGAACGAAACGGCACTGGTTGGTCGCAAACTGACAGATGTCGGCCTGATCGTCGATGGCTCAGACCGTGTTGCCAGGATCAAACTCCTTGACGACGTTGGGTATTACTCCGCGCAGTCGGGCAAGATCCGGCATCGTGACGGGCGGCTAATTTCCGTGATGATCTCCGCACGCCGGATCAAGATTGGAAACGACCTCTACGATCTCGAGGCGCTGACCGATGTCACCGAACAGACGAGCGCGCAAATCAGACAGGAAGAGGCGTTGCGAGTCGCGGCCGTCACCGATAGCCTGACCGGGCTTCCGAACCGTCTTGGGTTCGAGCAACGGATCGCTCACTTTATCGAAGATCGCGCCAACCATGAGGAGTTCGGGCTCGCAATCTTCGATCTCAACGGCTTCAAGATCGTCAATGACATGCACGGTCACCCGGTCGGGGACGAGTTGCTTGCGGTTATCGGGAAAAGGCTGTTGTCGTCCCTGAGAGCGGGCGAATTCGTCTCGCGGTTGGGCGGTGACGAGTTTGCCCTCCTGTTCCAGTCAGACATGGGAGACAGTGAAATGCAGGAGCAGAGGCTCGCCGTGATGATGGACACTGTGCTGGACGCCGTCACGATCGGAAGCAAAACGCTGCGCGTCGGTGCGGCGCTGGGTTTTGGCTTTGCAAGCGAGGTCAAGTGGTCGAGAACGGCTCTTGTCGCTCTCGTAGATCGGCGCATGTATCACGCCAAACTGACGCGGCGAAGTATTGCGATCCTCGGGCCGCCGGAGGCCTTGGCAACGGCCAACGGCTGATGCCACCCATGGCGACGTGTAAAGACCCTGCCGGTTACGAACCGGCAGGGTCTGATGTCGTGGTCTAGCGGCGGACAGCCTTGACGTCTTCCGCAGTGACCGGCGGAGCGTCGTTATGCCAGGCCTGGCGCAGGAAGGTGGCAAGTGCTGCCGCTTCTTCGTCGTTCAGGCGGTCGTTATAGCCCTGCATGCGCACGCGCATGGGACGGTCCTTGGTCGAAGGCAGTTCCGCTCCGTGCAGCATGACATCCAACAGGCCCTTTGAAGACTTCGCGGTAACCAGCGAATTTCCGTCAAGCTCCGGGAAGATTTCCGCGGCACCCTTGCCGTTGACAAAGTGGCAGCCACCGCAATTGTCGAGATAGAGGCGGGGACCGAGCGGCATATCCGCTTTGGCTTCCGTCAGCATTTTCTCGGTGTCGGTAACCTCGGCCTTTTCAGGCGCCGCCGAAGGCGTTGCCGGTGCCGTGGAACCACCAGTGCTGCCGATCTTCTTGAGGTAGGTTGCGATCGCCAGATTGTCCTCGGGCGTCATGTATTGCAGCGAATCGCGCACCACCAGCATCATCTCGCCGGTTGCCGTGGAATGCGCGTTGCGGGCAGTCGTAAGATAGGCCGCGAGCTCTTCGGTGGACCATTTCTGCGGTGCGCTTTGCGGGCCGCGCAGGTCAGGTGCCGTATAGCCGTCGATCTCGCCGCCGGTCAGGAAGGCAGCGCTGCTCTCGTCGGTACCGTCCTGCGCCATCAGCAGGTTGCGCGGGCTGTGGCAGGCGGCGCAGTGTCCGGCGCCCTGCACGAGATAGGCACCACGGTTGAACTGCTCGTCCTGCGAAACAGGTTCAAAGCCCGGCTTGCCCAGCGCCAGCCAGTTCCAGGCGCGAATGCCCCAGCGCTGGTTGAACGGGAAGGACAGTGCCGTTTCCTCGACCTTGTTGGAAACTGCAGGCACCTCGGTCATGAAATACTGGTAGAGGGCCTGGATGTCCTGTTCCGTCAGCTTGCGATAGTTTTCGTAAGGCATGGCCGGGTAGAGATGCGCACCGTCGTTGCGAACGCCGTCGTAGAGCGCCGCGCGGAAATCATCGAGCGTGTAATTGCCGATGCCGGTTTCCTTGTCCGGTGTGATGTTGGTGGCCCAGATCGTGCCCATCGGGCTGTGGATCGGCCGGCCGCCGGCGAAGGGCTTGCCGCCCTCCGCGGTGTGACAGGCCATGCAGTCACCGGCCCGCATGGCGTATTCGCCACTGCCTGCCGGTGCTTTGTAATCAGCCGGGAGCTGGGCAACCGCGGCAGTGCGCTGGACCGGCACGAAGATGAAGGCGAGAAGGCCGACGACGCCGAGAACGGCGAGGATGAGAATGACGCGAAGAAAGGTTTTCATCGTTGCGCTCCTCACACCAGGGGCCGTGGATTGGACAGGTACTGCGTCCGGATCGCATGCGCCGCCCAATAGGCCAGGCCGCCGACCATGCCGGTCGGGTTGTACTGGGTGTTCTGCGGGAAGGCGCCGGCGCCCATCACGAAGATGTTGTGCTTGTCCCAGGCCTGCAGATACCGGTTGATTGCCGATGTCTTCGGATTGTCACCCATCACAGTGCCGCCGACATTGTGCGTCGTCTGGTAAGGACGCACGTCGTACATGGCGCCGTCCTTCTTGAAGCCTTCCTGCATTGAGGTCGGGTTCATCGACTTGGCGATCGGCTCCATCTTCGACTTCATGAACTGGGTCATGCGGATGTCGTTCGGCTGCCAGTTGAACGTCATGCGCATCAGCGGACGACCGTGGCGATCCTTGTAGGTCGGGTCGAGGTCGAGATAGTTGCCGCGATAGGACATGTGCGAACCGTGCGAGCCGATCGACATCGAGTGGCCGTACCACTCGCCGATGCCCTTCTTCCAGCCGGCACCCCAGGTCGGCGTGCCCGCGGGGAGCGCCATGGAGCGGATCGGCTGACCGTTGGACTGGCCGGCACGCCAGTAGGCGCCGCCGATAAAGCCTTCACGACCGAAGTCGATATTGTCCATGCCGAAATCATCGATCGACATGCCGTTGGCACCGGTGCCGATGAACGGATTGAACACCTCGTCCTTGAAGAACATCGTGTAGCCGCCGTTCATCTGGTAGGCATAGCTGCGACCGGTGACGCCTTCGTTCGTTGCGGGATCAAACGGCTGACCGATGCCCGAGAGCAGCATCAGATGGACGTTGTGCAACTGGTAGGCGGCCAGGATTACCAGATCCGCGGGCTGGAACACCTCTTCGCCGGCCTTTTCGTCAAAATAGGTCACGCCGGTCGCGGTTTTGCCGTCGGGCGCCATTTCGATTTTCAACACTTCCGCATGGGTGCGGTATTCGAAGTTCGGCTTGCGCTTCAACGCGTCGAGAATCGCCGTCTGCGGCGAGGATTTCGAATAGTTGTAGCAGCCGTAGCGCTCGCAGAAACCGCAGTGGTTGCAAGGGCCCATCTGCATTCCGTATTCGTTGACATAGGCCTGCGAGGCAATGCCGCCCGGGCTTGGGAACGGGTGACAGCCGGCAGCTTTCGCGGCTTCGGCAAATTTGGCTCCGTCCCAGGTCACCGGCATAGGCGGCATCGGGTATTCGCGCGAGCGCGGTGCCTCGAACGGATTGCCGCCCTCGATTTTCTTGCCATTGAGATTGCCGGCCTTGCCGGAAATCCCCGCGACATGCTCGAACCGATCGAAAAACGGCTCCAGCTCTTCGTAGCTGACGGGGTAATCCTGCAGGTTCATGTCTTCCGGAATGATGCCGGCGCCCCAGCGCTCTTCCACATGCGAGCGCAGACGGTATTCCGAGAGCTGCGGACGCCAGTTCAGGCCGTTCCAGTGCGTCCCTGCACCGCCGACACCGATGCCCGGCAGGAACGAGCCGAGGCTGCGATAGGGCAGGGCAGCTTCATCGACGTTGCGACGGATCGTCAGGGTCGAATTGCGCGGCTTTTGCATCATGCCGAGACGAACGCCGTATTTCAGCTCGTCGATCATGTTCGGATACTGAAAGTCCGGAACGGTGTTCTGGTCATGGCCGCGTTCGAGCGCAACGATCTCCAGACCCTCGTTGGCGAGTTCCATGCCGAGGATCGAGCCGGTCCAGCCGAGACCGACGATGACGACGTCCTTCTTCTTTGCAGTGCGTGCCATCGTTATGCCCTCTCACCGGAAATCGAAACGGGACCGAGCGGGTAGGCGACGTTGTGCTTCAACACCCACTCCTTGTAGCTGCCGCGGGCACCTGGGAAACCGATATATTTCCAGGCCTGCATGCCGTGATTGCCGCCATACATCGGGTCTGCGAAGTAGCCCTCCTTGGTGTTCTGCAAGAGGATCGTGAAGAAGTCGCGCAGTTCGGGCTTGATCTTCATCTCGTCTTTCTGGAGCGAGGTCAGGGCCTTGTCCTGGGTTGCGGCGTCAAGCTCGGCAAATATCTTGCCGTGCGTCTGCTGACACCATGCGTCGAACACCGGGATACCCTGCTGATAGATTTGCAGCGGCGTCAAAGGCGATTGCCAGCCGCGGAACGGATGGGCTGCGGCATCGTGCGGACCTTCCATGTACCAGTCTGCCGCCTCACCGAATCCACCGGCCAGTTCCTTGTCGATAAAGACGGGGACGCGGGCCTCGATGGCACCGGGACCTTCGCCTTCGGAGGGAATGAGCCGCGCCGTGGCAGCCATAACGAAGGCCCACTCAGTGGGCTTGAGACAGACCGGCTGGTATTCTTCGATCGGTGGCGGGGCCGGCGGGGTCTCCGCCTTCGCCTGCATCACCACGCCGACGACGGCTGCACTTGCCGCCGAAGCTTTCAAAAAGCTACGGCGGGACGGTAACCCCGGGACATCTCTCATTGTATCGCTCCTTGGTGTCCCGACAGGGGGCCGGAACCGAATAGGCTGGAAACGTGAGGCACCCGTCGCTGCGACATATGGCCTCATTCGTTGCTGACCTTTAAACCCGCAAGGTTTGAGTATGCAATGCTTATGAGGTACGATTTATGAGAAAAATTTTGCGCTAATTAGCGATGCTGCCATGCGTGCGCACAAATGCCTACCTCTGCGGGAAGTTCGTGGCTTGCTCGACTTCATCGAGTATTATTATCAATTGTCAATTTGCCGGCGGATCGCTCTCGGCATTCGAAATTCGGGTGGCGGGATCCGCAGGACCGGTCCGATCAAAAAGGCGGGAGGGACACGGCCGGTTGCCGACGTCAGTGGATTGTCGGTGTTTTGCCGGAATACGCGTCCTGGAGGATCACGATCAGCCGCGAGGCAATAGCCCGTATTTCAGCTTGCTCCAATATCGAGAGATCGGCCTCGCTGCGAGCAAGAGTTTCCAGCGCTGCCGTCGTGTCGTTGACCATCCGGGCGACACCCATCCGGCTGAGCGGGCTGAGGCGCCAGTTCAGATGCCGGATGATACCGGCGAGATCGCCAAGCCGCTGAGCGCTGAAACGCATGTTCCTATCCCGTACTCACTACAATTCAGGACAAGGATGAGCGCTAACCCGTCAAAATTTGGTTACAGCGACTTGGTTACCGCGACGGCGCCAGTACGACCGGAAACGGACGCTTAACGACGCAGGCTCTAATAATCCTTCATTAGTTAGTTGCCTCTAAAATTCGGGTATCAGACCGTCGCGGTCGTGCCGTTGCTTCAGATGGAGGGGGTTCGTGATGAAATTCGAAGTTTGCCTGGTTACCGAAAGTGCTCTCCCATGACTGTAAAGTCTTCTGTCAGCACCCTTTCGGACCTCAACGAGATCGCCGTTCTGCGCAACAAGGCACGCGCAATCGACCGTGCGCAAGCGGTCATCGAATTCGATCTAACCGGCACGGTAAAGAACGCTAACGAGAACTTCCTTTCCCTCATGGGCTATTCGCTGGCCGAGGTGCGTGGCCGGCATCACTCGATGTTCTGCGAGCCGGAGATCGTGGAAGCTCCCGAATATGCCGCGTTTTGGAATGATCTGGCGGAGGGCAAGCTCCACGACGGTGAGTTCAAGCGCATCGGACGCGGCGGACGCGAGGTCTGGATACGGGCGAGCTACAATCCGATCCTCGACGACAACGGCGTGATCGTTGGCGTGGTCAAGTACGCGATGGATGTCACAGCGACCAAGTCGGTAGAGGCGGAACTCCTGGGAAAAGTAGCGGCGATCGACCGCGCAATGGCCGTGATCGAATTCGACCTCGAAGGCCACGTCCTCGCAGTGAACGAAAATTTCCTCACCCTGATGGGATTCGCTCGGGAAGAGGTCATCGGTCAGCATCACCGGATGCTGTGCGGAGACGACCAAACCCGAACACCCGCCTACAAGGCATTCTGGCAGAGGTTGGGGCGCGGCGACTATGAGAGCGGAGAGTACAGTCGTCTCGCCAAGGGCGGAAAGGATGTCTGGATCCAGGCGACCTACAATCCCATCTTCGATCTCAACGGCAACCCCTGCAAGGTGGTCAAGTATGCCTATGACGTGACTGCCAGCAAGATCCGGAACGCCGAGTTCGAAGGCAAGGTCAACGCGATCGGCCGGGCCCAGGCCGTCATCGAGTTCGACTTGCACGGCAATATCCTTGACGCGAACGAGAATTTTCTTGCCGCCGTCGGCTACTCACTGGAAGAAGTCCGGGGCAAGCATCACCGGATGTTCTGTGACCCTGCCTTCACGCAGACAGCGGAATACGCTTCCTTCTGGGACCGGCTGGGACGTGGCCAGTTCGAAGGAGGGGAATACCGACGCCTCACCAGAAGCGGTAACGACATATGGCTTCAGGCGACTTACAATCCGATCCTCGACCTCGCAGGCCGCCCGATCAAGATCGTAAAGTTCGCCTCTGACATCACGCAGGCGAAACTGCGCAACATCGAGTTCGAGGGAAGGGTCGACGCGATCTCGCGCGGGCAGGCAGTCGTCGAATTCGATCTCGACGGACATGTCGTTTCCGCCAACGAGAACTTCCTACGGGTCATGGGATACTCGCTTCGCGAAATCACGGGGCAACACCACAGCATGTTCTGCAGCCAGGATTACATCGTCTCGGAAGACTACCGGGATTTCTGGCTGCGTCTCAACAAGGGAGAATTCTTTTCGGGGCGTTTTGCCCGCGTCGGAAAGTATTGCCGGGAAGTGCACATTCAGGGGATCTACAGCCCGATCGTCAATCTGCGGGGCGAGACGGTGCGCGTGGTGAAGTATGCCAGCGACATCACCGATCAGGTCAAGCTCGAGCATGACATCCGTTCGAAATCTCAGCAAATGACCAGCATTGTCGGAGAACTGTCCGGATCGATCGCGGAAATCACCGCTAACACCCGCACGGCCACCACGCTTGCATCCGAGACGCAGGGCAATGCGGAACAGGGTTCAGAAGCGCTGGGCAGCGCGATCGCGGCAATCGATCTCATCCAGAAGTCCTCCACGGAAATCTCCGATATCGTCAAGGTGATTGGCGAGATCGCCAGTCAGACCAACCTTCTCGCCTTCAACGCGGCAATCGAAGCCGCACGGGCTGGGGAACATGGGGTCGGGTTCTCGGTCGTCGCGGGCGAGGTCAGGAAGCTCGCCGAGAGAAGTTCGGAAGCTGCGCACGAGATATCCAAGCTCATCCAGGAATCGACCATGCGCGTCAACCAGGGAACGGACCGGTCCCAGCATGCGAGACTAGCTTTCGAACGGATCGTCGGCAGCGTGAACAAGACCGGCGAGTCCATCCGGGAGATTGCGCAATCGACGGATGCTCAGCAGCGTGTCTCAAGGAATGTTGTCGAGCTCATCAATGACCTGACGTCATCGACGGCGCAACAGCGCAAAGTGGGTTAACCCATGAACCAGATGGTCAGATCTCTCGCGATGCCGGAAGTGCTGAGAGGCAGTCGCCCTGCAACGCAGCAGTTCGGCCTCCTGCGCATTGGCGAGGCGATGCTTGCCATCAGTGTCGAGAATATCCGAGAAGTCGTTCCGGCGCCCGGTGGGCTATCGAATGCAGGCATCGCGGCAACCGGCTTGTGCGGGTTGTTCGAATTGAGAGGCAGCACCATCCCGGTTATGGATATCCGACCGATGCTCGGCCTGCCGGCGACGGAGGCCTACGGCGCCGTGATTCTGGTCCTGCGGGTAAGACAGAGGCTGATATGCATTTTTGCTGACGAAGTGCGGGGCATCGCGACAGAAGACGTCGCGGCACTCGATGAACTGGGCGTGTCGCGACCCGCCGTACGGGGACCTTTGGTCACGCATTCATTCTTCCACAGCGGAAAGGTAATCTCGGTCCTGGCAGCGGAGCGCATCTTGGCGTTGCCGGGAATTCCGTCGGTGCAAGAGCCAGTCGTGAAGGCGGTCGCAAAGACGAGCTCGAATGCGAAGCCGCTTCTGCTGTTCACGTGCGGCGCGTTTTCTTTCGGCGTTGCGGCCGGGGTGGTCGAGGCCACCGCGCCGACCGCGCAGTTGAAGGATTCGCCGATGAAGACGGAGACCTGCCTCGGTGTCATCGATCATCATGGCACCCAGGTGCCGGTTCTTGATACGCTTCGGGTGCTTGGCATGGGCGTCCTGTCGGAACGCAAGCAGTCGTCCGTCCTCGTCCTGCGTTACCCCGACGACCGGCTGCTGGGCTTTGCGCTCGATACCGTCGTCGATATACGGCCGATACCGTTGGACGACATTATGGCGATGCCTGATAATGCCGTAGAGACCGGGTCTGTTCTCAGCGGTGTCTATTCCGTCGACGGACGGACATTGTTTCTCGTCCTCGACGAGCGGACAATGATGAGTGACGATGTCCTGCTGATGTTTTCGCGACTTTCATCCACCAAGCGCAAGACAGCGGCGGCCGGTCGAGCGCCGGGGCAGCGCGGAGACGCGTTGCTGCCATACTTGGTCTTCAGAGCAGGGGGAGACATGGCAGCGCCGGTTGCCGATGTCCGGGAGATCGTCGAGATGCCGGAAGACTACGTTTCGTTGAACAATGTCGGACGCGGCACGATGGGCCTGTTTGTCCACCGTGGCACAGCTATCCCTCTCATCTCCCTTGCCAGACGGCTCCGGTTGCCTGCAGTTCCTCCCGGCCAAGAAAGTCGCGTTCTGCTCGTGTCGGACGGCCTCAAGACGACTGGCCTGGTGGTCGACAGTCTGGCACGGATCGAAATGGCCTCGAAATGTGCGACAGGACCGGACGCTACGGACTCCAGCGGGTTCGAGCATCGGATCCTGGGAGACTTCATGGTTCGGTCAGCGGACGGGCGGCTCCTCCCATATATCGACCTCAGAAAAGCTCTCGCTTGAAAGAGCCCGACTGTTGGTTGCAAAATCCAAGGTTGAGTCTTTACCTTTTGTTAACGCTGAGACGCCAAAACTCGTGTTGACGATCTTCCAACGGATTCTGATATGCCCGTCAGCGCGCTTTCCATTCTTGATCCAAACGCTCTCGACGACTATTGCGACCTGCGTTCGGTGCCGAAGCACCGTCATTTCGGAAAAAACGACATCGTTGACCGCCTGCGGTTGGCGGTTCCCTTTGACTACATCTCCATCAGCGGTCTCGACGTCGACCACTACAGGTTCGGTCAGGGTTTTTCGATCGACACCGACATGCCTCCTGCATTCCTCGACGCCTATGACGCGGATCGCCTCTATCTGACCGACCCGTTCGTCCTAGCCGCGAAGGCCTCGAACGTGATCGTGGTCGAGAGCGAGGTCTACGCGGAAACTCCGCCGCCGCAGAGGCTCGTTTACCTCCAACGAACCTTCGGCCTGCACAACCGAACGCTTATCCCGATCCTCAGGAACGATGTCATTTACGGAGCGATCTGTTTTTCCCGCTCGACACCGTTTGACGAAAAGGAGTTGATCTTCCTTTCGCTGGTAGCGGAATCCATTCACACGGCTGTCACCAAGCCGCTGATGGATCGCTTCGCTGCCCACCAGCTTCGGCTTTCCAAGGGTGAAATTGCCTGCCTGACCCAGGCCAGTCTCGGGCTGACGAGCGAGGCGATTGCGGTCGCGACTGGATACCAGAACGATACGGTCAACAGTTACATAAAGTCGGCCGTGAAGAAGATCGGCGCGACCAACCGAACGCAGGCCATTGCCGAAGCTATACGCCGCCGGCTCATCGCCTGATCGCATCGCCCTAGCTAAAAAGCGATCTGCCAAAGGGGGCGGTCATCTTTTCGACCGTAAGCGCCTGAGGCAACAGCAAAGAAGTAAGAATTGAGCGCTACGTCTCGTAACGTCTCTTTCTACTCCAATTCTCATTTCAAGATTCACCTAATATAAATGCCTCCGCCCTAGAATTAAGGCGTCCACAGCGTTGAACACGCAATCGGCATGACGCCGATCTGGGAGGAGCGCGCGGTGTATTCCACCACGCATGCCCCGATGGGACGCTGGCCAATAGGTACCCCCCGTTTTGACAGCTTGTCGCGCGCGCCGCGAGTCTACTTCGTATCTTGGAGTTTCAAGTGATAAACCGCATCATGATCGCAGCCGTCATTGTCGCCGGCGCGCTGCTTCCTCTTCAGGCGACGGCGCTTGACTTGCCGAAAGGCAAGGTGGTGCTTACGGTGACTGGCACCAAGCTCGATCATCCCAACGTCGGTGGCAAAGCCCAGTTCGACATGCCTATGCTCGAAGCCCTTGCGGGCCGCACGGGTGAAATGGAGACCCCCTGGACCGAAGGCGTGGTCAAGTTCTCCGGCCCGCTTCTGCGGTCTGTACTCGAGGCAGCGGGGGCCCATGGCAACAAGCTCAAGGTCATTGCGCTCAACGATTATGCCGCTGACCTGCCGATGGAAGATGCAACCTCGCTCGACACAATGCTCGCCACCCGCATGGACGGCAAGCTGATGTCTGTCCGCGACAAGGGCCCGCTCTTCCTCGTGTATCCTTTCGATAAGGACCAAGGTCTGTTCAACGAGAAATACTTCTCCCGGTCGGTCTGGCAGATCAAGGATATCGAGGTCACTGAATGATCACTGCCGCCCAGCAGAGTGGCGATATCATCCGGAAAGCCAGCAAGGCGACCGTCGTGCTGCAGTGCTTTGCCGTGTTGCTGTTGCTGGGCCTCGTTTTTCTGTTTGCCGATATCTCAAGGAAATACTCCGCCCTGCAGGACGGCATTCGCGAGAACGCTTTGTGGTCCGTCTACCAGCTCGACCGGGAAGCCCGCCGGTTGCACGAGACCCTGCACATCATGCTCGTTGAAAACGACCTGACTCCGGAGCGCATCAAGGCTCTCGGGACGCGCTACGACATTCTGTACTCGCGAATGAATATTCTCGACAAAACCTCGTTCGAGACAAAGTTCAAGCTGGATGCGGCTGTTGCCGAGCAGGTCACTGCCATTCGCGACGCGGTGTTCGGTCGCAGCGCAGTTTTCGACAGACTGGCCGCAGGCGACCCCGTGGATCCGGTGCAGCTAGAGACAGCAGATTCAGAGTTTGAGAGGCTCGTAGAGAATACGGAAAAACTGCTTCTCTATACGAACAGCACCGTCAGCATCGAACGGGCTGAGGCACGGGACGCAGTCCTTGACCTTCAGATGAAATCGGCGGGTCTCGTCGCACTTCTTGTCTGCTGCGTGGTATTCCTCATTCTTACGCTGCGACGTCAGCTCAAGTCAGTTCAGCTTGCCGGTCTCAGCCTGGAGGCGATTTCGAACCAGCTGAAGGAGTCATATCTCGCGGCGGAAGCCGGGAACCGCGCCAAGTCCCAGTTCATGGCGACGATGGGACACGAGATCCGCACACCTCTGAACGCCATTCTCGGAACTGCGGAACTACTGGAGTTGTCCCCCCTACCGCCGTCAGTTGCACCTGGCCTGCAGACCATCAGGCGTTCTGGTCAGGCTCTTCTCGAGATCATCAACGAAATCCTCGACTTCGCAAAGATCGAACACGGAAAACTGGACGTCGAGACCCGCGCGGTTGACGTTCGGGCCGTCGTCACAGCCACGGTCGAAATGGTACGAGACAGAGCAACTGAACATGGAAATCGCATTGCGCTGGAACTGCCGACCTCGTTCACCACGCCGGTCATATCATCGGACCCCACCCGTCTGCGTCAGGTTCTTCTCAACCTGTTGAGCAACGCCATCAAATTCACGAGCGAGGGCACCGTCACGTTGCGCGTGCTGGAGATTGGCGAGCCGCAAGACGCACAGCTGAGGTTTGAGATTGAAGATACAGGCATCGGGATCGACGGTGAAGGTCTTGGCAAGCTATTCCAGCCGTTCTCGCAGGTCGATGCGTCTATCAGCCGGAAATACGGTGGTACGGGACTGGGACTGACCATCTGCAAGCAGATCGTAGAGGCGCTGTCGGGAACAATAGGTGTCAACAGCCGCAAAGGCGAGGGCAGCATCTTTTGGTTCGTAATCCCTGCCAACCCGGCCGAGAAGGGTCTTGTCGACGCCTTGGCGGCAAAGGCTGCGCCCCAACAGTTTCAGGCATGGAATATCCTTCTTGTCGAGGACAACGTGATCAATCAGCAGGTCGCGGCCGGGTTTCTCGCCCATCTCGGCCAATTGGTCACGATCGCGAACGACGGGCTGGAAGCCGTCAAACTGGCGGAGACAACCCGCTTCGATCTCGTCCTCATGGACATGCAGATGCCGAGGCTGGACGGCATAGAGGCTACCAAGCAAATTCGCGCTTCCAACGGCCTTAGCCGGAATGCTCCCATCATCGCCATGACCGCGAATGCTTCTGACGACGACAGGCGGCTTTGCGAGGAGGCGGGGATGACGGGGTTCCAGTCGAAGCCGGTCTCAATGCATCAGCTTCGGGGTATCATCGGGTCTCTGGAGGCGGCTGCGGAAACTGCTGTGGAGGCTGTCCAAAGTCCGAGCATCGATAACGCGTTCGAAACCCGGCGGTTGGAGATCGTGGAGGCACTGGGCGAAGAGACGTTCGACGAACTCCTGTCGAGCTTTTTCGAAGACGCAAGCCTACTCCTCACAGATCTTCACTCCGCCTTGGCCGTCAATGACCACCGTCATACCGATCATCTGCTGCACACTCTGAAGGGCGCAGCAAGCAGCGTCGGTCTTCAAGACGTGGCTGACCGGTCTCAGGACCTCCGTCATGCATCAATCACCGAAACCGTACTTGCAGACCTTGAAGACACAGTCACCCGCTACAGGCAGCTCCTTGTCGCATAAGGGACGTTCACATGCGCATTCTACTTGTCGACGACAATAAAACGAACCTCTCTCTCCTGACGAGACTCGTCGAGAAACTGCCGGACTGCGTCGCCATTCCCTATCTTCATCCCGAAGACGTGCTGGCAGATGCTCCAGCGCTCGAATTCGACATCGCCGTCATCGATTTCCAGATGCCTGTCTATAGCGGCATCGAGCTATTGACCGAACTCGTTCGCTTCGAGAATTACCGCGACAAGCCCGTGGTATTTGTCACGGCCGATACCGATACGGCGACGCGCATGGCGGCGCTCAATGCAGGCGCGATCGACTTTCTGACGAAACCCGTGAACCCGCTGGAGTTCCAGGCCCGGATCAAGAACCTGGTCGCCCTCGTGGACGCGCGCAACAAGCTTGCTGACAAGGCCGAGTGGCTTCGTATCGAGGTCGAGAAAGCGGTCGTCGAGCTGCGTGCCCGCGAGGAGGAAATCATTGACCGCTTGACGATTGCAGCAAGCTACAAGGACTTCGAGACGGCCCGGCACACGCGGCGCGTAGGCCTTTATTCCGAGGCAATCGCGCGGGCCTACGGCATGGAGGCGCGCGCTTGTTCCGACATCAGGCTTGCCTCGCCGATGCACGATATCGGAAAGGTCGCCATTCCCGATGCCGTCCTCCTGAAGAACGGCAAGCTGACCGAACAGGAGTTCGCGGCCATGCAGCGACATACGGTCGTCGGCTGCGATATTCTCCGGGAATCGAAGTCGAGTCTTCTGCAGCTTGCTGCCGAAATTGCTGGCAGTCATCATGAACGCTGGGACGGGCAGGGGTACCCGTTCCGTCTTTCGGGTGAGACCATTCCGGTTTCCGGCCGCATCGTCGCCATTGCCGATAATTTCGACGCGTTGACGACCGCAAGGCCCTACAAAGAGGCGTGGAGCGTGGATCGCGCCGTAGCACACATACGTGAAAGATCGGGGAGCCACTTCGACCCCCGCTGCGTCGCTGCCTTCGACAAGGCATTGTCCGTCATTCTCGAAATCATGGAGACCGATCGCAGGGAAAGCCTGCTTTCAGTGCCTACAAGCTGCATCCCGGTTCACGCTGGGTGCTCGCAGTCGAAGGAATCCTTTGAACGCTGCCGCCGCGCAATCAGCGATGCCCGCGTGGAGAAAAATGACGGTCCACTGACTGTTGCAATGATGACGTCACCAACAACACAGAACTACGAACTCGAAAATCAACCGACCGCTTTGCAAGGACGATGAAATGAACACTTTGCATCCTTCCAATTCTGCACGTTCCGGTGAGACCCTGGAAATCATCGCGTTCCGCCTTCACGACCAGGAGTTCTGCGTCAGGACGGTGACGATCCGCGAAATCCGCGGCTGGGGCCCCGCGACGCCGATCCCGCATTCACCCAGAGAGGTTCTGGGAGTGATGAACCTCCGCGGTGCAGTGATTCCGATCATCGACCTCGCCTGCAAGCTCGGTATGCGGAGTACCGAACCCAATGAGCGGAGTGCGATCGTCGTGGCGGAAGTCCACGGAATGGCCTTTGGTCTTGTTGTCGACCGGGTCTCGGACATCCTCACGATTCCCGTCGAAAACATGCAGCCTGTGCCTGACATGAACGAGGGTGCCGCGACGAGCTATTCCGACGGCATCATCGTCCAGCCCACAGGAATGACCTGTTTTCTGAACCTGGAACGAATGTTCGAAGGTTTGAATACCGCCGGCCTCATCGCCGCCTGATAGCTGCGCCGTTCGCACTCATCCGCCTAGACGCTCCGTGACTGTCAGATGACGGTTCGGTGCACGACCAAACTTGGCTTGCGGAAGCAGGTACAACCTGAAACGCAACTTACGCCTCAATCGCACAACGTATGAGTATTTGATTAAGACGAATTGCTGATTTTCGCATCGTAACCACAGTTTAACGAATCTGCCCTACAAATCGAGGGAGTGGGTAGGCGCTCGTCTTTTGTCAGCGCGAGACCGATTTCAGGATTTGCACTGCCCGGTAAACGGCAACAATTTTAGTTTGGGCCAATCGTCTAGAATTCCTTTTCCGATCGACCCCTGCGGTACCGGCGAGCAAGACGCCGTGCCACTGCATACGGTCAGTTTTTCCAAAATCCACAATCTGCGACCATACTGACTTCCGGCCCGTTGTGCCGGTGGCAGGTCGATGCCCGATGAGAGGTTGAAAATGTTGATACGAACAAAGCTTTTAGCCTGTCTTTTCGTCCTCGCTACGGCGCTATTGTCGATGGCTGGTTTTGCTTTCTATGCACTCGACGAAGAAGGCAAGCTTGCCAATTCCATCGTTGAAGATCGCGTCATCCCTTTGGCACAGTTGAAGCAGGTCGCCGACAGTTACGCGGTAAACATCGTCGATACGGTCCACAAGGCCCGCGCGAGAACGTTGACAGCCCGGCAGGCGACCGAAAACATCGAGACCGCCATGAAGGTCATCGACCTGCGATGGCGCGAATATCGCAACACGAAGATGACAGCCGAAGAGCAGGCGATCGCTACGACCTTCGAGGCGTCTCGCTCAGCGGCCGATGCAAAGCTGAAAGGCCTGCTGACCCTGATTGCATCCGGCGATCTGGATGCCTTGGGACGCTTCGCCGACGCCGATCTTTATCCGACAATCGATCCGCTTGGTGGTCCAATCGACGAACTGGTGAAGCTTCAGCTTCGTGTCGCAGCCGAAACGCTCGCGACAGGAAAGGAGATGAAGGCTGGCCTGACATTGGTCATGGCGATAATTGCCTTCGCGGGTCTTACCGTCGTGGTGATTTCGGTTTGGACGGTTCGTTCTGCGGTTATCCGGCCGTTGACCGAGATGACGAGGGCCATGACCGAGTTGGCGGGCGGCAAACTTGACGTGCGCATCTTCGGAGAGGGCCGCCGCGACGAGATCGGCACAATGGCAGGCGCCGTTGGTGTCTTCAGGCAAAGTGCGAAAGATCGAGCTCGTCTGGAGGCCGAGGCCGATGCAAACCGCAGCGTTTCGGAGCGGGAGCGTATTGAACGCGACCGGATCAGAGCCGCGGAAGCCGAAGCGATGGAGTTCGCTGTCGATAACCTGAAACATGGTCTCGATCAGCTTGCGAATGGGAATCTCGTGCATCGGATCGATGCAGCATTCGTTGCGCAGCTTGATGTGTTGAGGACGAACTTCAACAGCTCCATGGAACGCCTCGAGCAGACCTTGCGCACCGTCGGCCAGAACGCGCAGACGATCGCGGCGGGTTCCAACCAGATCATGTCGGCCGCCAATGATCTTTCGAAGCGCACCGAGCAACAGGCTGCCTCTGTTGAAGAAACGGCTGCGGCCCTTGAGCAGATCACGACCACCGTTGCCGGATCGAGCAAGCGTGCCGAAGCCGCTGGTCGCCTTGTCACCGAGACAAAGGACAGTGCCGAAAAGTCTGGCGACGTCGTGCGAAAAGCGATTTCGGCAATGGGCGAAATCGAGCGCTCGTCGAACGAGATCGTCAATATCATAGGGGTCATCGATGATATCGCTTTCCAGACAAATCTGCTGGCATTGAATGCCGGCGTCGAGGCGGCGCGCGCCGGGGAGGCCGGAAAGGGATTTGCCGTCGTCGCCCAGGAGGTCCGTGAACTTGCTCAACGCTCTGCAAAGGCGGCGAAGGAGATCAAAACCCTGATCAACACGTCAGGCGAGCAGGTTCGAAACGGAGTTCAGCTCGTTGCAGAAACCGGAAAATCGCTCACTGAGATCGTCTCCCGCGTCCAAGACGTCAGCGTCAATGTCACCGCCATCGTCGAGGCGGCCAAGGAGCAGGCGGTCGGGCTCAAGGAAATCAATATGGCGGTCAATAGGATGGACCAGGGCACGCAACAGAATGCGGCCATGGTCGAACAATCGACTGCAGCCAGCAACAGCCTTGCCCGCGAAGCAGATAACCTTTTCACCATGATTGGTCGGTTCACGTTGAGCAAAGGACATGACCTTCAACCTCGAACCGGAAACGCCAACGGCGCGCCCCATATGCCGTCCCCAGCCAGAAAGCTGATGGCGAGAGTGAACAGCTCTTTTCCAACAAGTGCAGCTGTCGCCGAGGCGTGGGAGGAGTTTTAGCCGCGGTCTGGTAAGGCTCCCAGGTCGGCCGGGATTACAAGCTATCGATGGTCGCGGCTGAACTAGGATTTGCATTTTTCAAACCCGCGGCCACTGCTTTGTTACGCTTCGTCTCTCTCGCTTCGTCTCTCACGCGTCGGCAAAGATAGCCGGAAATGGCGTGCTGATATCGGCGCTTCAGAGGCGGCACGTTGAACCGTAGCGGACGTATCTACCGTCTCAGCCAAGGCCGCTAAGCCTGCTACTTGCCATCAATATCCGTTGGTTCCATAATGCATATTATCTGATAACTGGGTGATGCGCTGTGTTGGGTGACTCGGGTTTTCCACGTCGGCGAAACTGCATATCCCCTTCGCTTTGACGACAGCGCACGGTATCTCTACCGCGCGCTGTCAACGTCTTTTTACGTTGCTCCACTGACCGTCATAAGGTTCACTTGAACCCCGACGACCCCGCAGCCCTCTGGTGACTAGTTCCGCTTGGCGCGCCCGGGCTGTGCATTGCTGTCTTGCAGCAAGGTCGCCTGATCGGCGACAATCGCAGACGCCTCGTTTTTCAGGACGTCCTTGGCATTCTTGCGCGCATCCTCAAGAGCAATCTCCGCACTCAAGCTACGTTCGTTTGCTTGCAGACCATCGTCTTCACTGCCGACCAGGCCATTGTTGATCTGCTCGCGAGCCTTCAGACGACTGGCGACGGCTGCGAGTTCTGCCCGGCGTTCGGCCTCGTTGAGCGAGATGACCTTTTTCTCGCGCTGCTGCTTCAGTTCGGCAGCGTCCTCGATGAACCGCTGGAAATCCGGGTCATCCTTGATTCGGGCTTCGTGTTGGGTCTGCAGTTGTGGCAGAACCGATGCGACATTTCCGACTGCGGCATATTTGGCAGGCTTGATACGTGTCCATGGGAGCGCATTGTCATAGCTCGCCTCACCCAGCGTCTTCGGGTCAGAAAGGCCCGGGAGGCTGATATCCGGCGTCACACCGCGAAGCTGGGTCGTACCGCCATCGACGCGGAAGAACTGGGCGATGGTCAGTTTCAATTCGCCGTATTTCGATTCGCTGCTGCGCGTCGCCTGATCGAGATCCACGACGGTCTGCACGGTTCCCTTGCCGAAGCTGGGCTCGCCGATCACAACGCCGCGACCATAATCCTGGATAGCTGCAGCAAAGATCTCGGAGGCCGAAGCCGAACCGCGGTTGATGAGCACGCCGACCGGGCCCGCCCAAGCGGGAGCAGACCGATCGTCCTTCAGGATTTCAACCTTACCCTTGGCATCGCGCTGCTGCACGACCGGTCCCTTGCCGACAAAGAGCCCGGTGAGTTCAATCGCTTCAGACAGGGATCCGCCTCCGTTATCGCGCAGGTCAATCAGGACGCCATCAACGTTTTCCTGTTTGAGTTCAACGAGCAGCTTGGCGACATCGCGGCTGGCGCTCTTGTAGTTCTTCTCGCCTTTGCGTCTCGCTTCGAAGTCCTCGTAAAAGGCAGGCAGAGTGATCACGCCGATGCGGCGGGTGACACCTTTGTCCTCGACCGGAATAATGCTTTTCTGGGCTGCCTGTTTTTCGAGACTAACCCGGTCCCGCACGAGGCTGATAACCCGGTGGCTTCCGGTCTCACCGGTATCTGCAGGCAGCACGTCCAGACGGACGACAGAATCCTTCGCGCCACGGATCATCTGCACAATTTCGTCGAGGCGCGTACCCACGACGTCCTTCATCGGGCCATCTTCACCTTGCGCAACGCCTGCGATGCGATCGCCGACAGCGAGCTTGCCGGAGAGCTGCGCCGGGCCGCCAGGCACGAGTTCACGGATCGTGGTGTAACCGTCGCGTTCTTGCAGAACCGCGCCGATACCGACGAGAGACAGGCTCATGGAGATGTCAAATTCAGCCGCTGCCCTCGCCCCGAAATAGTCCGTGTGCGGGTCAACCGACGTCGTGTAGGCAGCCATGAAAGACTGGAATACATCGTCGCTCTTATAACGGTAGGTCCGATCAAGGACGTTCTGGTAGCGCTTGTCGAGCGTCTCGCGGATCGTCGCGTCTTGGGAGCCTGCCAGTTTCAGGCGCAGCCAGTCGCTTTTCACACGCTTGCGCCACAGGTCGTTGCTTTCCTGTTGCGACTGCGGCCACGGCGCGTCGTCTCGCAGCACGGAATACTCTTCCCGCTGGGTGAAGTCGAAACCCTGCTTCAGCAACTCACGTGCATAGGTCAGGCGCTCTGAAACGCGCTGCGAATAAACGTTGAAAATCGAGAAGGGAAGCTTCAGGTCCTCGTCCTCGATCGCATCGTCGATCTTCTTGCTGTTCGCGGCAAAGCTGTCGATATCGGATTTGAGAAAAAAGCTCCGGTCCGGATCCAGCGACTTGATGAAGCTGTTCATGATCTTGACCGACAGCGCGTCGTCCAGCGGTACGGGCTTGTAGCTGTAGCGGCCGAGAAACTGTGCGCTGATATTGGCCGCCTGTGCCTGCCGATCGAGCGGAGCGAGGACGGGGGGTGTGCCCGGTTCCAAGGCATAGGCTGCTGGTGCGATGGCAAGAAGTAGACCAAGGAAAGAATATCTCAGACGCATTCCGCTATGTTCCAATTGCGATGTCGGTTCGTTTTGCGCAATGGTGGTGCAACAATGATCGAGTTTTGGCAACTGTCTGGGTGTGCAATATTGCGTGTCCATCGCAAGAACCAGGACGAACGGCGTACGCGGAGGGCCGCTGATTCCTGCAGAATGTCGTTCGCGGGCGTTCGGTCGTCAGGCTTCAATGCATGATCTTCTGAAGACCGCGCGGCAATCTATTCATGCATTCCGTGCTGTCAGAGGTCACAAGGAACTGGTCCTCGATCATCAGGGCACCAAAGCCATTCCCGTAGAAGGGCGTCTCGAGCGCCACCACCATGCCCGGCTGGATCAGTTCCTCATTTCCCATCGAGAAAAATGGCCATTCCTCGATGCCGGCACTGCCGCCGACCGAGTGCCCGAAATGCCCACGATGATATTCGCTCAATCCCCCACGGCGGATGGCGGCCGTGACAACCCGATGCACCGCGCCGAATGTATTGCCGGGCCGGATCTGCTCGAGGCCCGCTTCAAATGCCTCGAGGAGGATCTTGTCGAGATCGTTCGCGAGCGGCGACGCCTCGCCGTAGACGAAGGTTCGTGCGCTATCGGAAGAATATCCCTCCACCAGCGTTCCCACATCTGCCTTGATGAGCGCACCCGGAACAACCGTTGCGTTCGCGTCTGAAAGATCCGGGCCAACGGAGATGTAGTCCCATGACCCGGACAGGCTGACGCCCTTCCCGATTGCGAACGCCTTCGCGCCGGATTTCCAAGCGTCGGAAAGCGATTGGACAGAGGAGCCGGGCCGTATGGCCTCGACCATTCTGACAATGCCTGCCTCTGCCGCATTGGCCGCAAGACGCAATCGAGCGATCTCGACCGGCGTCTTCACCGAGCGCAGGCGGCGCAGAACCGCAGATCCATCGGTCAACGAGGCGCGGGGCAGATGGTGCTTGAGCGCGGCAAAATCGGCGGCGGGCATGAACTCCATGTCAACGCCAAGACGAGCCTCAGATAGACCGCGCTCACGAAGCAGTTCCCCCAGCAGGCCGAAGGACACTTCGCGATCAAAGGTTTCAGGCCTTTCCCCCGTCGCCCCACCTCGGCGATAGCACTGGTCGATTTGCGCGATGGAGCCGGCGTCCGATGTATCGACGGTGTCGATCCAGATCCGATGACTGCGCAGCTCGACATCGGGTGCGGATTTGCGGATGCTTGGAAGGGCGTGATCGCTGACGACGGCGGCAAGCGAGAGCCCCGCATCCGCCGGAACAAAAGCGACTGCTGCCCCTGCCCTGCCCCACATCGTTGCTACGCCAGCGGGTGCGCCGATTGCGTAGCGGAATCCCTCGGGTTGGAATAGCAGCAGGCCATCAAGATCGGCCTCTTGCATCAATCGCTCTGCCCTGTCCCGATCGATATCGCCCACTGCCTGCCCCCGTCGTCCGTAAAGATGCACCCCATGACATGGCGCACCGGACATCGGCCGGTCAAGATGCGGCGGCTTAACCCGTCGGCATATGTGTTTGTCGAACGTTCGATCCCGGTAGCGTCTGGGGATTGCGAACGTGCCGGGGATCGCGCAGCAGCGAGATCGAGCACACGATCAGTACGAATATGCCCACGAAAATTAGACCGGGCCGAAGACGAAAACTGTTCACCGAGTATAGGCCTTGTTGCTTCTCACTCAGGCAATGATGACGAACGAAGCTGACTCCCAGCTGAAGGGTGGCCGTTGGTCTAGGGCATTCAGGTGCGTGTCAGGATCCGATGCAAATCCGTGGCAATCGATATCGCCGAGGATCAACCAGTGCCGATCTACAGTCTGTCCAGAACCGCACCTCCTTTCTTCCGCCCGCGGATGGGTAGCGTTACCCTGGCTGTGACAGGTGCACTCTATCTGGCGGCCTTTACCAACCGGATGTTTCTCACGCGGGCTTTCGCCTATTTCGACAGTCACCTTGCCTTTGCTGCCTTCATACTCGGTCTCGCATGCCTTTTCGCAGCATTGATCGTATCGTTGTCGCTCAAGTATGTCCTGAAGCCGGTTCTGGTCTTTCTCTTCGTGAGCGCTGCTGCGGGCTCCTGGTTCATGGACAGGTTCGGAACGATCATCGACGTCGACATGATCCGCAACGCCGTCCAGACGACGTCATCCGAAGCCGGGCATCTGTTGACACCGGCCTTCGTGCTGCACATGGCCGTTTTCGGCATCCTGCCATCGCTTCTGGTCTGCTGGGTCAAGATCGAACACAGGCCGTTCTTCGGCAAAGTCTTGTGGAACAGCGCGGCAATCGTTCCACTTCTGCTGGTCGCGCTCGCCTGCGGAATGAGCAGCGCTCGCAGCATTGCCTCGGTCACGCGGCTCCACAAAGACCTGATGATGACACTTAACCCCTTCGTGCCGATCGGCAATGCCATCGGCTTTGCCATGGCGACCGGCGAGGACGAAACCGTCGTCGTGAAATCGCTCGGGACCGATGCCCGCGTCATTGCCCCGACATCCTCCGGCCGACCGCGCGTCGTGGTGATCGTTGTCGGAGAGACGGCCCGTGCCGAGAATTTTTCGCTTGGTGGCTACGGCCGCGACACCAATCCGGAGCTCGCCCGCCGAGACATTACCTACTTCAAGGAAACATCAAGCTGCGGCACGGCAACAGCGGTTTCCGTGCCCTGCATGTTTTCCAACCTGACACGGCGCGGCTATTCCCATCGTGCCGGCCTCGCGAATGAAAATCTGCTCGATGTCCTCGGTCACGCGGGTGTCAAAGCGGAGTGGTGGGACGACAACACCGGCAGCAAGAACGTTGCAAGCCGTACCGCCTACCACTCGTTTTCCGATGCCAACGATCCCCGCTACTGCAAAGACAGGGAGTGCCTCGACGAGGGAATGATCGCGGCACTCGATGGCTGGCTCTCGACAGTCAAGGGCGACAGCGTTCTGGTCCTCCATCAGATGGGGAGTCATGGCCCCGCCTATTCTGAGCGCTATCCCACGGCCTTTGCCCGCTTCAAGCCGGAATGCCGCAATGCTGAACTGGGCAATTGCAAAACCGACGAGATCGTCAACGCCTATGACAACACGATCCTTTACACGGACCACATCCTCGCGTCGGTCATCGACAGTCTGAAGGCGCATCAGGACGTCATCGCTCCAGCCATGATCTACATGTCCGATCATGGCGAGTCGCTCGGTGAGCATGGCCTTTATCTGCACGGCGCTCCGTATGTCGTTGCGCCATCGCAGCAGACCCACGTGCCCTTCGTGCTGTGGCAAGGGTCGGAGTTGAAAACCACGACCGATCCGCAATGCCTTTCTTCCCGAGCGGCTGCACCCGCCTCACATGACAATCTGTTTCACACCGTACTCGGAATGATGTCCGTTCGGACTTCGAGCTACAAGCCGGACCTTGACGTAATGGCATCATGCCGGCGGGTGAGAGACAGTAGCGGCGTTGCCAGCGCGCGTGCAGACTTCTGACCCGTTCGACACTGGTGGTAGTCCGGTCAGACAGTTCTTCTCGACATCGCTTGCTGGGTTGGCAACAGGACTCTCGTGCTTCGCTTGTGTGCGCACGATTGTCGCTCCACTTCCTGAGATTTCCGGCTATTCTCGCCTCCGGATCGCCGAAGCGAAATGGCAAAGGGATGGAGCAGACTGCTTGAGAGTTCTTCTGGTCGAGGATGACGTGACACTTGGGGAAGCAGTGCGCGACCATGTGGCGAGCGCCGACCATGCAGTCGACTGGACCAAGACGCTTGACGCTGCAGAGAGCGCCCTCTCGACGACCGGCTACGGTCTTGTCCTTCTGGATCTGCGCCTGCCGGATGGCAGCGGCATCGCGCTTTTGAAACGCCTGCGCGCCAAGGGTATTACCACGCCGGTAATCATTCTGACGGCACATGACCAGATTTCAGATCGCATCGAAGGATTGAACAGCGGTGCAGACGACTACCTTGTGAAGCCTTTCAACCTGGGTGAGCTGACGGCGCGCATGTTGGCGGTTAGTCGCCGTTACAGCGGCCGTCCGGTTTCGCTTCTTCGCGTGGGCGATCTCGAGATCGATCCGACCGACCGTCGCGTTACCGCAACGGGCGCCGTCATCGAACTTTCCAGCCGGGAATGGGCCGTGCTTGACGCGCTGTCGTCTCGTGTCGGCGCGGTCGTTTCCAAATCGCAGATCGAGGAAGCGCTTTACGCCTTCGGCTCGGAAATCGAGAGCAATACCGTCGAAGTCTATGTCAGCCGCTTGCGCAAGAAGCTTGGCCGCGACCACATCACAACACTGCGCGGAATTGGATATCGGCTAGGGTAGATCGATGAGCATGCTTCTTTCCAAGACGGCGCCTTCCATGACCCGGCGTCTGATTTTGTGGCTGACTGTGGTGATGGCGTTTCTCTGGCTGCTTGCCGTGGGCCTGGGCTTGGTTGTGATGGAAGAGGAGCTCGCCGAAATTTTCGATGGTACTCTGCAGGATACGGCCGAGAGACTGGTTCCTCTTGCCGTCGACGACCTTGAACATCGCAGCCTCGTCGGCGCCTCCCCCCAACAACTACAGACCGCGAGTTCGAGCGGCGAACGGGAGTACCTGATCTATCAGGTGAGAGACACGGCCGGCCGGATCCTGATCCGGTCCCATGATGCGCCGGCAGAACCTTTCGAGGCGCCGCTGAAGGCAGGGCTGTGGCGAAACGACACCTATCAATTTTATACCGCGGCGAATGGCGATCGGAGTGTCTTCGTGCAGGTCGCCGACGCTTTCGAAAACAGAGAAGAAGCGCTTCGCGAAGGCGCCATGGCACTGTTTCTGCCACTTCTGCTGCTCATTCCCGTCTGCGGAATGGCGATCTGGTTCGTGGTGCGGCGAGCTGTCCGTCCCGTCGGTGCGTTGCGCGAGGAGATCGAAACCAAGGACGGCGGCAACACCGAGCCGATCGACGCGACGGCGCTTCCGAAAGAGTTGATGCCGATTGCCGCATCGGTCAATCGGCTGATGCAGCGCCTGCGCACAGCACTTGATGCGGAGCGTGAATTTACCGCCAACAGCGCCCACGAGCTGAGAACGCCGATTGCGGGCGCGCTGGCGCAGACTCAGATGCTGGTCGCCGAACTTGTGGGAAACCCTCATCGCCGGCGTGCCGACCAGGTTGAAGCCTCACTGACGCGACTGAGCCACCTTGCGGAAAAGATGCTGCAACTGTCTCGCGCGGAGGCGGGCATCGGCCTCGCCGACCACGCCGTCGATCTCGGTCGTGTTCTGGACATGGTGGTGACCGATTTTCAGCGCGGCATGGCCGATCCCGACCGGCTGGTCCTCCGCCATCCAACTGGCGCGCGCCTGACGGCGCCGGTGAGCGAAGACGGGTTCGCGATCGTGCTGCGCAATCTGATCGAAAACGCACTCATTCACGGGACACCGGATAAACCGGTCGAGGTGTTTCTTGAGGATGGTGGCCAAGTGCGCATTACCAACGGATCGCCGGTTATGAGTGCGATTGAACTTGCCGCCATTCGCAAGCGCTTCGGGCGTGGCCGGACCGAAGCCGAAGGCTCCGGTCTCGGTCTTTCAATTGTGGACCGACTACTCGGTCAGATGAACGGACAGTTGATCCTCGCATCTCCGGCGACAGGACGCTCCGACGGTTTCGAAGCGCGGATAGAACTGCGCCATCTCTAGGCGATCGACGAGCTCGTTCACATCGGAGGCACGACGCCGTTGGTGCCGACAACGACCCGGCCGCTCGACATGGAGCCATCGGCCGCCTTTTCCGACGGCACAAACACAGTCGCGCCTGCCTTGATATCCGCTTCGACTGCTGACGCGAACGTCACGATCGGGGTGCCCTCAGGGATCGAGATCTTTTTCTCCTGGCCATTGTACGTCACGGTGACCGTGTGGCCATCGACGGATTTGACCGCATCGGCAACCGTCGCATTGGTCATCGAGCTGTTCGGCTTCAGATCCCAGGCGTAGCTGCCTTCGCCGGTGCCTTTCATCGCCGCCGGGAAGATCAGAACTTCAAGAGCGCCATCACCGCCATCGGCAGTCGGCAGCGAGGCGATCCCTACAAAGTCACCAGGCTTGATGTCATCGATAGAGGCCTTGGCAACGCTCGACACCTTCCAGTCATCCTTGAGCGTGATCTTGGCATTCGTGCCTTCGCGGGTTTTGACAGACAGGGTCTTGCCTTGAAGGCTCTCGACTGTACCGCGGACCCGGACGGTGTCTGCCGCAAAGGCCGAAACACCGAGCGTGACGGCGATCAGTGCGCCTGAGAGTATCGTAAAGCCGGTTCTGGAAATGGAGGACATGGTCTCTTCCTTTTTGAAACCCTTAAGGTCGTGTCGTGCTGCCGGTGGATTCGGGTTGGAAATCCTCCGACCTTCGCCGAGCGCGGCACGATGCCGGCGCGGAATTGTTGTCGCGCAGAGGCGACAGATCAGTCTCTCGCCCTCATCGGCCACCTGACGATGCCCGCCGCAAACAGGGCGATCCAGATCAGAACAGGCTGTAACGGCAATCGAACCATGTGATAAAGCCACTGCCACTGCGAGGCGTCTGGCGCAGTCAGGCTGGTAACTGCGTGCTTGATATTGGCAGGAAACACGCAGGCTGCGTAAAGCGCCAGGCCAATGCCCGCATACCGACGGGACCACGGAACAAGCAATCCGATCGCGCCTGCGATCTCGCAGAGGCCCGTTACAAGAATCACCTCCGGTGCATCAGGGACCCAGCTGGGTGTGATGCTGAGAAACGGCCGCGGCACGGTAATATGCAGGACGCCCGCTGCGGCATAGAACAGGAAGAGGCCCAACCGGCACCGACGGCGCCAGACGGTTAGGTCCTGTCCCTCGCGTTCCCTGGCGGGTTCAATCCTTTGCATCTGCCGCTATCCGTCGCTCCACCGACCTTGCAATGGAGGCTAAGTCCCTGCGTCGGCCCGCAACGCTTTCCATGGCAGCCACCGCCAGATCCCTCGCGATGTAGTCGGACTTGTGCCCGAGCTTGTGGACGACGATCAGTTTTGCGCCGCGGATATCGCGCGCCAGATGTTTGGCATGGATTTCGGGAGACACGATCTCATCGGCATCACCGGTGATGATCACGGTCGGCGCCTTGATCTTCGGATATTGTCGCGAGGCGGTACGTGCCCAGTCGCTGAGCGCCGAGATTTCCCGCGCATTATGGCGAAATGCGGTTGGGCTCAGCGCCTGAAATGCATTGGTCTCGGCAATATAGCCGGCGGGGACAGGGTTGGGAGAGAAGACTGCGCTCGCCGCACCCTTGATCGCCAGCAGCCCCACCGGTGGAACGACCAGTGCGCTGAAGACCTGGCCCGTGAAAGGGGCTGTGGCTGCAGAATAATACCATGCCACGCTTCCGTCCCAGGGGTAGACCGCCGGCGAGAGGAAGACGAGACCGGACACCATGTCCGGATGCCGAACTGCAAATGCCGCGGCGATGGCGCCCCCGAAGGAATGGCCGACGATAATGGCCTTGCCGATCCCCCGCTTCCTCATCAGCTGCGCGACGGCATCAGCCTGGCCATCCGGAAGGATATTCTGTTCGCTTCCGATATCGGAACTGCCATGTCCCGGTCGGTCGACGAACAGCAGTCGCGCCCTGCCCTGCAACGTCTTCCTGAACGAAAAGAGGGGATCTTTCAGGCTCGTGCTCGCACCATGGAGAAAAACGATCGGGGGAAGATCCGCTTTTTTATCCGGCTCGATCAGAACGCTGTTGAGTTTGTAACCGCCGACATCGATCCGGACCGCTTGTGGCACATGGTCATCGGCCGTCACCTGCCGCGCGCCGACGATGCCGAACGCCGCGAGCGCAAACCCCAGAAGCAAGACAATCTTTTGCATTAGTCCTCAATGCGTTTCGCCGAAATGAGCATTTCGCTCCTACTACGCGCGCGGGACAAGGAAAGTTTCAGTCCGGAATGATCAAAGGCGCAAGAGGCGCCCATAGTCGCAACACGCCGCGTTTGACAGCGGCGACGACGGGCGCGTTGCGGCGGATCGCATCTTCAGCCGTTTCTGCAGCAACAAGAATGAATTCGGCCTTCGCCCCCACAGCGATCGGTGGCGCTAGCATCCCGGTGATCTTCTCCGCATCTGTCGACACCATCTCGAAAACGCTGTGCATATCGGCTGCCGTCGAGAGCTGATCAAGATTGGCGTAGAGGCCTGCCATCCGAAGCAGTGAGGCGTCGCCGTACGGTGTGAACGGGTTTTGCACATTGTTGGTGGCGAGCGCGACATCCACCCCGAAGCGCTTCATCTGGGCTGCCGGAGCGATGCCTCGCGGCCGCATCGGGTTGTCGCGCGATCCGTTCAAAAACGCGTCTGTCGCGGGCAAGACGACGAGAGCGATACCGGCCTCGGCCATGCTCCGCGCCATCCTCTCACGCTCGTCAGGGTCGAAGGCTGCAAGCTTCGTTGCATGGCCGACAGTGACACGCCCGCCCCAGCCGAAGGCTTCGGTCTGCCTGATGATCTCGGGCAAAATGGAATTTCCGGGATCGAGATCGAAGTCGGCGTGGAAGTCGACATCAACGTTGTAATGACGGGCAAGGCCGAAGATGCGGTCGACATGGGCAACGGGATCAGGGTCCGTATAAGGACATCCGCCAATCAGATCCGCACCCATCCTCATGGCTTCGTGAAGAAGGTCGATGGTTTCAGGCTCGTTGGTCAGGCCTTCCTGCACGAAGGCGCAAAGCTGGACGTCGATGAGACCCGACCATCTGCGCTTCAGCCGCAGCAGACCTTCCAGACTTCGAAGACCTGCGCGTGGATCCACCTCGACGAAGCTGCGCATGCGCTGCGTACCCGCACGCACAGCCAATTCCAAGACTTGCGCGCCGCGCGCTTCGACATCCTCTGCGGTAAAACTGCGTTTCGCTTGCGCCGTCAGCCGAACGGCTTCAGCAAGGGTCCCCTCGCACAGCGGGCAGCGGCCAAGGATCATCGCCTTGTCGAGATGGACATGCGCATCCGTCAGTCCCGGCAGGATCAGCACCCCTCCAGCATCGAGACGCGGCGACGATAGCTGTGCGGTCTGCTCTCCGATCGCGACTATCACGCCGTTCGAAACATTGAGCGACATGCCTTGGCGACCGTCCGCCAATCTCAGATTGTCGATGATAAAAGTACTCTGCCCGACAACGCTCATGAGACCACGCTGAGTAAACCGCTTCACAAAGACCAGACGTCGTTACTCGCCCATCACCCAACAATGCAAATATCCCATGTCGCATTGCAACGCGAGTGTTTCTCAGAGCGGCTGCGGGGAGTTGCGTTGGCTGGCTAACGGTCGGGAAATCGGCTTGTTGGGACGATTGCGCGGCGGAGTGTAGCTCACCGGCTCACAAGTCTGGACCTTCGCATCTGGGCTAGAGCAAGATTTTCATTGTTTCACGGTTTCGTGATGGCCGGTCTGAAATCCGGGTTCGATAGGGCGAGATGCTCGTTGATGCAGTGGATCTGCGATGGATGAGCCTGCTTCGGGAGGTTTTCCGACCCATGCAAATTGGATTTTTTGATGGACATCCACATCTCTCGCTCTACAAACAGGTCATGGACGGGCTGCAGATGCGCATAACGAATGTGCGTCTGAAGCGCGCTTTTAGTGCGTGACGTCTGACTTGATACAATCCTCGCGATACGCTGATCGGATTGGTTCTTCGCCGGCGATGGCTATATCGCCCAAATAAAATACACGGACAACCTCTGGCCGGAAAGCCTATGCTTCCGCCGTAGAGTAGATCCGACTGTCTAGGAGAATGCCCGCGCTACCGAGCCCGGGCCAAATTTTTAATGGCTTATGCAACTGAAAATGACGCGCCGCTCGAAGCGACACCGACCAAGATCAGTCTAAACAACGTCTACAAAATCTTCGGCGAGCGGCCTGACAAGGCCTTGGACATGATCCGCGCCGGCAAGACAAAATCCGAAATCCATTCAGCGACCGGTTGCTCCGTCGGTGTCAACGACGCGAGCTTTGAGATCAAGGCCGGTGAGATTTTCGTGATCATGGGCCTGTCCGGCTCCGGAAAATCCACCCTCCTTCGTCTGCTGAACAGGCTCATCGAGCCGACATCCGGTGCGATAAAAATCGACGGGCGTGACATCACCCAGATGTCGCGCAAGGAACTGATCGATCTGCGGCGGCGCGATATCAGCATGGTGTTCCAGTCCTTCGCGCTTCTGCCCAACCGTACCGTGCTCAACAACGCTTCCTTCGGTCTCGAGGTCGCAGGCGTCAACGAAGCCGAGCGTCGGCAGAAGGCTCTCGTTGCTTTGAAGGCCGTGGGCCTCGACGGTTACGAGGACAGCCTTCCGGATCAGCTGTCCGGCGGCATGAAGCAGCGCGTCGGCCTTGCCCGTGCTTTGGCCAGTGAACCGACCATTCTTCTCATGGACGAAGCCTTCTCGGCACTTGACCCGCTCATCCGGACCGAGATGCAGGACGAGTTGGTCCGTCTTCAGTCCGAACAAAGCCGCACGATCGTCTTCGTCAGCCACGATCTCGACGAAGCCATGCGGATCGGCGACCGTATCTGCATCATGCAGAACGGCAGCGTCATTCAGGTCGGCACGCCGGACGAAATCGTCATGAGCCCGGCCAATGATTACGTCCGCTCCTTCTTCCGCAATGTTGATGTCAGCCATGTCTTCAAGGCCGGCGATGTTGCTCGCAAGACCCAGGTCACGATCATCGACCGTCAGGGTGTATCGGCCGCCGCCGCACTCGAACGCATGAAGCACTTCGACCGCGAATACGCGATCATTCTTGGTCGCGACAAGACCTACCAGGGAATGGTCAGCCAGACATCGCTTGTCGAAAAGCTGCGCGCCAAGGCGGATGATCCCTACCGCGGAGCGTTTCTCACCGGGATCGAGACAATCGCAGCCGACGAACCGCTGTCGAACGTTCTCGGCACGGTCGCCGCCAGCGCCTGGCCGGTCCCCGTCATCGATGACGCGAAGCGCTATCTCGGATCGATCAGCAAAACGACGCTGCTTGAAACGCTCGACCGCGCCAGCTGATTTCCATTCACGACCTTAGAATTGTTGCAGCGCCCTGCCGGCCCATAATGCAGGCGGCGCTGTAGCCGGCCAGAAACCGGAGACAGACATGAATTTCAACATCGGCGACGGCATCGATACAGCCGTCAACTACATCCTCGACAACTTCTCCCCCTTTCTCGATCTGATCGCGTCGGCGATCGGCTTTGTAACCGGGACGATCCAGGATGCGCTGCTTGCGCTCCCGATGCCCGTCGGCATTGCCATCTTTGTCGCGCTATCCCTCTGGCGGGTCGGCCTCGGCTTCGGCTTGCTGACCGGCATCGCACTTTGGCTGGTGGACCACATGGGTCTCTGGAGCGCCATGATGGAGACACTTTCCCTGGTGATCGCGTCCACGCTGATGGCGATGATCATCGGCCTGCCGCTCGGCATTGCCATGGCGCGCAAGGATAGTGTCGCAGCCATCGTCCGGCCCATCCTCGATCTGATGCAGACCATGCCGGCGTTCGTCTACCTCATTCCGGCAGCGATGTTCTTCGGGCTTGGAGCGGTACCGGGTGCCATCGCCACGGTGATCTTTGCAATGCCGCCTGTCGTGCGACTGACCAATCTTGGCATCCGCCAGGTACATCACGAGTTCATCGAGGCAGGCAACGCGTTTGGCTGCACCTCGACGCAGCTTCTGTTCAAGATCCAGCTTCCCAACGCCCTGCCCTCGATCATGGCCGGTATCAACCAGACGATCATGCTGTCGCTGTCGATGGTCGTCATCGCTTCGATGATCGGCGCCGGCGGGCTCGGCAACACGGTCCTGACCGGTATCCAGCGCCTGGATGTGGGCACGGGCTTCGAGGGCGGTCTTGCCGTCGTCATCCTGGCCGTCATTCTCGACCGGATCACCCAGAGCCTCGGCCAGAAATCCAGAAAGCCGAACGCCCTCTGGCGCGCGCTTTTCAAGAGAAACGAGCGTGAGGATATGGTGACGGCAACCGCCTGATCCAGTCCTTCGCCGAACCGTGCGGGTGATGAACCCGCAATTGCAAACCTCCCAAAAAGGAGACTACATGTTCAAGACCCTCGCAACCCTCGGGCTCGCCGCCACCCTCATCGGTGGATCTGTGACCGCAACGATGGCGCAGGACGCCAAGCCGGTAAAGATCGGCTGGTCCGCTTGGTCCGATGCTGAATTTGTCACCAAGCTCGCCGCCAAGCTCATCAAGGATGAACTCGGCACGGAAGTCGAGCTGGTACAGTCCGATGTCGCTCCGCTCTACCAGGGTGTCAGCCGCGGCGATCTCGACGCGATGATGATGGCCTGGCTGCCGCAGACCCATGCGGACTACTACGAGAAGGTGAAGGACAAGGTCGAAACGCTGGGTACCGTCTATGACGGCGCAAAGCTGGGCTGGGTCGTTCCGGCCTATATCCCGGAAAGCGAGATCGCTTCGATCGAGGATCTGAAGAAGCCTGAAGTGCAAAAGAAGCTTTCCGGCATCGTGCAGGGCATCGATCCGGGCGCAGGTCTGACACGGTTGTCAGAAAAGGCCGTGAAGGATTACGGTCTCGACGACTACAAGCTGCAGATCTCCAGTGAGGCGGGCATGCTGACGACGGTCGATCGCGCCATGCGCAGCGAAAAGTGGTTCGTCGCCACGTCCTGGAGCCCCCATTGGATGTTCGGCAAGTACAAGCTTCGTTACCTGACCGACCCCAAGAAGTCGCTGGGTGAAGCAGAACATGTCGACGTCCTCGCCCGCAAGGATTTCAAAGCCGAAAATCCGAAGGTTGCCGGCTTCCTCTCGCGCATGAAGCTGCCGATCGATGATCTCGAAGCGGGGATGTTCACCGCCCAGGAGACTTCGTACGACGAAGCGATCGAGAAATACATCAAGGACCATCCGGACCAGATCAAGGCCTGGGTTGGTAACGAAGGCTGATATCGGCTTCGGGCTCTGCGGTTATCCGCGGAGCCCTTTTGCCACGTGAAGCCAGCGTACAATTGTCCAGGAGAACACATGTATATCGACGGAACCGATCTAAACCTCGCCACCGGTGACACGCTTGGCGGGCGTATCTCGCTTGCACGCGACGCCTGCGATGTATCGGTCGACGACGCGGCCGACATGACCGGCGTTGAACGGGATGTCTGGCAGTCGTGGGAGAATGATCGCGACGCACCGATCGCAACTGATCTGGAGATCGTTGCACGCTCTCTGCAGGTGAGCCTTGCCTGGCTGATCACCGGCCGCGGCGTCGGGCCGAAGTGGGACAACTAGTCTGTCAGCGTTGAAGTCCGACTAGCGCACGTTCAGGCCGGTTCGACGGGCTGCGATGCGCTCGACGGCCGATAGCGTGTCGTAGATGAGGATCGCAAGAGCGCCGACGATCAGGCCGCCTTGCAGGATAAAGGCGAGATTGTTGGCCTGCAGGCCGGCGATGATGACTTCGCCCAAGGTTTTTGCGGCAACGGTAGAACCGATCGTGGCCGTGGCGAGACTGATCACGACCGACAGACGGATACCGGCGAGGATGACGGGTGTCGCGAGCGGCAGCTCGACCTTGAACAGCCGCTGCAACCCGGTCATGCCCGTCCCGCGCGCCGCCTCCATGACAGACGGCGGAAGGGTCGTCAGCCCCGTCAGTGTGTTTTCGAAAATCGGCAGCAAACCGTAGAGAAAGAGCGCGACCAGCGTCGGTTTTTCACCAAAGCCCAGCGTTGGAACCGCGAGCGCCAGCACCGCTACTGGCGGGAAGGTTTGCCCGATATTCACGAGGCCCCGCGAGAGCGGCAAAAACTCGGCGCCGATCGGCCGCGTCACGAGAATTGCCATGGGAACAGCCACAAGAATCGCTGCTGTCGTGGCGATGGCGACCGTCCTCAGATGCAGAAGCGTGAGTGTCAGAAGACTTCCCTGATTGTAGATCGCGGGCGCATTCTGCTGAACCAGCGGGCGCAGGATGGGATCGAACGATTCGGGCATCAGCAGGAACGTCAGCAGAAGAACGAGCAGTAACGCCCGCAGCATGAGAGGAAGCCACGCTCTCATGCCAGACCCGCCGCGCGCTTCGAAAGTCCTTCGACCGAAACAGAGCCGATGATCCGCCCATCGGATGCGCGAACAGGCAATGCCTGCTGTCCCGTCCACAAAAGCTTTGATAGCGCTTCTCGCTGGCTCATGTCTTCGGACAGTGGTTCCCCTGTCGCTTGATTGGGCTCGAGGGCCTCACCGATAGTCTGCATCGACAGGAGCCGGAATGGCCGCTCCGTATCGCCAATCAGCGTCTCGACGAACGGGGTCGCAGGCTGTCGAACCAGTTCGACAGGCGCGCCGTATTGAACGACCTTGCCCTTGTCCATCACCGCAATCCGGTCCGCCAGATGAAAGGCCTCGTCCATATCGTGCGTGACGAGAACGATAGTCGTGCCGAGCACTTTTTGAATGCTGATTAGGTCTTGCTGCGCCTTGGCGCGAATGATCGGGTCGAGAGCGCCGAACGGCTCATCCATCAGGAGTACGTTGGGTTCAGCCGCAAGAGCGCGTGCCACGCCGACGCGCTGTTGCTGCCCGCCGGAGAGTTCATGCGGAAAACGCGCCGCGAAATCGGCGGGGTCGAGCTGGAAGAGTTCGAGCAGCTCTTTTACTTTGGCGTCGATGCGGGGCCGGTCCCAGCCAAGCAGACCCGGAACAGTGGCGATATTCTGCGCGACGGTTCGATGCGGAAAAAGCCCGTGTCCCTGGATCGCGTAGCCGATCCTGCGCCGCAGTTCGAACCCCGGCAGGTCGCGATTGTCGACGCCGTCGAGCTTGATGGTACCGGATGTCGGCTCCACCAGCCGGTTGATCATCCGCAGAAGCGTCGTCTTGCCGGAACCCGACGTGCCGACAATGACCGTTACCGTGCGCGGTTGGATCGTCATGGTTACTGTGTCGACAACCGTATTGTCGCCGTAACGCTTGGTGAGGGTCTCGATTTCGATCATGCGGCTTTGCCTCGAGTGCCAACAGGGGCGTTCAGTTCGACGAGTGCGTCCAATACGGTGGCTGCGGTGAACGCGAGCACGACGGTGGGTACGGCGCCCAGGAGCACAAGATCCATTGCCGTCTGGCCGACGCCCTGGAAGACGAAGACGCCGAACCCGCCTCCGCCGATCAGGGCCGCAATGGTGGCAAGCCCGATATTCTGAACCAGAACGATGCGGATACCGGTCAGGATGACGGGCATGGCGAGCGGCAGTTCGATGCCGAACAGGCGTTGGCGCCCGGTCATGCCGACTCCGCGGGCCGCCTCGTTTGCTTCCCGGGGCACGCCTTCGAGTCCCACGACGGTGTTGGCGACAACAGGCAACAGGGAGTAGAGGAACAGCGCCACGAACGCGGGTGCAGCGCCAATGCCGCGTATGCCGATCGCGGCCGCACCCGGCACGTTGATGGCGATCCAGCCGAGCGGCGCGATGAGAATGCCGAACAGGGCAATCGACGGGATCGTCTGGACGAAGTTCAGCGTGTTGAGAATGCCGGCACGCAAGGACGTGACTCGGTGGGCAAGAACGCCGAGGGGAAGACCGACGACGACGGCAGCAATCAGCGATCCGATCGCCAATGTCACATGTTTTCCCGCTTCCTGCCAGAAGACGTCGGCGCGGCCCGCATATTCCCTGATGATGGAAAGTCCGTCCCAGAGACCCGAAGACAGGACGAGCGCGATGCCCGCTAGGCTGACCGCCAGCAAGGCGATCCGAACGACGGGTGTTGGCCGCAGTCTGGCGATCGCATCGGCGGCGAGCAGAGCGAAGGCAAGCATCAACAGCCAGGCACCGGAGGCCGGCGAAACACGAGCATAGGTATTGCCGTCCGGCGTCAGAAACGACGCGGCGGAGCCGACGGAGATGGCCAGTCCCGCGAGAACGGCCGCCGCAGCCGACAGCCTTAGATAAAGAGGTGTTTTGAAGAGTGTGATGAGGATCGCGACGCCGATAACGACGACGAAGGAGATTGACGTGGAAGGCGGCAGGGATTCCCAGAGAGACTTCCCCTGCCCCGGCACGATCCGGTTGGGACGGAAAATCATGAGGGGCGCGAAAAAGGCAGCATAGGTTGCCAGAAGCGCCACGACGACACCCAGCTTATCGAGGCGAAGCTTCAATCCGATCCTCCTTGGCCCCCGGATGATGCATCCCTCCCCTGAGGGTGGAATGCATCATACAGCCAGCTTTACTTCAGAAATCCGTTCTTCTTCAGGAAGTCTTCGGCAACGGCCTTCGGCGGTTCGCCACCGAGCTGCACGCGGCCGTTCAATTCCTGAAGTGTCACAAGGTCAAGCTTTTCGAAGACAGGCTTCAAAAGCGTTTCGATCTGTGGATGCTCCTTCAGAACCGCTTCACGGATGATCGGAGCCGGCTGGTAGACCGGCTGGACGCCCTTGTCGTCTTCCAGAACGACGAGACCTGATGGCGCAATGCCACCGTCCGTGCCGTAGACCATCGCCGCATTGGCGCCGTTGGTCTGGTTTGCAGCTGCTGCGATCGTGGCAGCGGTGTCGCCGCCGGACAGCGTGATCAGCTGGTCGGACTTCAGCGTGAAGCCGTAGGTCTTCTGGAAGGCCGGAAGGGCTGCAGCCGAGTTGACGAATTCCGAGGAGGCAGCCAGAACGACCTTACCGCCGCCAGCAACATACGAGCCGAATTCGCTGAAGGTCTTGATCTTGCCTTCGTCCGCGACTTCCTTGCGGATGGCGACCGCCCAGGTGTTGTTTGCCGGAGACGGGGTCAGCCAGACGATCTTGTTTGCATCGTAATCCAGCTTCTTGGCCTCAGTATAGGCCTTTGCCGCGTCCTTCCAGGCCGGGTCTTCGGCTTTTTCGAAGAAGAACGCCGCATTGCCGGTATATTCCGGATAGATGTCGATTTCGCCGGCGGTGATCGCCTTGCGCACGACAGGTGTGGCGCCGAGCTGAACGCGATCCGTCGTCTTGATGTCGTTTGCGTTCAGGATGGACAAAATGATGTTGCCGAGGACGCCGCCCTCGGTATCGATCTTTGATGATACGACGACTTGCGCCGATGCCGTGGCCGCAGATGCGGCAATGGCGAATATGGTTCCGATCACGATCTTGGGCAGGTGCACGGCCGGTATCTCCCTGTTTACAACTAGTCTTGCCTGGCGCGCCCAACCGCAATCGTCCGGACGCAAACGCCTATATATGCCGCCGGTTCAAGAAGAATAGTGGAGCAACGTCACGTCAGTCATTTGCGGTATGCCTCGTCCTGAAACCGAGGCCGTATGCCGTCTCCGGATCCGACAGCCGCTCGGAAACGACTGCCCGGCGGGAGGAACGATCGCGCCTTCTTCGAGTTATGTCGATGCCGCCCCTAGCATCCCTTTCAGCGAACATTTCGGAGGCCCACCCATGGCAGACAACATCAGCAATCCTGAAGGCAAAGGCCCTGCAGGTGGTTGGGGCTCGGTAAAGTCGATTTTCCGGATCTACGGCGAGAGTTCGCCTCCACCAGCGTTTCTCGAAACATTGTCTCGACAAAACAAGCCGGGCGGATTCATGTGCGTCTCGTGCGCCTGGCCAAAGCCCAAAAACTATCACCCCTTCGAGTTTTGCGAGAATGGTGCCAAGGCCACCATGTGGGACCTGACCAACTCCCGTTGCGGACCTGATTTCTTCAAGAAGCATACGGTGGAGGAGCTGAAGGGCTGGAAAGACCACGATCTGGAGATGACAGGTCGCCTGACCCATCCTCTCCGCTTCGACCACGCGACCGGACAATACGTGGAGGCCACCTGGAACGAGGCGTTCCAGAAGATCGGCGCAACGCTAAAGCGCCTGGAGAAGAAGAGCGTGGTCTTCTATTCGTCCGGCCATGCCGGACTGGAAGCATCCTACCTCTATGCCTTGCTGGCACGCGCCTATGGCAACAACAACCTGCCGCAGAGCTCGAACATGTGCCACGAGACGACGTCCGTCGGCCTCACCAAGGTCATCGGCTCGCCGGTCGGTACCATCGTCTGGGAAGATTTGGAAAAGACCGACGCCTTCTTCTTCTTTGGCCAGAACCCGGGCACCAACAGTCCACGTTTCCTCCATCCGCTGCAGGAAGCCAAAAAGCGCGGCGCGAAGATCGTCACATTCAACCCTGTTATCGAGCAGGGTCTCGTGTCGTTCGTGAACCCGCAAAATCCGCTCGACATGGTCACGGGCAACGAGACCAAGATATCCGATCAGTATCTGCAGGTGCAGGCCGGCGGTGACGTCGCTGCCATGCTGGGTCTATGTAAGACCGTCGTCGAGACCGATGATGCGGCGGTTGCCGCTGGCCGGGCGCGCGTTCTCGATGTCGATTTCATCGCCGAGCACACGACGGGCTTCGACAAGTTCATCGAATGCGTGCGCGACACGCCTTGGTCGGACATTGTGCGCGAAAGCGGGCTCACGGAGGCTGATCTGCGCGAGGCAGGCGCGACTTATATTGCCGCCAAGCGCGTCATCGGCGTCTACGGAATGGGACTGACCCAGCACTCGCAGGGCGGCCTTAACATCGCGATGCTAGTCAACCTTCTCCTCCTGCGCGGCAATATCGGCCGTGAGGGCGCTGGTTGCTGTCCGGTGCGTGGCCACTCGAACGTTCAGGGCCAGCGGACCGTCGGCATCGCCGAAAAGACCAAGCTCATCCCGATGGACAAACTGAAGGAACTGTTCGATTTCGATCCTCCGACCGAGGACGGAACGCACATCGTCGATGCGGTCAAAGGCATGATGGCGGGAACCATCCGCGCCACAATCTCACTCGGCGGCAATCTGCTTCGCGCCGTGCCGGATCAGGTCGATATGGAGCGGGTCTGGGCCGAGCAGGAGCTGACGGTCATGGTCTCGACCAAGCTCAACCGCAGCCATCTGTTTCCGGGCAAGGAGGCCTGGATCTTGCCATGTCTCAGCAGAACCGAGATCGACATGCAGGCGACCGGAAATCAGTCCGTCACGACGGAAGACAGCTTCTCCCACATTTCCGGTTCGATCGGAAAGCGGACGCCGGCATCCAAGCAACTCCAGAGCGAACTTGCGATCGTGACCGGCATCGCCAAGGCAACCCTCGACCATAACCCGAAGCTGAAATGGGACGAATGGACGCGGGACTACAGCCTCGTTCGCAATCTCATCGAGGCAACCTACCCCGACGACTTCAAGCATTACAACCAGCGCATGTTCGAGCCCGGCGGCTTTTATCGCGGCAATGATGCACACGAACGGAAGTGGAATACTGAGGAAAAGAAAGCGGTCTTTACAACGCCGCATCAGCTCAACGCGTTGTCGTTCGAGGATGCGCCTGGTCGGTTCCGGCTGATCACGATGCGATCCAACGACCAGTTTAACACAACGATCTATGGCTATTCGGATCGATTCCGCGGCATCGAGGGTACGCGAGACGTGCTTCTCATGTGTCCGGAAGACATCGCTGCAGCAGGACTTCGGGAAGGTCAGGTCGTATCGCTCGTCAGTGACTTCGAAGACGGCAAACACCGCGAACTCAGCGGGCTGACGGTCAGAGCGCACAAGCTTCCGCGCGGCACGATCGGCGGGTACTATCCCGAATGCAATGTGCTGAACGCAATCGACCATCACGACGAGATGTCCAAGACGCCGGCGTCCAAGGCAATCCCGGTAAAAATCGTCAGCCACTGATTCCGAAAGCGAGTACCGTCCGGTACAGTGCCCGCCACGCCAGGTAAACCCGGTTTGGCGGGCACACTTCGTTCTGCTTAGGCGCTTTCAATTTCGCCAAGAAACGCATCTCGATTGTTCTGCACGACCGCCAAAAGGTAGTCGGCGACGGCACGTACACGGGGAATGCGGCTCATGTCGCGGTGACGGACCAGGTAGTAGTGCCGGGTCAACTGCACCTCGCGGGGCAGCACCAGCTCGAGATCCGGCTGACGGCGCGCAATGAAATGCGGCAGGATGCAGAGACCCTGACCCTGAAGCGTCGCCGTCAGTTGCGCCGAGATGCTTGAGCTCTGAAACCGCGGCCGGATTCCCGGATGGACGTCGCCAAGATAGTCCAGTCCCGGCGCAAAGATCATATCCTGGATGTAGCCGATGAACGGGTGTAGCAGCAGGTCGTCGCGGCTTTTAATCTCCGGTCGCTCGGACAGGTAGGATTTTGCGCCGTAGATGTTCAGCCGATAGTCGGTGATCTTCTCGATTTCGTAGGGTCCGCCCTTCGGCGGATCGAGCGAGATGGCAATGTCGGCCTCCTTGCGCGACAAGGACATGATCTGCTGGATCGTCACCAGCTCGAGCGAGAGATTGGGATGCTGGACGGTGAAATCGCCGATCTGATGCGCGAGGAAGAAGTTCGCAATTCCTTCCGGAGCACTGAGACGGACGACGCCCTGGTGAGCAGCGCTCCCCGAAAAGATATCCATCTGTAACCGGTCCGCTTCCGCCTCCATGCGTTCCGCCGCTTCGATGAAGCGTTGTCCAATTCCGGTTAGGACATAGCCGCGCGGATTGCGCTCGAAAAGCTTGATCCGGAGACTGAATTCCAGCCGGTCGATGCGGCGCGATACGGTGGCATGGCTGGTGCGCAATTGCCGGGCCGCGACGGAAAGCTGCCCGGTTCGGGCGACGGCCAGGAAATATTGAAGGTCGTCCCAGGTGAAGTTCGGGCTGGCTGTCATGTCGGCGGTTAGCGCTCCAATGTCCCTATCTGTTCAAACGCTGTCACGGGTCTGTTCAAAATTGAACAGAGGCTGTTTGCAATTAATAGCGCGCTCCTCCTTGCGTCAACGTTCGTTTTACTCGACCATACCCACAGGAGGGGCTGCTTTGAGGAGGGTGGCCCGCCAAATTTGAACAGATTCGCGCGCTGTTATCTCTGGGAGGAGACCTTATGCGAAAGACGTTTGTGGCGTCCGTTGTTACACCGCTGGCCGTATTGCTCGCCAGCAGCACTGCATTTTCCCAAACGGCATCCGACGGCAAGGTCAGGATCGGTATCCTGAACGACCAGTCCGGCGTGTATTCCGATTTCGGCGGCAAGTCGTCCGTTGAGGCTGCAAAGATGGCGGTCGAGGATTTTGGCGGCAAGGTTCTGGATGTTCCGATCGAGGTCATCGACGCCGATCACCAGAACAAGCCCGACATCGCCTCCAACATCGCCCGCCAGTGGTACGATACCCAGCAGGTCGATACGATCATGGACCTGACAACGTCGTCGGTCGGTCTCGCGGTCCAGGCGCTGTCCAAGGACAAGAAGAAGATCACCATCAACACCGGTGCGGCGACCACTGATCTCACGGGCAAGTCCTGCACGCCCTACGGCTTCCACTGGGCATATGATACCCATGCGCTTGCGGTCGGCACAGGCGGTGCGATGGTCAAGCAGGGCGGTGACAGCTGGTTTTTCCTGACCGCGGACTATGCTTTCGGCTATTCCCTCGAGCAGCAGACCAGCGACTACGTGAAGGCCAATGGCGGCACGGTCGTCGGTTCGGTGCGGCATCCCCTGTCGAGCCAGGATTTCTCATCCTTCCTGCTGCAGGCGCAGTCATCAGGCGCGAAGGTGATCGGGCTTGCCAACGCCGGTCTCGACACGGCCAACTCGATCAAGCAGGCGGCCGAGTTCGGTATTGTCCAAGGCGGTCAGAAATTGGCAGCGCTCCTGTTCACGCTGGCCGAAGTGCACGGGCTCGGACTTGAGGCAGCACAAGGCCTGACGCTGACGGAAGGTTATTACTGGAACCTCGACGATAAGAGCCGCGAGTTTGCCAAGAAGTTTTTTGCCCGGACCAACAAGATGCCGAACATGGTTCATGCGGGCACCTATTCTGCCGTGACGCAGTATCTCAAAGCCGTGCAGAAGGCCGGTACGGACGAAAGCGACGCGGTTTCCAAAGCGCTGCATGAAATGCCGGTCGACGACTTCTTCGCGCGCGGCGGCACGGTCGGTGCCAACGGCCGAATGATCCACGACATGTACCTGCTGCAGGTGAAGAAGCCTGACGAAAGCAAGGAGCCGTGGGACTATTACAACGTGCTTGCCACCATTCCCGGCAAGGAAGCCTATATCGATCCGGCCAAGGCCGGTTGCGAGCTGGTGAAGTGAGCGATGGCAGTCGCATCGATCTCGACTAACGATCAGCCACGGGTGGTCTTGTCCGCCCGTGGCCTGTCGAAGAGCTTTGGAGCATTCGCAGCCGTCAAGAATGTCGATCTCGATGTTCACGACGCCAGTGTCCATGCGCTGATCGGTCCGAACGGCGCCGGCAAGACGACGGTTTTCAATCTGCTCACCAAGTTTTTGCAGCCGACCGCCGGTTCGATCACGCTGATGGGCGCCGACATCACGAAACTGCCACCCGACAAGGTGGCGCGGATGGGGCTGGTCCGCTCGTTCCAGATCTCGGCCGTGTTTCCGCATCTGACCGTGCGTGACAATGTCCGCGTCGCATTGCAGCGTCCGAGCGGGTTGTCGACACAGTTCTGGCTGCCGCTCTCCTCGCTCGACCGGCTGGATGCCCGCGCCGACGAGCTGATCGAGACTGTGGGGCTGAAACGCGAGCGAAACGCGCTGGCTGCCGACCTTTCCTACGGTCGCAAGCGGGTACTGGAGATCGCAACGACGCTGGCACTCGATCCGAAAGTGCTGCTGCTCGACGAGCCGATGGCCGGCATGGGCCAGGAGGATATCGGCACCGTGTCCGCCATCATCCGCGAAGTGGCGAAGACCCGTGCGGTGCTGATGGTGGAGCACAATCTCTCCGTCGTTGCCGATATCTGCCACCACGTCACGGTGTTGCAGCGCGGCGAAATTCTGGCCGAGGGCGATTACGCGACGGTCAGCCAGGATCCGCGCGTCCGCACCGCTTACATGGGCACGGAGGAAGCATGATGGCGCAACCCCTGCTTCAGGTTTCCAATCTCAATGCCTGGTATGGTGAAAGCCACGTCCTGCACGGCGTCGACATGACGGTGCATGAGGGCGAAACCATCACCATTCTCGGTCGCAACGGCGTCGGCAAGACCACGACGCTGCGCACGATCATGGGCATCATCCGCGAACGCCGCGGCGAGATCCTCTTTTCCGGCCAGGACATGTCGCGGGTTCCATTGCACAGAACCGCCCATGCGGGTCTCGGCTTTGTGCCTGAGGAGCGTGGTATCTTCTCGACGCTGACCGTCGAGGAAAACCTCATGCTGCCGCCGGTCGTTGCGCAAGGGGGAATGCCACTCAGCGAGATCTACGAACTATTCCCGAACCTTCACGAACGCCGCTCCAGCCCGGGCACGAAGCTCTCCGGTGGCGAACAGCAGATGCTGGCGATCGCCCGCATCCTGCGCACCGGGGTAAAACTGCTCATCCTCGACGAGCCGACCGAAGGGCTTGCGCCTGTCATCGTGCAGCGCATCGGCGAAGTGCTGAAGACGCTCAAGGACCGCGGCATGACGGTGTTGATGGTCGAACAGAATTTTCGCTTCGCAAGCCGCGTCGCTGACCGGTTCTACCTGATGGACCACGGAAAAATGGTGGCAAATTTCCCGGTCGGCGAACTGCCGGAGAGGATGGACATGCTGCACAAGGTTCTGGGGGTTTGAGCATGGTCGTAATGCAAACGGATCACCGCACGGACGACCTGGCAACGCGCTCGCGTCCAATTTCGGTAAAATCAGACGACGCCAGGAGCGCCGCACCATGACCATGATTTTCGGCATTCCGCTCCAGGCTTTCCTCGGACAGCTCCTGATCGGCCTGATCAACGGCTCTTTCTACGCACTCTTAAGCCTCGGTCTTGCGGTCATCTTCGGGTTGCTGCGGGTCATCAACTTTGCCCACGGCGCGCAGTATATGCTCGGCGCTTTCGTTGCCATGCTGATGCTGCAGTATTTCGGCATCAACTACTGGTTCGCGCTCGTTCTCGCACCTCTCGTCGTCGGCCTGTTCGGAGCAATTACCGAACGCTTCCTGCTGTCACGGCTTTACAAACTGGACCACCTCTACGGCCTGCTCTTCACCTTCGGATTGGCGCTCACCATCGAGGGCACGTTCCGGTATCTCTACGGTTCGTCGGGCCAGCCCTATTCGGTTCCGACGCAGCTTGCCGGCGGCACCAATCTCGGCTTCATGTTCCTACCCATCTATCGCGGCTGGGTGGTGGTCGTCTCCCTGGTCGCCTGTATCGGCACCTGGCTTTTGATCGAAAAGACCAAGCTCGGCGCCTATTTGCGGGCAGCCACGGAAAACCCGATCCTGGTGCAGGCGTTTGGCGTCAACGTGCCGGTGCTTTTGACACTGACCTACGGGCTCGGCGCGGGCCTTGCCGCCTTTGCCGGCGTTCTGGCGGCGCCGATCTACCAGGTCTCGCCGCTGATGGGGTCCAACATCATCATCGTGGTCTTTGCGGTCGTCGTCGTCGGCGGCATGGGATCGATCATGGGTGCGATCCTGACCGGCTACATGCTCGGCATCGCCGAGGGCCTGACGAAAGTGTTTTATCCGGAAGCGTCGAGCATCGTGATCTTCGTGATCATGGCGATCGTGCTGCTTCTGCGGCCAGCCGGTCTTTTCGGCCGGGATGTTTAGGGAAGGATGCCAGAGATGAGCGACATCATCCACACCGCTGCCCCGCCGCGCATCGAGAGATCGGGCACAGCCACGAAAACCTACGCGATCTTCATCGGGTTGGGACTGGTGCTGCTCCTTGTTGCACCGCTGTTCTTCTACCCGATCTTTCTGATGAAGCTTTTGTGCTTTGCGCTATTTGCCTGCGCGTTCAACCTGCTGTTGGGTTACACGGGCCTGTTGTCCTTCGGCCATGCGACGTTCTTCGGCGGAGCCGCCTATTTTACTGCCCATGTCGTAAAGGTCTGGGGTCTGTCGCCGGAACTCGGCATTCTCGTCGGCGCATTCGGAGCGGCCGTGCTTGGCCTGATCATGGGCTTCTTTGCCATTCGACGGCAGGGCATCTACTTTGCGATGATAACGCTTGCGCTTTCGCAGATGTTCTTCTTCTTCTGCCTGCAGGCGGAATTCACGCATGGCGAAGACGGCATCCAGTCCGTGCCGCGCGGCCACCTGTTCGGCTTTATCGATCTCAGCGAAACGACGAACATGTACTATTTCGTGCTGGCCGTCTTCTTGATCGGCATGGCGATCATCTGGCGGTTCATCAACTCGCCCTTCGGCATGATCCTCAAATCGATCCGCGAAAACGAGCAGCGCGCCATCTCGCTCGGCTATTCCGTATCCCGCTACAAGCTCGGCGCCTTTGTCATGTCGGCGGCGCTTGCCGGGCTTGCCGGCGGAACCAAGGCGCTCGTCTTCCAGTTCGCGACGCTGACCGATGTCGGCTGGCAGATGTCCGGCGAGGTGATCCTGATGACGCTGCTTGGGGGCATCGGCACGCTGATCGGACCGATCTTTGGCGCCGGGCTTGTCGTGGCGTTGCAGAACTACCTCGCGACCTCGGAATTTCCCGTCACGATCATCACCGGCGTGGTCTTCATGGTCTGCGTCCTCCTCTTCCGGCGCGGCCTGATCGGGGAATTCTACGCCTCGCGGCTTGGCCGAAAACTGGGCTTCGAGCATCGCCGCTGATTGGCTGAAGATCATGGAAACCTACGACTACATCATCATCGGTGCCGGAAGCGCCGGCTGCGTTCTTGCGAACCGCCTTTCGGCCGATAGCCGCAACAGCGTGCTGCTGCTGGAAGCCGGCGGGACCGACAACTATCACTGGGTGCATATCCCGGTCGGCTATCTCTATTGCATCAACAACCCGCGCACCGACTGGTGTTTTGCCACCGAAAAGGAAAAAGGCCTCAACGGCCGCTCCCTGTTTTATCCGCGCGGAAAGCTGCTCGGTGGCTGCTCCTCGATCAACGGCATGATCTATATGCGCGGCCAGGCGCGCGATTACGACCTATGGCGGCAGATGGGATGTGCCGGCTGGGGCTGGGACGACGTGCTGCCGCTGTTTCGCAAGAGCCAGGACTTCTACAAGGGCGGCGACGATCTGCATGGCGAAGGCGGCGAATGGCGGGTCGAAAAGCAGCGTCTGCACTGGGCGGTGCTCGACAGTTTCCGCAAGGCGGCGGAACAGGCGGGCATCCCGATGATCGAGGATTTCAACCGCGGCGACAACGAAGGCTCAAGCTATTTCGACGTCAACCAGCGTTCGGGCATTCGCTGGAACACCTCCAAGGCCTTTCTGCGGCCCGCGATGAAGCGGCCGAACCTACGCGTCCTCACCAAGGCGCATGTCCGCCGCCTGATCATCGAAACCGGTGAGGTGAAAGGCGTCGAGTTTCAGCAGAATGGCGTGTCGCAGGTGGCTCATGCCCGTCGCGAGACGGTGCTTTCGGCGGGCGCGATCGGGACGCCGCATGTGCTCGAACTCTCAGGCGTCGGACGCGGCGAGGTTCTGGCGGACGCCGGGGTCGAGATGGTCAAGGAGGTGCGACAGGTCGGCGAAAACCTGCAGGATCACCTGCAGCTACGGCTGGTCTACAAGGTCACCGGCGTGCCGACGCTGAACGAGAAAGCCTCTCGCTGGCTCGGCAAGGCTGCGATCGGGCTGGAATATGCGCTGAAACGCTCAGGACCTATGTCCATGGCTCCAAGCCAGCTCGGGATTTTTACCCGGTCGGGTCCGGACAAGGAAACGGCTGATCTCGAATACCATGTCCAACCGGTCTCGCTGGACCGCTTCGGGGATCCGGTTCATGCTTTTCCGGCAATCACCGCAAGCGTATGCAATCTTCGCCCCGAAAGCCGCGGTTCCGTGCATCTGAAAGGCCCGGATTTTGCAGCAGCGCCGGCGATCCGGCCGAACTATCTTTCGACAGCTGCCGACCGCAGTGTCGCGGCAAGTTCGATCCGGCTGACCCGCAACATCGTCGCGCAGCCTGCTTTCGCCCGCTACCAGCCGGAAGAATACAAGCCGGGACCGGCGTACGACACGGATGCAGATCTGGAGCGCGCTGCCGGCGAAATAGGAACGACGATTTTCCATCCCGTGGGCACGGCCCGGATGGGGTCGGATCCCGATAGCGTCGTCGATCCGCGACTGAAAATGAGAGCACTCGGCCGGCTGAGAATTGCCGACGCATCAATCATGCCCGCCATCACATCGGGCAACACGAATTCTCCGACGATCATGGTTGCCGAAAAGGCGGCGGCGATGATCTTGGCGGACAATCGGTAAGGGGGGACTATGAGCAAGGTTGCATTCGTTGGACTTGGGAACATGGGCGGGCCGATGGCGGCCAATCTCGTCAAGGCGGGACATGACGTCTGGGGCTTCGATCTTTCGGAGGCGAGCAGGAATGCCGCAAGCGCGCGTGGCGTCAACGCGGCAAGCACCCTCCCCCAGGCTGTGCTGAATGCAGACTGCATTATCACCATGCTGCCCAAGGGCCAGCATGTCCTCGCCGTCTGGTCGGATCTGGCATCCGTGATCCCCGAGGGAACGCTGCTCATCGATTGTTCGACCGTGGACGTGGAGAGCGCCCGCAAGGCGCATGCTCTGGGCAGCGCGATGGGTTGCCTCTCTCTCGATGCTCCGGTGTCCGGGGGAACGACCGGCGCGGAAGCGGGCACGCTGACATTCATGGTGGGCGGCTCGGAGAGTGCGTTTGCGTCGGGTAAGGCTATCCTCGAAGCCATGGGCCGCAAGATTGTCCACTGCGGCGGCGATGGTGCGGGTCAGGCTGCAAAGATCTGCAACAACATGATCCTCGGCATCTCGATGATCGGCGTCTGCGAAGCGTTCGGCCTGGCTGAAAAGCTCGGCCTCTCGCATCAGGCGCTGTTCGATGTCGCCTCGACCTCATCGGGCCAGTGCTGGTCGCTGACGACCTATTGCCCCGTGCCCGGTCCCGTGCCGACATCGCCTGCCAACAACGACTACCGCCCCGGCTTTGCCACGGCGTTGATGCTGAAGGACTTGCTGCTGTCACAAGAGGCAGCACAACAATCCGGCGCTGCGACACCGCTCGGAGCCCACGCGGCCGACCTCTACGCCCAGTTCGAGGCAGCCGGACACGGCGGCGAGGACTTTTCCGCCATCATCCGGATGCTGCAGGAGATACCGCGGGAATAAGATGGTTTCGGAGTTGGAACGCCGGCATATGCCGCAAATTCAACCGGATATGCCGGTCAGCTCCTTCTGAACTTTAAGCAGTGACGGAATATAACGGTCAGCGACAGCCTGCATCGGCTCCTCTGACGCGGCTAGCCCGATGTTCAGCGCGGCGACGACCTGGCCGCGGGGGCTGAATAGCGGGACGGCCAGAGAGCGGAGGCCGATTTCGACCTCCTGATCGATGCAGGCATAACCGCGATCACGGATGCGGAGCAGTTTGCCCTTGAGTGTTTCGATGTCGGTCACGGTCTTTGCGGTCCTCGCCACGAGCGGCTTTGATGAAAGGAGATCTTCTGCCTGCTCGACAGGAAGTGCTGCCAGCATCACCCGCCCCATAGAGGTGCAGTAGGCTGGAAGGCGTGAGCCCGGCATCAGCGAAATCGACATGACCCTGCGCTGCGCGGCCCGCGCGACGTAGACGATGTCACTCGCATCAAGAATGGAAACGGATGTGCTTTGGCCTGTCTGTTCGGACAGGTCATCGAGCCAGGGCTGCACGATCTTCGGCAATGGCATCGCTGCCAGGCATCCCGTTCCCAGTCGCAAGACGCGGGGGGTGACGGTGAAGAATTTTCCGTCATAGGCGCAATAGCCGAGTTCGGAGAGCGTCAGGAGGCATCGTCTCACCGTCGCGCGATCATAACCGGTGAGCTGTGAGGCTTCGGCGATGCTGAGACGCGGTCGCTCGGCAGAGAAGGCTTCTATGACCTTGAGGCCCTTTGCCAGCCCGCCCATCATGTCTCTCGTCTTGACGTCCACCAGAGCCTCATTTTGTGCGATAATCGTACAAAGAGACGATATCGCACAAATGGTTTGCCGTCCATCCTTATGGGATTTAGTTGTTTCTGCAGCGGGATCGGTTTGCGGAGGATACTGATGGATAAAACAATTCGGACTTTGGCTGATGCCGTGTCCAAGATCACCGACGGTGCCACGGTGATGATCGGTGGTTTCGGAGGCTCCGGTGCGCCGATCGAACTCATCCACGCGCTGATCGACAATGGTCCTAAAAACCTGACCGTGATCAATAACAACGCCGGGAACGGACGCATCGGTATTGCGGCAATGATCGATGCGGGCATGATCGCGAAGATGATCTGCTCCTTCCCTCGCTCGTCCGATCCGCGGGCTTTTACCGATACCTATCTGGCCGGAAAGATCGAGTTGGAACTCGTCCCCCAGGGCACGCTTGCCGAGCGGATCCGCGCAGGTGGCGCCGGCATACCGGCCTTCTACACTCCGACGGGTTATGGAACGGAACTGGCCGAGGGCAAGCCGGTCGCCGAGTTCGATGGACGACAATTCGTGCAGGAGCGCTGGCTCAAGGCCGACTTTGCCATCGTCAAGGCGCATCTGGGCGACACCCATGGCAACCTCACCTATCGCAAGGCCGGCCGGAACTTCAATCCTCTGATGTGCATGGCGGCGACCACCACCATCGCCCAGGTCTCGCAGATCGTTGAACCCGGCGACATCGACCCCGAACACGTGATCACGCCCGGCATCTTTGTCGATGCGGTGGTCGAGGTTTCAAACCCTCAGCAAGAAGAAGAACTCATCCGGGCCGGAGTGGCCTATGCCGGAGGAATGAGCGCATGAGCGGCGAAACTCAGACACTGGACACCCGCGACGACATCAAACTGTCGAACACGCAGATCGCCTGGCGTGCCGCGCAGGATATCGAAGATGGCGCCTATATCAATCTCGGGATCGGTTTTCCGGAAATGGTCGCCCGCTATCAGCCGCCCGGCAGACAGGCGATCTTCCATACGGAAAACGGCATCCTCGATTTCGGCGAGCCTCCGGCAGCCGGTGAGGAAGACTGGGATCTGATCAACGCGGGCAAAAAGGCCGTCACGGTCAAGCCCGGCGCGGCTTTCTTTCATCATGCGGACAGCTTCGCCATGGTGCGGGGCGGCCATCTCGACGTTGCAATCCTCGGCGCCTATCAGGTGGCGGAAAATGGCGACCTCGCCAACTGGCGCGTTGGCTCCAAAGGCGTGCCGGCGGTCGGCGGCGCGATGGATCTGGTGCATGGTGCCAAGCAGGTTTACGTCATCACCGAGCATGTGACGAAGGACGGCAAGCCGAAACTTGTCTCCAAATGCACATTTCCCCTGACTGGCGTCGGCTGCATCACGAGGGTCTATACGAGCCATGCGGTGATCGATATCGCGGACGGCCGTTTTGTCCTGCGTGAAAAGCTCGCCGCAATGACCATCGAGGAATTGCAGGCGATGACCGGCGCGCAGCTCCATGTGGACGGCGTTGTTGCTGATCTTGTCGTACCGGCGCTTTGAGGAGAGATCGATGACCGAAGCATTTATCTGCGACTATATCCGTACCCCGATCGGTCGTTTCGGCGGCGCGCTGTCATCGGTCCGTGCGGACGATCTGGGCGCTGTACCTCTTAAGGCACTGATGGAGCGAAACGCTGCCGTCGACTGGGAAGCGGTCGGCGACGTGGTCTTTGGCTGCGCCAACCAGGCGGGCGAAGATAACCGGAATGTCGCGCGCATGTCGCTGCTGCTTGCCGGCCTGCCAGTGTCCGTATCCGGCACGACGATCAACCGTCTCTGCGGATCGGGCATGGATGCCGTGATCACCGCTGCCCGCGCCATCAAGGCCGGCGAAGCCGACATCATGATTGCCGGTGGCGTGGAAAGCATGAGCCGCGCTCCGTTCGTGATGCCGAAGGCCGAGACCGCGTTTTCACGCAACGCGGAGATATACGACACCACCATTGGGTGGCGTTTCGTCAATCCGCTCATGAAGAAGCAGTACGGCGTCGATTCCATGCCGGAAACCGGCGACAATGTCGCGATCGATTACCATGTCTCTCGCGAGGATCAGGACGCGTTTGCAGTGCGCAGCCAGAACAAGGCGTCTGCCGCCCAGCAGAACGGCAGGCTAGCAAGAGAAATCAAAGCCGTCAGCGTTCCGCAAAAGAAGGGCGATAGCATCATCGTCGACAAGGACGAGCATCCCCGCGCAACCAGCTTGGAGGCATTGGCTAAACTCCGGCCGGTGAACAAAATGGAAGGCGGCACGGTCACTGCCGGCAACGCATCCGGCGTCAATGACGGGGCAGCGGCACTGATCATCGCCTCGCAGGAAGCGGCCCTAAAATATGGCCTGACGCCGATTGCACGCATCCTCGGCGGCGCTGCGGCTGGCGTTCCGCCACGGGTGATGGGCATCGGGCCTGCGCCAGCGACGCAGAAACTCTGCGCACGCCTCGGCTTGTCGCCGCAGGATTTCGGGATTGTCGAGCTAAACGAAGCCTTCGCCTCTCAGGGCATCGCCGTTTTGCGCGAGCTCGGAATCCCCGATGATGCGGAGCATGTCAACGCGAATGGCGGTGCGATCGCGCTGGGTCACCCGCTCGGCATGTCCGGAGCACGCATTGCCGGAACCGCGGCACTGGAGCTATCGCTGGGTAGTACGCGATACGCGCTTGCCACGATGTGCGTCGGCGTTGGCCAGGGGATCGCCCTCGCCCTGGAACGGGTTTAGCGGATTGCAGCCGGGCCTCGAACTCAATTCGAGGCTCTCGGCAACCATTGGCGGCTGTCGCTGTTGATAGTGGAGGCGCGCGGCGAGTCCGGATAGCGTCTCCCCCTCGAAAACTCGTAAGGATCGGCAGCATGAACGAACCGCAGGAGTTTGCGCACAGCACCAATGGAGATCGGTGGTTTATAGAGCCCGCTCCCGAGAACCAGCACCCAACAGTTATTCACCGTGGCAACTTGCCGTCCGGTGGCCACGAAACGCGGATTCCAGTGGACGTGTTCTTAAGTCAACACCCACGTGGCCCCGAGCACGACGCGCTTGAGCGGATGCTATCTGCACTTCCCGTGAGGAACTCCACGATTGAGACTGGGACTGCGTCCGGCCTGTCGATGCTGGCCCATCAGTATCTGCGTCTCGGTGGTCGTCGCAGCGCTACGCGTGCATGGGGAACCGATACCAAAGAAGCTGAGGATTTCTGGAACGAGAATATCGCTGTGCTCGACGCCGTGGGAAGGCGTGAAGTCGAGACGTATCTGCCGACGATCGGAGGTCCGTGATCTCTGGTCGACTATAGCAGTAGTCGTAGCCACGGGCATCAAACAAGATCGGCCGCGCAGGCTGCGGGCCGAGTTCATTCGATGTCGGGCTGGTGTCAGGCCTTCTTGGCGCGCTTGGCAATCAGGGCAGCAGTCGCAGAGGCGCGGTCTTCAATTTCTTTTGCAAGGCGCGCAGCCTTGAGCCGAGCCGTCTTTGAGTCACGTTCGGCGACGTGTGCGTTTAATTCTGCGACCGCTTCGACGCGGGAGAAAAACTGGGTCTGGGTCTGAGCAAATGCGGCTTCCGCACGCTCGCGCGACTTCGACATTGTTTCCGTCATTTCTTATCCAATCCTGGCGGTAGACGCCAAATAAGAAGGCCGAGCACGTATGCTCGGCCCTCACCAACTGCTACTTCGACAGTGCCAGTACATCCGTGGTCAAAGCGAAGCAAAAATCGAATTAAGCAGCCTGAAGGTTGCAGGCCGACATCTTGCCCGACTTTGCGTCGCGCTCAAGTTCGTAGCCCAGCTTCTGGCCTTCGACGATTTCGCGCATTCCGGCGCGCTCGACTGCGGAGATGTGAACGAACGCATCAGCGCCGCCATCGTCAGGCTGAATGAAGCCGAAGCCCTTAGTGGAATTAAACCATTTTACTGTGCCGGTGGTCATAGTGAACCCTTTCAAAGCATAGAGAAGGTATCTGCAAAACGAGATCTTGCAGAAGGTGATAGCGATTTGTTTTGAAGAGGAAGTTCGCTCAGGCGCTTCGTTCGAAGCGCAATAACCAAAGATCAGCAAGCAAAATATCGATAAACCACAAATAGCGGCTACGCTCCCGAAAGTCAACTTTTAGTTTCCCCGGCCCGACTGGAGCGCTTTCGAAGAGGCTGAGTGAGCGACAACGGAACCGATTGTGGATCAGCTTGTTTCTGCTCAGAACGCTAGACTGGAGATCAAACCATGCAAGAAACACGTCGCCCGACACCTCCCCATCCCGCCCAGCATCAGGACCCGCCAGGCCAGACCGCATTGATGGATCCGGCGCCGGATCATGGCGAACACTCCTACAAGGGCAATGGTCGTCTTGAGGGCAAGGTCGCGCTGATCACCGGTGCTGACTCGGGCATCGGCAAAGCTGTGGCGATCGCATTTGCCCGCGAAGGCGCGGATATCCTGATTTCGTACCTCAGCGAACACGAAGACGCTGAAGACACGGCGAAGTGGGTTCGCGAAGCAGGCCGCAAGGCAGTGGTCGTTCCCGGAGACATCAAGTCGGAGGAGCATTGCAACGCGCTCGTAAAGCGCACGGCCGATGAGCTCGGAAAAATTGACATCCTCGTCAACAATGCCGCCTTCCAGCGCACCTATGCCACCATTACCGATATCACTGCGGAAGAGTGGGACGAGACGTTCCGGACCAACATCTACGCACCATTCTTCCTATCGAAGGCGGCTGTCCCTCTGATGAAGCCGGGTAGCTCGATCATCAACACGACGTCGATCCAGTCGCGTCAACCTTCGCCACAGCTTCTCGCCTACGCCTCGACCAAGGGTGCCATCTCCAACTTCACGGCTGGTCTTGCCGAAATGGTGGCAGAACATGGGATCCGGGTGAATGCCGTCGCGCCAGGCCCGATCTGGACGCCTCTCATTCCCTCAACCATGCCGGCTGAAAAGGCGGCGAAGTTCGGCGAGCAGACCTTGCTCGGTCGTGCGGGCCAGCCAGCCGAATTGGCAGGTGCCTATGTTCTCTTGGCGTCCGACCTTGGCAGCTACATGACTGGCGCCGTCATTCCGGTGACCGGCGGCGAGATCATGATCTGATCCGTTCATTGTCGTTCGGTTTCGGGAAGGCTCGCTCCTCTCCCGAAACCGCTCTCGAAGAGCGAGTTTCGGTACCCATAGAAACACGAGCGGGATCAGAGGATGTCTCGATCCCCAAACAAACAAGCAAGGAAAACCCAATGGCCGATCATTCCCAGTCGCCGGCTGCCGCTTCTCTTCTTCGCGAACAGGCAGCACAACGCGCCCGCACTCCAGACGAAGTCCTGCAACAGGGCCTCGAAGAGACCTTCCCGGGTTCCGATCCTGTTTCATCTTCGTCCACTGCCACAGGCTTTGGCGGCCCGAGCACGAGTTCAGACGAACCGCTTGTCGATGGAGCGCTGGCATCGGTCCACGACCGCGACAACTCGGCAACTGCCAAAGCACGAGATACGCTGACAGCCCTGCGCGCCGAGCTCGAAAGTCTGAAGGACAGAGCCGTAGAGCCGGCAACCTACCGCGAGTACGCGAACGAACCCCGCCTTATTGTGGACGACATCAAGCGCGGCATCCAAAGATCTCCAATCGGAGCCGTTGGGCTTGCGGCGGCTATCGGATTTCTGTTGGGCATCACGCGATAACCACGCTCAACCATAAGTATTTGTGACGAAAACTGGAACACCCAGCATTTCCGCCCGTTCGTTCACTAAGAGATTACGCAAACGTGTTCATGAACGGAGAATGGAAATGGCTTTCAATGTTCTGATTGTCGAAGATCAGCCAATTATTGCAATGGGTCTGGAAGACGCTGTCGAAGCGTTGGGGCACCATTCGATTGGCGTGGCGAGAAACAGAGCGGAAGCCACGTTGCTTGCGGCCACAGCGGATATGGCTTTGGTCGACGTCAACCTCGATGACGGTCCAACCGGGCCAGGCATCGGGCGCGACCTCGCAATCGCCGACATCACCGTCTTGTTCATGACGAGCGATCCGGGCGCGCTGGGGGCGGGCGTGAAGGGAACGCTTGGCGTGATGGAGAAGCCGATCCTCGATCTCGAGGTCGTGAAAGCAATCCAGTACGTAGCGGACAGACGCGCCGGGATCGAGGGCACGTGCCCGCCGGACCGCCTCAGAACGTTTCCCGTCATAAAGCAGTAAGGACCGGCGTCGTCCCGATATAGTGTCGGGGCGACCATTAGCCGCTCGCAGCGCGTCGTCTATCAATTATCCGTCGTGTGCCCGAATAATATCGAGGAACGCGTCGCCATAGCGCTCAAGTTTCGCTTGCCCGACGCCGGATACACCAAGGAGCGCGTCGTGGGTTGTCGGCCGCTGCGTTGCAAACGCGATCAGCGTCGCATCGGCGAATACGACGTAGGGAGGGATCGCCAGATCCTTCGCAATCGTCATTCTCATCTTGCGCAATGCCTCAAACAAGACCGCGTCGGTTTCTCCCAACTGCGACCTTGGGTTTTTCGAGCCGGCCGTTTGCCCTCGTGGCGTCTTGCGGCCGGTCACCGGGTCCTTGCGGAAACGGACGGTCCGCTCGTGGCGGAAGACATCGCGTGCCGAAGGCTCCAGTTTCAAAGCTCCGAAAGCCTGGTGATCGACGCGCACCAGGCCTGCGGCAAGAAGCTGGCGATAGACAGACTGCCACGTCTTTTGTGCCAGATCCTTTCCCGCACCGAAGACCGGCATGTCCACATGGCCAAAGCGACGTGTCTTTTCGTTGTCATTGCCGAGCAGGACATCGATCAAATGGCCGGTACCGAACCGTTCCTCTGTTCGATACACAGCAGCGAGCGCCTTGATGGCGGCCTCGGTTCCGTCCCAGGTGTCCACGGGCTTGATGCAGGTATCGCAGTTTCCGCAATGCCCCGCATGCTTTTCTCCAAAATGTGCGAGGATCGCCTGTCGTCGGCAGCCGGCCGTCTCGCAGATCGCAAGCAACGCATTGAGCTTGGCGCGCTCGACCCGCTTGACGTCGTCGCCGGACGTGCCGTTGTCGATCATCCTGCCGCGCTGAATGACGTCGGCCATCCCGTAGGCCATCCAAACTTCGGACGGCAGACCGTCACGACCGGCACGGCCCGTCTCCTGATAATAGGCTTCGACTGAGCTCGGCAAATCGAGGTGCGCGACGTAGCGTACATCGGGTTTGTCGATGCCCATCCCGAAGGCGACGGTCGCGACGAGGCAGAGGTCTTCCTCTTTCAAGAAGGCGTCCTGATTGGCATCGCGAACCTCCCGGTCCATACCCGCATGGTAGGGCAACGCGCGGATGCCTTGCGCACTCAGCCACTCCGCATTTTCCTCGACCTTCGCGCGCGACAGGCAGTAGACGATACCGCTCGATCCCTTGTGATTCTCCAGGAAGCGCAGCAACTGCTGGCGCGGCTGATCCCGCTCGACGATCTCGTAGGCAATATTGGGGCGATCGAACGATGCGGTGAAGACCCGGGCATTGCGCAGGGTGAGCCTGTCGATGAGATCTTCCCGCGTATGCGGGTCGGCGGTCGCGGTCAGCGCCATACGCGGCACGCCCGGGTAAAGGTCGGCGAGTTCACCGAGCTGCCGATACTCCGGGCGAAAATCATGCCCCCATTGCGAGACGCAATGCGCTTCATCGATTGCAAACAGCGCGACCTTGGCGTCTCCGATCAACTCACGAAACCCTGACGTCACGATCCTCTCGGGGGTCACGTACAGCATGTCGAGCCTGCCGGCCGCCAGCGCGCGTTTGACCTCGCCGAACGTTTCCCGCGGCATGGAGGAATTGATCGAGGCGGCACGGACGCCAATCTGCTTCAACGCTTCGACCTGATCGCGCATCAGCGCAATCAGCGGCGAAACAACGATGCCGACGCCGTCGCGGCAGAGAGCCGGGATCTGAAAGCACAGAGATTTTCCTGCGCCCGTCGGAAACAGCACAACCGCGTCTCCGCCCGAAACAACATGGCGAACGACAGCCTCCTGGTCGCCGCGAAAGGAAGGGTAGCCGTAAACCTTCTGCAAAACCCCGACCGGATCCGCCTGCACACCGCTTTTGCGTTCACCATCTTGGCTGGTTGATTTCGCTTGCATGAGCTCGTTCCGCCTCCATCCTTGCTCGCGAGCCATCTCACACGGCACGACCTTTGCAAAGCCCGCCGACGCAGATATCGCCATTATCCATCAAGCGGTTCGTGCCCGAATGACATTGAGGCACGAAACAAATGACCTGATAGAAAATATCAATCGACACACCCCTAGATTTAAGGGGGCAGCGGGATCGCGACCGCGTTGCAAAATTAGCAAACGATAATATTAGATACCGATAATTTGAACACTTTAGGAACATTCTAAAAACCTGTCGGCACCGTTCAAAACGGATTGCCAGACGGTCATAGAGAATATCTATCATATTCTGGTCGAAGCAGTCACCATACAGCTACTCTGAAACCGTTTGCAAAAACTGCGGACAAGCCGGCTCTCATGGGCCAGCTTTCTCAGGCCTCTCCGAAACAAAATGCCCGGCTCGCGATTGCATCGCAACATCGTGATGAAACACCACCGTACGATTTGCCGCCTTCCGCGTTACCTGCCGAGCAACTCATCTCGGCAGCGACGGAACAGGCCAAATTACGATGATCCCCACACAGTTCTCCTACCCGAAGATGGGGTTGCTGCCGCGGCTCGCAGCCATCGGCTGTGCCGTTGCACTTGCCGGCTGCAATCTGCAGGCCGAGGAGGAAGCAAAGCCACCGCGTCAGCCAACGGAAGTTGGGATTGTGACGGCGATGACAGAAGACGTGCCGCTCGTGAACGAGCTTGCAGGTCGCACATCCCCGTTCGAGACTTCTGAGGTCAGGCCCCAGGTGTCAGGGATCATCGAGGCTCGCTCGTTTACCGAGGGTGCTTTCGTCAAGAAGGGCGACACGCTTTACCAGATCGATGCAAGCCTGTTCGAAGCCTCGGTTGCGGAGGCACGCGCCAATCTCGAAAGCGCACGGGCGGGCGAAGACAACGCGCGGATCGAATTCGAACGTTTAAAGCCCCTGGCGCAAAAGGGAGCGGTTAGCGAGCAGGCGTTTACGGATGCCACTGCAGCGCTCCGGTCTGCCACTGCGGCCGTCGCGCAGAACAATGCGAAGCTTCAGACCGCGGAGATCAACCTGCGCTACAGCAAGGTGACCGCGCCGATCAGCGGCAGGATCGGCCGTTCGCTGGTAACGACAGGTGCGCTCGTGTCGGCACAGCAGACGCAGGCCTTGGCGACCATCCAGCGCCTCGACCCAATCTTCGTCGATATTCAGCAATCCTCGACCGCGCTTTTAAAGCTGCGAGATGCGATGGCCTCGAGCGAATTGTCCAAGGACACGGCCGAGGTGCGTTTGAAACTGGAAGACGGGCAGGAATATCCGCTTCCGGGCAAACTCCAGTTTACCGATGTCACCGTCAATCCGTCGACCGGGTCTGTCACACTTCGCGCCGAGTTTCCGAACCCCGACGCCATCCTCCTGCCAGGCATGTATGTCCGCGCAGTTCTCTCACAGACTCAGGCGAAGGATGCGATCCTCGTGCCGCAGCAGAGCGTGACGAGGAGCCCTACGGGAGAGGCAAGCGCGCTCGTGGTCGGCGACGGAGATACCGTCCAGCGGCGAGCACTCCAGGTCGCTCAGGCTGTCGGCAATCGCTGGCTCGTAACCGAAGGCCTTGCTCCTGGAGACCGGGTCATCGTTGAAGGCGTCTCCAAGGTCAAACCCGACGACAAGGTCAAGATTGTCGACGTGGGTAAGAAGCAGACCGCAGAAGCAACAGAGAACAAGGCGGTCCCCGCGCTATGATCAGCCGTATCTTTGTCGATCGTCCAATCTTTGCCTGGGTGATCGCGATCGTGATCATGTTGGGTGGTATCGGCTCCATCCTGACGCTTCCGGTCGAGCAGTATCCGGATATCGCGCCGCCGCAGGTGAACATCCGCGCCAATTACACTGGGGCTTCTGCTGCAACGCTTGAAACCAGCGTGACACAGGTGATCGAGCAGCAGCTTACCGGCATCGACGGCCTCATCTACTTCACGTCGACCTCCAGCGCCGAAGGCCAGGTCACGATCGCGGTGACATTCGACAAGGGTACCGATCCTGATATCGCGCAGGTTCAGGTTCAGAACAGAGTGCAGCAGGCTCTCTCTCGCCTGCCCCAGCAGGTGCAGCAGCAAGGTCTCACCGTTACGAAGTCTAACAGTGACTTTTTGCTTGTCGCCGCAGTTTACGACGAAACCGATAAGGCGAAGGATTCCGACATTTCGGACTACATTGCCGCCAATCTCCAGGAGCGGATCGGTCGCCTTCCCGGCGTCGGCGATACCAACCTTTTCGGCTCGCAATACGCGATGCGCATCTGGCTCGACCCGGGTCGTTTGTTTTCATACGGGATGATGCCGTCGGACGTCATCACCGCGATCGAGGCGCAGAATACGCAGGTTGCGGCCGGCCAGATCGGCGCCCAACCCTCCCCCGACACGCAGATGCTGAATGCGATCGTGACCGCCCGTTCGCGCCTGACGACACCGGAGGAGTTCCAGCGGATCGTCATCCGCACGGACGAAAGCGGCGCACGTGTCACCTTGGCGGATGTCGCCCGCGTCGAACTCGGACAGGAAAGCTATACGCGCTTCACCCGTTTCAACCGTCATCCGGCATCCGGCATCGCCGTTCAGCTTGCCCCCGGCGCGGACGCGCTTGAAACGGCCGAGCTGGTGAAAGCGGCTATCGATGGCGAAGCGGCAAACATGCCGGATGGCTACCGCGTCACCTACCCGCGTGACTCCACCGAGTTCATCCGGCTTTCGATCGAGGAAGTGGTGAAGACACTGATCGAGGCGATTGTTCTCGTCATCATCGTCATGTTCGTCTTCCTGCGCAGCTGGCGCGCGACGCTTATTCCAGCACTTGCCGTCCCGGTCGTCGTGCTCGGCACGTTCGGCGTGCTCGCACTGTTCGGATATTCGATCAACACGCTCACCCTATTCGGACTGGTCCTCTCCATCGGTCTTCTGGTCGATGACGCGATCGTCGTCGTCGAAAATGTCGAACGTGTCATGGAGGAGGAGCCGGACTTAAGCCCCCGAGACGCGACGCTTCGCTCGATGGGTGAAATCCAGACGGCGTTGATTGCGATCGCGCTGGTCCTGTCGGCGGTGTTTGTTCCGATGGCATTCTTCGGCGGCTCAACCGGTGTCATTTACCGGCAGTTCTCGGTCACTGTTATCTCCGCAATGGTTCTGTCGGTCGTGGTGGCGCTGGTGCTGACGCCGGCCCTGACCGCAACCCTCATGAAACCACGCGTCAAAGAGAATGCGCCGAAGCGCACTGGTGGTCTGATCCGGCGATTTGGGACGATGTTCGACCGCGGTTACGGCTGGGTTCAAAAGACATATCTCGCGGCCGTCAATATCGCCATCCGCAGGATCTGGCTTTCGATCATCGCCTTTTGTGCGCTAATCGGCGCCGTCGTGTTTCTCTTCCTCCAACTTCCCGGCGGCTTTCTTCCGGTTGAGGATCAGGGTTACGGCGTGGTTCAGTACACGCTTCCGCCGGGCGCAACACGCGTTCGCACGGTCGAGACGGCAGCCGCGATCGAAGACCACTTCCTCGGACCGGAACAGGCGAATATTGCTGGCCTGTTTACGATTTCGGGTTTCCGTTTCAGCGGTTCCGGCCAGAACGTCGGTCAGGGTTTTGTGCAGTTCAAGCCATGGGACGAACGAGTGGGCGAAGAGAACGCGGCCGCCTCGATTGTGGCGCGTGCCACAGCCGCGCTCGGGCGCTCCTTGCGCGACGCCCAGTTCTTTGCGCTGACACCGCCATCGGTGCAGGGACTGGGTCAGTCCAACGGCTTCACCATGCAACTTTTGAACAATGGCGATCTCAGCCTGACGGAGTTCAAGCAGCGGCGCGACCAGCTTCTCGCTGCGGCGACGGCGGATCCGACACTTGCGCGCGTACGTCCGAGCGGACTTGAAGACGTCCCGACGTTACAGATCGACATAGACGACGAAAAGGTCGGCGCACTCGGGATCCAGCAGTCCGATGTCGATGCAACCCTGAGCGCAGCCTGGGGTGGCGTCTATGTCAACGATTTTGTGGACCGTGGGCGCGTGAAGCGGGTCTACGTCCAGGGTGACGCCGCCCACCGCGGCGCTGTCGAGGATCTCGATGGTTGGTATGTGCGCACGGCAAGCGGCGAAATGGCACCTTTCTCTTCGTTTGCCAAGACGAGCTGGTCCCAGGCGCCGACAACGCTGACGCGGTTCAACGGGTTGCAGTCCTATGAAATCCAGGGACAAGCGGGACCGGGCCTAAGCTCCGGTCAGGCAATGGACCGTATGACGGAACTGGCCGCGGACCTGCCGGGGACGTCGGTGGCCTGGAGCAGTCTCTCGTACCAGGAAAGACTGTCCGCCGGACAAGCGCCCATCCTCTACGGGCTGTCGCTTCTCGTCATCTTCTTATGTCTTGCAGCACTTTACGAAAGCTGGTCGATCCCGTTCTCGGTCATGCTCATCATCCCGCTTGGCATCATCGGAGCGGTCTGTGCTGTCACGTTGCGCGGACTGGAGAACGACGTTTACTTCCAGATCGGCCTTCTGACCACGATGGGCCTTTCCGCAAAGAATGCGATCCTGATCGTCGAGTTCGCGGAACAGGCGGAACGGGCCGGCAAGAGCGCTTACGATTCGGCCATGGAAGCCGCCCGCCTGCGGCTAAGACCGATCCTGATGACCAGTCTTGCCTTCATCTTCGGCGTTTTGCCGCTTGCAATTTCGTCCGGCGCGGGTGCACAGAGCCGCATCGCGATCGGTACGGCGGTCATCGGCGGCATGATCACGGCGACGATCCTTGCAACGCTTTACGTCCCGCTGTTTTTCGTGCTCGTACGGCGCATCTTCAGCGGTCGCAAAGCTAAGGCAGAAAATCTGGAGGCCAAGACAGAGACCGCATAGCACCAGCATGTCCGTTATAGGTGTTGCTGTTTTTTTCGCGCGGTCCGGTTAAAACCTCATGATCTACTTCACCAGCGACACTCATTTTGGCGATCCCCGCGTGTTGCGCATCGACCGGCGACCGTTCCCGGACATGGTCGCGCACGACGAGGCACTCATTCAATACTGGAATGATATAGTCGGCGCTGACGACGATGTCTGGCATCTCGGCGATTTCATGTCGGTACGCGGTGGCGATTGCGATGGGCTACTGGCGAAGCTCAACGGCCGCAAACACCTGATCATCGGCAATAACGACCCGGAGACCACGACGTCGGCCAGTGGCTGGACGTCCGTGCAGCACTATCATGAGCTTCATATCGACGATGTCCATCTGATCCTCTGCCACTACGCGTTTCGCACCTGGAACAAGATGGGCAAGAAATCGATCAACCTCCACGGCCACTCGCATGGCCGGCTCAAACCGCTGCCACGGCAGTTTGATGTTGGCGTCGATGCGCAGGGGCTTCGGCCGGTAACGCTGGAGGATGTCGTCAAGAAGAAGGCTGCGCCAAAGATCGCCTCTGTCGTGACACTGGGCGGCGGACATGCAAGCGGATAGAAGAGAGCGGTTTTTGTTGAAGAGGGAATTCCAACTTCTGGGCGCTGGCGCTTTGATGGTCGCGGCTGCCTTTGCCGACCCTGTCGCTGCCGAGACCTCACTTCCGGAACCAACCAAAGAGACGGAGTGCCTCTACGAGCGGCGCGACGGCGACGAAGCGCTCTGCATCGCCAAGGAGACGTTCAACGTCGATCTCTGTCACGCAATCGAACATTTCGCGACAGAACAGAAGATCCCGCCCGCCTTTTTCGCCCGCCTGATATGGCGTGAAAGCCTGTTTCGGCCTGAAGCAGTCAGCCCGAAGGGCGCGCAGGGTATCGCGCAGTTCATGCCGGATACGGCCCGTCTACGCGGTTTGAACAACAGCTTCAACGTTCTCGAAGCGCTTGATGCCTCCGCGACATATCTCGCTGAAATGAGAGGTAAGTTCGGCAATTTCGGTCTCTCGGCGGCCGCTTACAATGCCGGCGAAGCACGGCTGCAGAGGTTCCTCACCTCGGGAAGCCTGCCGATGGAGACGCGGGACTACGTCTTCGCGATTACAGGCTATCCCGCGGAAGTCTGGAGAGACAATGCTCCGGCGGTTGCCGCACCCGATCTGGACCCTCAAAAACCGTTTAAGGACGCCTGCGTCGCGCTGGCGGACACTCGTCGCATCAACGATCCGGTTCTCGGTGCGTCAGCCGACTGGGCGCCCTGGGGTGTCCAGCTCGCCGCGCATTATAACCCTGGCGTTGCCGGCCGGCTATTTGCCGCCTCGGCTGCGAAACTGCCCTCGCCGCTTAATGCCGAACGCGCACTTATTGTGCGCCAGCGCGGCGGAAATTTCGGTCGTCGTCCGCGATACGCAGCCCGCATCGGTGAGGAAAGCCGGGCCGCTGCAGTCAAGCTTTGCAATGAAATCAAAGCCCACGGCGTTTCCTGCACGGTTCTCAAGAACCGCTGAACCGTTGACCCTGTATGTGGACGTCGACACCGTTTCCTGAGAAATCGTCGGCGGGCCTTACTCGAATTCCATGATCAGTTCATCAACCGCGAGGCTCTGGCCGGGCAATGCTGTCACCCGCTTCACCACGCCACGACGTTCCGCCTTCAGGACATTTTCCATCTTCATCGCCTCGACAGTCGCCAGCGTCTGACCTGCTTCGACCTGATCGCCCACGCCGACCGTGACCGAGGTGATGACACCGGGCATCGGGCAGAGCAGCATTCGCGACATATCCGGCGGGACCTTGACCGGCATCAGGCGTGCAAGCTGCGCAACACGCGGTGAACGCACCCGCGCCCTGACATCCATACCGCGCCCACGTAGCCGGATGGCCGATCCGATCAGATCGATTTTCACTTCGGCAACTCTGTCACCGATGGTAAAACTGGCAAGTCGCTTGCCGGGCAGCCAGTCCGAAGAGATCGCGAAGCGACTGCCATCTGCAAATACGACGGCGCTTTCTGCCGATCCGGTCTCGATCGTGACCGTTTCCTCAGCGTCTGCCAGTGCCACGATCCAGTCCTTTGCCGTCACGCGGCCAGCGGTCGCAAGCGTTCCTGAGATCTGCAGCGCCCGCTGCCTGATCATCTGATGCGCAAACGCCGCAATCACAGCCAGCGTCCGCAACGCATCCGCATCGGGATGCACACCGGAAAAGCCATCGGGAAACTCCTCGGCGATATAGGCCGTCGTCAAGTTGCCGGAGCGAAAACGCTCCTGGCTCATGACCGCCGAGAGGAAGGGTAGGTTGTGGCCGATGCCCTCGACCTCAAAACCGTCGAGCGCTGTCGCCATCGCATCGATCGCAGCCGTCCTGTCTTTCGCCCAGGTGCAGAGCTTGGCGACCATCGGGTCGTAGTACATCGAGATCTCGCCACCCTCGAAGACGCCGGTATCGTTGCGCACGATCGTGCCATCGTGCTTGACGCCCTCGACCGGTGGACGGTAGCGGCTGAGCCTGCCGATCGACGGCAGGAAATTGCGATAGGGATCTTCGGCATAGAGCCGGCTTTCGATCGCCCAGCCTTCAAGCTTCACGTCGTCCTGGCTGAGGGCCAGCTTTTCACCGGCCGCGATCCGGATCATCTGTTCGACGAGATCGACGCCGGTAATTAGCTCCGTCACAGGATGCTCGACCTGCAGCCGGGTGTTCATTTCGAGGAAGTAGAATTTCCTGTTGCCGTCGACGATGAATTCGACTGTGCCCGCGGAGAAATAACCAACGGCCTTTGCGAGCAAGACGGCCTGCTCGCCCATCGCTTTCCGGGTCTGCTCATCGAGGAAGGGAGACGGCGCTTCCTCGATAACCTTCTGGTTTCGCCTCTGGATCGAGCATTCGCGCTCCCCGAGATAGAGCGTGGTCCCGTGCTGGTCGCCGAGTACCTGGATCTCGATGTGACGCGGTTGCGTCACGAATTTTTCGATGAAGATGCGATCGTCGCCAAAGGAAGACTTCGCCTCGTTTTTGGATGACTGGAAACCTTCCCGGGCTTCGGCATCGTTCCAGGCGATCCGCATGCCCTTGCCGCCACCGCCGGCAGACGCCTTGATCATGACCGGATAGCCGATCGAGGAGGAAATCTTTACGGCCTCATCGGCATCCGCAATGAGATCCATGTGACCCGGCACGGTCGAAACGCCCGCTTCGGCGGCGATCTTCTTGGACGTGATCTTGTCGCCCATCGCTTCGATCGCCCTGACCGGCGGACCGACGAAGATGATGCCGGCTTTCTCGAGCGCTGCTGCGAACAGGGCGTTTTCCGACAGAAACCCGTATCCAGGGTGGACGGCATCTGCGCCTGTTTTCGCGACGGCATCGAGAATACGGTCGATGACGATATACGACTGGTCGGAAGGTGCTGGACCGATATGAACCGCCTCATCCGCCATCCTCACATGCAGCGCATCACGATCGGCGTCCGAGTAGACGGCGACGGTTGCGATACCCATCCGCTTGGCGGTCCGGATGACCCGGCAGGCAATTTCGCCGCGATTGGCGATCAGGATTTTCTTGATCATGCTTGGAGCCTCACAGCGGGATTGTGTCGTGCTTTTTCCAATGGGTCTGCACCTGCTTGTCGCGCAACGAGGCAAATGCCCTTGCGATACGACGGCGCGACGAATGCGGCATGATCACATCGTCGATAAAGCCACGCTCTGCCGCGATAAACGGGTTGGCGAACCGCTCCTCGTATTCCCGGGTGCGGGCTGCGATCTTGTCCGGATCGTCAAGCTCCGACCTATACAGGATCTCGGTCGCACCTTTAGCGCCCATAACGGCGATTTCAGCCGTCGGCCAGGCATAGTTGATATCGGCGCCGATATGCTTGGACGCCATCACGTCATACGCGCCCCCATATGCCTTGCGGGTTATCAGCGTCACCATTGGCACGGTGGCCTGCGAATAGGCAAACAGCAGCTTTGCGCCGTGCTTGATGACGCCGCCATATTCCTGCGCCGTGCCCGGAAGGAAGCCCGGCACATCGACCAGCGTCAGCAGCGGAATGGAAAACGCATCGCAGAACCGCACGAACCGCGCTGCCTTGCGCGACGAGTCGATATCGAGGCAGCCGGCCAGCACCATCGGCTGGTTGGCAACGATGCCGATCGTCTGGCCTTCCATGCGAATGAAACCGGTGATGATGTTTTTCGCAAAGGCTTCCTGGATCTCGAAGAAGTCGCCTTCATCGGCAAGTGCGGTGATAAGCTCCTTCATGTCGTAGGGCTTGGCCGCGCTATGCGGGATCAGTGTGTCCAGGCGCATCTCCAACCGCGACGGATCGTCATGAACGGGTCGAACCGGTGGCTTCTGGCGATTGTTGAGAGGCAGAAAGTCGAACAGCTGTCTGACCGCTTCCAGCGCTTCCACGTCGTTTTCGAATGCGGCATCCGCGACCGAGGATTTCTGGGTATGGGTCGTGGCGCCCCCCAGTTCTTCGGCGCTCACGATCTCGTTCGTCACGGTCTTCACCACGTCCGGGCCCGTCACGAACATATAGGACGTGTCACGCACCATGAAGATGAAGTCGGTCATGGCAGGCGAATAGACGGCGCCGCCGGCGCATGGTCCCATGATCACCGAGATCTGCGGGATGACGCCGGAAACCTCGGCATTGCGTCGAAACACTTCCGCATAGCCGCCCAGAGATGCGACGCCTTCCTGAATACGAGCGCCGCCGGAATCGTTGAGGCCTATGACCGGAGCTCCGACCTTTACCGCCATATCCATGATCTTGCAGATCTTCTGGGCATGGGTTTCGGACAGAGACCCGCCGAGCACTGTGAAATCCTGGCTGAAGACATAGACCTGGCGCCCGTTGATGGTGCCCCAGCCGGTCACGACACCGTCGCCGGCCACCTTCTGTGTCTCCATGCCGAAATCCGTGCAGCGATGGGTGACATACATGTCGAACTCCTCGAAGGAGCCCTCGTCCAGCAGGACCTCTATCCGCTCGCGCGCCGTCAGCTTGCCCTTCGCGTGCTGGGCGTCGATCCGTCTTTGGCCCCCTCCGAGACGCGCCTCAGCCCTGCGTTGTTCCAGCTGTTCGATTATCTGCAGCATGCGTTGTCGTCTCCCATCCCCTCGTTCCCGTGCCCCAGCTAAGTCTGATGCGACAGCGGCGCGCCTTATGCCTTCGCGATCAAAGATGAAGCTGCGGCTTCGTCTAGAACTATTGCTAACCGCTTGCCGGAGATGACGCCAGCCCCTCCGATAGGCTGACGTCCGCATCCATTTCAAGTTCCCCCGCCCTCGCGGAAGCGGACAATCTGGCAGCTCAGCGAAGCATATATCGGCGCCAGGGATGCTCTTCGCGGAAGCCTAAAACTTCGCGGGCCTTGCGGTTCGAGAGCGGCGCTTCATCCCGACCCATCTCGCGCCAGACCGGCGTATCCGGACAATATTTGGCGAGGAATTCGGCGGTTGGCAGCTCGGCGGTGATCGTGTCGTTGCCTGCGTTGAAGACCTGATAGCCAAGCCCGTCTTTCTCCAGGCAGAGATGGACGATCTGACCAAGGTCGCGCGCGTCGATGTAGCTCCACGCATTGCGTTTTCGCGACATAGGCTGTTCAAGGAAATCTGCGAAATTGTCGTATTCGTCAGGCTCGATCACGTTTCCGATGCGCAGAGCATAGACGTCGGCTCCGTAGCGCATGGCAAAGGCGCGAGCGGTTTTTTCGTTGACGACTTTCGACAATCCGTAGCTGTCCATCGGATCGCTGTCGTAATCTTCTTCCAGCGGAAACGCGTGGAAATTCTTGTCACCTTCGGCAAAGCAGACGCCGTAGGTCGTCTCGCTTGAAGCAATCACGACTTTGCGTACGCCGAGCTTCATGGCGGCTTCCAGCACGTTATAGGTGCCCATGACATTGGCTTCGAATGTTTTGTTATCAGGCTCGATCAGCACGCGTGGAACGGCTGCGAAATGGACGACCGCATCGGGTGCCGATGGTGGTGCGCCGTCTTCGAAGCCGGAGAATCCGAAATGCGTCGTCAACGCATTGAAGACCTGGCCGCTGTCGGTGATATCCGTGATCAGCGTATTCACGCCGGGCATATCGAGCGGTTTCAGATCGACATTCAGGACCGAGTATCCCTTCGCCAGAAGATACGATACCGCATGCTTGCCGGCTTTTCCGGTGCCGCCAGTGAAAACGATCCGCTTTGTCATGTTTCTGTTCCCTTCCCATATGTGAGCCATAACCGCCATGCCGGGCGGTCATGGTAGTCCGCGGCAACGTGATCGTCACGCCCCTCCGCGCAGCCTTACGTCGCAGCCGGCCAATCGTTGGCGGGTTCCTCGACAACAGCCTTGTCGCTGGCGCGATCAGGCTCATCGGTTTTCGGAAGCCGCAGATCGACCCCTGTCTTTGCTACGACATCGAGCACATCGCTCTGGGATGCTCCAGCTGCAACGTATTCGTCGACGAGTGCCTCAACCTTCTGGCGAAGTTCGTTTGTCCAATGGCCTTCCATCACTCAGCTCCTTTTTTAAGATCGTCTAACAACTCTATCCATACAGGTGCATGGTCGCTCGTGTGGGCCCAGCCCCGAACATGCGTGTCGACCTCGGCTCGCGAGAGGTCGTCTGCGAGACCTGGGCTCAACAGGAAATGGTCGAGGCGAAGTCCTGCGTTTCGCCCATACGCATTCCGGATGTAGTCCCAGAAGGTGTAGATGCGCTCGTCAGCATGTAACCTGCGAATGGCATCCGTCCAGCCCTGCGCGAGAAGCTCCCTGAATGCATTGCGAACTTCGGCCCGGAACAACGCATCATCTGCCCATCGCTCAGGCTTATAGACGTCGAGTTCGGTCGGTATGATGTTGTAATCACCCGCGATGATGACCGGAACGTCTAATTCTATCAGCTCGGCGGCATAGTCCTGCAGTCGCGAAAGCCACGCGAGCTTGTAATCGAATTTCGGGCCGGGTGAAGGATTACCATTCGGAAGATAGACGTTGCCGATGAGGATACCGTTCACAAGGGCTTCGATATATCGGCTTTGGACATCGTCAGGATCGCCAGGGAGGCCCTTTCGAGTCAGCAACGGCTCTTCGCCGCGCGCTAGAATCGCCACGCCATTCCAGGATTTCTGCCCGTGCCACACGGCGCCGTAACCGGCTGCTTCAATGGCTTTGATGGGAAACTTTTGATCAGGCGCTTTGAGCTCCTGCAGACACACGACATCAGGCTGCGACTCCTCCAGCCACTGGAGGAGTCTATCGATCCGCCCGTTGATGCCGTTTACGTTGTAGCTGGCTATTTTCACGCGTATTGTACCCGAGTGCGACTATCGAGTTCGCGGCCCAGCCAAAATTTGCGGTGCTGCGTGTTGGTTTTGACAAAGCACAAGTTGACAGATCGATGCCGCCTTGCGCAGTCGCCGGCAATTGCCCGGCATAGAGAAAGGGCGGCCATGAAGACCGCCCTTTCAGAATACGGATCAGACCGGAGTGTTTGTGCGGTAGCGACCGCGCTCGGCGTCGATCTGGTCCTGTGTGTAAGGATCGGCCTTGTCGTCGAACTGCGACCAGCCATCATTGGTGTAGGCTGTGCGACGCTCGTTGAGATCGACGGAACGCGAACGGGTCAGGATCGCTTCCGAAGCGACTGCCTTGTCGTCATCGACCTTGGCAACGACGAGCGAACCGCCGCGGCGTACGCCTTCAGCGTAAAGGTGGGCATCCTTTTCGGACACGCCGGATTCGATCATGGCACCAACGATGCCACCAGCTGCGCCACCAGCGACTGCGCCGGCAACTGCACCGACAGCCGTTGCTGCAAGCCAGCCCGCTGCTACAACCGGGCCAACGCCTGGGATTGCGAGCATGCCGAGACCGGCCAGAAGACCACCGGCGCCACCAGCGACGGCACCGATGCCAGCGCCTGTGCCCGCGCCTTCAGCAGCGTTGCTGCCCTGACCTTCGATATCTTCTTTGCCGTTCTTGTGCGACACGATGCTGATGTCGTCGGAGGACACGCCAGCATCTTCGAGAGCCTTCACCGCGGCGCGGGCGTCATCGTAGCTGTCGTAAAGTCCAGTAATGGTACGCATGGGAATTTCCTCTTCGTATTCGTTATTGTTGTTGGGACGATCAGGCTTACTTCGCCATCACCACATTGCCCTGGAAGTCCAGCGCCACGTTGCCGTGCTTGCCGTCCTTGGTACCCATGGCGCGCCAGATGCCCTGGTCGTCCAGCTTGAGACCGGAGACTTCCGCGTAACCGGCTTCTTCGATTCTCGATTTTGCCTGCGCCTCTGTGAAGCTGTTCTTGCCAGCAACCGGTGCGGCCGGATTGGTTTCGCCGGAGGTGCTCACCGCTGGTGTCGTCTCGGTCGTCTTAGGCTCTGTCTGAGCCAGAACGGCGGATGCCGAAAGAAGGACTGCAGCGAGGCCAAAGCTAAGTTTTTTCATGGTGTTCCTCCAAGTTCTGCATTCACTTTCGAATGCGCGGAGGACAACCCGTGGAGCCGGATTTTGTTCCGTCGAGATTAGGCACGGCGGATCAAGCAAGGACGCGCATCCGCGTTCACCCACGATACGAACACGGTTGCCCCCGCTCTCACCAGTTGGTGAAAGAGCCGTCATCGCGGCGCAGGTGCGGCGGCTCGGTGTATTCAAAGCTCGACGCCTGGAGCAGCGATTCATTGACCTCAACACCGAGACCCGGCTCGTCCGGCACACGGTAGAAGGCTCCGTCCATCCCGATCTGCTTCGGGTAGGTTGCGGGGTCACCGAAACCCAGCTGCTCTGTCGGTGAGTTGCGGCATTCCAGCCACGCGAAGTTGGCGACGGCTGCGGCAAGGTGGACGGAGGCCGCCGTGCAGACGGCGCCAAGCGGCGCATGCGGCATGAGGTCGACGTAATGCGCCTCGCACCAACCGGCAATCTTCATCGCTTCGGTGAAACCGCCCACATTACAGATGTCGATGCGGCAGAACTGCAGGAGGTCACGTTCGACATAGGGAAGGAATTGCCATTTTGAGGAAAACTCCTCGCCGATGGCAAACGGTATCTCCGTCATTCTGCGCAGTGCTTCATAGGCACCGGGCGTCTCGTCGCGGATCGGTTCCTCGATTAAATCCAGAGTGCCCCGCGGCAGCTTTTGACAAAACGAGGCGGCCTCGGCGACGCTGAGGCGATGATGGTACTCGACGCCAAGCGTTATCTCATGACCCACGGCCTCGCGCACCCGCGTGACCCACTCGGCCGTCGTCGCGATCGACTCGCGCGGTTCGAAACGATCGCTATTTTCCTGGCCGGTGGCGATCATCCGGATGCACCGCCATCCCTGGTCTTTCAAAAGCAGCGCCTGCTCCACCATCTCTGGTCCCGGTTCGGCAGAGGTTGTCGCGAAGGCCGGCACCCGGTCGCGCTGCCGGCCTCCGAGCAACTGGTAGACGGGCACTCCGAGAGCCTTGCCCTTGATATCGTGAAAGGCGATGTCGAGGGCAGAGATCGCCGCCGTCAACACCCGGCCGCCCTCAAAATACTGGCTTCGATACATCTCCTGCCACAGCGCGCCGCAATGCATCGGATCGCGACCCATCAGAAACCGGCTGTAGTGATCGATCGCCCCGAGAACCGCCTTCTCTCGATATGACAGGCCCGACTCGCCCCAACCATAAATCCCCTCCTCCGTTTCCACCTTGAGAAGCAGTTGGTTGCGAACACCGAGTTTGGTGACATAGGGCTTTATCGCCGAGATTTTCATGAGAGCCGAGCCATGCTTGTCGGAGATCGGGTGGACTGAGCGTCAGGCAACCATCAGCGCGCCGCCCAGTTTGCACCACGTCTGAAGATCGTCTTCATCTGCGGCACGTCGAATTCCTTCGCCACATGGCCAAGCGACGAATAGAAGACGCGCCCTTTGCCGTATTTGCGCTTCCAGACGACAGGCATGACAACGCCGTCGATCCAGTAGGCGTGATCGCCATTGAACGTGGTCGTTGCCAGAACCTCGTTCGAGGGATCCACGTGCATGTAATATTGCTCGGACGTGTATGGGAAATCACTGATGCCCTGCATCAACTCGTCGTCCGGGCGGGTCACATTGACGGTGTAGTCGATGATGTTGCCGGGATGGGCCACCCACTGGCCGCCGATGATGAACTGGTATTCCACGCATTCGCGAAACGCGTCACCGGCGCCGCCATGGTAGCCGGCGATGCCGACACCGTTTTCCACGGCGGACGCGAGGTTCTTTGCCTCCTCCTTCTCGATCTTCGACATGGTCATGATCGGGACGATCAGGGACAGGTCGTGAATGGAAGGATCTGCAAACGCTTCCGTCGTGTTTTCGAGATAGACCTTGAAACCATCCTCCTGAAGAATGTCCCTTATGACATGAGCGCATTCCTGCGGTTCATGCCCGCTCCAGCCACCCCATACGATCAAAGCTTCGCGCATATCAGTCTCCTCCAGTGTGGTGTCAGCGGGCGATCTGCCCGTCTATCAAGGATTGCGAAAGCGGCGCCGGCCGCTCGGGCTTGGTGGTGATGTCAACGGTCTGCCCCTTGTCCGCCGCGGTGCCGAAGGCTTCCATGACCTCAAGGACATGCAGAGCCAGGTCGCCGCTTGCCCGATGAGGGCGGTCGGACAGGATGGCATGCGCCATGTCGGCAACGCCGAGCGACCGGTAATTGCCATCCGCATAGGGTTCCGTCGTCGGCTGCAGCTCGAAGCTGGCGCCTTTCTTCAGCAGCTGAATGTCGCCGCCAAAATGGTTCGGATCGGGGACGATCAGCGTTCCCTCGGTACCGTAGACTTCGAGCGGCACATGCTTGTGGCCCGCGACATCGAAGCTCATGCTGATCTGCACCACGGCGCCGTTTTCGAAGGCCATGACGCTCGAAACATGCGTCGGAATATGCACGGGGATCTTCTGCCCGTTGCGCGGTTCGCTGGTGATGGTGCGCTCATTGCGCGGAGTGACCGCAAAGCCTGCAACTTTGGCGACCGGCCCCAGAAGATTGACGAGGTCGGTGATGTAGTAAGGTCCCATATCGAGCATCGGCCCGCCGCCGGCTTCATAGTAGAAGTCCGGATTGGGATGCCAACGTTCGTGGCCGGGGCACATGAAGGTGGCGGTTCCGCCGACCGGCGTTCCCAGCACGCCCGTATCGATGATCGAGCGGGCCGTCTGGTGCGAACCGCCAAGAAAGGTATCCGGCGCTGCGCCGATCCGGAGACCAGTCGACTTCGCGGTCTCCGCGAGCTTCTTGCCTTCTGCAAAGGTAATGCCGAGAGGCTTTTCGGAGTAGGTATGCTTGCCATGCGCAAGGGCGCGAAGACCGACCTCCACATGCGCCTTGGGCACGGTGAGGTTGACGATCAGCTGGATCTCCGGATCGCCGAGCAACTCATCGATGCTGCGGGCCGAAAGGTTGAACTCGCCCGCGCGCTGCTCCGCCAGACCGTGATTGAGATCCGCGATGCCGCGGATGTCGAGCACCGGGAAAGATGCCATCGCTTTCAGATAGGCTGACGATATGTTGCCGCATCCGATGATGCCGATGCCGAGTTTTTGCATAGTCTCCTCCCAAAGTTGCAAATATGTGGTTCGCCTGCGCTAGAGGCTCGAAGCGGGACCTGTCGTTCCCCAGGGCGACTCGTAAAGCTCCCGCAGAGCGACGACCGCCGCTCCCTGCGCCCAGGCTTCATCGGTCGACTGGTCGAAAACCAGTTCGGCGACTTCGCTGATCGAGCTCGGGATCGCGCGGGAATAGGATTGCTGCAGGCTGTCGGTAAACACCGCGCCGAGCCCCAGCGTCGAGCCGACGATGATGACGCGGGGCGGACCGAACAGCGTGACGATGTTGGCAATCGCCAGCCCGACAGCTTCGCCGGCCCTAATAGCGGCGCCCGACAAGGGATTGTTCTCGGAGGCGATCAGCGCCTGCGCATGCGCCATACCGCGCCCGAGCCGCACGGCTTCGGCGAAATGCCCCACCAGCTGCTGCTCGCCGAAAATGGCTGTCTCGCCGGCAACCGCCGAAAGCCTGAGCGTCTCCTCGGATGTCGCGCCGAGCACCAGGTCGCCGAGATTATGACTGAGACCGCCAGCTCCACGGAACACCTGCCCGTTGTGAAGAAGGGCGAGCCCCAACGTCTGCTCAAGCGAGACGATGACGAAATCGTCGAGGTCCCGGGCTTGACCGAACCAGTGATGCGACAAAGCGATCGCGTGCGCATCGCTTTCGACGATGGTCGGAAGGCCGAGCCGGCTCGTCATTTCCTCGGCGAAATTGATATCCGTCTCGCGAAAGATAGGGCTGGAGCGCACCTTTCCGGTGCGATGTTCGACAACCCCCGGCAGGCCTAAGCAGACTGTGTCGATGTCGCTCAACGAAAGACCGGCATCGACGATGCACCGCCGCACGCCGTCTTCGACGAGATCGCTGATCACGCCGATCGGCAGCCTGTCGACGCGGACAGGGATGGTGAGCTGCGACAGAACCTCGCCGCAGAAATTCGTCAGCGCGAAAACGAGGCGGTTATTGGCGATCTTTGCGCCGACGACGCGTGCCGCATCCGGGTTGAGCTCCAGCATCACGCGCGGCCTGCCGCGGGCCGCCGTATTTCTGATGTCGCCCTCATGCCTGGTCAGGATCAGCCCGTCGTCGAGCAGCGATGCGGTGATAGCCGAGACGGTCGTGGTCGACAGCTGCGAACGTTCGCTGATCTCGACCCGGGAAATCGGGCCGCGCCTGCGGATCTTGTCCAGCACCGTGAAACGATTGATCGCCCGCATCAATTCTGGATCTGCAGTCTTCATGGAAAGCCGGATGCCCGTATCGCTATGACGTTTGATTCCGATATTTATGTCGGATCGCGAATTAAATAGCGTCGACGAACTGCCTCTTGTCAAGCCAATGTGAGCAAAACTTCAGCGGGTGCGGTTGACAATGATGTAAATGTCGTTTGAATTAATCCGCATAAGGGAAAAATTGAGGATGGTTGTTTCCCTTTGGAGGAGGAAGAATGACCTATCACCACAACGCAACGTCCTATACGGGCGTTCGGATCACTGCGCTCGCCGCAGCCACTGCACTTTCGACGCTTTTCGGGACCCATACGGCAACTGCTGCACAAACGGTCGTCAAGTGGATGCACGTCGAAACCGTACCCGCCTATATCAAGACGTGGGAAGACATCGCCAAGAAATATGAAACGCAGCATCCGGATGTCGATATCCAGCTGCAGTTTCTCGAAAACGAAGCGTTCAAGGCCAAGTTGCCGACGCTTCTGCAGTCCGACGCGGCGCCTGACTTCTTCTACAGCTGGGGTGGCGGCGTTCTTCGTCAGCAGTCCCAGACGGGCGCCCTGATGAACCTGACAGAGGCCATGAACGCAAACGGCGGCGAATGGGCCAAGACCTACAAGCCAGCCGCCGTCGCCGGCCTGACATTCGATGACAAGATCTATGCCGTCCCTTACCGCATGGGGACCGTCAGCTTCTTCTACAACAAGGAGTTGTTCGCCAAGGCAGGCGTCAAGGCCGAAGACATCAAGACCTGGGACGATTTCCTGGGAGCGGTCAAGACGTTGAAAGGTGCCGGCATTGCACCGATCGCAGGTGGCGGTGGCGATAAGTGGCCGCTGCATTTCTACTGGAGCTTCCTCGTCATGCGCAATGGCGGCGAAGCGGTGTTCGAAGCCGCCAAGAATAAGGAAGGCGAAGGCTTCATGCACCCTGCGGTGATCAAGGCCGGCGAGCAACTGGCAGAGCTCGGGAAGCTTCAGCCTTTCCAGAATGGCTATCTCGGCGCCAACTGGCCGCAGACGCTCGGTGCGTTCGGCGATGGACGGGCTGCAATGCTTCTCGGCTTTGAAAATACCGAGCCAAACCAGCGCAAGAATGCCGGCGACGGCAAGGGGCTTGCTGCCGACAACATCGGCCGCTTCGGGTTCCCGATTGTCGAAGGCGGCGCCGGCAAAGCCACCGATACGCTGGGCGGGCTGAACGGCTGGGGCGTCAGCAAGAACGCTTCGCCGGCGGCTGTCGATTTCCTCCGCTTCCTGACCAGTCAGGAGATGGAGCGGCAGATGGCCTCCGAAGGGATGATCATTCCTGCGGCTGTCGATGCCGAGGAAGGCTTGAAAAACCCGCTGATGCGGGAATCTGCCGACCAGCTCGCCGCATCCACCTGGCACCAGAACTTCTTCGACCAGGATCTCGGTCCATCGGTTGGCCGCGTCGTCAATGATGTCTCGGTCGAAATTCTCGCCGGGCAGATGACCGCCGAAGAGGGAGCGCAGGCAATCCAGGACGCGACCGAACTGGAGTAAGCCGACAAGCCGGTGGCGGCAGCGCCGTCACCGGCAACGGCACTTCTGAATTGGTGCGACAAGGATAGACCGGATGAACAACATGACCGCGAAGATCAGCGGCGCCTCCGTCATGGGTGTGCCGGAAAAGGTGCGCTACAAAAGCCCGACCGCGCGTGGCCGATTGCCGGCGCTGATCATCTTCCTGCCGCCCGCCCTGCTTCTGTTCACGCTCTTTGTGATCCTGCCCATGGGCGAAGCCGCGTGGTACAGTTTCTATCGCTGGAACGGCTACGGCACGCCGACCGAATTTGTGGGCGTTCGCAATTTCGAGGTGCTGTTCAACAACGCCGCCTTTTCGACCGCTTTGATCAACAATGGCCTGATCATCGTCGTGTCCCTGCTGCTGCAGGTGCCGCTGGCAATCTGGCTGGCGGTGATGCTCGGCAAGAAGATCAGAGGCGTCGTCGCATTCCGGCTGATCTTCTTTCTACCTTATGTTCTGGCCGACGTGGCCGCCGGTCTCATCTGGCGCTTCGTCTATGACGGTGACTATGGATTGTTCGCCGCAATCGCCGGCTTTCTCGGCGTAGCGACACCGTATGTTCTAGCTGACAGGGATCTTGCGATCTACGCGGTGCTGGCCGTCGTCATCTGGAAATATTTCGGCTTTCACATGATGCTGTTCATCGCCGGCCTCCAGTCGATCGACAAGAGCGTCATGGAAGCGGCCGAGATCGACGGTGCGACCGGCTGGCAGAAATTCCGCTACGTCACCTTGCCACTGCTCGGATCGACCGTGCGCCTGTCCGTCTTCTTTGCCATCATCGGATCGCTGCAACTGTTCGACCTGATCATGCCGCTGACCGGCGGCGGTCCGTCGAACTCGACGCAGACCATGGTCACCTTTCTCTACACCTACGGCGTCACGCGCATGCAGGTCGGATTGGGAAGCGCCGTCGGCGTCGTCCTGTTCGTCATTTGTGTAACGATCGCCTTCGGTTACAAAAGGATATTCATGCGAAATGACTGACACATCGTCCACAGTCCGCGTGTCCACAGCAACGCGCCTCTATGTCTATGTTTCGCTGTCGCTGGTCGCTGCCATCGTGCTCGTCCCGCTTGTGACCACGGCATTAGGCGGCTTCAAGACGCTCGGCGACCTCCGGCTCAATCCGTTCGGACTGCCCAGCGAATGGGTCTGGTCCAACTATGTCGATATCCTGTTTGGAGAGCGCTACTGGCGCCAGATGATGAACTCGCTGATCATCGCCTGCGTTACCGTGTTCCTGACACTCGTCGTCTCGTCGATGGCGGCTTTCTGTTTTGCGCATATCCGTTTCTTCGGCTCAAACCAGCTGCTGAACTACTTTCTGATCGGGCTGATGTTTCCGGCAGCAACGGCAATTCTCCCGTTGTTCATCCGCATTCGCGATCTTGGCCTGCTCGACTCCTATTGGGGCGTGATCCTGCCGCAGGTCGCATTCGGGCTCGGCATGAGCATCCTTCTGTTCCGCAACTATTTCCGCAATCTGCCGGAAGAGCTGTTTCAGGCGGCGTTTGTCGATGGCTGCGGCTATATCCGCTTCTTCTGGTACATATCGTTGCCGCTATCGCGGCCGATCGTGGCAACCGTGGGCATCGTCACCTTCGTCAGCAGCTGGAACAGCTACATCCTGCCGCTGATCATGCTGAACACCGAGAGCAAATATCCGTGGCCTCTCGGCATCATGGTCTATCGCGGTGAGTTCGGCACCGATTGGCAGCTGGTGCTTGCCTTTATCACGCTCACCATCCTGCCGACGATCATCGTCTTCTTCCTGGCCCAGAAACATATCATCGCAGGCCTTACCGCCGGCGCCGTAAAGTCTTGAATTGAAGGATTAGCATCATGGCATCGGTTGGCCTTACAAACGTTCGCAAGAGCTACGGCGCGCTCCAGGTGGTTCACGATATCTCGCTGTCGGTCGATGACGGCGAGTTCATCGCCCTGGTTGGGCCGTCGGGCTGCGGAAAGTCGACGCTGCTGCGCATGATCGCGGGGCTTGAAGACATCAGCGACGGCGAAGTCACGATCGGCGGTACGGTGGTCAACGCCATGACGCCCCGGGAACGCAACATCGCCATGGTCTTCCAGTCCTACGCGCTCTACCCGCACATGACGGTCGGCGAGAACATGGGCTTCAACCTCAAGCTTGCCGGTGTCACCAAGCCTGACATCGCCACCCGCGTCGGAGAAGCAGCCCGCATGCTGGCGCTCGAAGATCTTCTGGACCGCAAGCCCAGCCAGCTTTCCGGCGGGCAACGGCAGCGCGTCGCGATGGGACGGGCAATTGTGCGCGATCCGGCAGTCTTTCTGTTCGACGAACCCTTGTCCAATCTCGACGCCAAACTGCGCGTGCAGATGCGCACCGAGATCAAGGCGCTGCACCAGAAGGTCGGGACGACGTCCATCTATGTGACGCATGACCAGATCGAAGCGATGACCCTTGCCGACCGGATCGTCGTTCTCAATGCCGGCCGCATCGAGCAGGTCGGCACGCCGATGGAGCTCTACCGGACACCTGCCAACCTCTTCGTCGCAGGCTTCATCGGCTCTCCCGCGATGAACCTGCTCGACGGCACGATCGACGGCGAAAACGACAGACCGGTCGTTCGTCTGGCGGAAGGATCCGCAATCGACATTTCACCGCTACGCAAGGTCCGTCGCGGCCAGAGCGTCAAGCTCGGGCTCCGCCCCGAACACCTGACGGCCGGCGGCGACAACATTGGCGGCGAAACGCTGCTTGTCGAACCGACGGGCGCGCAGACGCATGTGCTGTTTGAATTTGCCGGCCAGCAGATGACCGCCATCGTCGATGGAGACCATCCCGTGCGACACGGAACGCAGTTTCGCGCCGGCATCGACAAAAACCTTGTCTACGTCTTCGACCGGGAAAGCGGCGTGAGCCTCTGACGCCAATTCAGCGCTGCACGCGATCGGGCGGGTCGTCTGCCCGCGCGGCTCATCTGCGTCACAATGTCCTCGTGGTTGCAACTCATTGCATGGGTTTCCGTAACTCATTATGACCTTGGGCTGCATGATAAGCTGATAGGCGAGATGATCCGGCGTTTTGGGCAGATTAGACAGGTAGGGTTGCGCATTCTCTGCAGCCTTGCGTTTCTGTTGCTCGGATTTGCCAATTCCCATCCGACCGCCAATGCGCGCTCGATCGAGACCATCGCGATTGCGTCCTACATCCTCCCGGACGGAAGTCTGCCTGATCTTTGCCTTCCCTCGGAAGCCGGGAAAACGCATCACGATAAAGGTGAAAGCAAGATCTCCTGCGACGCCTGCCGGCATGTGACGGCATCAATACTGCCACTGCCGACAGATACGTTGGGTGCGCCGATCCTGCGCGAGATCGTGCACGCGCATTGGCAATCCAACGAAAGCCTTTCTCGGTTCGTCCTGCTGACCGGCACCTCGGCCAGAGGGCCCCCTCTTCGTAGCTGACGGAATAAGCAAAACCGATTCTGCTACATCGAAGGCGAATACCCATGTCGACAATCCGAGCGAAATTTCTTGTAGCGGCCGTGGCATTAATGCTGCCTGGCACCGCATCTTCCCAGCACATGCATGCACACGGGACCGGTAATATCACGATCGAATCCGCCTTTTCCCGCGCCATGCTGCCGGTGGCAAAGGTCGGAGGGGGTTACCTGACGATCAACAACGCCGGCGCGGCCGATCGGCTTGTCGGTGCGAAGTCTGATCGTGCCGAAGAAGTCCAGATCCACGAGATGAAGATGACCGGCGCCGTGATGGAAATGCGGGAATTGGACAACGGTATCCCCGTGCCGGCCAAGTCTACCGTCAAGCTGGAACCCGGTGGCTATCATCTCATGTTCACGAATGTCTCTAGACCTTTCAAGGAGGGCGAGACGCTGGCGGTCACGCTCATCTTTGAAAAGGCCGGGCCGATCGAGGTCGAGTTTGCCGTCGGACCGTTTGCCGGTGCGCAAAGGGCTCACGCCGCTCACGAAGGTCACGACTGATGACGAAGAACCCGTTCATGCTGGTTGCCACAACGATCTCGGCAATCTTCATCACTGTCCTCGTCGGAGTCCTCTTCTTCACGTTCAAGGATGAGCCAAGAAATACCACATTCAATACCGCGTTTTCTCTGATCAACGATCGGGGAGAAGCGGTCGATCAGTCGATCTTCAAGGGCAACCCGTCACTGGTCTATTTCGGCTACACGCATTGCCCGGAAGCCTGCCCGACGACGCTTTATGAAGTTGCTGGATACCTCAAGGAACTGGGTGAAGATGGCCTGCCGATCAAAAGCTACCTGGTCACGGTCGATCCGGAACGGGACACCCCTGACATCATGAACGGCTATGTCACCGCCTTTTCGGACCGGATCACGGGGGTGACCGGAACGCCTGAAGAGATCCGGCGGGTGGTCGCCGGATGGCGCGCATTCGCGGAAAAGAAGCCGAACAAGAGTGGCGGCTATTCCATGAGCCACACGATGGATCTGTTCCTGATCGGTGCGGATGGCCGGTTGAAGGGGCTCATTCCCTATGGCTCGGATCCCGACGTCGCCATCAGCAAGATCCGCAGCGCGCTCCTGTAGTCTCACGAGCGGGGCCATAGCTCATGGCGGCCATCGAACGAACGTAGATGCCGACAGATACGCATCGTTTCTTAAATTAAGCCATGCTAATCTATTCTTAAGCGGTCTCTGACATTGCTTTTCCGCAAGTGTGGAAAGTGCCATGATCTCTGGTCGACATATCGGTCCGGCAAATCGGAAATCTGCACCGCAGGTTTCGACAAAAAGACCCGCGTTCGCCAAGGACGGCATCTTGTCGAAGCGACGACTTTCCGAAGCCCTCTCAACCGATGCGATCTGGCCGGCATTTCAGCCGCTTGTCGATCTGCAGAGCGGTGCGATCATCGGCTTTGAGGTTCTTGCGCGTTGGACCGATTCTGAAGCAGGTGCCATCGCACCTTCAGATTTCATTCCGTTCGCCGAAACCAGCAATCTGATCGGGGCTTTGACGCAAAAGATCGTCCAGGATGCCTGTCGCAAAGCTGCAAGCTGGAGGGGAGACTTTGTCCTCGCGATCAACCTGTCGCCGACGCAGTTTCAGGACCCAGACCTCTTCCACTTTCTGGCTTCGATAATCTCGGACACCGGGTTTCCGATGAACCGGATCCATATCGAAATGACGGAAAGCGCACTGCTCGATGACGATACAGTCGTCAGGGAAAACATAGCATCGCTCAAGTCTGCCGGCATGGGCATCTCCCTCGACGACTTCGGGACCGGCTTTGCCAGCCTGACGCGGCTTCACGCGTTCCCCTTCGACAAACTGAAGATCGACACAAGCTTCGTGCGCTCCATGCAGCATGACAGCGGCAGCCGGAAAATCGTCGCCTCGGTCATTGGGCTGGGGCAAAGCCTTGGCATGACGGTTGTTGCCGAGGGCGTTGAAACCGAAGAACAGGCAGAAATGCTGAAGCGCCTTGGTTGCGACGTTGGACAGGGGTGGCTGTTTGGCAGACCTGTCGACGGTGATGCGACAGAACGGCTTCTCGCTGTCAGCAAGCAGAAGCCACTCACGGAACGCCGCGGAACCAGCTCGCTGTTCCAGCGGGTCCATCAACTGGAAACGCTCTATGAGGCGGCACCGGTCGGTCTCTGCTTTCTCGATTCAGACTTGCGCCATGTCAGTGTAAACAATCGGTTCGCTGCAATGCTGGGATTAACGCCCGAGCAGATGATCGGGCTCACCGTTCACAGTTTCATGCCGGCACGAGAGGCGCGCCGGGTCACCAAAGATCTTCAGCGAGTCCTTGCGGGCGAGCCTTTGATTGTGGACGAATATCGTCCGCCCGGAAGTGAGAACATTCTCCTCGTGGTGAACCAGCGGGTCGATGACGACGCCGGCGAGCCGATCGGCATTTCGGTCACGGCGATCGATGTTACCGGTCACAAGTCGATGGAAAAGGCGCTGACCGAGACGGAAGACCACGCACGATGGTCGATCGAACTCAGCCCCAACATTCCCTGGTCGAGCGATGCCGAAGGCATTGTCAATTTCATGGGGCCAACGCCAGACCCGACGATGTCCAGGATGCGTGACCGGATCGCGGACTGGTACGGTCGGATGCATCCGGACGACAGTTTGCGGGTTCGACGGGAATGGCTTGGATGGCTGCCATCCGGCGACCCCTTTGAAACCAGGTTTCGCATGCGTCTGCACGACGACAGCTGGCGATGGATGGTCAGTCGAGCAAAGCCTCATCGCGATGCGACCGGCAAGATCGTGAAATGGTACGGCACCATCACCGAGATCGTGCCCACGGAGGTCCCGCTGGACGGGAAAGTATCCGTGAAGGCTCCTCATGTCTGGCATGATCCGGACCAGGCTGATGTCCTGCCGACGCAACACTTGATCTCGATGCTGATGAGGATGTTTGAGTCCGCGCCCATTGCCATGGCCATCACGACGAGCGACACGAAAACCTCGAGCTACGTCAAAGTCAACGATGCCTATCTGAAGCTCACCGGCCTGAAATGGGACGAGATCAACGGAAAGAAGCTGATTTCCGAGGGTGCCGCGATCGACAATCCCGCCCGCGACAGACGGCACCGGCTGTTGCGCGAGGACGGCGCCTACGAGCTCGAAGATGTTGAGATTGCTCATTCGGATGGTACGATCATCCCAACCCTGATTTCTGCGCAACGCACGATCGTCGATGGCGTTTCATTCGATGTGGAGGTCATTGTCGATGTGTCTGCCCGCGTCAGGCAGCAGCGCGCTATCGAAAGCGCTCTGAAAACCTCCGCGCAGACCGATGCCCTGTCAGGACTCCCAAACCGAGCCTGTTTTGATGAGGTTGTTGCCGGAGAGGTTGCCCGCAACCTGCTCAATGACAGAAAGCTCGCCATCGCCTACATCGATCTCAACGGCTTCAAGATCGTCAACGACAGTCTGGGGCATTCCGCAGGCGACGAAGTCCTGCGAACGATCTCGGCGAGACTTCGCGAAAGTTTCCGAGCGACGGATTTCATCGCCAGGGTCGGAGGAGACGAGTTTGCTATTCTTCTCGACATGGATCGCAAGTTTGCGGGCGATATGCAGACCCATATTCAGGAAACGATGGAAAGGGTGTTCAAGCCGATCCCCATCGATGGCCAGGTGACATTCACGGGTGCCGCGGTCGGCGTTACGTTCCTAAAGGCCGAAGACACGCCGCAAACTTATGTCAAACGCGCTGACGACTATATGTATCTGGCGAAAGCCACCGGAAAACGGGTGGCCGTCGTGTGTTTCGGTCAGGTTCTCGATCCCCCGACGACGCATAAAGTGGACCGGACGAACGGTGTTCGCGACGGCTGAAGTGTGTCGACGGCCGAACTATCGGCAGCCGATATTGCGAGGTGTTGTGCCAACCCCTTTCATGCAGGGCAGGTCTGGATACCTATCCAGACTGCCGCGGTCGTCGTCAGTCCGGCGCGACTGACGACGGAGGCCGGATTGTGGCGGCATCGTCGGCCGCTGCATCGTTCTCTCCACCAAACGCCGCATCAGCCTGCTGGTTGACCTTGGTCACATCGTCGCTTTCCTGATCCGACATGTCGGCTGGATGCTCGGAACGCTTCCAGTGATCGTCATGGGACCCTTCAGGACGGCCTTCTTCCTCCCACAGTCTGTAGGCCCGTTCGCGCTGTTCCTGTTCTCTATCGGTCATGGTTGCTCCTCCTAAGTTGCGAAGACATAACCAGCGGACGGGCCCCGGGTTTCCGGGAGGCGGATGACATAGAATAAAATTTTTGTCAGCTCGCCGCGCAGGCTCTGCCGGACAGCGATCGCAAGCGATTGACAAAGCCCGTTTCTTTGTCCAACCTTGGCGTCATTCCGAGGGGAGCATCGAACGGTGCTGAGATGGCGGTGAGCCGGACCCTTGAACCTGATCCGGGTCATACCGGCGTAGGAACGGAAACGGCGCAATACCGCACCTCTTTCTTATTCTCCGCTCGCCTGGATCTCCATGATGTCAAGGTCAGGAGATCAGCCATGCTTACGCTCTCGAGAAATACCCGAATAGGACGAATGCGGTTCGACGGTTTCAACCCGCGTCGCTGACATGCAGTCCCGGTTTGCAGCCCTCGGGCTTTTTCTGCTGCTGGTAGGCTGGCAGATAGCCGTTCAGGTCTTTTCGCCGCCACGCTATCTTTTGCCGCCACCGCTCGCGGTGGTGCAGGCATTGGTGCGTCAGAGCAGCTTCCTCGCTCATCATACCGCTGTCACCATCACCGAGATTTTTGCAGGTCTCGTCGCCGGCAGCATCTTCGGTGCGGCGGTCGCGTTTCTCGTCGTGGCATTCCCGCGGGCCGGCAGGCTTGCCTGGCCGATCATCCTTATCCTGCAGACCTTTCCGGTCTTCGTGCTGGCACCCATCCTGGTGCTCTGGCTCGGTTTCGGCATGGCGTCGAAAGTGATGATGACGACGCTCGTCATCTTCTTCCCGGTCGCCTCCGCCTTCGCAGATGGCCTGAGGCGGACGGAACCAGCGATCCTGGAAGCCGCCGCGCTGACAAGCGCGACGCCCTGGCAGATCCTTGTGAGGCTCAGAACACCGCTTGCGCTGCCGGCGCTCGTGTCCGGTCTGCGCGTCGCCGTGCCGCTCGCGCCGCTGGGTGCCGTGATCGGCGAATGGGTCGGGGCTTCAGCCGGGCTCGGCTTCGTCATGGTTCAGGCGAACGCCCGCATGCAGACCGACACCGTTTTCGCAGCCATGACCATCCTGGCCCTGACCAGCGTCGCGCTGCGCCTCGGTTTCGACCGTCTCGTAAAGGGACGCCCCCATTGGGCGACCGAGACCGAACAACAGACACAGTTATCATCGTGAGGAGAGACGACCACCCATGAAACGCATGCTTCTGGCCTTTGCCATTGCCATATCCGCCAGCATGAATGCATCCGCAACGCATGCCGCAGAAAAGCTCACCGTCATGCTTGAATGGTTTGTGAACCCGGACCATGCGCCGCTCGTGATTGCCGCCGAAAACGGCTATTTCAAAGCCGCCGGCCTCGATGTCGAGCTGGTGCCTCCCGCCGACCCGTCGACGGTGCCTCGCCTCGTTGCCGCCGGCCAGGCCGATATCGGCATCCACTACCAACCGAACCTGTATCTCGATCGTGCAGCCGGCCTGCCGCTCAAGCGAATCGGTACCCTCGTCGAAACGCCCTTGAATACGGTGACGGTTCTCGCCGATGGCCCGATCAAGAGCCTCAAGGACCTGCGCGGCAAGAAGGTCGGCTTTTCCGTCACGGGTTTCGAAGACGCGATGCTGAAGCGCATGCTCGAGGGCGAAGGCATTGGGCTTACCGAGGTCGAACTGATCAACGTCAATTTCGCCCTCTCGCCGTCGCTGATCGGCGGCAAGGTCGATGCCACGCTTGGCGGCTTCAGAAACTTCGAACTGACGCAGATGCGGATCGAAGGGCACGAGGGCCGTTCATTCTTTCCGGAAGAACACGGCGTCCCCGTTTACGACGAGCTGATCATCGTCACACGCGACGGGCTGGCGACAGATCCTCGCCTGCCCCGCTTTCTCGAAGCCGTCGAGAAGGCTGCAATTTTCCTGACCAATCACCCCGATGATGCCTGGAAACTGTTCATCAAGGCCTATCCCAACCTCGACGACCCGCTCAATCGTCAGGCGTTCACCGACACGCTGCCGCGTTTCGCCAAACGGCCTGCAGCGCTGGATCGGGGTCGCTACCAGCGCTTCGGTGAGTTCATGGCCGCGAGCGGCCTTATTCCGCAGGCCCCGCCGGTCGATGACGTGGCGATCGAAATCCGGTGATGACAATGAACAATTCCCCGACGCCGCAACAGGCCGGCGATCTCCTGGCACGTGTGAGGGCCCGGCGCCCGCGCGTCCATTGCCTGATGAACACCGTGGTGCAGAAATTCGTTGCTGACGGCATCACTGCAATCGGCGCCATCCCCTCGATGACCTCCTCCCCGGACGAAATCGTCGGTTTCGTCTCCAAGGCTGATGTCCTCGTCGTCAATCTCGGCACGCTGGATGCTGACCGTCGCAAGGTGATCGAACTGGCTGTCGAGGTTGCAAACGATCATGGAAAACCCTGGGTCCTCGATCCCGTTCATAGCGACTATTCCCCCGTGCGGCTGGAGTTTGCAAAGACATTGATCGCCCGCCGCCCAACAGTACTGCGTGGCAACAGCGCGGAGATGGCGCTGTTCGGAGACATTGGCGAAACACTGAAAATCGAGACCGGCGCTCACGATCGCCTGACGGATGGCGCGCGAACCGGCACTGTTCGTAACGGCCACCGATGGATGGCGGATGTTACCGGGACCGGTTGCCTGTCAGGTGGCATCATCGCAGCGTATCTGGCCGTCGAACCGGAAGCCATGGCTGCGGCGGCTGCGGCACTAGCGACGACCGGCGTCGCCGCCGAACAGGCCGCCGGGCACGCGCGCGGCCCCGGTAGTTTCGCCGTTGCCTTCCTGGATGCGCTGTCATCGCTCACGGCCGAAGAGCTCAGTCTGCACGGAAGGATCGACCATGAGATTTGATTTCCGACTGAACCCGATCGTCGATGCGGGTCTTTCCGATATCGGCGATCTCGTGGACCTCGCCGCGATCGCCGCCCGAAATGGCGCGACGCTGATCCAGTACCGCGACAAGAACGGCTCCACCCGGCAGATGATCGCCATGGCCAAAAGCATCAAGGCGGCCCTTGATGGCACCGGCGTGCCGCTTGTGATCAACGATCGTGTCGATGTGGCGCTCGCTTCAGGCGCCGACGGCGTGCATCTGGGCGCTGATGACATGGATGCCGCGATCGCACGCCAACTGCTTGGCCCCGACGCCATCATCGGCCTCACCGTCAAAACACGTGCAGATGCGGAACGCGCCGGACGAGCTCAGGCCAGCTATGCCTGTATCGGCGGGGTGTTCGAGACCCTGTCGAAACAGAACCCCGATCCACCGGTTGGCCTCGAAGGCTTGCGGGATCTGCGCGAACGGTTGCGACAACTTGATCCGGCCCTCCCCGTCGGCGCGATCGCGGGCATCGGGCTCGAACAAGTGCAAAGCGTGATCGGAGCGGGTGCCGACGGTGTCGCGGTTATCTCGGCGATTTTTCGCGCACCGGATCCTGCAGACGCCTGCCGCAGTTTTCGGGGCAGGGTCGATGATGCCCTGAGCGAGGTGAAGCGATGACATCCGTTGCCATGACAATCGCCGGCTCCGACAGTGGCGGAGGTGCCGGCATTCAGGCCGATATCAAGACATTTTCCGCACACGGTGTGTTCGCGACCAGCGTCATCACCGCCGTGACCGCCCAGAACACGCGGGGCGTGAGCGCCGTCGAAGACATCTCGGCGACGATGATCCGAGAGCAGATGCGCGCCGTGCTCGCCGATATTGAGGTCCATGCGATCAAGATCGGCATGGTGTCCCGCTGCGAAACAATCCACGCGGTTGCCGGGGGGCTGACACACTTTAGCGGTCCCGTCGTCCTCGATCCCGTCATGGTCGCGACCTCGGGCGATCGGCTGCTGCGCGAAGATGCGATCTCCGCCCTCATCGCCAGCCTCGTGCCGAAAGCGACGATCGTGACGCCGAACCTGCCGGAAGCTGCACTGCTGACCGGCATGCCGGTCGCCGAAACCCGGTCCGACATGACCCGTCAGGCGGAGATCATCCTCAACGCCGGAGCCCGTGCCGTGCTGATGAAGGGCGGTCACGGGTGCGGCCGCGACAGCATCGATCTCCTGTTCGATCAGTCGGGCGTGACGGAGTTTTCTTCTCCCCGTGTCGATACGAAAAACGACCATGGCACAGGCTGCACGCTTGCGGCGGCGATCACCGCCGGCCTCGCCCGCGGCCTGTCGCTGCACGAGTCCGTTGGAGCTGCGAAGACCTATCTTCAGGACGCTCTCATTGCCGGAAGAAACCTCTCGATCGGCGGCGGGCATGGCCCGGTCCACCACTTCCACAAATGGTGGCCAGCATGAGCCGAGCTATCGAGGGTCCTGCAAGGGCCGGACGCCTGGCGCAGTTCGCGTCGCGGCTTGCCTCGCCGGTTGCCCTCCTTGTCATTTGGCAGATCGCCAGCATGACGGGACTGCTGTCGCCGCGCATTCTGGCCGGACCGGGCGACATCGTCGCGACAGCCAGCCGCCTCATCGCGTCCGGTGAACTGATCAACGGGCTGATCGTATCGTTCCTGCGGGTGCTTGCAGGCTTTTCGATCGCGCTCGTCGCCGGGATTGTTCTGGCTCTGATCTCCGGCCTGTCTCGGTTCGGAGAAGCGGTGATAGACCCGCCGATCCAGATGCTGAAGGCCATGCCGTTCCTGGGTCTTCTGCCACTATTCATTCTCTGGTTCGGGATCGGCGAGATGCCGAAGATCGGGCTCGTCGCCTTCGGCGCCATCTTTCCGATCTATCTCACCCTTTATGGCGGCATTCGCGGCATTGACAGGAAGCTGATCGAGGCGGGGCAGATGATGGACCTCGGCACGACAAGCATCATTCGCCATATCGTCATTCCTGGCGCCCTGCCCTCGCTGCTCGTGGGCGTCCGATACGGCCTCAGCGTCGCCTGGCTCAGCCTCGTCGTCGGCGAACAGATCAATGCCTCCAGTGGTATCGGATACACGATTTCCTATGCCCGCGACTTTATGCAGACAGATGTCATCGTCGTCTGCCTTCTAGTCTACGCCATCTTAGGCCTGCTGACCGATGGTCTCGTACGCATGATCGAGGCTTATGCGCTGCGCTGGCGTCCGGTGGTGTTCGGTTGATCCCCCTCGTCGACATCAGGCAACTCACCCGCTCGTTTGGCGGCGCGGCCGTTCTCGACGGCATCGACCTCGCCATCGCGCCCGGCGAATTCGTCGCCCTGCTCGGCCGCAGTGGTTCCGGAAAAACCACGCTGCTGCGCATTCTGGCAGGGCTCGATACCTCTCCAGCCGAAAAGCTTCAGCTGACCACCCGCCGTTCAGTGGTTTTCCAGGAACCGCGCCTGCTGCCGTGGAAAAGCGTCATCGACAACGTCGCGCTCGGTCTGCTCCACCCGGATGCGCGAGCGCTGGCGACCCAGGCACTGGAGGAAGTCGGCCTGTCGCACCGGCTCGATGCCTGGCCGCTGACGCTCTCGGGCGGCGAGGCGCAGCGATCGGCGCTTGCGCGGGCGCTGGTCCGCGAACCTCAACTGCTGCTGCTGGACGAACCGTTTGCCTCCCTCGACGCGCTGACCCGGTTGCGAATGCATGAGCTCGTCCTCGCGTTGTGGCGCAAGCATTTCCCGGCCGTGCTGCTCGTCACCCATGATGTCTGGGAAGCCGTCGCCCTTGCCGACCGTATCCTGGTGCTCGACCAGGGACGTTTCGTGCTCGAAATCAAGGTCGATATCGACCGCCCCCGCCGCCGCGACGACCCCAGAACAGGCCGTATCGAAGCGGCGCTTCTGGAGGAGCTCGGCGTCCTTCCCACGCAAGACTGACTTCCGTACCCAAATAGCAGATCGGACTAAGCCATGATCACCAAGCGTATTCTCCTTGCCGCTGTCACCCTCGTCGCTGCCGCAGCCGTGTTCGCCCCCTCTGTGCAGGCAGCCGATCCGGTGGTGCGGATCGGCTGGTTGCGGGGACCCAACGACATCACGCTCGCCAAGTCGCGGGGCACGCTGGAAAAGGCGCTGTCCGAAAAGGGCATCAAGGTCGAGTGGGCCGGCCCCTTCCCGGCGGCGGCACCCGCTTTCGAAGCGCTCAACGCCGGCAGCATCGATATCACGGCCGGCAGCTCGACATCGGCGATTGCAGCCCTTTCCGCAAAAATCCCGCTGGTAATCTTTGCCTATCAGAAGATGGCGCCAGGCTCTGAGGGCATCGTGGCGACGAAGGGTTCCGGCATCGCCACCATCAGGGACCTCGCGGGCAAGAAGGTGGCGGTCAACCGCGGGGGCACAGGGGAATATCTGCTGATGCGCGGACTGGAGACGAACGGCATCGATCCTGCAAGCGTGGAACGCGTCTATCTCAGCCCCAGCGACAGTGGCCCAAGCTTCAGCCAGGGCCATGTCGACGCCTGGGCGACCTGGGATCCGTTCCTGACCATCGCGGAAAAGGCCTATGACGGCACGGTCATCGCCGATGGCGCCGCCATCAGGTCCGACAACGCTGTCGTTCTTGTCGCGAGCCGCGAATTCGCCAAGGACAAGGCCGATCAGCTGCAGCTCGTCTTCGATGTCATCAAAGCGGAAAACGCCTGGGCAGTTGCCAACAAGCCGGAGGCCGGGGCGATCTGGGCGAAGGAAATGATTGTACCGGCAGAACTCGGGGCGAAGATCGGCGAAAACAATGCGGTGCCGACGACAGCCGTTTCGCAATCGGCCGTAAAGCAGATCAACGCCGTCGCTGAGTGGTACGCCAAAAGCGGAATCATTCCGGCAGTGCCCGACATTGCTGACGGCGTCGTTGAGCTGAAGTAAGTCTCGACGGGCTCGCCCGGCCCCTGCGTCGCTCGGGGTCGATTGCCGGCAAAATCGTTGCTGCCCCGTGCGCGATGAAGCCATGCATCGAAAGTCCGTATCAGATGGGAAGATGGCCTCCCGGGAGAAGGCGATATTGCGATCGTTTCACCCGGGAGACCAGGTTTCAGGCCACTTCGCAGATATCGAGGATGGTCAGCATGTAGACGCGGATCATGTCGAGGAAATCGACGATGTCGACGCGCTCGTCCGGCATGGTGTTGTAGCGACCACCCGGGCCGCAGACGATGCCCTCCATGCCAAGCTCATGATAGAGATGGCCGGCATCGGTGCCATAAAAACGAGTCGGCGTGATCGCGCCGGTCGGCTGCTTCTCACCGCGCACGGCCTCATAGGCCGCATTGATCGAGGTCACGATGCGGCTATCCGGCGAAACCTCGAAGGGCGGCATTAGTGGACGGCCCTCGATCATTTCTGGAACGAGCTTCGCCTTCAGGCCCGGGAACCGGCCTTCGAGCGCCCGCAACTCATTGGCCAGATCGGCGAGAACACCTTCCTGCGTCTGGCCCGGCGCATAACGGCACGATCCTTTGAGGCGAACGAAGTCGGCCACCTGCGGCGGACGCCATTCCTCGAGGTCGCGGCCGAGCGCGCCATGGACGACACCGACATGGCCGCGGTTGATCGAGCGGTGCACATCGCTTCTGGCACCGCTGAAGGTCATCGCGTTGATGCGCGGGATGATATCGCAGGCGGCCGCGATCGCATCGACGGATTCCTCGCGCTTCGACAGGTGCCGTGTGTCGCCGGTCAGTTCGATGACATAGCTCAGCGCTGCCGCATGCATGGTGACGGCAACCAGGTCGCTCGGTTCGCTGTTGATGAAATAGTCGGCCTTCACGCCGCTTTTGATCGCCGCAAGTGTCCCTACGCCGCCCTGCAATTCGCCGACGACGAAGGTCAGGATCACGTCGCCCTTGAGCTTGACGCCGGCCTCGAGCAGCGTCTTTACCGCGCAGAAATAGGCGGCATCGCCGGCCTTCATGTTGGAAACGCCGATACCGTAGATGAACTTGTCGTCGACAAGACCCGCATAGGGGTCGACGGTCCAGCCTTCGGTGACTGGGTTGGTATCGAGATGGCCGTTGAACAGCAGGCTCTTGCCGCCGCCTTGGCCTTTCAGACGACCGATCGTGTTGAACCGCCGGCCATCGTCGAAGGGCTGCAGCTCGGCTTCGACGCCGATCTTTGCAAGCTCAGCCGCCATCCAGCGCGCCAGAACCTTCTCGCCCTCGGTTTCCGAATGGCTCTTGTGCTGGACCATCTTCGACAGAAAATCGAGGCAGGCCTTTTCGTCGATCCGATCCACGAGGGACTTCGGGTCCATTGTCATGCTCCTTGATGCGGTATTACTGGTACTGAGCGGCGGCGCGCGGCACCGCCTCGATCAGGCGGCGGGTGTATTCCGCCCGGTCGGGACTATCGATCTCGGACGCCTTCACCACCTCGATCAGGTCGCCGCGATACATGACGGCGATCCGGTGAGCGATCTGGCGGATCAGGTTGAGATCGTGGGTGATGAACAGATATGCGGTACCGCTGGCCTTCTGCAGTTCCAGCAGAAGCTCGACGACCGAAGCCTGCACCGAAACGTCGAGCGCAGACGTGATCTCGTCGCAGATGACCAGCTTCGGTTTGGAGGCAAAGGCACGGGCAATCGCCACGCGCTGTTTCTCACCGCCCGAGAGCTGATGCGGATATCGGTTTGCGTGGGTGCGCGGCAGGCGCACCTGCTCCAGCATGTCGCCGACCTGTCGCTCAAGGTCGCTGGCATCGCCGAACAGTTTTAGCGGACGAGAGAGGATCTCGAAAATCTTCTGACGCGGATTGAGCGAGGCATCCGGGTGCTGGAAGATGATCTGCACGTCCTTGCGATAGGCATTGTCCATATCGCCGAGCTTGCGGATCTCGCGTCCTTCGAACCGGATCTTGCCCTCAAACCGGTTGAGACCGGTCATCGCCTTGGCGAGCGTCGATTTGCCCGAGCCTGATTCACCGACAATGCCGAGGATTTCTCCAGGACTGATGCTGAGGCTGATCGCATTGTTGCCGGTCACGCGCTCGGTCTTCCGGCCGGTCAGGGCCGAAAGAAACGGCTTGCGACCGAAATGGACGCTGACATTCTCGACCTCAACGAGCGGCTTGTCCGTCGGAGCTACATCATCGTTCATCAGCCGGCGGGAAGGATCGGGCACCGCGTTGATCAGCTCGCGGGTATAGTCCTGTTGCGGATTGGTGAAGATCTCGCGGGTGGTGCCCTGCTCGACGATCTCGCCGCGCTTGATGACGGCGACGCGGCCAGCGGTGCGGGCGACCAGCGCAAGGTCGTGGGAGATGTAAAGCGAGGCGACGCCTGTTTCGGCCTGCAGTTCGACGAAGAGATCGAGGATCTGGCGCGAGGTGATCACGTCGAGTGCCGTGGTGGGCTCGTCGAAGATGATGCATTCGGGATTGCAGGCAAACGCCGAGGCGATGACGACACGCTGCTTTTCGCCGCCCGATGCCTCATGTGGCATGCGATGCATCATCTGTGCCGGCGTCTTCAGGCCGACATGCGCAAGCCGCGCCTCTCCTTCCGTCCACGCCTGCTGCCAGGACAGGCCGCGGTGGCGAACGAGGACTTCGGCCAGCTGTTTGCCGAGCGAGAGGGTCGGATTGAGCGATGTGCTCGGATCCTGGAACACCATGCTGATACGGCGTCCGCGAAACGTTTCCATTTCGCGCTCCGCCTTCTCCAGCAGATTGTCGGAGCCGAGCAAGATGCGTCCGCCGGGCTCGCGGGCGTTCTTGGGCAGGTAGCGCATGATCGACCATGCGAGCGAGGTCTTGCCGGATCCGGACTCTCCGACCAGGCCAAGGATCTCGCCGCGGTGGATAGCAAGATCGATATTCTTCAGCGCGTGAAACGGGCCGTTGGCGGTTTCGTAATCGAGCGAATAGTTCTCGATTGTGAGAACTGAGGTAGCGGCCGAAGTGTGTTCGGTATTGGTCATGATTTTCACCTCAGGCCCGCGGATTGAGGGCATCGCGGAGACCGTCGCCCAGGAGGTTGAAACCGACGGCGACGATGGCAATCGCCACGCTCGGCCAGATCAGGATGCCGGCCGAAAGATGCATGTAACGCCGCGCTTCCGATACCATCAGGCCCCATTCGGCAGCCGGCGGCTGGGCGCCGAGACCGAGGAAGCTCAAGGTCGCAAACAGCATTACCGCGAAGGACACGCGAATGGTCATCTCGACGATGATCGGTGCAATCACGTTCGGCAGCATTTCGCGGCGGATGATGTAGCCGGCACTTTCGCCCCGTGCGACGGCCGCGTTGACGTAGTCCTGCTTTCGCACCGACAGCGCAACGCTGCGGGTGATGCGGGCCATGCCCGGCGCAAAAGCGATGGCGACGGCGACCAGCGCATTGACGGTGCTGGAGCCGAGAAGGTTGACCACCAGAAGGGCAAACAGCAGGCTCGGTATCGACATGACCGCATCGATGGTGCGCATGATCAACTCGTCCGCACGACCGCCGAGGAAGGCGGATGCGGTTCCGATCAGCGCCCCGATCAGGGTACCGACGATGGTGGCAAGAACGGCCATGACGACGGTTGCCCGCGCTCCGATCAGAAGCCTGCTGAAAATGTCGCGACCATACTGATCGGTGCCGAGCCAATAGGTGAGGCTCGGACCTTTATAGCGGGCAAGAGGCGACAGCTTTTCCGGATCGTGCGGCGCGACCAGAGGACCGAAGACGACGACTAGCAGCACGAACACGACGAGGAAAATTCCGATCGCGCCCTGCGGCGTCTTCAACAGACGTTTCGTGAAATCAATCATACTGGATCCTCTTGTCGAGCCAGGCATAGAGGATGTCGGCGATGAAATTGACGATCGAATAGGTGGCAGCCATGATCAGTACGCCGGCCTGGATCGCCGGCAAGTCGCGGGCCTGGATGGCGACGATCAGCTGGCGTCCGATGCCCGGAATGGCAAAGATCTCTTCCACGACGATGACGCCGCCCAGAAGATAACCGACATCGAGCGCGACAATGGTGATGGTGGGAAGAAGCGCGTTGCGCAGCGCATGGCGGCGCAGAACCTGTCCACGGGAAATGCCCTTCAGCCGGGCGGCGCGGATATAGTCGGTATGCAGCACGTCCACCAGTTCGGACCGAACCATGCGCGAAACATGGGCAATTAGGATGATCGAGATGACGCAGACGGGCAGGACGAGATGGACGATCCCGCGGGAAAAGTCCTCGGTCAGCGGCACGTAACCGGTCGGCGGCAGCCACTTCAGCCAGTCCGCGAAGAGCAGCACGGCGACAGTTGCCGTCACGAATTCCGGAAGTGCGACGCCCGCATAGGAGATCAGGCTCACCACCATGTCGGCGACCTTGCCGCGGCGGATGGCGGCGATAATGCCGAGCGGGATTGCGAGAACCAGCATCAGGCCGATCGACAGGAAGGCCAGAAGCAGCGAGCGACCGAGCGCTTCGAACATGACCGGGCCGACCGGCTGGCCGGTGCGTAGCGAGGTTCCGAGATCACCCTGAACCACGTGCCACAGCCAGGTTAGATACTGCTGCCAGATCGGCGCATTCAGGCCCATGGTTGCGCGCAGCGCATCAAGAGCTTCCTGGGTCGCGTTTTCGCCCAACATCATGACGGCCGCATCGGCCGGCAGGACCTGGGTTATGGCAAAGACGATCAGCGACACGACGAACAGCGTGTAGACGATCATCACCAGCCGCTTGGCTATGTAATTCGGGGACAGGGTCGTGTTCCTCTGACAAGAGAGCCGGACGCCCGGCGGCGTCCGGCAGGTTTCGAGATCAGCCGCGCTTCGGTGCGTCAGATGTCAGCGAGACATAGTCGAGACGGAACACGGATGCGCGCGGATGCGCCTCGTAACCGGAAACCCAGCTGCGCTTGGCCGAGAGGACGTCGAAGAAGGACGGGATGATCGAGGGAACTTCCTCGTTCATGATCTCCTGTGCCTTTGTGTAGAGCTCGGTCCGCTTGTCGGTGTCGATCGTTCCGCGCGCTTCGTTGACTAGGGCATCGAAGGCCTTGTTGTTCCAGCGCGTCTCGTTCCAGGAGGCATCCGACGTGTAGAGCAGCTTGAAGATGCCGTCAGGGGTGGGCTGCATGTTGTAGAAGCCGACGTAGAACGAACCCTTTTTCCAGACCTGCTCGAGGTAGGTCGCATGCGGCATCGTCTGCACGTTGATGGTGATGCCGACTTCCTTGGCCATTTCCTTCAGTGCAACGGCAAGCTGCGTGCGGACCGCGGGGCGGTCGGAGGCGACAAGGGTGGCTTCGAAACCGTTCGGGAACCCGGCCTCGGCAAGCAGCTTCTTGGCTTCCTCGATGTTCTGCTCGCGCTGCTTCACGCCCTTGAAAAACTGGTAGGAGCCGTTGAGCGGCGTGTCGTTACCCTGCGTTCCGAAACCTTCGGTGACGAAACCGACCATTGCTTCCCGGTCGACAGTCAGTGCGATGGCGCGGCGAACGCGAGGATCATTGAACGGCGCCGTATCGCAACCGAAATTGATGTTGCAGAACTGGCCGGACGGCGTGCGCAGCACATCGACGCCATCGCTGCCGTCGAGGCGCAGATATTCGGTCGGCTGGATGGTGGAGACGATGTCGACATCGCCAGACATCATCGCGGAACCTTCAGCGGAAATGTCCGGGAAGACCTGCACTTCGACGCGGTCGAGATAGGGACGAGCCGGGTCGTAATATTTCTCGTTGCGCTCGACGACGATCAGGCGATCGGGCTCATAGGAGACCAGCTTGAACGGACCCGTACCGACGGCCTTGGTCGACAGACTCTTGAGGTCGCCGGTGGCGATCGATGCCGGAATGATGCGGGCGCTTGTATAGGCCATGGAGACGGGAAGGTCGGCATAGGCGCCGGTCAGCTTGAACATGACGGTTGCGTCGTCGACGGCGACGATATCGGCGATCGGGCCAACATTGTTGCGGCCGGGGGATGCTGTCGCTGGATCAAGGATTGCCTTGAAGGTTGCGACGACGTCCTTGGCCGTGAACGGCGAGCCATCATGGAAGGTAACGCCGGTGCGCAGCTCGAACGTCCATTCGGTCAGCGCCTCGTTCGGTGTCCAGCTTTCGGCCAGATCCGGCTCGACCGACATGTCGACCTTGAGACGGGTGAGGTTGCTGTAGAGCAGCTCGGTCACCAGGTATTCCGGGTTGACGCGGGTCAGAAGCGGGTGAATGACGCTGACGGCCTGGTCGACGGAAATCTTCAGCGTACCGCCCTTGGCAGGTGCTGCGGCCTGGGCAAAGCCCATCGACGGCGTTGCGAGAATGGCGGCGGTGCCGGCCAGGAAGAAGCGGCGTTTCATTTCCAGCATGTTTTTGTTCCCTTTATGATTCGGTGCTGCTTGGTGGAATTAACTGCGATGTTCGGGGATGGCCTCTGCAGCGAAATCCGCCGCGAGATAGGCGAGAATGCTTTTTGCGAGTGCGATGATGTCCTGTCGGGTCGTGTGCTCTTCCGGGCTGTGGATGCAGCTTTCCGGGCGGCCGAGGCCACCGAGCAATACTTCAGGGCCAAAGCCGGCCTTCTGGACATAGCCGAAGTCCGAACAGCTGGCGGCGCCCCATTTCTGAAAATCGTTCGGCTCGTATCCGAAGCCGAGCGAAAGCGCCTGTTGCCAGCGCGGCCAGTGCGGGCCATCGGGATCGTCGGTCGGGATCAGATGACCGACAAGATCGACTTTGAGCCCGAGCTCTGTGCCTTCGATGCAATTTCGGATCGTCGCTTCGATCTCGGCGCGTGCGTCCTCATAGCTTTCTTCCGGGGCATATCGACGGCTGACGAGGATCTTCACCTCCGCCGGAACCTGCCCGCCCGCCGTGCCGCCGTTGACCGCGGATATGGTCAGCTGTGGCCGCAGCGGCCCGGTTGCATGCGGCGGCGGCGCGAGCTTGGATGCGCGTTTGGCCACGTCAGGCTTCAGCGCTGCGAGCGCATTCAGAACCGGCAAGGCGCCCTCGATGGCATTCACACCCGCGCCGGTGCGATTGCCCTCGCCGGCATGGACCGCATGGCCGGTAATCGTGACCTGCAGGTTGAAGATGCCGAAGCAGCCGGCCCAGACGCGTGGTGCGGCCGTTCCGTTGAAATTGAGGATATGGCCCTTGAGCATGCCCTGCTCTGCGAGATAGCGGATGCCGGGATAGAGACCGCCTTCTTCATCCGTGCACAGGAGCAGCATCGGATCGTAAGCGAGAGAAACGCCGCATTCGCGTGCCGCCCGAAGCGCCAGAAGCGTCGCAGCGATTGTGCCCTTCATGTCGGCAGCACCAAGCCCGAAAAGGTCATTGCCTTCGACCGTCAGCTTCAGCGGATCGCGGCTCCAGCCCGGAGCCACCGGAACCGTATCGACATGATAGTAGAGACCGCAGACAGGCCTGTCCGTTTCGCGCCTTGCAACGAGATTGATGCGTTCGCCGGAAGCCGGTCCGCCCTCGACATGCCAGAGGTCGTGAGGCACCGTCACGCGCTCGAATTCGAAGCCAAGCGGCATCAGCAACTCGGTCATCAGATCGGCAAACGCGCCATAGCCTTCGCCCGGCGGAAAGGTGGTGTCGACCGCAACCATCCGTGCAAGATCCTGCACGGCCATCTCGACATCGCGGTCAATCGCTGCCATGGCAGACGTCAGGGGCTCAGAAGTGGTGCCTGGTTGCTGTAGGCTCATCTCGGTCGTCCTCCGCATTCCGGCAGCCTTCACAACTCGGCTCATTAATATAAACTATATAGTAATACAGCGTAGATCGGCATCACGTGTCAACTCCAAAGAAGAGGCAATTCATTGCCTGATAATTCAGCAAATGCCGCCCGACTGAGCGATCTGTCCTTGCCTCTCTATGAGGTCGTGAAACGACAGATCACCGAGGCGATCATGATCGGCGCCCTGGAACCCGGCTCCGTGCTGCCGAGCGAGATTGCCCTGGCGCAAACCTATGGCGTTGCTGTCGGAACGATTCGACGCGCCCTGATGGATCTCACCAACGACGGACTTTTGAGCCGACGCCGCAAGACCGGGACCGTCGTGACCGGACGCAAGCCGCAGCACGGATTACGCCTGTTCTTCCAGTATTTTCGTCTTCACGGGCTGGACGGCTCGCTGAGCAAATCCGTTACCAAGGTCACGTCGCTGGAATTCGGCGAGGCTTCGGACGAAACAGCGGCGAAGCTGCAGATTGAAACGGGCCGGCCGATCGTGCATTTCCACCGCGTCCGCTATATCGACGACCGGCCAATCATGCACGAAACATTGACGCTGCCGCGCGAGCGCGTCCCCGGCTTTCCGCAGAAGCAGGAGGACATCCCGCCGCTCTTTTATCTGCATCTCCTCGAAAACTACGGGATCCGGATTTCGGCGATCCGTGAACAGATCGGCGCGGACCTGGCATCGGAGGATGATGCACGCTGGCTGAACCTGACGCTTCCAGCCGCAGTCATGACGATCGACGAAGTGGCCTACGACCAGATGGCCGTGCCAGTGCTCATCTCTGCGCACCGGGCGACGACTGCGGACCACCGCTACGTCAACGAGATACAGTAAGCGCGCGATCAAGCTTCAACACTGAAGCACCTGACGCGATGAGCTTTGCTACATTAGCGCAACGTCTAGAAAACCAAAACGAGATGGCGAAACCGCCGCGAGCGTGATCCGGGCTCGCGGCGGTAACAGCTTATTTTCAACGGCTTGGAGCCTATTGTTAACTCAGAATTCTTCCCAGTCCGCAACCGCCAGGGCAGCGGAAGACGAGGCGTTAGCAATCTTGCGCGGCATTGCGACGGCTGCAGGGCGATCGGAAATGGGCTGTGCGACCGGTCTTGAAGCGACGGGGCGATGGGCGATCGGATTGCGCTTCTGCAATGTCTGGGCCGGGGCCCGATCGTTGTCGAAATTGAACTGTTCGAGCAACTGGAACAGCGCGGCCGCTTCCCTTGCCATTTCATGGCTCGCAGCTGTCTGCTGCTCGACCATCGCGGCGTTTTGCTGTGTGCCCTGATCGACCGTGTTGATCGCACGGTTGATTTCGGTCAGCGCGGTGGACTGTTCGCGTGAGGTTTCGACGATCGCGGTGATGTCGCCGTTGATACCTTCGACATGGGTCGCGATCTCGCGCAGGGCGGCGCCTGCCTTCGTGACCAGCGAGACGCCGTTTCCGACATGCGTGCTGGAGGCCGTGATGAGTGTCTTGATTTCCTTGGCCGCTGTTGCAGAGCGCTGCGCGAGTTCACGCACTTCCTGCGCAACGACGGCAAAGCCTTTACCGGCCTCGCCTGCGCGCGCCGCTTCAACACCGGCGTTCAGCGCCAACAGGTTTGTCTGGAAGGCGATTTCATCGATCACGCCGATGATGTTCGAGATTGCCTTCGACGACGCTTCGATCTGGTCCATGGCACCAATCGCTTCACGCACCACGTCACCGGAATGGTTGGCATGTTCCTTCGTGCGGGCAACCAGTTGGCCGGCTTCCTCGGCGCGTCGGCTGGAATCCTTCACGGTCGTGGTGATCTCTTCCAGAGCTGCTGCGGTCTGCTCGACAGATGCGGCTTGCTGTTCGGTCCGCTTCGCGAGATCGTCCGCCGATGTGCGAACCTCATTGGAACCGGCCGAAATAGCCTTCGCGTTTTCGGCAACCATCACCATGGCCTGCTTCAGCTTCTGCGACGCGGCATTGAAGTCGGTCCGCAGGCGCTCCAGTGATGGAATAAACGGCTTTGCAATTTGCTGCGAAAGGTCACCATCGGCGAAACGCGTCAGGCCTTCCGCGAGGCGCTCGACGTTCTCGACCCGGCCGGTAACATCGGTGGCAAACTTGGCGACCTTGATGACCTTGCCACTGGGATCGAAAACGGGGTTGTAGGAAGCCTGGATGTAAACGCTACGGCCGTCCTTGCTGATGCGGCGGAACTCGTCGGCAACATATTCGCCGCCGCGAAGGCGCTCCCACAACTGCGTGTATTGCGGGGATGCCGCTTCGGTCGGGTCCATAAAGATCCGGTGATGCTTACCCACGATCTCGTTCAAGGAATATCCGAGCGCCGACAGGAAGTTGTCGTTGGCGGTAAGGATTTCACCCTGGGGCGTGAATTCGATGGTTGCCTGCGCGCGGGAAACAGCTGAAAGTTTGGCTGCGCTGTCGAGCCCATTCATCTTTGTTTCGCTGATGTCGTTGGCAAACTTGATGATCTTCAAGACCTTGCCGCCGGCATTCTTTACCGGATTGTAATTGCCGCGGATCCAGATTTCCTGGCCGTTTTTCGCAATGCGCTTGAATTCGCTGCACTCGAACGTGCCGCCCTTAAGCTTGCTCCAGAAGGCTTTGTATTCAGGCGTTGCAGCGTAATCTCCGTCGACAAAAATCCGGTGATGCTGACCGATAATCTCCTGCTCGCTATATCCCATCAGATCGCAGAAGTTTGTATTGGCTCGCAATATGCGTCCTTCGGTATCGAACTCGATGATCGCGAAGGACAGGTCTAAGGCCGAAAGAATTTGATTAGAGTTTGCGCCGAAAAAATCGAACATTACGAAGCCTTGCAATACAGGTGATTGGTCAACCTTCATCGCAAACAATTGTTAAATTAGTAATTAAGACTTGGCAAAAAACAAGAATAAGCCCTTGTAAAAATACATTTAAGCGTTGATCAATAATATATTCCTATTATCTAATTTAGATTGGGTAGCCTCACGTTCAGGTTGCCGGAAGTAGAGGCGAGCATCCTGCGCGGCGTGCCCTTCCTGCCGCCATCAGTCCATCTTTAGCAATCGATAACCCTCTCTCGACAAACAGTCACGTTCCGGGGCTCGGCATCCATTGCCTGGAAACGTTTGCGGTTTACCTCTCGGTCAACTCCGAACGGTAACCGACCATGAACGCTGTGACGTCTATCCTCCACACATTGGAACCTCATCCGTTTCAGCTTCTCAATACCGAGAAAATACTAGAGATGTTGCCGCGCCCGGTCTTGGTTGTCGGATCCGATGGTCTCGTCGTCTACGCCAACAAGGCGAGCGAAGTCTCATTCGGCGCATTTCCCGGGGGCACCGTCCACGCGCTTTTTACGGGCCTGGGCACAGACCTGCCCGACACCAGCTGCGCCCCGGTTTCAGTCACGTCCATCCATAGCGGTGAGAGCTTCGATGCCGCGTTCGTCTCTTTCGACGATGGGCAGTATCTCGTTGACCTGCGACCTGCATCGCAGAACCAGGGCATCGCCATCAAGACCGATGTCGACGAACTGACGGGCCTTGCCAAGCGGAACGCCTTGCTGTCGCACCTGTCGTCCGCTTTGAGCAACGGTTCTAAATCTTCATCGATCGCCGTCCACTGCCTCGATCTTGACCGCTTCAAGATGGTCAACGACACGCTGGGACATGCAACAGGCGACCTTCTTTTGAAAAAGGTGGCCGACCGCCTCAAGGCCGCGTGCCGCAAAAGCGATGTCGTTGCGCGTCTTGGCGGGGACGAGTTCGTGATCCTCCAGCATGATGTCGACGATCTTGCAGCGGCCGAGAAACTCGCTTCGCGGATCGTGAACCTTGTCGGCCGCACCTATGTTCTCAACGGTCATACAATCAATATCGGCGCAAGCGTCGGCGTCGCCTTTGGCGCTGATGCGCTCCAGCCAGACGACCTGCTCCGCAACAGTGATCTTGCTCTCTACGAGGCAAAGAAGGCCGGGCGCGGACGTTACCGCATGTTCGAAAGCGGGATGGACGCTCTACTCCTCGGACGTCGGGAAATGGAGATCGATCTCCGCCGCGCGCTGGCCCTGAAGCAGTTCAAGCTGAACTATCAGCCGTTCCTCGATGTCTCGACCAAACGGGTGGATGGCTTCGAGGCCCTGCTCCGCTGGGAACATCCCGTCAAAGGCAACATCCCGCCTCTTTCCTTTATCTCGCTTGCGGAGGAAAACGGCCTGATCGTCAAGATCGGCGAATGGGTTTTGCGTACAGCCTGCCTGGAGGCCATGTCCTGGCCGAATGATATGATTGTCGCCGTCAACGTCTCGCCGCTTCAGTTCAAGGCGGACACACTGCTGGAAACGGTCGCATCGGCGCTAAGGCACTCGGGATTGCCAGCCCATCGTTTGGAAATCGAAATTACCGAGGGCGCCCTGCTCGATGACACGGATAACGTCATCCAGACGCTGAATGCCATGCGCGCGCTTGGCGTCAGAATCTCCATGGACGATTTCGGCACTGGCTATTCGTCCTTGAGCTACCTGCAGAAGTTTCCATTCAACAAACTGAAGATCGATCGCTCGTTTGTCGCCTGTGAAGACGCAGACAGCGAGGCGATCCTGCGATCAATCGCAAGTCTCGGGACGAGCCTCGGGATGTCGATCACGGCTGAAGGCGTTGAGACGGCGGAACAGTTGGCGCGCATTCGTGGCGAACGCTGCACCCATGTGCAGGGCTATCTGACGGGACGGCCCATGGGCACGGATCAGATTCCGGCGTTCCTGGCACAACACATTTTATAGAGGGGAACTGATAATGGATAACAGCTTGTATCGCCTGGTCTACTACAGCCGCAACCAGATCGGCGACGATGGTGCGGCGTTTAGCTCAAACGTCGACGAGATCCTGGCGAAAAGTCGGGTGAACAATCTCCGTGACGAGATCACCGGGGCGCTTCTGTTCAACGCGGGCTGCTTCGCCCAGGTTCTGGAAGGTCCGCTCGAGCGGGTGGAAGCCGCATTCGAGCGCATCCAGCAGGACGAACGCCATGGCGAAGTTTCGCTGCTGGCCGTGGACCCGATCAGCCATCGGTATTTCCCGAACTGGGCAATGGGTTTTATCGGGACATCCGAAGCCCACGCAAAGCGCTTCGCTGACGTCGGCTCGTCAAGCGGTTTCGATCCGTCCCGGCTGAGCGGCGAGCAGATCCATACCCTGTTGCGAGACCTCGCAATCGAAGAAGAGGCCGCCTGATTCCAGTACGGCCTCCTCCTATAAAAACATCGTCTACTGCTGAGCGTTGTATCGGGGCGTGATCGGACGAAGCCTTACTTCTTCGCAGGATCGACCTTCTGCTGGTAGCGACCCACGATCTCACCCTTGCCGATCACATGACCGGCCACTGCGGCGAGAAGAGCATCCCGGTCGGATGTCGGGGGAAGAGCCAGCATCTCGTCAAGCGCAAGAACCTGGAAGTGATAGTGATGCGCCGGGTCGCCGGCCGGCGGCTTTGGTCCGAAATAGCCGTGACTGCCGGATGTGTTGCGGCCTTGAAGGACGCCTTCCGGTTCGACGAGGCGGAGCTGTTCCTGCAACCCTTCCGGCAGGGACGTCACCGTTGCCGGGATATTCCACGCCAGCCAGTGAACAAACGGCTTGGTTGGTGAGGAGCCTGGATCCTCTACGATGATCGCGTAGGACGCGGCCTTCGGGACGGCCTTCCAGCTGATCGCCGGTGAGACACTCTCGGCATATTCGCTATGACGCTGCGGCATGAGTTCGTCGTTGTCGAAAGACGAGGACGAGACGGATACGCTGCCTTCCGTCTTGGTCTCCGGGCGATCCATGGCAAGTGGCACATCGATACCTTTGGCGGCCTGCGCCTTCATAGGTTCAACGGGCGCAGCGGGCTGCGCTTGTGCCTTTTGCGCGTCGTCGGTGTAAGCCACCCTGTAGATGACACCGTTTGCATCGTCGGCCATCAGCAAGGCGCCATCCTTGGCGACGGCCAGTCCGACCGGTCGTGCGAAATGCGTCTTGCCACCATCGCTTAGGAAGCCGGTGACGAAAGGTTCGAAGGATTTCGGCTTGCCGTTTTCGAAGTGAATGCGAACAATCTCGTATCCGGATGCCGGGTTACGATTCCAGGATCCGCGCATGGTTGCAAACGCATCGCCCGAGAACTCGGCCGGAAACGACGTTCCGCTGTAGAATTTCATCTGCATGGGGGCTGCGTGTGCCGTGTAGCCGAGTTTCATCGGATCGCTCTGCGCCTTCCACTCCTCCTTGGTCACGCCGCCGACCGGTGTCGACTGCGGATAGATGTCGCCTGCTCCGTAAACATGCGGCCAGCCATATTGCTTTCCCTGTTCGATGAGGTTGAGCTCTTCTGCCTGCACCTCATCACCGAGGAGATCGATGCCATGGTCGAGCCCCCAAAGTTCACCGGTCTCGCGGTTCCAGTCGTAGCCGATCGTGTTGCGAAGGCCGGACGCGAAGATGGTGCGGCTCTTGCCATCAGGGGTCGCCCGGAGCACCGTTGCGTTTTCGGCATTGCTTTCGTTGCAGGCGTTGCAGGTGGAGCCGACGCTGATGTAGAGCATGCCATCAGGACCGAACTCCATGACGCGGTTGGGATGCTGTCCGGAATCCGGCAGATCGCCAATGATCATTTCGAGTGGCCCGAGCGTGCCGTCGTCCTTGATGTCCGCGACGAACACCTCTTTGACCGTGACGAGATACAGCCTGTTATCCTTGATTGCCAGACCGTGGGCCTGCGCACGCGCTGCCACTTTCACCGGTGCGCCGTCGGCCTTGCCGTCGCCGTTCTCGTCCTTCAGCAGCAGCACGTCGCCTTCCTCGCGGCGGCTGACATAGATATAGCCTTTATCGGACACGGCGATGATGCGGCTGTTTCCGAGACCCTGGGCGAAAGGCTCAACGGTGAAACCTTCCGGCGCCTTCAAGGTGGCGATCCGCTCCGCGGTTGCCGGAATCTTGTTCGGCTTGAACACGTTGGTCGTGATCTGGACTTCGGTTCCATCGCCCTGCTGTGCATAGGCTGCGCTGCTCAAGAATACCGCGGTCGCGACCGACGCGACGCCAAGAAGTCCAAATTTCATCACTGTATCTCTCTCGTTGACTCGCCCCGTAACCAGCAACCGGAGCCATAGTTCCTCCACCGAGACGCGGAGCGAGAGCGCAGCCGTGGTTTGAGACGTCAAATCGAACGAGAACGTAGCGTCACGCTTTCGGTGGCTTTGGCAAAGGGTTGCCAAACAGATCCACCGGATCGGGAACCGCCGACGCGATCGCCTTCTGGTCGTCGGATAGTCTGCCACCAAATGAGCGTGAACTGTTCGGCCTTCCGGCCCACAGCACCATTTCGATCTTTTCTCCGGCCTTGATATCTCTGTGAGCGATGAAATAGCCGCGGTGGTCCGGTGCGCGCTCGTGGCCGGCTTTTTCATTTTCGAATAGGCTGACATCGCCGGGCTTTGCCTCGTAGCGCATCGTGACGTCCCTCTTGTCTTGTCGTTACCGGTCCCATGGCGGGATAAATCTGCGGTCGTTATAGGCGGACAGGAAACCGGAATGGATGGGGTCGAGCCAGTTCTCGTCTTTCAGAAAGACAAGGGCATCATGAACGAGACCGCCGCCCGATGCCTGAACCTTGAGCATTGCCCGGAAACTTCCCTCTTCACCAACGTCTTCCAGCTTATCCAGAACCGGCAGATCGTCTTCAGGGACTTCAAACAACTCCCCTGTCACCTGCAAACCGATTCCCGGTTGTTCGAGCATCATCGGCCCGTAGAATGGTGCTGCTATCAACAGGGGGTAGGGCTCGACCGTCACTACATCCCCGATATATTCCGAATTCCCAAGCCCCTTATCATGAAGCGCAAAGCCTCTTTTCAGGGTGCCGTAAATGAACACTTTCACATGGTTCTCCTATCCGTGAGGTCGAATAACCCGCTCATCATCGACCTGTTCCGTGCACGGCAACGCGGCATCCGGTCGCTGATGTCTCACCGCCATAGCGGCCTGACCGCGTGAAGAGAAAACGCAAAGTTCGAAGGGAACAGGGCGCGACAAACTAAGTTCTTGCAGCCTGATAAAATTGCTGACGCGAGAATGGCAGGTTCATGTGAGTATCGTTGAGTCCCGAAATGAAAACGCCCCCTCTCCCCTCCCCGCATCGGAACAGACCCCGCATCTGAAACTACCGCCGGGTTTGGTGGCAACCCGGCTTGAGGCATCGCTCCGGAGCTCCGGTCGTTCGCTCTGCTATGTGGCATTGAGCGAAAATGCTGCGCAAAAAACAGCGGATGCCATGGCAGCGCTCTTTCCCTCGGTCCAATTCATTGTTCTGCCGCCTTGGGACTGCCTTCCCTATGATCGGGTTCCGCCCTCGCGGCACTGCATGGGTCGACGCATGGACGCATTGCGGATATGGGCCAGGCCCAGTGACACGCCGCGACTGCTGCTGACATCGATCGACGCGACGCTGCAGCGCATTCCGCCGGCGGGGGTCATCGCCGATGGCCAGATCGAACTGGTGGTCGGCGAGCCATTCGATCGCGAGGCATTCCTGAATTTCGTCAGACGATCAGGCTATGTGGAAGAGGGCGTTGCCGACGATCCCGGCGAACTGGCGGTGCGCGACGGGATGATCGACATCTATCCCGCCGGCGCCCCGGGCCCAATGCGCATCGTCCTGTCGGAAGACGATCACGTGACCGAATTGCGTGGGTTTGACCGCGTCTCGCAGCGAACCGAGAGCTACCTTGAACGGTTGAGCTTCGGTCCGGCATCCGAAGCCATACTCGCAGACCTCATTCCGGAAGCCCCTGCTTCAAAATCTGAGACGATGGAGCGCCAGCTTTCCCGCCTTTACCCGGACATGGTGACGGTTTTCGATATCCTCGGCAATGCCGCTCTGACTGCGGCTCCGGGCGCAGCAGACCGGGTCGCACGGAATCTGGAAATCATCGACGACGCCCGCCAGTCCCGCACGGATTTCGGTAAGACCGGAACATCCTCTCCTTGCTCGTTCTATCTTGACAGCGAGGAGTGGGAACAGCGCTTTACCGGCGTGCAGACCAGCGCACTGGATCTCGAACAAGGGGGTGACCTGCCTTCCGGGGCGTCGGATGCGGACCCGCGCAAGGCACTGGTCAAGTTTGCACAGGAACGCCTGGGCGATGGAATGAAGGTTGTAATTTCCGGGCATGGCAAGGCATCAGAGGCGCTTTGCCGCCGTGTCGCGAAAGCAACTGGCGTATCGCCTCGGTCCGTCGACAGCTGGACGCAGGTGATGGACGCCAAATCCGGCGCGCTTTTGAAGCTCGCCTGCGCCCTCGATCACGGGTTCCTCGACGTCGCGCAAAATGTTGCTGTGATCGCCGCGGGCGACGAACACCGACATGTTTCCAGTGCCAATTCCTTTCTTGCCGAACCAGATCTTCGGATCGGCGACGTCGTCGTCCACGAAGATCACGGCATTGGCATTTTAAAAGATCTGGAGAGCATCGCCGTTGCAGGTGTCGCGCGTGACGCTGCCCGTCTGGAATATCGCGAAGGTGCTTCCGTGCTTGTTCCGATGGAAGAATTCGGAAAGCTGTGGCGCTACGGTTCCGAACCCGAGGCGGTCTCGCTCGATCGTCTTCACACCGACGCCTGGCAAAAGAAGCACGAGAAGATCGTCGCGGACATCAAATCGACGGCGCGTCATTTTTCGACCATCGCAAAGCACAGGCAGGCCTCGCCGGCCGAGACGTTCATTCCCCCCCGCGCCGAATTTTCAGCCTTCATCCGACGGTTCCCTTTCGCCGAGACACCAGATCAGGCCGAAGCCATCAAGGCCACGCTTTCCGATCTCGCGTCCGGGCATGCGATGAACCGCCTTGTCTGCGGCGATGTCGGCTTCGGCAAGACGGAGATCGCACTGCGGGCCGCAGCAGCGGTAGCACTTGCGGGCGGTCAGGTGGTCGTCATCGCCCCAACGACTGTTCTCACACGTCAGCATTTCGCCACCTTCAAGCGACGCTTCGAAGGAACAGGCATCTCTGTCGGAATGTTGTCACGGCTCGTCAAGCCAAGCGAGGCGAAGCAGGTCAAGGCGGCGTTGGCCGAGGGTGAAATCGACGTTATCGTCGCGACCCATGCGATCCTTGCAAAAGACGTGCGCTTTGCGCATCTCGGGCTTTTGATCGTGGATGAGGAACATCGGTTCGGGCTCAAGGATAAACGGGCCATGAGCGCGCTCGCGCCGACCCTCCACACGCTCGCCATGTCGGCAACACCTATCCCACGGACCTTGCAGTCGGCAATGGTCGGAGTTCAGGAGGTCAGCCTCCTGACGACTCCGCCCGCCCGGCGCCGACCCGTTCGCACATCGCTTGCAGCATTCGACAACGCATCGATGCGCACCGGATTGATGCGAGAATACCGCCGGGGCGGACAAAGCTTCGTCGTGGTGCCGCGCATCGAGGATATCGAAGCCGTCGAGGCGATCCTGCGCAAAATTGTTCCCGAGCTCGCGGTTAAGGTCGCGCACGGCAAGATGCCGGCGGCGACGATCGACGAAGCGATCGTCGGTTTCGCGGACGGCGATGGCGATGTCCTTCTCGCCACCAACATTATTGAAAACGGCCTCGATGTGCCGCGCGCCAATACGATGTTCATCTGGAATGCGGAGCGGTTCGGTTTGGCCCAGCTGCACCAGTTGCGTGGACGGGTCGGCCGTGGAGGCGCGCAGGGCATGACCACGCTTCTGACGGAAGAAGGTGCAGAACTGCCCGAGGAAACGCGCTTGCGGCTTTTGACACTCGTAGAGAACGACCGCCTGGGCGCCGGGCTTGCGATCAGTCTGCGCGATCTCGATTTGCGCGGCGGGGGCGACATCGCCGGCGAGGATCAGGCTGGGCATATGAAGGTCATCGGTATTGGCCTTTACCAGAAGCTCCTCGCGCGTGCAGTCGCGAAACTGGGAAAACGACTTTCGGCCACCAGAAAGCGCGCAATCCTGCATCTCGACGTCGCGGGCACGATACCGGCGGATTACGTGCCGGATCCGGCTGTCAGGCTCAATCTCTATGCCAGACTTCTGCGGGCATCCTCACAGCGCGACGTGAATGATCTGGAAGAAGAGTTCGAGGATCGCTTCGGCGAATTGCCGCAGGAGACGCTGCTGTTGTTGCGCACAACCAGGCTGCAGCTTGCAGCAGGCCATCTCGGTATCGCCAAACTCGAAGCCGGACCGAAGGCGATTGCGATGACCATTGCCAAGATGCCGGCAAGGGTGATTTCGGCCCTGACGAAGAAGATTGCGGCAATCCGGCGGGAAGACCGGCTGATATTTGAGACGGTCGCCCAGACCTGCGACGAGCAGCTGAAGTTCTTCGAGCGACTCATTCTGGCGGCGCGAAGGCCTTGAGGCTTTACGGTTTGACTTGATCGACGATAGCGCGGGCCCGTACTGTGGGCCCGCGAATTTTTGTCAGAACCCCGCGTCGGAGGCTGACGATCTGTCAGTCTCGCGGAGCGCCTCCTGTCCCCGCATATCGCGCCTCTGATGCCTCAACGTGCTCGTCGCGTTTGTTGTCCGCATACGCCGTGCTTTCACCGGTGTTGCCAAACTTGTCCCTTATCCCGTCGGACATTACGTACCTTTCTAGTTGCTGATTGACGGAACACCCCGAACAAGCCAAGAACAAGCAACGCCGCGGGAACCCACTTGGAATGAAGCCCTTACGTATGCAATTGTTCGAGATGAGCGACCACGTCCGCGCTTCCCCGGGAAAGCGCTGGGGAGTGGCGGTTGCAGCGTTCGGGCTTGCGCTCTACGCGCGGTTTCTATGCGACCATCTCCTGCCGCCGGGCTTCCCGTATCTGACCTTCTTCCCCGCGGTAATCCTGACGACGTTTCTGGCGGGCGTCTGGCCCGGGGCCGTTTGCGCCGTGGCCTGTGGCGTGGCTGCCTGGTACTGGTTTATACCGCCGTTTGCGATGTTCGAGATCAACGGGTCGGTCCTCGTTGCTCTGACCTTCTACGCGTGCGTGGTCATCGTGGACATTCTGCTGATCCAGGTCATGCACAAGGCGGTCGACGATCTTCAGGAAGAACGCCTGCGCAGCGAAGACCTGGTGCGCGAACAGCAGCGCCTTCTTGCCGAGCAAAAGGAACGGGAGCGCCAACAGCGTGTGTTGCAGCGCGAATTGTCCCACCGAATGAAGAACACGCTGGCGATGGTTCAAGCCGTCGTATCCCAGAGCCTGCGCAATGCGACAGACGTGAAGCTTGCCGGTGAAATGGCGTCGGCCCGCATCGACGCACTTGCCCGGGCACAGGATACGCTGACGGCAACGAACTGGTCCGCAGCAGATGTCGAGACGATTGTACGGACATCCGTCGAACCGCACCAGGACAGCGCCGACCGCTTCGATATCTTCGGGCCTCCGATGGTGCTCGAAGCACAACCTTCCATGGGTTTGGCACTGGCAATCCATGAACTTGCGACAAATGCCACCAAATATGGCGCGCTCAGTACGGCCGACGGCAAGGTCGAGATCCGCTGGACGGCGCCCGGCGAAAACGGCTTTGCCTTCACATGGATCGAAAGCAAGGGGCCGGCCGTGAGCGAACCGACGCGGCGCGGCTTTGGCTCCCGCCTGATGGAGCGCGTTGTGCCGACCTATTTCAACGGCGTCGCCAACGTGGACTACCGCACGGATGGTTTGCACTACCGCATCGAAGGCGAACTTCTTCCGAAAGAGCCTCAGCCTCTTCAGAGCTGACGCAATATGCGCCATTGGCCGGTTGCGACAACGACGACGATCGACCCAATCACTATTCGACAATCATATAATTCTAGTTCGATTATAATAATCAATTATATTGCAGCGCAGCAGGTTCGGTGGAACACTGGCGTCAACAAGGGCCGCAAAGGCCTGGAGCCGCCAGTAGGAGAACATCGATGAAACCATCTATCAGGGCCGGCTTTGTCGGCTTAGCTACTCTGCTTGCCTGCACGCCAGCCTACTCCCTCGGAGACACGATCAAGACCGCGATCGACGCGACCTTCGCGCCGCACGCCATGCCAACCCTCGACGGCAAGATCGAGGGTTTCAACGTCGATATGGCGAACCTGATCGGCGAACGTCTCGGCAAGAAAGTCGATCTGACCGGAGCGCAGTTCTCGGGTCTTATCCCGGCGCTGCAGGCCGGCACCTATGACTTCCTTGTCGCACCCGTCACCGTGAACAAGGAGCGCGCCGCGAACCTTCTCTTCACCGAAGGCTTCATGGACACCAATTTTGGCTTCGTCGTGCCGGCCAATGCGCCTGAATACAAGACGCTGGAAGACTTCAAGGGCAAGACGATCGCCGTCAACAAGGGCTCTGCCTATGACAGCTTCCTGCGGGAGAAGGAAAAGGAATTCGGCTGGAAGGTCGAAAGCTACGGTACCAATACCGACGCCGTGGCAGCCGTCATTGCTGGACGCGCCGATGCCAACCTTGCCGGCAACACTGCCGCTGCGTGGGCGGTCAAGAAGAACCCGCGCCTGAAACTCTCCTTCGAATACGAAACCGGCCTCGTCTGGGCCCTTTCCTTCCGCAAGGGAGACGAGCAGAACCGCGATCTCGTCGATCGTGCGATGGAATGCCTGAAGCTCGACGGCTCGATGGCGAAGCTTTCGGTCAAGTGGTTCGGCGTCACGCCGGAAGCAGGCACGACGATCGTCACCCCGACCAAGGGTTTCGGGACGCCCGGCTTCGACGGTTACAAGGACGATGACCACAAGGCCTCCTGCGATAACCTGAAGTAACGCTCTGCAGCACGGGCAGGCGCTTCAGTCGCCTGCCCTCCCCCTTGATCAGACAGGATGCGGCAGCCGGCCGCCAATCGTCTCTCCCATATGAGATCGCGGTTGGAATCCAGCCGGCAGATATGTCCGCATCGTGCCTGCCGGAGGTGCCAACATGGCCAATCGCCCAATGCTCGAAGTCGTCGCGCTGGAAAAGCGCTTCGGGACCACCACCGTCCTCAAGAAGATCGACCTTAAGGTCAGCCAAGGCGAACTCGTGTTCGTCATCGGGCCATCCGGTTCCGGCAAGAGCACGATGCTGCGCTGTTGCAACCGGCTCGAGGAGCCAACATCGGGCGATATCATCGTCAACGGCCGCAACATCATGGCCGGTACCCGCCGCGATCTCGACCGTATGCGGCTGCAGATCGGCATGGTGTTCCAGGGCTTCCACCTCTACCCGCATATGAGTGTCCTCAAGAACGTTACGCTTGCCCAGCGGAAGGCGCTGAAGCGCTCGAAGGCCGAAGCCGATGCGCGGGCGATGGATATGCTCGAACAGGTTGGCCTGGCGCACAAGGCGGATGCCTATCCCGGTGAATTGTCGGGCGGCCAGCAGCAGCGCGTGGCGATCGCCCGCTCGCTGGCGCTCGACCCGAAGGTCATGCTGTTCGACGAACCAACCTCGGCGCTTGATCCGGAACTGGTTGGCTCCGTCCTCAAGGTGATGAAAGACCTCAAATCCAAGGGCATGACGATGGTCGTCGTCAGCCACGAGATGGGCTTTGCCCGCGAGACCGCGGACCGGGTCATCTTCATGGATGGCGGTGTCGTCGTCGAAGAGGGCACGCCGGACGAGCTTTTCGGCAACCCGAAGGCCGATCGCACCCGCGCATTCCTTTCGCGCGTTTCCGGGTAACGGCGATGGACCGGTTCCTTGAGACCTTCTTCAACCCGGTGGTGATGGCGAAATATACGCCTGACATCATTGCCGGAATCTGGGTCACCCTGCAGATTGCCGCGGCGGTGATCGTGGCTGGCATCCTGGCGGGCCTCGCGCTCGCCTGCCTGCGCAGCTATGGCGTCAAGACGCTCAATTTCTTCATCATCTGCTACGCCGACATCTTTCGCGCCCTGCCCCCTCTGGTCGTCATCCTGATCCTCTATTTCGGCTTTCCCTCGATCGGCATCCAGTTGTCCGGCCCGATGGTTCTGTTTCTCGTTCTGGCGGCAACCCTTGCAGCGTTTGCCGAAGAGATATTCTGGGCCGGGTTCTCGTCCGTCGAGAAGGGTCAATGGGAGGCGGGCATTGCAACCGGGCTCGGCTTTACCCGCACGCTTGCCTATGTCGCGCTGCCCCAGGCCGTCCGCCTTGCCATACCGCCGCTCGTCAACCGCGTGCTCGCCATCACCAAAATGACCGCGCTCGGCTCTGCCATCGGCGTTTCGGAAATCCTGTCGAGCGCCACGACGGCGCAGAGCTTTTCCGGCAGCGCCACGCCGCTCACCATGTCGGTCGTCGCCTATCTGGTGATTTTCCTGCCGATGGTGGTCTTCGCCCGCTGGCTGGAAAGCCGGACCGCCTGGAAGAAGCGATAGGAGGCTGCCATGGATATTTTCATCGACCAGTTCTTCAATATCGGCATCATGCGCCAGTCGTTGCCGCTGATGATGTCCGGCCTCTGGATGACGCTCAAGCTGTGCAGCGCCGTCATTCTGCTCGGCCTGATCGGCGGCCTGTTTGTCGCGCTCGGCAATATGAGCGAGCGCCGATGGCTACGCTGGATCTCGATCACCTATACCGATCTCTTCCGCGCCCTGCCGCCGCTGGTGCTGCTCATCTTCATCTATGCCGGCCTGCCCTTTGCGGGGGTCAACATCTCGCCGTTTTACGCCGTCGTCATCGCCTTCCTGCTCAACAACTCCTCCTATTACGCCGAGGTCTATCGCGCCGGTCTGATCTCGGTCGCCAAGGGACAGTGGGAAGCTGCCCAGTCGACTGGCCTCAGCCCGGTACAGACGCTTGCTCATGTCGTCCTGCCGCAGGCCATCCGCAACGTGCTGCCGGACCTGCTGTCCAACACTGTGGAAGTCGTCAAGCTCACCTCGCTTGCCTCCGTCATCTCGCTGTCCGAGCTTCTCTACAATGCCGGCATGGCGCGGTCGGTCACCTACAATGCCTCGCCGCTGGTGCTGGCAGCTCTCATCTACCTCGTGCTGCTGTGGCCGCTGGTACGCCTCGTCAGTCATTTCCAGCGGCGCCTGGCCGCCTGATCGCTTTCGAAAGGAAACTCCGATGACCATCATGAAGATCGCAGGTGCCCAGCTCGGCGCCATCCAGAAAGACGACAGCCGCGAAAGCGTCGTCATCCGCATGATTGCGCTTCTCGATGAAGCCGCATCCAAGGGCGCAGACATGGTCGTCTACCCGGAGCTGGCGCTCACGACCTTCTTTCCCCGCTGGTACATGGAAGAACAGGCCGAAATCGATTTCTGGTTCGAGACGGAAATGCCGAACGCCGCCACGCAGCCGCTGTTCGATCGCGCCCGCGAGCTCAACATCGCCATCACCTTCGGCTACGGCGAGAAGACGCCGGACGGACACTATTACAACACCTCGATCGTTACCGACCGGCAAGCCAATATCGTCGGCAAGTATCGCAAGGTGCATCTTCCCGGTCATTCCGAATACGATACCGAGCGCGCCTTCCAGCATCTCGAGAAGCGCTACTTCGAACCCGGTGATCTCGGCTTCAACGTCTGGCGTAACGAAGGCGTCATCATGGGCATGGCGATCTGCAACGACCGCCGCTGGCCGGAAACCTTCCGTTGCCTGGGCCTGCAGGGCGTCGAGCTGGTCACGATCGGCTACAACACGCCGTCGGTGAACAGCCAGATGAGCGCCGAAGGTTTGGAGAAGCGGCTTTTCCATTCCGACCTCTCCATGCAGTCCGGCGCCTACCAGAACTCGACCTATGTCGTCGGCGTCGCCAAGGCCGGCAATGAGGACGGCCACCCGCTGATAGGCGGCTCGATTATCGTCGATCCGGACGGGTTCGTTCTCGCCCGCGCCGTGACCGAGGAAGACGAGCTCATCATCGCCGAATGCGATTTCTCCAAATGCGACTTCGGCAAGAAGACGATCTTTGATTTCGAGCGCCATCGTCGTATCGAGCATTACGGTCGCCTGACGAGCCAGACCGGCGTGATCATCGAAGTGTAAGGAAAGACCGACATGACAGCGTTTGATACGGTCATCCATGGCGGTCGCATCGTCACCGCATCCGACATATTCGATGGCGATATCGGCATTACCGACGGTCGAATTGCGGCGATCGGCGAGAAGATCGCTGGAGGAAGCCGCCGGATCGATGCCGGCGGCAAGCTGGTCGTTCCCGGCGGCATCGAGGCGCATGCCCATATCGCCCAGGAAAGCTCCGCGGGCGTGATGACCGCCGACGACTACTATTCGGGCTCGGTCTCCGCCGCCTTCGGTGGCAATTCCTCATTCATCCCGTTCGCGGCTCAGCATCGCGGCCAGTCGATTGCCGAAGTCATCGCCACCTATGACGGCCGCGCCGCGCCGCACTCGGTGCTCGACTATTCCTATCATCTGATCATTTCCGACCCTTCGGCTGATGTCCTTGCAGAACTGCCGGGCGTGTTTGCGCGAGGCATCACGTCGTTCAAGGTATTCATGACCTACGACCTGATGAATATCGGCGACGGCGGCATGCTCGATATCCTGACGATTGCCAAAACCCATGGCGCGCTCACCATGGTCCATGCCGAAAACAACGACATGGTGAAGTGGATGAACAAGCGGCTGGCCGCTGCCGGCCTCACCGCGCCAAAATATCACGCGATCAGCCGGCCGGAGCTTGCCGAGGAAGAAGCGATCAACCGGGCCGTCTCGCTGGCAAAACTCGTCGATGCAGCCCTCTTCATCGTCCACGTCTCAACGGCTGGCGGCGCTGCCATCGTCCAGCGCGAAAAGCTCGCCGGCACGAAACTGTTTGCCGAAACATGCCCGCAATATCTGGCGCTGACCCGTGATGATCTCGATCGGCCCGGCATGGAAGGGGCGAAATTCATCTGCTCTCCACCGCTCCGCGACGCGGCAACGCAGGAAGCGCTCTGGCGACATGTGCAGTCAGGCACGTTCGAAAGCGTCTCCTCCGACCACGCGCCCTACCGTTTCGATGCCAGCGGAAAATTTGCCAATGGTGCCGATGCGCACTACCCGAAGATCTCCAACGGCATGCCCGGCATCGCCATGCGCCTGCCCTATCTGTTTTCGGAGGGCGTCGCTAAAGGCCGCATCACGCTGCAGCAGTTCGTTGCACTCTCAAGCACCAATGCGGCCAAGACATTCGGTATGGCTAAAAAGGGATCGATCGCACCCGGCTACGAAGCCGATATCTGCATCTGGGACCCGGAAGCCCGCCGCAAGGCAACGCTTGCCGATCAGCACGACAATATGGACTACACACCGTTTGAGGGCATGGAGATCGAAGGCTGGCCAGTCCTCACCATGAACCGCGGTGATGTCATCGTCGAGAACGGCGAGTTGAAGGCGGACCGTGGTCGTGGCCGTTTCATTGCCCGCAGCCCTGTCGACCTGACGGGCAAGCCCGGCTACCGCGCCAAGGAATTCGATCCGGCGCAGAACTTCGGCGTGGAGATCGCCCCATGAGAAAAGTCGGCCCGATCCTCGTCATCAACCCGAACAGTTCGGAAAGCGTCACCGAAGGCCTGCGCGTGGCGCTCTCCCCGATGCAGTTTCCGGGTGGTCCCGTCATCGAATGCGTCACGATCGATGAGGGTCCGCCCGGCGTCGTCAGCCAGCGCCATGTGGATGAAGCCGCGTTGCGCACTGCCGACCTGATCGAAACCCGGCCGGATGCATCAGCCTATGTGCTCGCCTGCTATTCGCAGCCCGGGCTGGACCTTGCACGGTCGATCACCACCAAGCCGGTCTACGGCATCCAGGATGCCGGCGTACTGAGCGCCCTGGCGCTTGCAGATCTCTTCGGCGTCATCGCAGTCGCCGAAGGTTCAATCCCCCGTCACATGCGCAACCTTCGCCGCCTCGGCGTCGATGGCAGGCTTGCCGGCGAGGTCGCGCTTGAAGGCGCAATCAGCGTCGCCGACAGCGGCCATGGAGAGGAAAGCTATGCGGCTCTCGTGAAAGCCGGGCTGAAACTGCGGCACATGGGCGCCGGCGCGATCGTGCTTGGCTGTGCCGGCATGTCCGGCCACCGCCGCAGACTCGAAGATGAGCTCGGCATCCGCGTGATCGATCCGACCCAGGCCGCCGTCGCGATGGCGCTTGGCGCAGTTCTCACCTGAACGCCATGACCGAAACCGAGCAGAAGCCGGATATCTCGCTGCGCCTCCTCGAAATCTTCGGGGCCATGATGCGTTGCGAAACGACCGTGGAGGCAGCCGAGCAGCTGGGCATCTCGCAGCCCGCCGTTTCGAACGGCATCCGCCAGCTGGAAAACCAGCTCGGTATAACGCTGTTTGAGCGCCTGCACCGGCGGCTTGAGCCAACCGAAGAAGCCACGCTTCTGTTTGAAGAGGTGCGGCCTGTCTTCAGCATGCTGCGCAGCTTTTCCGCCCGCGCCCGCTCGATCCGGCATGGCACATCGGGACGGCTGCGTGTCATGTCGACGCCGCCGCTTGGTAATACGGTCGCACCGGTGGCGCTCGCACGGTTCCTGAAAGATCGTCCGGATGTGTCCGTCGCTTACGATGTCCGCCGGCTCGAACACGTCATCGAAGCTGTGCAGAGCGGGGCCGCCGACGTCGGTCTTGCGATCGCGCTGGAACGGCATTCGTCTGTGAACGTAGAGATCCTGTCGCGCACCCATATGGTCGCGCTCGTGCCGAAGGACCACCCGGTCGCTAGTCGGCAGGAGGTGACGGTCAGTGATTTGTCCGAACACGGTTTTATCGGCCTCGAAGCGGAATCGCGCATGGGCCAGATGCTGCGCGATGCCTTCGATCGCGAGGGCATCGATTACGAGCCGCGGGTCGAGGTGCGCTATTGCGCAACGGCTGCGGTTCTGGCCGGAGCTGGCGTCGGGGCAGCGGTTGTCGATCCCTATAGTGCAGCCCACCAGTCATTGCAGGGGTTGGTGCAACTGCCCTTCCAGCCACCCCGCGAAGTCGCGGCCGTCCTGATTACCCGCAAGGGCATACCGCGCTCGCGCCTGCTGCACGGTTTCATCGCCGAACTCAAGCGAGCCGCCGGCGATGTGTTTTGAATTCCCGACATACTGAAGGAGATTGTCTTGTCCCGTATCGTTTATTTGAATGGCGAATGGCTGCCCGAAGCCGATGCAAAGGTCTCCGTCTTTGACCGCGGCTTTCTATTCGCAGACGCCATCTACGAAGTGACCGGCGTCATTGACGGCAAGCTTCTCGAATACGAGGGCCATGCCTCCCGCCTGAAGCGCTCGATCGGGGAACTGGGTCTGGACCTGCCGATTTCGGCCAGCGAACTTCTGGAGGTTCATCGCGAGATCATCCGCCGCAATGCACTCAAGGAAGGCCTGATCTACCTCCAGCTGTCGCGCGGCCCCGCCGATCGCGACTTCGCCTTTCCGAAGGATCCGACACCGACGCTGGTTCTCTTTACCCAGGCAAAGTCGGTGATCGAGAACCCCAAGCTCGCAACCGGCCTGTCCGTCGCTCTGCTGCCCGACTGGCGCTGGGAGCGCCGCGACATCAAGACCGTGCAACTGCTTTATCCCTCGATGGCCAAGATGCAGGCGATGGAGAAAGGCGCTGATGACGCCTGGCTGGTGGAGGACGGCTTCGTCACGGAGGCAAGCTCGGCAACCGCCCATATCATCGACAAGACTGGCAGGCTGATCACCCGCCCGCTGTCGAATGCAATTCTGCACGGCATCACGCGCGCAAGCGTGCTTGATCTCGCCGAAAAAGCCGGCATTCCCTATGACGAGCGCGCCTTCACACCCGATGAAGCGATGAATGCCTCGGAGGCCTTCATCACATCCGCCACCAACTTCGTCATGCCGGTCACCCGCATCGACGGTCAACCCGTCGGCGACGGCAAGCCGGGGACTCTGACGCTCAAACTGCGCGAACTCTACATCGCCGACAAGATCGCCAGCGCAATCTAAGCGCCGCGAGGCCGCCGTAACAGCGGCCTCCGCAATCTCCGGGTCGCCTTACTCGATCCTGAACACCACGTCGTGGGTAGCAAGGAAGAATTCGCCGTCAGGTGTGACCCAGCCGCGAAACATGCCGTCGGTGTTGTAAGGTGTGGCGATCGTTCCGTCGGCTCCGACGGCCACAAGTCCGGCACCGATAGCGTGCGGCTTCAAGTCTTCCATGATCACCTTCGACGCCGCCTGCTCCACGGTTTCGCCGAGATAGCCGATGCGGCTTGCGACCTCATGGCCGACAGCATAGCGGATGAAGAACTCGCCCTTGCCGGTGCCCGACACAGCGCAGAGACCGTCGCGGGCATAGGTGCCGGCGCCGACGATCGGGGTATCGCCGATACGACCGACCGGTTTGTTGTTGTAGCCACCGGTCGAGGTTGCGGCCGCCAGATGTCCGGCACTGTCGAGCGCGACGGCCCCCACCGTGCCGTGCTTTTCGGATTCGCTCGCCGATGCAGCCGTGCCAGCCGCCGCATGCGCCTTCATCGCAGCCAGCGCTTTCACGCGTTTCTCGGTGGTGAAATAATTGGGTTCAACGACGTCCAGCCCCTCGACCTTCGCGAACTCGTCGGCCGCGTGGCCGCCCATCAGCACGGCTTCGCCCTTTTCCATCACCCGCCGCGCCGCCTTGACGGGATTGCGGATGCGCCGCACCAGCGTCACGGCGCCTGCTTCGAGCGTCGCGCCATCCATGATCGAGGCATCGAGTTCGTGCTCGCCGGCGGCATTGAGGGCTGCGCCATAGCCGGCATTGAAATGCGGGCTGTCTTCCAGCACCACGACCGACGCCTGTACGGCGTCAAGCGCCGAGCCGCCGGTGCTCAGCACCGCCCATCCGGCTTTCAACGCATGACCGAGATCGACGCGTGCCGCTTCCCATTCCGCTTCGCTGAGGCCGAGCTTTGCCATCACGCCGCAGCCGCCATGGATTGCCAGTGCAATCTTGCCCATGATCTTCTCCTTCCCATGAATAAAAAAGCCGGGCAGCAGAACTGCCCGGCCAAGTTTACCTCCGGTTGGCGTGGAGGCTATTTCGCAGGCCTGATGTTCATGGCCAGTGTGTCTTCGTCCGAACGCGGCACGATGGTGATGGTCTTTTTCATGCCCCAGGCGGATACGATCGAGGCGATCGAAAGATTGGGGCGATCGGAAGCAACCAGCGCGTTGGCGTCCTTCAGGTACTGTTCGCGCTTGCCCGCATCCATCTCGACACCGGCCGCCTCGATCAGCTTGTCCATCTCGGGGTTGGAGTAACCGCGGATGTTGAAGGCGCCGAGCTTCTTGGTCGGATCGTTGGTATGGACCAGCGACGACAGCGTGTAGTTCGCCTCACCCGTCAGCGTGCCCCAGCCGGACATGGTCAGCGAATAATCGCCGCGCGTGTTGGCCGGGAAATAGACGGCGCCGGGCTGTGCGTTGGCTTCCACCTGGATGCCGATCGCGGTCAGCATCTGGGCGATTGTCGTGCCGGTGTCCTTGTCTCCCGGCAGGCGGTCGTTGGTGAAGGAGAACGTCACCTTGAAACCATCGGGATAACCGGCGTCGGCAAGCAGCTGCTTTGCCTTCTCGACATCGGAAGGTGCGGGCTTCACATCCGGATTGTAGCCGAAGATGTTCGGTGTCACGAGCTGCGACTGGACGGTGCCCATGCCTTCCATGGCGATCTCGGTGATGGTTTCGCGATCGATTGCAAGATCGAAGGCCTCACGAACACGCGGATCGATGAAGGGGTTTTTCGGAAGCGGCGAACCGTTCTTGGCGGTCACCTGCGGCGACTTTTCGCGGAAGTCGAAAGCCATGTTGAACAGGTAGACGCTGTCCTGGCGAACGATCGTCAGCTTTGAATCCCTTTCCAGCGTCGGCACGTCGGATGCCGGAATACGGGCGATCAGATCGACCTGGCCGGCCTTCAGCTGTGCAACGCGGGCGGCGTCGTTGGGAAGCTCCTTACGGATGACCTTGTCCCACGGCTCTTTGCCGCCCCAGTAACCATCGAAGCTCTGAAGAACCAGCTGCTCCTTCGGCGTCCAGGATACGAACTTGTAAGGACCGGTCCCGATCGCGGCCTTGCCGGAATTGAAACCTTCCGACGCCTTTTCGGCGCTGTCGGAATAATCCTTGGCAGCGATATGCGACACCACGAACAGACGGATGAAATCGTTGGGCAGGGTTGGCGCCGGTCCGTCCGTCTTGACGCGGATCGTCAGCGGATCGACGATTTCTACGCCCTTGACGCGGCGGACGTAGATGGTTGTCGGGTTCGGGCCAGCGACTTTCGGAATACGCTCGATCGAGAATTTGACGTCCTCGGCGGTGAAGTCCGAACCGTCATGGAATTTGACGTTCGGGCGCAGCTTGAATTCCCAGGTCGTGTCGTCGATCGCGGTCCAGCTGGTGGCAAGGCCCGGCTCGAGTTCGAGATTGTTGCCCGACTTGATCAGCGAGTCGTAGATGTGCTTCATCGCCTCGGCGTGAGTGCCGGCGGCGGTGAAATCGGGATCGATCGACAGCGGACCGGCGCGCACGCCGATGGTGAGGTCGGCGGCAAGTGCTGCGCTCGAAACGCCGCCGAGCAATGCTGCGGCGAGCACGATGGTGCGGAATGTCCTGGAAGCCGTCATTCTTCGTTCTCCTCTATTGTTGTCATTGGTGGCCAGTTGGGTGAATCGACGACGACCTTGGCGAGCAGTTCCGACAACATCAGCTGTTCGGCAGGCGTCAGCGACGAGATCATGGCTCTCTCGCGCTCCACCATCGGCTGCATGGCCTGATCGACGATGCGTCTGCCCTCCTCGGTGATGTAGAGGACAAAACTTCTGAGGTCCGCCTGGTCGATTTCGCGACGGACGATGTTCTTGTCGATCAGCTTCTGGATCGCCCGGCTGATCGTGTTCTTCGGAAAGCCCGAGGAATTGCAGATGGCACTGGCCGTCAGTCCGTCGGACAGGCCGAGCGAATAGATGACGACGAATTCCGGCCGCGCCAGGCCGTGTTCCTTTTCGATCAGTCGGTAGATCGGCTCGTTGAACTGCAGCGCCAGAAAGTTGAACCGGAACGACAACCAGCAGGGGTTCTTCCACAGTTTCACGGATACCAGGTCCTCGACGCCATGCGTGCCGGCGGCGGCTTTTCCGCCCTCCCGCAGCAGGGTCTCCAGTGTCGGTCCACGCGTCTGTCGCACTCTTCGGTCGCTTTCGAGCTTCGTGAGGTTTAGTCCCGTATGGAACTTGACGATCGTTTAAATGGCTGTCAATTTCTTTTTTTAGTCCCGTATGGAACTTTGCTTCATGCGACACAAAGCATCGGAAAGCACAAATATTGTGCGGCCATGCGGAAAACAGAACGTTCTTTGCGCAGTTGCGCGAAGTTTGAGAACGAGGGTAGCGAATTGAAGATTGCCGACATGAACTGGATGCTAGTCGAAGAGCGCGTCGCAAAAGATGATCGCTGTATTTTACCGATCGGCAGCGTCGAGCAGCACGCCTATCTCAGTCTCGCGACCGATATGATCCTGGCTGAAAAGGTCTCGGTCGATGCTGCCGAGCCGCTCGGCATTCCAGTCTTTCCGGTCGTGCCTTATGGCCTTGCCTCCTCGTTCGCAACGTTTCCGGGAACGCTGACGCTATCGCTCGCCACCTATATCGGCGTCATCGAGGATCTGCTCGACAGCATCTACCGCTCCGGTTTCAGGCGTATCCTGATCGTCAACGGACATGGCGGCAACTCGCCGGCAACGGTGGTGATTTCCGAATGGCTGAATGCCCACCCCGACGCATCGGTCAAATTCCACGACTGGTGGCGGGCGCCGCAGACGCTGGCCAAGGTGCAGCAGACCGATCCCGCCGCATCGCACGCGTCTTGGATGGAGAACTTCCCCTGGACACGCACCACCGACGCGCGTCAGCCGACGACTGCCAAGCCACAGATCGACTACGCGGCGCTTGCCCGCGTCGGCGCTGCGCAGAAGCGTGAACTGCTCGGCGACGGCAATTATCACGGTCTCTACCAACGCCCCGATGAAGACATGGCTGCGATTTGGGAGGTCGCCGTTTCCGAAACCCGCGCGCTGCTGGAAGGCGACTGGCACTGACCACCGCCTGACACACGACGCATTTTCGAACCCCGCACGAGACGGGAGAACAGGGAACGAATGTTTGGATTCATCCTGCAAAGGCTGTGGCAGGCGCTGATCGTGGTCCTTGCCATGTCGGCACTGGTATTCTGCGGCGTCTATGCCGTGGGCAACCCGATCGACGTGCTGATCTCACCGGACGCAACGCAAGACATCCGCGCCGCCGTCATTGCGCAATACGGTCTCGACCAGCCGCTGTGGCAGCAGTATTTTACCTTTGTAGGGCGTATCCTGCACGGTGATTTCGGCCGCTCATTCGTCTACAACATGCCGGTCAGCGAACTGATCCTGACCCGTCTCCCGGCAACGCTCGAACTGACACTGGCGGCCGTGCTGTTTGCCAGCCTCGTCGGCATCCCGATTGGCATGTATGCCGGCTATAAGCCGCACAGCCCCATCTCGCGTGCCATCATGGCGCTTTCCATCCTCGGCTTTTCTGTCCCGACCTTCTGGTTCGGCCTGATGCTGATCATGGTGTTTGCCGTGCAATGCGGCTGCATGCCGGCCGGCGGACGCGGCGAGACCGCCAGCCTGTTCGGCGTCGACTTCAGCTTCCTCACCGGTGATGGCCTTTCCCACATGATCCTGCCGGCGCTGAACCTCTCACTGTTCAAGTTCTCGCTGATGATCCGTCTTGCCCGTGCCGGCACTCGCGAGCTGATGCTCAGCGACACGGTGAAATTTGCTCGCGCCGCCGGCCTTTCGGAATTCACGGTGCTGAGCCGGCATGTGCTGCGGCTGATTTCCATTCCGCTGGTCACCGTGTTTGGCCTCGAACTCGGCTCGACGCTCGCCTTTGCCGTCGTCACCGAAACGATCTTTTCTTGGCCCGGCCTCGGCAAGCTGATCATCGACAGCATTACCTCGCTCGACCGTCCGGTCATGGTTGCCTACCTGATGTTCGTCGCCCTCCTGTTCATCGTCATCAATTTCGTGGTCGACCTCACCTATGCGCTGCTCGATCCGCGTCTGAGAAAGGGGCGTGCCTGATGCGCGACACTCCACTCTCCCGTTTTCTCAATGAATTCCGCCGCAACAAGGTTGCCACCGGCGCTGCCGTGTTCGTGTTCGTCATCGTGTTCATCGCCCTGATCGCGCCGCTGGTGACGCCGCAAGACCCTTACGACCTCGCGCATCTGGTGCTGCACGACGCGCGGCGTCCGCCCGGTTACGTCGGGACCGGCGGCTACACCCATTGGCTCGGGACCGACTCGCAAGGCCGCGACCTTCTGTCCGCCATCATCTACGGCCTGCGGATCTCGCTGCAGATGGGCATCATCGCCAGCGGCACCGCTTTCGTCATCGGCGCCGTGGTCGGCTGTGCCGCCGCTTATATCGGCGGTCGCTTCGAAAGCCTTGTCATGCGCATCGTCGACCTGCAGCTGTCCTTCCCGGCCATTCTGCTCGCCTTCGTCATCGCCGCCATTCTCGGCCAGGGTCGCTACCAGCTGATCCTCGCGCTGATCTTTGCCCAATACGCCTATTTTGCCCGGACCGCCCATGGTGCGGCGGCGGCCGAACGGCAGAAGGATTATGTCGAGGCGGCGCTGTCCATCCCGCTGTCACCCTGGCGTGTGGTGCTGCGGCATATCCTGCCCAACTCGCTGCCACCACTGATCGTGGTCGCCACCGTGCAGATCGCCAGCGCGATTTCGCTTGAAGCAACGCTGTCCTTCCTCGGCGTAGGCCTTCCGCCGACCGAGCCGTCGCTCGGCATGCTGATTGCCAACGGTTTCCAGTATCTGCTCTCTGGTCGTTACTGGATCTCGATCTATCCCGGCCTGGCGCTGATCATCTTCATCGTCTCACTCAATCTCGTCGGCGACCAGATCCGCGACCAGCTCAACCCGAGGCTCCGCCGATGACCGATACCGTGACAACACCGGCGATACCGCTTCTCGAAGTCACCAATCTCAAGACCTGGTTCCCAAGCGGGCGCAGCGAAGTCAAAGCCGTCGACGGCGTCTCCTTCTCGATCGCGCCGGGAGAGGTGCTGGGCCTCGTCGGCGAGTCCGGTTCCGGCAAATCGATCACCGGCTTCTCCATCATCGGCCTGATCGACGAACCCGGCCGCATTGTCGAGGGATCGATCAAGCTCGAAGGTCGCGAACTGGTCGGCTTGCCCGCCCACGAGCTTCGTGCCATTCGCGGCAAGACCATTTCGATGGTCTTCCAGGACCCGATGATGACACTCAACCCGGTCCTGAGCATCGGCATGCAGATCAAGCTCGCGCTGGAAGCTCACGAAAATATCGGCAGTGCCGAGGCCCATGAGCGGGCGATCAAGGCGCTGGCCCAGGTTCGCATCAGCGACCCGGAACGCAAGGTGGATTTCTTTCCGCACCAGTTTTCCGGCGGCATGCGCCAGCGCGTGGCGATTGCGATAGCGCTTCTGCACCGACCGAAACTGATCATCTGCGATGAACCGACGACGGCACTCGACGTGTCGATCCAGGCTGAAATCCTCGCCGAGATGAAGGAACTGGTCTCCGAACTCGGCACGGCGCTGATCTGGATCAGCCACGACCTGGCCATCGTTTCCTCGATCGCCGACCGGGTTGCGGTCATGAAGTCCGGCAACATCGTCGAGATCGGTCCGGCGCTCGGTGTGCTCACGAAACCGCAGCACGACTATACGCGCGCGCTGCTCGACGCCCTGCCCTCGCGCGCCAAACCCGGCGAACTTCTGCTGCGCGGCAGCGGTATCGCAGACGCGGCACCACCGCCGCGCAAATCGGCAACCGCCAACCTGCCGCTCCTCGGAAGTCCCTATCTGGTCATCGAGGATGTCGTGAAACGCTTCGAAAAGCCGGCCGGGTTGTTCAGGAACCTCGCGATCAAGTCCGGTCTGTCACAGCCGCTCAATGTCGTCCACGCCGTCGCCGGTGTCTCGCTGACGGTCAAGCGTGGCGAAGTTCTGGGCCTCGTCGGCGAATCCGGATCCGGTAAATCGACGCTCGGTCGTATGGCAGCCGGCATCACCGTGCCGACATCGGGCACGATCCGCTTGAACGGCCAGCCCGTCATGAGCATCGGCCGCGCGCCAAAAAAGATCACGACCCGCATCCAGACGATCTTCCAGGATCCGTTTGCCTCGCTCAACGGCCGCATGCGCATCGGCGACATCATCGCCGAGGGGCCGCTCGCACACCGTCTGGTGAGCCGTGCCGAGGCGGCGGTTTATGTCGGACAATGGCTGGCGGCCGTCGGTCTCGATCCGAGCTTTTCCAACCGCTTTCCGCACCAGTTTTCTGGCGGCCAGCGACAACGCATCGCCATTGCCCGAGCGCTCGCCATGCAGCCGGACGTGATCGTCTGCGACGAGCCGGTCGCCTCGCTCGACGTGTCGATCCAGGCGCAGATCATCAACCTTCTGATCCGCCTTCGCGCCGAACTCGACCTATCGCTGGTCTTCATCAGCCACGACCTGTCGGTGGTGCGCCACCTCTGCGACCGCGTCGCCATCATGTACCAGGGCCGGATCGTCGAGGAGGGCGAAGCCGCCGCCATCTATGCCGATCCGCAGCATGCCTACACGCAACGACTGCTGGCGGCCGTACCGGTGCTGCCGCAGGCAGCCGAATGACTTAAACGGAGGACGGGATATGGAACCCTGGGAATGGGACGAAGCGACCTGGCGCGGCAAGGTCGACAAGGTGCGGGCCGGCCGTTCGCTGAAGCCGAAGACCTGGAAGAATGGCGCCCGCTGCGCCGTCGCACTCTCTTTCGACAGCGACCATGAGACCAACGAGTTGCGCGACGGCGGCGAATCCATCGGTCGCCTGTCATGGGGCCAATATGGCAATCGCCGCGGTGTACCGCGCATTTTGGAAACGCTGAAGGCTGCCGACGTGCCCGCCACATTCTTCGTGCCGGCCGTTGCAGCCCTCCTTCATCCGGACGAGCAGAAACGAGTCATCGCCGAGGGCCACGAGATCGGCCTGCATGGCTGGATCCACGAGGTGAACACCAAGGTCCCGCCGGAGAAGGAACGCGAACTGCATTTGCGCGCCGCCGACACGCTGGAAAAGATCACCGGCGTACGGGCCGTCGGCATGCGCACCCCGTCCTGGGATTTCTCTGACGTAACGCTGGAGATCGAACGCGAACTGGGCCTGATCTACGATTCATCCTTGATGGCCGACGACGATCCCTACGAGCTGGTCGAGAACGGCGAACCGACGGGAATGGTAGAACTGCCCGTCGAATGGATCCGCGACGATGCCGTCTACTTCAACATGAACCGGTTTACCGCCCACCGCCCCTACACGCCGCCGCCGGCCGTGCTCGACATCTTCAAGCGCGAGTTCGACCTCGCCTACCAGGAAGGCGGCCTGTTTCTGCTCACCATGCATCCGCATGTCTCCGGTTACCGCTCGCGCATCTTCATCCTCGAAGAGTTGATCCAGCACATCAAGCAGCACGACGACGTATGGTTCGGCACCCATGCCGACATTGCCCGCTTTGCCAAGGAGAATGCCGATGGCTGAAACGACTGACACGACACCCAAAGTGGCTCTCGTCACCGGCGGCGGCCGCGGCATCGGTCGCGCCTGCGCGCTGGATCTGGCAAAACACGGTTTCGATATCGTTCTGGTCGATCTGATCGAGGACGATCTGGCTCGAACCGCCGGCGAAATTGCCGAACTCGGCCGCCAGGCACTGACCTTCGTCGCCGACGTGCGCGACTACCGACGCGCCGCTGAGATCGTCGCCGAAGTCGATGCGCACTGGGGCCGTATCGACGTGCTGTTCAACAATGCCGGAAAGCCGATGCCAAAGGGCATCGAGGAGATCACCGAGGACGAGTTCGACACGACGATCGATATCAATCTCAAGGGTGCCTTCAATTATATCCAGCCGACCGTACCCCTTATGCGCCGCAACGGCGGCGGCCGGATCATCAATATGTCGTCGATGAACGCCCACACCGGTGGCGTGACCAGCGCTGTCAGCAAGTTTGCGTATACGTCGGCCAAGGCCGGTATTCTCGGCATGACCCGGGCGCTCGCCAAGGAACTCGCCCCCGAAATCGTCGTCAACGCCATCTGCCCGGGTGTGATCAAGACGGAACGCTCGAACGCCATGATCGACGCCCGAGAAGCCCAACTCGCCGCCGGCATTGCTATGAAGCGCGTCGGCACGCCACAGGATGTGGCAAGCGTGGTCGCTTTTCTCGCCACTTCGGAGCCGAACTTCCTCACAGGACAGGACATCCAGATCGACGGCATGCAGTGGGTGCGGTGAGGTAGCCAGTAGCCAGTAGCCAGTAGCCAGTAGCCAGAACGATCACTAAAAACCCAACCGCCCGCAACGACACCCGTTTCACTTCCTCTGATGCAGCACCACCCCGAGTTCATGCCACTCACGACCGTCTTTGCGGATGAGGTCATCGGCCGAGGCTGGACCCATGCTGCCGGGGGCGTAGGGTTCTGGAACCGAGCCGTCTTCTGCCCAGGCGTCCAGGAAAGGCTGGACGGCAGCCCATCCGGCTTCGATGCTGTCGGCGCGTTGAAACAGCGCCTGATCGCCGATGAACAGGTCGTAGATAAGGGATTCGTAGCCCGTCGTGTTGCCGATGTCGAACCTGTCGGAATAGCGGAAATCCAGTGTCACCGGCACCGTCTCGACGGACTGGCCGGGGCGTTTGATCGAGATTTCCATGCTCATCCCTTCATCCGGCTGAACCTGGATGACGAGCCGGTTGGGCGGCAGACGACGCGTCACGTCCGTTTCGCGAAACTGGGCAAATGGGACCTTGTTGAACGTGATGACGATTTCAGTGTCGCGGGCGGTCAAAGCCTTACCCGTCCTCAAGTAGAACGGTACACCGGCCCAGCGCCAGGTGTCGGCATAAAGCTTGAGGGCCACATAGGTTTCGGTCCGACTGTCGGGCGCGACATCCTTGGTGTCCCCGTAGGCTGACAACGACTTGCCGCCGAGATCGCCCGAACCATAGGCGCCGCGCACGCTGTTTGCGGCGGCCTCTTCAGCCGAATAGACACGCAGCGCTTTCAGCACCTTGCCCTTCTCGTTTCTAATAGCCTCGGCATCGAAACTGTTCGGCGGTTCCATCGCGATCATGGCCAGCAACTGGAACAGGTGGTTCGGAACCATGTCGCGGAGAGCACCTGTCGCATCGTAGAACTTGCCGCGACTGCCGACATCGACAACCTCCGCCGCCGTGATCTGAACATGGTCGATATAGGTGTTGCTCCACAGGCCCTCGATGATCATGTTGGCAAAACGGGCCGTCATCAGGTTCTGCACAGTCTCCTTGCCGAGAAAATGATCCAGCCGGTAGACCTGGGTTTCCTCGACATTCGACAATATACGGGCATTGAGAGCCTTCGCCGAGGCGAGATCGGTCCCGAAGGGTTTCTCGATCGCGACGCGCCGGAAGCATGTCTCGGTTTCCTGCATCAGGCCATGTACTGCCAGCTTCTCGACGATCGGTCCGAACAGAACGGGCGGGACGGCGAGGTAGAAAGCAGCATTTGCCGACGATCCAAGCCGCGTTTCAATCGCTTGATAGATATCGTCCCTGGTGAAATCGCCGCTCATATAGGAAATGCGGGATCGCAGACTGAACCAGGCGTCGTCTTTGCGGGTCGGCTCTTCGCCGTCTGGGCTGAGATGGGTGAGGAACTCATCGAGCCGACCGCGCAGAAATTCGTCGTCGCCTTCATCGATCCCGACGCCGAGGATAGCGAGATCGTCTCCGACCAGGCCGCTGCGTGTCAGGTTGATGATCGCCGGAATGAGCAGGCGACGCGTCAGGTCGCCGGTGGCGCCGAAGATGACGAGAGTAACGGGCGGTGCTTTTTTCGGGATCACGCATAGCTCCTTCCATGAGGTCCTCACGGGGATATAGGCTTCTCGGTGCAACCAGCAATTCTCGAAAGGGAAATAGAGGCGAGTTGCGAGAAGGGTCGGCGCCGCGACGACTTGGCATCCACGCGCCGACGAATACTCACACCGGACCCGCATACCCAAGCCACCTTCCGCATCCGACAAACGCAAAATGCAAAGGAACATCGGCGAAACGGCGTTGTTTGTGAGGCGGCGAGCAATTTGGAGACCGGCATGGATCAGGCAAGCGCTTTCAACAGACGCAATCTTCTGAAACTTGGAGCCGCGGGCGCAACGGGGGTGGTGTTGTCCACGACGGTTGCCGGCGCTCAGAGCTACCCCGCACCGACGCAGGTGGACACCGGCATGGTCGAGGACGGCAAGGTCAAGTTCCCGGAATGGCGCGGGCCCGATGAGACCCCGAGCGGAAACCCGTCAGCGCCGCTTCCTCCGGAAGATAGGGTCGGCTTTGCGGTCGTAGCTCTCGGTCGTCTCAGCCTCGAAGAAATACTTCCCGCCTTTGGCGAAACGAAAAAATCGAAACTCGTGGCACTCGTGTCCGGAACGCCGGAGAAGCTATCGGCCGTCGCCCGGCAATACGGCATCGCTGAGGATGCCTGTTACGATTACGAGAGTTTCGATGCCATCAAGGCCAATCCGGACATCAAGGCCGTCTACATCGTTCTGCCCAACAGCATGCATCGCGAATATGTCGAACGGGCAGCGCGGGCAGGAAAGCATGTCCTTTGCGAGAAGCCCATGTCGATCAGCTCGGCGGACGGGCAGGAAATGGTCAAGGTTTGCGAAGAGCAGAACGTCAAGCTGATGGTGGCCTACCGCATCCAGTACGAAGCCGCCAATCTCTACCTCGCCGAAAAAGTCCGCAGCAAAGCCTATGGCCGCCTTGTCGGCATGTCCGCGATCAACGTTCAGACGGTTGCCGAAAACGGTGCCGAGCAATGGCGGCACAAGAAGGCTCTTGCCGGTGGCGGATCACTCCCTGACATTGGGCTTTACTGCCTGAACACCGCACGCTTCCTCACAGGTGAGGAACCGGTCGAAGTCATGGCGACGCAATACAGCCCCGAAGGTGACCCTCGCTATGCCGAGGTCGAGGAAACGGTCTCGTTCACCTTGCGCTTCCCATCCAATTTCATCGCCAACTGCTTCACCAGCTATGGCGCGCGAGACGACAAGCATCAGCGGCTCAATTTCGAAAACGCCACCGTGGATATGGCGAACGCCTACAAATACGACGGCCAGAGCCTAACTGTCACCGAACTGGACGGCGAAAAATCCGTGCAGAAAAAGGTCGAGATCGCGCTCAACAACCAGTTCGCGGCCGAGATCGACCACATGGCGACCTGCATCATCGAGGACCGCAAGCCACGAACGCCCGGCGAGGAAGGTGTGCAGGATCATGTTGTGATGGAAGCAATCTACGAGTCAGCGCGATCGGGAGCGCCCGTGAGGTTCCAGGCCCCAGACCGACTCGATGCCTTCCGCGGACCACCAGCTGCGGTCGAACTCTGACACCGGTGTTTGCGCAAACGCTTGTGTCGTGGACGTGTTCACAAGTTCAACCAGCGCTCTACCCATACGGGAGATTCGCCCTATCTCCGTTTTACAACAATGAAAGAGACAGATGAAAAAGCTCGCAATTATAATCATTTCGATCATGACCGCGTTTACCGGATACGTGCCCGCGCAGGCCATGCCGAAGGCAGCGATTACCGCGGCTGCACCGGCGGCTGACGTCCAGCAGGTCCAGTACCGCAACGACAACCGCCGTTACGTCCCCCGTGGCGAGCGTCGATACAACAATCGCTATGATCGTCGTGACCGCTATGATCGCCGCAACCGTTACAGCAACCACCGCCGCCGTGACCGTCGCTACGACAACCGTCGTCGCAGCAACACCGGCGCCATCATCGGCGGCTTGGCTGCAGGTGCCCTCATCGGTGGTGCGATCGCTTCGCAGAACCGCAACGGCAGCAGCAGCTGCGCAGCGCGTTACCGCTCGTATCGCGCTTCGGACAACACCTACCAGCCGAACTCGGGCCCACGCCGGGTTTGCCGCTAACATCTTCACCGGTGCGTAAATGACTGACCCCGCCAGCAATGGTGGGGTTTTTCGTTTTTTTGGACCACGGCAGCGTATCGGCGGCCCTGTCACCTCACCTTCGGAGCTATTCCGAACCGCCCCGAACCCTCTCCCCGCAGCAAAAGTTCGGCCAACGGGTTCCCGTGCAGGAACCTCGCCGCCGACTGGTCGTTTGCTTTGCATGAAGCCTTAACGCCATCCCGGCTATGGCTGCGAAATCGAGGAGAACACCATGGCAAGCGGTCAATTGAAAGCACTGCTCGGCGTACTCGCCGTTGCTGGATTTCAGAACAGGGACAAAATCGCAGAGCTCCTAAGGGGCGTGAACAAGACCCAACCGGCTGGAGCGAACACCGCTCCGGAGACCAATCCCCGGCAGACAAGTGGCCTTGAGGATCTGCTCGGCAAGCTTACGGGCGGCAAGGAAGCAGGCGGCCTTGGCGGAATTCTGGGAGGACTTGCGTCAGGAGGTGTCTTGAGTGGTGGTCTGGGTGACCTCCTGAAAACCTTCCAGCAGAACGGATATGGTCAGAAGGCCGAATCTTGGGTCAAGCCCGGATCCAACGAGGACATAGATGGGGATCAGCTTGCCGAAGCGATCGGACCCGAAGTTCTCGATGAACTGGCAGCGAAAACAGGACTATCGCGAGATGAGATACTTGCGCGGCTGAGCAAGGATCTTCCCCGTGCGGTCGATGAGCTGACCCCGGATGGCAAGGTCCCCGCAGAAGACCCGACATCGACAGTGTGATTGGAAGGGGCACCATCCCTTCATCCTCAAACAAAACGGTAGATCCCTATGAAACTTTCAGACGATGCGCGTTCCATCCTGGTGTTTGCGGCCTATCATCAACTCCTCAGCGGTGACCCCGTAAAGGAAGTCGTTCTGGACGATGGTGCTGGTCATCACGCAAGCTCGAAGGGCCAGGCAGAACTCGAAGACGGCGGCCTCATCCGCATTGACGGAAAGAGAGCGGAGATTACCGACGAAGGTCAAAGCGTTCTCGCAACTGTCATCGACGCCATTCGAAACGCCACGGCGGGCTAAAGCAGAGATTAAGCTCAGCGTTTGAGGGCCTGATTTTCTTCGACCAGCCGACTACCATCTCAAGAGACAAGCCTCTGCTCTCAGAAATGAGACAGAGGCTTCGTTGCGTTCCCCTTCGGTCAGTCCTGACGGTTTCTCGTCCGACACGCATCTCAGGGGAGCCCTGCTGCTCGTCATCCGCAGGTCCGGGTCACAGCCGAGAGATTGCCGGCCACGCTGACGCCGGTCGGCGCGATCGTGCTGTTATGATGCCACAGTACGTTATTGCTCAAGGTTGTAAGCGTGCCTCTCCGCTGCCGCCTAGCTAGAGTGGTTTCAGTTGCCATAATCGAAAATCCCGCACCGTCAGCGAGAACCGCGTATGGTCAAGGTGAGCAGGCATTGAAAAAGAAATCCCGCCTCGAGAGGCGGGATTATCACTTCAGTCGACCAACGCTCACTAGCACGCAGATCCTACGCTGCGATCTCAGCCGGCGCCTGTGCACGAGCGGATGACCTGACGCGGCGGCTGCGGACCGGTCTTGTCACCTCGGCAATGATGGATGCTGCAACGATCTGTCCGAGTTCGGCAGCACTTGTGATGCCCTGGATGAACGGACGTTTGTGGAGAAGATATGAGACAGCCGGAACGTACAGTCGCCTCACCGGTCGCACGCCCGCGATCAGCGGTCGGCACTGGTCGTCCACGTCAATCCCGCCCGTACGGCGGTGATTGCCGACAGCTGTCATCGTCTTTGCCTCGGATATCAGCCCTCGTTCGATGAGGCATGGGAATGGCAGGTCGGTCGCCGACAGAGTTTTCTGGCCCGTGGCGTCGATAAACGTATCGAAGCGCAACGTGGTACCGGCGATTTCGACAGTAGCGCCCCGTTCAAGACCTTCTTTCACGATCTCCGAGTCATCGCCAAGGGCGACGATACCAAGACAACCGCTCCGATGAAGCGCAAGTAGGCGCTCGATCGACAGGTGCGGAACGGTCGCATAGTCGTCGGCGAAAATGCTCTTGAAGTTCCGGTTGAACCGGCCAAGGTCGTCAGCGTTCATAAAGCCGACCGCCGTCTCGATGATCTCATGGGTAATGAGAATGGCGTAGCGCCACGGAACAGTGTGCTTCTGGGCATAATTCCGCTTGGCTTCGGCGAGGTTGGACGCCGCCCATTCGAAGGGGTCTTCCTTGTCGCGAACCCCGTAATACGCAACGGCGAACGTGTCGACGGTCAAGCCGTCTAGATCGATGGCCTTGGAGTAGTCCGAATCGGCAACAGCAAGTTCCTGGCGAAACAGCTCGAAAATGTCATCGAGCAGTCCGCTGCTGCCAAGCGCGATGCGGTCATCGACCGCCTGCTGCGTGCAGATCTTCGGCTCAAGATAGGGGATCGGAAAATAGAAATCGGCTTCCGGAAGAAGACCCTTGCGCGACATCATCACGATATCAAGAGCCTGGCCGTTCGCGTTGACGGAGTACTTCAGTTCGCCACCCTTGCTTTTGGTGAATTCACCGAACTTGGTCGCGACCGTCATGACGGCATCGATCGCACTCAGCGAAGTCCCCAAGATTCCGATCTTGCCGCTCGGGATGCTCTGCAATGCGGTTGCGGGCCATGGCGCCTCGAAGTAGCCGGGCGACGTCTCAGGTTCGGACGGAAAGCTATGTCCGGTCGCAATGACGACGTAATCGAACAGCGCCTCTGCGCCGCCGTGTTCAGGGCTCAGGCACAATTTGAACTGATCACCGACAGGCTGAACGTCGTCGACGGCTGCGTTCTCAAACACGTCGACCGTATGCCTGGAGGCCCGCGATGCGTCTATGATCGCGTCGAACTGAGATCTGAAATAATCGCCAACCACGACACGCGGATAGAATGCACGGTCTGTGATTTCCGAGCGAGCAACACCAATCTCGTTCAGGTACTCGTCGGACTGGAGTGCCAGCCAGTCGTGGAGCATCACCGGCAGAGCCGGCACCTCGATGCTCGGTATATTCGAAAGCATCGCGAGGTCGTTGATGCCCCGCTGGTAGGGTGTTCCCTTGCCGGCGACGTCGGTTCGCTCGAAAATTGCAATATCCAGAGAGGCGCTGCATTTCACAAGGTCCTGCAGTGCGAATATGGCTGTCGGACCCGATCCAATAATGGCTACGCGTTTACGCATCTAAATCTCCTGCCCCGCGGAAAGCGGCGCACATTGACAGAACAACCGACATCGAAAGATGTTCCCCATCTGTCCAGAGTGAGCAAACAGCAACGAGCCGGGTTTCACCTTGCTGATATGGGGATTCCTCCGCGATCTGCGATGTCCCGCGTGCCTTCGTGTCGTGTCGGTCCGCTACCGTACAGGCGCAACATGTTGATGAGGCGCTCAACGAGTCCCATGTATCGGGGAAGCAATCACAGAGATGGATACGATGGTTTCAAGGATCAGGAGAACGCTGACCATGGGCGAACGCGCGGCCGCCTTCGAGCACACCAATGCCGTTGCGCGCGAGACTGCAGATGACGAACGGCGACGTCGGGAGGAAAAAAGCGAGCGCCTCCGGAAACTTCGACTGGCGGCAGAGCAAGGTGACAAGTCGAAGTGTTCGGCTGGATGAAACTTTTCATGCCAACCGTCATTAACGCTCCTCCACATCAAGAAAAGTGAGGAAACACGATGACCCTTCAAGGCAAAAAAATCGCCATTCTTATCGCTCCGCGCGGCACTGAAGAGCCCGAGTTCAAGCAGCCGAAAGACGCGGTCGAGGCAGCCGGTGCCACGGTCACTGTCATCGGCCTTGAAAGCGGCGAGGCCCAGACGAACAACAACGACCTCGACGCCGGGAGCAGCTATACCGTTGACAAGACGGTCAGTGATGTCTCGGCTGACGAGTTCGACGGCCTCGTCATTCCGGGCGGATGCGTGGGCGCCGACAAGCTGAGAGCCGACAAGGCGACGATCGCCTTCGTGCACGCATTCTTCCAGCAGGCAAAACCCGTGGGCGTCATCTGTCACGCACCGTGGCTTCTCGTCGAAGCAGACGTCCTGAATGGCCGGACGGTGACATCGTATCCGACAGTTCGCAAGGACATTGAGAACGCTGGTGGCATCTGGGTCGACAAGGAAGTTGTTGTCGACAAGGGGCTCGTGACGAGCCGCACCCCGAAGGATTTGCCGGCTTTCTGTGCGAAGATCGTCGAGGAATTCGAAGAGGGCAAACACCCACAGCAGGCCCGTAGCGCCTGAGTGACTACTCAGGATGCGGCTCCCCGATGGGCCGCATCCTCAGCCGGCGAGGATATTAGCTTGCGCTGGAACCAGGAGCACTATTCTGGCGTTTTTCGATTTTGAAGGAGCGCCAGATGATTGCAGCCACGCCCGTCCGTTATTCCCCAGACCTCGAAACAGTCAAACCTGATGAGCGCGAGACGATCTCGGGTCTGATCGATCAGTTCGACATCATTCTTGAAAAGACTGCCGAGGATTACGGCCATGCCGTTCGGTCCGTGCACGCAAAAGCACACGGCATCCTTGAGGGTACAATGACCGTCAAGGACGGGCTGCCGCCCGAGTTCGCGCAAGGTCTGTTTGCCAAACCGGGCGAACATCCGGTCTACATGCGTCTTTCCACAAACGCCGGCGACATCTTGCCCGACGCTGTTGCTCTTCCACGCGGGTTGGCGATCAAGGTCGTCGGCGTCGAGGGTTCTCGCCTGCCGGGCGCGGACGGCACTAACCAGGACTTCGTGATGGTCAACGGCCCGGTCTTCCAGACGCCGGATCCCAAGAAGTTTCTTTCCAGCCTCAAGCTCCTTGCCAAGACCACGGACAAGATGGAAGGCACAAAGACCGTGATGTCCAGCGTGCTTCAGACCGTCAACAAGGGCCTCGAAGCCGTCGGCGTGACGAGCCCCACCATTCAGTCGCTCGGCGGCGCGCCGAATGTCGATCCGCTCGGCGAGACCTATTTCAGTGTCACCCCGTTCCGCTATGGTGACTACGTCGCGAAGTTCCGCGTGAAGCCGATCTCACCGGATCTGACCAAGCGCACCGGAACCGAAATCGATGCCAGCGTCCGCGAGAACGCCATCCGTGAGACGGTCCAGGCGGAAATGCAGGAAACGCGAGGCCTGTGGGAATTCCAGGTCCAGCTTTGTCGCGATATCGAAGCGCAACCGATCGAGGATCCGACCGTAGAATGGAAGGAAGACGAAGCTCCGTTCGTGACCGTTGCAACTTTGAGCGCCGCTCCGCAGGATAGCTGGAGCGACGCCAAGGTGCAGAAAGTCGACGAGCAAATGCGGTTCAGCGTCTGGACCGGCCTTGCAGATCACCAGCCTCTCGGCGGCATCAACCGGGCACGTAACGAAACCTACCGCCACTCTGCCGACTTCAGAGCCAAGTTCAACGGCTGTCCGTTCCACGAACCGCAGCAGTAAACGCAGGGTAAACACCGGATTTCGGCGAGATCGACGTCTCGCCGAAATTTTGCGTTTAAATTTCAAAAGAAGACGGCACTGGTGGATAGGCCGCACGGATTGTCCTCACATTCTGCTGCGCCTCGAAACGGCTGGAACTATGCGGCTCGCGGACTGTTCGCCTCCTTGAATGAAAGGAAATGCGATGAAGCCCGAAGATGAACCCAGTATCGACAAAATGAGAGACCCGCCTGAAGTCCGAAAGAAGAAGGGACTGTTAGGGCGCGGAGTGATCGTCGTGCTTGGCATATACGTGCTCGGCGCCTTCAGCCTGTATATCGCAATCGTCATCTACGGGCTCATGAGCTCGTCGTGACAGGCCTGGAAGGAATGACCGTGAGGAACCCACCGGTTACCGAGGACGCCGACAAAACGCTGATCGAAAATGATGGGCACCAGCGCTTCAAGGAAAGCGTCGACACGACGCGAACTCCGGAGCAGGAACGCAAAGACGCCTCGGAGAAAACGGGTACGACCGGATACGGCACAACCAAGTGAAGGGGCGCTGATGTCACAGAGCGGAAATCAAGGCCCGGACTGGTGGTTTGCCTGGCTGGGCCGGGACAACACAGGCACTGGCATGCTGCGGTTCCTGGCGCTGCCGCTGTCGTTCATCGTGGTGGTCGGAATTATGTTCTGGACCATCTGGCCATCGTGAATCTCTGACCAGAAGGAGAATAAAATGAGTGACGACAAAAAGACCGGAAGCGATGCGGATCGCACGAGCGAGAATGCCGACAAGGACCGTGAGGATTTGCTGAAGAAGGCCGAAAAAGGCCTTGAAGACGCCAAGGGCGAAAAGCCCGAGGGCGAGATCTGAAACGTCTCAAGCAGAATAGGTCTGGCCGGTCGCGAAACCGGCCAGACCCTCAGATCAAAACTGGCGACGCAGGCCGAATGTCACAGCATGGCTGCGGAAGTCGGTGCTCGACGTGGATCCGTCGCGGGCCTCGAAGTTGAAATCGTCGGCAGCTGTGAAACGATACCCGATATCGAACGTCGTGTTGTCGAACAGCGACGTGTTCGTGAACAGACCGATAGCCTGCAGATTGATGCCAACGCCGGCATCAAGGTGGTAGGCGAACTGGGTGTCGGAATCATCCATCAGCGTGCCGGTACCGGTTCCGCTGACGCCCTGCTTGCGCAGTTCCAGGTTCATGAAACCTGCACCGCCGCCAACGTAAGGCGTGATCGCGCTGACTGCGCCTTCAGCTGCAAGCGGGATATCGAGATAGCCGTTGACATAGCCCTGGAACGAGCGAGCGTCGCCGTAGGAGTCGATACCACCAGCGCCGCCCAGTCCGGAAACGCTGTGTTCGTCGACAGACGCGCTGCCGTAACCAAGTTCAAGCTCGAGGCGCGGCGAAACGAAGCCCATCGATCCGAAGTTATAGCCGGCGCGCAGTGCGCTGTAGTAGCCGACATCATACTCGGTGGACACCGACGCGGCGCCGAAATCAAAGCCTGTATCGTCAAGGAAGTTTACGGAGCTCAGCGAACCAAAGTAAAAACCTGACGTCGCCGGTGCGGCAAGCGGAGTTTCCATGGGCGCGAGATCTGCGGCAGACACCGGGACTGCGATTGCCGAGGCGAGGAGAACGGTGGCCAGGGCTTTTGAGAGAGTGTTCATGACATATCCTTTAGTGGTCCGATGCCTGATCGGTGATTCAATCCACTATCAGAGTCGCGCTGTTTGCTAACGGAAAGAGCTAATAAAGATGATCTTGCAGTAGCGACTGCACAATCACAGTTGCAAGTCCGCCACATGACTTCTGTCAAGTTCAGCAGGTCTTTCGCGCTCGGGAGCCGGCAACGTGCCTTATCCCAGACCCAAGGCGGATCTCGCTGCCGCATCGGCCTGTTCATTTCCCGAGATTCCGGAATGCCCTTTGCACAATTGAATTGTAACAAGCGGGTTGCGCTCGAGGAAAGCGTCCAGTTCGCGCCATACATCTGCATCCGGAATTGGCCGACGACGTTCGTGCGGGTTTGATCTTACCCGCTTCCAGCCGTTGCCGCGCCAGATGAACCGCCATCGATGGCACCCTTCGACGACATGGGCGGAATCGGTCCAGATCACCGCAGCCATTCCCGTCGCTTCGGCTTCAAGCCAAGACGCCGCGCGCATGACAGACAGCACCTCGAACGAATTGTTCGAGCTGCCGATCGTCGTCCCCGAGGCGACATGGATCTGCACGTCGCCTTTGAAAGCGACGATCGCCCACCCGCCAGATCGGGAAGCGGCGTCGAACGAACCGTCGGAATAGACCTGGAAGATATCGGTCATCGGGGAAAGCATAGCATCGACAGATCCGGCGACACTGTCCACTTGCTTGACCGAGCCTGCCGATTTCGCCCCATCCATCACGATTAGCGCCTGAAGGTCGCGAACAGCTTTCGGACGCTGTCTCCGCCCAGGATGACGAGGTCGAACTTCCGGCCAAACAGCAGCCACTCCCAGCAGATACCCTTCATCTGCCAGTGCACGGCGCGGCTGCACGCGGCAGGAGTCCACAAGGGTGACAGCTGTCCCTTGTCTTCAGCCTTGGCAAAGATGCGCTCCATGTTTTTAGTGTGCTCAGCGCTGAGGGCGTCCATCTCCTGCAGGACAGGTTCGAACTCATGTTCGAAGTTAGTTCTCAGAAGGATCGTGAGGAGCCGCTGCCGCTGAACGTCGCTTGCGAGCATCCCAAACCAATCGAGAGCAATGGTTTCCACCGCCGAGATCGGATCAGTATCCTCGCAACCCGAGCCGGCAGCGTCGCTCATGTCGACCCGGGGAAGCTGCGCCGCGTTGTAGAGTTGGAGAAACAGGTCGCTCTTGCTGGCAAAGTGCCAGTAGACCGCTCCACGTGTGACACCAGCGGCAGCCGCGATTTCGTCCAGAGTACTGTTGGCGACGCCTTTTTCGAAGAAAAGCTGCTCGGCTGCGGTCAGGACGGCACAGCGCGTCTCGGCCGCTTCGGCTTTCGTTCGTCTCATCCTTGTCCTCCTCTTCCCGCTCTCCCCTACTCCGCCGGTTTGGGAGCTGCCTTTTCTGCTTCGTGGTTCGGCTCCTTCACGCGGAAGACTTTCATCACGAAGACGAAGAACACGGGAACGAAGAAGATGGCCAGCAAGGTCGCCGAGATCATCCCGCCGAGCACGCCGGTGCCGATCGCATTCTGACTGGCAGCACTGGCACCGGTGGCAATCGCCATCGGGACGACGCCGAGGGTGAAGGCGAGCGACGTCATCAGGATCGGGCGGAAGCGCAGATGCGCTGCCTCGACCGTCGCATCAAACGTGGAGCGGCCTTCGGCGCGGAGGTCCTTGGCGAACTCGATGATCAGAATGGCGTTCTTCGCCGACAGACCGATAATGGCGATCAGACCCACGAGGAAGTAGACGTCATTCGACATTCCCCGAAGCATGACGGCCGCAACCGAACCGATGACCCCGAGCGGCACGACGAGCATGACCGAGATCGGGATCGACCAGCTTTCGTACAAGGCTGCCAGCAGCAGGAACACGAAGAGCACGCTGAGCGCGATCAGGGCGGGTGCCTGCGACCCCGACTGGATTTCCTGCAGCGACTGGCCGGTCCATTCGTAACCGAAACCGTTCGGCAGTTCGCCGGCAAGCCGTTCCATCTCGGTGATGGCGTCACCGGAGGAGAAGCCCGGTGCTGCCTGGCCGGCGATGCGGATCGACGGGTAGCCGTTATAGCCAACAACCTGCGACGGGCCCCGGACCCATTCGACCGACGCGAATGAGGCCATCGGCACCATGCCGCCATTGGCGTTGCGGACGTTGAGCCGCAGCAGGTCTTCTGTCTTCATGCGCTGCTTGCCGTCGGCCTGAACCTGCACGCGCTGCATGCGTCCCGCATTCGGGAAGTCGTTCACATAGGACGAGCCGAGGTTTGCGGTGATCGTCGAGTTGATGTCACCGAACGTGACACCGAACGTGTTGGCCTTCTCGCGGTCGATAAGAAGGTTGACCTGCGCTGCATCCGGCATGCCTTCGATGCGAACGCCGGCGAGAACCGGGCTCTTGGCGATTGCGGCCATCAACTGGTCGCGCGCCGCGCCAAGTGCCGTCTGGCCGTTGCCGGCACGATCCTGCAATCGGAAGGTAAAGCCGGACGAGTTGCCGAGACCCTGGATCGGCGGCGGCGACAGCGAGAACGCGATCGCATCGCGGATGCCGAAGATCTGGCCGTTGATCCTCTTTGCGATCGCATCAGCCGAATCCTCGGGACCGCGATCCGACCAGTCCTTCAGGGTGATGAAGGCGAGCGCGGCATTCTGGCCGCTGCCGGAGAAGGAATAGCCGTTGATGGCGATAATGCGCTCGACGGCCTTTTCACTGAGCGCGATCTTTTCGATCTGCGCGACGACCTCGGTGGTGCGGTCGGTGCTTGCCTCGGCCGGTGCCTGAACGTCGACGATCAGGAAGCCTTGGTCTTCGTTGGGCAGGAACGAGCTCGGCAGCTGCAGATAGGCCCAGCCGAGGCCGACGAGAAGCGCGACGTAGATGACCATGAAGCGACCGGATCGCTTGATGATGCCACCGACCGTGCGGGAATAGCCATGCGAAGCCTTGTCGAAACCGCGGTTGAAAATGCCGAAGACGCCCTTTTTCTCGTGGTGATCGCCTATGATCGGCTTGAGGAACGAACCGCACAGTGCGGGCGTGAGCGACAGGGCAAGGAAACCCGAGAACAGGATCGAGACCACCATGGTCAGCGAGAACTGCTGATAGATGATTCCGACCGCACCGGGGAAGAAGGCCATCGGGATGAACACCGCACTCAGGACGAGCGTGATGCCGATGATGGCGCCCGAAATCTGGCCCATCGCCTTGCGGGTCGCTTCCTTCGGCGACAGCTTTTCCTGCGCCATGATGCGCTCGACGTTTTCGACGACGACGATGGCGTCGTCGACGAGAATGCCGATCGCGAGCACCATCGCAAACATGGTGAGCACATTGATGGAGAAGCCGGAGACATACATCACCGCACAGGTGCCAAGCAGCGCCACCGGGACGACCAGTGTCGGGATCAGCGTGTAGCGGATGTTCTGAAGGAAGACGTACATCACCACGAAGACGAGGATCATCGCCTCGATCAGCGTATGGATGACCTTCTCGATCGAGACTTCCACGAACGGGCTGGTATCGTACGGGATCTCGTATTCGATGCCGGACGGGAAATACTGCTGCAGCTCGGTCATGACCGCGCGCACGCCTTTCGCCGTATCGAGTGCATTGGCGGTCGGCGACAGCTGGACGCCGATGGCAGCGCTTGGCTTGCCGTTGAGGCGGCTGGAGAAGTTGTAGCTTTCGCCGCCGACCTCGATGCGGGCGACATCGCGCAACCGCACCGACGAACCATCGGGATTGGCACGCAAAACGATCGCTCCGAACGCTTCGGGGTTGGTCAACTGTCCCTGGACGTTGATGGTTGCGGAAATCTGCTGGCCGATCGGGTTCGGCGTCGCGCCGATACGACCGGCGGCAACCTGGGCGTTCTGGGCGCTGATCGCAGCCGTAACATCGGAGGCCGTCAGCTTGAGGCCGACCATCTTGTCGGGATCCATCCAGATCCGCATGGAGCGCTGGGTGGCGAACAGCTGCGCGCTGCCGACACCGGGCACGCGGCGGATCTCGCCAAGCACGTTGCGGTTCAGGTAGTCGCCGAGACCAATGACGTCAGTATTGCCGTCCGTGGAGGTCAGCGACACGACCATGAGGAACGATGTGCCTGCCTGCTCGACGCGCACGCCCTGCGATGTGACGGCGCCCGGCAGGCGGGGTTCGGCGCGGGCGATGCGGTTCTGCACCTCGACCTGCGCTTCGCCGATATTCGTACCGGGTGCGAAGGTGACGTTGATGGACACGCGGCCCGACGATTCAGACGTCGATTCGAAATAGATCAGCCCGGGAACGCCGTTCAGTTCTTCTTCGATCGGACGCGTCACGCCCTGGTAGATATCGTCAGGGGAAGCGCCGGGATAGTTGGTGGAGACGGTGATCTGCGGGGGCGCGACATTCGGATACTGCGCGATCGGCAGCATCGGGATGGTCAGCACGCCTGCGAGCATGATGAAGATTGCGACGACCCAAGCGAAGATCGGCCGGTCGATAAAGAAACTTGCCATGTGACCTGGTCCTTACTGCTTCGCCGGCTCTGCGGGAGCGGCATTGGCGTCGCCTTGCGCCGACTGCTCCGTCGCCGGCTTGTCCGCGGACCAAGGCTCAGGCTTGACGGTGGCGCCGGGGGCCGTCTTCTGGAACCCCTCGGCAATCACGCGATCGCCGGCCTTCAAGCCTTGCGAGATGACCCAGCGTTCGCCAAGCGCACGCCCCACGGTAACGCGGCGCTGCTCGACCTTGTCTTCGGCGCCGACCACGAGCACGCTCGCCTGGCCTCCGGAATCGCGCTGCAGGGCCTGCTGCGGCACGGCGAAGGCATCGCGCTCAAGACCTTCCTCGATCTGCACGCGGACATACATGCCCGGCAGGAGATCCCCATTGGTATTGGGGAATTCACCGCGCAGGGTCACCTGCCCGGTGGTTTCATCGACCGCTGCTTCCGAAAACAGCAAACGGCCCGTTTCCGGGTATTTGGTGCCGTCGTCGAGCATGAGATAGGCGTTCGCCTCGTTCGGTCCCGTCATCAGCTTGCCGTCCTGCAGCGCCTTGCGCAGGCGGATCAGATCGGCGGCCGGTTGGGTGAAGTCCGCATAGATCGGGTCGAGCTGCTGGATGGTCGCGAGGTTTTCAGAGCCAGTCGAGCTGACCAGGGCGCCTTCCGTGATCAGCGCACGGCCGATGCGGCCGCTGATTGGTGCCGTGACATTGGCGTATTGCAGGCTGAGCTCGGCCTGGGCAAGGCCGGCCTGGGCGACGGCGACTTGAGCGTCCGCCTGCGCCAGTGCAGAGATCGCGGTATCGAGGTCCTGGCGAGTGGCGACGTTCGATTTGCTGAGCTGGGTCTGACGATCGGCGGTCTGGCGAGCCTGCATCTGCGCTGCCTGCGCACTCCGAAGCGTGGCCTGCGCGCTGTCGACCTGAACCTGGAACGGTGCCGGGTCGATGCGGTAAAGCACGTCGCCCGCCTTGACGATGGATCCCTGTTCGAAGACGCGCTCGACGATGATCCCGGAGATACGCGGGCGCACCTCGGCGAGACGGGTCGGAGCGATACGGCCGGGCAGATCGCTGGTAATCGGCAAGGTCTCGGGCTGCACCGTCACCACGCCAACGGGCGATGGAGGCGGCGCCGGAGGTGCTGCGGCTTCTTCCTTCTGGCACCCGACGAGGGCGAGGAGGCAAGTGATGGTCAGGATAGATCGCAACGCCTTAGGCATCGAGTGCTCCGCACAAGAATAGTTTACATACAGTCGGGCACGTATATAACCGGCGTCTAGTTTTGTGCAATGCACATAATCGGTGGTTCACGAAGGATTTACGGATGCTGTCAGGATTTTTCGGAGCGGTTGGAGATACACCTGTTTCTCCGTCGAAAGCCGTCGTCGTTGCGATTTCGAGCGACGGCCTGGCTGACGTCGCGACGGCTGAGGACGGACGATGAACACCGTGACCTGCCATGGACACACCATCCGGATGCTGAACATCAGCGGCACTCTTTGGATCGCGGCACCTGATGCGCTTCGTGCGCTGGGAGTCGATATTGCGCGTAAGGGTGCAAGTGTTCACCTGCAGAAGCTGCCGCGAACGGAAGTGAGACTTGTCACGTCATCCCAGTATCCGGACCTTTTCGCGGGGCGCCGCGGAAACCCGAGGATGAACCTCGTGACAGAGCAAGGGCTTGCTTTGCTACGAGAGCAATCGGGAAAGTTCTGCGTGGGATAGGCATCTCTCCCCGCCGGAACCGCGTCACCGCAGCGCCTCATCGAACGCCGGTCAGGCCACGAATGCCGGCACAGCGGACTACGAGACGCCTTTACTGACCACTCTCGGGAGCTCAGCCCACAGCCACCTCCGGTGCCTGACCTGCAGCTTTGAAAGCAATCCCTTAGATAATCTCTCCGACGGACGCTTGCCGCAGCGTCGCGCGGGCATATCTGTTGCTGGATTGAATTCGAGCAAAGGACCATCCAATGGCTGACCCGACGACATACGATACGGACCGCGGTGAAGGCGGCGAGACCCACCAGCATGTTCCGTCCGATGGCTCGCATCCTGCTCAGGCCCACCTGACGACAAACCACGGCGTTCGGATCTCCGACAATCAGAACAGTCTCAAATCCGGCAATCGCGGTCCGAGCTTGCTTGAGGACTTCGTTCTCCGCGAGAAAATCTTTCATTTCGACCACGAACGCATCCCTGAGCGCATCGTGCATGCCAGAGGCTCTGCCGCACACGGTTACTTTGAGCTCACGGAATCCCTCAGTGACGTGACAAAAGCCGACGTGTTTCAGCGTGTAGGGGACAAGGTTCCGGTTTTCGTCCGCTTCTCGACCGTTGCAGGCGGCGCTGGCTCTGTCGATACCCCTCGCGACGTTCGCGGCTTCGCCGTCAAATTCTACACGCAGGAAGGCAACTGGGATCTGGTCGGCAACAACATTCCGGTCTTCTTTATCCAGGATGCAATCAAGTTTCCCGATCTCATTCACTCGGTGAAAATGGAAGCTGACCGCGCCTATCCGCAGGCCGGCAGCGCGCACGGTACCTTCTGGGATTTCGCGTCGCTGATGCCTGAGACCACCCACATGCTTCTATGGGCCATGTCGGACCGTGGCATTCCGCGCTCGCTGCGCATGATGCAGGGCTTTGGCATTCATACGTTCCGCTTCGTCAACGAAGAGGGCAAGTCGACCTTCGTGAAGTTCCACTGGAAGCCGAAGCTCGGCGTTCAGTCGACGATCTGGGATGAGGCGCTCAAGCTTCAGGCCGCCGACAACGACTACCACCGTCGCGATCTCTGGGAAGCCATCGACAGTGGTGACTTTCCGGAATGGGAGCTCGGCGTTCAGCTTTTCGACGAGGAATTCGCAAGCAAGCTCCCCTACGACGTGCTCGACTCCACCAAGATCATCCCGGAAGAGATTTTGCCGGTCAAGATCGTCGGTCGGCTTGTGCTTGATCGCAACCCCGATAACTTCTTCGCCGAAACGGAACAGGTGGCTTTCCTGCCGTCGAACGTCGTCCCGGGAATCGACTTCTCCAACGATCCGCTTTTGCAAGGCCGGTTGTTCTCCTATCTGGATACCCAGAAATCGCGTCTCGGCACGGCCAATTTCCATCAGCTGCCGATCAACGCGCCGAAGTGCCCCATGCAGAATTTCCAGCGTGACGGCATGATGCAGATGAGCGTTCCGAAGGGTCGTGCCAATTACGAACCCAACAGCCTCTCAATGGCTGGAGAAGAAGGCGGCCCACGCGAGTGTCCCGCAACTGGCTTCCGGTCGTTCGAACGGGCGACAGGTGATCAGGAACAGGGCGACAAGCTGCGGGTCCGCGCCGAGCTCTTTGCCGACCATTACAGCCAGGCACGAATGTTCTGGAAGTCTCAGACAGCGTCCGAGCGAGCGCATATCGCGTCGTCTTTCGTGTTCGAGCTTTCCAAGGTCGAGTTCGATCACGTTCCGCCGCGCGTTATTGGTAATCTCCTGAACGTTGACGAGGAGTTGGCGCAGCGGGTCGCCGATGGTCTCGGAATCGACCTTCCGGCTGCCAATCCGGCTGCACGGGAACCGGTCGATCTCGATCCGTCGCCAGCCCTGTCGATCCAGAAGAACATGGTCGAGACGGTCAAGGGTCGAAAGATCGGCATCCTTATTGCTGATGGCACCGATGCGAAGGCATTGAGTGATCTGAAGAACGCCATCAGCCAGGCTGGCGCCACCGCATTCGTCGTTGCGCCTAAGATCGGAAAGGCAAAACTGTCCGACGGCAACGTAACGAAAGCCGATGGTCAGCTCGCCGGTTCGCCGTCACAGCTCTTCGACGCGGTCGCGGTTCTCCTCTCGAAGGAAGGCAGCGACATGCTGACCCGAGAAGCAGCAGCGGTCCAGTGGGTGATGGATGCGTTCGGCCACCTCAAGGCTATCGGCCATACGAACGAGGCCCAGCCACTGCTGCAGAAAGCCGGCGTCGAAACCGATGACGGTGTTGTCGGGATGGACGGCTTCCTGAAGGCCGCTGCAAAGCGGTACTGGGATCGCGAACCCAAGGTGCGCATGCTCGCCTAACGCAATAAATAGCCCGGCGTGTCACTGCTTTCGTGGCATGCCGGATATAGCAAATGAGGGGGTGGGAACGGACCGTTCCCACCCCCTCACGCGTTTATGATGGTCGCGATTTCGATGACCAGCTGAGTGCAGGATCCCAGTCAACGGTCCCGATCGGCTAGTTGAAGGGCCGGCTGACAGTGCGCTTGACGTCTGCCATGGAGGGGCCACGGACTGTCCGGTATCTTGCGGCGACAAGGTTATAGATACCGAACGCTGCGAGCCCGGCTGCGATGACGATGAAGATGGTCGCACCGCCCGGCAGCTCGCTCAACCAGTCCATCGCGTCAGCCATGCCGCCAGCTTGATCAGGATCGACCTTGAAGCCGGCATAGGCAAACAGGATGCCGACAACGGCAAAGACGACACCGCGGGCGACGAGACCGTATACACAGACATAAGTGAGCCAGCTGGCGTTGCTCGGGATGCTGATATACTTCTCGAATTTCCGCGTCAGGCCCTTTATCATTGTAACGACACCTCCTGCGAACAGTCCAATGCCGGCGATGATGGCGAGGTAGGAGCCGAAAGGTTGGGACATGATCCATGTCGCCAGGCCCTTCTCTCCAGAACCACCGCCTCCGCCGCCCGAAAAGACCGAAAGCCCGATTGCGTAGATCCCGAGACCGACATAGGTCACGGCGCTGCCGAGAAGGCTCGCCCGAATGACCATTCCTTTGGCATCGCTGCCATGTCCGTCACTGTCCGCCAGAGCCTGGGCAAGCCGCCAGGCCACAAAACAGAAAAGCCCGATGCCGATTATCCCGACCCACACTTTGCCGAACGGCTGATCCAGCAACGACGATATGGCCGACTTGCTTTCGGGACGACCGCCGCCGAAGCTCGAGAACAGCGCCAACGCCGCAACCAGAAGAAAAACGACACCTCGCGCGGCATAACCGAACTTAGCTAGCATCTCGAAACGAAATTCCTGCGGCACGCGCTTCTCCCTGGACGACGTCGGTAAAGGATCGAAACGCTCGGTACGGCATAAGGTTGTCGAAAACTACAGGTGAACCTCAAAGAAGAACCGAATCGCCTTCGTTCACACCCCTGTTTGCCACAAAGCGCAAGCTGCAGCGCCAAAGTGCCGGCCAGTCGAGCGCGCCTTACGGCTCGCCCAAAACGAAAAAGCCTGCCGCGGGAGGAGGTGCGGCAGGCTTTTCGAAAAGATCGAACAACGGCTGGGAGGAGGAGTGCCGCTGTTCTGCCAGACGCCCATTGGGAGGAGTGGGTCGCCTGGAACACGAAGCTCTGCGGGAGGAGGTGCATTGCTTCGTTGGAAGACTGGATATTCCATTTATCCGAATGTAGGAAGGCGGCATGTTGCAGTGCAGCTATGCACAATACGCGGCACTACCTCGTTGACGGCTTGAGGATGAGTGCCCATGAGCCGCGTTCTCTCCTAGAATTTTCTGACCGGTGACGGAGCTTTGTCGGATCGGCCTGGTTTTTTCTTTGGAGCCTCAGACGCGAATGCTGCGGGCGGGTACCAGTAGCCGTCGCTGTGGCGCCGGTAGCCCTGACGGCGTTCCTTCATACCGCGGTGGCCCTTGAGCATATGCTGTTTGCCCTGTTGCTTCTGGACAAGCTGAACGTCACCCTTGGAAAGCGGCTTCGCCCCCATCATCTGGGCATTGGCAGTGGAGATCCCGGTCAGCACGAGTATGCCGACCAATCCTGTCGCGAGGTATGCAGAGTATTTCAATGTCAGCTCCTTTGATAGCAAGCGAACAACAGCAAAAGCTCCATGCGGTTCCTATCAGGGATCTGACATTTACGTTTATTTACAGTTATTTACACTTACTGAAAATCGCCTGATCAGCAAGCGAGAGGCGCTCAGGAATATCGGCGCGAACCGATCATATGAGATGGTTGTCAGTCGAGTGCTCGTTTCCGCTGCATCGGTCTTTGGTGTTGTCCCGGTAATATCCCGCACGACGATCAAGATCTGTGCGCTGTTTAGATGCGGCGTCTGAAGCGGCCGCGTGACACAAAGCACCCAAACCGTCGTGTGGCTTTACCGCGCGGAACATTTAGCCAAGAGCACGCGTTGGAAAGCAAATTGTAAATTAGGCATGCTCATGAACGACTCGATCTCGGCGAAAAGGGGGGCACAGGACGCCGGGGACAAGCTTCTTGCAGAGCATTCTTCCAAGGATCCCTTCTCCGCAGCATTCAAAGCAACCCGGATGCCGATGATCATCACGGATCCGCGCCAGTACGACAATCCGATCATCTTTTCCAACAAGGCCTTTAGTGACCTGACCGGATATCCGGCGGACGAACTGGTGGGCCGCAACTGTCGTTTCCTGCAAGGACCCGAGACCGACCCATCGGCAGTTCAGAAGATAAGGGAAGCGATCAGGGACCAGAGGTCGATCGCGATCGATATCGTCAACCACCGGAAAGACGGCTCGACATTTTGGAACGCTCTTTTCATCAGCCCTGTGTTCGACGATCAGGGCGATCCGCTCTACTACTTCGCGTCGCAGCTTGATTTCACGGACGACAAGACGTTGGAGATGCAGTCGGCTTCGGCGCGTCGGAGAGCCGAGGCGGAGGTCGCTGCCCGAACAGCAGAACTCACCCAGGCCCTCGATGCAAAGACGACCCTCGTCCACGAGGTCGACCACCGCGTCAAGAACAACCTGCTGACCATCGCTTCGATCGTGAAACTCAAGGCCAGGAAAACACGGGACGAAACGGTCCGGCATACGCTCCTGTCGGTCCTCAACCGTGTCGAGGCCCTCAGCACGGTGCAACGCAAGCTCTTCATGTCGAACGACGTCGGTCGCTTCGATGTCGCCGACTTTGCCCGCGATCACGTTGTCGACCTTGTGGGATCGCTCGGGCGCGACGATATCCGGATCACCATGGATCTGTCACCGGTTCTTGTGCCCGCCGCCAAGGCCTCCCCACTGGCTCTGATCGTCAATGAACTCATTGGCGATGCGGTCCGACGCGGATTGAGCGTGGGCGGTGGAGAGATCCACCTCGTGGTCAATCGTCCAAACGGGCATTTCATCATCGAAGTCCGCGATACGGTCGATCCGGTCGACGTCGACGAAGAGGATAACGAATTCGGACGGCTGATGCTGGAGACGTGCTGCCGTCAGGTCGAGGCCGAGATCGAACGTGAGGTAGAGGGTCGGCGAACCACTGTCCGCATCATCTTGCCGCTAGATAGCTGATATGGAGCATAGCTTGAAAATCATGATCGTTGAAGACGAGGCCCTTCTGGCGCTTGAGCTCGAAGAAGAAGTCGAGGCGGCGGGCCATTCTGTAATCGGTCAGGCCATGAACCGGAAAAAGGCGCTGGCCATTCTGGAAGGCCAGATACCGGAATTTGCCTTTGTCGATGTGCATCTGACCGATGGCCCGACCGGGCTCGAGGTCGGGCGGCACCTTGCCGACCGGGGGATCCCGTACGTATTCATCACCGGAAACCTGAAGCGCATTCCGGAAGATTTCGTGGGTGCAATCGGTGTAATCGAAAAGCCGTATACGATGAACGGCTTGAAGAATGCTCTCGAATACATCGCGCGACTTCTGCGCGGCGACATCGGGTTGAGCGTTCCACCCAGCATTATCGTCGCGCCGCCTGCACCGTGATTGAGACTGATTGAACTACCGGGAACTCCCCGCAACATTCGCCCACTGCCGTCTCGCGGCTACCTTGCACTCGCAGTTCAGAAACGGCCGACAATGACTTCGACACGGATATCCATACGCTTGCGATCGGATACACAATGAACACGGTATCCCAGCGACCGCACGAAGTCGCATTGGCAAACACGATGGACGTTGCTCTCATGGCGGAAATCCTGTCCGCAAGCGACGACTGTATCAAGGTTATCGACCTCGCCGGCAACATTACGTTCATGAGCGCTGGCGGCATGCGCGTCATGGAAATCGACGATTTCGAAACCATCCGCAACTGTCCTTGGCCTGATTTTTGGAAAGACGACGGGAACGCGGCAGCGCGCGAAGCGCTTGAGGCTGCGCGCTCCGGACGTAGCTGTAGCTTTGTCGGGACGGCGGAAACGGCCAAAGGAAACTCGCGGTGGTGGGAAGTGAAAGTTTCCCCAATCCTTGGAGGAGACGGCAAGCCCGATCGGATCCTGTCCATCTCCCGCGACATCACAGGAACGAAAAAAGCGGAACAGGCAGCCATTCGCTCCGAGCGCCGGATGAAGGAAACTCTCGAGGCTGGAAGCCTTGGGTATTGGGAGCTCGACCTCGCGACCATGGCACTCCAGACCTCTGACGTGTGCCGGGAAAACTTCGGTCGTCACAGGGACCAGTCCCTCAGCTATGACGATCTGCAGAGCGCTATCCATCCCGACGACTTGCCCCGCATGCAAGCCGCGGTGGAGGAAACCCTGGCAGGAAGCTCGGACTACGATGTCCAGTACCGCGTCATCCGTCCCGACGGTGTTGTGGCCTGGGTGCTCGCGCGTGGCCAGCTCGTCCACGATGACCGGGGGCAGGCCGTCGCGATGTGCGGCGTATCGCTCGATATCACCGAGCTCAAATCCATGCAGGACAAGCTTTCACGAAGCGAAGAGCGCCTGCAGCTTGCTCTCGGCGCATCGACAATGGTCGGCATCTGGGATTGGGATCTGAAGACGAACCTGATCTATGCCGACCCCAACTTCGCCGAGATCTATACGGTAGAACCGGGTCGCGCAGCCGCTGGCGCGCCGCTTGAGGAATACACACGGAATTTCCATCCCGACGACATGCCAGCGTTCGAAGCGGAACTGGGGCGGTTGTTCGAGGGACAGTCGACCTTCGATAACGAATACCGCATCATCCAGCCAGGTGGCGGTGTTCGCTGGGTCCACGCAAAGGGCCGTCTTATCCGCGACTCCTCCGGCGAGCCCGTGCGTTTTTCGGGTGCATCTGTCGAAATCACCGAGCGTAAGCAGGCCGAAGAAACACAAAAGCTGCTGATGCACGAACTCGCGCACCGGGTCAAAAACACGCTTGCCGTGGTGCAGGCCATCACCACCCAGTCTTTGCGCAATGCCCAGACGGTGGACGATGCGCGCGACAAGATCCAGTCGCGCCTCTCCGCTCTTTCCAAAGCGCATGACATGCTGACGCAAGAGGATTGGCGCGGAGCCGAATTGCGCGATGTGGTGGCCAACACTGTCTGCAATATCGGGATGCAGGACAGCGACCGCATCAAGGTTCGTGGGACGACCGTCATGCTCGGACCCCAGGCTGCCATGTCCTTCGGCCTGGTACTTCACGAGTTGATGACCAACGCCGTCAAATACGGTGCGCTTTCCAACGAGGTTGGCCATATCGATATCGAGTGGTCTGTCGTGCCACAGGGTGGCGAGAACAGGCTTCAGTTTAGTTGGATCGAAGTGGACGGACCAATCGTCGCCGTTCCAGAGCACAAGGGTTTCGGATCAAAACTGATCAAGTCGAGCCTGGGCTCGATGGGATCTGTTGATGTCGCTTATAATCCCACAGGACTTGTGCTGAAGATGGATGCGTCAATGGCTCAAATCGGGGCCGTGCTCACAGTCTGAGGTGGCAGCAGCTAGCACTTCCCGACAGTGCTAGCTGTTCAGCCATGCGTCCTTGACGTCGGCCGTCGCGTTGTCGGGCTTGGAATCCCCAATGAAGATCAGTACCGGTCCGCTGTTCTTGCGAACCGGATCGTAGAAATCGAGTAGATCAGGATACTCGTTTTGGATGAAGCCCGGGAACGGTTGCTGGTCGCGTAGGAAATGGTCGACCACGACCTGGTCGCCGTGCACGGAGTTGGGAACGGTTCCGCAACTGCCCGGCGCAATCCAGTGATCCGGATCGCGTTTGAACCGCTCGTACAGAAACGAGAAATCGTCTTTGTTCCAGCGCATCAACGCGGTCGACGCTCGAGACTTCAGGAAATGATCCTCCATCACAACGGCATCGCCTTTTGATGCAAGCTCGCTGGCCGAGGACATGAAGATCGTGTCCAGGTCGCAGAGTATGTTGACATCGTCGGAGAGCTCGGGACGGAAAGTCTCGAATTTCGACCACCACTTCGGCCAGTCGTGGCGAAATTTGACGGTCTCGACACCGTCCATTGCCTCATCGAAATCCGTGATACAGACGATGCGATCAAGGCCCGCAATATGCCGCCTCGCCCCGCGGGCAAGGCGTTCCACCCAGATCGGCTCGTAGCGCCCCCCGGAGCGCAGGACGGTCGTCAACGTGACCATGATCAGACGACCTTGAGCAACGGGCTTGCAATACGCCGCGCATCACCCATCCAGAGCTGGTCGCAGAGCTCTTCCAGCCAGTTTGCGGCCCTGGCCGCAGCGGCCGGCTCGTGCAGAGTTGCAAGTGCTTCCGTGTCGAGCTCTTCGGCACGCTGCAGAAGCCCCCGCCATCCCTCGTAATCTCCCGGCCAGTATGGAGCGGAAACCGCTGCGCCAAGTCGGACGAGCTCGGATGCCTTGCGATGCTGTTCGGAAAAATACCGCCATTCGGGCATCACCACGAATTTCCGGGCCGCACGCGCAATCTCATGAACCGTGTTGTCGCCAGCGGAGGCCACAACGATATCGGCCGCTGCGATATGGTCCGTGACGTTGTCGACCCAGCCGAGTTCCTTCAAATTGGGGAAATCCGTCTCATGGCCTTCCCGCAGAACAGGACCGGCGACGAGCCACAGCGCATCCGGGACGGCCCGTGCGGCAATCGTCAGCGGCGCATAGGGCGTGCCGCTGCCGCCGCCACCTGTCATGACCAGCACGATCTTCTGATCCGAGGGCAGCCCAAGTCTCTGGCGTGCCTCTGCACGGGACAGAACCTGATCGCGGGTGGTGCAAAGACCACCCGTATAGAACGTCTTGTCGCGAAGATGGCGCGGATAGTCCTGCTGCTCCATACGCTCGTCGAACGGCGCCAGAATGCCGACCATCGCTTCGTAGGATCCGATATGACCGACGTCGTTGCGGTCGCCGTGGAGGCGCATCTGAACTGTTGGGGTGGAGCAGATCCGACCCAACATTCCGATCTCCGACGACACGTCCACGACAAACAGACCAATATCGCGGTCGTCGAGATGCTCGACGATGGTGCGCATCGTTTTCCGCATCGACGGCAGGCCCAAGGGAACGCAGTGCATGACCGATGGTGTAGGCTCATCGAACAGCCGCGCGGTCGGGACCGTTTCGCCGATCATGTTCGGCAGCGCGACGACCTCGACGCTTGAGCTTACGGACTCGAAATAGTCCGGCCCGGCCGTCAGAACAGAGACCTGCCTGTCCTGGCTGAAATGCTCGGCAATGGCCATAATACGGTTGGCATGTCCGCGGCCCTGATGATGGGCGAAAAACGCGATTGGCTTTTTCATACTCGATAATTCCTATGAATACAGAACGGTACCGGGCTGTCGCGCGGCCTCAATTTCAGTCGGGTCCGGAAAGCGCAGGACGTCCAGCGCATCGCCATCCTCCTCCCATCGGATCAGCCCCGCCTCGCGGAACTGGCCAAGCCAGTAGCCCATGCACCAGCGGCCATGCTTTTCCTGAAAGAGGCGGGCATTGCGAAGGATCGGGTCGAAGTTGTGCAGAGGCGGTATGAGGACCGGGTGATGCTGGTGGTAGACGCGCGCGCCACCCACCCGGTAGGTCTTCACTCCGGCCTGCTCTGCCGATGCGGCGAAGTCGGTTTCTTCCCCGCCATACGCGACGAAGCGCTCATCCATACCGCCGATCGCTTGCCACGTGCGTTTTCGCAGCGCGAAGGACAGGCCCCAAAGCTGGCCGCCATCCGGTTCCTGCTCGACACGGCCGAATTCAGGAAACCGAGGCTTGGAGACATGCGGTTTGCCGAGCTCGTCGAGCACACCGTAGTCTCCCCGGAAATCGGTCACTTCTGCCGGCAGATACAGAACTTCGCTCAGACAGATACCGTCATGCTCGTTCAAGGCGGCAGAGTAGAATTCAACAACCGTTGGCGACGCGATGCAGTCAACATCGAGAAACATGAGCGTGTCCCCCGACGCCGCGTTTGCCGCCGCGTTCCGCGCCTTGGCAAGCGGCAAGTCCTCTCCCTCGACGAACACGTGCTTGACCGGAAACGGCAGGCTCGGCAGATCCTCGAAAGGCTCCGGCTGCATCCAGGCGATCACGAGCTCCTTGGGAAGGCACGACTGCTCCCCAAGGCTGCGCATCAGGTTGGCGAGATGTCGCTCGCGGCCACGAACCAGGGTCAGGACACTGAGAGACATTCAGCCTCCGCCTGTCTGCGGAAGTGGAGAACACCTTCGATAATGCCTGCCGCGTGGGTTTCTGAAGCGATATAGGAATGGCTGAGTGCAGGAAGCGTGGCCAGTCCATCCGAGTAGTTGGCTACGATGATCGACTGCGGGATGGCCTGAAGCATCTCGATATCGTTGCCGGAATCGCCGGCGACGAATACCATGTTTTCAGACAGTCCAGCACCACGACGGACGTAGTCAACGGCCGTCCCTTTTGAAGCCTTGAGCGGCAGGACGTCGAGGTACCGTCGATGGCTGTGGATCACCGACGCGCGCAAACCTGCCTTTTCCAGCAGTTCCTTGATGCGTGCCACGACGCCGCTCGAGCCGTCACTGAAATAGCTGAGCTTGAAATCGCGCTGTTCGAGCGATGCCTGCGGGGTGAGGAAGCCTGCCTTGCGCAGAACTCTCTCGATGCCGCTTCGGTCCCAGTTCACGGCGATGCGCTCGGCCCAATGCCGGTCATACTCGTAGGAGACGCCGTTCTCGCTCAGGTGATAGATCTCGGATCCGACCGAGGTGATCATGACTTCCGGCCTCGGTACATCCTCCTGTTCGAGAATGGCCATGGCGCTGTGGAAGGAACGACCGGTCGCGACCCCGAAAGACAATCCACTCTGCTGTCGCCGCCAATTGCCAAAGGCATGCAGATGCGGAACCGATCCCACCAGAGTGTTGTCGATGTCGCTGATCAGTAGCTGCGAGGGCTTTTCCGTCTTGGCTGCGGGCTTGTCGATCAGCTCCGAGAGCAGGCCGTGATACCGTTCGGTATGTCGAGCCCAGTCATAACAGGCGACAGCACGTTCGCCGGCCTTGGAGTAAGTCTGCCACGTTTCGGAGCAGCCCAGAATTTTCAGCGCGGCGGAAGCAAGACCGTCCTCGTCGCGCGGGTCTATCAAGACACCGTTGCCGCAGGTCTCGACGATATCATTGGGGCCGCCGCTGTCTGTCGCGATCAACGGCAGACCAACGGCCGAGGCTTCCAGGAGCGTCAATCCGAACGGTTCGTTGAGTGCCGGATTGACGAAAATGCCACCGCGATTGCGAGCATAGGCATAATAGGCTGGCACCAGATCCGGTCGATGCATCTTCGGATAGGCGATCTTGCCGTACAGATCGTAGGTATCGACGAGATGAAGGATTTCGCGCAGGTTGTCCGCGAGATCCGGTTCGAGCTCGTCGATTTCGCAGCGGTTGCCGGCGAGGATCACAAGGTTCGCAGCTTCCTGGAGCGCTGGCGATTTTCCGTAGGCCCGTACAAGCCCGATCAGGTTCTTTTTGGTGACCGGGCGCGCGATGGCAAGCAAGACAGGCTTTTCCGGTTCAGCGAGGAAACGGGCGAGCTGGACCTCGACAGTTTCCGATGACTGGGCGCCCTGAAAAGCATCAAGGTCGCTGCCGGGCGGAAGCACGCGGATTTTGCCGGCGTCGTAGTTGTCATACCCCTTGTACTGCAGCTCAGCCTCGTCGCGCGAGGACGCAATGATCAGGGACGCCTGTTCAAGCGCGCATTCTTCCGCCGCAAGACGATGCGTCATGGATGCGTCCGATGCGATTTCCGGCATGGCCGCAATTTTCACCCTGCCGAGCGAATGCCCCGTGAAAACGAAAGGGATGCCCAACTCTGTTTTGATCCGCGCAGCGACGACCGCAGCGTCGGCGTAATGCGCATGGACAATGTCAGGAAGCCCATGTTCGCGAAGGTGCGCGATCAGCGCGTCGCTGAAGGATGCAACCTCCGCATGCATATCCTCTTTACTGACATAATCGGGGCGGTTGGTACGCAACCGTACAATCGAAACCTGGGGGCTCACGGCCTCGGAAGGCCGCTGATAGTCCTCGCCTTGGCCTTCGAAGGCACGCGTTGCGATCACTATTTTGGAGGCGGTGTCAGAGGCTTCACAGGCGCCGACAAGATCCATCAAGTAGCGGATATGCCCGCCGGTATCGGCCGTTAGCCCATACTCGACATTATTTCCGCGCAGACACCCTTGAAGTGCGACATGAAGAACGAACATACACAACCTTTCTGAGCAACAAGGATACAAAATGCTAGAATGCGCACCGGAACTCCCGAAGCCGATAAGGGTTGCGCAGGTTGCACCAAGTATCTTCCCCGTTCCTCCCCGCGATCATGGCGGAACGGAGCGTGTAATCCACGATCTCTGCGTAGCGATGCAACGCCAGGGTTGTGAGATTACCCTGTTTGCGGCATCCGACAGCACCACGCCGGTCACCCGCATCGGGTCCCTGCCGAGCTTGCAGTTTCTGGAGAGCGAACACGGCACCGTGCCGCCTTCGATACCGGCAGTGCTCGAAAGCGTGACGTTGGATGAGGTTCGCCAGCGGCTCGACGAGTTCGACATCCTGCATTTCCACGGCGAGTTCTTTCACGCGACCCTGCTGGGCGATCAGCGCTCGAAATCGCTGACAACGATCCATTGGCGCGTCGACGAGCTTGACCGGAAGCTGTTCTTCAATGCCTTCCCCGACCTGCCGGTCGCGGCCATTTCAGCGTCCCAGCAACGTGGGATCCCAGAAGCCAACCGCGCCGGCGTCGTCCTTCACGGCGTCGACGGAGACCGCTTCGAGCCCTCCTTCGAGCCCGGGTCCTATCTCGCCTTCATCGGGCGCATGACCGACCAGAAGCGGCCGGACAAGGCAATCGACGTTGCGGTCGAGTGCGGTCACCCCATCAAGCTCGCCGGTACGGTTGACGTCGGCAATCCGCTCTACTTCGACACCTATGTCCGGCCGAAGCTTGGCGATGGTGTCGAGTATGTCGGCCCGGTCGGTGATGCGGCCAAGAGCGAGCTGCTCCGCGGTGCGACAGCGCTGCTGTTTCCGATCGACTGGCCGGAACCGTTCGGTCTGGTCATGATCGAGGCCATGGCCTGCGGCACGCCCGTGATTGCGTGGAACAAGGGTTCGGTCTCCGAAGTGGTGGAAGACGGTGTCACCGGCTTTATCGTCGAGAACGAAGCGCAGGCAGTCGAAGCGGTCAACAAGGTGGGAAGCCTCGATCGCCACCGCATCCGCGCCCGGTTCGAGGAGCGCTTTACCGCAGACCGCATGGCGCGGGACTATATCGAGATGTACAAGAGGATGCTGAAGTCGTGATGAGGACAGCGCTTCTCGCCTGGGACTACCCGCCGTCTCCAAGCGGACTTTCGACGGCGGCCAGGGAGATCGCTATGGCGCTCTCTGGCGAGGGCTGCGACGTGACTGTCTTTACGCTCGATCGCTCGGGAGCTCAGAACATAGACGGCGTTCACGTCGTCGGTTGTGATATCCCGGATCAATCCCGTATCGGCCGCCTGCGCAAATGGGCAGCGATCGGTCACGCCGCCGCACCGCTGCGGTTCCGGCAGGCCGTTTTGCGTGATCATGCGGCAAAGCCCTTCGACGTGGTGGAAGCAACCAACTGGTACGCGCCAGCGAGTTTGCTGACGGGTCGGCACGGATTTGCGCTTGTGACGCGCAATTCGACGCCCGCTGCCTGGAGCAGGATGGCTGAGCTGCCGGTTCGAGACAAGCTGGACGCGGCTGCTGCGGACTTGCTGGAAAAGAAGCAGGCAGGGTCGAGCGCCGGGCTGATCTCCAACACGGACGAACACGGTCGACGGATCGTCGACCTCTACAAGATCGATAGCCAAATACCGCATCGGACGATCGGTCTTTCGCTGCCGCCTGAATTGCTGAAGACGGCACAGTCATCGCCCTACCCGGCTGGAGAGGAACCTGTCAGAATCCTGTTCGTCGGACGTGCGGAACAGCGCAAGGGTTTTGCAGAGCTGATGGGTGCGGTAGAAATTCTGGCCGCCGAAGTCGCTTCCGGAACACTTCCTCCGTTTCACGTCAATCTGCTCGGCGTGCCGTCCGTCGATCTGCCGTCGCAGATGAGCGCTCATGCGCGCGAACGGGTAACCGCCCTGGGCCGCCAACCCGACGAAATGCTCCACGACCTCTATCGGCAGGCTCATATCGTTGCGGCACCGTCGCGATACGAAAGCTTCGGACTGGTTTACCAGGAGGCGATTGCGTTCGGGCGGCCCGTGGTTGCGTCGGCTGAAGATCCGAGCGCGCGGGAATTCGTCGGAGCCACCGGAGCCGGGCTACTCGCGGAACGAACGCTTCCCCAGGACATCGCAGCCTCCTTGCGATCCATTATCCAGTCGCCACAACTGCGCGAACAACTGCATCATCGCGCCGTGCTGGCAGCCGGCCGTTTCGATAGACCCTATCTCGGTCGCGAGACCATGGCGCTCTACCGGCAGGCAATAGCCAAGTCTGGAAAGGCAAGATCTTGAAGGACGAGACAAACATCCGAGACGAAAGCCATATCGCGATCATCGGCAACTCCCCTGACTTCGTCGATGCCGGGCAGATGACGGATCGCTGTGACTGGGTCACGCGCTTCAACAATACCGCTGGGTTCATGGACGTCTCGGGGACGGCGATCTCCGAACTGGTTCTCGTCAGCCGCGGCGGACAGGCGACCGAATGGCTGGCCGACCCGGAGTTCACCAATCGCCCCGCGGTGCGGAAAGCCGCACTGATTACCTTGGTTTTTCCGCTGAGTTCGGATCCCGGCGACGAATGCGGCGCCTTGGAGCTGACGTCGTTGCTGGAGGGCATCGGAAAACGCGTGCGCTATATCGAGCAATCCGTTCACGATCAGGCCCGACAGGAGCTGGAGGCACGTGGCGCGGCGCCGGACGCAGCCTTGAGCTCGGGCTTTGTCTATGCGTTCGAAACCCTCCTCGATCGCCCGGACGATGCACCGCCTGTGATCGTGGCGGGCTTTTCGTTCGAGGGCTGGGACGGTCATGCCTGGGGCGCCGAAAAGCGCTGGTTCGAAGACATGCAGAAGTCGGGACGGCTCGATATTCGCGGGCTGTAAACCCTTCGTCAGGATAACGGCTGGCGCGTTCTCTGGCTGTCTGAGCCGCTTGCCCGACCAGAATTTCTAAAAGGACGGAACTTCGGTCGGACTCACGCCTTCTAACGCCATGAAAAACAAAATCCTGCTCGTCTCGCTTCTATCCTCAATCACATTCGGAGCCGCGCAAGCGCAGGAATTGACCGCTGAGGCGGTCAATAACGCGGATATCGCGGCTGTTCCGCCAGAGCCCGTCCAGCAGCAGGAGAAGCCTGCCCCGGATCCCACGATCATTCACCTTCAGGTTCTCCTCGATCGCGCCGGCGCTTCCCCCGGCGTGATCGACGGCCTGGATGGAAACAATGTCCGCAAGGCTGTCGCGGGTTTCGAAGCTCTCCAGAGCCTTCCCGTCGACGGGAAAGTCGACCCCGACGTGGTTACGCGTCTGGCAGACGATCAGCATGTCGTCGGTCCATACCAGATCGATCCCGATGATGCTGCAGACATCGTCGCCGAGATTCCGAAGGACTATGCCGAACAGGCCAAGATGGAGCATCTTGGCTTTACCAGCGTCGCTGAAAAGCTCGCCGAGCGGTTCCATATGGACGTGGACCTTGTGCATGCACTGAACCCATCGGCGAAATTCGAGGCCGGCGAAACCATCTTGGTCGCCAACATCGGTGCGCCCCGCGCCGGCGTCGTCAAACGGATAGAAGCTCGCCGCAAGGAAGGACAGCTGGTCGCTTACGACGATCAGGATGCTATCATCGCGGTTTATCCGGCCACGATCGGGAGCGAGGATAATCCTTCGCCCTCCGGCAAGCATAAGGTCAACGGCGTCGCCCGTAACCCGACCTATGAATACAATCCAAAAATCAACTTCCAGCAGGGACAAAACAAGTCCAAGCTCACACTCCCGAGCGGTGCCAACAATCCGGTCGGAACGGTATGGATCGATCTGTCGGAGCCGACCTATGGCATTCACGGAACGCCGGAGCCGTCGCTGATCGATAAGGCGGGCTCGCACGGTTGTGTGCGTCTCACGAACTGGGACGCCGAGGAACTGGCCAGCATGGTGAAGCCCGGCGTGATGGTCGAATTCGAAGACTAAAGCGTTACTTCGTCACGCGCGCATAGGCGCCCAGAATGAGCCGTTCGGCGCGCAGAAGGTAGGCCTCGAGCATGATGGATGCTTCCTGCGCGCGACCCGCTTCCAGTTCGGTGAGGATCTCGAGGTTCTGGTCGATGAACGGACCATGCAGCAGCTCCGGATCGCGCAATAGGCCGAAGACGAGGCGCAGTTCCAGGGATATCTGTGCGTAGAAGGCCGAAAGGCGCGAACTGTCGGCGAGTTCGACGACGGCGGAATGGAATGCGATATCGGCAGTACCGACGCTCAACCAGTCCTTCGTTTCCCGCGAAAGTGCCGCCGCCTCGACGGCCGCCCGCATCTTGGCCACGCCCGGATGGCGCGGATGGGCATTGGCAATTGCCGAGCATTCGATGACCCGCCGGACGCGGTAGATATCGATGATTGTTGCCATGCTGGGCGTCGAAACGAAAACGCCCCGATTGGCTTCGTATCGCAGCAGCCCTTCCTTGGTCAGAATGCGGAATACTTCGCGCAACGTGTTGCGTGATACCTGCATCTCGTCGCTGAGCGTCAGTTCGGAAAGATGGCTCCCGGGGGTAAGCCTGCCGGAGATAACCTGATCGCGGATACGACTGGCAACGCTTTCGGCAAGCGTCTGCACCGGCTCGCCCGGACGCGCAATCACTGGACCGTTGCCGTCTGGAACAGAAAGCACGCCTTTATCAGCGCCTTGCAGTTTGCGTTCAGCCAAGCCTTTGCCCCTCGCTCCGGATCTCGTCTCAATTTTCGGTAAAGCGCTTCGAACCCCGTCACAAGCGAAATGAGCCGAACTCGAACCCGCATGGTCCACTAAACCTTGCAAAACGCGGGTGACGCATCATTATTGCGCATTTGCCTAACTGTAGAGCAACATATAAAAATTGTTCAACACTCTGGACAGCATTGTTCGCCTTTGTTAGCGTCTAGTCAACGAGGATGAGGGCGCGCGGACAGTATGCTGACCATCGACATCAACAGTGACTTGGGCGAGAGCTTCGGCGCCTGGAAGATGGGTGACGATTCCGCCATGCTCGACGTGGTGAGCAGCGCCAACGTCGCCTGTGGTTTCCACGCCGGCGATCCGGCAGGGATTCTCAAGACAGTGAAGGCCGCCGCAGAACGTGGCGTGGCGATTGGTGCGCATGTCGGCTATCGCGATCTGGCAGGCTTTGGCCGTCGCAACATGGATCCTTCGAGCGAAGAACTGATTGGCGACGTGATCTATCAGATCGGCGCCTTGCAGGGCCTGGCCAAGGCTGCCGGCACCCGCGTTACCTATGTGAAGCCGCATGGCGCGCTCTACAATACGATCGCCATCGACGCGCGGCAGGCAGCCGATGTGATCGCCGCAATCCGGGCCATCGATCCTTCGCTGGTGCTGATGGCGCTGGCCGGTTCACAGCTGGTTGAGCAGGCCCGTAGTGCCGGCCTGACCGTCGTTGCCGAGGCCTTTGCCGATCGCGCCTATACGCCGGAAGGCAACCTTGTCTCCCGCCGCGAAAAAGGCTCGGTCCTGCATGATCCCGAACTCGTGGCCCAGCGGATGCTGCGCATGGTCCGCGACGGTGCGATCGAAGCGATCGACGGCACGATGACGAAGATCGATGCGCAGTCCATCTGCGTGCATGGCGACAGCCCAGGCGCAGTCGCGATCGCGCAGCGGCTGCGCGCGCTTCTGGAAGAATCCGGCCATGCCGTCCAGCCCTTCGCGCCGGCCGTATAACCCGGCATGCATATCGCTCCCCCGTCCATGCCTCGTGATACATCCATGCGCTTTCTGCCCGTGCGTGACGACAGCATTCTGGTCGAACTCGCCGATCTGGCCGAGGCGCTGGCGCTGTTCGACGCACTGGAAACCAACCCAGTCGACGGTATCCGTGAGATCATTCCGGCAGCGCGGACGCTTCTGATCTCCTTTGATCCGAGCGTGATCTCCAACGAAGCGCTGACGGATGCGGTTGCCGCACTCTCGGGTGGGGAGCGCAAGGCGGCGTCAGGCCCGCTGGTCGAAATCCCGGTTCGCTACGATGGCGAGGATCTTGGCGAAGTTGCCGCCATCCTGGGAGTGAGCGTCACTGAAGTCATTCGCATGCATGGCGAAAGCGAGTATGTCGCGGCTTTCACGGGCTTTGCACCGGGTTTCGCCTATCTGTCGGGCGGCGATCCACGGCTCAACGTACCCCGGCGCAAGTCTCCCCGGACACGAGTTCCGGCAGGAGCGGTGGGCCTTGCCGGCGAATTCAGCGGCATCTATCCCAAGACCAGCCCAGGCGGCTGGCAGCTGATCGGCAGGACGCCGCTTGCCATGTTCGATATCGATCGCGCACCCGCCTCGCTTCTCCAGCCGGGAAGTCGCGTGCGTTTTCGCGATATGGCGGCCGACAAAGCCTACGAAGTTTCGGCCCCTGCGAAAACTGCGACTGCTCCTGTCGCGGCAAGCTATTCAAACTGCGCAATCGAGGTTCTGGCCGTCGGCCTGCCGGTCCTGTTTCAGGATCTCGGCCGCGCTGGTCAAGCAAACCAGGGCATCAGCGTATCTGGCGCAGTCGATCGCAGCAGTTTCAAGGCCGCCAACCGCCTCGTCGGCAATCCGGTCGGCACGCCGGCGCTGGAGATCTCCCTTGGCGGCTTCCGTTTTCGCATGCGCGGCCGCGGCGTGATGGCGGTGACGGGTGCGCTGGCGCCGATCACGATTGTCATCACCTTTGGCCAAAAGCTGTCGGTAGCCCATGGCGAGGCGATCGCGCTCGATGACGGCGACATCGTTTCTCTCGGACAGCCTCCGGCCGGCATGCGCTCCTATCTGGCGATGCGAGGCGGCTTTGACGTGACGCCGGTTCTCGGCAGCGCGGCGACGGATACCCTGGCGCAGATCGGGCCTGCAGCACTTGGCGCGGGCGCCGTTATCGGAATTCTCCCACCCGCGCCCGGATCGACTGTTGCTGCGTCAGAACTACCGGCGTTCGACATGCCGGTCGCAGGCGAAACCGTCGTGCTCGACGTGGTCATGGGGCCGCGCACAGACTGGTTCACACAAAGCGCCGTCGAGAACTTCCTTTCCCAGGAATGGTCGGTGACACCGCAATCGAGTCGAGTCGGCATCCGTCTTTCCGGTGAAGCGCTGGAGCGCCAGAACCACGCAGAGTTGCCGAGCGAGGCAACCGTGCGCGGGGCGCTTCAGGTGCCGGCGAGCGGTCAGCCGGTCCTGTTCCTTGCCGATCATCCGCTGACCGGCGGTTATCCGGTCATTGCCAATGTCGCCCGCCATCATCTCGATCTCGCAGGCCAGATCCCTGTCGGAGCGAAGATCCGTTTCAACGCGATCAGCGCCTTCGCTCCCCGGTCCATCTTAGGAAAATACCCATGAAGAAGGTTCTGATAGCTAACCGCGGCGAGATCGCGGTGCGGATCATTCGGGCCTGCAAGGATTACGGCCTGACCTCGGTTGCCGTCTATGCGGACGCCGATGCCGATGCGATGTTCGTGGCTCAGGCAGACGAAGCCTATTCCCTGAACGGTGCCACGGCCCGGGAAACCTACCTCGACATCGAGAAGCTGATCGCGGTCGCAAAGCGCTCCGGCGCCGACGCCGTGCATCCGGGATATGGCTTTCTCTCCGAGCGCGCTGAATTCGCAAAGGCTGTCATCGATGCCGGGCTGATCTGGATCGGCCCTGCCCCTCACGTGATCGAAGCGCTCGGCGACAAGCTCCAGGCCCGCGCGATCGCGCAGAAGGTCGGCGCGCCGCTGGTTGCCGGTAGCGACGGCGCAATCACCTCGCCTGCCGAGGCCTTAGCTTTCGCACGCCAATTCGGCATGCCGATCGCCATCAAGGCGGCGCATGGCGGTGGCGGACGCGGAATGAAGATCGCGCGCGATCTCGATGAGGTCGAAGAACTGTTCTCATCGGCTACGCGCGAAGCGGTCGCGGCCTTCGGTCGTGGTGAGTGCTACGTCGAGCAGTTCCTGGACCGCCCAAGGCATATCGAAGCTCAGGTTCTGGCCGACAGCCACGGCAATGTGGTTGTCGTCGGCACTCGCGATTGCTCGCTGCAGCGCCGCAACCAGAAGCTTGTCGAGGAAGCCCCCGCACCGTTCCTCTCGGACGAGCAGCGCGAAAAGATCCACGCCGCCTCGCGTGATATCTGCGCGGAGGCCGGCTATACCGGTGCCGGCACAGTCGAATTCCTGCTCAGCGCCGATGGCGTCATCTCCTTCCTCGAGGTGAACACCCGCCTGCAGGTGGAACATCCGGTTACCGAAGAGACCACCGGTCTCGACCTCGTCATCGAACAGTTCCGCATTGCCGAAGAGCTGCCGATCAGCGTGACCACGATGCCGGAGCCGCGTGGCCACGCGATCGAATTCCGCATCAATATGGAAGATCCCGGTCGCGGCTTCCTGCCGTCCGCCGGCGAGATCTCGAATTTCACGGCGCCATCGGGGCCGGGCGTGCGTCTCGATAGCGGCGTCACGTCAGGCTCGGTCATTCCGCCGATGTTCGACTCGCTGGCTGCCAAGCTGATCGTCTGGGGTGCGACACGCGATCAGGCCATTGCCCGTGCCCGCCGTGCGCTCAGCGAATTCACGATCGAAGGCGTGCCATCGGTCCTGCCGTTCCACCGCGCGGTGCTCGACCACGCTGATTTCTCGAGCGCGGACTTCCGCGTCCACACGCGCTGGATCGAAACGGATTTCGCAGAGACGCTCGAAGACGCTGCCCGCCCTGCCCCTGCACCCGCCAGCGGGCTTCTTCGCGGCCATGTCGAGATCGACGGCAAACGTGTCGAGATCGGCATTCCCGATAATTTCCTTCGCCTGCTGGGCCAGATGCCTGCGACGGCATCGAGCGCCGGACCGGACGCTGCCGAGAATGATGCCGGCGCTGTTCGCGCCTCCGTTCCCGGCCTGCTCGTGCAATGGAATGTCGAGGATGGCGCAGCCGTCCGTGAAGGCGAGGTTCTTGCCATGATGGACGTGATGAAGATGGAAACCGCCGTCACCGCACCCGTTAACGGTATCATCAGCCTACTGGCAAAGGCCGGATCCTCCCAGACTGCCGGCGCAGTCATTGCCCGTATCGCCCCGGACGACGCCGGAACCACTAGCACGACGGAGACGCGGACATGAGCATGACCGAAAACAGCAAGCCGCTCCTGTCGGTCGAGGGCCTGAGCGTCGAATTCGGCGCAAGCCGCGTGGTCGACGACCTGTCGTTTACGGTCGAGGCCGGGCAAACCGTTGCCGTGGTCGGCGAGTCCGGTTCGGGCAAATCGGTGACCTCGCTGTCGACCATGCGTCTCGCCGACATGATGGGTGCACATTATGCATCCGGTCGCATCATGTTCAACGGCCGCGACCTGTTGCAAGCCAGCCAGAAAGAGATGCGATCGGTCCGCGGCAAGGAGATCGCCATGATCTTCCAGGAGCCGATGACCTCGCTCAACCCGGTCTTCACCATCGGTGACCAGATCTGCGAAGTGCTTGTCCTGCACGAGAAGATGAGCAAGAGCGCGGCCCTGGCCGAGGCCGGCCGGCTGCTCGACATGGTGCGCCTGCCTGACTCTGAAGAACTTCTGACCCGCTATCCGCACCAGCTGTCCGGCGGCATGCGGCAGCGTGTGATGATCGCGATGGCGCTTGCCTGCCGCCCGAAGCTGCTGATTGCCGACGAGCCGACGACTGCGCTTGATGTCACCATCCAGGCGCAGATCCTCAACATCATGCGCGATCTGCAGAAGACCCTCGGCATGGGCATGGTGTTCATCACCCATGACATGGGCGTCGTTGCCGAAATGGCAGACCATGTCGTCGTCATGTGGAAGGGTAAGAAAGTCGAGGAAGGCCCGGTTCGCGAGATCTTCGCCAACCCGCAGCACCCCTATACCCAGGCCCTGCTTTCCGCCGTGCCGAAGCTCGGCAGCATGACGGGAGAGACTTTCCCCAAGCGTCTGCCGCTGACCATTTTGCAAGATGGCAAGCCGACCGTCGTCGGCGAGGAGCGGATCCAGGACACGGTCAAGAATGGCGCAACGCCGCTCCTGTCGGTCAAGGATCTCTACGTCCGCTTCGACATCAAGAAAAACCTGTTCGGCAAGGCCACCCATCGCTTGAGCGCCGTGCAGAAAGTGAGTTTCGACATCAACCCCGGTGAGACGCTGGCACTGGTTGGCGAAAGCGGATCGGGCAAGTCGACGATCGGCCGGACGATCCAGCAGCTTCAGTCTGCCATGTCCGGCGACATCGCCTTCAATGGCCGAACCTTCTCGTCCATGTCGGCTGCCGAGCGTTTCCGCCTACGCCAGGATGTGCAGTATATCTTCCAGGATCCGTTCGCCTCGCTCGATCCGCGCAAGACCGTCGGCTTCTCAATTGCAGAGCCGATCAACACCCACAGCCTGATCTCCGATGCCAAGGCCGTCCGCCGCCGCGTCGACGAACTGCTGGAGCGTGTCGGCCTCACCTCCGATGTCGCAACCCGTTATCCGCACGAGTTTTCCGGCGGCCAGCGGCAGCGCGTCTGTATTGCCCGCGCGCTCGCCTCCGATCCGAAGCTGATCATCGCCGACGAGGCTCTGTCGGCGCTCGACGTGTCGATCCAGGCACAGATCATCAACCTGTTCATGGACCTGCAGGCCGAACGCGGTCTCGCCTACCTGTTCATCAGCCATGACATGGCCGTCGTCGAGAAGATGAGCCACCGCGTCGCGGTTCTGTTTCTCGGCCAGATCATGGAACTTGGCTCACGACGCCAGGTTTTCGAGACGCCTGCCCACGATTACACCCGTCGCCTTCTGTCCGCGGTACCGGTCGCCGATCCGGCCGTTGCCCGCCAGTCGGCGATGATCGAGGGCGAAATTCCCAATCCGGTGAAGCGCGTCGGTGACGAGCCCGCCATCCTCGTGCACGAGGAAATCAATCCAGGCCACTTCGTCGCGAAGAGCGCCTGAAACCAGCGACACAATCGCAACCATCTGAAGAGGAACAGATCAATGACAACATTCAAACGGGGACTGAAGGCGACCGCAGTGGCGCTTGCGCTCTCGACAGCTTTCGCGTCTGCGCCCGCCTTCGCTGCCGGAAAGCTGACCATTTCGAGCCCACAGGATCCGGGCAGCTGGGATCCGATCGATACGTTTCTCGTGCAGTGGGCAGCCGTTGCCACCAACATCTTCGACGGACTGACCTATCGTGGTCCCGATCTGAAACTGGTTCCGGGTCTGGCTGAATCCTGGGAAGAACTCGACGAAGGAAAGCGGATCCGCTTCAAGCTGCGCCAGAATGTGAAGTTCCACAACGGCGAGCCCTTCAACGCAGCAGCCGTCAAGTTCACCTTCGAGCGCCTTCTCGGCGAACAGGGTGCCAAGGGTCCGCAGCGTTCGAACTACATCTCGATCGAGAGCATCGACGTCATCGACGACTATACGGTCGACCTGAAGCTGAAGGCTGCCGATCCGGTTCTTCTGACCAAGCTCGCCGGTTACGGCGCGATGATCGTTCCGCCGAAATACATCCAGGAAAAGGGTGAGGACAATTTCAACCTCAACCCGGTCGGCACGGGCGCGTTCAAGTTCGTATCCTACCAGCCCAAGGTCGACATCAAGCTCGAAGCCAATGCCGACTATTGGGGGGGCGCGCCGAAACTTTCGGAACTTCAGTTCCGCTTTATCTCTGAGCCGGCAACCGCTGTTGCCGAACTGCAGGCTGGCCGCGTCGATCTGGTGATCCCGCCGACCATTCCGATCGGCATGCTGCCGGTCATCGAAGGCGACAACAAGCTGGAAATCGTTTCCGTTCCCGGCCCGACTGTCGACGCGCTGCGCTTCAACACCCGCGACGGCATCACTGCCGACCCAAAGGTGCGCAAGGCGATCATCATGGCTGTCGATCGCGGCACGATCGTCAAGTCGATCCTCGCCGGCCAGGCCTCAGAGATCACCAGCTTCCAGAGCGCGCTTTCCTTCGGCTTCGATCCAGACTTGAAGGCAATCCCTTACGATCCGGCGGGCGCCAAGAAGCTGCTTGCCGAAGCCGGCGTGAAGACGGGTGCGACGCTGCAGATCGATATCCGCGGCAATGATGCGACGATGAACGAAGTGGCACAGGTCATTTCGAGCTACCTGTCGATGGTCGGCATCACCGCCACCATCAAGCCTTATGAGACCAACGTTCTCCTGAACGACATCATCCCGCAGGGCAAGACCGGCGCGATGTTCCAGCAGAAGTGGGGCGGCTGGACCTTCGACTACGACAACACCGCCTACTCGATGTACCACTCTGGCGAAAAGTGGAACCCGTACGACAAGGACGAAAAGCTGGACAAGCTGCTGGAATCGCAGCGTCCGCTGACCGACCGTGCGGCCCGCGAAAAGATCCTGCGGGAAGTCGGCGCCTATGCGTCGGAACGCGCGCTCGAACTGCCGCTCTACAACAGCAACGCCATCTTCGGCATCAACAAACGGGTCAAGGGCTTTATCGCGCCCCCGGACAACCGCCTGAAGCTGACCGACGTCACCGTCGAGTAGTCATCTGAAAAGCCACCCCGCCCGGGCCAACCCGGGCGGGGCCGAACTTCTCCTTAAGGACAACACAGTGGCCGGTTTCCTCATCAAGCGATTGCTACAGGCGATTTTCGTCGTCATCGCCATCACGCTCATCGTCTCGTTCGCCATTCGCCTCACCGGTGATCCGGCCGTCACGATGTTCCAGGGCGGCGGTAGCATGACGGAAGACGATCTGGCGCGCATTCGCGCAGCGCTCGGAACCGACCAGCCGTTCCTCGTCCAGTACTGGACGTTCATGAAGGGGCTGGTCACGCTCGATTTCGGCCGCAGCTTTTCCGGCGGCACGTCGGTCTCGATGCTGATCGGCAATGCCCTGCCGGCGACCCTGCTGCTCGCCTTTATCTCGATGTTCGTGTCGATCGCGCTTTCAATCCCGCTCGGCATCAAGGCTGCCACCTCGCGCGGCAAGGCTGCCGACCAGGCCATCCGCATCTTCTCGCTGATCGGCCTGTCGTTTCCGAATTTCTGGCTCGCCACCATGCTGGTCCTCTTGTTCTCCATCACGCTCGGCTGGCTGCCGCCAAGCGGCATGTCGGGCTTTTCGAGCTATGTCATGCCCGCCGTCACCATGGGCGTGATCCTGACCGCGACGAATGTGCGTCTTGTCCGCACCTCGATGCTGGAAACGCTGCAGTCGCAATACATCATGGTCGCGCGCGCCAAAGGCTTGAGCGAGAGCAAGGTTCTCTACAAGCACGCGCTGCGCAACTGCGCCATTCCGCTGATCACCTATTTCGGCCTGCAGTTCGGTGGCCTGCTCGGCGGCATCGTCGTCATCGAGCGTGTCTTCAACTGGCCGGGACTGGGCACGCTTGCCTTCGACGCCGTCGGCGCCCGCGACTTTCCCGTGCTTCAGGCCGTCATCACCGTTCTGTCGCTGATGATCGTCGGCATCAACCTTCTGGTCGACATCGCCTATGGCCTCGTCGATCCCCGCATCCGCACGGAGTAACCGGCAATGGCAACAAAAACCTCTAGCCGGTGGCGCTTCGCAAGCCTCGAATTCGTTCTCGGCATGTCCCTCACCGTCGTCATCTGCCTCGCAGTGCTGTTTTCCGACCTGCTGTTTCCGGGCGGCGCCGACAAGATCGACCTGATGGCGCGGCTCGCCAAACCCTTTGCGACCGCCGCTCACCCGTTCGGAACCGATCCGCTGGGCCGCGACGTGCTGGCGCGTGTCGTTGCCGGCGGAAAGATCTCGCTCCTGGTCGGCTTCACCTCCGTCATCGGCGCCGTCGTCTTCGGCGTGCTGGTAGGCCTGATCGCCGGCTATTACCGCGGTTTCTGGGACATGCTGGTGATGCGTTTTGCCGACCTGCAGCTCGCGATGCCGTTCATTCTGCTCGCTATCACATTCATCGCCATCGTCGGCGGAAGCCTGACCAACACGATCATCCTTCTGATTGTGTCGCAATGGGTGCAGTATGCCCGTCTGGTACGGGGCTCGGTGCTGACGCTGAGGGAGCGCGAGTTCGTCCTCTCGGCCCGCGCGATCGGGGTGAAGGACTGGCGCATCATCATCCAGCACCTGCTGCCGAACCTGATCGGACCGGTGATCGTTCTGATGACGCTCAATGTCGCCAACAACATTCTGCTCGAAAGCAGCCTGACCTTCCTCGGCCTCGGCGTCGATCCCACCATTCCAAGCTGGGGCGGCATGCTGGCCGATGGCCGAACCTATCTGCAGACCGCATGGTGGGTCAGCGTCTTCCCGGGCCTTGCGATCCTGCTCACGGTGCTCGGGCTCAACCTCCTCGGAGACTGGCTGCGCGACAGCCTCGATCCGACCGGCCGCACGTCCCGATAACCAGCACGGCATTCAACAAGGGTTAAGCGTCATGACTTCGATCTTTGAAACCAAACTGGAGCGTACGCTCGACACTCTGGTGGAGCGCGCAGCGCCCGGTCAATCGATCGAAGCCTGGACATTCGACGATGCGAAAAGCCGTCGTGCCGCCGAACAGGCGTTGAAGGACAAAGGCGTCACGGCGCGGATCCACAGCGCCTACAAGCCGCTTCTGTTTGCGTTTCTGGAAGAGATCGACCGTGAAGGCGTCACAGCGATCGAGGTGCGTTATCCGGTTCATGCGGACGCCCCAGCCAACCGTTTCCGGCTCGAAGCCTATCCGCTTGCGGCACTTGTCGGAGACGCTGATATCGCGTTCATCGCGCGGGAAGATGACGAACTGGTCTATGACGTCGCGCTCACCCGCAACGGCCAGACGGAAACGCTGAAGGTTCAGGCACCGAACCGCGTGCATACCGATGCGGTCGGGGAAACCAATCTCTCCCCGATCGGCTGGATCAGCCGCGATGGCGCGACCGGCGAGAGCTTGGAGACGGATTACGAGCGCCTGTTCAGCCTCGCAATCGACGCGATCGCAAACCACGACTGGGGCAACGAAGAACCCTATTTCGAAGAACTCAACATCGCCGTTTCCCATCCGGCGGAAGACATGCCGCTGGCGGTTGGCGACGAGGTCGTCAGCCTCCGCGAGGCCCTGCACGAGGACTTCTATTTCTCGCTGCTGGAATTCTTCCAGAAGAAGTCCGGACGCCCGCTCGGCGACCGTGGTCTGAAGCCCGGCCAGATCGTGCCGGAAATCGTGCGCAGCAATGGTGAGATCAGCGTGCGTGTCGAAACCCGGCCGCTGAGCACAGGTTTTAGGGATGGCCCCGAACAGGAAATCGATACGGCCAGCGAACCACCGGCCGTTGCGCAGATGTCGAGACTGCTGTCGGACATCGGCGGAGAGGAATTCGATGCCCGGTCGCGCTCCGGCCGCGTTCTCTCGGCGCACTATGTGCGTGGCAGCGACACGGCGGTCATGATCAGCGGCGGCCAGCATCCGAACGAGACGACCGGAATTGTCGGCGCGATCCGCGCTGCCCGTGCGCTCAAGCAGCGTGCCGGCGCCCATTTCACCATCTCGCCGATCGAGAACCCGGATGGCTACGCGCTGCACCAGCGCCTGCGTGTCGATAACCCGCGCCACATGCACCACGCCGCCCGCTACACCGCGCTCGGCGACGATCTTGAATACCGGACGGCGGAAAATTCCGGCCAGCATCTCAACGAGAAAGCCATCCGTTTCACAGCGCAGGAATTGAGCGGCGCACAGCTGCATATCAACCTGCACGGCTATCCGTCGCATGAATGGACGCGGCCGCTATCCGGCTACGTGCCGCGCGGTTTTGGCATGTGGACGCTGCCGAAGGGTTTCTTCCTGATCATGCGCCACCACGCCGGCTGGACGCAGCAGGCGGAAGCCATCCTCGACCACGTCACCCGGCATCTCGGCGCAATTCCAGGCATTCTCGACTACAACAATCGCCAGATCGCACTCTACGAAACCCATGCCGGCGAGACGGGTTTCCGCATCATCAACGGCTTCCCGTGCCTGTCGTCGATTGACGATCGCCATACCGTACCGCTGACGCTGATCACCGAATATCCTGACGAGACTATCTACGGCGACGATTTCGTCACGGGCCATACGGCGCAGATGGAGACGGTGATCTCGGCCTATGATGTCTGGCAGACGCTTAACGCCTATACGTCGTAAGGTGACAGGCTCCCGGTAGCTGCGCCTAGTTCGTTGCAGGCGGTTCGGTTACCCGATCTCGCCTGATCGCCTCTGAAAAGTCCTCGGACATGCCCGCCGTCTTGGCTTTCTCGGCAATATGGGACTGTTGCCTGAGCACCGCCATCGGGGACCCAGTGTCGAGGATGCCCTGATCATAGGCGTATTCCGGTAAATAGCCGTTCACATACAGCCGCCAGTCGAGAGGGACCGTGCCTCCAAGCGTTCTGACGATGGCCACAACCGCAGTCGTGCAGTTCGTCATCAGCGAGTTGTACCACTGCGGCTGGCGGGACAGCCTGTTTGCATCCTCGACATAGGCGACCAGGAGGTTGCGTGCTGTCTGCGGCAAGACATTTACCCGGTAGAGCTGGACGTCCTCACCGCGCACGATCGTACGAACCCCGATGATATCCCGTTCCTCTGCCGCGACGATCACGAGCGGATTGGCCTTGAAGAGATCGGCGATCGGCGAAAACGCGCCGCCGCGCTGGCGACGAACCTCGACGGACCAGGCGACGTGCTCGCCATTCGAGAAGCCGAAGCTGACCAGCATGTGGCCCATCAGCGGTCCCGACCAGTAGGACATGAAGAGATCAACCGACGTCAGCGTCTTTAGATCATACGTCTTGGTCTTCCAGTTTTCGGTATAGTCGGTATCGCTTCTCCAGGTGAAGTCTCGCACACCGTTCAGGGTCAACGTGTCGCCCGAAATCGTTCCGGTGACCTGTCGCGCAACGTCCGGCGACCAGTCTCCTACCGCTGGGGGCGCGAGCGTGAACCACCACGAAAGCACGATCGCGAAGGCCACCGAGAACACGCCCGTCGGAGCCCGCCATCGGTGGCGGATCACAGAGACGATGGTCCAGACACCGAGAGCGGCAAACAGCGCAGCGATCACCGCTCTTGCCGGGAGCGGCGATGGCAGACGGTACCACAGTGCCAGCGATGACCACGCCGAGACGAGTAGAATGACGATGAAAACGCCCGTCAGGGCGAGGAAGTGGAATGCTCGGCGCAAATCGGTGTCTCTCGGTTCAACACACGCAACATAGGGTGACAATCGACAAGTGCGACCACGCACGGACACAAGAATGAGAGAGAAGGATCAATCATCCTTCCCTGGTCTACCGCCAGAAACCGCAAGCTCAGCGCCCGCCGACGACCGCGCCTGCCAATCTGAACGGACTTGAAATGACCGATGCCGCGACGTCGAAGACGAAGGCGCCCGCCTCCGGCACCGAAACCGCCCCGCCACCCGCCTGCGCAAGCTGCGGACCCAGTTGTGCGAGATTGGCGTACCGGTCGTGCCCGACCCCATCTGCTGCCTTGACCGACGAGATGTCGATGATCCGCAGACCATAGCGCAAGGCTGCGTCGCGCACCGAAGGGCTATCGACATTGAGCGATCCCGCGCGCGGCTTCTCCCCGCTGATGAAACTGGAGATCTTGAGCGCCTTGTCGTCCTTGGAAACAAACAGCGTGATGGGGGTACGCATCCGACCGACGACCTCCAGCTGCGACCTGAACAGATCGTCGTCAATGTCTGGAGCCGCGAGCACGACGACCAACTTGTCGAGGACGTCACCGCGGCCTTCCAGCTTCAGCTGGCGAAGCGTTTCCATGATCAGGAAGCCGCCGATGCTGTGCCCGAACAGGATGACCCGTTTCACATCGCGTTTGGCTGCCATCGATTTGACGAGCCAGACCAGGGTGTCACGCGAAGCCAGGGCCGCGTCACGATCCGCGAGATATCCGGCAAGGGATCCCTGCGACGGCCAAGAGAAAAGGACGGGCTTTCCATCCGTCTTGGAATCGGCTGCGACCTGAGCGAGCCGGTACAATCCCTCCTGGAACGTATAGTTATACCCGTGGACAAAGATGCCAACCGCCCCATCCTTGTTGGGCGCGTCCGCCAACGCCAGAAACTGTTTTTGGTCGAGAGAGCGTCTTTCGGAAACAACCATGTCCGTCGACGCGTCGGGTCTACCGACAGGCCATTCGATCTTCGGCGGGCGGTGCGAGGGCGGGATTGCGACCGTGAACGTTTCGAAGGCCGGATCTGCGTTACGGCGGGACGAGTATCCGCCGCCGTCCCGCGACCGGTTCGTCGCAGTAAGGACGGTAAGCTGACGGCTGGATGCCGGGTTGACCGCGACCGGATCGAGAACAGAGGCCGAAGGCCTGTTGGCACAGGCAACGAGCTGAGCGGACACGATCGCGATAATCGCAACCGAGATCCATCGCCGCGTCAATACGGAATACTGCATCGTAACCAGCGACTTTCGAAAGGTGAATGGTGCCGGTTGATGCCACGAAATGTTGCCGAACTCAACTGGCTGAAATCCACGCCAAATTCGCCTGCACCACCTGGCCAGTCGACCGGAACGCGAGTGCATCATTCAAGCGGAGAGATCCGAGGCAGGCCATGATTTGCAGGCCCCCGACGGTGTTGCCACGGTGCGGGGTCTGGTCTTTGTTACACACGGCGAATTCATGGCCGGATTAGGCTGCTTGAGCCAATCAGTCAGCGATCTTCACGATCAGCTTTCCGAAATTGCCGCCGGTGAGCATACCGATGAAAGCCTCCGGCGCACGTTCGAGGCCGTCAACGATATCTTCCCGATACTTTATGTCGCCGGACGCGACGCGCGGGCCAACCTCATCGAGGAAGTCTCCAAAGTGGCTGATGAATTCAGTCTGGATGAAGCCGCGGATGAGAAGGCTGCGCCTCAGAACCGCCGACATGGTGATCGGAAGCCGGTCGGTTTCCGCAGATCCGGCGCCATTGTAGTGCGCGACAAGCCCGCAGACGGGGACACGGGCAAACTGGTTCAGCAGCGGCAGGACGGCGTCCCAAACGTGCCCGCCGACATTTTCGAAATAGACATCGACGCCGTCAGGGCATGCAGCAGCGAGATCGGACGCAAAATCTTTCGAGCGGTGATCGACAACGGCGTCAAAGCCGAGACCGTCTTTCACATACGCACATTTGTCCGGTCCACCGGCAATCCCGACTGCCCTCGCCCCGGCAAGTTTCGCAAGCTGGCCGACCAGCGAACCGACAGGCCCGGAGGCAGCGGCGACAACGACGGTCTCGCCTTGCTTCGGCTTCCCGATGAACTTCATTCCGCTCCAGGCGGTGGAGCCTGGCATTCCCAGCACGCCGAGTGCCGTTGTCAGCGGTGCGCCGTGCGTTTCGACACGCGTCAGGGTATCTCCGTGGACAACCGCATTGGTCGTCCATCCGGTCCGAGCACGAACGATATCGCCGGGCGAAAAGGCTGTGTGGCGCGACTTCACCACTTCGCAGATCGTCTCGCCTTCCATAACACCATCAATGGGAACGGGCGCTGCATAAGACTTTGCGTCGCTCATGCGACCGCGCATGTAAGGGTCGAGCGAAAGATAGAGGCATCGCAAGGTGACCTCTCCTTCTGAGGCTTCCGGAAGTTCGAAATTCTCGATGCGGAAATTCCCAGCCTCGGGCTGACCGGTCGGTCGGCTTGCCAAGACGATGCGGCGAATGGCGGTCATCCTGTGTCTCCTTGTCGTTGTCGACTCCCGGGTGAAGTAGTCGGCGACACCGATTTGCCAAGGCCGAACCGCGATGGGCGCTTAATTTGCTGCCACAAGCTTTCGTGGGACAGCACAGGTCGGAATTGTGATTTGGACGGACAGACCACCGGCCGGTCTGTTTTCTGCCTTTGCGCCCCCGCCGTGCCATTCCGCCGCACGCCGGGTAATGGCAAGCCCAAGGCCGAAGCCGGAACGGGTGGTGACGGTTGAACTTTGCGAAAACGGCTTGAAGATCGCCTCCAGTTCCGTCTCCGGCACACCCTCGCCGTCGTCCTCGACGGTCACGATCAGCTTCCGGTCCAAGACCTTGGACGTCACACGGACAGCGGTGCTTGGTCCCGTGTGGGTGATGGCGTTGCGGATGACATTTTCCAGCGCGCGGTAGATCAGCTCGCCGTTGACGGAAGCCACGAATGTGTCGACGCCCTCATACTGGACGGTTACCCCGCGCGCCTGTCCCTCGAAGCCGGCATCGTCCACAATCTCACGCAGGAGATCGACAAGGTCGAGCGTCTGCCGCTCGAATCTCGGTGTATCGCGATCCGACAGCCGGGCGAGAGTCAGGATTTCGCCGACCAGTTCGTCGAGCCGCTCGACCTCGCGGCTCATCCGCTCGATCATCACCGCCAGCCGTACGGGGTTCTGTTGCAAAACGCCGATAGCAGCTTGCAGACGCGATAAAGGCGAGCGCAGTTCGTGTGAAATATCGTGGAACAGCTGCTGCTGAGCCATCTGGAGCTCCTGCAACCGGGCAGCGGTGATATCCAGATCGTGCGCCAGCGACGCGATCTCGTCGCGTTTGGCGCCGATCTTGTGGGCGATCCGCACATCCAGTTCTCCCCTGGCAAGCGAGCGCAGCCCATAGCGCAGCTGCTCGACCGGGGTAATGAAATAGCGGGCGAGCCAATAGGCCGCAGCTGCTGCCGCAAGAAGGGCTGCCAGCCACGGAACAGCCCGAGGCCAGGTTTTAGCCATCATGCTCGGCGCTGCGCCGGCAATTTCCAGGCGATAACACTCTCCGTCGCGCACGGCGGTTCGAACGAGCGCCTCCTCGTTTTGTTCGGCACAATCGATCGCCGGCCCGTCGGTCGTGACGGTAACCGGGATGTCGCGACCGGTCCGCCGAACCGCCGCCACCAGCCTGGCCGTCGCCTCCAGGCCATCCGACTGGAGCACCTGGGCTGCGGTCTCCAGCGTCAGGCTAAGTTCCCGGCCAGCAACCTCCTCCTCGAACGGTGATTGGAACAGCGTGCTGATCGCAAACAGGATCGCAATCGAGCCGGCCATGGCCAACCAGACGACGGTGAAGAATTTCCAGAACAGGCGATGCATGGTCAGCCTTCCAGCAACTGGTAGCCGCGGCCGCGCACGGCCTGGATCCAGGGCTGCCCATCCGGGCGGGCGCCGAGTTTCTGCCGGATGCTGCTGATGTGGACGTCGATCCGGCGATCGAACGCGGTGAGCGGCTTGGCAAACGCCCGCAACGATATCTCCTGCTTGGAGACGAGCTGGCCGGAGGAGCGGGCAAGCACTTCCAGCAGGCTGAACTCGGTTCCGGTCAGTTCCAGGGGTGCCGCCCGCCACATCGCCCTGCGGTTCGACGGATAAAGCACCAGTTCGCCCGTCCTGATCTCGTTGACGGTGCCGTCCCGCTCGGTTCGGCCCGAGCGGCGCAGGATGGCGCGAATGCGCGCGGCCAGTTCCCCCGGCGAACAGGGCTTGGAGACGTAATCATCGGCTCCGAGATTGAGGCCGGCGATGCGGTCGATATCGTCTCCCCTCGCGGTCAGCATCAGCACCGGCACGTCGCTCACCTGCCGGATCTTGCGGAGAACCTCGATGCCGTTCATCCGCGGCATCATGATGTCGAGCACGATCAGATCCGTCGAGGAGGACATGGCCTCGGCCACGCCGACGCGACCATCCGCGGTCGTTTCGACGGCGAAGCCTTCCTCTGTCAGATACTCGCCCAGCAGGTTGGTCAGCTCGGCATCGTCATCGATCAATAGTAGCTTGGTCATGCCCTGCTCTTGCTCCTTCGATAACTTCAGCTTTACGACCTTGAGGCTGCGAAGACAGCAGTTTTACCTAACTTAACCTGCTCTTGACCGACATTAACATGGCGATCCCTATACTGCGGCCTTCAGTTAAGGCGGTGTCCAATCGATGCGCAGCACTCTTTCTTCAGTTCTACCAGTCCTGGCCGTCGCGGCCCTGCTTAGCGGCTGCACAAGCATCGGCACTCTCAAGTCGGCGACGCCGGCTGTTGCCGCCTTCTGGCATGCGACGCTTCCGCATGGCGGTCGATCAGCCGATCTCGTGACCTGGTGGGCAAGCTTCAAGGATCCCTCGCTGGATGCCTTGTTGTACATGGCGGACCGCGAAAACCCGACTATCGAGCAAGCGGTGGCGAATATAGACAAGGCGCGCGCCACGCTCGACAGCACCGCGTCAGGGCTTTTCCCATCGCTCGACGGCTCTGCATCGGCGAGCCGTGAGGGCAATAAGGGTAACGACAATAACAGGCTGACCGCCGGGACGACAAAAAGCGGCGGGCTTGATTCCGCCTGGGAAGTCGATCTGTTCGGCAAGACCAAGAAGCAGGTGCGCGCCGCTGCATCGCGGGCCGCTGGCGAAGTCTGGTCCTGGCACGATGCCCGCGTTTCAATTGCCGCCGAAGTGGGCGACGACTATGTCCAGTACCGCGCCTGCCGCGAACTGGAGCGCCTCTACCGCGACGAGCTTGCATCGCAGACGGCCACCATCCGCGCCACGGAACGGTCGGCGCAATCAGGGTTTACCTCCACCGGCGACCTGGCGCTGGCACGGGCAAGCGCTGCGGCCTCCTCGTCAAGCCTGACGGCCCAGCGCGGCGAGTGCGAGATCCTGATCAAATCGATCACACAATTGACGGGCGGAGACGAACCGGCGGTCCGCCGGCTACTCAATCAGGGCAAACGGCGTATTCCGCAGCCATCTGCGGTGCGGATCACTGCCGTGCCTGCCGACGTCCTGCGACAGAGGCCCGACGTCAATGCGCTGGAGGCTGAAGTCGCCGCAACGATTTCGGATGTTGGCGCGGCGAAGGCCGATCTTTACCCCAGCCTCAGCCTCAGCGGATCGATCTCGATCAGCCAGTCCAGCGTGACCGGCCGGTCTGTTCCCTGGTCCTTCGGACCGGCGCTGTCGGTGCCGTTGCTGGATGGCGGAGCACGACGGGCGGCGGTGCGTAGCGCAGTTGCGGATTACGATCTCGCGGTCGCAAATTATAAGTCGGGCGTTCTCAGTGCCGTTGCCGAAGTCGAGACGGCGATGTTGCGGGTCGATACGGCGCTTCGGCGGATTTCGGATGCGAAAAGCGCTGCCGACAACTATCAGCGCTATTTTCGCGCGGTCGACCAGAACTGGGCGTCCGGAGGCGTCAGCATTCTCGACCGCGAAGAAGCCCGCCGATCGGCGCAATCGGCGGCCATCACTCTCATCGAAATCAGGCGCGACGCCGTCCAATACTGGATCGCCCTCTACAAAGCGCTTGGCGGAGGCTGGTCCATTCCGACCGCCGCTGCCTCTTCTGCACGGGAACTCAACTAATGCTTAAAACATCACACCCGCTCACGACGATGGCGCTTGCCTGCGTCGTCTGTCTTGCTTTCACGCCCGCAGGCCGGGCACAGGACGCGACGCAGACGACCGCCGGCGCGGCCGCCCTCACGGTCAGCGTGACGAAACCGGAGGTTTCCCAGTGGCCGGTGCTCATTCCGGCAAGTGGGCGCCTTGCGGCCTGGCATGAAGCGGTGATCGCCGCCGAAGTCAGCGGATTGCGGATCATCGGCATCAATGCGGATGTGGGAGCGACGGTAAAAAAAGGCGAGTTGCTGGTGCAATTCGACGCCGAAACCGCGCAGGCCGAGCTTGAGCAACAGCAGGCAAAGGCCGATCTCGATCAGGCGGTCGCGAATGCCGACCGTGCCCGCGGGCTGACCGGCTCCGGTGCGATCTCCGCCCAGCAGACGACGGAGTATCTGATCACGGAGCGCAAGTCGAAAGCAGCCCTTGCGTCGTCGAAGGCCGCGCTGGCATCCGCGCAGCTGACCCTTGACCGCACGAAGGTCTACGCGAACGACGATGGCGTGATCTCGGAACGGTCCGCGTCGCTTGGCAAGGTGGTGACCGCCGGCGACGAACTATTCAAGCTGATCCGCCAGAACCGCATCGAGTGGCAGGCGGAGCTGCCGGTCAAGCGGCTGGCCGATGTCAAGGAAGGCACCAAAGCGGTCATTCCCACGCCGCTCGGCGATGTCCGTGGCGAGGTGCGGCTTGTCTCGCCCACGAGCTCGACCGCCAACGGTCGGGTCACTGTCTATGTCGCCCTGCAGCCCGCAGTCGGAATGCCACAACCGAAGACCGGCATTCTCGTCAGCGGCAATTTCGAATTCAGCGCCACCGATGCGCTGACAGTTCCGGCAACGGCCGTCACCCTGAGGGACGGCTTTTCCTACGCGTTCGTCCTCAACGCGACAGATCAGCCGACGGTCACCCGCAAGCGTGTCGAGACCGGCCGGCGGCAAGGCGACCGGGTCGAGATCGTATCGGGGATCGACACGACCGAGGAAGTCGTCGTCTCCGGCGGCGCGTTTCTTGCGGACGGTTCCGTGGTGCGGGTGGTCGATACGGTCGCCGCAGCCGAGACGGAGGCGACGAAGTGAATTTTTCCTCCTGGTCCATCCGCAATCCCGTTCCGCCAATCCTGCTGTTCGTCCTGCTGACGGCCTGCGGCCTGTGGGCGTTCAACCGTCTCGACATCCAGAACTTTCCCGACATGGATCTTCCGACGATCGAGATCAGTGCGTCGCTCGACGGGGCCGCAGCCTCACAGCTTGAGACCGAGGTCGCCCGCAAGATCGAAGACGAACTGACGGGACTGACGCGGCTCGATTCCGTGACCACGACGGTCACCGATGGTTCCGTCAGCATTTCCGTCGCCTTCGAAGTTGGAAAGAACACGCAAGAGGCACTCGACGAGGTAAAGAGCGCCGTCGATCAGGCGCAGGACGACTTGCCGGAAGAAATGAACGCACCGACGGTTTCCAAACAGTCGCTGAATGCATCGCCGCTGATTACCTATGTGGTGCGGTCAGACACGCTGGATGCGGCCGAACTCTCCTGGTTCATCGACAACAACATGTCGCGTGCCCTGATGGCTGTCGAAGGCGTCGGCGAAGTTGGGCGCCTGGGTGGTGTCGACCGGGAGGTCCGCGTCGAACTCAACGCCAATCTGCTCGATGGCCTCGGTCTGTCTGCAAACGACGTCAACGGGCAGCTCGATTCAGTGCAGTCTGACCTGTCGGGCGGCAAGGGGCGGATCGGCGGCGAAAGCCAGTCTGTCCGAACGCTGGCGGCCGTCGGCAGCGTTGAACAGCTCCGCGCACTGCCGATACCATTGCCGGCAGGAAACTGGGTTCGGCTGGATGAACTCGGGACAGTCACCGATTCCCACAGCGATCTCAGCTCGCTTGCCTATATCAACGGCAAGCCGGTCATTGCCGCGCAGATCAAGCGGTCCAAGGGCTACTCGGACGTTGCCGTCACGGACAGTATCCGCGAAGCGATGAAGACCTTTGCCGCCGCCAATCCGCAAGTGACGATCGAGGAGGCCTACAACACGATCGTACCGATCGAGCAGAACTACGAATCGTCGATGCATATGGTCTATGAGGGCGCGCTGATTGCGATCTTCGTGGTCTGGCTCTTTCTGCGTGACTGGCGGGCGACGCTTTTGGCCGCCGTCGCCTTGCCCTTGTCGATCATTCCGACGTTCCTCGTGATGTATCTCCTCGACTATACACTGAATACGATCACGCTTCTGGCGCTGTCTCTTGTGGTCGGGATCCTGGTCGACGATGCGATCGTCGAGATCGAGAATATCGAACGACATCTGAACATGGGGAAAAGCCCCATGGATGCAGCCATGGAAGCGGCCGATGAGATCGGCCTCGCCGTGATCGCCACCACCTTCACCCTGGTCGCCGTGTTCCTGCCGACAGCCTTCATGGGCGGTATTCCCGGCATCATCTTCAAGCAGTTCGGCATCACGGCCTCCGTCGCCGTCCTCGCCTCGCTTCTCGTCGCGCGCCTGGTGACGCCGATGATGGCGGCTTACATTATGAAGCCGAGCGGCAAGGCACACGAAGAGGACGGTCGCCTGATGCGATCCTACCTCTGGGCCGTCAAAGGCGCGCTTCGTCGGCGCTGGATACCGGTCCTCGGCACGGTCGGCTTTCTGGCCTTCACGATCCTGCTGCTCAGCCATCTGTCGACCGGGTTCTTTCCGGCTTCCGATAGCAGCCAGACCCAGGTCACGATCACGACGCCTCCAAGCTCGACCATTGAATCGACCGACGAAGCGGCGCGAAAGGCGTCCGCGGTCATTGCCGGCGTCGACCACGTCACCTCGGTTTTCCAGGCAACGGGCACGGCCTCCACAGGCGGGATGAACAGCACCTCGAATGCCAGCACCAACAGTGCGACGCTCGTCGTCAACCTCACGTCGATCGACGACCGCGACGTCAAGCAATCTCAGATCGAAGCGGGTTTGCGCAAGGCGCTGGAAACCTTGCCCGGCGTCCGTCTTGAGATCGGATCCGGCGGCAATGGTACGCAGCTGACGCTGACGCTGGCCGGCGACGATTCCGACCTTCTGGAAAAAGCGGCCGCCAGCCTCGAATCCGATCTGCGCACGCTACCCGGCATCGGCAACGTGACCTCGTCGGCCGCGACCCAATCGCCAGAGATCACCATCCGGCCTAACCTCGCAGAAGCCGCGTCTCTGGGGGTGACGTCGAAGGCGATCGCCGACGCCATTCGGGTCGCAACGGCCGGCGCCTATGATGCGGCCCTGTCGAAGCTCAACCTGCCGGAACGCCAGGTCCCCATCCGGGTCATGCTCGACACGGCGAGCCGGCAATCGCTGGATGCGCTGTCGCTCATCCCGGTCGAGGGCAAGGACGGCAATGTCGCGCTCGGCGCCATCGCCGACATATCGCTAGGCTCCAGCCCCAGCCAGATCGACCGGCTCGACCGGTCGCGCAACGTCTCGCTCACGATCGAGCTCAACGGCCGTAGCCTTTCGGAAGTGACGAACGAGGCAGCGCAGCTGCCCGGCTACAAGAACCTTCCGCAGGGCGTGAAATTCGTCGAGCAGGGAGAGTTGAAGCGCCAGAGCGAGCTGTTCAGCAGTTTCGGATTGGCGATGGCGATCGGCATCTTCTGCGTCTACGCGGTGCTGGTCCTGCTTTTCCATGACTTCCTGCAGCCGGTCACGATCCTGATGGCCTTGCCGCTGGCTCTCGGCGGCGCGCTCTTGCCACTGGTGCTGACGGGAACAAGCTTCTCGATGCCTGCGGTCATCGGCCTGCTGCTTCTGATGGGCATCGTGTCGAAAAACTCGATCCTGCTCGTCGAATACGCGATCGAGGCGCGGCGCGCCGGTATGTCACGCTATGACGCGCTGGTGGATGCCTGCCACAAGCGGGCGCGGCCGATCGTGATGACGACGATCGCCATGGCGGGCGGCATGCTGCCTGCCGCCCTCAGCCTCGTATCCGGCGATTCAAGCTTCCGCCAGCCGATGGGCATCGTGGTGATCGGCGGCCTCATCACCTCAACCTTCCTGAGCTTGCTGGTCATCCCAGTCGTGTTCACATTCCTCGATGATCTGTTGGTCTGGCTGAAAGCGCGGTTCCACACGCGCAAGCAGCACCCCGCAGAGTAGCGCGCGTCTAAGTCTTGCGGCAGCCGAAGCCGGACGGCTTTGATGTCGCCCGGCTGGCGCGTGAGCCGGGCGACATCGCGCGCATCAATGCGGATGCATGCCGGACACACGTTCGCTCTCGCTCGAAAGATAAGCCTCTCTCCCCGAGACGCTTTCGATCCGAATTCCATAGTAGACGGGTTTGTTTTGCACCCCGGCCGCTGCTGTTTTCAGTCCTCCAGGCAACCAATAGGTTGCGTTGCTGGACTGTAGAAGAGACCATGCACGCGCATACTTCGCCCATTCGGCAGCCTGATCGAATTCCTTGAACTGCCCATTCGCGATAACGGTCCGCCATTGTTGCGGACTGGAGATTTCGTCTGCCAGAATGCAGACGGAGTTATTCTCGCGCATCCACGAGATCTTCTTGCCCTCGAGCGAGAAGCTGTAGAACCAGTCGTCCTCAATGATGAAAGAAATCGGAACCGTGTACGGGCGGCCTTCGAGGACGCAGGACAATCTCCCCATACGGGTTTTTGAAAGGAATGCCATGCACTCCTGATAATCAAGTTCTCTTATATTCATCCCGTCTGCCTTTCGTGAGGGCGCGCTTTCCGCTCCTCAAGCCGAAATCCTCAAATTCATTATGTCAGTGATGACGTTCATACGCTGGGGCTGAACAGATTTTGCCCCTGGCTTCTGAACCGGTCAAAGATCGCCGAAACAGTGCGAACATAGGGTCTCCCCTTTGCCGTCATCGAGATGCGGTTCGCCCGCACCGTCAACAGACCGCTCAAAGCGAACGGTCGCAGCAAGGCTAGTTCGTCGGCATAACCGGCGGCATTCTGTCCCAGATCGACGGAGAAATCGCACATCAGGCGTTCGATGATTGTCGCGCGTTCATGATCGTCCTCGACAAAGGCGTGGCCGCGTCGCGTGGGTAGAGACCCCTCCGCGATATGGCGTTTGTAAGCCTCGATACCGGATTCGGACTGCGTGTAGCCACCGGGGAGCCGCGAGATGGAAGAGCACCCGAACCCCAGCAGCGTCGGGCGATCGTCGTCCGTGTAGCCTTGAAAATTGCGGTGGAGCCGACCTTCTCTTGCGGCAGCCGCCAGTCGATCGGAAGGCTTGGCAAAATGATCGATGCCGATCGCCTGATAGCCCTCGCGGATGAAGAAAGACGCGATCGCGCTTGCCTGCTGCAAACGCTCGATGGGTCCAGGAAGCGATGCGCTATCGATCAGGCGCTGGTTGGCCCTTCGTGATGGTAGATGGGCGTATCCATAAAAGGCGATGCGATCCGGATTAAGGTCCAAGACGGAACGGCAGGTCGTCAGCAAGCTTTCCTGGGTTTGGTTCGGCAGACCATAGATCAAATCGAAATTGATGCGTGAAATGCCGGCGTCGCGCAGGTCGCGGACGGCGGCGGCCACCTTTTCTTCCGGCTGCTCCCGCCCGATCGCCTGTTGCACAACGGTGTCGAGATCCTGGACGCCGAGGCTGGCGCGGTTGATCCCGAGCCGGCCGAGCGCTTGGCAAAGATCGCGCCCGAGCATCCGCGGGTCGAGTTCGATCGAATGCTCGTAGTCGTCTTCCAGGTCGAAATGCTTCTTGAGCATACCGAGAACGGAGCTCAAGCCTGCCTCGCCCAGAATGGAGGGCGTGCCGCCGCCCCAGGCGATGCGGCCGATCTTCAGCCGGGCTGGCAGGTGAGCGGCAACCAGCGCGATCTCTGCCTCCAGCGTGGTCCGGTAGTCCTCGACCGGCTCGGCCTTCCGAACCGCCTTGGCATGGCAACCGCAATAGTGGCAAAGCTGCCGGCAATAGGGAACGTGCAGATAGACAGAGACCGGTTCGGCCGGATCAAGTTGGCCGAGCCAGGCGGCCTGTTCCTTGGGCCCCACCGCCTCGCTGAAATCCGCGGCGGTGGGGTAGGATGTGTATCGTGGAACCGGCATTTCCGCGAGACGCTCGACCATATCCGGTTTCATGCGGCCGGATCTCCGACGGAGCTGCGTTTAGGCTTGTTTGAGGGGTCCGGAAGCGCCGAGAGGCGCCGGTCTTCCTTCATCTCGAACCACATGGCGTTGAGGATGGCAAAGACGCAGGCGAGGCCGACGCCGAGGATCCAGGAAAAATACCACATGAATGATCTCCTTCAGTAAGCGTTCGGATTGCGACCGATCGAAGCCGCGTTCACTGGACCGCGCATCACGTGGTAGACCCAGGCCGTGTAGGCGAGCACGATCGGCAGGAAGACGACGGTCGCCAGCAGCATGATGAACAGGGTGAGGTGGCTGGATGACGCGTCCCAGACCGTGAGGCTCACGGCCGGATCGATCGACGATGGCAGAAGAAAGGGAAACAGCGACAGGCCGGCGGTCGAGATGATGCCGAAGATGGCAAGGCTCGATCCAGCGAGTGCGATCTTGAACCGGCGGCTGCCAAGTCCTGCCAGGGCGACGAGCGACCCGACGAAACCGAGAACCGGCGCGGTGATCATCCAGGGATATGCATGGTAGTTGTTAGGCCATGCTCCAGCCTGCGTGACGACGGTTTTCGCCAGCGGATTGGATGGACCTGCAGCTTCCTGAATACTGGTGACGACATAGCCGTCCATGCCGAAGGCGACCCACAAGCCGGCGAGCGCGAACAGGGCGACGGTGGCTGCGGCCGCCATCCGGCCAAAGCGCGTCGCGCGTTCGGCGACCGGCCCCGAGCAGCGCATGGCAATGACCACGGCTCCGTGCATGACCAGCATCGACAGGCTGGTGAGGCCAGCGACCAGGGCAAATGGCCGAAGAAGACCGAAGAAATTCCCGTCGTAATGGGCCCTCATCGTGCCATCGAGGCCGAAAGGTACGCCGAGCAGCACGTTGCCGACCGCGACACCGAAGATCAGCGCCGGCACGAAACCGCCGATGAACAGCGCCCAGTCCCAGGTGCTTCTCCAGCGCGGATCCTTGACCTTGCCGCGGAACTTGAAACCGACCGGCCGGAGGATGAGGGCCAGCAGGATGGCGATCATGGCAAGGTAGAAGCCGGAGAAAGAAGCCGCGTAGAGCGCCGGCCAGGCGGCAAAGATGGCGCCGCCGCCCAGAACGAGCCAGACCTGGTTCCCTTCCCAGGTCGGCCCAATCAGGTTGAGCAGGATGCGCCGCTCCTCGTCCGTCTTGGCCGCAAATGGCAGGAGGGCGCCAACGCCGAGATCGTAGCCGTCGGCGATGGCAAAGCCGATCAGGAGGACGCCGAGCAGCAACCACCAGATGATCCGCAATGTTTCATAATCGAGAGGTAAATGGGACATGGACCTTGCTTTCGAATGAGAGGGTCAGCGTTGCGGCGCAGCGGCGGCGCGTTCGGGAACCACTGCCGATCCGCGAATGCCATCGATCAGCACGTTTCTTTCGCTCGGACCTGCCTTGATGATTTTGAGCATCAGCAGAACCATGATGACGGCAAGCGTCGTGTAGACCGTGAGGAAGAAGCCGAGGCTGATCGCCAGATCCACGAGGGTTAGGCCCGACGCGGCATAGAAAGTCGGCAGCACTCCCTCGACCACCCAGGGCTGACGCCCGTATTCGGCAACGAGCCAGCCGAATTCGATGGCAACCCATGGCAGCGGCAGGCTGAACAGGGCGATCCACAGAAGCACGCGGTTTTCACCAAGCCTGTGGCGGGAGGCCAGATAGAAAGCCACCGCGAAGAAGACGATCAGGTAGAGGCCGATCGCGACCATGAAGCGGAAGCTCCAGAACAGCGTCGGCACGTCCGGCACCGTATCCCAGGCGGCCTTTTCGATCTGCTCGTCGGTCGCCGCCGGCACGTCATCGACGTAACGCTTCAACAGGAGTGCATAACCGAGGTCATGCCAGGTATCGGCAAAGGTCTGGCGGGCAGCAGCATTGTTGCGGTCGGCACGAATCTGGTCCAGCGCCGCATAGGCGGTCATGCCGTTGCGGATGCGAACTTCCGCATGCTCGACCAGCGGCAGGATGCCGGGCACCTCGGTGGAGAGTGACCGCGTGGTGATGAGGCCAAGGACGTAAGGGATTTTCACCTCATAGCTGTTCTCGCGGACGCCCGGGATGGCAAAGACATTGAGGCCGGCAGGTGCCGGTTCTGTTTCCCACATGCTTTCCATCGCAGCGATCTTCATCTGCTGGTGCTCGGTCGCCACATAGCCGCTCTCGTCACCAAGGACGACGACGGAAAGAGCCGAGGCGAGGCCGAAGCTCGCAGCGACCGCCATCGACCGCTTGGCTAGATCCAGATGGCGTCCCCGCAGCAGGAACCAGGCGCTGATCGCCATGACGAACATGGAGCCGGTGACATAGCCGGCGCTGACCGTGTGGACGAACTTTGCCTGCGCCACGGGATTAAAGATGACAGCGGCGAAATCGGTGATTTCCATGCGCATGGTATCGGGATTGAAGGTCGAGCCGACGGGGTTCTGCATCCAGCCGTTGGCGATCAGGATCCACAGGGCCGAGAAGTTGGCGCCGAGCGCCACGAGCCAGGTCACGGCCAGATGGCCGACTTTGGAAAGCCTGTCCCAGCCAAAGAAGAAGATGCCGATAAACGTGGCTTCCAGGAAGAAGGCCATCAGGCCCTCGATCGCCAGGGGCGCCCCGAAGATATCGCCGACATAGTGGCTGTAATAGCTCCAGTTCATGCCGAACTGGAACTCCATGACGATGCCGGTTGCGACGCCCAGCGCAAAGTTGATGCCGAACAGCGTGCCCCAGAAAAGCGTCATGCGCCGCCAGATTTCGCGCCCGGTCATCACATAGACGCTTTCCATGATGGCCATCAGAAACGACAGCCCCAAGGTCAGCGGAACAAAGAGGAAGTGGTACATTGCCGTCGCCGCGAACTGCAGTCGCGAAAGGTCGACAACCGTAAAGTCGATCATGTGTCTACCCGCCTATTTTCAGGTTTTCCGGTTCGAAATCCCCGGTCTGAAAGCGGCATAATCCACCGCACGGGCCCCGTGCATTGATTGCAATCAATGAGCCCTCCTGCATGCCGGATTAGATAGTCCCACGACGATCAGGGCAGTACGGAAACCGATGACCACAAGCACAGACGAGCAGGAAATGGGTGAAGATGGCGGCGACCGGAAAGCGCTTTCCGCCCTGCGCCGACACGGCGGCATCGCCCTCGGCATCGCGGTCGCACTCCCTATAATCTCCGGCCTGCTGCTGATCGGGCAGGTGCTCCTGTTGTCGCAGGTGCTTGGCCGGGCCATCGAGGATGGCGTTCCCTTAGACCAACTCTGGCCGCAGATCTTCGGTTTCGCCTCCCTCGTTGCACTCCGTATCGCCCTCTCCATTGCTGCCGAAGTGGCGGGATCGTTCGCTGCCGAAAAGATCAAGCGAACGGTGCGCGACAGCCTGACCACACGGCTGCTCGCCCCCCGTCCAGACTGGAGACAAGACCGGTCGTCCGGCGCGCTTGCCAGCACGGTCGTCGATCAGGTCGAGGCTCTGGAGGGATTCTTTTCGCGGTTCCTGCCCGCAACCATTCAGGCCGCGCTGCTCCCCATCGTCTTTGCCGCGGCCGTCATGCCGTTCGACTGGGTGGTCGGGTTGTTGTTCCTGTTCACGGCGCCGATGATCCCGCTGTTCATGGCGCTGGTCGGCTTCGGGGCGCAGGCCGCAAGCGATGCACAGGCCAATGCGCTGTCGCGGCTGTCGGAGTATTTCGCCGATCGTCTCGGCGGCCTCCTCACGCTGAAGCTGTTCGGACGAATGGAGATCGAGGCTGGAGCCATGCACGAAGCGACAGACCAGCTTCGCCGGCGGACGCTGCGCGTGTTGCGGATCGCGTTCCTGTCATCGGCGGTGCTCGAATTCTTCGCAGCGCTCGGCGTTGCCGGCGTCGCACTTTACGTCGGCCTCAGCTATCTCGGCATGGTCGACCTGCCGGGTACGCAGTTGTCGCTCCAATCCGGGCTTTTCTGTCTGCTGCTGGCTCCAGTAGTTTATCTTCCGCTTAGATCGCTCGCCGCACATTACCACGACCGCGCCCATGCCAAGGGGGCGGTCGCAGAGATCGTGCGGCAATTCGGCGAGCTTCCCATGCCCGTGGCTGTGATCATCCCTCCGGCACCGGTGCGGCTTGTCTCCTCCGCGGTCCCGATCCTCGCCACCAATTTCAGCATCAAAACGCCGGACGGTTGCTCCATTCTGCTCACATCGAGCAGACTTTCCATCCCGGCTGGCCAGCATATCGCTCTCGTCGGCCGCAGTGGCATCGGCAAGTCGACGCTGCTGAATGTGCTGGCAAGGCTTGCGCGCACTGAGGGAACAATCGAGTTCGGCAATCGCCGGCTCGATGACATCGATGAGCGCGACCTCCGCCGGATGCTGACCTTCGTCAGTCAGAAACCGCATCTCTTCCACGGCACGATCGCCGACAATATCCGCCTCGCTGATCCCGGGGCCAGTGACGACGCAGTGCGCCGCGCGGCCGATCTGGCCCTGGTCACCGCGTTCAGCGATGGACTTCCGGACGGCCTTGCCACCAGCATCGGAGAAGGTGGGCTCGGCCTGTCGGGCGGCGAGGCGCATCGCGTCGGCCTGGCCCGCCTCTATCTCACGGATCCGTCCATCATCCTGCTTGACGAGCCGACCGCGCATCTCGATCCCGAGACGGAAGCGACCGTGCTCGATCGCCTCCAGGGGTTCGCCCAAGGGCGGACGATGATCATTGCCACGCATTCGATGACGGTCGCTTCCCGCATGGACGCGACAATGCGGTTCGAGAACGGACATCTCTTGCCAATGAGGCCGACCCTGTCTGTCGTTTCCTCTGGTCAGGAGTTTGCCGCATGAGAGCGCTCCTGTCTTTCCACCCGCTGTTTCGGCGCCATCTGGCAGGCTTCGCTATTGCGCTTTGGCTTTCGCTGGCGACCCTTCTCGCGGGCGTTGCTCTGCTGGGCCTGTCCGGCTGGTTCCTGACCGCGGCATTCCTGACCACCGCTGCCATGAGCTTCAATCTTTTCGGTCCGTCGGCTGCTGTCCGAGGACTGTCGATGCTGCGCATCCTGTCGCGCTACGGCGAAAAGCTCGTCGGTCACGACACGACACTTCGAGTACTGGCCGACATTCGCGAATGGCTGTTCAGACGCCTCGGTCCCGGCGTGCATCAAGCCAGCAAAGCGCTCCGCAAAGGCGATGCGGTTTCACGGCTAACGGCAGACGTGGATGCGCTCGACAGTGTGTGCATCGTCGCAGCCGGTCCGCTCGTGACGGGTGTACTCACAGCAACGGCAGTGACCGTTTTCCTGTCCGTCATGCTGCCGGCAGCTGTTATCCTATATGCGGTCGTCATGGCGACAGCTCTGTTTGTCGTTCCGATTCTCCTTTCAAGCGGAACGCGCCGGCTGGGCGCCCGGATCATAGACCTCTCGACCGAACTGCGTGTGGCGGCGTTCGACATGGTCGACGGCCACGCCGATCTGACTGCATTCGGTGCTGCCGATCGGATGCGGGCACGCTCCGATGCAATCGCTGCAGATCTTTCAAGGACGAGGCTGCGTCTCGCCCGTGCCTCGGCATCGGCGTCAGCAGCAATCGCCGTCCTCGGAGGACTTGCAGTCGTCGGCACATTGCTGACCGGGCTGACGGCTCTGGAACGTGGCCTGATCAGCGGCCCTATTCTCATCGGCCTTCTTCTCGCCTCGCTCGGGAGCTTCGAGGCAACGGCGGCCGTCACCCGTCAGGTCGCAAAGTTCGGCAGCGCGATCGCCGCGGCGGAGCGACTGAGGAGACTGGCGGAGACACCACCTGCTGTCGTCGATACGCTCGATCCGGCAGCCCTTCCCGCCGGGGGAAGTATCTCAATCGAAGGCCTGACCTTCGGCTACGATCCGCGGCGGCCTGTCCTACGGAACCTCGATCTGACGGTGGACGCCGGAAGCAGCGTCGCCATCATGGGGGAAAGCGGCGCCGGAAAATCCACACTCGGCGCCCTTCTCCTGCGCCTCGCTGATCCCATCGCGGGAGCCGTGCGCGTTGCGGGTACGGATATCCGCGACATCGCGCAGTCCGATCTCCACGCCAGGATCGCCCTGCTCGAACAGAACGCGCCGGTCTTCATCGGCACGATCGGTGACAATCTGAGGATCGGCTGCAACGGAGCGAGCGATGACGAATGCTGGTTCGCTCTCGGCAAGGCGCGTCTCGCCGATTTTGTGCGCAGTCTGCCTGCCGGTCTGGAAACGCCGGTCGGAGAAGCCGGTCATACACTCTCCGTCGGACAGGCACGGCGGCTTTGCCTCGCCCGAACACTTCTGTCCAAGGCGGAGATCCTCGTTCTCGATGAGCCGACCAGCGGTCTCGACCGGGAAACCGAACTCTCGTTCTTCAGTGATCTCAGGAACGCGACGGTGGGACGAACCGTCCTCCTCATCAGCCATGCGCACTTGCCGTTCGGGATCGTTGACCGCATCCTCCATCTGACGGACGGACGTCTGCGCGAAGATCAGTGAACGTTGATGCCTGCAACGGCCTCCAACGCAGACATGTCGATCAGTTCGACGGTTTGCGGATCGGGCAGCCGGATCATGCCCGTATTGCGCAGCTTGGTGAAGGAGCGGCTGACGGTTTCGATCGTCAGCCCAAGATAGTCCGCTATGTCGGTCCGCGACATTGGCAGGGACAGAGGATTGGCGGAAAGTTTATGCTCCGCAGCCCTTGAAGACAGCGCCAGAAGAAAGCTCGCAAGCTTTTCGACCGGCGCCAGGCGCCCGAGAATCATCTGATTGTCACGGGCCTGGCGAAGCGCCGAGCGGGTAAAGGAATGCAGCCGGTCCTTCAGCTTGGGGTAGCGTTCCATCAGCGCATGCATTTCGCGCGTCGAGAACGAACAGAGCTGGACTGAACCAATCGCTTCCGCCGTGGAGGAATGGACGTCCTCATCCGCCAGGCCAAGATAGTCGCCCGGCAGCAGAAAGCCGGTGATCTGGCGGCGTCCATCGGGGAGCGCGATCGATAGTCGCAACATGCCTGCAGTAAGGCTGTAGGTCCGATGCAAAGGGTCGCCTTCACTCACAAGCATCTCGTTGGGAGCAAGATGCCGAGAGGTCATGATCTTGTCGAGTTCGGAAAGTTCCTCGTCAGCCAACGCAGCACAAACAGCCATTGTGCGCACATCGCAGTTGGCACAAGCGCTGCACGCTTTCCGCCGATGTACCGATTTCTGGGTGGTGAAAGGACTGTCGTGCGTATCTACCAATCGATCGTTCTCGTCTGCTGTCACTTCAACATAAAATATTCAGTGGGACACACAACCGATATTGCGGATGCCGACGATCAGGAACGCCCAACCATCCTGCCAAGTGTATGACGCATGTCGACGAATACAACATATTATCACGTTTGCGATGGGCAATGATCGCGATCGGCGTGTATGGCGGCCGCTCCGCAGCTTCGGCCTACAACTCTTTCCGACGGAGCCTAATAGGGAATGCCGACATAGTTTTCGGCGAGTGCTGTTGCGGCAGCCTTCGAGCCTACGAGGTAATTGAGTTCCGCTTCCTGGATTTTCCGGTCGAACTCGCCGGCTTCGGGAAAGCGGTGCATCATCGTCGTCATCGACCAGGAGAAGCGCACGGCGCCCCATACCCGTTTGAGGGCTCGCATCGAATAGGCGTCGATTGCCGCGGCTGATTTCTCTGAGAAATACTCCTGCAGACCTTCGAACAGGTAGAACACGTCACTGGTTGCAAGGTTCAACCCCTTGGCGCCGGTCGGGGGCACGATATGGGCGGCATCGCCGACCAGGAACAGGCGGCCGATCCGCATCGGCTCGGCAACGAAGGACCGCAACGGCGCGATCGATTTTTCGAATGAGGGGCCGACGACCATGCTTTCCGCATGCTCCGCCGGCAGCCGCCGACGCAGTTCGTCGTAGAAGCGCTCATCCGACCAATCCTCGATCTTCTCGTCCAGTCCGCACTGGATATAGTAGCGGCTGCGGCTGGCCGAGCGCATCGAACACAGTGCGAAACCGCGGCTGTGATTGGCGTAGATCAGTTCGTGGCTGACCGGCGGCACATCCGCCAGGATCCCGAGCCAGCCGAACGGATAGACCCGTTCGAACGTCGTGAGACTGTGCTCCGGCACCGATTTACGGCTGATGCCGTGGTAACCGTCGCAGCCGGCGATGAAATCGCAGTCGATCCGGTGGCTGACGCCCTCTCTTTCGAATGTCACGTACGGGTTCGTTCCATCGAAGTCATGCGGCGCTACGTTTTCGGCACTATAGATCGTGGTTGCGCCGGAGGCTTCGCGCTGATCCATCAGGTCGCGGGTGACTTCGGTCTGGCCGTAAACCAGTACGCGTTTTCCTGTTAGCCCGAACAGGTCTATGCGGTGGTCGCGGCCGTCGAAGGCAAGCGAGAACCCGTCATGTGGGAGGCCGTCCCTGTGCATCCTGTCCGCCGCACCGGCACGCTCCATCATGCTGACCATGCCTTCCTCCAGCACGCCCGCCCGCACCCGGCCAAGGATGTAGTCCTTGCTCACCCTGTCGAGAATGACGTTTTCGATACCGGCATTGGTCAGCAATTGGCCAAGCAAGAGACCCGAAGGGCCAGAACCGATGATGGCGACTTGGGTGCGCATGAAATCCTCCGTAGATCTTGGGGTCTCTTTAAGCGCACCCGCAGGCGTTTGAACAATGGATTATACGGCCAATCTATAGGACTGATGCCGGTCCGGCTGGACACAGGAAAACGACGCTCGCGGGACGCGGAGAGCGGCAGAATGATGTCCGGCGCTATCGTCACAGGCTCGGTGCCTTCACTTCAGCGGCGAGAATGGCAGCGGCAACGCGATCTGGCTGGTCATTTCAGGTGTCAGCCAGTCCGGCCCACCCTTCGGTGGCCATTTTCCGTCGGTGACCGATTTCCCGCGTGCCTCTGTGCGGGCGGCAAGGCTGGCATAGGGCCAGATCTGGGTGAGCCGCGGCCTGCCGTCGAGCCCGTACATGGCAACGGTGAGCTTCGAATAGGCCTCGCGCGCGGGCACCGCATCGGCCCATTTCTCCGCGGTCGGCGTGATGCCGTTGATCCGGGTGTGATAGGTGCGGAACTCATAGATCGGGCCGAACGTGCCCGCCTCGACGGGAGCCAGGAATTCCAGCGCCCGGTAGCTTTCCATGCTGAGCGAAACCAGTTGCTCGACGCAGCCGAAGGGGTTGTCGCTACGCAACGCCCGCTCGCGCTCACCGTAGAGATCATCGAGACTGTCGAAGGCGCGCAGCAGGAAGATTCGGTTCAGCGAACCGATATCGGTGCCCCAGGCTCCACAAAGGCGCCCCACGCCTGATGCCACCCAGGCTTCGATCCCGGGCGTTGCCTTGCCGGCGCCGAAGATCACCGTGTCGAGCGTCGCGAGTTCATAAAGGCTCATTCCATTTCCTCCTGTGAAAGTGTCTCCGATACCGTGACGGACTGGCCGGACAGAACGCGACCGGCGATGTATCCGAACGTCATGCCCGGACCGAGCGTGATGCCGCCGGACGGGTAATTGCCGCCCATGATCGACGTCATGTCGTTGCCGACGGCAAACAGACCGGGGATCGCTTCGCCGCCCGCGTCCAGAACCCGCGCCTGCGGATCGGTGCGCAGGCCGGCGAAGCTTCCGAGCGATCCCGGCACGATCTTCACCGCGTAAAACGGCCCATGGGCAAGCGGTGCAAGCGATGGATTGGGCCCGTGGTCGGCATCGCCCTGGACCCGGTTGTAGGCGGACCGACCACGCCCGAATTCGGGGTCTTCGCCACGCTCGGCATATCGATTGAAAGTCGCGACCGTGTCTGTGAGAGCTACTTCGGGAATGCCGCAGACCGCGGCAAGCTCGGCAAGCGTTCGGCCTCTCTTGAGGTAACCGGAACGGATCGCCGGGCCGAGAGGAAAGGGAAACGGCTTTGCCCATCCAAGGCCCCAGCGGCGTTGTCCCCTGTGATCGGCAATCAGCCAGGCAACAGGCGGGCTTGCCTGCGGCGTCGCATCGAGCAGCGCCTTGGTAAAGTCGTGATAACTGTCCGCCTCGTTGACGAACCGTCTGCCCGACGCGGTGACGGCGATGATGCCGGGTTTGGCGCGTTCGATCAGATGCGGGAAATGGGCAACGCTGCCATCCGGCCGTGTCACCAGCGACACAGGCGCCAACGCCATGGCCGATGCGAGATCTGCGGAAACGGTGGCGCCGACGGTTTCCCCCAGCCGCAATCCGTCGCCCGTATTGCTGCTGGGTGCGGCCGAAAAATGCCCCTCGCCGCCGCCGGCCGATCCGGCAAGCGCAGTCAGACGGTCGCGGTCATGCGGAAAACCACCGGTCGCCAGCACGACGCCCCGCGCCGCATGAACGATCGTATCGCCACCGTCGGTGCCGAGCCGCGCGCCGACGACCCGACCGCCATTCCGCAACAGCTCTTTCGCCGGCGCCTGTTCCATCATCGACACGCCGAGATCGAGCGCTGATCGCAACAAGCGTGCAACAAGAGCATTGCCGTTGACGAGATGCATGCCGCGGCGGTGCAGGGCAAGATCGCGGAGATGCCGGACGAGACGGCCCGCTGCGTAGAGCCCCGAACGCGGCTTGCGGGTTGCCTTGAAGAAATGTCCGATGTCGGCACCGCTTGCGAGCCCCATGCCCCAGAGGCTGGCGACGTCGAGCGGCGGGCGAAGCTTGTCGATCCATGGCCCGAGCCGCCGCCCGTCATACGGAGCTGCCGTCACCGACCGGCCACCCTTCAGAGCACCGGGCGTGTCGTGGAAATCCGGCACGCGATTGCCGTCCACCCAGCGGACCTCCGTATGATCCTGGAAGAAGGAAACCATTTCCGGACCATTGTCCAGGAAGGCCGCGACGCGCGGATCACCGTAACGGTTGCCGAGTTCGCTGCGCAGGTATCCGCGGGGCCCCTCCGGTGGTTCGTCTATTCCGGCGGCCCGCGCCAGAGGATTGCGGGGTATCCAGAGCCAGCCGCCCGACCAGGCTGATGTGCCGCCGAAAACAGAAGCCTTTTCAGCGACGATGACCTTGCAGCCGTAGTGCGCTGCCGTCACCGCCGCCGCGAGCCCGGCAGCGCCGGAACCGATGACGAGAACATCACAGGTCATGGTAATCACAGATTGCCGTTCCATCCATCCCCGCCTTACGTACATGCCCGGACAAGACAGTGGAACGGCGCGTTGCTACGCGGTCTTTCGTTCCATTCCGCTGGCCGGCTCAACCGCCTTCACGACTGCCTGAAAATATTGCGATCCCGAGGCTGCCTCGCCAAGTTCGATGGCCGCGGCCTGGAGCCGGGGTGCGAGCACCGCCATCCGCTCCGCGGTCATCCGCACGGCCGGGCCGGCGATCGAGAGACATCCGAGCACCTGACCATGGCCGTGATACCGGACCGGAACGGCCATCGCCGCCATGCCGGCGATATAGCTATCCACCGCCGTCGCGTAACCGAGCGCGCGGGCCTGAGCCAGTTGTTCCAACAGCAGCGTAAGGCTGCGCGGGGCGTTCGGTCCCGTGCCTTCCGCCTGTCGCAAAAGCCCTTGGCCGGAGACAAGCGACAGCGCCTCTTCATCACTCATCGACGAAAGCCACGCCTTACCGCCGGCGGAACTCGCCAGATGCACGACCACGCCCTGTTCCTGGCCCGGATCGTAACGGAGGCCACGTGTTGCCCCCTGCGCCACCGCCACCCAGGTCAAGCGGTCGCCATCGATGACCGAAAGCCGGATCAACTCGCCGGAATGGGCTGCCAGTTCGTCGAGCACCGGCTGCGCCACATCCGTAATGCCGGCACGGCCGAGAAACCCGACGCCCATGGCCGGCAGCTTGATAGTCAGGGCGTAATCGCCCTGCGCCTGCGCCTGGCGCACGTAACCGAGCCGCGCGAGCTCCTGCAAAGTCCGGTGTACGCCGCTTGCCGGCTGATCGATTTCGCTGGCGATCGCCGACACGGTGAGGCCGGCCGGATGATTGACCAGCAGTTCGATGATGGCGAGGGATTTTCCGAGAACGCTGCTCATGGACCCATTCCGTTGTTGAACACGGTTCCACTAAGGCTTTCGAGCGGTGAAAGGTCAACTGTGACGGACTGTCCGGTATCGGCTGCCGCGCGGATCGCATCGAGCACGATCAGGTTGGCCGTCGCGTCCCGTACTGACACGATCGGCGTGCCTGACCCGTCGATCAGATCGGCAAAATGGGAAAGCTGCCGCTCGTAGGGGTCGGCCTGGATGACATCGAGTACGGTTGGCCGCAATTCTTTAGTCCAGTCCGGCTCGCCCTTCGGTTCCCAGAGCGTCAGATCGGGCAGCGAGAGGCCAGCTTTGCTGCCGGCAAAATGATGGGCGGTTACCGGATGAGCCGGAAAGCGTGCCGGATTTTCGGCCGCTGTCAGGTCCCAGGCCCAGGGGCCGACCGCTGCATCGGATATGCACAGGGTCGCGATCCCGCCATCGACGAAGGAGAGATTGACCGCCGCCGTATCCTCGACGGCGAACCCGCGGCGCGCATGGCTGGCGATCGCCTGGACCTGCGCAATCTCGCCGAAGAAATGCCGCAGCAGATCGATTTCATGGACCATGTTGATCAGCAGTGGCCCGCCGGCTCCCGGAGTTCTGCGCCACGCGGCCTCGAAGTATCCGGCCGGCTTGGCCAGCGAACAGGTCACGGTCGCCATCACCAGATCGCCAATCCGGCCGGCATGGACCGCCGCATGGGCTGCGCGGATGATCGGGTTATGGCGGCGGTGATGGCCAATCAGAAGCGGCAGACCGGTCTCGTCGGCAATCGCGATCAGCCTCAGCGCCGAAGCCAGGCTTTCGGCGACCGGCTTTTCCAGAAGCACAGGAATACCGGCCCGCAACAAAGCTTCGGATACGGGGAGATGCGTCTCGTTCGGCGTAGCAACGATCGCCGCGCGAGCGAGACCCGAATCGATCAACGCCTCTGCGGACGGAAGACAGGGAATGCCGAGCGAGGCAGCGAGAACAGCTCCCGCCGGCATCGGGTCGACGATCGAGGTCAGGCGAAAACGGGGCATTCCGGCCAGCGTATCGATATGCGTACCGCCGATGGCACCGGCACCAATTACCGCAATGTCGATTACACGTCCCATCCAAATCCTCCCCGATCGAATGTGAGGTATCAGACGAATAACAAAAATGGAACTGGTTTTTATTCTTGAATGTCATTCCATTATTTGTGATGGTGGCCATAGAAGATTGGTCTGTCTCGTCTTTTGGGAGGATTGCCACATGCAACATGCACTGACGGAGGTCGGGCCGGATTACGATGTCGTCGTACTGGGAGCTGGCGCAGGAGGCATGTCTGCCGCCATCTTTGCCGCAATAGAAGGCGCACGTGTCCTTTTGGTCGAGCGCACCGAATATCTCGGCGGCACGACCTCCTATTCCGCCGCGACCACGTGGATCCCGCTTACCCGTCACGCGCAGGCCATGGGTGCCGACGACAGCCGCGATAAGGTTTCAGGCTTTCTCGATCGCTCTGTCGGCAACCACAGCTCCAAATCCGTGCGTGATGCGTTTGTTGCAGCCGGCACAGGTGTGGTCGATGCGCTGGAAGACAAAACGGACGTCAAATTCCGTGCGCGCCCTTTTCACCCCGACTATCTTTACGAGCTGGAGGGCGCCACGTCCTTCGGGCGGGCTCTCGAACCTTTGCCGTTCGATGCATCGGCGCTCGGGAAAGACCTGCATCTCATCCGTCCGCCCATCCCGGAATTTACTATTCTCGGCGGCCTCATGGTGGACCGTGACGACATCGCCCATCTGATGAAAATCGGCAAATCGGCGAAGTCGACCGCTTACTCGGCTCGACTGATCGGACATTACTACTTGGACAAGATCCGCCATGGCCGCGGAACGCGGCTGGTGATGGGCAATGCTCTCATCGGCAGGATGCTGCTTGCCGCGCGCAAGCTTGGGGTCGCCATCCTCACCGAAACCGAGGCATTGGCGTTCACGACCGGGCCTCACGGCGTAACAGGCGTGACACTCCGTCAGAAGGATACCGAACGGCAGATTCACGTCACGGGCGGTTTGATCCTCGCCTCCGGCGGCTTTGCCCGTCACCCGACCATGCGTGCAGACAAGTTGCCGCAACCACTGCCCGAATTTAGCCCGTCGGCACCCGGTCATACGGGCACGCTGCATGATCTCGCCTTTAACGCGGGCGCCTATCACGGCGACACGGCGGCGCAGCCGTGCTTCTGGGCGCCGGTCTCGCATCGCAAGCGCGCCGATGGCTCGATCGCGGTTTTTCCGCATTTCGTCTTCGACCGTTCCAAACCCGGCATCATCTCGGTTGGCCGCGACGGTCGTCGCTTTGTCAACGAAAGCACCAGCTACCACCTGTTCGTGTCGGCCATGTATGCGGCGAACAAGGACGGCAGCCATGTGCCCACCTATCTGATTGCCGACGCTGCGGCGCTGAAGAAATACGGCATGGGGATGATACGGCCCGGCGGTGCGAACATTGCCCCCTATCTTGCCGATGGCTACCTGACCGAGGCTGCAACGCTCGATGAACTGGCAGGAAAGCTCGGCATCGACGCTGCCGGCCTGAACGACAGCGTGGCCAGGATGAACGCCTATGCGAGGAGCGGCACGGACGCAGATTTCGCCCGCGGCACCACCGTCTACGAAAGGGCCAACGGTGATCCGACGCATGGGCCCAATCCGACGCTCGGGCCGCTCGAGACGGCGCCCTATTATGCCGTCAAACTCTGGCCTGGCGATATCGGCTCGGCCATAGGCCTGGTCGGCGACGAAAATGCTCAGCTTCTCCGCCGCGACGGATCGGCAATTCCGGGCCTTTATGCCTGCGGCAACGATTTGCAGTCGATCATGGGCGGGGTCTATCCCGGCCCAGGCATCACAGTCGGCCCGGCGATCGTGTTCGGGGCCATCGCCGCCCGTCATGCAGCCCGCCGCGCCGTCGCTGCTCGCAAGGGAGAGGCTGCATGAGCCTCGTCCTTGTGACCGGCGGAACCGGCTTCGTCGGCCTGCGAACCGTCAGGGCATTGCAGGCGGCCGGGCACCGGGTCCGGATCTTCGACCTGGCTCCCAAGCCGGAACGACTATCCGTCATGGATGGCGTCGAGATCGTCTCGGGCGACATCACCGATGCCGCCGCGGTGGCGAAAGCTGCCGATGGATGCAACGGAATTGTCCATCTCGTCGGCCTGATGACGGTCGATTGTGCCCGCAGCCCGGCGCTCGGCACGCGCGTCAATCTTCTAGGCAGCATCAACGTGTTCGAGGCGGCAAAGGCAAAGCGCCTACCGGTTGCCTATCTGAGCTCGGCCGGCGTGTTCGGACTCGACGATGCCGTCAATCCAAGGCCGATGACGGTCTATGGGGCGACCAAGCTTGCGGTCGAAGGCATGGCGCGCGCCTATCTGCTGGATCACGGCATCCCGAGCCTCGGCCTTCGCCCCTACATCGTCTACGGCCCCGGCGAAAGCGCTGGCATCGCGGCTGGTCCGTCGATCGCGCTTGGAGCAGCCGTGCGCCGCGAACCGGCTGAAATCCGTTTTTCCGGCCGCGTCGGCTTCGTTTACGTCGACGACGTGGCCCGGATGCTTTCGACCGCGATGACAGTGCCGCTGGAAGGAGCGACCGTTCTGACAATGGCCGGCGATACGGTGGAGATGACCGATTTTGTCGCCGAACTCAGTCACCAGTCCGGCTGGAACGAGATCCGGATCAGCGGGCCGCCCTTGCGTATTCCCGCCGATTTGGCGTCGGACCCGGTGCCGCACATCCTCGGCAATCAGCCTGTCACGACCGTCGGCAACGGCATCGCCCGGGCCTTGGCCGAACTGAAGGAGACCGCCGGTGTTGAATAGTCCAACGTTTCGCCCCCATCGTCCATTTGCCGATGACGGGGCCTATGTTTTTGTCGAGCTTGAGAACGACCGGACAAGGGTCGGATCGCATGCCGAGGGGAGGAAGGCGTGAGTATACATATAAAGGTCGATGGGGAGACCAAGCTCTTCCCGATCATCGGCCATCCGATCGGACAGGTGAAATCGCCCGCTTCGCTCAGCCAGATCATGGCCGATCGCGGCTTTAACGGCATCGTCGCACCGGTCCATATTCTCCCCGAAGACCTGGCCGGCTGGCTGTCGCAGGCAAAGAGCATGCGCAATGTCGCGGGCATCATTGTCACGGTACCGCACAAAGTCCCCTGCCTCGAATTCTGCGCCCGCATATCGGCCCGCGCAAAGGCATCCGGCGCCGTCAACATCATGATCCGCGATGGCGACGACTGGGTGGGCGACGCGACCGACGGACACGGCTGCCTTGACGGTATCGCGGCCCAAGGCTTCGAGATCGCCGGCAAGTCTGCGCTTCTGGTGGGTACCGGCGGCGCCGGAGCGGCCATCGCCTACGAAATCCTGGCGCGCGGCGCCTCGGAACTGGCCCTGCACGATCTCGACACGCACAAACGCGATGCGTTGATCGCGCAGTTGAACAAGGCATTTCCGGGTCGTGCGCGGATAGGCTCAACAGATCCACGCGGTTTTGCACTGGTCGCCAATGCCACGCCACTTGGCATGCGGGAGACCGATCCCCTGCCGGTGCAGACGGATCTTCTGACCTCAGACCAGTTCGTCTCGGACGTCGTGACGCGACCGGCCGTGCCGCCGCTGATTGCTGCTGCCCGCGACAATGGCTGCGGCACCATGTCCGGGTCAGGCATGTTCGACGCCCAGGCCGTGCTGCTGGCCGATCTGTTGATGGGGACACGCACGATCGACGCCTAGGCGATCGAGACGAAGACACCGCAGGCCCGGCTTTACGCACGGGCAGGAGGGATACGGCGACAAGGGAGGAGACCTGGCCGCCGGGACGGAAATATCGATCAGCCAAGGAGGAAGGTCATGATCAGAAAACTAATCACCACGACTGCAATGGTACTGGCGCTCGGCGCAATGCCGGCGCTTGCCGAACTGAAGGTCGGCTCGATCGTCGAGTTGTCCGGACCCGGTGCCGCGGCCGGCACCAACTTCCGCGATGGCGTGAAGATGGGCTTTGAGGAAATCAATGCGCAGGGCGGCATCCTCAAGGAGCCGGTCAAGGTTCTGGAATATGACAGCCAGACCGACCCGCAGGTTTCGCGCGCCATGGTGCAGAAGGGTATCGACGACGGCATCTACGCGATCATGGGAACGGTGTTCTCGTCATCAACCGTGGTCAACATGCTGGTCGCGCGTCAGGCCGGCATTCCGCAGTTCACCGGCTCCGAGGCCCCGTCCATCGTCGCCATGAAAAACCCCTACATCTTCCGCACCGCCTTCGGCTCGCAAAAGGGCGTGCCGAAACTTGCCAAATACATGTCCGAGACGATGGGTCTGAAAAAGGTCGGCGTCGCTTGGGCCAATACCGAATTCGGCAAGGGCGGCCACAAGGCTTTCGTCGATGCGATGAAGGCTGCCAATATCGAGGTCGTCGTCGATGTGCCGTCTGAACAGGCGCAGGCTGACTTCTCCGCCGACGTGCTGAAGCTGAAGGGCTCCACGGCCGAAGCCTTCTTCATCTATTACACCGAGGAAGAAAGCGCCCGCTTCCTGCGCGAAGCCCGCAAGCAAGGCCTGAACAAACCGCTTCTCGGCGAAACTACTCTGATCGGCCACAAGGTCATCGAACTTGCCGGCGATGCTGCCAACGGCGCTATGGGCCATGTCGGCCTGACGCCCGATGCCGATATCCCCGCCGTCAAGGAAATGGTCGAGCGCTTCAAGACGAAGTTCAAGTACACGCCCGACCACAATGCCATCAAAGGCTACACCGCCGCCTGGACGCTGAAATACGTCACGGAAATGGTCGGCAAGCCGGACAGCAAGGCCATCGCGGAAAAGCTGCACGGTCTCAAGCTGACCGCCAAGGATCATCCCGGCGTCCTGATGGATGTGAGTTGGGACGACACCGGCGAGATGTCGCGCGAAAGCTTTGTCGTGAAAGTCGAGAACGGCAAACAGGTGGTCCAGGCGGTGCTGCCGCCGAACTGATGCTGATCGCATGACGAGACAAGTGCCGGCGGTTCGCGCCGCCGACACGTCGTCATCAATCCTGCACGTCACGCCGATTACCAGCCCGTGAGGACGACCCCATGGCCGAGTTTATGCAGATTATTGTCTCCGGTCTCGCCGCCGGCTCCATCTACGCGCTTGCGGCAGTCGGCTTCACCCTGTTGTGGCAGGCATCGCAAACCATCAACTTTGCCCAAGGCGAGTTCGTCATGCTGCCAGCGTTTTTCGTGCTGGTTGGTATGACAGTGTTTGGCCTGCCGCTATGGCCCTCCGTGGCGCTGGCGCTCGCGCTGTCGCTTCTTATCCTCGGCGTGGCCTTCAAGCGGCTGATCGTCGAACCGATGCTGCCGCACGGAACGCTGCCGCTCGTCATCGCCACCATTTCGCTCGGCCTCCTGATGAAGGAAAGCGTCAAGGAATTTTACGGCGCGACCGCCCAGCCCTTCCCTGCGATCTTTCCGCAGACGGTCTACGAGATCGCTGGCGCCAGCGTTTCTATGCAGGATATCGGCAATCTCGTTGTCTCGATGCTCGCAATCGGCAGCCTGCAGCTGTTTCTCAATCGAACACGGACCGGCCGCTGCATGCAGGCCAGCGCCCAGAATCCGGCGGTTGCCGAAATCCTCGGCGTCAACGTCAAGCGCATGGTGCTCTATACATTTCTGATCAATGCCGGCCTTGCCACCGTCGCCTCGGTACTGATCTCGCCGATCTATCTTGCCAAGTTTTCCAATGGTGAAACGCTCGGTCTCGTCGCTTTCATCGCCGCTATCGTGGGCGGGTTTAACCAGATCCGCGGCGCGCTGGTCGGCGGCCTGCTGATCGGCGTGATCGACAATCTGTCAGCCGTCTACATCTCCGCCCAGTACCGCTCGGCCATGCCGCTTCTGCTGCTGATCGCCATCATCCTCTTGCGTCCGCAGGGCCTGCTCGGCACCTCGGAAGGGAGAACCGTATGATCCGCCTGAAACCGTTTCTGCTTCTGCTGGGTATTGCTGCCCTCGTCGCCGCTCCGATCGGCCAGGGCAACTACATTGTCTACACGCTGGCCTCGTGGCTGATTTTCTCGATCACTGCCATGGGCCTCAACCTGACGCTCGGTTATGCCGGACAAGTCAGCCTGGCGCAGGCCGCCTTCATGGGCATCGGCGCTTACATCACCGCGCTGATGACGCTCAACGGCATTCACTGGGGACTGGCCGTGATCGTGTCGATCGCAGCAAGCTTCGCGGTCGGCTTGCTGCTCGGCTACCCCGCGCTGCGGGTTCAGCACCACTTCCTCGCCTTCGTCACGCTTGCCTTCAACACGCTGTTGTTCCTGGTGCTGCGCAACGAGGAAGAGATAACCGGCGGGTCGTTCGGCCTTGTCGGCATGCCTCGGCCGTCGTTTTTCGGCATCACCACCGACAGCAACATCGCATTCTACTATTTCACGCTGGTCTGCTTCGTCGTGTCCGCTAGCGCCATGTGGTGGATCCTGCGGTCCCCTTGGGGGCGAGCCTTCAGGGCGCTGCGCGAAAATCCAATCCGCGCCGAAAGCCTTGGCCTTAAGGTTCGACGCCAGACACTGCTCGCCTTTGCCATCGGCTCTGCGTTCGGCGGTCTTGCCGGCGCGCTGCAGGCACCGCTGGTGCAGTTCATTGAGCCCAGCAGCTTTGCACTGATCCATTCCCTGAAAATCCTGCTGATGGTGGTGGTCGGCGGTTCGGGCTTCTTCTTCGGCCCGATGCTGGGTGCCGCCGTGGTGATCCTCCTGCCGGAACTGCTGCGCTTCACGGAAGGCTATTACCTGATCATCTACTCGACGCTGGTGATCGTCCTGATGGTGTTTTCGCCAACCGGCCTGATCGGGGCCGGCAAGAAACTCGCGGAAAGGTTCCGGCCCAAGCATGAAGCCCGCCGCGATCTCAAACAGGGAGTCCAGCTATGAATGCGGCGGCCCAGGAGGTCATTCTTTCGGTTCACAACATGTCGAAGCGGTTCGGCGGCATCCGTGCCGTCCACCAGGTCAGCTTCGATGTGCATAAAGGCGAGATTCTCGGATTGATCGGGCCGAACGGATCGGGCAAATCGACGCTGTTCAACTGCATTCTCGGCCAGTCGAAGCCGACCGAGGGGCACTGCCAGATCAACGGCAAGTCCACCGACGGCGTTAGGCCTGCCGACCTGTCTCTGATGGGTGTCGGCCGCACCTTCCAGCAGCTCTCGGTCTTCCCCAACATGACGGTGCTCGACAATATCATTGTGGCCGGCCAGGAGCACGAAGGCTCGATGCTGTCGCGCCTGTTCGGCAAATCGGACGCCGGACTGACGGAAAAAGCCGAACAGCTGATCGAGTTCTTCCGGTTGACGCCTTACCGCGACACACCGGCGGGTTCGCTTTCCTATGGCCAGCAAAAGCTGGTGGATGCCGCCATGGCCTTCATGGCGGGACCCGGCATCGTACTTCTCGACGAGCCGGCCGGCGGCGTTAACCTGACCATGCTCGGGCACCTCAAGGACCGGCTGATCACCTACAACCGGGAACATGGCACGACCTTCGTGGTCATCGAACACAATATGGAATTCGTCATGTCGCTCTGCACCCGCGTCATCGTGCTGGCGCAGGGCGAGATCATCGCCGAGGGGACACCGGATGAGATCCGGGCGAACCAATTGGTCATCGACGCGTATCTCGGAGGCTGACATGCTGGAAGTGAAAAACCTCAATGGCGGTTACGGCCGTATCACAATCCTCAACGGGACGTCTTTCAGCATACCGAAGGCGTCCATCACCACAGTGATCGGTCCGAACGGCGCGGGCAAGTCCACGGTGTTCAAGGCGATCTTCGGACTGCTCAACATCAATTCCGGCTCCATCCACCTGGAAGGCGAGGACGTGACGCGAAAGCGCCCGGCCGACATGATTGCCCGTGGCGTTACCTACGTGCCACAGGGCCGCAATGTCGTGCCGCAACTGTCCGTGCTGCACAATCTCGAACTCGGCGGCATCACCGCCAAGGATCAGGCGCGGGTGAAAATGCGGATGGAACAGGTCATGGACCAGTTCCCGATGCTGCGCCAGCGCAAGGACCAGAAGGCAATCGAGCTCTCCGGCGGCCAGCAGAAACAGCTTGAGATCGCCCGCGCGCTGCTGCTCGATCCGAAGCTGATCCTGATCGACGAACCGTCGATCGGCCTGTCGCCCAATCTCGTGCAGGAAGTGTTCCAGACGCTGACCCGCCTGCGCGACCAGGGCGTAACGATCCTGATGGTCGAACAGAATGCCAAGGCAGCGCTCGCCATGTCCGATTATGGTCTGGTCCTGGAACTCGGCCAGACGCGGATGTTCGACAGGTCGGACAAGCTGCTCAATGACCCGCGTGTGGGCCAGCTCTTCCTCGGCGGTCACATCGAGGATGCCGCCTGATTGATCCTCGCGATCGCATAACCTTTTCGGCGAAGCGTTCTCAAGGGGACGCGTCGCCGAAATCACCGAACGCGGTCCAGCCGCCGTCGACCGGCAGCACCACGCCGGTGATCGCCGATGCCGCTGGAGAGGCTAGAAAATTGACGGCGGCCGCCACCTCCTCGGCCATGATCAGTCGCCCGATCGGCGTGCGGCGGCGAAGCGTTGGCAGATCGATCCGGCCTGCGGCCGCCAGCTTTTCCACCAGCGCCGTCTGCACGAAAGCCGGCGCAACGGCATTGACCCGCACACTACGCCCAGCCCACTCGCAGGCCATCGCCCGCGTCATGGCAACGATCCCGGCCTTGGCAGCACCATAGGCATTGCGCTTGGGAAGACCCGTCAGTCCCGCGATCGAGGACAAATTGACGATTGCGCCATCGCTACGCGCGACCATGCCACACGCTACTTCCCGCGACATCAGAAACGTGCCGGCCAAATGCACGTCGAGGACGCGACGGAACGCCTCTATCCCCTGCTCCAGCGTTGGCAGGTGAATGTCGCCGATCCCGGCATTGTTGACCAGCACATCGAACGGCGCTGAACCAGCGACCGCTTCCACCTGCGCCTCATCGGTCACATCGCAGGCCATGCCGCGATGGACATCGCCCAATTCGGCCGCCCGCTCAGCAGCCTTATCGCCGTCGATATCGGCAATGGTGATGCGGTGGCCGCTGTGAGCAAGCGCTCGCGCAATTGCCAGGCCGATCCCGTCGGCGCCGCCGGTGACGAGGGCTTCACGCATAACCAGGCCTCGGTACCAGTCCCATCAGCGATTGCGATAGTCCCCCGTCGACGAGGATGTCCTGTCCCGTGATATAGGATGCGCGCGGCGAGGCGAGGAACAAAGCCGCATCTGCCAGATCTTCAGGGCTTGCGATACGGCGGATGGGGACCATGGCTTCGCGCCGGGCCTTGACCTGCGGATCGGCGTAGAAGGTTTCGGAAAGCGCCGTGCGCACCAGTCCCGGGCTCAACGTATTCGAGCGGATGCCCTTCGGTCCCCATTCATAGGCAAGCTGGCGCGACAGCATCAGGATTGCCGCCTTCGATGCGGAATAGGCGCCGCTTGCGGGCTGAGGGTAGCTGCCGGAGATGCTCGCCACATGCACCAAGGCGCCCCGTCCGCGGGACATCATGCCGCGACCGAACGCCTGCGCAGTCACAAGATAACCCGTGAGGTTGACGGAAAGCATCGCCGACCAGTCGGCCTCGGAGACGCTTTCGAGCGGGCCGGGCCGCAGAATTCCGGCGTTGTTGATCAGGATATCGGCGCCTCCCTGCGCCTCGACCGCCGCCGCCGCTGCGGCAACGTCGTCTGCCCGCGACACATCACAGGGAAGCGAAAAACTGCCCGTACCCAGTTCAACAGCGAGCGACGCCGTCTGCGCCTCGTCACGGTCGAGCAGCACGACCCGCACACCTTCCGCAGCGAAGGCGCGCGCCAGCCCCTGACCGATGCCGCCTCCGGCGCCGGTGATGACGGCCGTCTTTCCCTCCAGTCCAAGCCAGCTCATGCCGCGTCTCCCTCCCCCGTCGCCCCCGGTGCGATCCCTGCGAGATAGCGCCCGGTGATCCAGCCGAATGTCATTGCCGGGCCGAGCGTGATGCCGGCCCCTGGATAATTTCCGCCCATGATCGAGGCCCGGTCGTTGCCAACCGCAAACAGGCCATCGATCACCCGGCCATCCCGATCGACGACCGCGCCCTCCACTGTGGTTTTTAGTCCGTCGAACGTTCCGAGGTCGCCGATTTCCAGCCGGACGGCGTAGAACGGCCCATGCTCGAGAGGCGCAACCGAAGGGTTGGGCTTGTGGTCGGGATCGGCAAGGTATCGGTTGAAGGTCGTCTCGCCGCGATGGAACTGTTCGTCCCGTCCGTGCCTGGCCCCCCGGTTGAATTCGGCGACGGTCGCATCCAGACCCGTCGCGTCGATCGCGCAAGCCGCGGCAAGATCGGCAAGTGTCTTTCCCTTCTTGAGGTAGCCGTTTCGCAGCCACGGCAGAAGCGGCACCGGCGCCGGCTTTGCGTGACCAAGACCATACTTGCGGATCGCCCGATGATCGCAGATCAGCCACGCGCCCCCCTCGCCCGCCGCAACCATGGCAGCGCCGACATCGTGGTAGCTCTCACTCTCATTGGTAAATCGCCGACCATTGGACAGAACGGCGATCATGCCCGGCTTGTAGCGATCGAGCAGATGCGGAAACAGGCCTTTGCCGGGCACACGGCTGATCGGCATCCACGCGGCCGGCTGGGCGAATTCGGCATCGAATGCGCCGCCTGCCTCCTCGCCGAGACGGATGCCGTCACCTTTATTGCCCTCCGGTACCGGCGAAAAATGCTCACCGCCTGCCTTGAGATGGGCGTAGATCCCGGCTCGCCTCGCGAGATCCTGCGCATATCCTCCGCAGGCAAGGACTACGCCCCGCCGGGCGATGATACGGCCGGGTGACGCGCCACCGACCTCGACGCCGGTGATACGACCACCGTCCTTGGTCAGCCGCAGCGCCGGCGTCTCGGTCAGGATCGGAATGTCGAGATCGAGACAGGCCGCGGCCAGCCGCGCTGCCAGCGCGTTGCCGCTCGTGACCTGGACGCCGCGGCCGTGACGCACAACCTCGCCGGCATGCGCGACAAGGCGTTTCATCACGTAGGAAAACGAGGTCAGCGATTTGGTGGCGTTGAAGAAATGCCGGATATCGGCATTGGACGAGTTGAACATCATGCCCATGAACGTGATCGAGCCGAGCGGCGGCCGCAGCCGCGCAAGATCGCTGCCGAGCACGCTGCTGTCGAAAGGCGCCGCCAGCACCGAGCGCCCGACATCGACGCCGCCATCCACCGTCGGGTGATAGTCCGGGTAAAGCGTCGGGACGAATTTCACCACCGTCTCGCGTTCGAACCAGTCGAGCATTTTCGGACCGGCCTCGAGAAACGCGTCGATCGTTTGCGCGTCGAACCAGTTCCCGGTCTCGGCCTTGAGGTAACGGCGCGCCGCGTCGCGCGTATCGCTCGGGTTGTTCGATTTCCCGTGCCGGTTTCCGGGTATCCACAGCACGCCACCCGAAAACGCCGTCGTGCCTCCGAACACAGGCTCCTTCTCGATCACGATCACGGACAGGCCGTGTTTCCTCGCCGTGATCGCGGTGGCAAGCCCTCCCGCGCCCGACCCGACGACCAGCACGTCACAGACGTGCCCCTCCTCCTTCTTCGGCTCCATCCGCTTCTCCCGGTCGCGTTTGATGGAGATCTTGCTAACCCGCATACCGGGGATGACCAATGGACGCCGTCGCGCAATTGTTGCACTATTTGGCAGGGAGATAATGAGGAGGACACATGGGAAGCTTGGCCGCAGGCGGCATTCCGCTTTACTATCTCTATGGCGATCAGGGTGCCGACGTCGATCTGGACTTCCTGCATATCGAACCCCTGCGTGACCGCAGCGGGCCAAACGATTGGAGAATTCGTCCGCATGCTCATCCGGACCATATGCAGGTTCTGCTGGTCAGAGAGGGGGGTGGAACGATCCGCATGGAGGATCAAATCTCATTCATACCCGCGCCTGCGATCATGGTCGTTCCAGCCGGAATTGTTCACCAGATCGATTTTGATCCGGGGACTGACGGCTACGTGGTGACGGCCGCACTCGGTTGCCTGAAGGCAGCGTCAAGCTCGGACCCGCGGCTCGAAACGGCCGCATCGAGACCGGCAGTCTACCCGATCGAAGGAACCGGCGTCAGCATTCCGGCCGTCGTCGATACGTTTCACTGGCTGCATCGGGAATTCATCTGGTCGGCACCCGGCCGGCGCATATCGATGATGGCGCACTACATGCGGCTGCTCGTGATCGTGCTGAGGCTTAACATCACCCATGACGAGACCGGTATATCCACGCCAGACCGGGGTTATGATCTGCTTTTGCGCTACAGGGCCCTTCTGGAACGCCACTTCCGGACGGAGCGATCCTTAACCTTCTATGCGAAAGAGCTGGCGGCGACGCAGGCGCGGCTCAATGCGGCCTGCAAGGCGCGCGCCGGCAAGACCGCGTCGGACCTGCTCTACGAGCGGCTGTTGATGGAAGCCAAGCGCTACCTCGTCTATACCGAGAGCAGCGTAGCCCAGGTGGCACATATGACCGGTTTTGACGACCCCGCCTATTTCAACCGCTTCTTTACCCAGCGTGTCGGGATCTCTCCGGGGACCTATCGCAAACAGGCGGCACGACACGACAGCTAATAGGCTCAATTGTCCAATCTCTTGCAGACCTTATCCATGTTCACGGGCGGTCCGGCGTGCCAGACTGACGCGATGGGAGACGGTGATGATCCACGAATGGCGAACCTATCAGCTAAAGCCGGGCGCAACCGGCGAGTACCTCGCGCTGCTTGCAGACCTCGGGCTTCCGCTTGTGACACGGCACTTGCCGCTTCTTGGCTACTGGCAAGCGGAAACCGGTCCTCTGAATGTGATCCACCATCTCTGGACCTATGCGGACTGGGCTGAACGCGAAGCATGCCGCGCCGCACTCTCGAATGAAGAGGCTTGGGTAAACGGCTTCATCCCCCAGGCTTTCCCGATGGTGTTGCAGCAGCATAACTATCTGGCGACGCTTGGGCGCGGATCACCCGTTTTCGACACGGCCGTCGCCGACCGTCACCGGCAGCATGGCCCACGGCCCGCAGGCACGCCCTTGTTTGCCCCTGACTGTGCAGGATTGGTGACCGGCCATGCGCCGCCTGATGCGGTCGCGCTGCTCGAGCCGTTTTCCGGTTCGACAGAAGGTCCTCTTGCCCTGCTTCCACGTCACGCTGATCCGTTGAGGTACGTCGGTGGGTATGACGGACAGCACACCGTGCTGCGCCCCTTGTCGTTTTCGCCGCTTTGAACGCTGTGCAAATTGCCGCTACACCTGCGCAAATGTCTCTTTCAGTTTCAAGCCGAGCGTTACCGCACGCGCTATCATCAGGACCATCATCGCTGTCCACAACCCTTCATTTCCCCAGACCTGCTGCAGACCATAAGCGGTGGCGATGAAGATGCCGGTGGAGATGATCATGCTGTTGCGCATATCTCGGGCACGCATGGCTCCGATCATGATGCCATCAAGCATGAAGCTGGTCACGGAAACGAGCGGCAACGCGATCAGGAAGGGAAGCAGGGCAATGGCGGCGGTACGAACATCTTCCTGATCGGTGAGGAGCGAGATGATCGATGGGCCAGCGAAGGCGTAAACAACTGAAAACAGAAACGCCACCAGACCCGACCACACAAACGCGGCCTTGACCACCTGGGCAAGCGCTTTTTTTTGCCGCGCGCCGATGACTGAACCGACCAGGGTTTCAGTGGCGTTCGCAAACCCGTCCAACCCATAGGATGTAAAGCCGTGGAGGTTGAGAAGGATGGCATTGGCGGCGAGGATCGTGTCGCCTTCCTTGGCACCGCTGCGGGCAAACCAGCCGAAACAGAGCAGAAGGAAGAAGCTTCGCAGAAAGATGTCCCGGTTTACCGCGACCAGCCGTCGAAGCGCCAACCCGTCCAGCAGCTCCTTCATCCGCACTGCGGGATGCGCACCGAATGGCTTGATGATGAAGAGGCCTGCGATCAAGGCCACCCATTCGGCAAGGGCGGTCCCCGCCCCTATCCCGGCGACACCCCAGTCGAAAACAAGAACCAGCGTGAGAGTTGCGAGCAAGTTGACGATATTAAGGGCGACTTGTAGCGCCAGTGAGATCATCACGCGCTGGCAACCGAGAAGGTAGCCGAGAAGGACAAAATTTCCGAGCGTCGCAGGCGCTGACCAGATTCTGGCGAATGCATAATCCGACGCGCTCCGGTAGACCGCTTCACTGCCGCCGAGGAATCCGAGTCCGATCTCGATGATCGGCTTTTGCAGCAGGATGATCACGGCACCGCCGGCAGCGGCGATAAGCAGCGCCCGAAACAGATGCATGCGCATGAGCGTGCTATCTTTGGCACCCCACGCCTGGGAGACCAGACCGGTCGTTGCCATGCGCAGAAAACTGAAACTCCAGAAAAGGAAATTGAACAGCACGCCGCTCAGCGCGACCCCGCCGAGAAAGAAAGACCCCGGGAGATGTCCCGCCACCATCGTATCGACAAGTGACAGGATCGGCTGACCCAGATTTGCGAGAATGATGGGAAGCGCCAGAAAGACCATCCGACGGTTCCAGTTTTCATTTGCTCCCTGTTCCGGCAAGATGGTCATAAGCCGAAAGGGCCTAAGCAGAAGAGCTTCGCCTGCCCTAAAGTCTTGATCGACATCGTATTGCCCCCATCGGTCGGCTTTTTGTTGGACCTCATGTTGGCTTCACCAGTCCATGACGACCTTTCCGGAATTGCCGGAGCGCATGGCCTCGAACCCGTCTCTGAAGGAGTCGATGCCGATGCGATGGGTAATGAGAGGCGAAAGGTCGAGGCCGCCCTGCACGAAGGCGATCATCTTGTACCAGGTCTCGAACATTTCCCGCCCATAGATGCCCTTGAGATTGAGCATCTTGAAGATCACTTTGTTCCAGTCGATCTCGAACCCGGTCGGCGCGATGCCGAGAATGGCAATCTTGCCGCCATTGTTCATCTTGTCGATCATGTCGCGGAAGGCGGGGGCCGCGCCCGACATTTCCAAACCGACATCGAAGCCCTCGGTCATACCGATGCGCTTCATCACGTCCGACAGGTTTGCCTTGGACGCATCGACGACGTGGTCGATGCCGAGCTTTTCGGCAAGTGCCAGGCGCACCGGGTTGATGTCGGTGATCACGACCTTGCGGGCGCCGGAGCGCTTGGCAACCATCGCACCCATGATGCCGATCGGACCGGCTCCGGTCACCAGGACGTCCTCGCCGACCAGATCGAAGGAGAGAGCGGTGTGCACGGCGTTGCCGAACGGATCGAAGATCGCGGCAATCTCGTCCGGCACATCATCCGGGATCGGCACGACATTGTCTTCGGGAATGCAGACGAATTCGGCAAAAGATCCGGGCCGGTGGACACCCACGCCCAACGTGTTGCGGCAAAGGTGTCCGCGCCCCGCGCGGCAATTGCGGCATTTGCCGCAAACGATATGTCCCTCGCTGGAGACGCGCGCGCCGACCTGGACCTTGGTGACCGCAGAGCCCACCTGCGCGATCTCCCCGCAGAACTCGTGGCCGACGACCATCGGCACCGGAATGGTTTTTTGGGCCCAACTGTCCCAGTTCCAGATATGAACGTCGGTGCCGCATATCGCGGACTTCTTCACCCGGATCAGCACGTCGTTGGGGCCGGGGTCCGGAACAGGGATATGCTCCATCCAGAGACCGGTTTCGGCTTTCGACTTGACGAGGGCGCGCATCATGTTGGTCATCGAAAAATTCCTGTCAATGAGTTGGATCGGTTCGGGCCGGGCGTCTACTCGATCACGCGCAGTTCCCTGCCGACCTCTTCGAACGCCGCAATGGCCCGGCGCACATCGTCCTCACTATGCGCCGCAGACATCTGGGTGCGGATACGGGCCTGGCCTTTGGGTACGACCGGGAAGGCGAAGCCGACGACGTAGACACCCTTTTCCAGCATCCTCGCCGCCATGTCCTGCGCCAGCGACGCATCGCCGAGCATGACGGGAATGATCGGATGCCCCTCGCCCGCCAACGTGAACCCAAGCTTGCTCATTTCATCGCGGAAGAGGCGGGAATTGGCTTCTAGCCGGGCGCGCAATGCGTCACCATTGTCGATCAGGTCAAACACCTTCAGCGAGGCGCTCGCAATCACGGGAGCGAGGGTGTTGGAAAACAGATAGGGACGCGAGCGCTGGCGCAACCAGTCGACCACTTCCTTCTTGCCGGACGTATAGCCGCCGGATGCACCGCCAAGCGCCTTGCCGAGCGTGCCGGTGATGATATCCACCCTGCCCTCGACGCCGCAATGTTCCGCCGAGCCGCGACCGTGCTTGCCGACGAAGCCAACCGCGTGGCTGTCATCGACCATGACCATGGCGCCATATTTCTCGGCGAGGTCGCAGACGCCCGCAAGATTGGCGATGATGCCGTCCATCGAAAACACGCCGTCTGTGGCGATCATCTTGAACCGGCTGCCTTCGGCCTTTTTCAGTTCCTCCTCCAGCGCCGCCATGTCGTTATTGGCGTAGCGGAAGCGTTTCGCCTTGGAGAGGCGCACTCCGTCGATGATCGAAGCGTGGTTGAGTGCGTCCGATATGATCGCGTCCTCCTCGCCGAGAAGCGTCTCGAACAATCCACCATTGGCATCAAAGCAGGACGAATAGAGGATCGTATCCTCCAATCCCAGAAACTTCGAAATCCGGTCTTCGAGCTGCTTGTGCTCTTCCTGCGTCCCGCAGATGAAACGCACAGATGCCATGCCGTAGCCGTAACGATCCAGCGCGTTCTTGCCGGCCTCCACCAGTTCGGCGTTGTCGGCAAGGCCCAGATAATTGTTGGCGCAAAAATTCAAAACCTTGCGACCAGATGCGACTTCGATCTCGCCGGCCTGTTTGGAAACGATCACCCGCTCGGTCTTGTAGAGACCCGAAGACCTCAGACCCGCAAGTTCGGTGGAGAGATGTGCGAGGAACGCGTTGCTCATTGTGAATGCAACCTTGTTTGCCTCCGACGCATCCGCGTCGCGGCTTGGAGAAATTCGGATATGGGACAGGAGAAGCGCGTTGACGCTCCTACCTCCCCGTCCTCGACCTTAAGCCGCTCGGTTGGTTTGCCGAACGGTGAAGCATAGATCGAAGGCTTACGATGGTCACGCGGCCGAGGGTGCGAACCCGTTTTGGCAAAGGGTCTTTAAATCATCCAATGACATTACGTCTAGATCAAGCGCGTTGAGAAGATCGTTCTCAGCCGCGAAATCACGTCCGTACATGGTTGAGAAGATCCGGACACCGGCTTCGTGGAGCTCCGCTGGAGAATCGGCGAGACGGCCAAGTTTCGCCGTCATCACCAAGCCAAATGGGACGTCTTCCGTCACATAACGGCTGTCGGCCGTACTCGGACCCGTACCGCCATTACCGGCCTCGTGCATTTCCTGGTTCATTTGCGAAATCGAAAGGCGACCGAGGACCAGCCGGATTTAAGAGAGCATTTCGTTCTACAATGGATGTTAAGATCAGCTGTACCGACCACCCCCCCTCTGAAGGGCGACTAATACTTCTGTGCCGGACTGCTGATGGTAAACAACTCGTCAATTCTCGTTTGCCTTGCAGTTAATTTCACCCGTGATCGGATCTTCTTTGTCATTGAGTACGACCGCAACGAGAACCCGCTTGCCCCTCTTGTCCCAGTTCTTGAGCCAAACCTATTGTTGGTAATGGAGCAAGTCCTCAGGCCAGGGAACCGGATATGCGCCCATACGATCTAACCCATCGCGGGAACTCTCTGCTGCCATAACGCTGAAATCAAGGTTCTAAGGTATGGCACATCGTTGGCTCAAGCATAATGCGAAAACCTTTTCGCCACTTAGTAGTCCCTCGATGTCTGCTTGAAGCCGGGAGCGTCAAGTCCGTTATTGGGCGTCGAAAAAGAAAATCGCACCGCAACGCTATAACAAACTGTGCCAACGCGATGCTGGCGCCGAGAACTTCGGCCGTTCACCCACTAATCCGGACCTCATCACACCCGCAGCGCGCCGGGGGTGAGGCCGTCTTCCCGGCGCATGATGGCCGTCAGGTGGCTTTGGCTGGAGAAGCCGCAGGTAAGTGCGATCTCTGCCAGGGGCAGCGGTCCGTTGACGATCAGTGCACGGGCCTCGTCGAGGCGAAGTCGGGTGAAGTACTGGTGCGGGCTCGTGCCCGTCCGACGCCTGAACGAGCGAAGCAGCTGACTCGACGAAAGCCCAACCAGCGAGGCCAGGTCCTCGAGCCTGACACCCAGTGTGAGATGCGCCTGCATGTGATCGCGCACCTGCCGGAACTGCCGATCAGACAGCCCACCCAGATCCTTCTGTGGCCGGGCTACGCCATATTGCCGGATGAGGTGGATGCCAAGCAGGTTGAGGAGCGAATCCAGCTCGAGGCCGGCCATCGTGCCATGCGTGCCTGAACGCAGTTCGTCGCGCAGCATGCCACCGATCAACCCGACACGCCGGTCGACGACCGGCAAGGCATCCGCGACGACTGTTGCGGCCGGCAGATCGAGGTCGGACTGGGCGAGACCGTCGAGCCATGGCTGCGACAGCGAGAATGCCGCCACTTCCTTGGGCTCATGCCAGCGCGCCCAGTAGTCTGCGCCTGCCGGAACGATTTCACAGCATCCGCTCGCAGCCGAGGCGGTGCGGATCCGCGTCCCGCCAAGGCGTGACTCGCGGTTGCTGAAGGGCTTGAACGACAAGAGCACGAGATGATGGGGGATCGACTGGCTGATCTCGCCGGCGTTCCGCCGGTTCCACGCCGCCGTCCCGAAATCGGACCGGACGAGCCGACCCCAGTTCGGCACCGGCGTGTCGGCAGTGGCGACATGCGGTGCTTCGGGCAGAATAGCATCTGACATGGCTGTTTCCCGTCCAGCGTGCGGATTTACTAACAACGATGCGCGTATCCTGAAAGCCGCACCCCCTCCATGTCGCCTATTCCTTGATCATCAACAAGGAGAAAGACAATGACGACCAGCGACATGATCAAAAATAACGACGGCCAGGTTGCAGTGGTGATGGGTGCAACACGCAACCAGGGTCGGGCCTATGCCGTCATGCTGGCGCGCAACGGCTGCCGCGGCGTGGCCGTCCACTATCACGGCGAGGCCTCCCGCGGCGAAGCGGAAGAAACTGCCGCCGAGATCAAGCATCACGGTGCCGAACCCCTCCTGTTCAGCGCCGACCTGACCCAGGTCGCCGATGTCGCGAGATTGTTCGACGCGGTCGACAAGTCGTTCGGCCAGCTCGACATCGTGGTGAACACGGTCGGCAAGGTGGTCAAGAAGCCATTTGTCGAGATCACCGAGGCCGACTTCGACCAGAGCTTCGCAATCAACAGCAAGGCGGCGTTCTTCTGCATGCAGGAAGCCGCAAAAAGGATCGCCGACAACGGCCGTATCATCAACATCGGCACGACGCTGCAGGCGGCAACGACCGGGCTATACGCGATCTATGCGGGCTCCAAGGCGCCGCTCGAACACTTCACGCGCGCGCTTGCCAAGGAGATCGGCCACCGGGGCGTCACCGTCAACACCGTAGCACCCGGCCCGCTCAACACCTCCTTCTTCTACCCGGTGGAAAGCGCGGAATCGAAGGCCTTCCTCTCCGGCATGAGCCCGCAGAACCGGCTCGGCGAAATCGACGAGATCACGCCGCTGATCGAGTTCCTGGTCAGCCCGGGCGGCAGTTGGGTCACCGCGCAGACCCTCTTCATCAACGGCGGCTTCATCGCCCGCTGATCCCTCGACTGCACGCAACAAGGCTGACGGCCCATCGATCAGGACGTCAGCCGGCATCCAACCCGCCTGAGGCAGCGCGAACTTGATCAGGTGTGGCCCGCTATCGCGACCCATCCTATCTTTTGGTCTGCATGCCCGCGACGAACCATATGATCGGTTCATCAGCAGCGTTGGGATCAGGCGGCCGTTCTTGCTATGTCGCAAATGCTCAGAGTAACTGCCTTAAGCAGCTGTTCGAATACCTAAGGGTGCAGGAGCAGCAATGCACATCCATTGATCTGTTACACACCACAAATTTTGGGCGACTGGCCCTATACTCTGGAGGTATCCGCCATCAGAGAGATTGGCACCTTGGGGAGAGAGAGATGCATCCGGCCGAAACGTTCGAACTGGTTTTCACCCTGCTTCTCGCGATCCTCGCCCTGCACTGGTTTGCCGAACGCGCCAAGCTTCCGCCATCTGTCGCCCTTCTCGTCGGCGGCGGGGCCCTGGCCTTCCTTCCCGGACTGCCGGTGATCGAGCTGGATCCCGAGCTGGTTCTCGTGCTTTTCCTGCCGCCGCTCCTGATGGACGGGGCCTATTATACCGCGCTTGCCGCCTTCCGCCGCCACAGCGCCGGCATTCTGTCGCTGGCCATCGGCGCGGTCGTCTTCACCACCCTGGTGGTGGGACTTGTTGTCCACTGGCTGGTCCCGGCGCTGCCCTGGGCCGCCTGTTTCGCCCTTGGCGCCATTGTTTCGCCACCGGATGCCGTCTCGGCACGGGCGGTTCTGCAGCGCGTGAAGCTTCCCCGCAGGCTGACAACGCTTCTCGAGGGTGAAAGCCTCCTGAACGACGCCAGCGGCTTGGTGCTTTTCCGCTTCGCTGTCGCGGCAGCCCTGACGGGAAGTTTTGATGCCGTGGATGCGAGCCTCGAGTTCGGCTTCCTGGCGATTGGCGGCGTCATGGTCGGCGCCGTCGTGGGTGGGGCCTGGACCTTCCTCCTCCGACGGCTGGGCGACGAGACCCTGATGATCCTTGCCTCCCTGATCCTCGGCTGGGCCGCCTATCTGGCTGGCGAAGCGATCCACGTCTCGGGCGTCATCTCCACAGTCACTGCGGGCCTGGTTTTCGGCTGGTACCAGCACGTCGTCTTTACCGCGAGCGTTCGCATACGCGCCGGCGCCTTCTGGCACGTCATGGTGTTCCTGATGGAGGCCATGATCTTCATCCTCATCGGTCTTTCGCTGCGCGGCGTGCTGGAGCGCGTCGGGGGATTCGAGACTGTCCTTGCCACCATGGCGGTTCCGGTCGTGGGCGTGATCGTCGCGATGACGCTGGCGCGTTTCGTCTGGATCTTTGGCTGTGACGCCGTTCTTGCGCTGCTCAACCGGATAGGATTTCCCATCGACGACCCGCTCGGCCCGAGGGCCGCGACGGTGATGAGTTGGGCGGGCATGCGTGGCGTGGTCACCCTCGCTGTTGCCCTGACCGTCCCCGAAACAATGCCAGGTCGCGACCTCATGCTGGTCGCAGCTTTCGCCGCCATTCTCGTCACTGTTCTTCTCCAGGGGACGACGCTTGGGCTGGTTATCCGCGCGGCGAACCTGTCTGATCGGGGCGTGCGCCCGGCATTGAGCCTTGCACAGGCGGAAGCGGCGGTCGCAGCAGCCCAGCTCGTCGCCGTCCGGTCGCAGGCCTATACCGACGACGGAACGCTTGCCCACCCGCGATTGCTCGAGGGCTTCCAGCGGCGCGCCGACCAGGCATTCCAGAACGCGGACGACGAAGACACTTTCGTAGACGAGATCACGGCCCACTACGACCTCGTCCTCGAGGCGGTAAGGGCCGGCCGGGCCGAACTCGTGCGCCTTCATCGCGCCCACCAGATCAGTGACGAAACGCTGCATGACCTGGAGCGGGACCTCGATCTGGAAGAGCTATCGGCGACAGCCGCGAAATCCCTCTGACATGACGCTTGCGGCGTTTACCTCTGTCCAACGTGCTGGACTTAGCGTCCTGCTCGTGTCCCTTCTGATGCCGGAGCCCATGACTTAAAACGATCGCATCACCGGCGATCGACTGCAAATGAAGGAACTATGGTTTTGGAAATCGGAATTGACAGTTTTGCGGCAACCGTCAAGGGTGTCAGCGACATGGATCGCATGGGTTTCCTGCTCGACGAGATCGAGATGGCCGATACGTCTGGCCTCGACGTGTTCGGCATTGGTGAGCACCACCGCAGCGACTATCTCGACAGCGCACCGGCCGTCATCCTTGCCGCCGCCGCCGCGCGGACGAAGTCGATCCGGCTGACCAGCGCGGTAACGGTGCTTGGCGCCGCAGACCCCGTCCGCGTCTTCCAGGAGTTCGCGACGCTGGACCTCATCTCGCGGGGACGGGCTGAAATCGTCGTCGGTCGGGGATCCTCGATCGAGGCCTATCCGCTGTTCGGTCTCGACCTCAACGACTACGATGCCCTGTCGGAGGAAAAGCTGGAACTGCTGCTCGCCCTGCGCGACGAGACCAATGTGACATGGTCCGGCCGGTTTCGTGCGCCACTTGACGGCCAGGGTGTCTACCCACGTCCTGCCCAGCCGAAGATGCCCATATGGCTTGGGGTTGGCGGCACGCCGCAATCCTTCGCCCGTGCCGGGATCCTTGGTCTTCCGCTGATGGTGGCGATTATCGGCGGGGAATTCCGGCGGTTTCGATCGCTGGTCAATCTCTACCGGGAGGCCGGAGCACGCGCCGGGCACGCGCCCGAAGCACTGCGCGTCGGCATTCATGCGCTCGGCTTCGTGGCCGAGACGGACCGCGAGGCGGAGGATCGCTTCTTCCCCGGCTGGCAGGCGATGTTCACCAAGATCGGCCTCGAGCGTGGCTGGGCACCGTCGACGCGCGCGCAGTTCGACAACCTGGTTCGGCCCGGCGGCGCGTTCCTCGTCGGTGATCCCGAAACGGTGGCGGCAAAGATCCGGCAGACGTCCGAGGACCTCGGCGGCATCGACCGGCTGACGTTCCAGATGAGCTCCGCGGCAAGCGACCAGCCGGCGATGCTGCGGTCGATCGAAATGCTCGGCCGCGAGGTGAAGCCACGCCTCTCGGCCTGAGCAAAAGGTCGTTTCTCAAAGCGACGGTTGCCGAGGCGGCCTTTCCGTATCCGCCGGAGGACAAGGCGACGAAAATGCGGGTTCCGACCTACTGAGCCAAAAGGCGCCTGGTCCGTCGGTTATCCGCACGCGTTGCAGGCGGCGTTCAGCCTGAGACTCGGTACCTTTGCGCAAAGTGCACGAAGGCCGAAACCTGTTTTTCCAGGAAGTGACGGGTTTCGGCGTCGGTCAGTTCCAGCGTTTCGCTGTGCACCTTGGCCGCGACATGCCCGATCATGACCTCCGGCTTGTTGAGAACGGCGGCATCCAGATAAACGAGGATCTGTCGGAGATGGTACTGAGCCCGGGCGCCGCCGAGCATACCGGCTGACGCCGTTTGGATGGCCACCGGCTTGCCGGAAAACGGCTGGTTCGGCAGGCGCGAAAGCCAGTCCAGGGCGTTCTTGATGCCACCCGGGACCGAGTAGTTGTACTCGGGCGTGACGATGATTACGCCGTCGGCGAGACGGATCGCCTCACCCATCGCCGTCACCTCCGCAGGGAACCCTGCCGCCTGCACATCCTCGTCATAAAGCGGGAACATGCCGACCGAGCCGAGTGCCGTGATGGTCACGCCCTCGGGGGCGAGAGACGGCAGGGAGCGAGCGATTGCAGCATTGTAGGATTTATGACGCAGGCTTCCGAGAAGGGTCACGAAGTGCAGCGGCTTAGGTTCAAACATGAAGGCTCCAAATGAGAATGCTGACGAAAAGGCGGATCAAACGGGATCAGAATCCAAATTGACCACTTTCGGCAGCTCGATGATGAGATAGTCGAGAAACGCACGCACCGATGGCAGCACGTAATCCCGGAACGGCAGGACGGCGGTGATCTCCGCCTTGCCGGCCAGCCATTCCGGCATGACCCTTTGCAATCTGCCCTCAAGCACGTCTTCCCGGCAGATGTAACCGGGAAGCGCCGCGATCCCGATGCCGTCTGCCGCAGCCTGTTTCAGCATGATCAGGTCGTTGCCCGCCATTCGTGGCTGGACGGGAAGCACCCGGTCGCCGATCACGGGATGGCTGAGCTTCCACACCGTTGCCTGCCCGGGACGGTGCATCGCCAGAAGGTCATGCTCCGATAGGTCGTCCGGTGTCTTCGGTTCGCCGCGACGCTCGATATAGCTCGGCGCTGCGAAAATGAACCAGGGCGCCGGAGAGAGCGTCCGCTGCACCAGGGCCGAATCGGTCATCTGCCCCTCGTGAGCCCGGATCGCGAGATCGAAGGCGCCGCCGATGATGTCCGTCTGCTCGTCGCCCGTGTGCTGGACTAGCTGGATTTTCGGGTGGTCGATCGCGAACTGCGGTATGATCTGCCGCAGGACATAGACCGAGGTCGCGATTGCCGTCGTGAACTTGATGACCCCCGTCGGCTCCTCCAGCCTCTGGCGCACCGCGTTCTCGGCGATGTCGGCGTTTTGAAGCATGACAAGCGCGTGGCGATAGAAGAGAGTGCCCGCTTCGGTCAGCGTCTGCACCCGTGACGTTCGATTGATCAGCCGGACGCCGAGGGCAGCTTCAAGCTGCTGCAGCCGATGGCTGAGTGTCGACTTCGCAACGCCCGTGCTGCGGCTTGCAGCTGTCAGGCCGCCGCTGTCGACGACCTGGACGAAGGTACGGAAATCATTGAGGTCGAGCACGGGTTCAGTCCCTTTACGAGATCGGCGCAAAGACCGCCAAAGGCCGTTTTTGATGGGCCAATTCCAAGGAGACCACGACCAGCATTAGAGAGACGCCCTGACAAGCGCAACCCCGAGATAATCGGCCAGCCCTCTAGATGCCGCCGCAAACGCCGAGAGGTTGATCCCCATCACCACCTCCGAATCGATCCCATCCACCGGGACGAACGACGCCTCGAAGCGGATGCTGGCTTCATCGGCGCTCACGCCGGGACGAACCTGGATCTGGTTCGTCTGCTCGCTGACTGGGATCGGAAACGTCACCATCTGGTAGGTGAGATGACACGCCCCGTCATCACTGGATATCAGCCGCTCGCGGACGGTCGTCCCGTCAGTCGTGACCAGCTCCCGTTCTCCGTCGGCGAGCAGACGGCTTTCACGGGCAATCGGGTTCCACGAGGCGACCGCTGCGAAATCGCGAACGACGGACCAGATCCGTTCCGGGCTTGCGGCAAGGGTCGCGGTATAGACGGCGACATAGCTCTTGCTCATACCCGTGCTCCACCGTTGGCCAGAACGTGCTGCCCCGTCAGCCAGCGTGCCTGGTCGGAAGCTAGGAAGGCGACGACATCGGCGATCTCGTCGGGTTCGCCAAGGCGTCCGAGTGGCGACCCGGCCGCAATCCGGTCACGCTCTTCCTGCGGCGCATCCTTGATGAACTCGGTGTTGGTTGCGCCGGGCATGACCGAGTTTACGGTAATCCCGCGGTGACCCAGCTCTATCGCCAGAACCTCGACGATCAGCTTCGATCCGGCCTTCGAGGCCGCGTGCAGGCCCATGCCCTGTGCCGTGAACGCGGTGGTCGAGGTCGAGATGTCGATAATCCTTCCGCCGTCCCGCACCCACTTGGCCGCCTCCTGGAGCACGAAGAACGAGCCCTTGGCATTGAGACCAAAAATTCGGTCAAAATCCTCTTCCTTCACGTCGACGACCGGCACGCCGATGAACGGCAGCCCGGCATTGGCGACCACGATGTCGAGGCCGCCGAAGGCCGTATCGACCTCGGCAAACAGCCGGCGGATGTCCGCCATATCGGCGACATCGGCTTGAAAGGGACGCGCCACGCCGCCGGCCTCCTCGACGGCCCGCACCGCTTCCGCCGCTTCCTCCGGACGGCTGCGATAATTGATCGCGACCGTTGCGCCCTCGCGGCCGAGCCGTTCACCGATCGCCCGGCCGATGCCGCGCGATGCACCGGTGATCAGCGCCACCTTGCCTATAAGAGATGTCATGAGAATGCTCCTTCGTATGTGGGCGATGATGGGCGAGACCGTCGGCTTGACCGTTCGGTCCGATCGATCAGGCGAGGATGCGCGCGGCGATCCGCTCGGCGACCATGATGGTGGTGACGTTGGTCGGGACCGATGGGATGTCTGGCAGGATGGAGGCGTCGACGACGCGGAGGTTCTCGGTGCCGCGCACGCGCCCGAAGGCATCGACAACGGCGGTCTCGTCGGTGTCTGTCCCCATCGGAACCGTCGAGGTCGGATGCTGGTAAGCCGCGATGTTGGCGATGATATTGGCGCGCAGGTCCGCGTCGCTGTGCACGCCGTCCCCCGGGGCCATCTCGTGATCGACCATGCCCGCGAAAGGCGCGGTTCTGCCGATTTCGCGGGACAGCTTGACCGCCTCCAACATCCTGTCGAGATCGCTCGGGTCGTTGAAGAAATTGTAGTGGATGCGCGGCGCAACGCGCGGGTCTCGCGAGGCCAGGCGGAAGCTGCCGACCGACTTTGGCAGCGTCACCGCAGCCGCGAGAATGATCGCGCCGCCCGTCGGGCTCGCCTTCGGGTCGATGAAGTGGGTCGCGGATACCTGGAGGTCGAGATCGCCGCCGGTCGCTGCCGATGAGCCCGTCCAGACAAGCGCGCCGGCTGCAGGGCTCATGGCCCTGTCGACGGCCTTCAGGGCGTAGACGTTGTAGAAGAACGGGTGGTCCTGGAGACGCGCGCCGACCGGCAAGTCCACCAGAACAGGGATCTTGAGCGCGCTGAGATCGCCGGCAGGGCCGATGCCGGAGCGCAGCAGCATGGCCGGGCTTCCGAACGCCCCGCCCGACAAGATGATCTCGCCGCCGGTCAAAACCTCTCCCGTCACCAGCCGGACGCCGGAGGCCCGATTGCCGCTGAAGACAACGTGATCCACTTCTGTCTCGCCGCGGATGGTGAGGTTCGGGCGGGCGCGAACCTCCTCGGTGAGATAGACGATGCCGGTATTCATCCTCCTCTCGTCGACGACGTTAAGCGGATAGGCCCCTGCCCCGTCCGCAGCCGCGCTGTTGAAATCCGAAACGTCAGCCAGACCCAAGGCCCACGCGGCGTGAACGAAGCCGCGCGAGGACACGGTCAGTTCCTCGAGGGTTCGCTGCCGGACCGGAAAGGGGCCGGATCGACCATGCAGGGTATCGTCGCCGGTCGGGGTGTTTTCCAAAGCCTTGTAAGCGGCCGACACATCGTTCCAGGACCAGCCTTCGATCCCGCGCGCCGCCCAGCGTGCGAAGTCGGACGGCCGTGCCCGCATGGCGACCGTGCCATTGACGGCGGAACTGCCACCGACCACCCTGCCCCGCGGCAATGGAATGTCATGGCCGAGCTTTGTCGTGTCGTCGCTGTGATAGTGCCAATCGTAATCCGGAGTCCCCACAGTGCCGGCATCGGTCAGGCTCTGCGGATAGGCGCTCGGCGCAAAATCAGGCCCCGCTTCCAGCAACAGTACGGTGCGATGAGGATCGGGGCTGAGGCGCGTCGCAAGCACCGCTCCGGCGGACCCGCCTCCCACGATAATCACATTGACCGGTGCCGCTTCGGCATGAGCGTGCGCCAGGCCGATCAGGACAGCGCCCGTTGCTTTGCCGCTTCCAGCCATGAAACGTCTCCTCGTCATTGCCACTTGCGTGAAATTGTCCCTCGTCGAGCGCTATGAGCGCTGCAGGCAAGGCTTCACTTCTGTTTCAGGGAAGTAGCGAATACGGGATTGTGCGAACAGCGGGCCCATCCCGGAAGCTACGTTCAACAGGATGGACGATGCACACCGACGACGTGACGACACCACAAAGCTAGGCCAGCTGTCTGACCACAGCGATGCAGAGCTTGACGACCGAATTTGAGGCGCAAGGCGGAGGCATTTCCGCTGTCGGTCAGGATCGGTAGATTCTTACCCGGTGCGACAAGCAGGCGCTGTTCGCCTCCATTTCAGTTGGATCGTCCTCGGGATCGCTTAGGTCTACGCGACCTCAAATGTAACCTTGGCGTATGCGCCACCGTCAGGATTGTTTCCGACCTCCAAGCGGGCATTGTGGCCTTCCGCAATCGCTTTGACGACCGACAGACCAAGCCCTGAACCGCTCGTGCCACGACCGCTGAGCCTCTCGCTTCTCCAGAACATGTCGAAAGAGGAGTGCTGCGCATAGTCTGGTAGTCCTGGACCCTTGTCCTGGACAGAAATGAACGACCGCCCCGTGTCATCCACCCCAGTATGAACATCGATCGGCCCGAAATCGCCCGCGTATCGCCGTGCGTTTTCCAGAAGAGCGAGGATAGCCTGGCGGAAACGGTCCGGATCGATCATTGCCGGTGCGGGCGCAAGGTAGGTTCGGAAATTGATATCACCGCCTGCGGAGATCTGGAACAGGGTCACCGTCTCCGAAGCATGCAAGGCCAGGTCGGTCGCCGTGGTCGCGGTCACAAAGTCGATCGTGCCCGCCAGTGAGAGCGTGTTCAGCTGGTCCACCAGCCGCGACATGCCCCGTGTCTGCGCCAAGAGCGCACGCAACTGGTCTTCGCTGGCGGGAATGACGCCGTCAGTCATGCCTTGCAGATTGCCCTGCAGCACCGTCAGTGGTGTGCGCAGTTCGTGGGCCACCGCGCGCGTGTTGAATTTCAGGCGGGTCTCCAATGCAAGCAACTCGCTCGCCATGCGATTGATGGTGATCGCAAGCGTTTCGACTTCCTTGGTTGCGCCCGGTTCGACCGTGACCTGAAAATCGCCCTGCCGGATCTTTTCGGCTGCGGCCGTCAGGCGGGTGAGCGGCGCGACGAGCCGGTAGGCCAGGACGACGCCAATGCCGCTGGTAAACACGATCAGCAGAAATCCGAAACCTAAAACACCCTCGACAGGGGACGCCTCGGTCGCCTCTTCCAGTGTCGGATAGAGCGGCGCGAGTGCCGCGAGATCGCTCGGTGCGGGGATCTCGCCATTGTTGATGCTGACCCAGGCACGTTTCGCATCGGGGGGCAGCGCGTCCAGTGCCGATAATTCGGCATGATCGATATACCAGTCGGTCAGGATATAGAGGAGCGCGATGGTCATCAGTTGAATGACGGAAACCAGAGCCGCCGTCAGTGTTGATAGAGCCGGTCTAGACACCTGTCGACCTCGCGAAACGATAGCCTATCCCGCGCACGGCAACGATAAAGCCGTCCAGGCCGCAACTCGCCAGCTTTCGCCTGAGGTTGGCGATATGCGTATCGACGGTTCGATCGAGCGCATCGCTTTCGGGCATGCACGCATCCAGCAAGGATGCTCTTTCGAAGGTCTTGAACGGCGACCGGACGAAACAGACGAGAAGGCGAAACTCCGTTGCGGTCAGCGGCAGTTCGACCCGGCCTTTGTCCGTCGATGCAAACGCGATGTGGGACTCCAGCTGAACCTCGACCCCGTCGTGCCGGACAACCTCATGAGCGCCAACGCCTCTGGTGCGCTTGAGGACAGCGCCCACCCGCGCCACGACTTCCTGCGGGTTGAACGGTTTGGTGACATAGTCATCGGCGCCGAGCTTCAGGCCGAGCAACTTGTCGGTACTGTCATCCATCGCCGACAGGAAGATGACCGGCACGCTCGAATTTGCCCGGACCCTCGCCAGAAGATCGAAGCCATCGATGTCCGGCAGGCCGATATCGAGCAGGATCAGGTCTGGCTGTAATCTCTGGACATGGGTGAGAGCCGTAAGGCCCGTCGAAGCCTTTACCGTCCTGTAGCCGGCTCTTGCGAGATATTTTTCAATAAGGGAAGCAATCTCTTGGTCGTCCTCGACGACCAGCACGAGTGATGAGATCATCGTCAAACTCTCTGACTTTGACATGCTCTTCTCCGGTTCTCGGTCAAATCTTGATAATCCGGCGAGAGAACGTGGTCCTCACAGAGGAACCACCCATGGACGCAACTGATCTCAACCACGTTCAAAAAGCAAATCCGAAGACCGTTGAAGACGAAGCACACCGTTTGCTTCCAGAGGCGCTTATGCTTCTGGGTTTTATATCGCTGATCTTTGCGACTGTGCCGGAAATCGACCTGATCATCAGTCGTTATTTCTGGGATCCCATCGCGGGCTTCGCTTTCGAGGAAAACAGTTTTCTCATTGCGTTTCGTGACCTCAACAGGCTTCTGCCTTGGGTCGTGATCGGGTTTGCAATCGTGCTTTTGCTTGCAAGTCCTTTCCTCAGGAACCCGAAATACTCAGCCGCACCGTATAAGTTGTTATTCGTGCTGACCTTCTTTGCAGCAGGTCCGGGGCTGGTCGTTCAATTCATCAAGATGCTGGTCGGGAGGGCGCGTCCAAGAGCACTCGACGAATTCGGCGGCAGCGCGATCTTTACCCCTCCGTGGCAGCTCACCGACCAATGCGTCAGAAATTGTTCCTTTATCTCGGGAGAGGCCGCAAGCGCCTTTGCGCTGCTCACACTTGTCGTGTTCGTTACCCCCAGACACCGGACAACTTTTCTCGCAGCGGTCGGCATTGTCGCGGCAGCCTTCTCATTCAACCGAGTGATGTTCGGAGGCCACTTCCTCTCGGACGTGGTGATCGCCTGGAATATGATGTTCGTTCTGGCCGTGCTCCTCTGGCAATTGTTTTCTCAAAACGCACCTCAGATCGACGCATTATTCAAGAGAGATCCGTGCCGAACGTAAGTCTTCGTTGAGATCGCATCAGAGCGTGCGGCCTGGGCCTGGAGTAATGCCGTCGGTTACGTTCGCTGCCGGCAGGAACCGTGGCCGCATCTGGTGCAACGCTGCGGACATCTACTTAAATTCGCTGGCACGGCCGACTTCAGACTTCCTAATTTATGAATATACCGGTCGATCGTGAACCGGGCGGGGTCGCAAGCTGGATATTGCCGCGATCTGCGGATTGCCATCTGTCCTGCTAGTTGATGGCCGCGGTCCTTATGGCGCCTTGGATAAGGTCGTCAAGACGTCATCGCTAACGTCATCGACGAGAAGTCGAGGACTGCTCTGACGCTTGGCGAATGTTTCTGCGAGATAATCAGACGACGTGGATGGGAAGACTTGTCGGCGGTAAGTCCACGATCAGCCGTATCAACCGACCCGACCACATCCCGGTCGGCCAGAATATGTGAAAGCACGGCGAGACCTCCTTGCTACTAACCGAAAGCTCTACTGCCACTGCAATTCAACGCACTAGCCGGAAAGGCCAATGCAGTTGTCTGATACCCACTGCGTTTTTTGGAACGATAACCGCGTCGGTCTGTTGTAGGGCCATGCAGGGAGTGGGACATGCGCAAAGTACTCGTGGTGGACGACGAGGTGTTGATCCGGATGACGGTCACAGACGCCCTGGAGGATGCGGGGTTCGAGGTCATAGAAGCCGGCACGGTGGACGAGGCCCTGGACAAGATTGACGACGGGACCATTCACTTCCTGTTCACGGATATCCAGATGCCAGGCCTTCTGACGGGTGTGGACCTTGCCCACGAAGTCGCCGCTCGCTTCCCTCACGCCGGGATCGTGGTTGCCTCCGGTCGCATCACGCCCGGTGAGATCGATCTGCCATCTTCGGCACAATTTTTCTCCAAGCCGTATGACCTTGATCTGATCGTTGCGCGCTTCGAGTCGATGTCGAAAAGCGCTGATCAGCGCGCTTCATCTAGCCATGTTTCCGAAACAAGCGGACGCTAACTTATTCACCGGCAACCGAGGCGACCGCGCAGACGTTCAACGACAAAACAGCTGCGCGTTAGCCCGTCGGTTTTCCGGCGCGGGCTTGCGGCCGAGGCCTTTTCCAAGCGGTCAAGAGGCAAGCCGGCTCGTGTCGATGATAAGCGTGACCAGCGCTCCGTCCGGTGTCCAGTTATAGGAGATCGTTCCTCCAAGGTGAGCGGACATGGTACGGTCCAGCATTCTGCTACCGTAGCCGGCCGGGCCCTGTGGGAAGACAACCTCGGGCCCGCCCTGCTCGATCCAGGTCACCATCAGATTGTTCTCCTCGACCGATCCGGACACATCCAGTGTTCCGGTGCCGACTGACAGGGCGCCGTATTTCAGTGAATTCGTGGCGAGTTCGTGGATCACCAGCGAGAGGCCTGTGGCTGCCGCCTCTCCCACGCCCATCCTTGGAACTGCTACCCGAATACGGCCAGCAAACGCCGCCGTCTCGTCATAGGGGGAGAGCAAGATCGTGATCAGGTCACCGAGAAGAGCGGCCTTGCCCTGCCCGCCAGGTAAAGGCCGGACAAGGTCGTGAGCACGGCCGAGAGCGGTTAGCCTTAGAGTGAGCTGTGAGGTCATATCGGCGATCGAACTCGAGGACCGGGATGTCATCTGCGTCAGCCCTGACGCGATGGCGAGCAGGTTCTTGACCCGGTGGCTCATTTCTCCGGCGAGAAGCTCATGCCCTTCTTCAGCCTGCTTGCGGCCTGTGACATCGAGAAAGATGCCGGTCATCTGCCGAGCCAGAATATCCTCATCGCTCCCCTGACCGCGTGCTGAGATCCAGCGAACTTCAACATCGCTCATGATCCTGAAGTCGATCTCGTAAGGTCCAACGACGGCACGTGTTGCCGAGAACGCTGCCCTCACACGATCGCGGTCGGCCGGATGGACCTTGGCCGACAGGTCCTCAAAGGACAGGACGCCATCGACCTCCAAATCCCATAGTGCATATCCACGCTGGTCCATCGTGAACGCGTCCGTATCGACGTTCCAGGTCCACAGCGCCACGCCTGCCGCCTTGATCGCGCGTCGCAGCTGACCGGATGTCCACTCGGTGTTCTGGTCCATCAAGATGGCATCCTTAAAGGTCGGACTTGCGGGCGCGCATTGCGATCAGGCCTGCGGATGCCTTGGCGATGTCGTCGGCATCCTTCGCGAGGCGTGCCTGCCGCAGCCTTTGTGTTTTCGTCTCGCGCGCCGCAACGAGGGAGTCCATTTCCGCGACGGCGTGATTTCGGGCAAAGAACTGCGTCTGCGTGTTGCCGAAGGCAATCTCGGCCTGCTGTCTGGATTTCGAATGGGTCTGTGTCATGGATTTTCCTGTGGTTGAGCCTGCTTTGAGCGAGCCAACAAAAAAGGCCAGGCTATAAGCCCGGCCTCTCAGATAACTTGGTGTCGTCGGTGCCAGTACATCCGTGGTCAAGGACGAAACCAGGTACGATTAGGCAGCCTGAAGGTTGCAGGCCGACATCTTGCCCGACTTCGCGTCGCGCTCGAGTTCGTAGCCAAGCTTCTGGCCTTCTACGATTTCGCGCATTCCCGCGCGCTCGACGGCAGAGATGTGGACGAACGCGTCAGCGCCGCCGTTGTCAGGCTCGATGAAGCCGAAACCCTTGGTGGAATTAAACCATTTTACTGTGCCTGTGGTCATGATGAACCCTTTCAAAGCAATGTTGAGTGACCGTAGGACCGAAGCCGAACGGATGAGTGTAACGATTGATTTTGAGAGGGAAGTTCGTTCAGAGCGCGGTGCCAATCGCGCGGTAACCAAAGTTCAGCAAGCAAAAGATCGATAAACCAAAGATAGAGACGAAGCGCCGCCAAGTCAACCTTTAGTTTTGACCTGCTCTGCAGACCCGTCCCGCACGACGAGGTTCGTTAGGGCTTGTCCGCCAACTGCCCCGCGCATACAGTCTGAAGAGGATGGTTGTGTATGCCAGCGTCCAAAAGAACTTGCCTCCGTCCGCGACGCACCGACGCTCATAGACTCTTTTCGGCCAAACTTCTCGCGCAGCCAAGGGAAACCGAAGCCAACAGGCCCCGTCCAACCCTAACAGCTCCAAAGATTGCGACCTTCCTTTGATCGACCCCCTTCACATGACAGCGCTTAAACGACTTGGTTGGTCGGACTTCTTTTCGGATCAGCTCACATCCGATGAAGACGAACTCGCGCCGCGGCGCATTGCCTCCGTCCACCGGTCGCGCGTGGAGGCTATTGATGCCGGTGGTCCGGCCGCCCTCGAGCTCCCAGCCAACGCCAACACAGCCGATTTCGCGGTCGGCGATTGGATCCTCGCCGACCCGATCAGCGGCATGCTGGTTCGCCGTCTTGAACGGAAAACTCTCTTTCAACGACGTGCGGGGAACGACACGATCCCGCAACTGGTTGCTGCCAACGTCGATACCCTGTTCATCGTGACGTCCTGCAACGCCGAATTCAACCTTTCAAGGTTGGAACGGTATCTGATCCTGGCCGAACAAGCCGGGAGCAACCCGGTGATCGTCCTGACAAAGGCGGACACGACCGAAGACGCTGACGTCTTCCGGGTCCAGGCGCAGGGACTGCAGCCTGGCCTGCCCGTTATCCTCCTGAACGGACGCTCGGTAGAGGCACGCGAACTCCTGGCGCCGTGGTGCGGCGAGGGACAGACCTGCGCGCTCGTGGGATCGTCGGGCGTTGGGAAATCAACCCTGGTCAACTCGCTCGTCGGGTCTCAGTCGGACACACAGAAGACCGGCACGATCCGGGAATACGACTCGCAGGGCAGACACACCACGACGGCACGATCGCTGCACGCGCTACCGGGTGGCGGATGGGTGATCGATACACCCGGGATCCGGACGCTGTATGTAAGTGATGTTGCCGACGGTATCGATGTCTTCTTTTCCGATATCGCCGAACTGGCATCGCAGTGCCGGTTTCGCGATTGCAGCCATGTCCACGAACCCGGATGTGCCGTTCAGGCTGCAGTCGCAAGCGGCGAACTTGCAGGCGATCGTCTCGACCGGTGGCGAACCCTGGTCACCGAAAATCGGGACAGGACGCCGGTCGTCAGCGGTCCACACGGCAACAAGATCTCCAGAAGAAAGCGCCACTAGGCGCGACCTGCCGCATGCTTGGCCAAAGCGCTTTGTTGAAGGGATGAGCCGCGGAGCGTGCAGATTCGTGACGCTTTGCCCCATCGGCTCGTTGCCCGTGATAGCCGACGCTACACCGTCCCCGATGTTTGAGAGCCGCTGATGGGGTGCCGGATCGTCATATCGCGAGAGGCGCATATTTCAGTCCGATGATGCCCAACCATGCCCTCCCTGATTGTATCGAGATGGATCGGTGGAAACCGCTTTCATTTGTGCTCCTGCAATAAAATTACTCCAGGCACCATGATCGCGACACCATGGTATTCGCTGCTCGGTTTACCTGAACGTAAAATGTCGCGGCTTTCTCGACTCACGGTCTGGCGCGGATGCAAGGTCAGGATACCCGGGCTATCGCCCCTGCAGGACCCTACAATTATGAGGTTAGTCGAGGCGCGCGGATATACACTCCGCATTTGAGTCGAGAGCAAAAAAGCCTTGCAGTTCCGATATTTCTGGCATTCACTCGCCCAATCGGACGGAAAACCAGGAGGATAACGGTATGTCATCTCGTCTCATGCGTGCGGCTGCGGTCGCTTTGCTCGGATCAACTCTGCTGGCCGGGGCACCGGCATTTGCTGAAACGGTGCTTCATCGTGGCAATTCCGGCGAACCGCAAACGCTCGATCAGGCCCAGACCTCGATCAATATCGAAGCCTTCATCCTGAAGGATCTTTATGAAGGTCTGACGATCTACGACGCGGCGGGCAAGATTGTACCGGGTGCAGCGGAGTCGTGGAAAGTCTCCGACGACGGACTGACATACACGTTTAAGCTGCGCGAGAATGCCAAGTGGTCCGATGGCTCGCCCGTCACGGCGCAGGATTTCGAATTCTCGTTCAAGCGCGTGGAAGATCCGAAGACCGCCGCGAAATATGCGAACATCCTCTACCCGATCAAGAACGCGGAAATGGTCAACACCGGCAAGGCCGATCCGAAGGAACTCGGCATCAAGGCCGTCGATGACAAGACGTTCGAGATCACCCTCGAGCGCCCGACCCCCTTCTTCCTTGAACTTCTTGCTCACCAGACTGCCCTGCCTGTCTCCAAGGCAAGCCTTGAGAAGAACGGCGCCGATTTCGTCAAGCCAGGCACGATGGTGTCGAACGGGGCCTTCCAGCTCGTCAGCCACGTGCCGAACGACAGCCTCGTTGTCCAAAAGAACCCCAATTTCTGGGATGCCGCCAACGTCAAGCTCGACAAGGTGATCTTCTACCCGATCGACGACCAGGCCGCATCCGTCCGCCGCTTCGAGGCGAAGGAAATGGATCTCGTCTATAACTTCTCCGCCGACCAGATCGAGCGGCTGCGCTCGGCCTACAAGGACCAGGTGCACGTGTCGCCGACGCTTGCAACCTATTATTACGTCTTCGATGGCCGCGAGGCTCCCTTCAACGACGTTCGTGTCCGCCAGGCCCTGTCCATGGCCGTCGACCGCGATTTCCTGGCCAAGAAGATCTATAGCGGGTCGCAGCTTCCCGCCTATTCGCTGGTGCCGCCGGGCATGGCGAACTATGGCGAACCCGCCAAGGCCGATTTCGCAGAACTTTCCCAGCTCGACCGCGAAGACAAGGCGATCGAACTGATGAAGGAAGCCGGTTACGGTGAAGGCGGCAAGCCGCTCAATATCGAGGTCCGCTACAACACCAACCCGAACCACGAACGTGTCGCCACCGCCGTTGCCGACATGTGGAAAAACACGTTCGGTGCCAAGGTGACGATGAGCAATCTCGATGTCTCCTCGCACTACGCCTATCTCCAGGAAGGCGGCAAGTTCAACGTGGCACGTGCCGGCTGGGTTGCCGATTATGCCGATCCGGAAAACTTCCTCGCCTTGAACCTCTCGACCAACAAGACCTTCAATTACGGGCATTACGAGAGCAAGGAATTCGACGATCTGATGAAGAAGTCGTATGCGGAAACGGATCCGGCTGCGCGATCGAAGATCATGCATGAGGCGGAAACAATCCTGATGCGCGACCAGCCGATTGCTCCCTTCCTGACCCAGGCCGATCTGTGGCTTGTTTCGGACCGCATCAAGGGCTGGCAGGACAATGCTGCCAATGAACACCTGAGCCGCTTCCTGAGCGTTTCCGAATAATCGACACGGGATGGCGTCCGACAGCGTTTCGGACGCCATCCCGCAGGAGACTACTGCATGCTGTCTTTTATCCTGCGCCGCCTTGCGAGCGCCGTCCCGACGCTTTTCATCGTCGTGACGATCTCCTTCTTCCTGATGCGTTTTGCTCCGGGCGGTCCCTTTAACCTGGAACGTCCGCTGCCACCCGCAACGATGGAAAACATCATGCGGACCTACCAGCTAGACCAGCCGTTATGGCGTCAATATCTCACCTATATCGGCAATGCCGTGCAGGGTGATTTCGGTCCAAGCTATATCTACAAGGACAACACCGTCGCGGAACTGATCGGAAAAGGCCTTCCCTACTCCATTGAACTCGGTTTCTACGCTCTGCTTCTTGCCCTGATTGGCGGCGTGACGCTCGGCACGATCGCGGCCCTGCGCCAGAACAGCGTGCTCGATTTTTCCATCATGACGCTCGCGACGATGGGTACGACGATCCCGAATTTCGTCGTCGGCCCGGTTTTGACGCTGATTTTCGCAATTCTTCTTGCGCTGTTGCCGGCCGGTGGCTGGGGAGATGGTTCGTTCTCGTTCCTGCTCCTGCCGATGATCGCACTGGCGCTGCCGCAGCTTGCCGTTTTCGCCAGGCTGACGCGCGGATCGATGATCGAGGCGCTGCATGCCGACCATATCCGCACCGCGCGCGCTTATGGCCTTCCGGCAAGGATCGTCGTCATCACGCATGCCATGCGCGGCGCCATGCTGCCGGTCGTCTCCTATCTCGCACCCTGTGCCGCCGCATTGATGACCGGCTCGGCCGTCGTCGAGACCATCTTCACCATTCCGGGCGTCGGCCGTTATTTCGTGCTCGGCGCGCTGAATCGTGACTATACGCTGGTCATGGGCACCGTCGTTCTGATCGCCATCTTTGTTATCGTCTTCAATCTCCTGGTCGACCTTCTCTACGGCCTGCTCGATCCGAGGGTCCGTCATGACTGATATCGCCACCGATCCGGCTTCCACCCCGCCCCAGAGCACAAGCCGCAGTCTTTTCCAGCTTGCCGCCATCCGCTTCCGTCGCAACAAGGCGGCGATGGGCGGCTGCGTGATGCTCGTTCTGATCGCGCTCTTTTCCTATCTCGGCCCACTTTTTGTGCCGCATAGCTATGACCAGGTCTTTTCTTCCTATGTGACGGTGGCGCCAAGTCTCGAGCCGCGGCCAGACGAGGCGTCGCTGGAGGGCGCCATGCAAGGCGTCGCGACGCGCGCCCGCGTCAACCTCGACGCGTTCGAGGTGACGGGCCAGATCTTTTCCGCGACCATCAGCGCCGAGGATCCGATCGATCCACGCACGACGCGTTATTTCGACCGTGCCAACGAGTTCGACGACACCAAGGTAGTGGCGACCGAAAAAGACGGGCGCGTTCTCAAAGTCGAAGGGAATGTCAGCCGGGAATACTTCCTGTTCGGCACGGATCCGAACGGCCGCGACCTGCTTGCCCGTGTCATGCTCGGCGGCCAGATCTCGATTGCCGTCGGCGTGCTGGCCAGCCTCGTCTCGCTTGGCATCGGCGTGCTCTACGGCGCGACCGCGGGTTATCTTGGCGGCCGTGTCGACAATGTCATGATGCGCTTCGTCGAGATCCTCTATTCTCTGCCATTCGTCTTTCTTGTCGTCGTCCTGGTCGTCTTCTTCGGTCGTTCCTTCATCCTGATCTTCCTGGTGATCGGCGCTGTGGAATGGCTCGACATGGCGCGCATCGTGCGAGGCCAGACGCTGGCGCTGAAGCGCCGGGAATTCGTGGGCGCTGCCCAAGCGCTCGGCCTGAGCGACTGGCAAATTATCCGCCGGCATATCATCCCGAACACGATCGGACCGGTGATCGTCTTCGTCACCGTCGTGGTTCCGAAGGTAATCCTCCTGGAAAGCTTTCTGTCTTTCCTCGGGCTCGGGGTTCAGGCGCCACTGACCAGCTGGGGGGCTCTGATTTCGGAAGGCGCCAACAATATCCAGTCGGCACCCTGGCTCCTGATCTTTCCCTCCATCTTCTTCGTGGCAACGCTGTTTTCGTTGAACTTTATCGGCGACGGCCTGCGCGACGCGCTCGACCCGAAGGATCGTTGACATGACCGATCAAAAAGACACCATTCTCTCGATCCGCGACCTGAAAGTGAATTTTACGACGCCGGATGGCACGGTCAATGCGGTCAAGGGCATCGGCTTCGATGTCCGTGCCGGCGAGACGCTCGCCGTCGTCGGCGAAAGCGGCTCCGGCAAGAGCCAGACGATGATGGGCATTATGGGCCTGCTCGCTGGAAACGGCACCGTCACTGGCTCCGCCGCCTATCGGGGCAAGGAACTGGTCGGACTGCGAAATAACGAGCTCAACAAGATCCGCGGTGCCAAGATCACGATGATCTTTCAGGAGCCGATGACCTCGCTCGATCCGCTTTACACGATCGGCCGCCAGATCGCCGAACCGATCGTCTACCACCGCGGCGGCAGCCGGAAAGCGGCCCGCAGCCGCGTGCTGGAACTCTTGGAACTGGTCGGCATTCCCGATCCCGCCCGCCGCATTGACAGTTACCCGCATGAACTGTCCGGCGGCCAGCGGCAGCGCGTCATGATCGCCATGGCGCTTGCCAACGAACCCGACGTCCTGATCGCCGACGAGCCGACGACGGCGCTTGATGTGACGGTCCAGGCGCAGATATTGAAACTGCTGCGCTCGCTCCAGGAGCGTTTCGGCATGGCGATTGTGCTGATCACCCACGATCTCGGCATTGTCCGGCATTTTGCCGAACGTGTCGTCGTCATGCGGCGCGGCGAAGTGGTGGAACAGGGAGCCACATCACAGATCTTCGAGGCTCCGACTTCCGCCTATACCCGCATGCTGATCGATGCCGAACCTCAGGGTCGCAAGCAACCGCCAGCGGAAAACGCACCGATCATTCTGGAGGGACGCGATGTCACGGTCGATTTTCCGATCGGCCGCGGACTTTTTTCGAAGGGTCCAAAGAGTTTCCGGGCCGTCGACGGCGTCACCGTCAAGCTCAGGCAGGGCCAGACGATCGGTATCGTTGGTGAGTCCGGCTCGGGGAAATCGACGCTTGGGCGCGCGCTGCTCCGGCTTCTCCACAGCGATGGTCATTACCGCTTCGACAAGACCGACATCTCCGGCTTCGACCGTCGGCAGATGCGGTCCCTGCGCAAGGAGATGCAGCTCGTCTTCCAGGATCCCTTTGGGTCTCTCTCGCCGCGTCAGACAGTCGGCGAGATCATCACCGAAGGTCTGCTCGTCCACGAGCCTTCGCTGAACAAGGCGGATCGAGACCGGCGCGCGATCGCCGCCCTGACCGAAGTCGGGCTCGATCACCAGGCGCGCAATCGCTACCCGCACGAATTTTCCGGCGGTCAGCGCCAGCGCATCGCGATTGCCCGCGCGATGATCCTCAAGCCGCGTGTGGTTATCCTCGACGAACCGACCTCGGCACTCGACCGGTCCGTGCAGGGACAGGTGATCGACCTCTTGCGCAAGCTGCAGTCCGACCACAACCTTTCCTACGTCTTCATCAGCCACGACCTTGCCGTGGTCAGGGCCATCGCGGATCATGTGATCGTCATGAACAACGGAAAGATTGTTGAGGAAGGCGATACGGACGCGATCTTTGACGCCCCGAAGGCCGATTACACAAGGGCGCTGATCGGAGCCGCTTTCAGCATCTGAGTCGCCACTATCAGCAATATGCCCACCGTCGTCGTCTTCGAACCGCGGCGCATGTGGAGAAAGACACGTATCCGCCTGATCGCCGGCGGGCGCCATGGACGGCTGCCTGAATCATGGGTTGGTTCCGTCGTGTGAGTTGCCGGCATGAAAGGGCACGGCTGCAGCCGCCCATCACGTCGCCACAAGAAGGCGTGAATTATTCAATCAAGAGGTCATGGCTTCCAGTTATCTTCTTGCGTCACCGTCCCAATATTTCTAGGAAAATTGTCGGATGCGCGGAGAAGCTCAATATGGCCACGCGCGGACGGACGCGCCCTCCCTCTTCCACCAGTCATGGCATTGCCGACGGTTTGAGCGGGTTCGGCGCACGATTAGCACGCGGGTCGGGAGGTCCGCATCCCAGGAGACTGACATGACATTGAAGACAATCACTGCGGCACTCGCTGCCACACTCGCATTCGCCCCGCTTGCCTACGCCGACATCACGGTCGGCCTCATCGCGCCGCTGACCGGCCCGGTTGCTGCGATCGGCGCGCAGATCAAGAACGGCGCGGAAACCGCGGTCGAGGAAATCAACAAGAAGGGCGGCGTCAACGGCGAGAAGCTCGTGCTCAAAATTGTCGACGATGCCGGCGAACCCAAGCAGGGCGTATCTGCCGCCAATCAGCTGATTGCCGACGATATCCGTTTCGTGGTCGGCCCTGTCACATCGGGCGTCTCTATCCCCGCCTCGGTCGCGTTTGCCGAAAACGGTGCACTGATGGTTACCCCGACAGCCACTTCGCCGGAACTGACCGCGCGTGGCCTTTCCACCGTGTTTCGCACCTGCGGCCGGGACGACCAGCAGGCGGACGTTGCAGCAAAATTCGTGGTCGAGAAATTCAAGGAAAAGAAGATCGCCATCCTCAACGACAAGGGGCAGTATGGCAAGGGTCTCGCCGATGCCTTCAAGGCATCGCTGAATGCGGCCGGCATCACGGAAGTCTTCAACGACGCGCTGACGGCGGGCGACAAGGATTTTAGCGCGCTGGTGACACGCCTGAAGTCGGAAGGCACCGAAGTCCTCTATTTCGGCGGCTATCACCCAGAAGCAGGCCTTCTGGTGCGCCAGATGAAGGATGCCGGCATGAATGTGCAGCTGATCGCGGGTGACGGCCTTTCCAACAGCGAGTTCATCACCACCGGCGGCGACGCAGCCAACGGCACGATCTTCACCAACGCTGCCGACGCGCTGAAGAATGCCGACAGCAAGGCCGCGGCCGATGCGCTCATTGCAAAAAAGATCCCCGCCGAAGCGTTTACCCTCAACGCCTATGCAGCCGTCGAGGTCATCGCCGCCGGCATCGCCAAGGCTGGCAGCACCGACGACGCTGAGGCAGTTGCTGCCGCGCTCAAGGATGGCACCGGTATCAAGACTGCCATTGGCGAACTGACCTACGGTGAAACCGGCGATCTGAGCTCGCAGAGCTTTTCCGTCTACAAGTGGGAAGGCGGAAAGACGGTTGTGGCCGAATAAGGCCGCTCCGGATCTGTATTGCGACGGGCGCCCTAGGCGCCCGTTTGCTTGCCGTCGGTGCACTATCCGTCGATTGTCGCCCGAAGCGACGGCGGATGCAACCAGGTCTCTTTTCTCAAAGTCACTGATTTGACGACAAAAATCGCTCGTCATGCGCGTCACGCGTTCACCCTGCATGCGAAAAGAATAAGCGTCGAAATCGAGAATCAGCGGGGACGTTTGCGCTCCCTGCGTCACTGTCTGTTCCAGCCCATAGCAACGTGTATCGAAGCCTTTTCCCAGACCGCGAGATTGGCCTCTTGTCATAATGCTCTTGTCGCGTGTGATTTGCGGCGATAGTAGTGCATGGGACAGCTGCCTTCGGGCAGCTTGCCTGGGAGGGTTTGAAATGTCTGGTCTACTCGCCGTGTCGCGCGCTATCGACGCGATGAACACGCTTTTCGGTAAAGCCGTTTCATGGCTTTTGTTGGCGGCAGTGCTGATCAGCGCCATCAACGCAGTGACCCGAAAAGTCTTCAATCTGAGCTCAAATGCCTGGCTCGAGGCGCAATGGTACCTTTTCTCCGCAGCCTTCCTGTTGGCGGCGGCCTGGACATTGCTGAGCAGCGAGCACGTCAAGGTCGATCTGGTCTATGGCCAGCTCCCCAGACGGGCGCAGCTTTGGATCGAGGTGTTCGGGACAATCTTCTTCCTGATGCCGTTCTGCCTCGTCACCATCTACCTGTCCTGGCCGATCGTCATCGCCAAATATGTGAGCGGAGAGGTCTCCAACAATACCGGTGGGCTGGTGCTGTGGCCAGTCTGGGCCATGATCCCGATTGGTTTCGGCCTGCTGGCACTCCAGGGACTGTCGGAACTCATCAAACGGCTAGCGATCCTCAGCGGTGCGATGCCCGACGCCGTCGCTCTCGCCGACGCCGAAGCGCAAGCGCTCTAATTCGTAGCAGGATACGCTCATATGTTTGCATTCTTTGCGGAAAATCTCGCGCCGATCATGTTTCTATCACTGATCGTCGTGTTGCTGCTTGGTTATCCGGTTGCCTTCGCACTCGCCTTTGTCGGCTTTGTCTTCGGTTTCATCGGCATCGAAATGGGCCTTTTGCCCATCAACCTGTTCGGAGCGATCCCTGACCGCATCTTCGGGCAGATGTCGAACGAGACACTGCTCGCCATTCCGTTCTTCACCTTCATGGGGCTGATTCTCGAGCGAAGCGGAATGGCCGAGGATCTGCTCGATACGATCGGCCAGCTGTTCGGCCCGATCCGCGGCGGGCTCGCCTTCGCGGTCATCTTCGTGGGCGCCATCCTTGCAGCCACCACAGGCGTCGTTGCGGCCTCCGTCATCTCGATGGGCCTGATCTCCCTGCCGATCATGCTGCGATATGGTTACGACCGACGGGTCGCGGCCGGCACGATCGCAGCGTCGGGAACGCTTGCCCAGATTATTCCGCCGAGCCTCGTGCTGATCATTCTGGCCGACCAGCTCGGCCGGTCGGTCGGCGACATGTACAAGGGCGCACTCGTGCCCGGTCTCATGCTGGTTGCTGCCTATACCGGCTACATCATCCTGATGTCCTTTCTGCGTCCGGCAAGCGTGCCGGCTCTTCCCATCGAGGCGCGATCGCTTCGTGGCTGGAAGCTTGTGGCCAAGGTCATCACCTCGCTCGTGCCGCCGCTCGTGCTGATCTTCCTCGTTCTCGGCACAATCTTTATCGGCCTTGCGACGCCGACCGAAGGCGGCGCGATGGGCGCAGTCGGTGCTCTGCTTCTTGCAGCCTTCAATCGCAAGCTTACGCTGGCGATGGTCAAGTCGGCCCTTTACGCGACGGCGAAACTGTCCTCCTTCGTGATCTTCATCTTGCTCGGCGCGCGCGTGTTTTCGCTGACCTTCTACGGTGTCGACGGTCACGTCTGGGTAGAGCACCTGATGACGTCGATCCCGGGCGGCGAGATCGGCTTCCTGATCGTTGCCAATCTGCTCGTATTCTTCCTGGCCTTCTTTCTCGATTATTTCGAGCTGGCCTTCATCATCATCCCGCTGCTGGCACCGGTTGCCGATGCGCTCGGCATCGACCTGATCTGGTTCGGCGTGATGCTGGCGATCAACATGCAGACCTCGTTCATGCATCCGCCGTTCGGGTTCTCGCTGTTTTACCTGCGCTCCGTCGCTCCGACACGGGCCTACAAGGATCGCATCACCGGTGCGACAATCCAGCCGGTCACATCCGGCCAGATCTACATGGGCTCCCTGCCCTACCTGGCGATCCAGCTCGTCATGGTCGTCGTCGTCATCGTCTTTCCGGGTCTCGTGACCCACTACAAATCAGGATCTGCCGTCGTCGATCCATCGACGATTGAGCTCAACGTACCGATGCCGGGTGCCGATGGCGCTAACCCGTTTGGAACACCGACCCAGCCTTTCGGCGCACCGGAGCAGTCTTCCGGCGATCCCGCCGCCCCGGCCGTCGATATCCCTGCACCAGATTTCGGTTCCCCGACGCCAAGCTTCGGCGCACCGAAAAACTAGACACACGCTTTGATCGCACAGCGTGCGTTCGATACTGCCGAACCTGAGGAGGAGGAAACGCAATGACGGAAACCATCAACAGACGCAATTTCCTGACGAAAGGCGCAGTCGGAGGGGCGGCAACAGTCGCCGCGACCGCACTCGCCGCACCGGCGGTTGCCCAAGAACTGCCGAGCATCAAATGGCGCCTGACATCGGGCTTCCCGAACAACCTCGACACGATTTACGGCGGCGCAACCGTCATGGCGGAGACACTGTCGAAGATCACCGACGGGAAATTCCAAATTCAGGTGTTTCAGGCCGGCGAACTCGTACCCGGACCGCAGGCGATCGATGCGGTGAAGGCGAACACCGTCGAGATCGCTCATACCTGCGGATACTATTTCACCGGCAAGGATCCGACATTTGCGATCGGCTCGACCATCCCCTTCGGTCTCAATGGTCGTCAGCAGAACGCCTGGCTTTACCACGGCGGCGGCAATGAGGCTTATAACGAGTTTCTCTCTGCCTATGGCGTGGTTGGCATCCCCGGCGGGGCCACCGGTGCCCAGATGGGTGGATGGTTCCGCAAGGAGATCAAGGGCGTCGCCGACCTCAAGGGCGTCAAGATGCGCATCGCCGGTGTCGCCGGCGAAGTGATGTCTCGGCTCGGCGTGGTGCCGCAGCAGCTACCGGGGGGCGATATCTATCCGGCTCTCGAGCGCGGAACAATCGACGCGGCCGAGTGGATCGGTCCCTATGACGACGAACGCCTCGGCTTCTACCAGATTGCGCCGAACTACTACTACCCGGCCTATTGGGAAGGCGGTCTGACGATCCACTTCTTCATCAACAAGGCACAGTATGAGGGTCTGCCTCCCGCCTACAAGGCCGCACTCGATGCCGCCTGCAAGGCGGCGAACATCAACATGCAGGCACTCTACGATGTGAAGAACACTGCAGCGATCCGCTCGCTTGTCGGCAAGGGCGTCAAACTGCGACCGCTGCCACGCGATGTCATGGATGCCGCCTACAAGACGACGTTCGAACTCTACGCGGAATATAGCGCCAAGCACCCGGCATGGGCAAAGATCTATCCGGGCTGGAAGAAGTTCAGGGACGAGTCCTTCGAGTGGTTCCGCGTCGCCGAATACAGCTATGATAGCTACATGTACTCCGCCCAGGCCTCGGGCAAGTAACAAAACCGGAGGTCGGCTTTAAGGCCGGCCTCCGGACTCACGATCAATTGGCACCGAAGAGACAGGTCTATCGTTGGGATGTCCAGGTGGTCCTACCGTCACATCGCAAAAGCCGCGGCCGGGACGGCATGATCTCGCGTGACGATCCCATGCTTTCCCGGCCACCGGCCTTCAGAACTGATCGGATTTTCCTAAACCGCGGCGTCACCCAGAAGGATCTGCAGCTTGACGTCTGACGGGTTGCCGGCTGCTGCCCTCTCAAAGGCCTCAATGCTCTTGTCGAAAGGGAAAGTCTCGGTAATCAGCGGATTAAGGTCCACCTTGCCGGATGCAATCAGCTGCAGCGCCCGGTCGAAGATATTGGCGTAGCGGAAGACCGTCTCTATCCGGATTTCCTTCGAGATCGCGCCTGCCACGTCGAACGAAACCTTGTCCACCGGCAGGCCGACCATCACGATCGCTCCACCCGGGCGAACGAGGTCGAATATCCCGTCATAGGCCTTCGGGCTGCCGCTGGCTTCGAAAACAACATCGGCGCCCCAGCCGTCGGTTTCCCGTGCGATGACCTCGGCGAAGCTTTCCTCCCCGATATTGACAGGGGTGATACCGGAATACTGGGCAGCGATGGCGAGTTTCGGTGCGCTGAAATCGGAAATGAACACGCGGCTGCACCCACCAGCGAGCGCCGCCAGAGCGACCATGATCCCGATCGGGCCGCTTCCGATCACCGCCGCAACATCGCCGGGGGCGATGCGGGCACGCGCTGCAGCCTGCATGCCAATGGCAAATGGCTCCACCATCGCGCCTTCGGCGAAGGACACGTTGTCGGGAAGCTTGTAGGTGAACGCCGCGGGATGGACAACTTCGGATGTCAAAACGCCATGGATCGGCGGCGTTGCCCAGAACCGGACGCTGGGATCGACGTTATAGATGCCGAGCTTGGATGCGCGCGACGAGAGGTCCGGTATTCCCGGTTCCATGCACACCCGGTCTCCAACCTTGAAACCGGAAACGGCCGAGCCGACCTCGATCACCGTGCCTGCCGCCTCATGTCCCAGAACCATTGGCTCACGCAGCACGTACGGTCCGATTGCGCCGTGCGTGTAGTAGTGTACGTCGCTGCCGCAGACGCCAACCGTGTGAATCTTGATCTTCAGTTCCGAAGCTCCGACCGCCAGCGGCAGGTCAATGTCTCGAAGGGCGAGAACGCCCTTTTCTTCCAGTACCAAGGCTTTCATCATCGGATCCTTTTGCTCGATGGGCGCCAAATTCGGCGCATCGGTTGACCTAGGAATAGCGACCGGTTTGAAAAAGAAAAGTGCTGTTTGGTGAGATTTTCAGCAGCTATCGCTTCTTTCTTGCGCGTATCGCCCCTTCGCCCCCAAGGTCTCGCTCTCCCCACCAAGCAGTCCTTCCGTTTGTTTTAAAACGATAAAAACAGGATTTTTGCTCACCATAGGGACACCTTCAGCCTACAATGAAGGCATGTTGACATTTGTCGAAAACTATCTGACAAATGTCACGTGCTGGCCGCTGGAGGGCGGTTAACCCAGACAGTGATTGGTCCGACGCTCATCGAGCGGAAGGATCATCGGAGGAAATTAGCGTGGAATATCTGCTTGAGGTGGAAGGACTGAAGAAGTCCTTCGGCGGCGTTGCCGCATTGCGTGAGGGTCGCTTTCAGCTGAAGCCGGGCTCGGTGCACGCGCTGTGTGGCGGCAACGGCGCCGGAAAGTCGACCTTCCTCAAAATCCTCATGGGCATTTACAAGCGCGATGCCGGCTCCATTCGCCGTCGCGGTCAGGACGTCGATTTTTCAGGCCCAGCCGAAGCGCTCGCCTCCGGCATCGCGATCATCGAACAGGAACTGAGCCCTGTCCCTCATATGACCGTGGCGGAAAACATCTATCTTGGTCGCGAACCCTCCGGGCGCTTCGGCGGCGTCGACTTCAAGACGATGAACCGTAACGCCCAGCGGTTGCTGGATCAGCTCGAATTCCAGATCCGTCCCACTCAGTTCATGATGAACCTTTCGGTTGCGCAGATGCAACTGGTCGAGATCGCCAAGGCGCTCAGCCACGATGCGGAAGTCATCTTCATGGACGAGCCGACATCGGCAATCGGCGAAAAGGAAGCGCAGCAGCTCTTCAAAACGATCGAACGGCTGAAGGCCGCCGGCAAGGGTATCGTCTACGTCTCGCACCGCCTGTCAGAAATCTTCCAGATCGCGGATGCCTACACGGTGTTCCGCGACGGCTCCTATATCGGCTCGGGTGACTTGGCTGATATCGACAGGCCGAGCCTGATCAAGATGATCGTCGGTCGGGAACTGGGCGAGGAATATATCAAGACCAACACGCCGACGGAAACGGATGGCCTACAGGTTACGGGGCTGACAGCCGCCGGCAAGATCGACGACATTTCGTTTTCGGTTTGCAAGGGTGAGATCTTCGGGATCTACGGACTTATGGGATCCGGCCGGTCGGAAATTTTCAACTGCATCTTTGGTCTCGATCGTCTCGATAGCGGCGAAATCAGGATCGATGGCGCGCCGGTCAAGGTCAGCAAGCCGGCTGACGCGATGGAGCACGGGCTCGCTTTCGTTACCGAGGACCGCAAGCTGACCGGGCTCAATCTGACCGATAGCGTCAGAGGCAACATTGCGCTTGCCAGCCTGCCGGAACTCAGCCCCAATTTCGTCATGCGTCGCCGCGGCGAGCAGGCTGCCAGCCGGAACATGATCGAAAGATTTGCGATCAAGGCGGCCCGCGACACGATGCCGGTCTCGGGCCTGTCAGGCGGCAATCAGCAAAAGGTCGTCCTGGGCAAGTGGTTCCTGCGCAATCCCAAGGTGCTTCTGCTCGATGAACCGACGCGTGGCGTCGATGTCGGCGCCAAGCGCGAGATCTATCGCATCATCTGCGAATTCGCCGAGGCCGGTGGAACCGTAGTGATGATTTCATCGGAAATCGACGAAGTGCTGGGCATGTCCGACCGCATCCTCGTCATGCGCAACGGTCGCTCGACTGGCATCTATCCGCGCGCGGAGACAGACGCGCAGGCGTTGGTGCACCTTTCTACGTGACGGGCCCGGGTCACTGGGCCAGACGCGCATTTTCAAGATTCGATCGGCATGGGAAGAGGTAAGAACAGTGTCCGCCACAGAAAACAAGCCGGCAGCCGCATGGTTCGGTTCGGATAACCGCAAGTTGCTCATCCAGGAATACGGCATCTTTCTCGCCTTCCTGCTCCTGGCATTCATCCTGTCGGTCTCCAACGAGTACTTCCTCACCGCCGGCAATATCTCGAACGTGCTTCTACAGACATCTATCAATGGGGTGCTGGCGATCGGGATGACATTCGTCATCCTGACCCGGGGCATCGACCTCTCCGTCGGCTCGGTCGTAGCGCTCGCTGGTATGGTGGCCGCGAGCCTTGCGACGACTTCAGCGACCGCCGGCGTTGCGGGCGGCCCCTATCCGGCATTCGTCGCGTTCGCGGCGGGCATTCTCGTCGGTCTCGCATGCGGCATGGTCGTCGGTGTAATCGTCTCGCGCTTCTCCGTCCCCGCCTTCGTTGCCACCCTCGGCATGCTGTCGGCGGCACGCGGCATGACGCTGATCTATGGCGGCGGCAGACCTGTCCCGGCGCTTATCCCGGATTTTCGCTGGCTTGGAACCGGCAACATTATCGGCATCCCGATGCCGGTCGTCGTTCTCGCCGTCGTCTTCATTGCCTCTTGGTGGGTTCTCAACCGCACGCGCTTTGGCCGCTATATCTACGCCGTCGGCGGCAACCCGCATGCCGCCGTGACTTCAGGCATCAACGTCACCCGCATCAAGTTCGCCGTGTACTGCATCTCGGGAGCACTTGCGGGTCTTGCCGGTATGATCCTTGCCGCTCGCACGGGCTCCGGCCTGCCGCAGGCCGGTGTTGCCTACGAGCTCGACGCCATCGCGGCCGTGGTCATCGGCGGTACCAGCCTCTCGGGTGGTGTCGGTCGCGTCACGGGAACCCTGATCGGCGCGCTCATTATCGGCGTCATGAACAACGGTCTCGATCTGCTCGGCATCGAATCTTACTACCAGCAGGTCCTCAAAGGGGCGCTGATCGTCGGTGCGGTCATGCTGGATCAAAAACGCAATCAAGGGGCCTGACCCCAGAACAATTCGGATCGCGAAACGGTCCGACATGTACCGCGCGTCAAAACGGCGACCGGACATTCCGTGGAGGAGAAGAAAATGAAGAAACTTTTGCTTGCTCTCGTCGCCAGTGCGGCGATGCTTTCGGCACCCGCAATGGCGCAGGACAAGAAGCTCAAGATTGGCGCGACCACCTATGGTCTCAATGCTGAATTCATGCAGATCTGGTCGGCGGCTCTGAAGGAACATCCGGCCGTCAAGAGCGGCAAGGTCGATGTCACGGTGTTCGATGGCCGATATGACGCGCTGGTCCAGCAGGAACAGTTCAACACGATGATCACACAGAAATTCGACGCGATCATCTTCGTGCCGATGGATATCGAGGCCGGCGCGACCGCTGTGCAGATGGCCCATGATGCCGGCATCCCCGTTGTCGGCTCCAATGCCCGCGTCAATTCCGATCTCCTCACATCCTATGTCGGCTCGAACGACGTGGAAGCCGGCGAGCTCGAAGCCAAGGCAGTCTTGGACAAGATGGGCTGCAAGGGCAATCTCGTCATCATCGAAGGCCCGATCGGCCAGTCCGGCCAGATCCAGCGCCTGGAAGGCAATGAAAAGGCACTCGCTGCCTGCCCGGACGTAAAGGTTCTCGAAAAGCAGACCGGCAACTGGTCGCGCGCCGAAGCTCAGACCCTGATGGAAAACTGGCTGACATCCCATCCGGGCCAGATCAATGGCATCATCGGCCAGAACGACGAAATGGCACTCGGTGCGATCGAGGCAATCAAGGCTGCAGGTCTGAAGGTTGAAGACTTCGCGATTGCCGGCGTCGATGGCGTGACGGATGCGATCAACTCGGTGAAGCGCGGCGAGATGGCTTCCATCCTGCAGGACGCCAACGCCCAGGCTCAGGGCGCTCTCGACGTCGCCATCAAGGCCGCCAACAAGGACTACAAGCCCGAATCGAAGATCTGGACCCAGTATCCGGACATGAAGTGGGCGGATGGCGCCGAGAAGGACTACCTCGTGCCTTGGACGCCTGTCACGAAAGAAAACGCCGACAAGCTGCTCGAGTCCCGTAACTGATACTTTTCGTTTTCGATCCAAGGGAGGGGCGGTGACCGCCGCCCCTCCCGTCTCCGTCGCAAAGGCTTGAAGACATGAGTGATACCGCTCCCCAGATCGACCTGAATTTCCCCCTGAACGGCAAGATTGCCGTCGTCACCGGCGCCGCATCCGGCATCGGCGCTGCCGTCTGCGACGCGCTGACCGAAAAGGGCGCGACCGTCGCCGTGCTTGACCTCAATGCCGAACTGGCCGCAGCAAAAGCGGCCGAACTCGGTGGCGCATCGAAATCCTTCGTCTGCGATGTCTCGCAGGCATCTTCCGTCGAGAAGGCGATCGCGGGCGTCCTCGACACCTTCGGCCACATCGATATAGCCGTCAGCAGCGCGGGGGTCGTCTTCCTCGCTCCGGCCGAGGATCTGTCGCTCGATTACTGGGATAAGACGATCGACATCAACCTGAAGGGCACTTTTCTCTTCACGCAGGCAGTCGGAAGGGCGATGATCGCCGCTGGCAAGGGCGGCAAGATCGTCAATCTCGCCTCGCAGGCGGGCACCGTCGCAATCGAGGAGCACGTCGCCTACTGCGCCTCCAAATTCGGCGTCATCGGCATGTCGAAGACCTTCGCGGCCGAGTGGGGAAAATACGGTATCTGCGTGAATACCATTTCGCCAACAGTCGTGCTGACGGAACTCGGAAAGAAGGCTTGGGCCGGCGAAAAGGGTGAAAATGCGAAGAAGCGTATCCCGACCGGCCGTTTCGCCTACCCGCAGGAAATCGCCGCAGCGGCAGTCTTTCTTGTCTCCAATGGTGCGGACATGATCAACGGCGCCGATCTCCTGATCGACGGCGGTTACACAATTCTCTGAGGACAAACCATGCAGCGTTTCGTCAATAATCCTGATCTTGTCGTCGAAGATACGGTCAAGGGCTTCGTCAAGGCCCATTCCGATATCGTCCGGCTTGCGGAAAACCCACGTGTCGTCGTGGCGAAGAATGCCCCCGTCAAAGGCAAGGTCGGCATCGTCACCGGCGGCGGTTCAGGTCATGAACCCGCCTTCATGGGCTACACCGGCAAGAACATGCTGGATGCGGTCGCCGTTGGCGAACTTTTCTCCTCGCCGACAGCCAAGAGCTTCTCTGACGCATTCCGCGAGGCAAATGGAGGCGCCGGAGTGGTGTGCCTTTACGGCAATTATGCCGGCGACAACATGAACGTGAAGATGGCAACCAAGCTTGCCACCAAGGAAGGAATCGAGGTTTTGACGGTCGTCGCCAACGACGACGTCTGCTCGGCTCCTCTGTCCGAGCGGGAGAAGCGCCGCGGGGTCGCCGGCGAGATCTTCATGTGGAAGATCGGTAGCGCCAAGGCCAGCCAGGGCGGCTCGCTCGAGGAGGTTCGCGCCGTCGCGCAGAAGGCGATCGACAACTGCCGGTCGATCGGCGTGGGCCTTGGCCCCTGCACACTTCCCGCCGTCGGCCATCCCAATTTCCAGATCGAGCCCGGCACGATGGAAGTCGGCATCGGCCACCATGGCGAGCCTGGGGTGCGGGTCGAACCGCTCAAAAAAGCCGAAGACGTTGCAAGGGACATGGTGAAGATCGTGCTCGACGATCATGACCTGCCGGCCGGCGTCGAAGTCGCCGTGCTCGTGTCAGGCCTCGGCGCGACGCCGCTCAACGAACTCTACATCCTCAACGATACGATCGAAACCGAGATTTCCGCGCGTGGCCTGAAGGTCTACAAGACCTTCATCGGCAACTATTTCACGTCGCTGGAAATGGTGGGAGCGACCCTGACGGTCATGGCGCTCGACGACGAAACCAAGCCGCTTCTCGATCTCGAGACGCGCTGCACCATGCTGCTTTAAGGACCTGGCGATGCAGACTTTCCTCAATGCCCACGCGGGCGATATCGTGATTGCGATCGCCGACCGCATCTTCGAAAACCGCGCCTATCTCAGTGAGATCGACGGCAAGATCGGTGATGGTGACCACGGCGTCAACATGGCCAAGGGCTTCGGCATGACGTCCGAGCGCCTCAAGACCCAAGACGTGTCGCTGGCCGAAGCCTTCGATACGCTCGGCACTGTGTTGATGACGGAGATTGGCGGCTCTATGGGTCCGCTTTACGGCGTGATGTTCACCGAGTTCGCAGAAACGCTCGAAGGCAAGGATGTCGTTGACGCTCGCCTCTTCTCGACAATGCTTCATATGGGCCTTGCCGGCATTCAGTCGATCGGTTCTGCCAAGGTTGGCGACAAGACGCTGATCGACGCGTTCGTGCCGGCCATCGAAGCGTTCGACAGCACGGTCGCAGGCGGACAGTCCTTTGCTGACGCGCTGGCGGCGATGACCGAAGCCGCCGACAAGGGACGTGATTCCACCATCGACCTCGTCGCGAAGATCGGGCGCGCCAGCCGTCTCGGCGAACGCTCGCTTGGCGTTCTCGATGCCGGTGCCACGTCATGCGCCTTGATCCTCAAGGAAATCGCGAAGGGCGTGTCAGGCAAGTTGCAGGCGCCCTGAACTCAGCAAACCCCTCCCAGGACCGGGCGACCTGCCTTTTCGGGCAGGTCGCCGCCGAATTCCAGAAATAAGAAGCCAACGTCGATGAATTGTCCTAAAAAATTCGGGCGGTCCGGATAGCTCGGCCCCGAATCGACTGTCGGAGCACGTTTCGGATTGACACCAGTGAAGACACAGCAGTCCGGCAAGGCGATGATCGGCACCAACGATGTCGAACACGCCCGCGAGGGCATGTCTCTGAGATATGGCGACGACCCCCTCGTCTGGGCCTGCTGGCTCTATTACGAGGATCGTCTTACCCAAGGCGATATCGCTGCCACGATGGGTGTGTCGCGCGCCACGGTGAACAACTATCTCGCAGAGGCGCGTGAGCGCGGCATCGTCAACATCGCCATCGAACCCGCCCGGCTTGCGTCACTGACCATCGCGCGCGAACTCAAGCGGCATTTCGGGCTCGTCGACTGTCTTGTCGTCCCCAGCGAAGAAACCGGCAAATCGCTGATCGAACGGATCGGTGCTGCCGGCGGCCAGGCATTGCAGCGTCTGATCAAGTCGGGCGATACGGTCGCCGTTTCCTGGGGGCGCACAATGCTTGCGATCGGCGAAGCTGCCCATGTTCCCGGATTGCAGGATGTCACGGTCATTCAGGCGGCGGGCGGAACACGGGCAAGCTTTTCCTATACGCCGGAGCTTTGCGCAGCGGCTGTCGCCGGGGCCGTTGGCGCCAAGCTCGTCAACATATCCGCCCCCGCCATCCTCTCGTCTCGAACGATGCGTGACGCTCTGTTGGAAGAGCCGCTGGTGGCCGATCAGTTCGGCATGCTGTCGCGTGCCAACAAGGCGCTTTTTGGCATCTCGTCACTGAGGCCGAATTCGACCATTCACACAAGCGGCTTTTTCGAAGACGTGGCGCTGCAGGATTATCTCGCCAAGGGCGCCGTCGGCGCCGTCTCTGGCCGCTTCATCGACGGCCAGGGGCGTCCGGTGGCAGGGCCGCTGGACGAGCGCCTGATCGGCATGTCACTCGACATGCTCAAATCGGTCGGCCTCCGCGTTGCTGCGGCCGGAGGATTCGACAAGGTGCCGGCGATCCTCGCTGCCCTGCGCGGCGGATATGTCAACGTGCTGATCACCGATGCGGCGACCGGACGGGGTATTCTGAATGCCGACGGCGTGACCGTCATCGACCAGATGCTTGCGCAGCGCCCTCGGTCGGAAAGCCCGTCTAGCCAAGGGACAGGGACGCGGACCCGCAATCGCGTGAAGAAGTTCCTCAATGATCCGGATCATGTGGTTGAGGAAATGCTGGAAGGCGTCGTGCGGGCGCATCAGAAACATCTGATGCCCGCCGGAAAATCCAACCGGGCGTTGATAGCCAGGGAAGGTCCGCGGCCCGGCAAGGTCGGTCTTGTCATCGGCGGCGGCTCCGGTCATGAACCCTGCTTTCTCGGCTATGTGGGAAAGGGGCTGGCGGATGCGGTCGCCGTCGGCAATGTCTTTTCCTCCCCGCCGCCGATGCCGATCCTGCATTGCGCCCGGGCGGCTTCGGGTGATGCCGGTGTGCTTTTCGTCTACGGCAACTATGCCGGGGACGTCATGAACTTTGAGATGGCGGCAGAAATGGCCGAGGCCGAGGGCATCGCGGTGCGCACGGTCCTGACCACCGATGATGTCGCCTCGTCCTCCATGGAAGACCGGGACGGCCGACGCGGTGTCGCCGGCAATTTCTTTACCTTCAAGATCGCCGGTGCAGCCTGCGACCGCGGTCACTCGCTCGACGCGTGCGAAGCACTGACACGCAAGGCTAACTCCCGCACATTCACGCTGGGTGTCGCACTCGAAGCCGGCTCTATGCCGCAGACGCGCCGTCCGAGTTTCGAGATCGGGGAAGACGAGATGGAGTTCGGCATCGGCATCCATGGCGAACGGGGTGTCAGTCGCGAGAAGATCGAGAATGCCGACGCGATTGCGGACAAGATTATCGATCGCATATTTCACGAGATGGGGGCGATCGCAGGCAGCCGTGTCGCCGTGCTGGTCAACTCCTTCGGTGCAACGCCATTGATGGAGCTCTATATTCTGTTCAGGCGTGTCGAGCAGAGGCTGAAGGCCAAGGGCATCGAGATCGAAGCAAACTGGATTGGCCACTACTGCACATCATTGGATATGGTCGGCGCGTCGATCTCAATCCTTCATCTTGATGACGATCTGTCTACTCTGCTCCATCATCCCTGCGACACTGCGGCGTTGAAAATAGGGTAAGGCAGGGCTTTCAATGGCACAGTGCAACAGTTGGAGGGAAATGGTGCACGGAAACGATGCGCGCTTACTCAGCCGAATGTTCAACAAGATCTCCGATGCGATGGCCAAGGAGAAGGATTACCTGACCGAGCTTGATGAGGCGATCGGAGACGCCGATCACGGCATCACGATGTCGCTTGGCTTCAGCGCTGTTGCGAGTGAATTGTCGCGGAGCGATCTCGACAGCAGGACTGCCGCCGAAGTCATGGCGGCTGCTGCGACCACGTTTCTCGATGCGGTAGGCGCATCCACGGGCCCGCTCTATGCGACCGGCTTTCTCCATGCATCCGATCGTATGAACGCACATCGACCTCTCGATGCCGCTGGCCAGGTCGCGATGCTGAGAGCCATCACAACCGGCATTCAGCAGCGGGGCAAAGGAATGCGCGGAGACAAGACCATGCTCGATGCCTGGATGCCGGCAGCCGATGCGGCGGAGGCGAGATCCGGCGAACCCGGACACATTTGGTCCTCGGCCTGCGAAGCGGGAGAATTGGGCGCCAAAGCAACGCAATCCATGATCGCGCTTCGTGGTCGCGCAGCAAGACTGGGCGAACGCTCGCTTGGCCATATCGACCCTGGCGCTGCCTCCGCGGTCGTGATCCTCAAGGCGATGCGAGAAACCTTCGACGGGGCGGCATCTGGCTGACAATTGGGGGGCGGACAGCTCGATGGCTTTTGCGGGGCCTGAGTCCCATAAAATAGCGCCCGGGATTCAAGTAACCGCATAGTCCTCTCCGCACAGTAGTTTGTCGAGGCACCGCGCTTTCCCCCTGCTGCTCAGCGTCGGCAACAGAATGGTTGAGATCGGCCTGCCCGTTATCCACCTGCGAATAGATGAATCACGTCGGAACGAAAACGAAGTCGCCTCACTCCCGATATTTCCGCATGAAGCGGCTGTCGATGAGATGCTTCCACTTGGCCACCCAGCGGCCGGCCACGGCTATGTTCCACTTGTCGGCAGTGGCCCGCCCGTCGGCGAGAGAGATCAGTGCCAGCCATTGCCGTTGCGGTTGATAAGAAAGCGGGGCTTCTCCGCAGAAGCTGCGGCGGATGTTCTCGGCCAGAACCGGTCCTTGCCGCACGGCAAACACGCCGGCCTTTGGACGGGTGCTCGGCAGAGATGCGACGTCGCCGGCGGCGAAGACATCCGGATGCGACAGGGATCGCAACGTTTCGTCCACACAAATGAAACCGCTTCGGTCGAGGAGAAGGCCGGTCTCGCGCAAGAAGGCCGGGGCGCCGCTCGACGTCGTCCAGATGACCTGATCTGCTGGAAGTCGCCTCCCATCGCGAGCGACGAGCTCAGCGTCGTGGAAAGCGACGACATCGAACGCGGGGTGATGGGCGATGGCCGCCCTTCGCAGTTCCCGCTCCAACAAATGCCGCGCCCGCCGACTGCGCTCCGGAACCAGCTCCGCTGCCCGTCCGACGAGGGTTATGCGGATGTCTCGTCCGGCAAACCGGCGTCTGAGCGCAAAGGCGACCTCGACGCCTGCCACCCCCTGCCCTACGACCGCGAGCGTTGAGAGCCGTCCTTCTGCGGCCAGCGCATCGAGCCGGGCAAGGCGATCGGCAAAGCTTGCGATCGGCTTTACGGAGATGCCGGTTGATATGCCGTCGGGCAGTGAAGGGGTGGAGCCTATATCGATCGAGAGCAGGCCGTAGGCGAGGCTTTGGCCGCTTGCAGTAGAGACGACGCGGCGTTCCGGGTCGATAGCGGTAGCCGTGGTTTCGGCAAAGGTGACGCGAGAGCGCGCGCACAAGGTCGCCAGATCGATGTGGAAATCGTCGAAACCATATTCCCCCGAGATATGGCCCGGAAGCATGCCGGAATAAGGCGCATAGCGCGACGGCGAAACCAGCTTGATCTGCGAACCGAGACCCATCTGACCCAGCAGGCGCACCACCTCGACATGGGCGTGGCCACCACCGAGAAGCACGACCGGGATTTTCGCGCTTGCCTCAGTCATGAGCCGCTCCCTTTACTCCGATACGATGAACGGGACCGCCAGCGGCCTCGGCATCCGCTTCGTCATGGGTGACGAGAATGACCGGCAGGCCGGCGGTTCTTGCGCGCTCGAACACCAGGGTTCGCATCTGGGCGCGCAATTCCATGTCGAGCTTGGAAAAGGGTTCGTCGAGCAGCAGCAATCTGGGCCGGGAGACGAGAACGCGGGCAAGCGCCACCCGGCCTTTTTGTCCGCCGGAGAGCGTGGCCGGGTCCCGGTCGGCAAAATCTGCAAGGTTCATGTCGGCGAGAATGTCTGCCGCGATCTGCCGGCGTTGGCGGCGATCTCGCACATCTGCCGGAATGGCGAAGGCGACATTGGCGCCAACAGACATATGCGGGAAGAGCAGCGGGTCCTGGAACAGGATCCCGGCGCGACGGGCTTGCGGCTCCAGCGACAGGAGATCGACACCATCGACAAAGACGGTCCCTTTGGCGTCGAATACAGGATCGAGAAACCCGCCGATGAAGGACAGCAAGGTGGATTTGCCCGATCCCGAAGGTCCCATGACGGTGACGACTGAACCGGGAGGAACGTCCGCGGTCAGCGCAATCAGGCTGACATCACCCAGACGGATCAACACATTCGAGAGGGAGAGGCCATTGGTCGGCTGTCGCTGGACGATCATCAGACCCTCATATCCCGGCGGTTGCGGTGGAGCGCTGCGGGGATCAGCGCGAAGAGCACGAAGGCGAGGAAAGGCAGGATGGTCTGCAGCAGGGCATAGACTCCGATGACACGGCGGTTGTTGCCGGAGGCTAGAGCGACGGCCTCCGTGGTGATGGTCGAGAGCCGCCCCTCCCCGATCAGGAGGGTTGGCAGATACTGCCCAACCGAGACGGCAAAGCCAAGGGCAAGTGCTGTCAGGATCGGACGGACCAGCATGGGCAGGCGGATCGACACGAGCACCGACAGCCGTGACCGGCCGAGTGCTGTCGCAATGATCTCGTAGCGACGATCGAGCGCGCGCCAGGGATCGGCGAGCGAGAGAAAGACATAAGGCAGCACAAAGACCAGGTGCACGAGCACGAGGGCTGTCAGCCTGTAATCGCCGCCACCACTACCGATGAAAAGCAGCTGCAGGCCGAAAACGAAGGTGATCTGCGGCACGATCAGCGGCAGGTAGAGCATCAACAGCGCCTTCTGGCTCACGCGGCGTCCCGTCTGAATCTCCCGCTCCAGGCAGCCGACGGTCAGCAGGATGGCCAGCAGCGTCGAGGCGAGACCTGTCACCAGTGTCGTTACGAGCGGATCGCCAATGCGCGGCAAGGCACTCATCCAGCTCCTCGGCGTAAAACTCTGCGGCAGGATATCGGGAAACTGCCACAGACCGGCGACAGACCAGATGGCCAGAATGGCGAGGCCTGCGAAGACGGCTCCGCCGATCAGGCCGACGACCAGGATCGACGCGCGGCGCAGCAACTGGTCGCGAACGAACCGCCATCCCCTGTCCCGCGATGCGCGGAGCAGGACCGCAGCGACCCGCTCCAGCATCAACCACAAGAGCAATCCTGCCAGGGTGACGCCCAGTTGCAGGACGGCACCGGCCGAGGCGAGGAAACGCACGGACAGATCCGGATCATTCATCCACTGGACGAGCCGGGTCGCGAGCGTGCCGGGCAGGTTGGGACCAAGGATCAGCGCCACATCCACGACCGAGGACGAGTAGGCGATGACGGCATAGACGGCAAAACGGATCTGCCGGTAAAGCGACGGCCAGAGCAGGTAGACGAAGCCCGCAATACGCCCATAACCGAAGGAGGCTGCAAGCCTTCGCGCAGCGGAAAGCTCCACCTGCGGCAGGGCCGCCAACGTGACCAGAAACAGGAACGGTGTTTCCTTGATCACGAGGCCCGCGATCATCGTCAGCCCCATCGGGTCATGGGGGATAAGAATGTCCGGCGGCCGATCAATGCCAAAGAGAGGCGCGACGAGGCGAATAAGGAAACCCGATGGCGCGATCAGGAAGGCGAGCCCGAAAGCGGCCGCCGCATGGGGCACGGCCAGGAGAGGCGACAGCAGATGCTGCAGGCGTGACAGCGTCGGTGTGCCGGCGTAACTCGCAACGAAGATCAGCGTGATGCCGAGAGAAATCAGGGTGGCGGCGAGGCCGGTTGCTACACTCAAGACTGCCGCTGTTGGCAGACCCGGTGTCGCCGCAAGATCTCGAAAGGGTTGCAGGCTGAGGTCATGTCCGCCGAGTGCGGGCAGATAGCCGAAGGCCGGCAGCAACGTGCCGAGGAGCCCGAAAGTGATCGGCAGGACCAGAAGGCTAAGCGTGACGGCAACCGCACTCCTCGGAAGAAGTGCGGTCATTCCGTTCAAAAAGGAGCGATCGGTCGCCTGGGCTGTCACAGCTCAGTTTCCGCTGGCGTAGCGCCGGCGCCATTCGACCTCGATGCGCTCCATCCAGCTCGCATGCGGCTCGGCAATCACGGGGCCGAGCTTGTCCGGCGCAAGGGTGGCTGCGCCGAGGTCGAGCGCTTTGAAGGCGGCACGATCCGGCTCCGGCAGTTTTGACATGGCGAGAACGGTCGGATCACCCCAATAAGTCGGGTCCTGCTTGCGAAGCTGCGCTTCAGGCGAGATGAGGAAGTTCGCCGTCACCAGCGCCCCCTCCTTCGCATTGGCATTGTAGGGGATGGCGACGAAATGGGTGTTGCCGAGCGTGCCTTTGGAGAAGGTGAAGGAGCGCACGGTCTGGGGCAGTTCGCCGGCCTTGATCCCGGCAGAGGCTTCCGACGGATTGAAGGCGAAGATGATGTCCAGTTCGCCGTCGGCCAGCTTCTGTTTCATATCCGAATAGTTCTGCGGGAATGTCTTGCCCGAACGCCAGGCTGCCGGATGCAACTGGTCGAGATAGGCAAAGAGCGGCTCGACATCAGCGTTAAAAGTCTCTTCGCTGACCGGCTTCGCCAGTTTGGAGGGGTCGGCGATCACCTCGCTCAAAACCTGTTTCAGAAAGGACGAGCCGCTGAAGTCCGGTGGGGCCGGATAGGAAAACCGGCCTGGGTTCTTCTTCGCCCAATCGAGAAGCGCAGTCGCGTTGTCCGGCATGGCGAAGGCTTCGGTGCGCGCGCTGTCATGGAAGAAAACCATCTTCGCGCCACCCCAGGGGCTTTCAAGGCCCTCTGTCGGCTCGGTGAAATCTGTGAGGATGGTCGGCTGGTTTTCGACATCGACATAGGCCCAGTTGGGCAGCGAGCTTGCCCAGCCGGGGGTGAGGAGCAGCCCTTGCTGCTTCATCGAGACGAAGTTTTCGCCGTTGATCCAGATGAGATCGACCGAGCCGCCGTCATTCTTGCCGGCTGCTTTCTCGGCGATCACCTTGGCGACCGCGCTTGCGGTATCCTCGAGCTTCACCTGCACCACGCTCACCCCGTAGCGTGACTGCATCTCGGCGCCCACCCATTCGAGATAGGCGTTGATGTTTTCCGAGCCGCCCCAGGCGTTGAAATAGACCGTCTGGCCGGTTGCTGCCTTCTCGACGGCTGCCCAGTCGGAAAGCTCGGGGCCGGCGGCTTTCGCCGGAAAGCTACTTGTGGCTGCCATCAAAGCGGCGGCGAAAATTCCTGTCATCAATCGCATGATGTGCCCTACTCCCTGAAAGTCGACCGCCTGACGCTGACGCGCTGCGGCTCCTGTTTGAATTACGTCTTCGAGATGCGCCGGGTTTCATGCTTTCTTGCCGGGCCCCATTTTCCGTCGCGCGAGCGCGGCCGCAATCTCCTCGCTTGGTGCCGGATCATGCAGGGCGCCCGCCATTGCAGTCAGATCATGGGTGATGCGCATCTGTTCGACGAAGGCCCGGCATCCCCGGCAAATCGCCAGATGTAGCCTGATGTTGAGCCGCGGCCAGAAGCCGAGATCGCCGTCGATCAGAAGGCTGGCGCGCTCGACCACTTCATTGCATCGAAACATGGCTCAGCCCTCCCCGGATGTGGTAAAGTGAACGCTCATTGCGAACTCCTGCGCTTGGCGATCTGCCGCACGAGCGTCGGGATCAGCGCCACCAGCGCCAGCGCGAAGAAGGCGAGCGTGATATCGCGCGTCACGAGATCCGAAATCTGCGCTTGCCTTCCGCTCGCCTGCGCGGCGACCAGCACACTGTCAACTCCCTGGCCGAGATAGGCATAGGCGAAAGTGCCGGGCAGGATGCCGAAGAACGTGGCGGCTATGAACCGCCCGAGGCTGATGTCGAACAGGGCAGCCGCGATATTGACGACGAAGAAGGGAAAGACCGGAGCGAGCCGGATGACGAAGAGATAGCCGAAGGCATTCTCCCGGAAACCGTCCGCCATTTTCTTGATGACGCCATCAACCCGGTGGCGCAGAAAATCGCCGAAGGCCGAGCGCGTGGCGAGGAACAGGATCGCCGCACCGACCGTGGCACCAACGGCCACCAGCGCCCCCCCGATCATCCAGCCGAAGAGGAAACCACCGAAGATGGTCAGCACGGAAGCTGCCGGAAACGAGAAGGCGACGGCCGCGATATAGACGAGCAGGAAGATCACGGCCGACCAGAGGACATTGGTGTCGACGTAACTCCTCAAAGCCTCCCGTTGTTCGGCAAGAAATCCGAGGCTGAGATAGTCCTGCAGGCCGAAGGCATAGCCGAGTGCGAGGCCGGCGATGACGAGGACCAAGGGCATATAACGCCACATGCTACCTTTGCCGACAGCGCCCTTCGAGGTGGTGGGCTCGTCATCCGGCGGCGCGCCGTGTTGTGGGGAACGGCTGTCAATCATGGCGGTTTCCGTGAAGCTGCGGCACGCCTTGTGGGATCGGATGTACCGGCGCGACAGATCCCGCGTGGTCACTATGGCTTGATAGGATCGAATGCGGCTGGACTTTGAAGGCGATTGTTTTGCTAATGACGCCTGAGCTGAGGCTGGGGGCAGCATGGCGCAGGTTGATGGTGATGATCGGGCTCTGGCGCTGCGTCTCGTCGATGGGGATGCGGTAGCGTTCGAGTTGCTCTATCGCCGGCACAATGCCGCGATGATCCGTCTTTGCAACGGCATCGTCCGCTCGCGTGTCATCGCGGAAGACGTCGCGCAGGACACCTGGGTCACAGTGCTCGACCGCATCGATCTCTTCGAAGGGCGCGGATCGCTTGCAAGCTGGATCTACACTATCCTGATCAACAAGGCGCGCAGCCGCGCCAGACGCGAAGGCCGCACGGTGTCCTTCGACGATTTTGGTGTCGACGGCACCCTCAACGACGCGTTCGACGGGCGCGGCCACTGGCGCATCATGCCCGCACTTTGGGAAAATCTGACGCCGGAACGCCATGTCGAGGGTCGAAGCATTCTGCAGCATGTGGAAGCCGTCATCGAAACTCTGCCGCAGGCGCAACGCGCGGTGCTGATCCTTCGTGGCCAGCAGGAGCTTGATCCGGCGGAGGTCTGCACCCTTCTCGACATTTCCGAGGGCAATATGCGCGTACTTCTGCACCGGGCGCGGCTGACGGTGCGGAACGCGCTTGACCGGCTCAATGCGGATCCCTGAGAGGGACACGGCGTCGCTCATTGATCATCTCCGGAAAAGGCGACCCAGCCCTGGCGCCAGCGGATGACGGTCGTCACCCCGCAAAGCGCGGCAAATCCATAGGCAATCAGCGGGAAATGCCAAGGCAAGAGGCACATGGCGATGAAGACCGCGATCGTCTCGAAGCCTTCGGCGAGACCGCCAGCGTAGTAGATGCCCTTGGTGGGAAATTCCGGGGCCTCGCGGCCGAGTTTCGCCGCAACTGCCGAGAAAGCGAGGAAGGACGAGCCTGTGCCGACGAAGGACACGATCAGCACCGCTGCGGGCAGCGCATTGATCTCGGGCACCGCAACCGCGAAACCGAGCGGGATCAACGCGTAGAAGACCATGTCGAGCGCGATGTCGAGATAGGCGCCACGATCCGTCGGACCATGGATGCGGGCAACCGCACCATCGAGCCCGTCCAGCGCCCGGTTCACAAGGATCAGCAGAAGCGCCACCCAAAAGTAGCCGAGGCAAAGCGCGGCAAAGGCGCCGAGCCCGCCCATGAAACCAACGAGGCTGATCTGATCTGCACGAACCCCGCGATGGGCCAGAAACGCAGCGATGGGCTGCAGAGCTGCCTTCTGCAGCGGCAGGATCTTGGCGTCGATCATCCGCGCCTCCAGGTCTGGAAGCGTTCAAGCAGCGAGAGCAGAAACCCGTTGATGTGATTGCGGCGCCACTGGCCTGCCACCATCTTGTTGGCCTCTGCCAGCGTCGGGTAGATATTGATCGTGCCGAGGATCTTGCCGAGCCCATGGCCATGTTTCATGGCGAAGACGAATTCTGCAAGCAAGTCGCCGGCGTGCTCGCCGACAATGGTTGCACCCAGGATCTTGTCCTTGCCCGGCACGGTCAGCACCTTGACGAAGCCGCGGGCGGATCCATCAGCGATCGCGCGATCGAGATCGTCCAAGCCAAAACGCGTCACCTCATGCGGAATATTCTTCTGCCTGGCATCGTCTTCCGAAAGCCCGACACGCGCCACTTCCGGATCGGTGAAGGTCGCCCACGGAATGACCGAGTAATCGGCCTTGAAGCGCTTGAGATCACCGAACAGCGCATTGATCGCCGCAAACCAGGCCTGATGCCCGGCGACATGGGTGAACTGGTAGGGCCCTGCAACATCGCCTGCCGCCAAGATGTTCGGATGAAGGGTCTGGAGGTATTCGTTGGTCTCGACCACACGATCGACCTTGATGCCCAGATCTTCGAGCCCGAAGCCCTTCAGCCTCGGGGCGCGTCCGACCGCGACGATGATCTCGTCAAAGCCGATGCGGAACTTGGCCCCGTCCTTCTCGACCTCGATCCATTTTTCACCGGCATCCGCGCCACAGGCGACCGCCTTGTGACTGGTCAGCACATTGACGCCGTCCGCCTTCATCGAAGCCTCGACGAGCGCGGCCGCATCCTCGTCCTCGCGCATCATCAGCCGTGGTGCCATCTGGATCTGCGTGACCTCGGAGCCAAGCCGCGCAAAACTCTGCGCCAGCTCGCAGCCGATCGGCCCTCCGCCCACAACCACGAGCCTTTGCGGCACAGAAGGTCGATCGCGGAGCCGCTCCCACATGGTGTCAGATGTGAGATAGCCGATGTCGGCGAGGCCCGGTATCGGGGGCACAAAGGCCTGGGCGCCGGTCGCGATGATGATCGCGCGCGTCGTCAGACGCTGCGTGCCGCCGTCTTTGAGCGTGATCTCCACCGTCCAGGGATCTAGCAGCTTTGCGTAGCCCTGCAGGACTTCGACGCCGAGCCCCGTATAGCGCTCGACGCTGTCATGCGGCTCGATCTCGGCGATCACCCTGTGGATCCGCTCCATCACGGCGGAAAAAGGCACCTTCGGCTCGACCGGCTCCAGGCCGTAATGGTCTGCATGGCGCATCTGGTGCGCCACCTTTGCGCTCTTGATCAGGGCCTTCGAGGGGACGCAGCCAAAGTTGAGGCAATCGCCGCCCATCTTGTTCGCCTCGACCAGCGTCACCTTCGCCTTGGCGGCGGCAGCGATATAGGCAGACACCAGCCCAGCGGATCCGGCGCCAATGACCACCAGGTTGCGATCGAAACGCTTCGGCCGCGTCCAGGTGGATCGGGAAAAGCCCTCGTTCTGGTCCATAGATTTCGTCTTTCCACCCGCAATATACGTTGCTTCAGGAAGACGCGCAGGAATCCACATTGTTACAAGGCTTCATCAAGATTTCCTGTGATGAATGGATTTTCCCTTCAGAACAGCGCTATTACGCGATGCTGGCTTCGCTCGTCACGCTTGAACAACCGCAGCTACAATCCCCCAACCGCCTCTGCCGCGGCTTTTACGCGCTCGAAATCCGCCGGCAAAGTCAGTCCATGTTTGGCCCGCTCAAGGGCCTCCCTCGAGTGGCGTATGGCATTGTCGCGATAGCGATCATGTTCAAACGTCGCGAGAATTCGCAGCACTTTCTGCAATCTCAGCCCGACTTCGACAACGCCGGCGCCGTCCCGCGCGATCGGTGTGAAGAGATCATCAAACAGTTCGTCAAGGCTGATCGCCGGCACGTAGACATTTGGATACGGCACTTCATGCTCATCCTCCCCTGTCGTTTCGTTCCAGACAGCCAGAACGCGCACTGTCCGCGTGAGAACATCGATCGCGGTACCGGGATCGTTGGTGGCCGCCGAAAGGGCGCGAGACGCAATCTCCGACAGAACTGCAGCGCCAAATCGCGGGTCCTGATCATAGGACCTGGTATCGCCCACCGTGAAACAGCGGGAGATTGCCGTTGTCTCCTCGCCGTCATCGGCGCCGTCGATCCACGCAACCGGCGTCGACGGATCCACAAACTGACCCGGAATCATGTGAATGTATATCTGCGCTTTCGCGTCGGTTGCGATGCCGGAAAGGGCGCCGGTATCAAGATGCTGCACGTACCCTATCCGATCGACAAAGACCGGTCTCGCCGTGGCCGGAATGGTCTCGAAAGCGCTTAACCGGCTTCCGCCGAGATACGGTTGCTTACGCCGGGACCGCATCGCCTCTACGGTGACCTTTTCCACTCTCTCGGTCGTTTCTGTGACACGCCCGAGCCTGGAAAGGTGGTCGATCCAACGCAAGAGCGTGACGACAATCAGCACAATCACGGCAACTGTCACAACAAAGAGAACGACGCGACCGCGGTCGCCGTAGGCGCCGGTGCTCAACGCGATGATCCCGACAAGACTGAAGAGGAAGGAGCCGATGAAGGTCGCGAGCACGTTCTGCGTCGTGCTGTCCTCCATGACCAGCGTGGTCGCGCGGGGCGTGACGTTGCTGGTTGCAGCCGAATAGGCCGACACCATCGTGCTGAGAGAGAATGTCGTGACTGTCAGCATACTTGAGGCAATGATGCCTAGTATATTATCGACAGCGCCAGCGCCAATCTTCGTGGGAAGATCACCCGGAATGAACGGACTGGCGACGATGGCGACAAGTGCGGTGATAATGGCAAGGATGGAAAACAGACTTGCCCGAAACCAGATTTTCCGGACCAGTTTCGACAAAAGCCAAACCCAGCGTGACGTCATCGGTATTCTCACTCTTCTGGCTCATCGCGGGCCGTCTCTTGTCGACGTCTCAGGTGTACGCCTTTGCCTGCCAAGTTGGGATTAATCAGGTCGCCCGTCAGTCTGCCGCGACAGTTGGTGTCCGCTTTGGAGCTCAACCCACGTAGCGGGACCTAGGATCAAGCGTCTGCGAACAGACCGCCTTCCGCTACGATGAGCGTCGGACCTGTTATGGTAACAGGCGCGGCTTGCAACGAGGCCGCCCCCCATAACAGCTATATTCCGGATGGATGTTCTGGAGCACTGTGGACCAGCTGAAACTCCGGCGAATGCACCAGGTGAAGATAGCGTTCGAACTGCGCCAGGACGTCGCTGATGAGTTGATCGCGCGACATCCCCATCACGTCATACCCGCGATTGCCGCTCGAGAAATAGGTCCGCGCCTCAAAGCGAAACTCAGGCTCTCCGGCCCGCACAGGCGTAAAACTCGCGACGCGCTGCTTTGTGGGTGTGACACCGTAGACAAAGTCACGAACATCTTGTGCGGGTGAGCGCAGGACGATCGCTCCGTCCGTGTCATCGACCACCTCAGCATGCCGTCCCCTGGAGGTCAGTTCCTGCGCGACCTGATCAAGGGCTGGACGCACATGCGTGTCGATGAAGCGACGGACATCGGCTTCGGTCGCGGTGGCCAGCATCAGGGCCAGTCTCCGCTGCCAGGTCTGCCCGGATGCCGGCTGGGCAACCGGAAGTGTGGCGCCGTTGTGCGCATCGCGCTGTGCAAGGTCCTCTCGCATGCCCAGATACAGCGAAAGGACAAGACCGAGCATGATCACGGCAAACGGCAGCGCGCTGGCGACAGTAGCAGATTGCAGCGCCGTCAGGCCACCGGCGAGCAGCAGGCACCCCGCCACGAAACCTTCCATAACGCACCAGAAAACCCGCTGTCCTGTTGTCGTGTTCGTCTCGCCGCCGGCTGCAATGGAGTCCACGACCAGCGCACCCGAATCTGCCGAGGTGATGAAGAAGATCGACACCAGCAGAACCGCGAGCGTCGAGGTAATTGCCGGCAGCGGCAGATACTCGAAGAACCGGAACAGCCCGACTGAGACGTCATTGGCGATAGCCGCGCCGAGAGCGCCGTTGGCGATGCCGGTATCGATAAACATCGCCGTATTGCCAAACACCGTCATCCAGAAGAAGGTGAACCCGGCGGGAATAAAGAGGACGGCGACGACGAATTCACGCACCGTTCTGCCGCGGGAAATGCGGGCGATGAACATGCCGACGAAGGGCGACCAGGAAATCCACCAGGCCCAGTAGAACAAGGTCCAGGCATCAACCCAGGGCGTCGGCTCATAGGCGTAGATGTTGAATGTGCGCAGGACCAGCGTGTCGAAATAGAGACCGAGGTTCTGCACGAAATCCCGAAACAACAGGCTGGTCGGACCAACCACGAGAACGAATATCATCAACAGGATGGCAACGATAAGGTTGGTTTCCGACAGGATGCGGACGCCCTTGTCGAGGCCGGTCACGACCGACACGGTCGCCATCGCGGTCACAACTGCGATCAACGGCAACTGCACAGCGATGCCGATCGGAACGCCGAGAAGGTGGTTGAGACCCGCATTGATCTGCGAGACGCCGACACCGAGCGACGTGGCGATCCCAAACATCGTGCCGACAATCGCAAAGATATCCACCGCGTGACCGATCGGACCATCGATACGGTTTTTGAGAATCGGATAGAGGCCGGAACGGATCGTCAGCGGCAGGTTGTAGCGATAGCCGAAATAGGCGAGCGACAGGCCGACAACGGCGTAGATTGCCCAGGCGTGGATCCCCCAATGGAAGAAAGTCACGGTCATTGCTTCGCGCATGGCTGCGACCGAACGCGGCTCGGCCGTCGGCGGCGCCATGAAATGCGTCATCGGTTCACCGACGGCGTAGAACATCAGGCCGATCCCCATGCCGGCGGCAAACAGCATGGCGATCCACGACAGGAAGCGGAAATCGGGAACGGAATCATCCGGACCAAGCTTGAGCTGTCCGAAGCGGCCAAAACAGAGCAGCAGGACGGATGCGAGAAATATGCCGACGGAAAGCAGATAGAACCAGCCGAACGCGCCGAGGATCGATGCCTGTACGGCGCCAAAAAAAGCGCCCGCTTGCCCGGGTATGGCGATGCCGACCACCAGAAACAGACCGATGACGATGACTGAGCCGTAGAAAACCGGGGGGTTGATGACAAAACTTTTCATACCGCGGATTTGTCCTCCTGCGCTCCGACTTGCGGATCATTGGGACGGACGATCCCGCCCCAATCCGGCCGCTTTTCATGGAAACTAGGCGGCGCTCCTGAAAAGTCCACAATGACGACGCAAGCCGATGCCTATCGCAAATGTCCATTCTTCGACCATGACGGCGAGACATGATACGAGACCGAAGTTTGCAATCGTGCTCCAGCTTGGCCGTCGTTACTCGCGAACAGCGTATGTCGGCCTCCGGTGAGGCGTTGAAACGCGCGGAAATCCGACATGGGAGTGCAAGGAGGAAACCACTTTCGCATTGGTGTGGAAAGGTTGCTGTGCTGAACAGAGTTGGTCGCATCAGCCTGGAGAATTGATACCTCCTTCGAGGTAACCTTGAATTGCATTCCTCGACCCATGTCCAGATAGTGGAAGAGCGAGAACACCGCGCCCGAAGCCACCGGTTGCAACCGTGTTCAGATGAGCAACGGCAGCGCGCGGTTCGACTCTCAGCGTCTTTGCAACGACGTAGAATGCTTGGGAATTGTGTCTGCTGTTGATATATAGCCCAACCCGGCAAGGCTCGGCGGGAAACTGGCATCCTCCTCGACAGTGACGTCTACGAACTAAAGAACACATATTAGAGGTGGGCAATTTGCAAGTTTTGTTGCTTGCGGGGGCCTGATGGCGCAGCGATCTGAAAACTCGACCGCCTTAAACCCAAAGGAACCGTCGACTCGGTACTTACGCGGTTTGCAGAGTGGGTGTGCCGGCAGCTTCGCTCTTTACTGGGCACCGCGAAACCTGGATTTGAGGATGTCGCGCTATCGGTGTTCGGACGCTTTGGGTGTGAGGAAAGCAAGAAGTCTGTTGGTAGAACCGACAACTCCGGGGTAAGTGAGGATGCAGTTTCCAATAGGCAGGCTCTTTTCGGGAGGCTTGCTACCTGCATCGGCCTGCAATAATCCCTGTACTCCCGCTCCGGCTTCGAGGCATTAATGACGCTACCAAGCAATGAATCAATCGAAGAGCTCGTCGCTTTGTCGATGTTGCAACAAGCACGTACATTTGCCGAGGCCTACGGCGGGCAGTCGCGCCTATGGCAGCGGCCCTATGCAGAGGCGCGGCCTCGTGTCGCTTCATCGATCGCATCGGTATGGATGACGGCTTATCCCCCTTCGGTAATCCCGTTGCCCGGCGAATCCGTTCTCAAGACCCTTGGCGACGCACATCTGTGGTCAGCCCTTTCGGCGATCGGCGTACGCGGTATTCACACGGGACCGATGAAACGTGCCGGCAGTATGAAAGACGGCGTCTACAGCCCGACGATCGACGGCAATTTCGACAGAATAAGCTTCGACATCGATCCGACTTTCGGCACGAACGAGGAATTCGTTGCCATCAGCCGCATGGCGGCGGCACACAACGCCATTGTCATTGACGATGTCATTCCTTCACACACGGGCAAGGGTCCGGATTTTCGGCTCGCCGAAATGAATCATTCGACCTACCCTGGTCTCTATCACATGGTCGAAATTCCAGAGGAAGAATGGCAGCGTCTTCCGGACGTGCCTGAGGGCCGGGAGGCGGTCAACCTGCCTGCCGATACCGTTGACTACCTGAGGGATCGTGGCTTGATTGTCGGCCAGCTCCAGCGGGTCATTTTCTTCGAGCCCGGCGTCAAAGAGACGGACTGGAGTGCGACCGGCCCTATTACCGGCGTCGACGGCAAGGAGCGCCGCTGGGTTTACCTGCACTACTTCAAGGAGGGGCAGCCGAGCCTGAACTGGCTGGATCCATCATTTGCCGCGCAACAGATGATCATCGGCGATGCGTTGCATTCGATCGACCAGATGGGCGCCCGTGGCCTGCGGTTGGACGCGAATGGATTTCTCGGCGTCGAGCGCCGAGTGGAGGGGCCGGCATGGTCGGAAAGCCATCCGCTTTCCGTGACGGGCAACGCACTGCTCGCTGGCATGATCCGCAAGGCCGGCGGGTTTTCGTTTCAGGAGCTTAACCTGACGATCGATGATATTGCCGCGATGTCGAAGGGTGGAGCGGATCTGTCCTACGATTTTATCACGCGCCCGGCCTATCATCACGCGCTGTTGACAGGCAATACCGAGTTCTTGCGCATGATGCTGCGGATGGTCCATGAATTTGGCATCGATCCTGCGTCGCTTATTCATGCGCTTCAGAATCACGATGAACTGACGACGGAACTCGTGCATTTCTGGACATTGCATGCAGACGATATTTACACCTTTGCCGGCCAGACTTGGCAGGGGCGTACGCTGCGCATGCATATTCGCGACGTAATACGCGAGCGCCTTTCGGGACCTAACGCCCCCTATAACCTTCCCTTTGTCACGAACGGAATCGCCTGCACGACAGCGAGCGTCATTGCCGCAGCCCTCGACATTGCCGACCTGGAAAGCATCGATGACGAGACGACAAAGCTGATCCAGAAAATTCACCTTCTGCTGGTGATGTACAACGCTTTTCAGCCGGGCGTATTCGCGCTTTCCGGATGGGATCTGGTCGGCGCTTTGCCATTAACGCCGGCTCAGGTGCAGCACCTGATGGCCGACGGCGACACCCGCTGGATCGAACGCGGCGCCTATGATCTGACGGGTCAGAACTCTGGCGAGGAGTTTTCCGCCGACGGCATGCCGCGTGCCCGCGCCCTATACGGCCCGATCAGCGAGCAGCTGGCGCAGCCGGACTCGTTTGCCTCGCAGCTCAAACGCCTGCTGGCCGTTCGGGAAGCTTATGGGATCGCGGCCAGTCGACAAGTCTCGATACCTGATACCACCGCCCCAGGTTTGCTCATCATGGTCCACGAACTTCCGGATCTACGAGGCACGCAGGTGACCGCCCTGAATTTCAGCTCCTCGGCGATCTCCGAAGTCGTGATCTTGCAGAACGTCAGGCCAGGACCTGTCGTCGACATGATTGCGGAGTCAATCGAAGGCGACCTTACAGAAGATGGCGCATTGACTATCAATCTGGAGCCCTACGAGGGTCTATCCCTCAGAGTTGTTGGAACGCTCCCGACGCTCTAAATGTCACGCGCATATCTCTGCAAATAGCCGCGCTTGTGCGTTCGCTTGCGGGTCTACGACCCGCTTGCGGACGTGATACATGACGGGATTTTACACGCCTTGGCCGGCGGTGATCCAACGATACGGGATCTCTGACGCCTACACCTGCTGTCGAGTGGCAACCGATCGCAGGACCACGCGGGCGACATTAAGCTACCTCCATGCATGACATCACATGGACAGCTCGAAAGCGCTCGGGATGCTGCTCCTGGCGGCATGGACCGGCACGTCGATGCGTTGTCCTGTGGTCCGGTCGTAGAGGTGCAGTGCCTCTGGCGGCAGGGTCAGCCAGACGGGCCGGCCTTCCAGTTGCTGGTCGCCGGGTGGCAGGGTCGCTGCGATCTCCCGGTCGCCAAGGGTGCAATAGGCGACACGCGAGCCACCCAGTTCCTCGACAAAGTCGACCGTCGCCGGAAGGCCGGCTCCGGCAGTTTCACTCAGCAGGAGGTTTTCCGGCCTGACCCCGACGGTGACCGGAGTTCCTTCCGCAAGGCTTGTCCGGCCGATGCCGACCCCGCCAGTTGGCGCATCGATGACGAGAGCGCCGCCGGCCCCGATGGCGGCCGGGAAAAGGTTCATGGCCGGCGCCCCCATGAACCCGGCGACGAAGACCGAGGCCGGCTTTCGGTAGACCTCGGCGGGCGATCCGATCTGCTCGACGCGACCGGCATTCATCACGATCAGCGTGTCGGCAAGCGTCATCGCTTCGACCTGATCATGCGTCACGAACACCGACGTCGCCTTGAGGCGCCGGTGCAGCTTCTTGATCTCGATGCGCATCTGGACGCGCAGCAGTGCATCGAGATTGGACAGCGGTTCGTCGAACAGAAAGACGTCGGGTTCGCGCACCATCGCGCGGCCCATGGCCACGCGTTGCCGCTGCCCGCCGGAGAGCTGCGCCGGGCGCCGGTCGAGATACTCCGTCAGGTTCAGGATCTTCGCCACAGCCTCGACCTTGCTGTCGCGCTCGGCCCGCGGCAGCTTGGCGATCCGAAGCGGATAGGCGATGTTCTGGCGCACGGTCATGTGCGGATAGAGTGCATAGTTCTGGAACACCATGGCACAGCCACGATCGGCTGGCTCGATGTCGTTCATCACCGTTTCACCGATGGAAATCGTGCCTGACGTGACCTCCTCCAGTCCCGCGATCATACGCAGGAGGGTCGACTTGCCGCAGCCCGATGGACCGACGATGACGACGAAATGGCCATCGGGGATGGTGATGTCGACGCCATGCAGGACCGGCTTGCCGTCGTAGGATTTTTTCAGGTTTGAGAGTGTCAGATCAGCCATCAGATGTCTCCCGGACGACGGTTGTGCAGGTGTGCAATCGTGGACGTGTCGCGGCCGATGCCTGCGAGAATGGGTCTGCCGCGCATCAGCGGATACCGGATTTCATGAAGGACTGGACGACCTGGCGCTGCAGGACGACGTAGATGACGAGGACCGGCAGGCTTGCGAGCGTCGAGGCTGCCATCAGTGGTCCCCACTGGTTGCCCTCGGCCGTCATGAACATCTGGATGCCGATCTGGATGACGGAGTTTTCGGCCGTGCGGCTGAGCAGCAGTGGCCAGAAATACTCGTTCCAGGTCGAGATGAAGATGAGAATAGCAAGCGAGGCAATCGTGCCGCGCAGATTGGGCACCATCACCTCCCAGAGAATCCGCCAATTGCGTGCGCCGTCCATCCGCGCCGCCTCGATGACTTCCCGGGGGAAGCTGCGCATGGCCTGGGCAAGAAGCAGGATCGCAAGCGCCGAGACAAGGTTCGGCAGGATCAGCGCCACGATGCTATCGAGCAGACCCATCTGGGCAATCAGCAGATAGTTCGGGATCATCACCACCTGAAAGGGTACCAGCCAGGTCAGCGCCACGGCGCTATACACCAGCTTGTCGAGCGCGAATGTCCAGCGGGCGAAGGCGAAGGCGGCAAGAAGCCCGGTCAGAAGCTGAAAGGCCGTGGAGACGACGGAAAAGACAAGCGTGTTGACCAGCATGCGGCCGATCGGGATGGCCTCCAGCGCCTGCCGGTAATTGTCGAGCGACATGCTCGTCGGCCATAGGCTCGTCTCGAACATGGCATTGGCGGGACGCAGCGAACTGGCCAGCATCCAGTAGACCGGGAAAAGGCACAGGATCGACAGAAGGACCATGAGGACGTGCCCGGCCGCGGTGTCGAGGCCGGATTTGTCCGAGATGCGACGAAGCGGGCGCGCCATCGGGCGGGGCGCGTGCAGGACGTCAGTTGTCATGGAAAGTATACCTGTCGATCAGGCGGAAGAGCACAAAGGCCACTGCGCCGAAGCCGAGGAAAAGGATGACGGCCGCAGCCGAGCCCCAGCCCACCGACATGGTGGAGAAGCCGAAATCCCAAAGGAGATAGTAGATGTTGGAGGTGGAGCCGAGCGGGCCGCCGCCTGTCAGCACGTTGATGTAGGTGAAACTCCACTGCGCGCCGAGCAGGATCGTCATGACGACCAGAAACAGGGCCGTGGAACTGAGCAGCGGCAGGCGGATGTCGCGGATGATCTCCCATTTGCTGGCGCCGTCCATGCGCGCGGCCTCCACCAGGGAGGGGTTGATGTTGGCATTGGCGGCAGACAGGATCAGCGTCGAAAACCCGATCAGCTTCCAGCCGGTGATCAGGATGACGGTCCAGATGGCGGTGTTGGGATCGGAGAGGAACTTCACGGGCTTGAAGCCGATGCCCTGGAGCATCTGGTTGACTAGGCCGTAGCCGGGATCGAGCAGCCAGCGCCAGACGGCGGCGGCCACCACCGGCGCGATGATCATCGGCACGAAGATGATGGCGCGGTAGATGTTGCGCGAGCGCTCGGGAAGGTCATGAGTATAGATGGCGATCGCCAGCGGGATCAGCACGGCCAGCGGCAAAAGACCGAAAATGTAGATCCCGGTATTGCGCAGCGACTGCCAGAATTTGGGCAGGGCAAAGATGCGCGTGTAGTTGTTCCAGCCGACATAGATCTGCGGCGAATTGGGCAGCATGTTCCACTGGTAGAAGCTCAGACGCAGCGCATCGACCAGCGGCCAGTAGATCCAAACCACAAGCAGGATGATGGCCGGAGACAGGTAGAGCCAGGGTGCCCAGCGCGACTGGGTCATCCGTCTGCGGCGGGTCGGTACTTGTGTGGCCAAGGCCATTCTACGCTCCAGTGGGTTTGAAAGGCGTTGGCCTTTTCCGTCGGTCCGGTCGTGGCAATTCGGGCGACGGGTGTCTTACGCGCACAGACGGTCCGTCAGCGCTTCGATCTCCGCGGGCGTGAGGCCGATCCGTTGAAGATAGGCCGCGATCCCGCCATGCGCCGCATCGAGAAAGGCGAGGAAGGCCTCCATCGTTACGGCGTCGCTGGCGAGCATCCGATCGACATGGCCGGCATCGATGCCTGCCGCAAGCGAACGGGCGCGAAGCTGCGCGATCAGGCCCTCGGCGGAGGCGGTGAGCGCATAGTCGGCCACGATGTCGGCATGCGAAACGCCGGCGATGGCCAGAAGCATGGCAGCGACGACGCCGGTACGGTCCTTGCCGGCGGTGCAGTGGAACAGCACCATCCCCGGCCGGGCTTGCCCGATGGCGCGAAACACCGTGGCGAACTGCGCGCCACAATGATCCAGCGCGCTGCAATAGCGCTCTGCCATGTCGAAGGGCTGCTGCACCATCGCGATCGGCGCCAGCGCATCAAAGAGCACGATATTGCGGTAGGACACCGTCTCGTGGCCGATGAAAGGGTGGCTGGTCACCGCAGTCTCGTGCGGCCCGCGCAGGTCGATCACGAGCGAGAGATCATCGGCGACAAGCGTCGCCAGGCTGTCGCTCGTCAGCGGGTGCAGCGCTTCACCGCGCAGGATCCGGCGCCATTGCGTGGTGCCGCCGGCCTGCCGGTTGTACCCGCCGAGATCGCGGATGTTGTGGGTGTCGGGCAGCGTCCAGTGACGCATGGCGGCCTCCTGCTGTGCTTCGGTCTGTTTGTCTTGGTACAATTTGGGGGCGCGCGTCGTCGCGGATGCAACGCCCCCACTCGCGCGTGGTCAGGGCATCAGCGCCTGGGCATTGGCTTGCGCCTCGGTCAGGGTCTTCACCACGTCATTGGGACCGAGCACGGCCTCCGAGACGGCTTCCTTCATCATCGCTTCGGCCTGGCGATAGTTCGGGCCGGGGAAGGCGACATTGGGGGTTAGACGCGACAGCTGTTCGAGGTTCGGACGGATCAGCGGGTGCGTCGCTGTCCAGGGGCCGAGCAGCTTTGGATCGTCGACGATGTTGAGGCGAAGCGGCAGATAGCCGATCTTCGAGGTGATGATTGTGTAGCCGTAGTCGGAGGTGAGGAACTTCATCAACTCGTAGGCGGCGCGCTGCTTGACCGGATCCTGCGAGAAGGCATAGAGCGCCGAGCCCGAATTGGTGGGCGCGGTCGGCTTGGTCCCGAAGGCCGGCATGCCGGTCACGCGCAGTTCCCACTTGCCGTCGGCGGATTTGGACAGGGAGTTCTGCAGGGCGCTGGTGTAGAGATACATGCCCAGCCGGCCGGCGGCAAAAGCCTCCTGCGGATTGGCCGGGTCGAGGCGGGCATGGGCGCCGCTGTCGACCATGTCGCGCAGCATCTGCACCGCTTCAATGCCATTCTTGTCGGCGAAGGTCAGCGTGTTGCCATCGCGGACCTTGCCGCCATTCGACATCAGGATCGCCTGATAGACGAAGGTGCCGTCTGTCGGGCCATAGGCGCCGGGAAAGAAGCCGTCCGCGCCGGTCTTGGCGACGATGGCTTCGGCGGCCGTCTTCACTTCGGCCCAGGTTTTGGGTGGGGTCTCGGGATCGAGGCCGGCTTTGCGGAAGAGGTCGGCGTTGTAGTAGAGGATCGGCGTCGAGAACGTATAGGCAAGCCCATAGGTCTTGCCGTTGATCTTGCCAAGGTTGACGCCACGCGGGATCAGTCCGTCGGTAAGGGCAGCGTAGCCCTTGGCCCCGGCCAGATCCTCGAGCGGCTGTGCACCCAGATCGGAGGCGAGATAGATGAGGTCGCGAAACACCAGCTGCGCCACATCGGGCTGCATGCCGGCGGCCATATCGGCCTGCAGGCGCGTGATGATGTCATTGGACGGAACTCCGACAGTCTTCACCTTGATCAGCGGGTGTTCCTGCTCGAACTTGGCGATCATCTCGCGGGTGGCGTCGGCACCGGCGCTCGCCGTGGCGAGGTTGTAGTTGTAGAAGGTGATGGTCACCGGCTTGGTAATCTCGGCGGCCATTTCGGCATGCGCGGCGCCGGTTGTTCCGGCAGCACCGAGGACTACGGCGACCGCAAGGCCGAGGAAGGTGCGTTTTCTCATTGCGGGAAGCTCCTGTTGGGAGAAGTTGGTCATTCGGTGGCGCCCGCCATGGCCGCATCCTGTTTGTGGCGCAGCAGAGACAGGTCGTAGCGGTTGAGTTCGTTGCGGGTCTGCGGCAGGGGAACGAGCGCCATGGTCAGGCCCGAGGTGCGAATGGTGCCGATCCCGAAGGAGGCGCCTTCGACCATGCGCAGGATGTCTGTCGTCAGGATATCGGTTGCGGCATGCTGGCCCATGCCGACGATGACCGGGATGCCATGCCATGAGGAGAACCGGTCGTGATGGATATGACCGGAGAGGATCGCGAGGATGTTGCGGCCCTTGAGCAACCCGGCCAGCTGCTGGCTTTGGCTGAACTCGATCGTGCGCCAGTGGTCCCACGGAACAGCGTCGCCCAGCACCGGGGCGTGGTGGGCAACGATCAGCTTGGGCAGATCGCCGTGCCGGTCGAGCGCGTGAGCGAGCCAGGCGAATTGCGCGGGCGTCAGGCTGCCGCCGATCTCGCCAGGGGTCGTGGTGTCGAGCGTGACGATATGGATGCCGCCGATAACCTGGTCGTGGTCATAGGGGGCATCGAGATCGCTGGTTCGGTCAAGCATGCCTTTGTAGAACCCGGCGCGCGTGTCGTGATTGCCGATCGCGTAGACGACCGGCACGTCGGTGGCGGCCATCAGCGACCGCAGCTGGCGGTAGCTCTCGACATCGCCGCGATTGGTGAGATCGCCGCTGGCGATAATGAACTGCGGCTTCTGATCCATCGACCCGATCAGCGCGAGCACGCGCGAAAGCGTGGCCGAGGTGTCGCTGAACAGATGGCTATCGGCGACGGAAGGATTGCCGACATGTAGATCGGTGATGTGGATGAACGTCGTTTCGACCATGGGGAGCTCCTGCGTTGGAGCCTGTCTAGGCGCTTCCCGTCTCAGCGGGATGACGGCTTTGAAACGCTGTTTGAAATCGGCGTGGTAAACATCGGCTCCGTTGCTGCAACAACGAGGGCAATGATGCTGCTGGCATTGCCAAGATCGAGCTGGTGGTCCGTCAGTTCGTCGGTGCGGCCGCGGCTTCTCGTCATCTGCGTGCGCACCCCGAGAAGGCACGAGATGCGGAATCCGACATCGACCTCGCTCAGCCATGGCGCGATTTTTCTGAAGTGCGGGACGAACTGGCGATGATGCTCGATATCCTCGACCATCGGCCGGAATATTTCCGGGTCGTCGCTGGATTGTGCAAGCGTCGTCAGATGACGGAGCACCCCGTAACTGGAATGGGGATCGAGGCTCCAGCGGATGGATGGCCCGACAAGCGCTGCGATAAGATCGCCGGCGCAGGCAGGTGCGGGATCGGCCCGTTGGACCGCCGCCTGAAGCAATGCCAGGCGCTCGGCATTAAGGCGGAGGTAGACGCGCTCGGCAGCCGAAAAAATCAGGTGCTGAAGGGTTCCAAAATGATAGTTGACCGCCGCCACATTGGTGCCCGCCCGACAGGTGATCGTCCGCACCGTCACGTCATCGGGGTGCCGAGCAGCCGACAGCAGTTGCTCGCACGCAGTGCGCAATTTCTCTCGCGTATGGCTTGCTATCATACGGTTGCGTAGCGCAATTTCTGTGACATCCGAGTGAAGGTCAAGGAGAAGGCTGGCGCGGAGACCACGCCTCTCGCGCAAATCGGGTCGGGCAGGCCCGCGAGAACGCCCCCTGAAAGGGGCTGCCGGCAACCGCGCCCGAGAAGCGCTGAGGTTTGTCGCAACACGCCGAGCCGGTTGGGACTTTCAGTGAAATGAGGCCACTCGAGACCGGATATACGTGCGTCGCCAAAAGCGGCGGACCTTCCGCAGGGAGAGGATTGCCGCTTAAAATGCTTCTTAAGATGGGAAATGGGCAGCTCGCTGCGGCGGTCCCGAAGCCGATACCGCCGGATTTGTGAAATCCCGGAGTGGAGTATGGCAACGAAGATTTCATCATTCTTAAACAGGCAGGAACGATCGATCGATTTTGTGTTTATTGTGATTTTTCATCGCCCGCTTGGGCAGTTCAGTCGAATGAGCGATGATATTACCGATCTGGATCATCCTCATGCGACGCCTTGACGCGATTACTCGCCGATCGACCGAAGCTTTTGATAGACATATCTACCACGCCCTACATCCTCGGTGACGAGCTTGCGGCCCCTCAGTCCAAATCGTCCGCTCACCATGGTATGCTCGATCGCGCCCTTGAAGCGCTTGCCTTCATAGATCGAATACCCTGCCGAACTCAGCACGTCCGACCGTTCGAGCGTCCACTCTGCATCGACATCGGTCATCGTAAGCTCGGCGTCCATACCGGTCGCCATCGACCCCTTAGCATGGTCGAGCCCCATGAGCCGAGCCGAGTTCGTGGACGTCAACTTGGCAATTCGCTCCAGCGACAATCCACGCTTGTGACGACCGTCGGTCAACGATACCGGCAGCATGGTATCCAAACCTGGGCAACCGTGCGAGGACCCCTGGATGTCGGCTGACTTGGACGAGATGTCGCGGTGGACATGGTCTGTTCCGATTGTATCAATCTCTCCGTTCGGCAGCCCCTGCCGCAGGTGCTTGCAATCGCTGCGCACGCGCAACGGCGGATTGATCTTGCCTTTCTTTCCGCCCTCCCAAAAAATGTCGTGCGTCTGGTAATGCGTCCATGTCTCGAAAAATACTTGGGTACCACGCGTACGTTGCATGAGGGCAAGTTCAAGGGCTTCACGGGACGAAGTGTGAACGACGTAGAGCGGAGCGCCGGCCTGTCGCGCAAGGTAGGCAGAACTCTGTACCGCATCTGCTTCCAAGAACGGCGGCCTCGATGTATTTGAGAGTGCAAGGTCATCCAGTCCTGGGCTGTCCACCTTGAGGCGGTCGCGCAAGACCCACGCGAACGAGATATATTCCGGATGAGCGCACACCATGCCGTTGTTCGCAGCCGCGAGCTCGCAAAGCTTGAACAGGAAAGCATGATGGAAGCAAAGTTCGAGGCAGTGGTGGAAGGACGTCCTGCCGTTAGCTTTCAGGTAAGCTTGACAATGAACGCAATAAGCAAGAGCTCCTTCCGGCTTATGCCCGGGAGCTTTTGAGAAAACAACTTGGACGGAGAGTGTGTCAAGTCTCGGTAGTTGCGGAGCCTGAGCGCACCGAGACGTGTAATTTCAGCTACCTTGATGAGGTCCGAACCTTCGGCGCCGGGTTACGTTATTGGAACCCTTCCGACGCGTTTCGAAGGGTCTAAAGCCACGTGCCCACGTTTGGTCTGTTCGCTCAAACGCAAACCGATATCTACAGTAAACCTTTCAGGTCCCCCCAGATTTTGCGTGCTAGTAGAACAGTCGGGAGCCATCCCCGACTGTCGTCCGTTCATGACGTCAACTTCTGTTAGCAATGCTTAAGCGCTGGTGAAGAGCTCGCCCGTGTAGAACTTCTCCGGCGCCAGCGGGTCCTTGACCGTGCCGAAATCCTGGAACATCCTGTTGAAATCAGCCAGCCATCTGTTGACCGTGCCGTCCTTGGTAAAGCCTTCAAGTTCCTTGGATGTCAGCATCTTGCGGCTGCGGGCAACCTTGTCGGTTGCTTCCTTCGGTGCGTTGAGAAACGCCGTGGTGATCTCGATCGAGTGATCGAGATTGGCGACGCGGTAATCCATCGCCTTCTTCATCACCCGCAGGAATTTCTTCACCAAGTCCGGGTTCTGTTCGACGATTTCGTTGCGTGCCACAAACGTGTTGATGAAGGACGTCTGCGGATAGAAGTCCTGGTTAGAGGCTAGTTCCTTCATGTCGGGCACGCGCGGCTTGATCGTGTCGATCAGCGGGTACCAGATGCCTGCGCCATCGATTTGTTTCGACGTGAATGCCGCGACAACGGTCGACGGGTCCATCGGCACCATCTGGATGTCGGCGATCGTCATGCCGGCTTTTGTCAGCGCCATGCGCAAGATCATATCGCCAGACGTTCCCTGAGGAACGCCGACCTTCTTGCCCTTGAGATCGGCCATCGACGCGATACCGGCCTGGGCGATAACGCGGTCAGAAAAGCCGATATCGTTGACGCCAACCACCTTTGCGCGGCCGCTCGCTGGCAACCAGAGGGCGCCGGGGCCGATCGTCCCGAAATTGAGACTGCCCGCACCCATCGCCTGGATCTGGATCGGACCATTGGTAAAGACCTTCACCGTTGGCTCGAGACCTTCTGCCTCCCACAGCTTCTGGTCCTTGGCGATTGCCAGCACACTGGCATTCGGGAAATCGGCGATATAACCGATCGTCATCTCGGCGGACTGGGCACGGGCCCGGCCGCCGATGGAAAACGCGCTGGCGCCGGCAAGTGCGGCGCTCGTTACCATAAGATGTCGTCTCGTCAGCATGGTCATTCCTCCTTTGACGGGCTGCAATTTTTTTTGGCAAGGATCAGGCGGCTGCGGCAGGGTGATACACTGCCCGCCAGACTTCGTTGCGCAATTCGGAAAATTCAGACGACAGACGCATGTCCTCGGTGCGAGGATAGGGCAGGTCGACATTGACGATCTTGTGAAGCCGACCCGGCCGAGCTGCCATGACAACGACACGGCTCGCGAGATAGACGGCCTCGTCGACATCATGGGTAATGAACATCACCGTGCGCCGTTCCTTGCTCCACATCGTCAGCAACTGATCCTGAAGCTGCACGCGGGTCAAAGCATCGAGCGCTCCAAACGGCTCGTCCATGAGCAAGGTCTTCGGATTGACCGCATAGGCACGGGCAATCGCGCAGCGTTGCTTCATGCCGCCAGACAGAGTCTTCGGCAGTGAACTGGCAAATTCGGTCAGCCCGACAAGGGCGATGAAATGATCGGCGATCCGCCGCCGCTCATCCCGTTTGTGGCCGGCAATCTTCAGGCCGAACTCAACATTCTGCCGCACAGTCAGCCACGGAAAAAGCGCATATTGCTGAAAGATCACGCCGCGTTCTGGTCCCGGCCCACTGACTGGCGTGTCGTCGACCAGAACCTGTCCGGAAGACGGCGCGGTCAGGCCGGCTGCAATATTCATCGCCGTCGACTTGCCACACCCGGAGGGTCCGACGACGGTGATGAACTCGCCATCCTTGATATCAAGGTTCAGACCTTCGAGTGCCGTAAACGCTGGCCGACCGGCGATATCAAACGTCTTGTTGACGTTTTTGAATGAGATTTTCGGGGTCATAGCTTCTCCTGCCAGGCGGTCAGCACACTGTCGATCGCCATGACGATGCGATCCATGAGCAGTCCAAGAAGACCGATCGAGATAAGGCTGACGAAAATGGTCGCCAGGTCGTAGTAGAGTTGTGCCTGCTGCATCCGGAAACCGAGGCCCGACTGTGCTGCGATCAGCTCGGCAGCCACCACGGTCGACCACGAAGAACCAAGACCGATACGCACCCCCACCATGATATAAGGCAGCGAAGCCGGCACAATGACGCGTCGGAAGATGGTAAAATCGTTGGCGCCCAGCACCCGCGCCGCGTTGATCATCGTCCTGTCGACGCTGATGACGCCCTGATAGGTGGCGACGACGGAAGACAGGAAAGACGCGAGGAAGATGACGAAGATCTTCGGCGTCTCGTCGATGCCCATCGTCACGATTGCCAGCGGAATGATGGCAAGTGGCGGAATGGTGCGGAAGAACTGGACGTAGGGCTCGATGATGGCGCGGGCGACTTTGTACCAGCCCATCAGGAAGCCGACCGGAATTGCAACGAGAATGCCGAGCGCGAAACCGGTAAAGACGCGGCCGAGGCTTGCCAGCGCGTCGGACCATAGAAGGCCGCTTTGCGCTTGGATCACAGCTTGTCTGGCGACCGCCAGCGGCGTAGGTAGCCCGACAACGCCATAGGCTGTTACCAGGGCCCACATCGAGATACCGAAAACGACGGCAACGATGTTGATCATCAGCATTGTGAGTGGACCCGAACGCCGAGGCACAACACCTGCTCTATCCGATGTGTTTTCGTTCTCTATAACTGCCAAGACCACTCCTCCCGAGCATTCGGCCAGTCCGTCATCCGGTCAGCGCGCCGCCGCCATAACATTCCGAGTCTTGAAATTTGATTCGATTAGCCAGTCGCGCATCACGTCCAAAAGCTCGCGCTTGCGATCCTGATAGTCTGAATCGCTCCAGAGGTTTCTAACCTCCTTCGGATCATTCTCGAGGTCGAACAACTGTCCGTCGGTCGAGCCCTTGAAATGAACCAGTTTCCATCTGTCGCTGCGCACACCGGTCATGAATTCGACGCCGCCGGCCATTGCCACGTCGCCGATCTGCTCGCAGAAGACGTGCGTGCGGGGCGTCCAGTCCCTGCCTTCCAATGCAGGCCGCAGGCTTTTCGCTTCAAAAGTCTCCGGCGGCGTGATGCCGGCATAGTCGAGAATGGTCGGCCCCAGGTCGAAAAGCTGGCAGAGCCCGTCCACGGTTCGGCCGCCCTCGAACCGGCCGGCAGTCGACCAGATGACCGTCGGAACGCGGGTCACGATATCGTACATCGACCATTTCTGGATTAGCCCATGTTCGCCAAGGCACTCCCCATGATCCGAGGTGAAGATGACGATCGCGTCCTCGAGATATCCACGCTCTTTTAATGAGGCGAGCAGTTCGCCGACCTTTTCGTCGATCAGCGTCACATTGCCGAGATAGTGAGCCCACAGCCGCTGCATCTGGTCTTCGCTCGGATCCAGGCTCCAGACGACGGAATCATGGTCAACCTCGACATCGTGCTGACGCTTGTCCTTCAGCTCCTGATGCAGGCCTTCGAGTTCCTCTTTCGTCGGCTTCGGCAGCGGCAAATCGTTGCGCTTCAAATAACGCTCGGTATAGCGCGCCGGCGGATCGAACGGCGGATGGGGGCCGGGGAAGCCGACCTGCAAGAACAATGGCTCTGTCGGCGGATAGGTCTCGACCCACCACTTCGCCATGTCGCCGACGAAGGCATCGGAATGCATGTTTTCTGGAAGCTCCCAGTCAAAACATCCAAGCCGCTCTCGATAGTCCGCACGCTCGCGGTAGAATTCGCGCTGCTGCTTGACGAGACCTTGAGCGGCGAGCGCCTTGTCCCACTCGTCAAAGTACCAACGTCCTTCCATGTAGCGGTCCTTGTTTTCCACGACGTAACGCTCGTGGAAACCGCTGTCCGAATTATAGGGGATGGTGTGCATCTTGCCGACATTGACGCAGCGATAACCGGCATCGCGCAGGCTCTCGACCCAGGTCCGCTGCCATTTCTGACCGTTGGCGAGAACGCCGGTCGTATGCGGGTAATAGCCGGTAAACAGGCTTGCGCGTGACGGCACGCAACTCGGCGCGGTGATGTGGCAGTCGGTCAGCGCCACACCTTTCTCGATCATCGCATCGATATTCGGCGTATGGGCGTAAGGGTAACCGAGCGCCGAAATGGAATCGTAGCGCTGCTGGTCGGTCATGATCAAAATGATGTTCGGCCTGTCAGCCATCAAACAGCTCCTCCCCGCTGCATCCAAACGGCGCGGCGGACATTACAGCATGCGAAGGAACTATCCCCCTCTTTCGCTTGCCTCCCGAAGCAATGAATGACACAAAGTTATCGATAACGCAACGATCACTATCGCTGCTCGAACGACGTTAGTTGGCAGGTTTTGGACCTATGACGATCAGTACGAAAGCCAGGGACGGGGACGACGACCGAAGTGCGAGTGAGAGGAAGGACCGCCCTGCCCCAACGCTCGCCTCGATCGCCGACCGGGTGGGCGTTTCCGTCAACACCGTATCGCGCGCACTTCGGGCACCCAATACGGTAAGGGTCGAACTGCGCAAACGCATCAACGTGGCGATGGAAGAACTTAATTACGTTCCGAACCGCCTAGCCGGTGGCCTTTCCGGCACGCGCACCGATATCGTCGGCGTCGTCGTGACCTCGCTGTATTATTCGGAATTCGCCAGCATCATTGATACGTTGCAGTCATCCCTTCTCGAACACGACCTTCAGGTCATGCTTGCCAATACCCGCTACAATCCCGACCAGGAGCTGAAACTGGTACGCTCGATCCTGAGCTGGCGGCCGGCGGCCGTGGCGATCATCGGAATCGACCATCCGCCAAAAGTGGTCGAGCTCCTGAAATCCTCCGGCATACCGATCATCGAGATGTGGGATACCAGCGGTCCGGTGATCGACACGGCGATCGGCTTCGACCACCAAGCGGTGGGGGCAGCCCAGGCCCGACACCTGATCGATCGCGGTTACCGAAAGCTAGCCTTTGTCGGCAGCCTCCGCGAAAACGACCGGCGCGCGCGAAAACGTCTTTTCGGCCTCGAAACCGAAGCGGTCAAAGCCGGGATTGCACCGGTCGTCACCTCCACAGAACCGATAGGTGGCAGCCCCGATCTCGGCGAAAAGCTGGCGCTTGACCTGCTCCAGACCCATCCCGGCATCGATGCCATCGTCTGCAACAGCGACGTCGTTGCTTTCGGCGTGATGCGCGGCCTGAGAAAGCTTGGCAAACGTGTGCCCGAGGACATCGGCGTGATGGCCTTCGGCGACAACGAAGCCGCCGCCTGCATCACTCCGCCGCTGACCACCATCCGTCCCGATCGCGAACGGATCGGTCGCCTGACCGCCGATGCCATCGTCGCCCGCATCAACGGCGGCGAACCCCAGACGACGATCGTCGACTGGAAACTGGTTGCTCGCCAAAGCACGCAACGCGATACGGTGGAACCGACGGACGCGGGCTAGGCTCCTTCCTGCCGCGACTTGCTTTCCGGCGTGCGGCTGGAACTGGCGCCAAGGCGCACACTCGCAAGCGTCCACCCTTGCGTCTTCAGCGAGCTTTCGATGCGCCAAGCCAAGATCGCGTTGATCAGTTCCTGCTTCACGGCCTGGTGCGCTGGGTTGGACCAGAGATTGTTGACCTCCGTCGGATCATCGTCCATGTCGAACAACTGGCCTTCGTCGCTGTCGACGAAATGCACGAGCTTGTGGCGCCGGCTGCGGATCATCGTCATGAACGTCGTTCCGCTGAATATGCGGTCGCCGGCATGTTCGGAAAAGACGTATCGTCGGGGTTCGCACTGCTCACCGCGCAGATAAGGCATCAGCGACTGTGCCTCCATCCAGTCCGGCACCGGCACGCCAGCCATGTCCAGAACAGTCGGAGCAAAGTCGAAGAGCGACACGAGATCGTCGACCACCCTGCCCTCGGCCACCCGCCCCGGCGCCCAGACAATTGCCGGCACGCGGACACTGTGCTCGTACATCGACCATTTCTGGCTGTGTCCGTGATCGTTTAGGCTGTCGCCGTGGTCCGACGTGAAGATGATGATCGTATCGTCCAGCACGCCGCGCCTTGTCACGGCCTCGATCAGCTTGCCCATCTGTGCGTCGATCATAGAAACGTTGGCGAAATAGTGTTGCCGCTGGCGGCGTGTCTGTTCCCGTGTCGGTTCGGCCAGATGCACGACCGCATCGTGGTCGACCGCCAGATGCTGGTCGCGCAGCACTTTCAGCGCCGCCGGCTGCGCGGCGATGTCTTCGTCGCTGAAAATGGGTTCAGGCATCTCGGTATCCGCATACATGTCGAGGAAGTCCTGGGTCGGATCATAGGGCGGGTGCGGCCCCGGGATACCGATCTGCAGAAAGAAAGGTTCATTGCCGGTGTAGGTATCGAGCCACATTTGGGCGAGCGCCGAGACGAAGTTGTCGGAATGCAGGTCCTCGGGCAGGTTCCAGACGAAGGCGCCGAGCGACGAGCGGTAATCCTCCCGCCGACGATAGGTGACACGGCTCGGCTTTTCAAAGCCACGCGTCCAGATCGCCTTGTCCCACTGGTCGAGGAAAAACGGGAGCCGCGGCGTGGCGCGGTCTTTGTTTTCCACCACGTGCCGCTCGTGAAACCCGAACGAATCCTCGAAGGGAGACGTGTGCATCTTGCCGACGTTGACGCAGCGGTATCCCGCCTCGGCCATCAGTTGCACCCAGCTGAATGCCCAGGGTTCGTCATTGCGGAACACGCCGTTGGTATGCGGATACACACCGGTAAATAGGCTTGCGCGCGACGGGGCGCAGGATGGCGAGGTGACATAGGTCTGGCGAAAATAGGTGCCTTCCCTTACCATCCGGTCGAGATTTGGCGTCTTCATGTAGGGAAAGCCGCCGGCAGCTATCGTGTCGAACCGCTGCTGGTCGGTGATGACAAAGATGATGTTCGGCTTTTTCTTCTCGTTTGACATGATGTTCCTCCCAGTCCGACACCCGCTTACAGCCCGAGCGACCGCAAGCCTTTCACTCTCAACAAGCAGCTGTTCTCATCTGCCAAAAACTCTAGTACCAAATATGATGCTGCGCCCGATGCGGACGCAAGCAATGCCGGCGAGCAGGAGGAGGACCAATGGCGACCGTTCTGATCACCGGCTGCGATCGCGGGCTTGGCGAGGAATTCGCGCTTCAATACGCGGCCAAAGGCGATCGTGTCATCGCCACTTGCCTCGATCCCGACGCTTTTAGCAAACGGCACAAACATCTCCGCACTATAGAAACCGTCAAGCTCGACGTGACCGATGAAACATCCGTCCTGCGCCTCGCTGCGGAGCTGAACGGCGTTGCGATCGACGTGCTGGTCAACAATGCCGGCATTCCCGGCCCGCATCCGGGCCTGCAAGAAACAGACCTGACGCTCTGGCGAAACATGTTGGAAGTCAATCTGATCGCGCCTTTCGTCGTCACAAGGGCTCTTACCGAGCACGTAGCCAGTAGCGAGCGGAAGGTGATCGCGTTCATAACAAGTCGCATGGGGTCGATCGGGCTCAACAATACCGCCAGCTCCTATGCCTATCGATCCAGCAAGGCAGGCCTCAACATGGTCATGAAGAGCCTCGCCATCGATCTCGGTCCCCGCCAGATCTGCGTGCTTGGCCTTCACCCCGGCAAAGTCGCCCGTCAAGGGGACGGCGGACTGAGCATATCCGAGAGCATCGTGCGGATGCGCGAGGTCATCGATCATTCCGGCCCGCACCAGACAGGCAGCTTCTACGATTACAATGGCCAGATCCTCCCTTGGTAAAAGTCACGGTTACGGCAGCACGTCATAGGCGACACGGAAACCCGTATTGCTCGAAGCACTGTCGGCCGAAAGGCCCATGCGGGCAGCTATTCGGTAGCGATAGCAGTAGCTCTTGTGGCACAAGAAAGAGCCACCTTTCAGAACCTTGTCAGCGGACTTTTTCGCCTGGTCGTTGCGAAGCTTCGCAGCCTTGAAGAGCGACCGCACTTTGAAGGCATCCGCGGTCCATTCCCAGACGTTACCGGAAAGGTTGTAGAAACCTGCTTCTGACGGTTCGAAGCTGCGTGCCGGCGCCGTGCCGAAGTAGCCGTCAACCATCGTATTGTGGTTCGGAAACCGGCCCTGCCAGATATTGCAGAAACTCAGATCGTCGCTCGGCTCAATGTCGCCCCAGGGATACCGGCGCCTCCGGTTGCCGCCGCGTGCGGCATGTTCCCATTCGGCTTCGGTAGGCAGTCGGCCACCTACCCATGCGGCAAATGCCATCGCATCATGCCAGGAGACGTGCGTTACAGGATGATCCGGACGGTCCTCGATCGAGCTGCCTGGCCCTTCCGGTTGATTCCATGTCGCGCCGTCGACGCGTGTCCACCAGGGGGTGTTGACGACACCTCCAGTGGCGATGGACTGGTTTTTGAGGAGTGGGGAGAACACGGCCGACATGCCGAACCGCTCCGATTCCGTCACATGGCCCGTCGCCTCGATGAAGTCCGCAAATCGGACGACCGTGACGGTCTCGACCTCAAGATGGAAATCCTGCAGCAAGACCCTCCGCTCCGGTCCTTCACCATCGGCGGCGATGACAGGATCATGGGTGCCGACGAAGCTCTCTCCTCCATTCACAGCAATCGTTTGGGCCACGCGACCTCGAACCGTGAAACTTTTCGCTCCTGCCGACTTCTGGCCTTCCCCAGCTCGCGCCGCTCCCGAACAACATCCACCCATGCGTTCCTCCCAGAAAGTGCTCAGATTTGCCTTAACCCGCAAAACCTCTATCGGCCTTCGCTGCCGACAGCGCAACACTCATCCGGCAATCACCGGGACAACCAGAGACAGCCCCGACATCAGCAACAATACAAAAGCGAGCCTTCGCATCGTGTTCTGCGACAGTTGCGGTGGCCATCGCCGCGCGGCATAACTCGCGACCAGCACACCGGGAAGTCCAGCCAGTGCCCATATTGAGGCAAGCGCTGGCCATTCGCCTGATGCTGTTACCAGCACGAGACGAAACATGGCATTGATCGCGAAAACCGCCACAAGCGTCTCGCGGATCGCCGCATGCGACAGAGGTTGCCTGTAAACGTGATAGACCAACGGCGGCCCTGCGGTCGAAAACAGGCCTCCCATGAGACCGCCAAGTGCACCGAAGAAAACGAAGCTTGGTTTCGATGACAAGCTTCCACAGGCCGCTGGCCGGAGGATTAGCTGCAGGCTGGACATGATAATGACGAGACCAAGCACCAGCCGCAGCGCCACCAAAGATGACGAAGCCAGAAGGTTCAGCAATATATACCCAACAACGATCATTGGGATTGCACCGAGCAATGACAGCAGAAATGGCATCAGGGCTATTGCGCGCCAACCTTTGACAAGCACGACAACCGCGTTGGCCAAGGTGAGGAAGCCAATGATGACGGCAGCGTCTGGAAGCGGAATGAGACCCGTCAGAGCGATTGCCCCCATCAGCAACAACCCGAACGCGAACCCCGTGAGTGTCTGGACATAGGCCGCAGCAAAGGAGAGCAAGAGGAAAAGGGCAACGCCTTCGCTGGGCATTACGACTACCCTTCTGCGCTAAGACTTAACGTTTGGAATGGTGCCAGTTGGTCGAGGTCGGGTTCGACACCGAGCCCTGCACCTGCAGGCAGCTCGACCAAGCCCTCCCGGACGACCGGCCAGCGAGGCACAATGGCGTCACGCAGCGGATTTGGGTTGACATCGATCTCGAGCAATCCATCGCCGCCGGCCGCTGCAAGAATATGGGCAGAGGCAACCAGGCCGATGCCGGCACCCAGAAAATGCGGGCAATAACGTCGCCCCGCCGCGCGGGCTGAACGGGCGACGGCAAGGCAACCGCTCGGACCTCCCCATTTTGCAGCATCCGGCTGTATGACCGAAAGGCTGCCGGCTTTAATCGCTGCCTCGAACGCCTGCTCACCGATAAGGTTTTCGCCGCCGGCAATCGGCGTCGATGTCGATCCACGGAGTTCTTGCCAGACCGTATCCGGGCAATCCACCCGCAACGGCTCTTCCATCCATCCGAGGCCGAGATTGTCGGTCGCCTGCAAAAAGACGCGTGCTTTATCTAGTGGGAAACCCTGGTTTGCATCGGCGTACAATGTCTCGCCAGGGCGGAGCTTTGCATGCAGGCCGCGCAGCAGATCGAGATCGCGGTCGAAATCGAACCCGACCTTCACCTTGAAGTCGCGATAACCATCAATGCGTGCCTGCGCTACCATCTGCTCGGCATCGAGAATATGGATGCCGCTGGCATAAGCGCGCACCTTTCCGGTCGCACCGGCTGCCATCGCCTTTCCCAGGGGCACCCCGGCGCGACGCGCCGTAAGGTCCCAGTAGGCCATGTCGAAACCAGCAATCACCTGCGCGTAAGGACCGACCTCGCCGGTCTGCAGCACGAGGATCTCGGTGGCGGCAGTCAGTTGCCTCCATACTTCCGGAGGTGCAGGTAAAGGCCGGCCAAGAATGCGCGGAGCGAGATCTGTCGTCAGCAACCGGGCGCGGTGGTCCGCGCCGCAGGCCGGCCAGTTGCACCAGATCTCTCCCCATCCGACCGTTCCAATTTCATCTTCCAGTCGAACGAAAACAGCGGGCCGATTGAACATCGTCCCGAAAGATGTAGAAACCGGTTTCGCCAATGGCACGCGAAAAACAAGCGTCCGCGCGGAGATGATCGTTACTGGATCCGTCATGTGACCTCCTTCATTTCACCCAGCCAGAAAGCCGCCATCCACCGCAAAGACGGTACCGGTGGCATAGTCCGATGCCGGCAGGCACAGGAACACGACGGTGCCCGCCACGTCCTCCGGCTTGCCCCATCGCTTTAACGCGGTGCGTGCCGCGATACGCTCGTGATGAGCGGCGTCCTTGCGCCCCTCGGCATTGATCGCCGTCTCGATATAGCCTGGCGCCACGGCATTGACCCGAATGCCGTCCTCGGCCCAGGCGAGCGCCAGCGCCTTGGTTAGCATCACGACGCCGCCCTTGCTGGCGCAATAGGCGGGAATCCGGGGAAGCGCGGCGAAGGCATTCATCGAAGCGACATTGACGATCGAACCGCGTGAGGCGACGAGATGCGGTCGAAATGCCATGCAGATGCGAAACGTACCCGTGAGATTGACGTCCAGCACCCGCTGAAACATTTCAATCTTGAACTCTTCATCGCGTGCCAGAATGCCGGCACAGTTGACAACGGCGTCGACACGCTCGAAGCCGGTGGCGAAGTTTTCGACGCCGGCATCCGAGGTGACGTCCAGTATTTCGACGGCGACACCCTTCTGCCCTTTCAGACGGCAGCGATCGAGCGCCGGCTGGTCGTGCCCGGTGACTGTGACGGACGCTCCGCGAGCGAGAAACAGTTCGGCAATCGCGGAACCTATATCGCCGGCGCCACCGACGACGACTGCATGGAAGCCGGGCGAAAAACTGAATGGATCCTGCATGCTGGCCTCATCTTCAAACATCATCGATTGCGACGATCCAGCGCCCCGAAAGTCTGCTCCGGGGCGCCGGCTCAAAAGCGCTCACGCAGCGGCATAGCTGCTGGCGAGATCGCCTTCCTTGCTGATCGACTGGAAGGCCGGAGCCGGCGCCTTCCAGCGCGGTGCCTTCTCCTTGGTGAGTTTGCTCAGGCTCTCGACCACGCCGACGCCTTCCTCGGACAAAGCCTTGGCAACCGCGGCGGTGTCGGGAAAATGCGAGCGGATGGCATTGAGCCAGATTGTCCGTCCGGCGAGGAAACCGCCGGCACCCGCTGCATAGGCGTATTCCAGCACGAGCTCGAATTTTGGAGGTGCGGCCCCGCCTGAAAGCAGCACCCAGGGGATGCCCGCATCGGCGCAGATCTTGCCGACCGCGTCGAATTCCCGTTGCGCAGCCTTCGAAGCCTCGCTGCCGTCGCGCGGCGGCAAGCTGTTGGCCGCAAGCGGGCTTTCGAGCTTCAGCAGATCGACGCCGTATTCAGGCTTGGCGAACTCGCGGACGCTTTCGATCACCAGTTCCGGCAGCTTGGTCGGGGATTCGACGTAATCCGCGGTATGGCCCGCCTGGCCGAGGAATGGGAAGACCAGCAACTCAAGCACGTAAGGGATGTCGTAGCGCCTGCAATCGTCGCCAATCTGGCGGACATACGCCTTCTGATGTTCAATGACCTCGGCCGAGGCATCGGGCCTGTACCAGACCAGAACCTTGACCGCATCGCCGCCAAGACGGCGGATTTTCTCGACGCTCCAGTCGGCGATCGATTTTGTCTTGCGGCCCCCTTCCGTCTCTTCCGTGCGGTGATCCTCGAGTGTGACGATCAGGCCGCAATCGGCGGGCAGAACATCGATTGCCGCGGGGATTGCGTAGTTTGGATCGAACAGCATCGAGCTGCAATGCGGCGACAGGTTTTCGACCAGCAGCCGTTTGGCAGTGATCACGTCGGAGAACGGGACCTGCGACTTGTCGATCTTGCGGGCTGCGGCGATTGCCTCGAACAGCGGCGGCCGCTGGTCGAGGGCGACCATGCAGAAATGCCCTTCGTTGTTGGCCAGACGAGCAAGGCCGCGGGTTTTACCGAGTGTAAGCATGACGTTTCCTTTCAAGAAGACCTGAGTTCATCGAGTGTCGGGATGGCGGCGCGGCCGCCTGCGCGGGTGCATTTGAAGGCGGCGGCAGCGCTGGCGAACGCCAGGCTGTCACGGATCTCGAACTGGGCGCCGATCGCAAACGCATAGGCGCCGTGGAAGACATCGCCGGCAGCCGTCGTGTCGATCGCACGGACACTGGGCGCCGGCAGGTCGTGAACCGCACCGTCCTCGCGCCAGGCAACGCCCTTGCTGCCGCGCGTCACCGCCACCATACGGGAACCGAAGGACGCAGCCTTTTCAAGAGCCGCGCCGATATCGGGGCCGGCAAAACCGGACAGGCCGGGTTCGGAAAAGATTGCGTGATCCGTCAGCGGCAGCAGCCGTTCGAAGATGTCAGCATCGGCGACATCGCCGTCCAGCACGGTCGGAATGCCCTGCTCCCGCGCCCTGGTGAACAGGGCTACGGCGCCGTCCGGCCAGCGGGGGTCGGCGAGCACGCAATCAGCATCAAGCTTTGCCAGCGGCAGCCATGCGGGATCCGTCGGAAAGGCGCCGCGGAAATTGACGATCTGCCGTTCGCCGGTCTGATCGACGATAATGCCCGAGACCGACGACGCACCGTCGTCGAACAGCCGGAAACAACCGACATCGACGCCCTCAGCGACAAAAGCCTCGGACATGGCGCGACCGGCATCGTCATTGCCGCCCCTGCCCCAGAAGGAAGCGCGACCACCGAGCCTTGCGACCGCGACGGCCGCATTGGCGGCCATGCCGCCCGGCTCGGTCAGGTGTTCCCCGGCTCGGATCTTTTCGCTGCCACCGGAAAACGGCGCTTCCACCCGCCAGATGCGGTCGAGTGCCGACAGCCCCAGGCAAATCACGCGGGGATGCGCCGTATCGGGGATGGTGACGGGTCCGATCTTCGACCCGCTCACCGGATTGCCTCCCCCGACGCCTTGTCGAAGACATGCGGCTTGCCTGGCTGGGCCGCAAGCTTAAGCGTCTCGCCAACCTTCGGCCGCAACTCAGGATTGACGCGTGCCACCGTCTTCACCCCGGCCAGCATGAAATGCACCAGCGTATCGGAACCGAGCGGTTCGACGAGGTCGATCGTCACCGCAAAGGCACGTGAGTCCTCCGGCGCGTGGATGAAGTGTTCTGGGCGGATGCCGAGAACGGCATCCTGCGCGCCTGCGAGCACCGCCAGAGTGGCGGCCGGAACGGGCGCTGCCAGATCGGATGCTCCAACCAGCGAAAAGCCTTCGCCCGACCGGCGGATATCAAAAAAGTTCATCGCCGGGGAGCCGATAAAACCGGCGACGAACTGGTTATTCGGCCGTTCGTAGACGTCTTCCGGCGATCCGTACTGTTGCACTTCGCCACTCTTCAAGACGACGATGCGATCCGCCATCGTCATCGCCTCGATCTGGTCGTGGGTAACGAAGATCATCGTCGTTTTCAGTTCCTGCGACAGCCCCTTGATCTCGGTGCGGACCTGGTTGCGCAGTTTTGCATCGAGGTTGGACAGCGGTTCATCGAACAGGAAGACCTTCGGATCGCGAACAATCGCGCGGCCCATCGCGACGCGCTGTCGCTGGCCGCCGGACAGGGCCTTTGGCTTTCGTTCGAGGAAAGGTTCGATGTGAAGCAGACCGGCAGCGCGGCGGACACGCTGGTCAATTTCCGCCTTTGTCATGCCGCGCAGTTCGAGCGCGAATGCCATGTTGTCGTAGACGGTCATATGCGGATAGAGCGCGTAATCCTGAAACACCATGGCGATGTCGCGTTTCGACGGCGGCACGTCATTGACCTTGGTATCGCCAATAAAGAGATCACCTGAGGTCGACGGCTCGAGGCCAGCGATAATGCGCAGCAGTGTGGATTTGCCGCAGCCGGACGGACCAACGAAGACGACGAATTCCTCGTCCGCAATCTCCAGATCGAGACCGGGAATGATGGTCAGTTCGCCGAATTTCTTGACGAGGTTCTTGATGCTGATGGAGGCCATGGTTCACCCGAATGAGAGGACAGGTTTGATCAGCTTGCCTTCGGCAAAGCGGGCGAAATAGTCCGGCAGCGCGTCCAGACCGAAAGACGCGTCGACAAAGCGCCGGTACCGCTCCTTGTTGCTACGCAGCAGTTCGACATTCGGCGCAAAATCCCGGATCGGGAAATAGAAGGTGCGGATCATGTAGAAGTCCTTTCGGCGGAAGATCTTTCCCTCTTCGATCGTCCAGGGCGCTGCATTCTCGCCGACCAGCATCAACGCGCCGCGCGGCAGAACCAGCTCGATGCCGAGATTGCGGGCGGCATGCGCGCCCGAGCATTCGAAGATCAGTTTGAAGCGTTTTTCCCGAGAGCCGACGGGGTGTGCCTTGGCACCGAAGGACAGTGCGATCGACAGGCGCTCCTCGTTGGGGTCGGCGACGTGGATATCCTTGTAACCGAGGCTCTGAAGCGCCAGCACGACGCCCAGGCCGACCGGCCCGGCCCCCATGACCAGGATAGGTGCGTTTTCTTCCGGCGGGACAAGCGGCATGGCGAACCGGACAGCGTGGGCGGACGTGCCGATCGTATCGAGCAGCAGCGGCGCGAGGTCGTCTTCGATGTCGTCCGGCACGGGGAGCAGGCAGTTTTTCGGCACCGGCACATATTCGGCATAACCGCCCGGCCGGTTCCAGCCGATCAGACTGGAGACCTCGAGGCACATCTGCGTATCGCCGGCCCGGCAGGCCTCGCAGTGATCGCAATGCAGCGGAATATAAACGACGTTCCGTTCGCCATGGCGCGGATGACCAGGCTCGTCGACGATCCCGAAGATCTCGTGACCGGCGGTGAATTCGGCGCCCTTGTGCCAGAGCTTGAAATCGGAGCCGCACAGCGCGGTCCGCAGCACCTTGACGAGGACCTCGCCTTCTCCGACTTCGGGTATGCCCTGCGTCTCGATGGTGATCTTGCGATCGCCGTGAAACACCGAAGCGCGCATGCGGGAACTCTGTCCGTCAGTCATCATAATCATCCTTTAACAGCGCCAAGAGTGAGGCCGGCGACGAGCCAGCGCTGGACCAGAATGGCGAGCACCAGCGGCGGCAGCGCAATCAGCGTTGCTGCGGCCATCAACGACCCCCATTGAGTCGAGCCCTCTCCGACGAAATTGAATGCGGCGGCGATCAGCGTCTTCGTGTCGGAATTCGACAGGATCAGCGAGAAGAGAAAGAAGTTCCACGAGAAGACGAAGGCGAGGATCGAGGCAACGGCGATGCCCGAGCCCACCAGCGGCATGGCGATCCTCCACAGCACACGCGTCACCGAGCAGCCGTCGATTTGCGCCGCCTCGAAAACGCTCCGCGGAATATTGTCGAAGAACGGCATCAATACCCAGATGACGATCGGCATGGTGATGACCGCGTGGCTGAGGATCAGGGCCGTGTAGGAGCCGATCAGCCCGACCTCGCGGAACATGATGTACCAGGGCAGAAGGAAAAGCGTTCCCGGCGCCATGCGGGCAGCCAGCGTCAGGATTGCCGGCCAGGTGACCCGCGACCAGGAGACGGCGAAGGCCGCCGGAATGCCGAAGATCAGGCCAAGCAGCGTCGAGCCGATGGTGACGATGAAGCTGTTCACCGCGTAGGAGAGGAACGGCGTCGTCTCCCACAGAATGATGTAGTTCTCGAAGGTCGGCTGAAAGATCACTGTCGGCGGATAAGACGTCACCTCGAAGGACGGCTTGAAGGAGGACAGCACCATCCAGACGGTCGGGGCCAGGATCAGAATGCCGGCGATCGTCAGCTGGATGGTGTTAAGCCAGTGGATCCAGCGGTCGGAGCGATTTGTTCCGTTCATCGTCTTCTCCCTACCAGGCGACTGTGGCGCGCAGCCGGTTGAGCATCAGCACCGCCACCAGCACGATGGCCGACAGGGTGATCATCAGCGCGCTGGCGTAACCGATGTTGAAGAATTCGAAACCGACCCGGAAACCGTAGATGTTGAGCGTGTTGGACGCATTGCCCGGGCCGCCCTGCGTGGTGATGTAGATGATGTCGAAAAACCGCAGCAGATCAACGCTGCGCAGAACCGCCGCAGTGACGATCGTCGGAAGCAGAAGCGGCAGCGTGATGCGGCGAAAGATCCGTGCCGGTGATGCACCGTCGATCTGGGCCGCTTCGTAGACGCTCGGCGGCAGCGACTGAAGGCCACCGAGAACGATCAGCGCCACGTAGGGAGCCCATTGCCAGGTGTCGATCAGGGCGATTGTCGGGATGACCCAGGTAGGCGACGCCAGCCACTCGGATGCCGGCAGGCCGACGGATTCGAGGATATAGTTGGCTGCACCGAGCGACGGATCGAGAATGACGAGCCACATCATGCCGGCAACGACCGGCGGCATCATGAACGGCGAGATCAGCAGAGATCGCAGCAGGCCCGACAGCTTCTTGGAATGAAAGAGCAGCATCGCGAGATAGATCCCGAGCACCAGTTGCAGGACCATCGAAAGAAGGTAGAGCGCGAAGGTGACATAAAGCCCGTTCCAGAACTCGCCGTCACCGGCCAGCTGGGCGTAGTTCGCGAGGCCGGCAAAGCGCGACTCGCCACTGCTCGAGAAGGAGCGGAAACCGAGCCAGATCGTGTAGACGATCGGAAACGCGATCATCGCCACGGTAAACACCACTGCTGGGGCGGACAAGGCAGCAAGCTGCCGTCCCTGGCTGTTCGTCGAGCCTGAGGTCATGACCGGTCTCCGGTATCGGATCGGGGAGTGGGAGCTCCGCCGAAGCGGAGCACTTTTTCACGCAGCGCTGACGCGCTTTACTTGCGTGCGATCAGTTGGTCGAGTGCCGTGTCAGCGGCAGCGCAGGCCTCCGCGACCGGCTTCTGGCCGAGGAGCACGTCCTGAACCGCCTGACCGATATAGTCGCGGGACTCTGGATTGGCGACGATCGGATAACCGACCTCCGACGATCCCTTGGTCGCCAACACATTGAGCGCCGACTGCCAGCTGGCGCGTACCGGCGCCTCGGCGATCCACTTCTTGTATTCCGGATCTTCCGACACGGAAGGACGTGGCGCCGCGACACCCTGGATGGCCAGACGCTTCTGCATTACCGGGCTCGAAGCCCACTGGATGAAATACCAGGCAGCATCCTTGTTGGCGCTGTTGGCGGACACCGACAGGCCCCAGCCGATCGCGGTCGGCACGCTGCCGGCCTCTCCGGCAGGCAGCGGGATCACATCGGTATCCTTCAGCCGCTCGCCGCCTTCCATGATGGTCCGCAGTTCGTTGGAGGATTCGAACGCCATGGCGGCGCGGCCGGCGCGATAGAGCGCGGAGATCTGATAGAAGCTGTAGTTGGACGACCCCGGAGGTCCGTAATCCTTGAGCAGCTCGCCATAATAGCCGATCGCCTTCTGGCCGGCCGGGGAGCAAAGCGCAGACTTGCCGTCGACGACATACTGGCCGCCCATGTTGTGCAGCACATTGCTGAACGTATAGGCGAGCGCCGCCTTCAGGCCGCGCGACGTGATCGGCGAGACGCCGCTTTCGCATTCGCTGATCTTCTTGGCTGCGGCCTTCACATCATCCAGGGTTGCAGGCTTGACGATACCGCATTTCTGGAAAATGTCGGTGCGATAATAGAGCAGCGGGCCTTCGAGATTGAGGGGCACACTCGTCAACTTGCCCTCGAACGTTGCTGCCTTGACCAGGGCCGGGCTGATGCCGGCGAAGTCGTAGTCCGGCGAAACGTCCTTCTGAGTATAGGCGGAAAGGTCGGCATACCAGCCGGAGGCGGCAAACTGCTGGCCTTCGCGCGAAGCCAGCGTCATGAACACATCGACTTCGTCGCTCTTGGAATTCAGAACCGTGACGAGACGCTGACGCATCTGTTGTTCCTGGTAGGAATCCACTTTCAAGGTGATGCCGGTCAGCGCGGTAAACTCGTCCTTGTAGGAGAGGATGGCCTGGGACCAGGGATTGTTGTTGGCAAGAAACGAGACGGTGTCACCGTCATGCGCCTTCCAGTCGAAGGCGAAGGCGGGGCTGGCAACGCCTGCCAGTAGAACTGATGCGATCGCAATACGTGCTGCGGAGATATTCGGCATGCTTTCCTCCACGTCGCCGCCCTTGGGCGGTGTTCCTCCTACGCTCCTCCTTGAGCGACTTCGATCTGCATTTCTCCCGAACGCACATCTTGTAACCGGTTACATAGACCCTATCAAGAAACGCTGTCAACAGGGTAATCGCAGTCATCACGACTGCTGCGGTGCCGAGTAAAATCCATTTGACAGACGAATATAAATGGTTGCTAGGGTATGTAACGTTACATACAGGCTCGCAGATGAGTGTTGAAAAAGAAAAAACCGGGATACGCGCCATCGCCCGACTTGCGGGAGTTTCCACTGCAACGGTCTCGCGCGCCCTGAACAATCCGCAGAGCGTCAGTGAGGAACTGCGACTGCGTATTACGAGTATCGTCGATCAGACAGGTTACGTGCCGCATGGCATGGCTAGGGCGCTTTCGAGCAATCGCACCCGCACGATCGGCGCGATCATCCCAACGATCGACAATGCGATGTTCGCTCGCGGCATTGAGTCCCTACAGAAATACCTGTCGTCGCGTGGCTACATGCTCATTCTGGCCACCAACGGCTATGACATCGATGTTGAGCTGGAGCAGGCACGCAACCTCGTCAGCCGCGGCATCGACGGTTTGATCCTGCGCGGTGACTGTCATCATCAGGCGCTGCGGGATTTGCTCGTCGCTCGGGACCTCCCATTCATCAATGTCGGTGTCTACAACCCGAGCGGCAGCGCGCCCAGTATCGGCGTCGACAATGAAATGGCTGCATACCGCGCGATGATGCATCTGGTTTCGCTCGGCCATAAAAGGATTGGCGTCGTGAGTGCCTTGCAACGCAACAACGATCGGGCAAGTGCCCGAATAAGAGGATTTCGTCGCGCTCTGGGCGAAAACGGTCTAGCGCTTCCAGCCGAATGGCATCTGGAAGTGCGCTATACATTGGACGATGCCCGCGAAGCCGCACGTCAGATTCTGACCGGGTCCGATCGTCCAACGGCGATCGCCTGCGGCAATGACGTGCTTGCTTATGGCGTCATGCTTGAAGCTGAGCGTCGAGGACTTGGCGTCCCGACAGACCTCTCGGTGATCGGGTTCGATGACCTTGATTGGAGCCGTCATTTGCGGCCCGCCCTAACAACTTTGCACATCCCGACAGATCTGACGTGGAAAGGAGCCGGTGAATATCTTCTTGCTCGGCTGGAGGGACATCGCATCCCAAACCACTACGAGGTGGACTATTCACTGATTATCCGCGAATCCACGGCGGCCCCAATAGCGTAGGTTAACCTATTTCGCCTTGAGCGGGTTCGAACCTACGACCTGCATCCCGCCACGAGAAAATCTATCTCCCTTTACCCAACAAAATCATCAAGCACGGAGCGCCTATGAGAGCTGAGACGAGCCCAGCCGGGATTTGGTAAGGTGCTACAGCCGTGCGACCAATCAGGTCTGCTAAAACCATCAGTCCCCCGCCAATAAAGACGGCGCCCATCATCTGCGGCAGAGCGCGCTTCAACCCGGCCTCCCGCGCCAGGTGCGGTCCCATAAGGCCGACGAAGGACAGCGGACCAACTGTGAGGGTCGCAGCCGCAGTCATCAGGCCGGCTAGACCGAACAGCGCCAGTCTCGAACGCGCCAGCTGGATGCCGACTGCCGATGACGGAGCCGGCCCAAGGGGCAGGATATCGAGCCAACGACGTGCTGACAGAGCAATACCAATCAGCACTGCTCCGATTGCTATTTCCGTGGCTGCTGTTCCGGCGTCAACCAGATAGGTGGAGCCGCTTATCCAGCGCAGCAACAGCACCGCTCTCGGATCGCCAGTGGAGCTCAGCACGCCGACCACAGCATCCACCATTGCACTAAGCGCTATGCCCGCCAGCAGGACCCGCTCCGGCGCGAAGTTCGACCGCCTCGAACTCAGCAGAATGACAGCGAGTACCGTGATCGCGCCGACGGCTGCAAAAGCGAACTGCCCGACAAAGCCAGGCGCAACGGCGAATAATGCGATGGCGACGCCAAAGGTGGCACCGGCGCTAATCCCTAAAACCTCTGGGCTTGCCATTTCGTTGCCGGTCAACCTTTGCAGGATCGTTCCCGCAACACCCAGCATCGCGCCGGATGCGAGCGCTGCAAACACCTTGGGTGCGCGGATAGCGAGGATGTCGTTGAAAAACTCGCCGGAAAGCACAGACCAGACGCCGCCAGGTCCGCGCCCGACAAAAAGGCCAAGCGCAACAATAACCACGACGCTAGCAAGAGCGACCGTTGCCGGTTTGCCTACGCCCCATCGGCGCTGCCGCTCGCGCACCGTCACCGCGTGCTGGACCCGGTGACGCACCTTCAGCCAAGGTAGCAGCGCCAGGAGCAGGGGCGATCCGAAGATTGCGGTGACTGCGCCGGTCGGAAGAAAGTCTCCGAGACCGCCCGCCACGAGTTGCAGCACGGAGTCGGCGAGGAAGAGAAGTGATGCCCCGATGAGCGGAGGCCACAATATCAACTGCACCGGCCGGCGCGCGCCCGAAAGCCGCGCCAGCGTCGGCGCGACCAACCCGATAAAGCCGATGACGCCCACGGCGCTGGTGACGAAGGCCGCAAGCAACACCGCGCAGGCGACGGCGACGATACGAAGGCGCGCAAGTTTGACCCCGAGCGACGACGAACTGCTTTCCCCCAGATCGAGCAGCGACAGCGGCCGGATGACCAGGACGCAGACGATTGCGACGGGGACAATTTTCCAGATAAGCGAGACCGGAATGACCCAGCTCTGCTGCGCCAGCGATCCTGCGCCCCAAATGAACAGGCTCGCGAGGTATCGCTGGTTCAAATAGATGAGGATTGCCGAGAGGCCGCCGCACCAGAGGCTGAGCACGAGGCCCGAAAGCACCAGGGAATACGGCGAAAAACCTCGTCGAGCACCTAAGCCGATGACGATGGCGGCAGCCGCCGCACTTCCCACCAGGGCAACGAGATCGCGGCCGGCGCCCAACAGTACCGGCATGAAAAGTGAGGCCACGACCAGCGCAAGATTGGCGCCCGCCGACACGCCGAGCGTCGTCGGGTCGGCCAGCGGGTTTCGCAGCACCTGCTGGAACAGCGCGCCCGACAAAGCCAGCGCCGCGCCCGCCAGCAGTGCCGTGGCCAGCCGCGGCAAGGTAGAATAATAGAGCACCATCCGCTCGATGTCGTAGCCCGGCGCTACCGTTCCCGAGAGCGCCGGCTGAACGAGAAACCAGGATGCAACGCATCCTCCGCAAATCAGCAGGAAAACGACAAGGCCAGGCCCGAGATTATCGCGACGGAGGGCGGTCATGCGTCATGGTCCAGAACATCGGTCACCAGACCGGCAAACCGCATCGCCTCGTTGACCATGCCGAACATCAGCGCCGGCGGAACGACCGACACGTGTCCGGGCCGGGAAAACGGCAGCGTCTGCCACAGCGGGCTTTCCGCAAGTTTTGGCAACACATCGGGCGGCACAGGCTCAAAGATGATCAGGCGGGCGTTCCTGTCTGTAATGGTCGAAAGCTCCTCGATGCCAATCGTCTCGAAGCCCCAGTAGTTCGATTGGCGCGTCCAGGCGTTGCGTATGCCGATGCGCTCCAGCGCGTTGTGGAACAGGCCGGGAGCGGAGTAGATGCGGGCGTGCCGGGCATCCATAAACGACGCCAGTGCAACCGGTGGAAGGGTTCTCCCCGCCAAACGTGCGCGGCAGGTCTCGAAGAATGCATCCGACCGCGTCAGGAATTGCTCCGCCTCCTTCTCGCGGCCGAGCCCTGAGGCCAGCGTGCGCGTCGCCGAAATCGCCGCCGGCAAGACGGGACCGCCGTTGGGCGTGAAGATCTCGAGCCGCAGGATTTTCGCGATCGGCTGGAGCCTTGGCAGAAGTTGGTCAAGATAGGGCGTCGTTAAGATGATGTCCGGCTTCAGCTGGATGAGGATTTCGAGATCGACCTCGTGCGAGCTTCCGATATCCACGACCGAGCTCGGCATTTCGGGCTCGACGACCCATTTGTTCCAGTCGGCGAGATCGGAAATGCCGACTGGCTGCACCCCGAGCGACAGCAATGTGGACGCCAGCCCATAGTCGAGGCTTATGATCCTCTGGCCGCCGGCATCCGCCAGCAGCTGTGCCGGCATCGAGACCGCTGCGGCCGCCGCCGCTGCACCATTCAGCAATGAGCGCCTTGAGATCTGCATCCCGTTGCGAACCTCAGCAGGCATAGGCAAGCGGATGCGACAGGTGGGGAGCGGAAATTACCTCCATCTTAATCCCGTAAATGGTATAGAGCAGTTCGGGCACTAGGATTTGGGCGGGGGTTCCGCTTGCGACCAACCGTCCACCTTTCAGGGCATGGATGCGGTCGCAAAAGCGTGCGGCCATGTTGATGTCGTGCAAAACGATGACGACGCTGCGACCGTTCTCACGCGCGAGACGTCGCACCAGCGACAACACCTCGATCTGATGCGCGATATCGAGTGCCGCGGTCGGCTCGTCGAGTAGCAGGCAGCGTGCGTCCTGAGCGATCAGCATGGCGATCCAGGCCCGCTGCCGTTCTCCGCCGGAAAGCGTTCCCACCATGCGATCGGCAAATTTGTCGATATGCGTGGCAGCGATCGCTCCCTCCACCTTCTCGCGGTCGACGGCAGAAAAGCGACCGAGCGCGCCGTGCCACGGGTACCGTCCGCATGCGACCAGTTCGCGGATAGTCATATCCGACCCGGTGCCCAGATCCTGCGGCAGGTAAGCGACGCAACGCGGAAATTCATGACCGTGATAGCGCCAAACGTCGCGGCCGGCATAGGCGACAGATCCGGTAGTTGGCGTCAGCTGCCGCGCAAGTATTTTGAGGAGACTGGATTTGCCTGAACCATTGTGGCCGACAAGGGCCACCACTTCGCCTTCCGGGAAATCGAGGCTTACATCCGAGAGGATGGCATTGCCGTCGATTACAAGAGTGACCCCGTCGACTGCGAAGGCTTTCTGCGTATCAGGCGCGTCCTGCGCGCTTTCTATCATGACCATCTCGCCTGTTCCTCTTGTCACGAATTCGGACGCCGGAAGGCGATGCCAATGGCGCGGTTGACCGCGGGTCCGACCACGGACATATGGGTCTCGCCGGCGAAAAGCTCGAATTGCGTCCGGATGCCGTCCGCCGCTCCATCCAGCCGATCGGCCATTTCCTGCGCCAGCGCGACCGTTCTTTCGGCTTTCTTCCGAACCAGGCGGACGGCGGCATCCTCGTTCAAATACTGGAACGGCGCGAGTTCCTCCCCCTCATATTCTCCCGCGGAAAGATGCAGCATCACCTCGTTGCCAGCGACCGTTTGGCGGAGCGCCTCGTTTTTGAGGATCTCGCTGCCTTCCCAGTAAATGGTCGGGCTCGCTGCAATCCAGGTGGCAAACAGGTCCGGCTTTTCAAACAGGGCGTAGAGCGTGAAGAGGCCGCCGAAGGAATGCCCGAAGAGCGACCGCCGTGTCGCATCGAGCAGAACCAGTTCGGCGAGCCGCGGCAGCAATTGCTTGTCGATGAAAGCAAGCAACTCACCTGATCCGCCGATGCGCACAGGAGGTCCCCCCTCGACATAGGGCGGATAGGATTTGACCGGCGGGGGCCCAAGATCCCACGCCCGTCGCATGGCATCATAGGGGTCGTCGGTCGGATAACCGATCGCCGCGATGACGCCCCAGTCGACCCCGGTGCCCGATGGATAAGGCGCCTGCGTCACCAGGCTTGCAAAAGCGAAGGGAAAGTTTGCGTTGCCGTCGGTCATGACCAGAAGCGGCCAGCCCCCGACGGGCGCCTCGACAGCCGGCCTGAACAGGAAAATGCGATAAGGATCGCCGCCGGTCTCTGGCGCCAGGTCGAAATAAGTCGTGCCGGGCAGGCAATAGGCCTGTTCAGTCATGCTAATCTCGCAAATTGTATGACGCTTGCAGGCCGGGGAACGCATTGCTCGGCTCTGACGGATAGTCGGCGGACCGACCCGCGCAGGCTGCCCTGACCTCTCGAGAGCAACGAGGAGACCCTGAGCGGTTTGGTCGGGTCGTATCTGACGCCGATCACCATTTGTACTTCAACGAACCCACCACCGTTCGCCCCTGACCGAAGTAGCAATAACCGCCATTGCACACCTGCTCCTCGCGGTTGGCAAGGTTCGTTGCGCTGACCATGAGCGAGAGCCCCTTCAGGTCCGGCGACTTGGCACCGAAGTCGTAAGAAAGTGAAGCATCCAGGTAGCCAACGCCCCCATTCTTAGCCGTGTTGTAGTCGTCGGTGTAAGACGTACTGACGGCACGAACACCCCCGCCGATGCTGAGGCCGCCGATGACGGAATCTTCCGGCACATCATAATTCACCCAAAGCGAGGCCGTATGCCGCGGTGTTGTCGTCGGCGTGTTGCCGATGAGCGAACCATCGAGATTGTCGGTGATTTCCCCGTGGCTATACGTGTAGGCGGCAATCACGCTGATACCATTGTCGAACGCCCTCCGGCCCTCGACCTCGAACCCGGTATAGGTATTTTCGCCCGAGTTCTCGTAGACATAGAGCGGGCCGGAGACGCCGGCATACTGGGGTTGGCCGGTTTCAACGAGGTGATAGACAGCGCTGCTGAGCGAGAAATTCCCGCCGTCCGGCTGGTATTTTATACCGGCTTCGACCTGGCGGCCTTCCGTCGGATCAAGCACACCACCCCCGGCGGAGCGCTGGGTCGAGGGCACAAAGGAAGTTCCGTAGCTCACGTAAGGGGCAAGACCATTGTCGAAGAGATAAAGGAGCCCGACCTGGCCGGACAGTGCACCTTCACTTTTCTCGGCACCCGTACCCGCCACTTTGTCCGTGGTCTCCTGATGCAGCCAGTCGTAACGCAGACCTCCCACGAAGCGCCAGTTTCCGATCTCGGCTTGCTCCTGCGCGTAGATCCCTGTCTGGCGAAGGTCGTTGCCGGTAAAGCCGGTCAGAGCCGGAGACGGTGCGCTGGTTATATTCGCCGGTAGCGTGGATCCATATCCATCGGCAAAGTCGGAAGTGACGCCCGTGTAATCCAGTCCCCCAAGAACAGTATGGGACACAGGACCAGTGTCGAACTTGGCCTGTAGTTGGTTGTCGATTTGGTAGGCCCGCACATCTTCAGTCACCGCGGCGGTGCCCCAAGGCGCGGCCGGCGCGCTGAACATCGTCGTACGGTCAACATAGCGCGCTTCGAGGTCGAGGTCGCTCACGCGTGCGTTCTGCCGAAACGTCAGACCGTTTTCGAACTCATGTTCAAACTGGTAGCCAAGCTGGTACTGGCGAACCTTTTGATAATCGTAATCCGGATCGCTTACGCGGAAGATCTTGCCGTCGTTTTTGAAGGTCCAGGCACTGGCCTCTCCCTCGCTTTTCTGCGCCAGTCCGTAAACCGTCAGCTTCGTGCTGTCGGTTGGCGCCCAGGAAAAGGACGGCTGGAGCAGGTAGCGGTCGTCCGCGATTTCATTATTGGTTTCTCCCTCACGCGCCAGCCCAACGACGCGGTAGAACAGATCGTCACTTTCGCCAACCGGACCGCCAAAATCGAAGGCGGCTTGCTTGCGACCAACCGTGCCGTATTGCACCTCGACCTCGTGATGGGCTTCCTCAAGCGGCAATTTGGAAATCTTGTTGACGATGCCCGCCGCGCTTGCCGCTCCATACATGACGGATACCGGACCTTTGAGCACTTCTACTCGATCGAGCGTATAGATTTCGGTTGTGAACGTGCCGTAGGTCATCACCGGCTGGCGCAGGCCGTCACGGAAATCGCCGCTCGTGGTGGTCTCGATGCCACGGATATTGACCTGATCGAACCGCGGGTCGAAACCGAAGCCACCCGTGTTTACGCCGGAACTGTAGCGCGTTGCCTGGATGAGATCGGTTGCGCCGCGCTGTTCGATTTCCTCGCGGGTCACCACCGAAATCGAGCGCGGCGTTTCGACGATCGGCGTATCTGTCTTCAAGGCAGTGATCGCACGCGTCGGTACGATCGTATCGTTGTCTTCGCCGATGGTTTGCCCAGCGCCTGTAATGACAATTGGGGCGAGGGTCGTATTGACAGGAGCCTCTTGCGCAATTGCCGCACTCGGCGCGCAAACAACCACCAAACCGACAAAGGCAGTGGAGTGTTGGAGCATGCGGCAAAAAGGATGCCGAGTGAACAAGAACGTCATTGCCTGACCCTTTGTCTAAAAACAAAAATATCGCGGCGACCCAAGAGGTTGCGGATTCGAAGGTGTCGCGAAGACAGCATTACGCTGCCACGGGGGCCACCTATAAAAGCCAGATCTCGCGCAATCAATAAATGTGGAGGAATTTTGTCATGTATTGTGAGATCGTTGTCAAAATTGCAACAGGCCTCCGCAGATCGTATTGCGTCAGGCAGCAAATCCCGCAGGTGCCCGGTGGCGGCGATGTTCCGTTTGCGGCCGGTCTGGAAATCGAAGGTGATACAGTGCATCTCGATATTGTTGACCGTTTCGGCAACATGGTCTCCGCCACGCCGAGCGGCGGATGGTTGCAGAGGTCTCCGGTCGTGTCCGGCCTCGGCTTTCCGATCTCCACCCGCGCCCAGATGTTCTGGCTTGACGAAGGCTTGCCCTCTACACTCCGCCCCGGCACGCGACCGCGCACAACGCTGACACCGACGCTTGTTACCCGCGACGGCGAAGGTCTTCTGGCGATCGGTACGCCAGGAGGCGACCAGTAGGATCAGTGGCCGCTTACCGTCTTCTTGCACCACGTGCTGCACGGCCACGGACTTCAGCGAGCAATCGACGCGCCGATGTTCCACAGCCGTCACTGGCCGGGATCGTTCTATCCGCGTGAGTACGAGCTCGGACGGCTCCAAATCGAAGATCGCTTCAGCGGGGCAGTTATCAACGACCTACGTGCCCTCGACCATATAATATACGTCATGGAAAGCTGGTCGCTCGGACGCGTCTGCGCCGTGGAGCGGCGAGGGGACTATTTTACGCTGGGGCGCCCCCCGACATATGCAGAGCTACGCAGTCGCGCGATGATCGCAAGTAGATGGGCCTCATCTGCTGTTAACTCTGGCCGCGTCCCATCGCCTCGATGCGATGAGTAAGTTTCTGCGTCTATGCCTTTGAAGATCTGATCGCTCCTACATGTACTTCAGTATGGACAGGACAGGGCCAACAGCGGCGCTGTGAAAGACGATATCGATGTGACGTGCATGCCGACCACCGCCGCCTGCCCTTTCTCCGATTTCTACGAGGTAGCCTACCTGCTTTACGAAGGCGCATGGGTCGCAGAACGCTATGCAGCGGTGAAGAATTCCTTCGATGCGCGTGAGGACAAGTTCTATCCCGTTACATGAAGCATTTACGGAGGAGCCAAAGCGCGCTCGGCAGCCGGTGCATTTAAAAGCTTATACGCGCTGCAGGCACTGAAGAGAAACTCGCGCCGGTCATCGATTCAGTCGATCTCCTCTGCGTGTCCACGGCCCCGCGCCATTTTACGGTCGTATAGTTGCAGGCCGAACTGATCCGTGAGAATTCACGCCTCGGCTGGCGCGCCTATTGCGAGAACCGCTTATCGCTGGCGGTGTGCTCGGGCAAGGAGCGAAACCATTTTGGCACCGCGCGCACACGAAAACAGCAATAGCCCGTATCACGGTCTCGACCTGCTTTCAACCTGTCAACACTCGATCCGACATGCCCGCAGCAGCGCGCATTCCATCAAGGTTCTGCCAAACACAGGTCGCTTGCGTGCCTAGACGGGTTGCCGCGTCCGGCGCCTCCTAAGGCAGGTCCGTGCCTATGCGACGCTATTTCGAGCGACGATTTTCGAGAATGGGAACACAATGAAAAAACTGATACGCTTGCTGATAATACCTACATTGCTGTTTGCTTCGCACGCGAAGGCTGCTGACTTGCCGATCAAGCTGACGCTCGACTGGAAGATCCAGGGCATCCACTCCTGGTTCTATATGGCCAAGGAGAAAGGCTACTTCTCGCAGGAAGGGCTGGACGTTCAAATCGATCAGGGCGAAGGCTCTGCCGTGACCGTGACGCGCATCATGTCCGGCGCTTACGACGCCGGCTTCGGTGACATGAACGCCGTAATCCAGAATGCACTGTCGAAACCAGAGCTGGCACCGGTGATGGTTTACCAAATCTACAATCAGCCGCCTTCCTCTGTGCTGGTCAAGAAGGATGGCCCGGTCGGAGACCTCAAGGGGCTCGCCGGAAAAAAGGTCGGAAGCCCGGCCGGTTCGGCTGCGGGTCGCCTCTTTCCCGCGCTCACTTCCGCTGCCGGCATCGATCCCTCTACTGTCGAGATCGTCAATGTCGCGCCAAATCTCCAGGAACAGATGTTGATCCGCGGCAATGTCGATGCGAGCCTCGTCTTCAACTTGACCAGCTACCTGAACATTATTGGTCTCGGCCTGGATCCCGACAAGGACTTTAACTGGTACAACTACGGCGACAGCGGCGTCGACATCTACTCGAACGGCCTGATGGTTTCCCGCAAACTGCTCGACGAACACCCGCAGGCGGTGCGAGGCCTGGTCAAAGCGGTCAATCGCGCAATGGTCGAAGTCATCAATGACCCGGCCGCGGGCGCCGCGATCATCAAGTCGACCGAGCCACTCATCAACGAGGCCCTCGAGAAACGCCGCATCGACTTTGCCGTGAAGAACCTGATCGTGTCGGAAGAGACCGGCAAGGTCGGACTGGGGGGAATAGATGAGGCACGTCTTCTTCGATCGATCGCCACCATCAAGGCAGCCTACGGGCTCGAAGGCGATATCGCACCTGAGCGTGTCTTCTCAGCTGACTATCTGCCGCCTCTCCCGGAACGTACCATTGAATAAGCGTCTCGAGGCCCCGGACTTGCCCGGGGCCTGCCCCTCTCCGATGACGGAACGATCATGACCAACCGTCGAATAACCGTTGCTCAGGCCCTGGTCGGCAATGACTATCAACCTTCAGGACCTGTCGCGATCAGCATCGAGGCGGGACGTATCGTTGCCATTCACCCCGCACAAGATAGCGCTGAGGAACCGAGGATCTTGGCGATCTCCGCGCTGGTCGACGGGCATAATCACGCGCGGCCCCTTTCGCCGACCTCCTTCGGGTCCGGTATGAAGCCGCTTGAAAGCTGGCTCCCGTCACTTGCCGGCATCCCCGCGGTTGATCCTTACCTGGCGGCGGCCGCGTCATTCGGCCGATCCGCCCGCGGCGGCTGCGTCGGCGTCATGGTCCACCTGATCAGGCCCATGGGCCGCGAAGCGCTGACCAGCGAGGTGCACGACTACGCCCGGGCAGCATCCGACGTCGGTGTTTCGATCGGTTTTGCAGTCGCCATGCGTGACCGCAATCCGATCGTTTACGGCGACCATTCTGCGCTCGCTGCAAAACTTTCGGACCGGTTCGCGATCGATGACATCTGGCGAACGGAAACCATGTCGCCCGAAGATCAGGTCAAACGGGTGAGTGACGTGGCGGCGGAGATTGAAGATCAAGCCCATGTCGATGTGCAGTTCGGCCCTAATGGCGTTCAATGGTGTTCGGACCGCCTGCTGGAGGCGATCGCTGGCGCGTCGGCGGAGACGGGGCGGCGCGTCCATATGCATCTCCTCGAAACTCGCGAGCAGCGCAAATGGGCGGACCGCACCTATCCAGGCGGGATCGTCCAGCGCCTTGAAGAGATCGGCCTTCTCTCTCCTCGCCTGACCGTGGCTCACTGCGTCTGGGCCAGACCGGATGAGCTCCTAACGATGGCAAGGCACGGAGTAAGGATTGCGGTCAATCCATCGTCGAACCTGCATCTGGGCTCAGGCATCGCGCATGTCGGTCGCATGAAGGCCGCAGGCGTGCATGTGGGCCTCGGTCTTGATGGATGTGCCTTCGACGAGGATGACGACGCGCTGCGCGAACTTCGCCTTTTCCGGCTTCTCAATGCTGGGGTTGCGTTCGAAGAGATCACGCCCACCGATGCAATGGAAGCCGCCTGCGTGACCGGTCGCGAAATCATCGGTCTTGCCGCTGGCGGACGCATCGAGATAGGAATGCCCGCGGATCTTGTCCTGCTTGATCTCGACCGGCTCGACCGGGACCGGATAATGGACGTTGATCCGCGCCACTATCTGTTTGCCCGTGCCACGCAACAGCACATCGTCGAGGTCATCACTGGCGGGCGGACAATTGTCAGAACCGGACATGTCCTTGGTCTGGATCTGGACGCGACGGAAGAGGCCCTTCGTCAGCAGTACCGCGAAGCGATAGGGTCGACGCGACGTATCCGCGAAGCCTTCGCTGCACTTGAGCCTCTGATCGGCGAACACTATCGAGGCTGTTGCTGAGGCGCCCGATCCTGCAACCGGCCTATTTCATTGCCGTCATGAGCCGGTCCGCAAAACTTGCTGCGGCGATCGGCAAAACGCGTCCACGGAGCTGACACAAAACGAGGTCCGACTTCGGAATGTCGCGCTCGTCGATTGGTCGGCCGATGACGCCCATTCCAAAATCCTCCCGCGGTGCGCCGATATCGATCTGGAACGAGATCATGTTTCCACGAAGAGCGAGCCCTCTCAGCATTTCGAACGAGTTGGATTCCGCCATGATGTCGAAACGGAAGTCGCGCCGGGCGATCACTTCATCGAGAACCTGCCTTCCGCCGAGGCTCTGATCGGGCAATGCAAGCGGATAGCCCACGCAGTCCGACAGCCTGATCACATCCTTTGCGGCAAGAGGATGATCGCCGCGCATGATCGCCACCAGCCTTTGCGGCACCGAGTTCAGTATGCGAACTGCAGGCCGTATGACTGCACGGTAAACGATCGCAAGATCGACATCGTATTCGATAAGGGCGTTGATCGCAGCGTTGTGGTCCATGACCTTCAGATCGAAAACGAGGCGAGGATTATCCTTTCTAAATTCTCCGATCTGGGACGGCAGGAAATCCAGGGCCAGCGCCTGGCTGCAGGCGATCTTGACGGGCCCGCGTTTCAGCCCGCGCAAGTCCTCGACCTGCGAACTGAGACGTTCTGCATCCGCAATCTGGCTGCGCGCATAGCGAACGAACATCTCGCCAGCGGCCGTCAGCTTCACACCCCGCGCCCGCCTCTCGAAGATCGGCGTTCCTATCTCGACTTCGAGATCCTGTATCTTGCGGTTCATGGCCGAGGCGGTGATGTTCATCCGTTCAGCTGCCTGCCGGATCGAACCGGCCTTTGCGATTTCCGAAACCTGGTGCAGCAATTTGAGGTGTCGCATAGCCTGCTCCGAGTGAGGCTTTTTCAGCACCGCAAATGCACGATAATTGCGGTTGAGATACACACTGGACTGTGTACTCTCGCATTGCAACACGAATAACGAGCCACGATAAACGGCGGCCTCGACCAACCAGACAAGGGAACAGACAATGGCTAATCACCAGATGAAGACCCGTGCCCGCATGGCGGCATTGGCTGCGATGACCGCACTCTCAACGCTTGGCGTCGCTGCCGCGGCGCAGGCTGAAACCGACATCAAACTGGTTCTGAACTGGAAATATCAGGGCCCGCAGGGACTGCTGTTTCTTGCCGAGGACAAGGGCTACTTCAAGGAAGAAGGGCTCAACGTCACCATGGACCAGGGCAATGGCTCGGGTGCCGCGGTTCCCCTCGTCGCGAATGGCGCCTATGACATGGGTTTCGGCGATATCAACGCGCTGATTGAGCTTGCGTCGAAGAAGCCCGAAAATGCCCCGGTCGGCGTCTTCATGATGTACAACCAGCCGCCCTTCACCATCGCCGTCAAGGCTGACAGCCCGATCAAGTCTCCGGCCGATTTTCCCGGCCATACCCTTGGAGGCGCGGCAAACGACGGCGCCTTGAAGCTCTTCCCGGCTCTGTGCTCTATCTCCAAGACCGATTGCACGAAGGTCGAAGTCACCAACATGCAGCCGAACCTGCGCGAGCAGATGCTGATGAAGGGCCAGGTCGATGGCGTGTTCGGCTACGTCAACACCATACGCTTCAGCGCCAAGCTGATCGGGGCCGATCCGGACAAGGACCTCCGCTTCATCAATTACGGCGACTACGGCTTGGACCTGTATTCGAACGCGATCATCGTCTCGAAGCCCTTCATCAAGGAAAACCCGGAAGCAGTGAAAGGCTTCCTGCATGCGCTGAACAGGAGCATCAAGGATGCAATCAGGGACCCCGAGGCCGCCGTCGCCTCAGTCAAGGCACGGGAGCCCCTGATCAAGACCGATGTCGAACGAGAGCGCTTCGACGCGACGGTGGCCGACGAGATGAACCATCCCGAGATTGCCAATGTCGGTCTCGGCGACATCGACGAGGCACGCCTTGCAAAATCGATCGACATCCTTGTCCAGGCGAACAAGCTTCAGCGCACGCCGGCAGTCGCCGAAGTCTTCGATCGCAGCTTCCTACCGGCCAAGACCGAGCTCCTGACCTCGGTCAAGTAAGGGCCGGCGCATCGAGCGCCGTCTCCGTCTTTCTACAGATAAAACGAACGGAAAAATCATGGACCTGAAGCTCACAGAAAAGGTCGTGGTCATCACTGGCCCGGCCAAGGGAATGGGTGCTGCAATCACGCGGGCCTTCGCCGAAGAAGGCTGCAAGCTTTCCCTCATCGGACGCGACACGGGTGCGATCGAGCCAATTGCCAAGGAACTGGAGGCCCGCGGTAGTTCGGTCGTCGTGATCGGATGCGATCTCACCGATGCGGGTCAATGCGATGCAGCTGCGGCCCGGACGCTCGAAGCCTTCGGCCGCCTCGACGTACTCGTTAACGTGGCCGGTGGTTCCGGGCCGATGGGCAAGACGGGTGTCGAAACGACGCCGGAAGAATTCGATGACATCGTCACTCTCAACATGAATGGCTGCTTCCACACGATCCGCAGCGTCCTGCCCGCAATGATCGACCAGCGTTACGGCAAGGTGGTCAATGTCGGCGGCACCTTTGGCATGAAGGGTCGGGCCGGACGCCTTGCCTATTCGGCATCCAAATGGGGGCTGCGCGGCATCACCAAAAGCTTCGCTCTCGAGGTCGGACAGCACAACATCAATGTCAATTGTGTCGCGCCCGGCATGGTCGACGGTCCGCGTTTTCGCGACAAGGTTTGCAGGACAATGGCCGAGAAACTCGGGATCTCGGAAACCGAAGCCGCCGAACGCCACGCCGCGGATTATGCTCTCAAGCGAATTACCGTCGACGACGACGTCGCCAATGCCTGCCTCTTCCTGGCCAGCGACGTGTCGCGCCAGATCACCGGCGTCGACTTGCCCGTCGATGGTGGCTGGGCGGCTCTTTGAAGGATTGAACTTATGACCACTTCCGAAGTCATCGCAGATCTCGTCATCCATGGCGGCACCATCGTTTCACCCGACGCCGAATACCAGGCAAGCGTCGCCATCAAGGACGGAATGATCCTCGCGATCGGCAAGAGGCAAGCCATGCCGCAGGCGAGCGACTACCTAGATGCAACGGGGCTGCATATCCTGCCCGGTGCAATTGACGTACATGTCCATTTTCGCGATCCCGGCTACCCGCAGAAGGAAGACTTTGCGAGCGGTACGGCGGCTGCGGCCTTCGGGGGCGTGACGACCGTCTTTGATATGCCCAACACGCTGCCGGCAATCTCCGATGCCAAGTCCCTCAGGGAGAAGCACGAGATCGCCAGCACCAAGGCGCATGTGGATTATGGCCTATATGCCGTTCTCGGCGAGGAAAGCCTCACCAACATCGGCGAACTGATCGACGGGGGGATCATCGGCTTCAAGTGCTACATGGGAAACACCTTCGGGCGTATCCCTTCGCCGACGACAGGGGCGATGCTGGAACTCTTCGAAATCGTAGCCCCGACCGGCAAGCGCATCTCGCTGCATGCCGAGACGAATTCCATCATGGAGCGTCGTGAAGCGCGCCTTCGCCGGATGGGCCGAACCGATCCGCTCGCTCACCTTGCGGCCCGTCCGGCAGTCGTTGCCGTTGAGGCAGTCGAACGCGCCGCGACACTTGCCGAATGGACCGGCGCACGCATCCACATTCTGCACATATCGTCTACCGCGGAGCTGCGACCGCTCGCCGATGCCAAAGACCGCGGCGTGGATATCACCGGCGAGACGTGCCCCCAGTATCTTCTCCTGTCTGCCGACGACTACGAGGCGAAGCGCGGCGTGATCCGCGTGAACCCTCCCGTCCGTGAAGCCGAAAACAACGATCCGATCTGGCAGGCACTCGTGGATGGCACGATCGACATGATCGCCACCGATCATGCGCCACACTCCATCGAAGAAAAGACCCGCGAGGACATCTGGACCGTAGACTGCGGTTTTCCGGGTGTCGAAACCCAGATGCCGCTGATGCTCACCGAAATCGCACGGCGCGGTGCAAGCCTTTCGGACTATGTGCGCTGGAGTGCCGAAAGCCCGGCCAAACGCTGGGGACTGTTCCCGAGAAAAGGCGCGCTGATGGTCGGGTCCGATGCCGATATCGCCATTGTCGACACGAACCTTACCTGGACGATCGACGATGCCCTGACACAGTCGACGGCCCGGATTTCTCCCTGGCACGGCATGGAGGCAACGGCACTGCCGATCCACACGATCGTCCGCGGCAAGTTCGCGATGAAGGATCGCAAGCTGCAGGAAGATGCCAGGGGCTGGGGCCGCTCGGTTCACGACATCCAGGTGATGCCGCCGGCGGAGGTGCGCAACAGCGATCAGACGATGGAAGCGGTTACATCTGCACGTAGGAGCGCCACGACATGACGACACCTCTCGCTACCGATGCCCGCAATCCGATTATCGATCTTGAAAGGGTGAATGTCACATTTGGTAGCGAGAAGAACCAGACCGTGGCCCTCACAGAGACCTCGCTCAGGATCATGAACGGCGAATTCGTCGCGTTGGTCGGACCATCCGGCTGCGGTAAGTCGACAATCCTCAAGCTCGTCGCAGGCACGCTGGCACCGTCACAGGGCCACATCTTCGTGACCGGTCGGGAAATCGGCGCAAACGATGTGCGCATCGGCATGGCGTTCCAGAACCCGACCCTGCTTCCCTGGCTCAACATCCTCGACAACGTGATGATGCCACTCAAGATCGTCGCGCCCTTCAAGCAATCCTACGCCCGGAACAAGAAGGGCGAGTACCGCGACCGTGCGGAAACATTGCTGAAGCAGGTTGGATTGTCAGGCTTTGGTGAGAAGTTTCCCTGGCAGCTTTCAGGCGGCATGCAGCAACGCGCCTCCCTCTGCCGCGCGCTCATTCACGATCCAACTTTGCTTTTGCTCGACGAGCCCTTCGGCGCGCTCGACCAGTTCACCCGCGAGGAATTGTGGGAGATCATGCAGAACCTCTGGATAGAGAAAAAGCCGACGGTTCTGCTTGTTACGCACGACCTGAAGGAGGCGGCCTATCTCGCCTCGCGGATCTGCGTCATGCAGGCTCGCCCGGGCCGTATCATCGAAGACAGCCTCGTCCCCTTCGCCCGGCCGCGCACGATTGACGTATCGTTCGAACCCGAATTCGTGTCCCTTACGCAGCGGCTCCGGGAACGCATTGTCGCGGCAAGAGCAGTTAAGGAGAGCCAGTCATGAAGCCGGATACCAAGCGTCGCGTTTTATCCGCCTGCTGCATTTTCGGATTTTTCCTTTCATGGGAAGTGATCTGCCTCGTTTTCGGCGTCTCCGACATGGTTCTCCCACGACCGAGCCAGGCGATCTCGACCCTCGTCACCCAGTTTCCCGCCATCTGGCCGCATGCATTCCAGACCATATACACGACGCTGGTCGGCCTTGGGCTGGGCATCGTCATCGGCGTTCTCCTGGGAATGCTGATCGGCTCTTCGAGGCTTGCCTATGACGTCGCCTATCCGATGCTCGTCGGCTTCTCGTCAATCCCGAAGGTCGCGGTCGTGCCGATCCTCGTCCTGTGGTTCGGTGCCGGAACTGTGCCCGCGATCCTCACCGCCATGGTGATGTGCATCTTCCCGATCGTGGTCAACGTGGCGACAGGTCTCGCATCCACAGAACCGGAACTGCAGGATGTGATGCGCACCCTGAAGGCGACGAAACTCGAAATTCTCTGGAATATCGGACTGCCACGGACGATGCCCTATTTCTTCGCATCGCTGAAGGTTGCCGCAACGCTTGCCTTCGTCGGGACCGTGATAGCGGAAACTGTCGCCTCCAACCGCGGTATCGGCAACCTAATGATGATTGCGAGTTCTAGCTTCGACGTGCCTCTGGTCTTCGCTGGCCTGTTCATTCTCGCGGGTCTCGGCGTTGCCCTCTACGTCATCTTCTCGCTTGTCGAAGCAAGGGTGACCGGCTGGGCCGTGCGCAGCGACAGTTTTGCCGCCAACGGCTGACTCCAATCAAATCAGAATTTAACCCGCCTACTCTTTTCCTGAGGGGGCAAATCAAAAGGATATGCTCATGACCAAGCTCAAGATTACAGCTGGACCGTTCACTTTCGACGCACGTCTAGAAACCGGAAACGCACCGAAGACCTGCGCCGCCTTCCTCAAGCGCTTGCCCTACGAGAGCAAGATCGTACATGTCCGCTGGAGCGGTGAGGGCGTATGGGTCCCGCTCGGCGAAGAAGACTTCGGCGTCACCTACGAAAACCACACCAGCCACCCTGCTCCAGGCCACATCATCCTTTATCCCGGCGGCATCAGCGAAACGGAAATCCTGCTCGCCTATGGAGGCGTCGATTTCTCCTCGAAAATGGGGCAGCTTGCCGGCAATCATTTCATCACTCTGACGTCAGGGCTCGAGAACCTTCAAAAGCTTGGCACCATGACGCTATGGGAAGGTGCCCAGAATATCCGTTTTGAACTGGTCTGATCGCCATGGCCCACCACGAAATCTTCCCGACACCCAAGAGCGTGCACTGGGGCTCCCTCGATGCCAGCCTCGCGCCCGTACTCGAAATCGAGCCGGGTGACATCGTGACCCTTCACAGTGTCAGCGGGTCAGCCGGAGAGGCCTCCACTGATCCTGCGCATTTCGTCCGGCCAGAACTGCGAGACATTCACGAAACGCTTTCTCCGTCCCCTGGGCCGCACATCCTGACCGGCCCAGTCTTCGTGCGCGGCGCCACGCCCGGCGACACCCTGCGGATCGAGATCCTCGATGTGAAGCTTCGCGATGATTGGGGGTTCAATGTCATCAGGCCGGGAAAAGGCGCTCTTCCGGATGACTTTGTCGAGGATCAACTTATCCACCTCACCATTGATCGCGAGGCCGGAACAATCATGACACCTTGGGGTATTGAACTACGGGCAAAACCCTTCTTCGGCATCATGACGACGGCGCCGCGGCCAGATGACGGCTGCCTCAACTCGATCGTTCCGGGATATTTCGGCGGCAATTTGGACAACCGGGAACTGGTTGCCGGCTCCGTCCTGTATCTGCCTGTTTCTGTAGAAGGCGCACTGTTCTCGGCGGGCGACGGCCATGCTACGCAAGGTGACGGCGAAGTCTGCCTGACAGCCGTCGAGACGGGGTTGACCGGAACGCTCCGGATCGATGTCCTCAAGGGCAAAAGGGATCTGGGTCCATATGCCGAAACACCAGATCACCTGATCGCCATGGGTTTCGACGAAAACATGGAAGCGGCGATGCAGGCCGCCCTCCGCGCCGCCATACACATGATCACGGACAGAACCGAACTAACGCCTGTGCAGTCCTACAGCCTTTGCAGCATGGCAGCAGATGTCCGCATCACGCAGGTCGTCAACATCAGGAAGGGCATCCACGTCCTGATACCGAAAACTCTCCTGAGCCGGAAACCCTTTAAGGCCGACATACTGGGGGCAATCCCGCGGACAGTCTCAAGCGCTTCCTCGGCAATAGACGCCTAATGGAGCAACGCTCCTTCATTCTCGAGTCAAGAATCTCAAGACCGTTCTACGAAAGACGCCGCTGCTGGAGGGCTCGCGGGTCGAAAAACGATGCTGAGCAAACCTGGCAACTGGCGCTGATGAAGAGTGAACCGCACCGGGTTTGCGGGAGGCTCCAACTTCTGAGAAAGTAGAGCCATCATGATCAAGACAACGAACAATTTTTCACCTGAAGTCCGTAGCTGTGCCATACGTATGGTGCTGGACCACGAGGCCGAACAGCCATCACGCTGGGCTGCCGTTTCACCTATTGCTGCCAAGATTGGCTGCTCGCCAGCCAACCTGCACGAATGGGTCAAGAAGACCGAGGTCGATAGGGGTAAAAGAGCAGGAATGCCGAGCGACGTCGCTGAGAAGATAAGGCTCTGAGCGGGAGAACCGCGAGCTTCGTCAGGCCAACGAATTCTGCGCAAAGCTTCGGCCTATTTCGCCATGGCGTAGCTCAACCGCCCCTTCAAGCGATGATCTCGTTTATTGACGAACACCGTGGTGTGTTCGGGATCGAGCCGATCTGCAGACTGCTGCCGATCGCCCCTTCAACCTACTACAAGAATGTCGCCAAACGCCTGGACTTGGATCGCCTGTCGATCCGCGCCGCAGCGTATCGGCCTGAAGATCGAGATACGTCGTGTCTTCGAACAGAACTTCCGCGTCTATGGCGTTCGTAAGGTCTGGGGGCAATTGAAGCGTGAAGGCTTTGACGTCGCCCGCTGCAGTATCGCCATGCTTATGAGGTCGATGAGCCTGCAAGGCATCATTCGAGGAAAGCCGATCCGGACGACTTTCTCAGACAAGACGGCTCCAAGCCTGCTTGATCGGGTGAACCGCCAGTTCAAAGCCCCAGTACCAAACAGGCTGGGTTACAAACTTCACCTACGTCGCCACATGGCAGGGTTTTGTCTACGTGGACACGTGACAAATGCTGTGCATTTGCGCGGATGTCATCAACGCCTTTGCTCGTCGCATCGTTGGATGGCGTGCGAGCCGGACGGCATATGCTGGCTTTGTCCTCCATGCCCTGGAGCAGGCTCTTCATGATCGGCGTCCCGCTCATGGTGGCGGCCTCGTGCACCACTCGGATCGCGGCGTCCAATATGTATCCATCCGGTATTCCGAGCGGTTGGCAGAAGCTGGAATCGTGCCTTCCGTCGGAAGCGTCGGCGACAGTTACGACAACGCCCTCGCCGAAACGATCAACGGTCTCTACAAGGCTGAAATCAACCCATCGGCGTGGACCATGGAGGAGCTTCGAAGCGTTCGAGTTCGCTACACTGGAATGGGTAGACTGGTTCAACCACCGAAGCCTCTTGGAACCCATTGGAAACATACCGCCAGCCGAAGCTGAAGAGCTGTATTACGACAGGCTGGACGCAGCAGCCATGGCCGCATAACTTAAACGGAATGGCCTCCGGCAACCCGGTGCAGTTCAGTACTTCATCTTCATTTTTCTGATTTGGTGGGTAAAATTGTTGGCATCGATCCTCTCTTATATAGAGAGAGTCATGCCACTATCGGGCGAACTGACAATCCTTATGAAGGGCTTGCCGGAAAGATTGCGTTATAGTGAACTGTTTGCCCAGCCTGTTTGTTGCGGAGGTCAGCGGTCCTTAGTTCACCTGCCGCGGACATTACTAGCTCGCCGAAGATGGTGTTGTCGACAATTACCTTTGGCGGTGAGGTTTCCGTGCCGGCGGTGGCGGGCGATAGCGCCCTCCCCTCCAGGTGAGGACTATTAAACTGCCATCTCATCAGCCACATTGAGCGGGCTAGAGGCTATCTGGAAGCGGCCAGTTCCGCCAACACCCCGCAAAGCCTATTCGCCTTCGCTAATATCGTCCCGACACTTCACGCTCGGCAGAGGGGACGGACGACAGCGCCATTCATAACCCACGACTCTTTCTCCCCTTCAAATACGATCGAGTCACTACCGAGTTAGATGAGACAGGCCCGTCTTCCTGGCCGCGTCCACTGGGTGACCCGTCGTCGGTCCTGGCGTTGGCACCGCCGCGTTGTCAACAGTGTCGACCTAGCCTCTAATCTGCGCCATCAACGAGACCTTCAATGAACGACCGTGGAAGGCGAAGGGGGCGGCGTGTCGCGGACTGGGCTCATCGCTCGATATTGAAGTAGTGCTGATTGGTCTCCGCCCGAGTTTGCAGACTGGCAGGGAACGCCACCCCCTCCGACGTCAATGTAAAACCGAACTTTGTGAGGTACATATCGATATGTGCCACGATTTCAGCACGGGTGCGATAGACAGCGCTGTAGCTCTCCTTAAGTTCTTCGGAATAGAAGTCTCTCAAAGTTAGACGATCATCGCGGATGGAAATTGTCTCGCGAAGATACAATTTCGCATTTCTCGCTGAAATCGAATTGATCAGCTCGAACGTTTTTGCTACAGCTTCGTCGTTCAGGTAGATCAAAAGTCCAGTGACGATAACTAGATCGAATGGCGGCTGGATCGGCAATTTTTCCTGTATTATCCAGGGGATCTCGGCCACTTGGAATCGAACCTTCTCCTGTCCCGCGAAAGCGGCATTGGCAATGCCGATCAGGTTTTCAGAGAAGTCCAGTCCAAGGTAAACGTTGCCATCTTTGTTATAATGCGACGCAAGGCGACCCGCACCGCATCCCAGCTCGAGAACTTTCCCACCAGGGTCAACGGAAGGAACCAGATGTTCCCTTTCGTATCTATCCCGCTCAATCGCTATAGTGGAGCCTTCCTTTTGAAGCATGACTGCATTGATGGGATTGCTCTCCACACTGGCCCGCCGATTAAAGAAAGACTTCACCGAACTTGTGTCGATTGCGGCTATTTCGCTGTAAATTCTGGACATCTGCACCACCGCTTTAGTCTTGGACGCGCCAAAAGGCATCGTCACTGTGTAAGGGCGCCACAGTGCTGGCGGTTCCCAGGCGGAACAGATGACGATTTTGCTGAGCTTGAAGAAGATCGGTCTCGGTATCGATCTCGTAAGAGGTTAATATTCCAGCCTCGATAGGCATAAATTGCGCCAGATGCTCAAACACCGGCGTATTCTCTAGGTGCTGGAAGAAGCTGATCGGCAACCACGCAACATTTGCCCATTCGTACTCGGATGGCCGGCCCCGGCGCAGTCGCGTTACCATGTCACCATCAAGATCAAGGAACACCGCATCTTTCGTCTTGGTCTTCGTAATTGCAAGAAGCGGCCTGTTGGGCTCGCAGGTGGCGGCAAATCTCTTGAAGCTGTCGGGTTCAAAAAGAATGTCGCCGTCCATAAATAGGCAGTCGCCCTTCATGTACCGAGCACCGGCGGCATAGCTGTGTAGAGTCGTTGTTGATCTAAAATCCGGATTGCGAACTGCGATCACGTCCGGGCGAATGCGTTTGATCTCTGAGATGACCGCTCTCTCTTCAAACCCGATCACTACGCGGACATCCTCCACGTCGCTGAGCAGCGAGAGGAGGTGGGAGATTATGGTCACCCCGTCAATCTCGACCAAGCACTTGGGCTTGCCGTGCCCCAACCGGGAGCCGAGGCCAGCAGCAGCGATCACAGCGTTCTTAACAGTCGGCATAGTGATTTCCCGTCCAAAGCAACATAATTGGATACTGAGATCAACGCATCGGGAGCGGTATGCACGCCCTGATAGGCGACCCCGACGTCGGCAACATCGAACATCGGAATATCATTGAAACCGTCACCGACCACTACCAGGCGCTCAAATTGGTCTTTGAGCTTCAAAGCAGGCGCGCTTTTGCGCATGATTTGATGGATGCCAGCGATCTTTCCCGCTTGCATGACGGCTGTGGATGCAAAGAATTCGCATCCAAGCTTGTCAGCTAGGGGTGCGATCCATAAATCAAGGTTGCCTGTTACGACGAAAGATCTACTTCGATTCTCGCGAATAAAATCGACGATATAGGGATCCAACCGGACTTCTGATACGATCGATTGGACACGCTCCAGACCAGCTGCACGTAGGATTGCAAAGCGCAGGCGAAAAGAATCCTCGAACGGTATTACGCCGTCCATCGTCAATCGCGTCAGGAGTGACATCTCGGCCTCGAGATTCAGCTCTGAAGCGATCAGGGGCAGCAACTCTTCCGACGTAATCGTGCCATCAAGATCGAAAGCGAAGCATGTTCCCGACGGACTGCTCTCGGCCGCAACATCGCTGTGCTCGAGGTCCTGAAGCCTGTAATCGTCCAGGCAATGTGAATGAGAAGCCATTTCACGCACTATGCTTGCCACCCTCATTAACAATATCCATGGCTATAGTATTCAGGATGGTTGTTGCCGGGTCGTCAGAATTGGGCACGAGGATGTCCAGCAGTTTGCTCACCTCCTTCTCCTTGTCCCAAGATTTCCCGTTTTTGTAGGCGATAACGGTTTTCCTCAGCTCTGCGAATGTTCGGACCTTATGGGCACACGCCTCAGCGACCTTGCCAAGGGGATTGAAGCGTACGTGGTGGCCGGAGTCAAAGAAGATCAGTGGCTTGTTGAACAGATGATACTCCGTCAGGAAGGAGACTCCGTCCGTCACCATGATGTCTGATGCGTCAAACAATTCCCCGTATAGCTGCTCTTCGATAGCGCAGTTAGCCATTGCGTTCCAGATTTTTTTGATCGCTGCAGTCTGCTCGGCGCCGAGCGCGTCAGAGAAAAGAGCCGGATGCGGCTTCAGAACGAACTGAATGTCCTTTTGCTCCCTGGCCCAGTCGACCATGCTGTTGAAGATGAGGTTGAATACACCGAAGCCGACCCCCCCCTTTCCAAGCGAGTAATGCGGGGCCCAGACAACGCGATAGGCCTTCCCTTTCGGCTCGGGCAAGGGCCACTTCCCTTTCCCTTTGCACTTCAGCAGGCTGCTAAGCTTTGGGTATCCACTGAGACGGAACTTTGACGGATCGGAATGAGCAAACGAACGATAGTATGACTGCGTCATTTCGGTCTCGCAGAAGATTCTCCAGGCTGCGCGATGGTAGACCTGGTCGAAAGCAAGTGGCGAGACTTCCGGGCCCGAATCTTCGCCGTCGAAGCGTGATAGGATATTCATTCCGTAGGGAACGACGCAGATGCGGGTGAATGTCAGCTCCGACGTAGCGAACGCCGGCGGCAGGTTCCCATCCCATTGCTGCTGGCGGAAAACAGCGGCGGGCCGGAGAGCCTTTAATATGTCCAGGGCCGAATAAGATTCGCTCATGTTGAAGCGAAGGTGGGCTACGCCCATCGCATCAAAGGCGGCGCTCACCTTGTCCTCGCCTTCGAAGACGCCGCGTCCAAGTGGCCTCGAATTCACCGAGATTACGATCGGATCGAACCGTTCATCCTCCAGCATCCTTCCATAAATATCTGACAGTGCGTCCCACATAGGGATTGAATGCACAAGAAAGACGCAACGGATAGGCATCTCTACGGGCATCGAATTGCGAAGAGCGAGGTGCGCCGATTGCTTTAGTACGTGGTTTTCCACCGCACGCTTCTGCCCCTCAAGCTTTATTGCGGCTTCGAGCTCGTCTAGGTCCTTTTTTGACACAGGATTTTCGCCGTTGGGTGCCAATCCGGCGATCGAGCCGAGCCGATCCAAAGTAAGCTGCTGGTGCGTATGTATATTCTGTAACAGCTTGGCTACTTGTAGTTGAACTTCGCCATGCAAAGATTGAGTTTCGGTCACCGCGCTGAGCTTTTCCTCAATCGCGTCGAATCTGGCAGAAAGCTTTTCTACTCGTTCGGCAATCGTTGAAGAGACGCTGATGTCCATCGGAAACCTCTCAATATTGTGTCGGGTGAGCCCACGAAACGCTTGTCTCACTTATGTCTGGAGACAAAGCTATTTACATCAGCTTTAGCGAACCTTGCGCGTCAGCTGGACTTGCCCCATAAAAACCGGACAGGATCAGATTTCTGTTTGACGGTTTAGGAACTCGCGGTCACCGATATCCCAAAGCCTTTTTCGGGTGAAGAGTGTTGTAATGCTCGAACCACAATGGCAGCTGGGAGATGACGGTTTCGGCGTCCGGAGTGGAGTTGACCGAGACGTAGTCGAGCTGGAATGTTTTGACGAATGCTTCGGCCATTCCGTTGGACTGAGGGCTGCGGACCGGCGTCGTGCAAGGCTCCATCCCGATATCCCCGCAGGAGCGATCTAGTGTCTGCCACAATAAAGCAGGATCCATTTTCGGTCAGCCACACAATGGGCTCGGGAAGGGATTGGTGCGACCGAAGCGGTTCTCGACGGCGGTGATGACAAGGTCCTGAACATCTTCGCTCTTGATGCCTTCGGTGGTGGCAACATGGACAATGGCCTCGCGGTCGAGAACTGTCAGTACCGGAGCAATACTGCCCAATAGTGCCGTTTGAATCTTCCCCAGGTGCTGCGGCCGCCGGCCCGTCATCGCCGATACTCCTTTCGATGGTCGGAAGGGGGGTGTGATCAAGCTGAGGGAGACGATCATGATCCTCGATCTGCATCAGCAGGGGCTGACAGTGTCGGCCATTTCCAGAGAAACGGGCATCGACGACAAGACGGTGCGCAAATACATAGAGCGAGGCTTGGAAGCTCCGGCCTATGGTCCACGGAAGCCACGAACGACGGTGATCGATCCGTTCGCCTTCCACCTGCGGGAACGGGTGAAGACCTATCGGAGCCTTACCGGCAGTCGACTGCTGCGGGAGCGAGGCTCGACCTGGCGCGCCATTACGGCTTCCACCCAAGCGCATGCAAAACCTTAGCGCGCGAAAACGAAGGGCAAGGTGGAACGGCCGTTCCGGTACATCCGCGAGGACTTCTTCCTGGCCCGCTCGTTCCGCAATCTCGACGACTTGAACGCCCAGCTTCGGCATTGGCTGGACGCTGTCGCCAATCCGAGGAAGCATGCAACAACCCTTCGCTTCGTCAATGAAGCCTTCGCCGAGGAGCGGCCGCACCTGCGACCGTTACCGCTGGCGCCGTTCAGATCCGTTCTGAAGCTAGAGCGCCGCGTGTCGCGGGAGGGCATGGTCAGCGTTGGTGGCAAAGCCTACAGCGTTCCGGATGCCACGCGAAGCCGAATGGTTGAGGTCCACTCTCTCGCTGACGAGGCCCGCATCTTCGAGAACGGCATGCTGGTAGCAGCTCATCCCGTTCTGGAGGGCAGCAAACAACGCCGGGTTCATCCCCGATCACCGACGATCGATGACGCCGCAACACCGGCCTAGGACGCGGGTTGAATCTCATGTCGTCAAACCTGCCGTCGACACCGTGTTGCAGCGATCGCTTGCTTTCTATGATGCTGTCGGCAAGGTCCTGGCACAGGAGAACCGGCCATGAGCGCAACCCTCAATGCCATTCCGTCCATGATCGATCGTATCCGTCATGATCTCGTCGGCCTAAAGATGCGGCGCGCACTGGAAGCGCTCGATCATGTCGTGCGCCGCCTCGAGCACGGTGAGCTATCTGCACTCGAGGCCATCGATATCCTCCTGCCGGAGGAACTCACCCTGCGCGAGAACAGCCGCATCAAGACGGCGCTGCGCATGGGCAGGCTTGCAACGATCAAGACGCTCGCCGCTTTCGACTTTACCTTCCAGCCCTCGCTCGACCGGGATCGCATCGTCACCCTGGCGCAGCTCGGCTTCGTTGACCGTGACAAAGCGGTTCATTTCCTCGGCCCACCGGGAACAGGAAAGAGCCATCTCGCCACGGCGCTCGGCAACGCAGCCGTGAAGGCCGGAAAGAGCGTCTACTTCACGACCCTTGCCGATCTGATCGGTTCGCTTGCCCGTTCAGAACGGGAAGGCAAGCTGCAAGAACGCATTCGCTTCTTCTGCAGGCCGAGCCTGCTCATCGTCGATGAGATCGGGTATCTGCCGGTCGTCCATGGCAGTGGCAATTCGTTCTTCCAGCTCTTCAGTGCGCGATACGCGCGAGGAGCTATGATCCTGACGTCAAACGGCGGCTTTGCTGAATGGGGCGATGTCTTCGGCGATCCATTGTCGCAACGGCGCTACTCGACAGACTGCTTCACCACGCCGTCGTCGTGCAGATCGAAGGATCCAGCTATCGCCTCCGGCAGCACGCCGAACTGATGCCGGAGCATGTCCGTTCCAAAGCCCTCATCGCGCCTCCGGCATTCGCTCCTCCTCAAAAGCCACGCGGGCGGCCGCCGAAAGATCCTTAATTCTCTCTGCCGTCCACGTCGCCAGCGTCAGCCGGTCATGTTCTTTCATGCCGATCTCGGCGGCCGCTAAAAGCCCGTGAGTAATGGCGAGTAGCCGGGTCTGTCGATCGGGATGCCGGCGCCGATCAACGGGAACTGTTTTCAGTCCGAAGTTGATGGCGGCAAGATGGGCGCCGTTGGCAACGCCGGCCTGGCGCAGGATGGAGGCGGTAAATAGCTGGCCAAGCCAGGGCGCATGCTGAAGGACGGAAAGTTCGTTCCAGGCGTCGAGGGCGATGATTGCCTGCAGCGCCGCCCGAAGGTGTTCGGCCCGGCGTAGCACGCCGCGCCATTCCTCGAGCCGGGCATCCTCGTCCCAGTCGAGATCATAGACCATCTGCTGGTTTCCCCGCAGAACTGAGCCGGTTAGGCGCATAATTTCCATTGAGAATTGAGCCATGTGAACCTTCTCCCAACGCGGTGAGCGACGGGGGCAACGGCGTGATCCACATGGGACTTTTAAGCATCATCCGTCGGATGGCGCTTCGCGAGAAGCAGTCAATCCGGGAGTTCAGCCGGCGCACCGGGCTGTCACGCAACACGATCGCGAAGTATTCGAGCGCTGGTACGATCGAGCCGACGTTCACCGTACCGGAACGACTGAGCAAGCTTGATCCCTATGCCGACAAACTTGCTGGCTGGCTGAAGACCGAGGCCGGGAGGTCGCGCAAGCAGCGCCGAACGCTGAAGCAGCTTCATGCGGACCTGGTGGTTCTCGGCTTTGCCGGCTCCTATGGTCGGGTCGCCGCATTCGCCCGTGACTGGCGGGCTGAGCAGCAGAAAGCGGGCCGCGGCATATTCGTTCCGCTATCCTTTCGCCCGGGCGAAGCATTCCAATTCGATTGGAGTGAAGATTATGCCGTGGCAGGCGGCGAGCGCACGAAGCTTCAGGTAGCACATATCAAGCTATCACACAGTCGCGCGTTTCTGGTCAGGGCCTACCTGCTGCAAACGCACGAGATGCTGTTCGACGTCCACTGGCACGGCTTCCGTGTGTTCGGCGGCGTACCTGGCCGCGGCATCTACGATAACATGAAGACCGCGGTCGATCGCGTAGGCCGGGGCAAGGAGCAGCAGGTCAACATCCGCTTCCTGGCGATGACGAACCATTATGTCTTTGCGCCCGAGTTCTGCAATCCAGCGGCAGGTTGGGAGAAAGGTCAGGTCGAGAAGAACGTCCAGGATGCCCGACCACGCTTGTGGCAACAGATGCCGGACTTTCCCGATTTGGCGGCGTTGAATGACTGGCTGGAACAGCATTGCCAGGACCTATGGCGGGAGACGGCGCATGGAACCTTGTCCGGCACGATCGCGGATGTCTGGGCTGATGCGCGGGCAGCATTGATGTCGCTCCCCGCCATGTTTGACGGCTTCGTCGAGCAGAGCAAGCCGTCTCGCCGACATGCCTGATCACCTTTGAGCGTAATCGTTACAGCGTGCCAGCATCGTTTGCGAACCGGCCCGTCAGCCTGCGGATATATCCCGAGAGACTGGTGGATGCGGCCGAGGGCAATGTCCTATGCGAGCATGAGCGGATCATTGAGCGCAGCCACGACAAGCCGCCGCGAACGATTTACGACTGGCGACATTACCTTGCCGTCATCCAGCGCAAACCCGGTAACCTGCGCAATGGTGCACCATTCCTGGAATTGCCGCTGGCCTTCAGACAGTTGCAAGATCAGATGCTCCGCCGCCCCGGTGGTGATCGTGACCCTTTCGGTGATGCTTGCATCACCTGCCGGGCAAGGGATGGCCGATATCCTTGCCCTTGTCCTTCATCACGAAGAACAGGTCGTCTTCAGGGCTGTGGAACTGGCCTTGGATGCGGGGGTGGCGACCAAGACGCATGTGCTGAACCTGCTACATCGGCTGATCGACGGCAAGACAATCGATGGTCCCGACATCGATACGCCACAGGCTCTGATCTTGCTGCGTGAACCCAAAGCAAATGTCGAACGCTATGATGACCTACGCGCCCGGATCGCAGGAGGCCGCAATGCGTCATGACCCCGCAAGTGCTGCCGTCGTCATCATGCTGCGGAGCCTGAAGATGTATGGCATGGTCCAAGCCGTCACCGACCTTATCGAGCAGGGCGCTCCCGCTTTTGATGCGGCCGTGCCCATCCTGTCCCAGTTGCTGAAGGCCGAGATGGCCGAGCGCGAGGTCCGCTCCATCGCCTATCATATGAAGGCTGCCCGCTTTCCTGCGTACAAAGACATCTCAGGCTTCGACTTCGCCGCCAGCGAGATCAACGAGGTCACCGTGCGCCAACTGCACCGATGCGAGTTCATGGATGGGGCGCAGAATGTTGTACTTATCGGTGGCCCTGGCACTGGCAAAACGCATGTCGCGACCGCTCTTGGAATCCAGGCCATCGAGCATCATCGCCGAAAGGTCCGCTTCTTCTCGACCTTCGAACTGGTCAATGCTCTCGAACAGGCGAAGGCCAAAGGCAAAGCAGGCCAGATCGCCGAGACGCTGGTTCGCCTCGATCTGCTGATCCTGGACGAACTGGGATATCTTCCCTTCAGCGCGTCCGGCGGGGCGCTGCTCTCCCACCTGTTGAGCAAGCTCTATGAGCGGACCAGCGTGGTGATCACCACCAACCTCAGATTCAGCGAATGGGCAACCGTCTTCGGCGACGCCAAGATGACAACCGCCCTGCTCGATCGTTTGACCCATCGTTGCCATATCCTGGAAACCGGGAACGACAGCTTCCGCTTCAAAGCCAGCTCGGCTGCCGCAGCACACAAGAGGGGAGAAAAACCCAATCCCTTGACCAAACCTTGACCAGAAAACCATACTCAGAGGTGGCTCACTTCTCGGTGGAAAAACCGGCTCAGTTCCGCGTGAAAACCAACAAACAACCCAGTGAGCGAATCGATTTCGGAGTTGCGTTCGGCGGCGGAGACGCAGATGTTCCTGTGTGAAATAGATCACGACGCCCACGACGCGGCAAGGTGTACCGTCTTGATCCCTCAGAAGCCGCCGATCACAGCGCATCCACTTCTCCCCAGCCATCGTCTCCAGACAGTATTCAGCAGGTCTCTACACTCCCAGAGACTTGTCCGTATCCGCTCCCTTGAGGAAAACCTTGGTGTCCGACTGTTCAATAGAAGTCGTACAGACGTCGAGCTGACGCTTGCGGGGCAACAATTTCGACCGCAGGCAGAGCAAATTTTAACTCTGTGGAAGCAGGCAAGACGTAGTCTCTCGCTGCCAAATGGATATGAAGGAGTAATTCGGCTCGGAGGTGCTGTTGCTTTGAATGGCTGGCTAACCCTTTACTGGAGCCAGTGGATGAAGCAACATGCGAGTAGTATCGCGCTGCACGTCGAAGCCGGCACCCCTGAAAGCCTAAGTGAAGGATTGATTTCGCAGCGCCTCGATGCTGCCGTGGTCTATTTGCCATGAGGCGACCAGAGTTGGCTATGGAAGACGCCAATATCGACGTATCGGTTATTGTCGTTAACCTCAGGCAGTGAGGTGGATGATGCTTGACGGACAAATCAGCTGGCGAGCGCGAATTCCGCTCCCTGCTGCGCATCGGAAGCGGTGACGATGGCACGGCCAAGGCCGTCCACTTCGACCGCGATCTGGTCCGCGAAGAACCGTGCCAGCGCGATCCTGCCCTGATGTCTCGCGGGATCGGCGCCGCGCCGGATCTCGGCGTGTGCCGCAAGGGCGGAAGTACCAAGCGTCGACAAACCCAGCGTATGGCCGAACATCGTGAGATAGGCCGTGGCGCCGGACAACGCATCGTCGGTGGCTTTGCTCGCTGCGGCAAGGAGCAGAAAGTTCGTCGTCTCTTCGAAGGTCAGGCAGGCATCCTGCAGACCCAGACCGATTGTGACAAGATCTGTGCTATTGCTCGCCGCGAGGGCCGAGGCATTTAACCTAATCTCGGTGATGATGCCAGCCACCGCCTCTCCGCCTGACAGAGACAGCTTGCGCATCACCAAATCGATCGCCTGAATGCCATTCGTCCCTTCGTATATCGGCGCGATACGCGCATCGCGCATATGCTGCGCTGCGCCTGTCTCCTCGATGAAACCCATCCCGCCATGCACTTGCAGCCCGAGCGATGCCACCTCGCAGCCAATATCGCTGCCATAGGCCTTGGCAACAGGCGTCAGCAGCGACGCCTTCTCGCTCGCCCGTCGTTTCGCCTCGTCATCGCTCGCCAGATGACCGGCATCGATCGCAGCCGCTGTCAGATAGCAGATCCCGCGCGCGGCATGGATCTTGGATTTCATCACCAGCAGCATCCGCCTGATATCCGGATGCTCGATAATAGTCGCAGCCGTCATGCTTCCCGCCACACGTCCCTGCCGCCTCTCGCGCGCAAAACCCAAAGCCTTCTGAAAGGCGCGCTCCGCAATGCCAACGCCCTGCAGACCCATCGCCAGACGGGCATTGTTCATCATCGTGAACATGCAAGCGAGGCCACAATTCTCCTCGCCTATCAACCAACCGGTCGCCCCGCCCTTGTCGCCAAAATTCATCGTGCAGGTCGGAGACGCGTGGATACCGAGCTTGTGTTCGAGACCACCGCAATGCACATCATTTCGTGCTCCGTCCGGCAGGATTTTTGGCACCAGAAAAAGCGAGATGCCTCTCGTCCCTACCGGCGCCCCAGGCAATCGCGCCAGCACCAGATGGATGATGTTGTCCGTCAGGTCATGCTCACCGTAGGTAATGAAGATCTTCTGTCCGGTGACGCGGTAGGTTCCATCTCCTTGTGGCTCGGCGCGGGTCCTGATCGTCGAAAGGTCGGAGCCCGCATGTGCCTCGGTTAGGTTCATCGTCCCCATCCACGCACCGGACACGAGATTGACAAGATATTGCTGCTTCAACGTCGACGACCCGTGCGCTGCAATCGCTTCTACCGCTCCCGATGTCAGCAACGGACCCAAAGCAAAGGCCATCGAGGCCGAATTCCAGATCTCCGTGCATGCTGCCTGAACCAGATGCGGCAGGCCCTGGCCGCCGAAATCCGGATCGCAAGAGAGCCCGTTCCAGCCTGCCTCCGTCCAAGCCTGATAAATGGTCTTCCAACCGGGCGGCATGGCCACGTTATCGCTTTCCAGGCGAACGCCGACCTCATCACCCTGACGGTTTATCGGCGCGATTTTCTCGTTGGCGAATCGTCCAGCCTCTTCGAGCACCTGCGCCACGAGATCGGTGGAGATATCGACATACAAACCCTTGGTTATGGCTCTATCCAGCCCAGCGACCTCGTTGAGCGTGAACATGATGTCTTCGACGGGGGCGATATAGCTCATGGATGGGTCTTTCGAGTCGGGGATGTTCCTTGGTTTCGCATTACGAGACGCGCTCCACCGCAACCGCGATGCCCTGCCCGCCGCCGATGCACATCGTCACCAGCGCCCGCCTTGCTGAAACACGCACCAGCTCGTAGATCGCCTTGACAGTGATGATCGCGCCACTGGCACCGACCGGATGGCCAAGCGCGATGGCGCCGCCATTGGGATTGGTCTTTGCCGCCGAAAGCCCCAAATCACGCGCCACCGCACACGCCTGAGACGCGAATGCCTCGTTGGATTCGATCACATCGAAATCGTCGAGCGTCAGTCCGGTGCGGTCGAGCAGCCTACGTACCGCGGGGATCGGCCCGAGCCCCATCTCGTCAGGCTCGACGCCCGCATGCGCCCAGCCGATGATCCGCACCATAGGCTTTAACCCGTAGCGGGCGACGGCTTCGCCGCTCGCCAGCACCAGTGCCGCCGCCCCGTCATTTATCGACGAGGCATTGCCAGCCGTCACCGTGCCGTCTTTCTCGAACACGGGTCTCAATCCTGCGAGCTTTTCAGCAGTCGTTCCGGGCCGCACATTCTCGTCCACGTCGAAGGCGCGCTCGGTCTTGCCTTCCTTCACCGAGACGGAGACGATCTGGCTGGCGAAACGCTTTTCGTCGATCGCCCGGGCGGCGCGCGCATGGCTTTCGGCCGCGAACTCATCCTGATCCTGGCGTGAAATCTGCCGGCGTCGGGAAATGTTTTCGGCAGTGACGCCCATATGGCCATGGCCGAACGGATCACTGAGCGCGCCGGTCAGGGCGTCGATCGTTTGGGCATCGCCCATCTTCTGGCCCCAGCGTGCGAATGGCAGGAGATATGGCGCGCGGCTCATCACTTCGGCGCCACCCGCCACCGCCACGTCGCAATCTCCAAGCGCCACTGCCTGCGCGGCGCTGACGATCGCTTGCAGGCCGGAGCCACAGAGACGGTTGACGTTCATCGCCGGGGTCTCGATCGGCAACCCGGCCTTCAGCGCCGCAACGCGCGCCAGATACATGTCCTTCGCCTCTGTGTTGATCACATGCCCGAAAACGACATGACCGATCGCTGCCGGATCGAGGCCGGAGCGCCTGACGGCCTCGGCGGTGCAAAGCGCTGCAAGTTCCGTCGGGGGATGGTTCTTCAGCGCCCCACCGAACGCGCCGATGGCCGTGCGGGTGCCGCTGACGATGAAGATTTGTTTCTGCGGGCAAGTCATTTGCAAATGCCTTTTCAGGAATGAGGTATGTTGGAAACATGCTCCTCGGCCAATTGTCGGCCAAGCGCTGCGGCAACTACCATCATCGCTGCCGCCCGGGCGGCGTCCGCGCTGGAGGCATTGCCTTCAAGATGGCGTTTCTTGACGCCTTGAGTAATCGCAGCGAAACGGAAGGCGTGAAACGCCAGCCACATATTCCAGTCGTCGGGTAGCGTGAGCCCGCTTGACTGCACATATGCCCGGATGAAATCCGTTTCCGCAGGGATGCCGATCTCGTCGCGATCGAGCAAACCGAGGCCCTTCACGTAGCCGTTCCGCGGCAGGCGCAGCATCGTGCAGAAATAGGCGACATCGACCAACGGCGTACCGAGCGTCGAAAGCTCCCAATCGAGAATGCCGATGATACGCGGCTCGATCGGATGAAAGACCAGATTGTCGAGTCGGAAATCGCCGTGCACCAGCGCAACCTTCGCGTCTGTCGGCTGCCAGCCGGACAGGTGCCGAATCAGTTCCTCCATGTCGGGTACCGTCACGGTCTCCGAGGCGCGGTATTGTTCGACCCAGCGGGCGATCTGACGTCCGACGTAATTGCCGGACCGACCGTAGTCTGCAAGCCCCACCGCCGCCGGGTCGAGCCGCGCAAGCTCGCCAAGCACCCGGGCGATCTCGCCGTAATAGTCCCCACGCATTTCGGGCGTCAGATCCGGCAGCGCCGGATCCCAGAAAATCCGCCCATCGAGGAAGTCCATCACGAAAAAGGGCGTGCCGACGATCGTTTCATCCTCGCACAGCAGGCCCATCCCAGGCACAGGCACGGCCGTCTGACCGAGCGCCTTCATCACCCGGTATTCGCGCTCGACTGCATGCGCTGAACGCAAAAGTACGCCGGGCGGCTTGCGGCGCAATACGTATCTGCCGGAAGCGGCCTCGATCAGGAAGGTCGGATTGGACTGACCACCGGGGAATTTCCGGGCGGTTGCCGGGCCGCGGAAATCCCCAAGGCATTCTTCCAGGTAGGGAACAAGCCGGTGGAGATCGAGCAGGGCGCCACCCTCGCTGTCCGATACCTGTCTCCCCGCCTTCCCACTCATGACTTTGCCGCTCCATGCTGCTTCAGGAGCTGACGACCTAGGCTCATGAGGTGGACGGCATCCGGACCGTCTGCGATACGGATGGTCCGGGCATATTTCCATGCTTCGGCGAGGAACGTGTCTTGGCTGACGCCCATGGCCCCATAAAGCTGGATCGCCCGGTCGATCACGGTCTGGGCCATCATCGGCGCGGTGATCTTGATCATCGCGATCATATCCCGCGCCGCCTTGTTGCCCTCGCGGTCCATCTTGTCGGCGGCAGCAAGCGTCAGAAGCCTGGCCTGGGCGATCTCGCAGGCGCTGCGGGCGATATCCTCGCGCACGCTCCCCTGCTCCGACAAGGGTTTGCCGAAAGCGACCCGTTGCTGCGCTCTCTTGCACATCATCTCCAGCGCACGCTGGGCGCAGCCGACCAGACGCATGCAGTGGTGGATGCGGCCCGGGCCGAGCCGCCCCTGGGCAATCTCGAAGCCGCGCCCCTCGCCGAGTAGCATGTTGCCTGCCGGTACCCGGACGTTGTTGAACACGATTTCCGCATGGCCGTGCGGCGCGTCGTCATGTCCGAAAACCTGCATCGGCCGCACCAGCGTAACGCCGGCTGTCCTGGTCGGGACGAGGATCATCGACTGCTGCTTGTGGCTTTCAGCCGACGGATCGGTCTTGCCCATTACGATCATGATCTCGCAACGCGGATCGAGCGCGCCGCTCGCCCACCACTTGCGGCCGTTGATGACGTATTCGTCGCCATCGCGGTCAATCGAACAACGGACATTGGTGGCGTCCGACGAGGCGACTTCCGGTTCGGTCATGCAGAACGCGGAGCGGATCCGGCCGTCGAGCAGCGGCTCCAGCCACCGTTTCTTCTGTTCCTCCGTCGCATAACGGACGAAGACTTCCATATTGCCGGTGTCGGGAGCGTTGCAGTTGAACACCTCCGGCCCGATCAGCGAGCGGCCCATGATCTCGCTGAGCGGTGCATATTCGAGATTGCTGAGGCCGGCGCCGTGGTCGGATTGCGGTAGCCAGAGGTTCCACAGCCCTTGGCCTTTCGCGTTCGCCTTGAGCTCTTCCATCACCGGCGGAATGGTCCAGCGGTCGACAGCGGTCTCGACATGGTGATGATACGATGATTCGGCCGGATAGACATTCTCGTCCATGAAGGCCGTGAGGCGGTCGGCGATGGATGTGGTCTTCTGAGAGGGCGTGAAATCCACGGGAGATCTCCTGAAATTAAGACGTTTAGAAACCCTTCAGCAGGGCGCCGCCTTCGACGGCGAGCACCGAGCCGGTGATGAAACTACCGGCATCCGATGCCAGGAGCAGGATCGGGCCATCGAGCTCGTCAAGCGTCCCGAGACGTCGGGGGAACAGCTTCTCGACATAGCCCTGACCTTGCTGGCTATCGAAGAAATCGGCATTGATTTCGGTCTGGAAGTAACCCGGCGCGATGGCATTGACGCGCACGCCGGAGCGACCGAGTTCGAGCGCCATGGCGCGCGTCAGCTGCAGCACACCAGCCTTGGCGGAGGCATAGTTCGCCTGGTTCCTCTGCACCGCGAGCGCGAGAGCCGATGAAATATTGATGATCGAGCCCTTGCCGCGCCCGGCCATCCGACGCGCAGCAACCTGTGCCACCCGCCAGACCCCCGTCAGATTGGTCTCGACGACATTCGACCAAGCCTCTTCACTCATCTCCAGAAACGGCGCCGTGTCGGCGACCCCGGCATTGTTGATGACGATCTCGATCGGACCGAGGTCGCTTTCCGCCGTTTCGAAACACCTCTCTACACTGGCGCGATCCGTGACGTCGAGCTCGATGCTAAGCGCCTTTCTCCCCATCGCTTCGATGTCCCGCCGCACTTCCTCCAGCCGGTCGCGCCGGCGAGCGGCAAGGACGATATCGGCACCGGCGGATGCAAGCGTCAGCGCGAGATGACGGCCGATGCCGCTTGACGCGCCGGTGACGAGAGCCCGCTTTCCGGCAAGCGAGAAGCGTGAATTATCGTTCGATTCCACCAATTGGCCTCCATCTGGCAGGGCTTGATGCCCCTCAGGCTTGACGCTTAGAGATTGATCTTTTCCCGCAGCGAGCGCTTTAGGACCTTGCCGTTGGAATTGCGCGGCAGGCCATCTGTCAGGAACGTGACGAAATCCGGCACCTTGTAATCGGCAAGCATGCTGCGGCAGTAATCGCGGATACCCTTCTCATCGACATCCGACAGCTTGCGCTGCACGAACACATGCAGCTTTTCGCCGAGGACCGGATCCGGATGCGACACAGCTGCCGCCTCTACGACGTCGGGATGGCGCGACAGCACGTTCTCCACCTCGACGCTGTAGATCTTGTAGCCGCCACGGTTGATCACGTCGTTCTTGCGGTCGAAAAGCCGGAGCAGGCCATCCGCATCGATCGAGCCGATATCGCCGGAGCGCCAGTAACCGTCAACGAAGGAGGCACGCGTCGCCTCGTCACGCTCCCAGTAACCCCTAATCGTCATCGGACCGCGGATCCAAACCTCGCCCGTTTCGCCAGCGGGCATTTCCCGGCCATTGTCATCGAGAACCCGCACATCCGCACAGGGAACCGGTACGCCAACGCCGTCGAGACATTGCCGCGTATGGCCGATCGGCACGACGCTGATGATCGTCGCACATTCGGTCGATCCGTAGGCGTTGAGAAGATGGAGCGCCGGCAGCCGTTCTGCCATCGCCTCTATGCTTGCTTCCGGCATCGGCGCCCCACCGAAACCGCCGATCCGCCAGGCCGACAGGTCAAGCCCGTCAAGGTCGCCGCGCAGCAGAATGAGATTATACATCGCCGGCACGAGCACCGTCGTCGTCATCTTCTCGCGCGCCGCAAGGGCCAGATAGGCCGCGACATCGAAGGAGCGCATCATGATCACGCAGCCGGCCACCTGGATCATGCCAATAATGATCGCCACAAGACCCGTGACATGCGATGCAGGCACCGCAAGGATCGATCGCTCGCCATCCTCGAACTCCCAGCATTCCTGGAAATGCATGGAGGAATGCACGATGTTGACATGCGAGAGCACGGCGCCCTTTGGCTGACCGGTCGTTCCCGACGTATAAAGGATGACGGCATCCGCTTCCTCGGAAACGTTCACCGGATCGAAAGCCGGGACGTCGGCCAGAAGCTCGGCGAAATCCGTCGTACCGGCAAGGCTGCCGCCGACGGAGATCAGAAGTTTCAGGCTTGGCACCTGATCCGCTCCTGGAACCCGCTCGGCAAGCTCCGCCTCCATGATCAGCACACTCGCCCGGCAATTGCTGAGAATGAAGGCGATGTTCGGCGCAGCTTCCCTTGTGCCGACCGGTACCGAAACGGCGCCGATCCTGCTGATCGCCAAGAGCGAGATGATGAACTGCACCCGGTTGACAAGCAGAATAGCGACCCGGTCGCCCTCCGCGACGCCGCGGGCGGCGAGACCGGACGCGGCCTTTTGAACCAGACGATCGAGCTCGGCGTAGGACACCCGGCGATCGTCATCGACGATCGCTTCCGACTGAGGCGCCCGATCGACCGCCGCCTTGAGCATCGCGTTGATCGACTGCGGCCGATCGCTGTAACAGGGCACCACGCGCGAACCGAACAACAGCTCGCGACGCTTGGCAAAACGTTGTTTCCAAGTGAACACCAAGGGAGCCTCCTCTCTCCTTAGCCCGCATTGCGGCGGGCTTCTCGGCAGATCATTTCATATCATGAAATGCATGTCGTAGATTGACATAAACTTGATGCTGGATCAAGCCTGCGCACGCAAGGCACAGTGAAATCCTTCGCTCACCAAGTGTCGATAAACCGGCGGCGCCCGACTTCGCGCCTCTCCGGCACCGTCTCCAGGCTGCGGGCGATCCAGTGACGTGTCTCAGCCGGATCGACTACGTCGTCGACTTCGAGATAGGTCGCGACATTGAGGCCTTGCCGTGCTGGTAGAGGGTCTGCACCTTTTCGTCGAACAACGCCTTGCGCTCGGCCGGATCTTCTACAGCCTCCAGTTCCGTGCGATAGGCCAGTCGGACGGCGCCTTCGAGGCCCATGCCGCCGAACTCCGCCGATGGCCATGCGATCGTTGCAAGCCGTACATGCGTCGAACCGGCGGCCATTGCCATAGCACCCAGTCCATAGGCTTTTGGCAAAACGACGGTCAGCACCGGCACTGAAAGCCCACCGGCAACGACGAACATCCGGGAGACATGCCGCACCACGCCGGCCTTTTCCGCTTCCGGCCCGACCATGAAACCCGGCGTGTCGCAGAGCGAAACGATCGGCAGCCCGAACGCGTCGCAAAGTTGCATGAAACGCGCCGCCTTGTCGGCGCAGACAGCATCGATTGCGCCGGCCAGATGCATCGAGTTGTTGGCAAGGATGCCGACCGGTCTTCCCTCGATCCGAGCCAGTGCAGTGACCATGCCGGGTGCGAAGGCAGCACGAAGTTCCAGCACGCTGTCGAGATTACGGCAGCAGCCCCGATGTAGTTGGCGCCGAACCAATAGCGCAGGGCATCCGGTCCGTTGGGCAGCGCCAACAGAACCTTGTCACCCTGGCAGACATTCAGGTACTCCAGCCCGGCAGCGGCCTGACGGGTCTGCCGCAGCGTTTCGGCATAGGTCCATTCCTCGCCCGTGCCGAACACGACATAGACGTCATCCGGCTGCTCGGCGGCACGCTTTTCCAGCATGTAGCGCAACACGCATTCATCGGGCGAAGGTATGCGCGGATCCCGGCAGGACGGTGAGGCAGTCCGTTCGGCATACCGCATCAGCATGCCTGCAATCCACTAGCGATGACACGAAACATAGACCCCTCCTCCCAGACAGGAACTGTTTTCGTTGATGTTCGCCCATCAATGCACGGTCAGAAAATCGTGTCAACAGTCAAACCATCATTTCGCTTAGCAACACAAAGGCAAGCCCGACGATGGCATGAGGCACGTCGACCTAAACTAAACCGTGTTATCTGCTGACATGCATTTTGCTGCTTGGCAAAGCACAGATGGAGTGTTATCGCTTAGTATGCCTTGGGAGGAAAACGAGGCTGGGAGGAGCGATGTGACTACGTTCACTATCGGAAAGGCGTCGATAACACGCATCGAGGAAGTGCTGGAAAAGGGCTTTAAGCCGTCATGGCTGCTGCCGGGTTTCCACCCGTCTCTCTTCGAACACTACCCTTTGCTGGCGCAGACGAATTTTTATGACGCGCAGGACGACAGGGTAATGTCGAGCATCCATTCGTGGCTGCTGCGGATCGACGGGAAGATCATTCTGGTCGATACCTGTTCTGGCAATGGCAAGACAAGGGCATTGCCGCTGTTCCAGCGGTTCCACATGCTTGACCTGCCGTTTGTCGAAAACCTTGCCAAGGTGGGCGTCGCGCTCGAAGACGTCGATATCGTCTTCTGCACGCATCTGCACGTCGATCACGTCGGCTGGAATACGCGCATGCAAGGCGATGCATGGGTGCCGACATTTCCCAATGCGCGCTACATTTTCGGGCGCGAGGAGTACGAGCACTGGACCTCCGGCAAAGGGCCGGAAATCTTTCCGGAAAACATCCAGGTCATCGCTGACAGCATCACACCGGTCGCCGATGCGGGGATGATGGAACTGGTCAGCGACGGCCACGAGATCCTGCCCGGACTTCGGGTGGAAGCGGCGCCTGGCCATACCGAAACGCAGCTGATCCTGAAATACGAGGCACCGGAGGGAGCCTTCGTGATCTCGGCCGACTGCATCCACCAGCCGATCCAGATCTACGCGCCCGAACTCAATTCCTGTTTCTGCGAGAACCAGGAGGCAGCAAGGCAGACCCGCCGCAAACTGCTCGAATACTGTTGCGACAACAACGCCCTGCTGCTGCCGATGCATTTCGGTCCGCCGCACGGGGGCTACGTGCTCCGCGACAAAGACGGCTTTCGCTTCGAGCCCGCTGCAATTGCGACCCCACCCGCCATCCGATCTGCGCGAACCGGCTGACACCAGCCTGCGGGACCGATGGCGCCTGACGTCGCCGACGCAAACTTGATCAATTGAGGAGATGTGACGTGGGATACACGATCGCTGAGAAAATCCTTGCCCGGGTATCGGGTAAGGACCATGTGAAGGCAGGCAACGAGGTCATGGCCAAGCCTGACTATGTCATTGCCTACGATTTTCCCGGATATACGGATGTCTACTTCAAGCAGATGAAGGAAGACTTTGGCATCGACCGTGTCGCCGAGCCGGATCGCTATGCGATTTTCATCGACCATATGGTACCGGCAACCTCTCCCAAGGAAGAGGAACTGCATATCGGCACGCGCAAATGGTGCGCGGAAAACAACGTGGCACTCTATGAACGTCGCGGCATCGGCCACCAGGTGGCGGCCGAAGTCGGCTATGCTGTACCGGGCGCATTCGTCGTTCACTTCGATGGCCATATCAGCCAGCTCGGCACGTTCGGCACACTCGCCATAGGCATACGCCGCAATCTGCTCGAAGCTTTCGTGCGCGAACGCATCTCCATCAAGGTGCCACATACGGTGCGGGTCAACCTGCGCGGAACACTTGGCAAAGGCGTGATGGCCCGAGACGTCTTCCATCATCTCGTGCGTGAGATGGGGCCGTCCTCCTGTCGGTTCCAGGTGCTGGAACTTGGTGGTCCGGCATTGTCGCAACTTTCGACCGAAGGCCTGCAGACGATCACCGGCCTTGCCATGTTCACCGGCGCCGTCACGGCGATCGTCAATCCCGACGCCGAACGCCTGGAATATGCGCTCTCCCGGGCCAAGAAGAAGCTCGAGCCGGTCTATAGTGACCCGGATGCGGAATATTCGCGCGTCTACGACATCGATCTCGACAATCTCGAGCCCTTGGTCGTCATTCCGCCGACACCCGCCAATTCACGCAACCTTTCGGAATTCCTCGGCATTGAAATACAGACCGGCTATCTCGGCTCGTGCGCGTCGGGACGCCTGGAGGATCTGCGCATCGCGGCAAAAATCCTGCAAGGGCGACAGGTGAAGCAGGGTTTTCAGCTCAATGTCGTGCCGACCAGCCAGGAAATCATGGCAGCGGCCGGGCGCGAAGGGCTGTTGTCCATCCTTGCCGAGGCCGGCGCCTTTCTGTCGTCGCCAAGCTGCGACTACTGTTTCGGGCGTATCGGCACGATGACGGCGAACCAGCGTGCGGTGTCTACCGGGACACTCAACGTGCGCGGCCGCATGGGGAGCCCGGATTCGGAAATCTACCTCTGCAATGCTGCCACGGTCGCCGCGTCGGCGATCGAGGGGGCCATCGCCGACCCCCGCAAATATCTGTGAGTGACGCTCATGACACTGAAAAACCTGCGCGGCCGCGTTGCCTATATTTTCACGGAGATCAATTTTGACGTCGACCAGATCGTCGGCGTCAAAAATATTAAGATCACCGATGTCGACGAACTGGCCAAGGCGGCCATGCAGTCTTATGATCCGGACTTCCGTACCCATGTCAGACCCGGCGATATTCTCGTCGGCAATGAGAATTTCGGTTACGGGCATCCCCACTATCCGCCGATGCGCGCAATGCGCCATCTCGGTATTACCGGCGTCCTCGCCGAATCCTTCTCGCCCGGCTACTGGCGCGGCGAGATCAGCATGGGCTTCCCCCAGGCAAGTTGTCCCGGAATTCTCGGCCTCGTCGATCGCTGGGACGAGATCGAAGTGGACTGGCAGGCCAACGAAGTCCGAAACTTCACCAAAAACCGCTCGCTGCCAATCGAACCTCTGTCTTTTGCAGACCACGAGATGCTTGATGCGGGCGGTCTCGTCCCCTACCTGAAACGCCCCGTCGCCCCGATGTGAAAGGATTGTCCCAATGACACTCAGCAAACGCGATTTTCGTGACCGCCTGCTCAACCAGAAAACCGTCTGGGTCGCCGGTGCCTATGATGCCATGTCGGCCCGCTATATCGAGCAGGCAGGTTTCGAGGCGGTGATGACCAGCGGGTTCGGGGTCTCGGCCTCCTTCCTCGGCATGCCGGACGCGGAACTCTATACGATGTCGGAGAACCTTGCCGTTGTCCGCAACGTCGTCAATGCGGTCAAGTCTCCCGTTATCGCCGATATCGACACCGCCTATGGCAACGCGATCAACGCCATCCGGACCACCCGGGAATTTCAGGCGGCCGGCGTAGCGGCCGTGATCATCGAAGACCAGGTCTCGCCGAAGCGCTGCCCGATCTGCGTCGGCGGTGTAGAGATCATCCCGATCGACGAAGCGGTCGGCAAGATCAAGGCCTCTGTCGAGGCGCGCACCAATCCGGACATGGTGATCATCGCCCGGACCGATGCGGCGTCCCAGGAAGAGGCGATGACCCGCGCCAAGGCCTATGTCGCGGCCGGCGCCGATATAATCCAGCCGATCAGCAAATGCTTCAAGTCGATCGAGGGTCTGCGTGCCATGCGTCAGGCCGCGGGCGTGCCCCTCTCTCTGCAGATCCTCGGCTGGCTTGAGAAGGAGCTTTCGCCGGCCGAAATCGAAAGTGTCGCCGGCATGGCGACCTTCGCGCTTGTCCCGCTGATGACAGCTGCAAAGGCGCTGCAGGAAAACCTTGCCCAGCTGGTCAAGGACAAGACCACCCGCAACCTGCCGCGGCCAGTCGAAGCGCACGAGCCCTTCCTCGATTTCATCGGCTTCAAGGAGGTCGAGGACCAACAGCTAAGATATCTCAGCAACCAGCCGACCAATACCTGGCGCGCTGCCTGAGCAGACGCTTGTCCGGCTCTACGGCGCCCCCGCTGGGCGCCGTATTCGTTTCAGGCGCCAGTATTGCAAGAACGGACAATCTGAAGACCGGCATGTCGAAGACTGGGAAGGAAAACGGGATGACGAACACCACAGGGGTAAAGCCGCATTATCTCAGCCTTGAGACGGGCCAGTTGCGGCTGTGGCAGATCGGAAAGGGGCCCGATCTCGTCGCGCTTGCCGGACCGACACTCAGCGCCGAGCCGCTTGCCGAACGGCTGCACCGGTCGCTTGGCGGATACCGGGTTACGGTCTTCGAATTACCGGGAATCGGCGGTTCGGCGACGTTGGCGGCAGACAGCCTCGACGGCGTGGCGACATCGCTCGCGGCGGGGCTTTCCGCGCTCGGGTATCGATCTTTTGCCCTTGCCGCCTTCGAATTGGCAACCGCGGTACTGCCGATCCTGCAGCAGAAGCTTGTGCGCAGACCTGTCCGCACCGTCGCTATCGGCGCAAGCCGCGCCCAAGCCTGGGCCGACAGGCGCCTCCTTCCGCCGTCGCTCGAGCCGCGTCAGGACGGTACCCATCTGACCGCTCTCTGGCATCATCTGCGCGACAGCCACCTTCTGGTTCCATCGGACCCGAGCCAGCCTGCAACCGATGGCGAACCGCTGCCGGGTGTCGCCGAGCTTGATGCGGGCTTTGTCGCCTCGGCGGTTGCTCCACGGAAGTTTGCCGGCGTCTGGGAGATGCTGATCGACGGAATGGCCGGTCTCGATGCTTCCGCTGAGGTCGTCCATGTCGCAGCCCTCGACGGCTTGCAGGGCGCGCTTGGCGGTCTTTCACTGGAGCCGTCCGACATGCCGCTTCCGAAGACGGTCGCGCTGCCGGGTGACGTGATCTGGTACGACTATGTCGAGACCCATCGTGGCCGCGTACACCTTCGCCGCGCAGGCGGCCTTGGGCCTCCGCTTCTGCTGCTGCCGACCGGCGGCGGCTCGTCGGAGCAATTCTCGCCGGTGGTTCGCACGCTGTCGAAGGGCAGGCAGGCCTTCTCCATCGATTATTTCGGCAACGGCCTTTCCGACCGGCTCGACCGTGACGTGACGGTCGCCATGCTTGCCGAGGATGCGGCCGCAGTGATCCAGGCACTTGGCTTTGAGACCATCGACATCTGGGGCTCACATACTGGCTCGCTGGTCGGCCTGGAGCTTGCCATCCTTTATCCGCAACTGGTGCGGCGCGCCGTGCTCGAAGGACCGGTCTTCATCTCTCCGGATTTCCAGAGCGATCTCCTCGACAACTACTTCCCGCCGATCCGGGCGGACAAATGGGGCATGCACATTCCGCTCATCTGGAACTGGCGGCGCGACATGTTCATGTACTGGCCCTGGTACAAGGTCGATCGCAGCGTCGCGCGCCAGCTGGGCGTGCCATCGGCGGAACAGCTGCATCTTTACGCGATCGGCATTCTGGAGAGCGGCTCGACTTACGACCAGGCATATCGCTCGGCGTTCAAATACGACACGGCCAGCCGCCTGCCCTTGCTGAAACGTCCGGCGCTGATCTGCGCCGGCCCCAACGACATGCTGGTCAACGGCGTGGAGGAGGCCGAAAAGTTTGCCGTGCCGGGTGTCGAGACGCGGCTGACGCCGACCACGGTGTGGTGGCCGGATCCGGATGCCGCGCTCGCGGCAGAGACTTACGCGGTCTACGAAGAGTTCTTCAACCGCTGACGGATGGCTGCATCGAGCCTTGCCGTCCGGCTTTCAGATTTCGCCGCCAAGTCGGGAGAGACGCTAGACGGCGTTGGCGGCAGCGTAGGCCATGCCGATATTGCGGCTGTTGGCATAGCCGGTTACATAGGCCCGGAATTCGCTGCTCGCCGCAGCGTTGCCGATTGCAAAAAGGCCGGCAATCGCCGTGTCGTCCATGCGCTGGACACGACCACATGCATCCGTCTTCAGCCCGAACGTGCACATGCCGGTACCAAGCAGCCGCAGCTGCAGTCCGTAGAAGGGCGGCTTTTGCACCGATCCCAGATTGGCGTTCGGCTGATGTCGCAAGTCGCCGTAGCGTCGGCGCACGAAGGCAAGCGTGCCGCGGCCGAAGTCAGGATCTTCGCCCCGTTCTGCCGCTTCGCTGAACCGGTATGCCGTCTCGACAAGTGCTGCACCGTCGATCCCGAGCTTTTGCGCCAGCGCCTCGAGGCTTTCCGCCTGCACAACGGTGTCGGGATAATCACCTGAGGGCGACAGCCCCGCCAGCGGATAGGTCTGCCGGTACTGCTCGTCGAAAATAAGAAAGCACGGGAAATTGACCCAGCGCTTGCCGATCGGATCCCATTCGCGCAGCGCCTCGTTGATGCCGACGTAATAGCTTTCGTCGCCGAACCTTTTCCCATCCCGGTTGATGACCAGCGTATGCGGCAGGCCCATCACGTCAAACAGCTGCCGGCAAACCACCTGCTCGCTTCCCGGATGGACTTCACGTCGGTCGATGACGCCGCCCATGGAAAACTGCGGCCCGCAGCCACGCACGACGGCCGCACCCAGAAGCGTCGCCATGGACAGGTGGTCGCCTGCATTCGACGGCGGACCCGCATCAACGAAATCCGGCAACCCCTCTATATCGGCAACGTCTTTCGCCCAGCTGTAACCGCCGGTCGCAAAGATCACGCCGCGCCGCGCCAGAAATGTCCGGCTCATTCCATCCACCGTGGTCGCTTCGACGCCGGCAACCTTGCCGGCCCGAACGATCAGCCGGTTGACGCGGTGACCAGTGAGGCAGGGTATGCCGCGCTCAATCAATGCGGCGGCAACGAAGGAGCCGGAGAGCCCGGTCCCCATCGTCAGCAGGTCCTCCACGCGCCGCCGGGCAAAAAGCTGCTCCTTCTCATCCAGGCCGAGCGCGTCGTCGTACAACTCGCGGTGCCTGAGGCCGATTCGGTAATGCGGGCTCGGCATCAGCCGCTCCCGCCATTCCCCGAGCGCCGACGCGGAAACCGCGCTCTCGAACATCCGCCCCGACCCTACCGAGCCCTTTGCAGCCGGATAGAACACGTCCGGATTGCCTGCGACGACATCGAGATTGATGCCGGCTTGGCGAAAGTACTGCGCTGCCTCGACCATCGAGCCGATCATGGCCAGCCGTTTCTGCGGATCGGAACCCGTCTTCTCGCCTTCGACATGGGTCAGATAGTCATTGCCTGCCTCGGCGCTGTCCTGACCTATCATGCCCGGCAGCCAGCAAAGACCGCCGCTATAGGCAGCCCCACCCCCGACATAGGCCGAGCTTTCGAGGATCATCACGCTGAGGCCGCGATCATGGGCGCGGATGGCCGCAGCCATCCCCCCAAGTCCACCGCCGATGCAGATCAGATCGACGATCGCCGGCCGGTCATTGGGTTGCTGCAACGGATCTGCCATATCACTTCCAGAACGTATATCCGGCGCCTGTAACACTTGCCGGAAATTCAGGCGACTCTAGGAGAGATAGGCATCAAGCACTTCAGGGTTCTGCTTCAGCTCACCCGGCGTGCCCTGGATGACGATGTTGCCGCGTTTCATCACGTAGCCGTAGTCGCAGACGGACAGGGCAATGGCGGCGTTCTGCTCTACCAGCAGGATCGACTGTCCCTGTTTGTGCAACTGCACGATCGCCTGGAACACCAGATCGACGATCGCAGGCGCAAGCCCCATCGAGGGCTCGTCGAGGATCAACACCAGGGGCTTTGTCATGAGCGCCCGGCCGATCGCCAGCATCTGTTGTTCGCCGCCACTCATCAGGCCGGCCCGCTGGCGCCGGCGCTCCTTCAGCCGTGGAAACAGATCGTAGATCCTGTCGATAAGGTCCTGCTCGTCGGTACGCCCTGAAAAGCGGCTCAGTTCGAGGTTTTCCTCGACGGTCAGCGGCGCGACCACCATGCGGCCCTCAGGCACGAAGGCGAGACCGGCGCGCACGACGCTGTGCAGCGGCAGCTTCGAGATTTCCCGGCCGCCCAGCGTCACCGAGCCGCTGACCGGACGGTGCAGTCCGGCAATAGAGCGCAGCGTCGTTGACTTTCCAGCCCCGTTTGCGCCGAGAATCACCGACAGCGAACCTGGTTTCACCTCCAGATCGATTGAACGGACAGCCTGAATGGCGCCGTAACTAGCGGAGAGCTTGGATACGTTCAGCATCGTTTTTCCGTCCGAAATAAGCTTCCTGTACATCGGGATTGGCGATGCACGTTTTGGGATCACCTTCCGCCAGCAACCGGCCGAAATTGACTACGGTACAGGTGTCGCAGAATTCTGTGACGAGCCCCATATTGTGTTCGACCATCAGGATGGTCAGGCCACTGTCGCGCAATTCGTGGACCAGCCGCCCAACGGCACTGGCCTCGGAATGGTTCATGCCGGCAGTCGGCTCGTCGAGAAGAAGAAGCCGCGGATTGGCGCCGAGCGCGCGGGCGATCTCGATGCGCCGCTGTTCTCCATAGGACAATGTCTCGGCAAGCTCGTCGGCGCGGTGATCCATTGCCACCCGCTTCAACAGCTGGAGTGCATTCTCGCGGGTCCGCTTCCACGCCGCTCTTGCAGAGGGAAGGCCGAGGAAGGAAGACCACATGCTGACTTCGCGGGAGAGATAACAGCCCGTCATGACCTGTTCGAGAACCGTCATGCCGCTGAACAGCCGGACGTTCTGGTAGGTACGGCTGATGCCGAGATGCGCGATCTGCTGGGGAGCCATGTTTTCAAGGGCCTTGCCCTCGAAATGGATCTCACCTTCCGTCGGATGAAACAGGCCGGTGATTAGGTTGATCAGCGTTGTCTTGCCGGCACCGTTCGGACCGATCAGACCATGCACGCTGCCCGGGCGTACCTGCGCCGAAAGACCATCGACGGCCGAGACGCCACCGAACCGCTTGGCAACGTTCCTGAGTTCAAGAATGGGCGCGGGAGCCGCTAGTTCAGGCATTGGCCGCCTCCTCCGTCTGCTGCCGTTTCTTGGCGGCGCGGCGCAATCCTATCGCTCTCGGATCGATCAGTCCGCGCGGAACAAAGATCATGATGAGCAGCAACACCACACCCTTGGCGACATCCTCGATAGCCGGGACCAAGGCCTGGGTAACGACCGGCAAGGCCGTGAACACCAGAGCGCCGATGATCGGCCCGGCCCAGTGGAATGATCCGCCGAGCACGGCCGAGGCGATCATGGTGAAGGCTATGCCGATGAAATAGGTCTCCGGCGAGATGAACTGCAGCGTGAAAGCCAGAGCCGCGCCACCGATGCCACCGACGACGCCGCTGATGATGAAAGCGATGAACTGGATCTTGTAGGGGCTGATGCCCATGGTCGAAGCGACTGCCGCATCTTCGCGGACGGCGCGCGATGCAAGACCGTACCAGGAGCGGTGCATGCGGAAGAACACCAGCGCGACGATCGCAAGCAGGATCGAAAGGTCGAGTGGCGAAACGGTCAGCGGCACGACCATGCCGTTGACACCGCCGGTCAGCACCGGGGCGTTGAGTGCGGTGACGCGGGTGATCAGCACCAGCGCCAGGCTTGCGAGTGCCATCCAGTGGCTTTCCAGCCGCAGGAAGGCGGCCGCGACCAGCGCAGCGGCAATGCCGCCGCCGATGGCAGCGCAGGGAAACGCCAGGTACACGGAAATGCCGAGATGGGTGACCATCTGCGCTGCTAGAAATCCGCCCACGGCCGCAAAAACGACCGTGGTGAAGCTCAGCACGCCTGTCGACAAAACCGCATAGGTGCTCAGTGCGAAGAAGGCGTTGACGATGGCGAACATGAAGGTGCTGCCATACGCTGCCCAGAGGTCAAGAACTGTTTCCATCATCAGGCTCGCATAAAGCTGGTGCTGCCGAACAGGCCGCGCGGGCGGGCGATCAGGAAGACCAGAAGCAGAATGTAGGTGAAGCCGTCGCGGAATTCGGTCGAAATATATTGCGCAACGAAAACTTCGATGATCCCCAGCATGATGCCGGCGATGGCGGTGCCGCGCACGTCGTCATAACCACCGACGACGACTGCAGCGAACCCTTTCAGCATCAGCCCTTCGCCGAGCGTGAACGACACGTTCGAGGTGGCGATGCCGCCGAGTACGCCGGCCAGCCCAGAGGTTGCGCCAGCCAGGAACGCGGTCAAAAGGATTACGACGCGTGCGTTGACGCCACCGAGCCCGGCCGCCACTTCGTTCCAGCCAACGGCGCGCATGGCAGCGCCGAGCCTAGTCTTCTGAATCAGCAGGTAGATGCCTGCCGTACAGATCAGCAGCGACGCGATGATGATCACCTGCATCTGCGGGATCCTGAGCGGGCCGATGGCGAACATCTTGCTGGGATAGCTCGCTGCCGGAAAGGCAAGGCTCTGATGTTCCGTTGCAAAGCCTGCCAGGCTGTCGAGAATGATCCAAAAGGCAATGCTGGTGATCAGAGCGCCCAGCATGCCCGCCTTGCGTGAACGCAGCGGCTGGAAGCCGATCTGGTCAACGGCCATTGCCAGCAGACCCCCGCCGACAACGCCGGCAAGGATGGCAATCGGAAAAGGCACGCCGAACCGCTCAACGGCATAGTAGCCGATGATGGCGGCCCAGCTTGCATATGTCCCGTGCGCGGCGTTGAGGATGCCGAGCGTTGCGAAGACCAGACCGAAACCGATCCCGAAGAGGGCATAGAGCGAACCCAATGCCCACCCGTTGATCAGCTGTTCGATAAAGAGCTGCATGTCACTTCTGCTCCCAGGTGACCACCTTGCCGTCCTTCGACCAGTTCGCGATCAGGGACTTCTCGATATTCGCCTGCCCGGCGACCATCGGCAGGCCGCCATAGATGTTCGGTTCGATGCTAGTGATCTTAGCCAGGGCTTCGGCAAGGTCCTGACGGGTGGGCTTGCCCTCCAGCGATTTCAGACCCTGAGCGATGTAGTAGGCGGCTGTGTAGCCCTGCGCGGCGTAGGTATCTGGCAGGTCCTTGAACTTTGCCTGGTAACCGGCAATGAAGCTCTTGGCTTCCGGCGTGTCGGAGATTTCCGGCGCGAACGCGACAGGGAATGGAACGCCTGCCAGAGGTTCACCGATCTTCTTGAACACCGGTGCCGGCGAAATGACGTCGGAGGCCGTGATCATGCCCTCGAACCCGCGATTGCGCAGCGCGGCGATGATGCCGGCCGCAGGGGTCTGTGTGGTCCACACCATGATCATGTCTGGTTTGAGACCCATCGCCTGGGTCGCAGGCGCGGTGAAATCGGTATCGGCCGAGAGGATGCTGACGACGCCGGCCGTCTTAATGCCAGCCTCTTCCATAACCTTCTGAGCGGACTTGAAGCGGCCTTGGAAACCTTCGTTATCGGCATTGACGAAATAGGCGACGCTCTTCGGCTTCAGCTTTTCGGCCATCATTTTCGTCATCTTCACTTCCTGCGGTCCAGGAAGCGCGACGATCGAGGTCACGTAAGGCAGTTGCGGCAGGCCCGGCATGGTTGCGCCGTAAAGGACCAGCGGGATCTTGGAATTTGTCGCCACCGGGCGCACGGCACCCGCGACTGGCGAAAGGATGCAACAGGTTACAGCCAGGATGTTGCGGTCTGCGGAGAACTGCGTCAACGCCTGTACGGCGCGGGCCGCGTCAGAACCGCTTTCCTTTTCGGAAAGCTTGAGCTTGACCCCCTCGCCGACCCAGCTCTTGCCGTTAATTTCCTCGACCGCGAACTGTGCGCCGCGCTGATAGGAAATGCCCGCCGCCGCAAGGGGGCCGGTACTTTCGGTGACGAAACCGATGGAATATTCACCCGCTGCGGGTGCAGCCATGGCGCTGGCCGGAGCCAGGGCGATAGCGCTGCATGACAGCGCAAGAAGTGTCTCCCGGATAGCCTTCGGGCCTGTCGTCCACTGTCTCATTTTGCTTTTCCTCCCCAGGATTTGTCACGTTGACCAGAATATGTTTGAAGCCGGGGCTGACGGGCAACCTGATGAAAGGCCGCTTGCGTCCGCAACCCACCATCACCTTCCAACGTCTATTCTGCGGACCAGACGGTCCCCGCAGCTCCATCAGCACTCACCCGTTTTCCGGGATCGGTGACACGGATCCGCCTCACCGGACGTTTACACGGCCGGTTACCGGATAGACACGTTAGGTGATGTGACAGGCCAAACCCAGGACCGAAGCTCCTCCGACGGTCTGATGATTTGCCTGCTCCTCCTGACAATCAAGTTAGGTCTAGTATGAATGGGCTGTCAATACACAAAACGCATTTCATTAGATGAACCTCTGGGTCGAGCCGTTTCGGCTGGAGTGGGAGACTGCGGAGGCCAGGCAACAGCGATGCGCGCCGGAGAAAACCCTAGCGTTTCAGCCGGCGCTCGATCTGCTCGGCAGCGGACTGAAGCCGCGCTAAATGCACTGGTCGCCCCCTGCTGATCATCTGCGGCGTCAGGCCCGCCATGCTGATGCAGCAGACGATTTCGCCGTTGCGATCTCGCACCGGCACCGCCAGCGCCGTCAGCCCCAGAGAGACGTCATCGACGGCGCATTCCCAGCCGCGTCTGCGGATTTTTTCGAGCTGGTCTCTCAACTCCTCGACATCGGTGACGCTCTTTGGCGTCATGGCCACCGGCACGCGCTTCAGCACGCGGTTGATCTCCTGGGCCGGCTGATACGCCAGAAGCAGTTTCGGCGCACCGCCGCAATTGTAGGGCAAGGTGCCTCCAACTGCCCACCAGTGCACTTCGATGCCTTTCATGTCGTGGATGCGCTCGACGCAGACGACATCGCCCTCGTTATAAACCGAAATGAAAGCGGTGATGTGCAGGTCGGCGGCGAGCTCCGCCATCACCGGTAGCGCGATGCCACGCAGATCGAGATCGTCGGCTACGTTTGCGGCAAGATCGCGGACGGCACGCCCGAGCCGGTAGTGCTGAGTTGTTGGATCTTGCGCGATAAAGCCGCTTTCCATCAGCGTCAGCAGCAGCCTTCGGGTTGTTCCCTTGTCGAGGCCCGTACCCTGCGTCACCTCGGCGAGCGATTGCAGACCCTTGCCGGCGAAAGAGTTGAGGATAGCCAGCGCACGGGTTACCGCGCGAACGTTTTGCGTAGTGTTGGTCTTTTCCGTCATGCTTTCGCTGCCCGTATCGATCGATCTCGTCTTATGACTGCACCGCGGCGCACTTGCAACCACTGTTTCGCAGCTCTATAAGCCTACCGTGTTACCTGATGATCTTCAAGTTGTTCGTTGACATAACCAATGAACAGTGTTTCCTTTGACTGCGTCAGTCCAGCCGACACGCTCTGGAGAAGACGACGGGGTGTTCGCACCCGCCTCAGCGATCCGCCCAGCGGCGCCGTAGCCTTTCCGTTATCAACATGAAGATTGGGGGGAAAAACAAGATGACCATGACATCCCATGTCCGCGCCGACGACTTGCTGGCCGTCGATGCTCTGCAACGCAGCCTCGGCGACGACCGTGTTCTGGCCGACGCAGCCACCCGCGACTATTACGCGAACGATGTTTTCTGGCAGCCGGGCATTCCGCCGCTCGCCGTCGTCCTTCCCCATACCCGCGAGGAGCTTGCGCAGGCCGTCCGGCTGGCGACAGATCATGGCCTCGCCATCGTTCCGCGCGGCGGCGGCATGTCCTATACCAAGGGCTATCTGCCGGACCGCGCCGATTCCGTCGTCATCGATACCCGGAAGATCAACCGCATCGTCGAGATCAATGCCGACGATCTGTATGTCACGGTAGAGGCAGGCTGCACCTGGGACATGCTCAACAAGGCTCTGGAAGAGACGGGCCTGCGCAGCGGATACTGGGGGCCGCTATCAGGTGTCAACGCGACCATTGGCGGTGCCTTGTCGCAAAACAGCGCCTTCTTTGGCTCCGCGCTCAACGGAACGGTTGCAGACAGCGTGCTGGGCGTTACGGTGGTGCTTGCCGACGGCCGCACGGTGACAACGGGTTCCGGCGGGCGCAAGAACGCCAAGCCGTTCACCCGCTTCGGCGGTCCGGACCTGACGGGCATGTTCCTGGGCGACAACGGCGCGTTCGGAATCAAGGTCAGCGCCACCCTGCGGCTTGCGCCACGACCGGCCGAGACCGGTTTTCTCTCGTTCGGTTTTAAGACCATGGGTGCGATGGCGGCAGCACAGGTCGAGATGGCTCGGACGCGGCTGGTGTCGGAAGGTTTCGGAATTGACCGCAACAAGGCCAGCCATTCCGCCAGCGTCAACCGCATTTCGGACGGGTTGAAGACGCTTGGCAATGTTGCGAGAGCCGGCAAATCGATGCTTCAGGGGCTCAAGGACGCTGCAAACGTCGCCGCCGCCGGCACGGCCTTCCTGAAAGCACACAATTTCACGCTCCATATTGTCACCGAAGCAAGTTCCCCTGAAGGGCTAAAGGCGGGGTTGGCAACCTTGACGGCGATCGGAAACCGGCATGGCACGGAGATAGAAAACACCGTCCCGAGAGTGATGCGATCAAAGCCGTTCTCGCCGGTTCGCGGAATGCTTGGCCTTAACGGCGAACGCTGGGTACCGATCCATGCGGTTTTCGCGTTGAGTGACGCGCAGAAGGTTGTCGCAGCAAACGACGCCTATTTTGCCGAAAAGGCAGAATTCATGCAGAAGCACGGCATCCTCTATTCCGTGATGAGCATGACCGTCGGCAACGAGTTCTTTATCGAGCCCGCCTTTTATTGGACCGACGAGATCACGCCGCTGCATGCGGCAAGCGTTGGTGCCGACGTCGTCAAGCCATGGCTTGACCGCCCGGCCAACCCCGAAGCGCGTAATGCTGTGGTCGAACTCAGGCGCGGCTGCCAGGAACTGTATGCGGGGCTTGGCGGCACGAGCTGGCAGGTTGCAAGGGATTATCCGTTCGAAACCATCCTGACGCCCGAGACCTGGTCACTGGCGCAAGATATCAAGAAAGCGGTCGATCCAAGGGGCCTGATGAACCCGGGCTCGCTCGGCCTGGCAAGGTAGACCGCAAGGCAACTGGCCGGCGCCCGATCACGGCGCCGGTGCGACGGTTTGAGAAAGCGCCCCCTCATTGCCAGCTGACTGCCGGCGGCCGCTTCTCCACCGCATGAATGCGAGGGGTAAATCGATGCGGAGGCGATCCGGTCGATAGGCGTGACGGAAGTTACATATTAGCACTGGCGGGCAGAATACGGTGCTTGAAGGGCGATCCGGTGAAGCTTCTGAAAGAGCTGGAAACCGAGAACGCTCGCCCCAACGGGGCAGTTTCTGATCTGACCCGGACAAGATGATCCTTGCGGAAGCCGCCAGGGCAGAGTTCTAAGTCCCGCCCGCCGTAGTGCCTGTGTGGACCATGTCACTCCCCCGCCTTGATGGGATACGAACCGCCGACCATTAGTTCAACCGCTTTTTGGATGAAAATCGTCTCCTCCGAGGAAATGCTTGCTCTGCTCCCGTCTCGATCGCAGCGATTGGCCGTAAGAACGTTTCATCGCCTCCGCTCCGTCTGATGGTGACGGTTATCGGGCAGCGGGGAAAAGAAGGCGAATAGCGCAATTCATTCGCGTGAGGGGATCGGGATCAGACTGTCAGCCGCATGAACCTGCCACGCAGAAATCGGCCATCAGTCAATCCCTGAGTCTTGAGGACTAGGGCCGAGGCTGAAGCAGCGACTTACAGCCACGAAAACGTCAATGGTCTGTCTTATTCTTCGAGGAAAGGGTGTGAGATAGGTTGGCAGGCCACTCAGTGGCAACTGCAACCCGTTGAGCTCATAGTCCGTCTCATTTAGTGACACCACGAAATGTTCACGCTGGTTCGGATATTGACGTGATCGTTTCGTTTCGTCCAGGTAAAGATCTGGTTCCGGGCCAAACCGCAGTGGACGAGTATGCAGCTTCCAATCAAGGCAATTCTGGTCTTCCACACGGCGGCACGCACTGGCAGTATTTCGCACGCCGCTGCAGAACTGAGTGTTACGTCATCCGCCGTCAGCCAGCAGATCCAGGTCCTTGAAGTTCAGCTAGGTTTCAGTCTTCTCGCGAAGGCAGGCCGCGGCATTGCGCTGACGGAGGCCGGCGAACGCTATTTCTCTATGATCGCGGACCAGATCGAGCATATTGAGGAGGCCACTGGCACGATCCGCGGCTTTCGCTCGGTTGAGACCCTGACCATCCGTGCCACGCCGACGCTTTCCAACAAATGGCTGCTGCCGCGGCTGGGTGATTTTCTCGACCGTCATCCCGATATGGAAATTCGTTTGGACGGCACGAATGAACCGACCGACTTCAACCAGGAACTGGTCGATCTCGAGCTGCGCCATGGGGACGGCCGCTGGCCGGGTCTCTTTGTCGAGGGGATCGCCGAAGAACAGTTCTATCCCGTCTGCTCTCCCGACTATGCGGAAGCTGGCAGCCAGGCGCCGGACGATCTGCTGAAGCGGCGCCTCATCCATTCAGCCAAATCGCAGGCGCAGTGGACGACCTGGTTTCCGTTGGCCGGGATCACGCCGCAAGAACGCTGGCGCAGGGTGCTCTTCGATCGCAGCCATATGGCGATCGATGCTGCCGTGCGCGGCATGGGGATCGCGCTCGAAAGCACGCTGATGATGGGAGAGGAATTGAAAAGCGGACGGCTTGTCTGCCCGGTCGCCTCACCCCCGGTGGTCCGGATCGTGACGCAATGGATCGTCTGCCCCCGCGATCATCTGCGCCAGAAGAAGGTGCGACTGTTTCTCGACTGGCTGCGGGCCGAGCGGGAAACGTGGCAATTGGCGCACCCGCTCGGTGCCATGACGGCCTGAGCTTTCCGTTCGCTCAGTAGAGACCCAGAAGCCGGATCGGCGTCAAGGTCAGCTGCGGGAAGAGCACGAGCGCAAGGATAGCGCCCACAAGGATCGACATCGGCGCGAGCGAGCCCTTAATGACGTCTTCGATCGACATCTTCGCAACCTGCGCCACGGCGAAGAGACATACACCCACCGGCGGCGTGACCTGACCCAACGTCAGCGTAACGACCATGACGATCAAGAAATGGATGGGATCGACACCAATCGAAACCGCCGGGGGTAGAAGCACAGGTATCAGGATGAACATCGCGGCGATGGCATCCATGAACATGCCAACCACGATCAGGAACAGGAAGATCAACACCAGCGCCATGGTTGGTCCCGTGCTTATCGCATTCAGGAACATCGCAAGGACGACCGCGAGGCCGACCGGCGCTGCCCCATGACCAGGATAGGCGCGTTTTCTTCCGGCGGGACGAGCGGCATGGCGAACAGCACTGCGTGGGCGGACGTGCCGATCGTATCGAGCAGCAGCGGCGGGAGGTCGTCTTCGATATCATCGGGCACGGGGAGCAGGCAGTTTTCCGGCACCGGCACATATTCGGCATAACCGCCCGGCCGGTTCCAGCCGATCAGACTGGAGACCTAGAGGCACATCTGCGTATCGCCGGCCCGGCAAGCCTCGCAGTGATCGCAATGAAGCGGTATATAGAGGACGTTGCGTTCGCCATGGCGTGGATGGCCCAGCTGTTCGGACTCCAAATATTGTTGGTTCCGCAGTTCACGGGGGACTTCATGCCCGGCTTCCTGGGTGGCCAGAATGGCGGCGAGGCGACCATGAATTGTCATTTCGGCCGTCAGCCTTGCTGGCCGAGCGTGAGCAGCAATGGATGCTGTTACAAGTTTCAGTGGTTGCGGGGGCAGGATTTGAACCTGCGGCCTTCAGGTTATGAGCCTGACGAGCTACCGGGCTGC